>FCOH02000046.1 GCA_001544595.2 Caballeronia peredens | reverse complement strand
CATAAATACATACAGTTGTTGCGGTATCTAGGGTCAGAAAGCAGTCCAGCATGCAACACCCTAAAACATACCAACAGAATTGATAATTAACATTATGTCAATTAACAAGCCAGAACTCACAAATTGATCTCGCCCAGAAAAAAACAGTAAAACGCTTCCGAACGAGACAGCCTCTCATCCCCGCGCCAATCGTTAGGCAACCACTTCGAGCCAACCCTTCGAATACCCATCGCACGACTCCTGAAACGAACCTGAGAATTGAATTTCTTCGCGCGACGATTTGACCGCATGCCCGCCGCCGATACCATTCGCTGGTCGTTACATTCCCCTTGCATGGCGCTGGCGATCAACTACTGTTAGAGCAATCGGCGCGTCCGGCTGCAAATGCGACATGGTGATCGCGCCAGATTGGCGAGGAAGTCTCCTCCCGTCTTGCTTCGAAGTGCGGCGAGCAAGGCGCTGCGGTACGCGCCGCCCGTCGCGCGGGCAAGCCCAAAGGCACAAGCTGCCCTCACGGAGGTTGCGATGCCGGTGAAGCCGACCTACCCAGGCGTGTATATCGAAGAGCTGCCCAGCGGCGTGCGAACCATCACCGGGGTCTCGACCTCCGTGGCCGCATTCGTCGACCGGTTCGAGCGCGGCCCACTAAACAAGCCAGTGCAGATCTTCGGCATGGCGGATTTCGGGCGCGAGTTCGGCGGCATCAGTCTCGCGAGTGAGTCGAGCTATGCGATCCAGCAATTCTTCCTCAACGGCGGCAACGAATGCTTCGTGGTCCGGGTCGCCAACACGACGTCGGCCACCTCGGCGACGGCACCGGCGACCGCGGCCAGCGCGCTCTTGCGGGTCCAGCCGACCGCCGGCGCCACCGTGTTCACCGTAAGCGCCGGACGGAAGATTGGAGACGATTCCGTCGCCGATCCCGGCATCTGGGGAAACAACCTCTATCTCGAGGTGGACTACGAAGCCGGCGATCTGACGCACCCGTTTTCCCTGATCCTGACAGTCAGCGAGATCGTGACCGAAGGCGGGCGGCGGGTCACCCGGCGCAGCGAGAATCATCGCGGGCTGGTCGCGGAACTCGCCGGCCCCGGAAACGCCATCGACGTCGTCAATTCGGCCTCTACGCTGATCCAGCTTGCTAAAGGTGCCGGCTGGGCCGCGAACCTTCCGGCCGCAACCGGCACCATGGGCGCCGAGATTCCGATCGCGAGCACGATCCCGGCCTCGCCGGTCGCGCTGACAGTCGATGCCGGCGGCGGGCCTCGCCCCGTTTCGGTGACTCACACGTTCGGTGGCACATCGAACGACCATCCGGCATTTCGGCCGCTGCTGGAGGCCGCGATCCGCGCCGCAGCGCTCTCGGCGACGAGCGACGCCGAGCGGGCGCTGCTCGAAGGCGCCGTGGTCCGGTTGATCGGCAAGGGAACCGCGGCCAACAAATATCGCTATCAGATCCTAGCCGGTCGCGGCGGGAGTGGCTTCGACGGCACCGAGAAGCTGACCGTCGGCGGCACGAATGCGGTTTTGAACGCGCTCGGCCTCGGCGCCGCAACTGTCAACGTGCAGCAGGTCAGACTCACCGGCGGCAAGGACGGAATAGCGCTCGCTGCAGCCGAGTTGATCGGCGTCGAGGTCGACAAGACCGGGCTGTACGCGCTGGAGGACGTCGACCTGTTCAACGTCCTCTGTCTGCCGGCCGCACCGCTGCTCTCCGAGGCCGAAATGCAGACCGTCTACATGACGGCGTCGAGTTATTGCGAGCGGCGACGGGCGTTTCTCGTGGTCGATATCCCGGATACAGTCGATACGCTCACCAAGATGCAGACCTGGATCGGGCAGAACGACAAGCTGCGGCATCGCAACGCGGCGGTGTATTTTCCGCGCACGCGGATCAGCGATCCGCTTGCCGACGGGCGGCCGCGCAGCGTGGGCGCCAGCGGAACGATCGCCGGGCTCTATGCGCGGACCGATGCGAACCGCGGCGTGTGGAAGGCGCCGGCCGGCACCGACGCGCGTCTGCGCAACGTGCTTTCGCTCGACTATCTGCTGACCGATCCGCAGAACGGCGCCCTCAATCCGCTGGGCGTCAACTGCCTGCGCAGCTTTCCGGTCTACAGCAACATCTGCTGGGGCGCGCGCACACTGGACGGTGCGGACGCGCAGGCGAGCGAGTGGAAATACATCCCTGTCCGCAGGCTCACGCTTTTCCTGGAAGAGAGTCTCTACCGGGGTACGAAATGGGTCGTTTTCGAACCCAACGACGAGCCCCTGTGGGCGCAGATCAGGCTGAACGTCGGTGCCTTCATGCACACGTTGTTCCGCCAGGGCGCATTTCAGGGGACCAGCCCGCGCGAGGCTTACCTCGTCAAATGCGACCACGAGACCACGACGCAGAACGACATCGATAACGGGATCGTCAACATTCTGGTGGGCTTCGCCCCGCTCAAGCCGGCCGAGTTCGTGATCGTCAAGATCCAGCAGCTTGCCGGCGACATCCAGGTCTGAGGAACATGCAATGGCGCAATTCACCGTCAATGCGAGCCGTTTCGATCCCTACAAGAACTACAAATTCCGCGTGAAGTGGGACGGGCGATACGTCGCCGGGATCAGCAAAGTGGGCGCGCTCAAGCGCTCGATCGAAGTGGTCCGGCACCGGGAAGGCGGCGATCCGTCGCTGGAGCGGGTCTCGCCCGGCCGGGCCAAATTCGAGCCGATCCAGCTGGATCGCGGCGTGACCCACGACACCGAATTCGAGGTCTGGGCCAACAAGGTCTGGAACTACGGCGCGGGCCTCGGTGCGGAAGTCTCGCTCAAGGACTTCCGCAAGGACATCATCATCGACGTCTTCAACGAGGCCGGGCAGAAAGTGCTGTCGTACAAGATCTATCGCTGCTGGGTCTCCGAATTCCAGGCGCTGCCGGATCTGGACGCGTCGGCGAATGCCATCGCGATTCAGCACATCAAGCTCGAAAACGAAGGCTGGGAACGTGACTACGAGGTGACGGAGCCGGTCGAGCCGAGCTTCGTCGAGCCGCAGTGAGTTCGTCCGCGACGGGTGCCACCCTGCGGCTCCCGGTCGGTCTGTTTCACGAGCGCGCGCGACACGGCACCGCGCGGCTGCGTCTGCTGGCAGGGACCGACGAGCTACGGGTGCAAGAGGCCGCCGCAGCCGGCGAGCCGCGCGCGAGCCTCGTGACCGCCCTGCTGGCGGCCTGCACGACGGCGATCGGCGATCTCGCCGATATCGACGAGTCGCTGGTTCAGGCGTTGTGTATCGGCGATCGTGAGGCTCTGCTCCTGCATCTGCACCGGCTCACTTTCGGCGAAGCGATCGAGGCCGTGGTTTCCTGCCCCGGCTGCGCGGAACTCCTGGACCTCGATCTGCGTGTCGCGGACCTGCTGGTGCCGCCGGCAATGCCGGGCGAGCCCGAGGCCGTCGTCGCGGTCGGAGCCGCAGGCGCTTCCTGGCGCGCCCGGCTGCGGCGGGTGACGGGCGCGGATCAGCTCGCGGTCCTGTACCGGTCCGACGCGGCCGCTCAACTTCTGCGCCAGTGCATTCTCTCGCTGGAACGCGACGACGGGACGGCGTGGCCCCTCGAATCCATCCCGCAGGAACTGGCCGCGGCACTGGACGGCACGCTCGCCGAGCTGGACCCGCAGGCTGAAATCCGCCTCGCCCTCGCCTGTCCCGCTTGCCGGCAGAACTTCACCGCAAACTTCGATGCCGCCGGGCACCTGATCGCGGAGATCGCAGCCGAGGCCGGCCTATTGCTCGGCGAAGTCGGTGCGATCGCGCGGGCCTTCCGCTGGCGCGAGACGGACATCCTCGCGCTGCCGCGGCCGCGCCGACGGGCCTACGCGGCCCTGGCGGCGCAACGATGAGCGCGCGCACCGGCGGCTTTCTCGGCCGGCTCGCCGCGCGCGCCGCCGCCGGTGTGGGCGGCGAACCAGCGCTGCGGCCCGATCCATGGCGCGGCCGTCCGATGACGCGCGTCGCCGGCGCGGAAGATCCGGGACCGGCAGCGAGCGAACCTGCGACGGCCTTCCGGACACCCGACGCGGTCGTTGCGCAGCGGCAGCCGGACGTGACGCCGCCGTCCATCGGGTCGGCGACGGCCCTGCCCCCCTTCGATCCATACACTCCGCCGACGCATGCGGACCGGCAGACGAAAGCGCCGGGCGTCGCGATGAACCGGGATGCGCCGGGGCCTGTCGTGGAGACGCGCCCGCATTCCTATAGTTCGATGACACGAACGCAGACGCCCCGAGTTGCCGAAGACCGCGACGCGCCGGGTCCGGTCGTGACGACGGTCGCGGCTGCGAGGCAATCGGCTCGTCACACGACGGACACCGCGCCGGCGGACAGGCCGCGGTTGCCGGTTGTCGAGATCGCCGCGCGAACCATCGACCCGGTGGTCCGGGCGCCCACCGTCGCATTTTCTTCGGAGCCCGAAGCACCCGGCCCTGCCGCGCTCGAAATCACGATCGGCCGGATCGAATTGCACAACGCACCGGCGCCGGTCGCGCCGCGCGCCGCCGCTTCGGCGCCGGCGGCAACGTCGGGCTTTGCCGCCTTCGCGCGCCTGCGCGCCGGCATCGCTCCCGGGCGCCGCTGAACATGGCCGACTTCCGCGCCATCGAGGCCGCCAGCCGGACACTCCGCGCGCTCCTGCGCGACCGGATGGTGGAGCCGGTCAGCGTCACGCTGGCCCCGCCCGACATCGAACCTGAAGACGTCGCCGAGGAGCGCCGCGTCAACCTGTACCTCCTCGAAGTAAAGGAGCACGCGCAACTGAAAAACCAGATGCCGCCGGGCGACGGCGCGCCGGGCGCGTACGGGCGCCCGCCCCTGTCGCTGGAACTGATCTATCTGCTCACCACTCACGTGCCTTCGGAGACGGGTCCCGAGGCGGACCTCACTTGTCAGCGGATGCTCGGCGACTCGCTGGGGGCGCTGCACGATCACGCCATCGTCACGCGGAGCCTTCTGGCCATCACGGCGAATGATCGCCCGCTCGGTGCGCCGATCCTCGATCCGGGCCTGCTCGACGAGCACGAGGCCATCAAGATCAACCTGCATCCGACCGCGCTCGACGACTTCGCGAAAGTCTGGACGGCGCTGCCCGCCGCCGCGTTCCGTCGCGCCGTGATGCTGACCGTTTCGGTCGTGCAGATCGAGTCGATCATGCCGAGCGTGAGCCCGCGGCCTGTCGCGACGCGCCGGATCGCGACGGCGCTGCTGCGTCGCCCGGCGATCGGCTCGGTGTTCGCGGCACCGGCGTCGCCCGGCGATCCTGAAACCGAGACGCGCGTGCGGCTCGGGCAGGAGATCACGATCCGCGGGCAGAATCTGCAGGGCGCCGGCACCTGGGTCAGGCTGGGCGGCCTCGACCCGATCACGGTGACGCCCGAAAACGGCGGCGCGCGCCTGCGTATCGTGCTGCCCGACACGACCTATCCGGCGGCGGCCGATCCGCCCGGACCGCGGCCGATCCCGCCGTCGGCCAGGCTGCGCGCCGGGGTGCTGCCGGTGCAGGTCATCGTGCTCCAGGCGATGGAATCGGTCTCCGGCGGTCGCGACGACCTCGGCACGCCGGGCGCCCTGCTGCAGAAGGTCTTCTCCGACATGGGCGTCCTGCAGCTCTTGCCGGAAGTAACGGCGGTGAATCCGCCCAGCGCGGCAGCGACGCCTGCGACAACGGTGGTTGTGCAGGGCCGTCGGCTGTTCGCGCCGGGAGTCGCCACGACCATCCTGATCGGCGACGTCGCGATCGAGGCGCATCGCCTGGCGGGCGCCCCGCCGCCCGACGACCGCGTCGAAATCCCGCTGGCGAGCCTCGCCGCGATGCTGCCGAGGCCGCCGGCCGCGGGCACGGACTATCCGGTCAGGGCGATCGTCGACGGCGCGATGAGCGCGCCGCTCGCCGCCGGCTTCAAGCTGCTGCCATGAACGCGATCGCGAGCCGCGCCATTCCGCTGGAGCCGTCGCCGGACACGCGGCTGGAGGACGAGCTCGATCGGCTGCGCGCACTGCTCGACGGCGGTCCCGAGGCGCCCGCGCCGCAGCGGCGCTGGCCGCCTCTCGCGGGCCTCGCGACGCGGCTCGGACTCGACGAGTTCGCGACCGATCTCGTGTTGCTGCTGCTCGCCGTCGAGGTCACACCGGATATCGCGGATCGGCTCGCCGCGGCGCGTGATGACAGGCATCGCCGCTGGCCGACGCTGGCGCTGGCGCAGACGCTCTTCGGCGGCGATGCGGCTACGGCGCGAAGCTGCCTGCTGCCCTCGGCCGCGCTGATGCGCCTGCGGGTCGTCGCCATCGACGAGGCTGGACCGGCGCCGTTGCCCTGGCGCGGCCTGCGTCTCGAAGAGCCGGTGCTCGCCTGGCTGCTGGGCCGGGCGGGCGCCGATCCGCTGTTGATGCCGGCGTGGCTCCCGCTGCCGCCGCCGTTGCTCCTGCCCGAGGACGCGTGTGAAGCCGAGGCGCTCGCGCACCGTCTGGGCAGCGTGCGCCCGGTGCCGCGGCTGCGCCTGACCGGGCCGCCGCGCTCGGGCCGGCGCGCACTGGCGTCGGCCGTCGCTGCGCGGCTCGGTCTGTCGCTCGTGGAACTCGATCTGGATATGTTGCGGACCGTCGCCGGCGGCGACGCCGCGGTGCTGGCCCTGCTCGCCCGCGACGCCGCGCTGCTCGATCTCGGCTGGCTCGTCGACGAATCGGCTCTCGACCGGAACGACCGTGCCGCCACCGCTTTCGTCCAGTTGCTGCGCCGCGCGCTCGAGGCTTTTCTGGTGCTGCTCGACAGGCCGGGCGCGCCGGGTGTGGACGGCGCCATCGCGGTCGATCTGCGCGCGCCCGCGCCTGCGCGTCGGATCGCCATCTGGAAAAGCGCGCTGCCCGGGCGTGACGATGTCGATGCTGATTTTTTGCGGACTTTGGTGGGCGAGCTCGATCTCGGGCCGCGCGAGGTGGCGCTCGCCGTGCGCGATGCCGGACCGGCGGCGGCGCCGGCCGAGTTGCGTCGGGCAGCGCGGGCGCGGGCGGCTTTTGCGGTCGACGGGCTCGCCGAGCGGGTCGTCCCGATGGTGAGGCTCGACGAACTCGTCCTCCCCGCAGACACGGCGGCGCACCTTCGCGAGATCGTGGCCGCACTGCGCGCGCGGGCACTGGTCGAGGGCGAGTGGGCCATGGTGGCCGGCGAGCGCGGGCGTGGCGTCGCCGCGCTTTTCAGCGGCCCGTCGGGCACCGGCAAGACGACCGCGGCCGAAGCGATTGCCGCCGAGCTGGACCTCGACCTGTGGCGCATCGACCTCGCGACGACCGTCAGCAAATGGATCGGCGAGACCGAAAAGAATCTGAAATGGATCTTCGACGCAGCCGAGACCGGCGGCGCGATCCTGTTCTTCGACGAGGCCGACGCGTTGTTCGGCAAGCGCTCGGAGGTCAAGGATTCGAGTGATCGCTGGGCCAATATCGAGATCGACTATCTTCTGCAGCGGATGGAGCGGCATCCGGGTCTCGCGATCCTGGCGACCAACCGGCGCGGCGACCTCGACCCCGCTTTCCTGCGCCGGCTGCGTCACCTGGTGCCTTTCCCCTTCCCCAACGCGGGCCTGCGCCGCGAATTGTGGGCGCAAGCCTTTCCGCGGACGACGCCGACGGCGCATCTCGACCTCGACGCCCTGTCCGGGCTCGAACTCTCCGGAGGCAGCATCCGCAACGTGGCGCTCAACGCGGCCAGCCTGGCGGCGGCGCGCGGCGGTCCGGTCGAAATGGACGACGTGCTCCACGCCGCGCGGCGTGAATACGCAAAACTCGAGCGTCTGCCGCAGGGCATGCGCGCAGGAGAACGGCGATGAGTGGAACGACGCGCATCCGCATCGATCGTCTGGTCGTGCATGGGCTCGCGCACGGGACGCGGCCGCAGGAGATCGAGGCTGCACTGCGGCGCGAGTTGGCGGCGCGGCTGACAGGCTTGCAGCCGACCGAGTCGCGCTCGGTGCCACGCGTCGATGGCCACGTGACGAGCGCGACGCCTGCGGAGGCGGCGTCGGCGGTCGCGCGGACGATCGGCAGCACAGCGGGGAAACGGCGATGAAGGCCCAGTCAGTCCGTCCGACGATTCAGACAGCGCCGCTCCCCGCCCTGCAGCGCGCGGGCGCGCTGCGCCCGAAGCTCGCCGTGGGACCGCTCGACGACGCCTACGAGCGCGAGGCCGACGCGGTCGCGGCCGCCGTCATGGCAGGCGACGGCGCGGGCCCGGTCGCGACGGCGGCGGCGCCGTCCGGAACGCTGCGTCGCAAATGCGCTGCGTGCGCCGCGGCGGATGAGGACACGCTGCGGCTAAAGCCGGGCGGATCGCCGACAACGACAGCGGACGCGGCCGTGGCCAGTCTCGGCCGGGGCGCGCCCTTGCCCGCTTCGGAGCGGACCTTCTTCGAGTCGCGGCTGGGGCGCAATCTCGGCGACGTGCGCATCCACGCGGAAGCGCACGCGGCGACGGCGCTCGGCGCGCATGCGTTCGCACTCGGCCGCGACGTGGCCTTCGCGCCGGGGCAATGGCGTCCCGGCACCGCCGCGGGACGCGGGTTGCTGGCGCATGAGCTCGTGCACGTGCTGCAGCAGGATCGCGGGGCGGCGCGGGCGGTGCGTCGGCAGGCTCATCCGCCGGCCGGGAGGCAGACGACCTGCGTCGACAAGGCCTGCTTCGAAGACACACTGGACCCAGCCACGATCAGCACAGCCGGCGGCACGATCGAGGGTCAGGTAAGCCGGCTTGAGACCGTTCGAGACGCGCCGGAGCGGCTCATCCATAGAGGCTCGATCCGGGTCGCATTCGATCCGTCTGGCTGCGAGTTGATCGTCCCGCATGTGGTCCGATTCCAGCAGCCACCCTCCGGAACCTGGGGACTCTGCCAGAGCCCCGCCGAGCAGAGCTCACCGGTCCCCAACATTTCGGCAGAACGAATGACCAGCCTGCAGAACGAGTTCATCCCGCTCCTCAATGCGCGGCTGAACGGCTGGTTCGAGGTGCATCTGGAGGGAACAGGCTGCCCGCGCGGCTGTGCCGGCAGGAACATCCCGATCCGCGTGCGTGTCGGCACCAGCTCGTCGGCGAAGGGCGTGAGCCGCGCGCCGAACTCGACGGTCACGCCGGTCAACCGGCCAGGCCGCTCCTATGTGAGTGGCGAGGACATCGTGCTGTGCATGGGCGACACCGACCTCGACTCGACCATTCCTCACGAAGCGGTTCATTTCGTGCTGAGTCATGGCGACGAATACCTAGAGAAGGAGTCCGAAGCGGCCAAGGATCCGAAAGGCCACTACAGCCCGGAACGCGAGATCGAAGGCGACTCGTCTCTGGCCGGCTCGCAGCTCGAACATGGCCGTTTCTCCATGCTGCACGAGCGGCATTTCCAGTTCGCGACGGCTTTCCTCGAAGGACGCTATCCCGGCTGCCGCGCGACGCTCGTGCCGCTGTCGCGACCGGCCGTCTTTCCGGAGTTCCACGCGACATTGGGCATGGGTTACGCCCGGATCGGCGGCCTTGGCGGCTTCTATGAGAGCCTGGCCGCCGAGTTCGGCATCCCGCTCGAGCGGATCCGCCGGTGGCAACTGACGGTGGGGCCGCGCGCCACGTGGATGCCATCCCTGCCGTCGGAAAGCGCGTCACGTGGCGCCTTCCTGCTCGGCGTGCGTCTGGGAGTCGAATACCGGAGCTCTCCGGGTCAAGGGGGATTTCGGCTGGGTGCTTTCGGTGAGCTTGGCCACGGCTGGTTCAATTCAAGCGGGCAGGATGGTTCCGGCGCGCGTTATGACTTGTCGGCCAAATCGCTTTATGGCGAGGCGGGCGTGGGCGTCGGCTACCGGCTCGGCACCGGCTATCCGCGCGTTGTGGTGGGGGCTGAGGCCGCCGCCGGAGCGGCCATGGGCACCGGCACGATCGGCCCGAGCACGCCCGAGATCGAACGCGATCCTGCCCTGACCCGCTATCTGCGGGCCGGCTTCTCCCTCGGAATTGAACTGTGATGCGCGCGCAGACAGCCACCGGATCGCCTGCACCTTCGCGCGCCGTCGCGAGACAGGTTCGCGACGCGCCAATGCGGGCGACGGAGCGGACATTTTCGGAGGACCGGACCTTGGAGTCGTTGCGCCAGAGCGGCCGCCTGCGTGCGAAGCTCGCGGTCGGGCCTGCCGACGATGCCTACGAGCGAGAGGCCGACACGCTCGCCGACCGGGTCATGCGGATGCCGGCACCAGCCGTGCGACGGCAATGCGCCGCCTGCGCCCGCGACGACCACGACGACCCGACTGTCCGCCTTATGCCTGCCGGTGTGCCCGCGACGGGCTCGGCCGATGCCGCCGCCGCGGGCCTTGGCCGCGGTGCGGCCCTGCCGGCGACCGAGCGGACGTTCTTCGAGCCGCGACTGGGCCGCGACTTAGGCGATGTCCGCATACACGCGGAGTCATCGGCCGCGACGATGCTCGGTGCACGCGCGTTCGCGCTGGGCCGCGATATCGCCTTCGCGCCCGGCGAGTGGAGCCCGGGAACGTCCACCGCTCGCGGCCTGCTGGCGCATGAACTGGTGCACGTGCTGCAGGCGGGGCGCGGCGCGCCCGCGGCGCTGCGACGCGACAGCGGCGACTCGCGCAAGCCCTCGCCGCCGGCGCCTGCACCGCAGGGTCCGCCGGTCGTCGGCGGCGTGTGCGGTCCCGACGTGACGGCCGAGACGGCGCGAATCTGGGCCCAGGTGCGCAGCGACTTCCTCGGCTGGTCCGGCAAGGACAAACTTCGCGCCTGCCAGTACCTGGTCCAGCCTTTCGTCAAGGGCGGCTCCGGAGCCGGCACCGGCTATGGGCTCAACGCCGACGCATTCGACACGATCGGCCTCTATCAGGGATCGGTGCATTACCTGCGCGAGCCGCCCTACCACCCGCCCTGCGGAATACCCGGCTCGCCGACCCCCGCACCGGCTCCCGGCACCGACTGCGACGCCGATCCGACAGCCCCCGGTTGCGACTTCGATCCCGGTCACGAAACGGGCTGCTCGAACACGGTCAAGGTTGGCCCGGAGTGCTGGCTCTCGGGCTCGGTGAACTACGGCACCTACGGCGTGATGATGCGCGCCTGTTACGACGTCATGCCGTTCCCGTTCGACAAGGCGTTCTCCCTGGCCGCCACGAAGCTCCTGGCCGGCGGCTACAAGCTCTATAAGGGTGACGATCCGCGCGCGCCCCTGGCCTGGGCCGCGGCGACCTGGACGGGCGGACCCGGCGCCACCGCGACAGGCTCGAATCGCTCCGGGTGCGCGCCGACCTGTCCGGTGCCGTACTCCGGCACGCCCTTCGACTATGTCTGGGAACCGGTGAAACCCCGATGAACAACGTCCTCTGCCATGGGCGCGTCGCCGAAGGCGTCGCCACGCATCGCGTACTGCCGTTCCTGCTCGAGGGCGAGGCGCTGCGTGACGTACACCACTACCCGCCGCCGGCGCCGCGAGGCCCGCTCGACCCCGGAAAAAAACCATGAGCACGTTCCCCGGCTCCCCGCGCATCCTCAAGGGCGCGGTCGTCGCCTACGCGCTTCCGGCGCTCATCCCGAAGGTCGTGGTGTTCCAGTACAACCCGGAGCAGGTGACGCGCTCGCTGACCCCGCGCACGGCCGAGGGCGGCGGACGGGGCGATGCGCACCGGACCGACGGGCCGCCCGAAGAGAGCATCACGCTCTCGGTGGAGATCGACGCGGCGGACCAGCTCGAGCAACCCGAGCAGCACGGCGTAACCGTCGATAACGGCCTGCATCCGGTGCTGGCCGCTCTGGAAGGCCTGCTTTACCCGGCGTTTCCGGTGGTCGTCGCCAATCAGGTGATCGCGGCCTTCGGCGGCGCGTTCATCCAGGGCGAGCCCGCGCCGCTGGCGCTGCTTGTCTGGGGAGCGCGGCGCGTCTTGCCGGTGCGCGTCCAGAGCCTGTCGATCACCGAGCAGGCATTCGACACCCGGCTCAATCCGATCAACGCCAAGGCCGATCTCGGGCTGAAGGTGCTGACCTATCGCGATCTGCAACTGACCGATCCGGCGTTCTGGGTCTACATGGCGTCCTTCACCCAGAAGGAAGTCATGGCAGCCCTCAATCTCGGCCAGGATACCGGCGCGCTCGGCCGCGCCTTGCCGTTCTGAGAGGAGACGAGCGATGTTCTTCCGCGGCAGTCGATACGAACAGGTTCCCACCGCGACGCTGATCCGCAGCGACGGCGTGGAGATCCGCTACGCGCGCATCCGCTTCGTCGTGCGCGAGGCGCCGCAGGCGGCGCATGTCGTTCAGGAGGGCGAACGGCTCGACCAGATCGCGTGGACTGTTTTCCGCGATCCGGAGTCCTGGTGGCGCATCGCCGATGCGAACGCGGACCTCGACCCGCAGGCGCTCACGTCCACCGCCGGCCGGGTGCTCGGCGTGGCCTTGCCGTTGCGCTGAGGAACCCGTGTCGCTCCTTCCCTCCTTCTTTCTCGTGAGCGTGATGAAGGCGCCATTGCCGCTGCCGTTCGTCGAGGCGCTGGAGAGCGTCGAAGTCGAATGCTCGACCGATGCCG
The DNA here is from genome assembly GCA_001544595.2 of Caballeronia peredens. Taxonomy (GTDB): domain Bacteria; phylum Pseudomonadota; class Gammaproteobacteria; order Burkholderiales; family Burkholderiaceae; genus Caballeronia; species Caballeronia peredens. The sequence goes on along the minus strand of FCOH02000046.1, from coordinate 10,577 downwards.
CGTCCATCCTGCGCTTGCGCTTCTCGCTGTCGCGCAACGGCTTCGGCGACTGGGATCTGCAGACCTTCGACCTGTTCCGGCCGATGCTGCCGGTTTCCATCCGCCTCGCCGCCGGCAGCATCGTGCCGGAGACGCTCGTCAACGGCTTTGTCCGCGAAACCCGCCTGCACAACGCGGAGCGCCCCGGCCGCTCGACGCTCGAGGTCGTCGCTTTGGACGCGACGGCGACCGTGATGAATCACATCGAGCAGCCGTTCCCGTACCCGAACCAGCCCGACAGCGTCATCGCGATGCAACTGTTCTCGCGCTACGCGATGATCGCGTCGCCGCTGACGGTCTGGCCGACTCTGCCGACGCGGACGATCCTCGATATCCAGACCACCGTGCGCTCGCCGGACATCCGCTATCTGCGCCGCGCGGCGCGTCTGCAGGGCTACGAGCTGTATGTCCAGCCTGAGCCGCTTTCAGGCATCGATGTCGGGCATTTTCATCCGCCGTTCCTGAGCCTGCCGCCGCAGGGCGTGCTCTCGGTCGATTTCGGGGCCGCCACCAATCTGGCCGAGTTTCAGGTCGCCTATGACGCCCTGCGCCCGACCATGGCGCTCGGGATCGCGCTCGATCCGCGCACCAAGGCGCCCATTCCGGCCGTCGCTCCGCTTTCGACCGACTTCCCGATGGCGCTCGAGCCCGCGACGCTGCGCGTGTTGCCGCCCGCGATCACGCGTCCGACGATGCGCGATGCCGCCAATCCCGCCGAGGCGATCGCTCAGGCGCGTTCGCTGGCCAACCGCTCCGCGCGGGCGATCAAGGGCAGCGGCACCGTCGACGGCCTCAAGTTCGGGCGGATCCTGCGCCCGGGCCTGCCGGTCGCGGTGCGCGGGGCCGGCATGCAGCACAGCGGCAACTACTACGTGACCAAAGTGAGCCACCGGATCGAGCGCAGCCGCTGGGAGCAGCGCTTCGAAGCGTGGCGCAACGGCGTCGGCCTGACCGGGGCCGAATTGTTCATCGATCCGCTGGCGACAGCGGGCTGACGGAGGAGCACGATGCTCGATGACCCAGAGGCCGACCATTCCGAAGAGGCCGACGCGCAGGACCGGTTTTACGGCAAGTATCGCGGCATCGTCTTCAACAATCAGGACCCGCTGCGGCTGGGCCGCATCCAGGCGATGATCCCGGAACTGCTCGGCGAAATTCCCTCGGGCTGGGCCAGTCCGTGCACGCCCTACGCCGGCACGCTGGCGGGCTTCTATGCGGTGCCGCTGCCGGGGGCCGGCGTGTGGATCGAGTTCGAGGCAGGCGACGTCTCCCGCCCGATCTGGGTCGGCGGCTGGTGGGCCGCGGGCGAATTGCCGCCCAAGCCCATGGGCGTGCCCTCGATGACCACGAGCAAGGTGCTGCGCAGCGACACCGGCTTCACGCTGGTCCTCGACGACGCGACGCAGAGCGTCGTCATCAGCGACATGGCGGGCACCAATCAGGTCGAGGTCAGCTTGGCGACCGGAACCGTCACGCTGAAGGGCCTCGCCCGGGTGGTCTCGTCGGCGCCGCTGGTCCAGCACGGCAGCGACTTCGCGGCTCATCCGGCCGTGCTCGGCGACCAGCTCCTCGCGTATCTGACGACGCTGGTGACGCTGCTCAACGTCCATGTGCATCCGGGCGAACTGGCGCTGGGCGTCCTGCCGGTCACGCCGGCGCCGCCGGTGGGCCCGTTTCCGGTGCCGCCGCCTTCGATCCTGTCCACCAAGGTTCTTCTGGAGTAGCCGCGATGGCCAATCTCGACTCAACGGCGCTCGGCCTTGCCATGGACGCGGCGCTCGACGCGCTGCTGCGGGCGGACGGCAAGCCCGGCCTGCCGGGCGCGCCGCCCGAACAGGTGCAGGACCGGCAGCGATTTTTCATCGCCATCGCGACGGGCGTGATCGAACATCTGCGCGCCAATCCGGACGCCTTCCGCATCGCAGTCGGCGGGGCGCCCGGGCTCACCGCGACGATGACCGCCATCAAGCGAACCGGAGACGGCCCATGACGGGAAACTGGCTGGACTATCCGTTCCACGTCGACCCGACCGGGCGCACCGCGCTCACCGGCGAGGACGATCACATCCGCGACATGATCGAGCAGATCCTGTTCACCAGCCCCGGCGAGCGGGTCATGCGACCGGATTTCGGGTGCGGGCTGAAACAGCTCGTGTTCATGCCTGCATCGGACGCGCTGGCGGCGTCGACCCAGCAGCTCGTGCAGGGCTCGCTGATGCGCTGGCTCGACGGGATCGTTGCCGTGGAACGCGTGACGGCCGAAGTGGGCGAGGCGTCGATCGAGGTCACCGTGGTCTGGCGCAAGCTCGATACGGGCGAGCGCCAGGAGAGTCGCTTCGTGCGCGACGGACTGACATGAGCCACGACCTGGACCTCGCTTGCCGCGACGAACTGCGCCGGGGCGTCATCCTGGAACACCCGACGCTGAACGGCATCGACTACGTCGAGTACGACGAGTTTGCGGCGCTGCCCCTGTCGCAGCGCTTCCGGCTCTCGATCACTTTCCTGAAAGCGCCGCCTGCCGGCCTCGCCGCCGCCGACGTCGTGCTCACCGGCGGGGTGCGGATCACCGGCATCCGGACACTGCCGGGGCCGCTCGCTGCCGCGCCGACGCCCGCCAGTCCGCCGCACACGCTGTTCGTGCAGCTCGACGGTGCCGGCGATTTTTCGGACTACCTCGTCCGCGTCAGCCATCCGGCGCTCGATCCGGCGCTCGATCACGCCCTGTTCTCGTTCAAGGCGGGCTGCCCCACCGAACTGGATTGCCGACCCCGCGACGACTGCCCCGAGGAACCCAGGCCCGAACCGCTGCTGGACTATCTGGCGAAGGACTTCGCGAGCTTTCGCCGCTTGCTGCTCGATCTCGCCCGCACGCGCAATCCGCGCTGGCTTGAACAGGCCGTCCCCGAGCTGGGCACGGCGCTGGTCGATCTGTTTGCATACAAGGGCGACCTGCTCTCCTGGTCGCAGGACGCCGTCGCGACCGAGGCCTATCTCGAAACCTGTCGCCTGCGTGTCTCGGCCCGGCGTCACGCGCGGCTGATCGATCATCGGATGCACGACGGGCGCAACGCCTGGAGCTTCGCAGTCCTGAGCGCGGCGTCGGCGGGTGTGGTTCCGATCGGCACGCGCTTCCTGACCCGCATCGCCCGTCCGCTGCGCGGCGCGCCTGCCGAGCCGGGGCCGGTGATCGCACCGTTGCCGGATACATCGTTCGACGACGATCCCGCGCTGCGCGAAGCGGTCGCGTTCGAGGCGACCGCACGGATTCGCATCGACCCCGCACTGAACCGCCTGTTCATCCACACGATGGGCGACGAGCAATGCTGCCTGCCACGTCGCGCGACGCGGGCGCTGCTGTACGGGACGGAGGCAGCGGGCGGCGGCATCGCGGCGTACCGGCCGCCGCTCGAGACCGGCGACTGGTTGCTCATCGAGGAGGCAAAGAGTCCGGCGACCGGCGCCGCTGCGGACGCCGATCCGCTGCGGCGGCGCTGCGTGCGTCTCATCGACGTACGGACGGCCGTTTCGGGCGGCGGCGTACTGGTCGATGAGGCGTTTCACGAGGCGCTGGACGGCACGCTCGCCGAGCCGTTGCTGCGGCCGATCGGCGCCGGCGACGGCGCGGCGGCGCGACTGCCGCTGATCGAGGTGGAGTGGCGCGACGACCAGGCGCTGGATGTGCCCTTCTGCCTGAGCGCCCGCTCCCCGCGCGGCGACGCGATCCGTCACGCGACGCTCGTGCGCGGCAACGTCGTGCCGGTCGACCATGGGCTCACGCGCGAGCTTTCGCTGCCCGACATCCCGCAGGATCTGCCCGGCTTCCAGCGATGGGCGTACCTGCGCCTGCCGCGTGGCCCCTTGACCTTCGAGGCGCCCGCGGAACCGGGTGTCGTCGATTCCGGCGGCCGGCCGGTCGCGGGCCGGCATCGGCTGGCGGCCGATCCTTCCGAAGCCGCGCCGGCGGTCAGCCTGCGCCTGACGCTGCCGGGCGCGCCGCCCGCGCGCTGGACGGCGGTGCCCGACCTGCTGGACAGCGGCCCGTTCGACGAGCACGTCTGTGTCGAGGTCGACGATGCCGGGATCGCCGCCCTGCGCTTCGGCGATGGCGAACACGGACGCACGGCGCAGGGCGCCGCCGGCGTCGTCGCGACTTTCCGCGTCGGCAATGGCAGCGCGGGCAACGTCGGCCGCGATGCCATCGCGCATCTGCTGGTGCCGCCGCCGGCCGCTTTCGTCGATCCCGCGAATCCCTCCGCGCCGCCGGGTGTCCCGCCCGGGATCGACGCGATCCGCCAGCCGATCGCAGCCGTCGATGGTACGGATCCCGAAACGATCGTGCAGGTCCGCAAGCTCGCTCCGGCGGCGATGCGGGCGGTTCAGTTTCGGGCCGTCACCGAGGCCGACTGGCAGGCCCATGCGATGACGATCGCGGGTGTCGCGGACGCCAAGGCGACGTTCCGCTGGACGGGCAGCTGGTACACGGTATTCGTGGCCCTGCACCCGGCCGATGCGGACGACCTCGTCACCTTGCCGGGCGGCCGCACCCGTCTGAGCGACGGCTTCGCGCGCCGGGCGCTGGCCTCGCTGACCCGGGTTCGTCTCGCGGGCTATGACCTGGAATTGGATACGGCCGTCTACGTGCCGCTGGCGCTGCAGATCCGCGTCTGCGTCGCGCGCGGGCACTTCCGGGGCGCGGTTCTGCAGGCGGTCGGCGAGGCATTGTCGAACCGGCGCTTCGCCGACGGCCGGACCGGTTTCTTCCACGCGAGCCGGATGCGCTTCGGCGAGCCGGTGCGGCTGAGCCGGATCATCGCCACGGTGCAGGCGATCGAAGGCGTGTCGTCGCTCGAAGTCCTCGCGCTGCATCGCTATTGGGGGCTGCCCAATGGCGAGCTGGAACAGGGATTTCTGGAATTGGGTCCGTTCGAGCTGGCTCGCCTCGACAACGACCGGAGCCTTCCCGAAAACGGCGTGCTGACGCTCTCCGCGGTGGGAGGACTTTAGGCCATGGCCGAACTCGACACCTGCAACTGCTGCGAGACCGGGGCGCCCGCGACCCCGCAACTCATCACGAACCGCCCGGGTTTGTCGGCGATCGTCTATCGGATCGGCAGCTTCGCGAGCTTCCGCGAGACGATGCTGAACCGGCTCGCGCGCGAACTGCCCGAACTGACGACGCGCGCCGGCGACGACCACGGCATCACGCTGCTCGAATTGTGGGCCGCGGTCGCCGACGTGCTCACGTTCTATCAGGAGCGGATCGCCAACGAGGCGTATCTGCGCACCGCCGTGCAACGGGATTCCGTGCGCCGGCTGGCCGCGCTGCTCGACTACCATCCGCGCCCGGGGCTGTCGGCGGAGGCCGATATCGCATTCACGCTGGACGCCGGAGCAGAGGTGACGCTGGCGGCGGGCCTGCGCCTGATGTCGCTGCCCGGCGCGGACCAGCAGCCGCAGATCTTCGAGACCCTCGCCCCGTGCCCGGCCGCGGCGGCGCTGAACCGGCTGCGCGCGCGACCGGTTCCGGTGCCCGACGAGCCGCTGAGCGCGGGCCGCGACTCCGCCCTCGTCGAGACCGGCCCGCCCGCTTCCGCCGACGGCGGTCCCGCGCCGCTCGCGGCGGGCAACCGGCTCGCCCTCTTCACGGCGACGGCGATCGTCGAGGCGGGGATCGCCTCGGTCACGGCCGAAGACGACGCGTGGCGCGTCGCCTGGACGGCGCCGTTGCCGGTGACGCTCGGCGGCGGCCGCGCGAGGCGGATCGTGCGGCCCTTGCGCTTCTTCGGCTGGAATGCGCCCGCCAGCTATCAGGTGTATGACCCGGGCATCTACGACGCCGCGACCAAGACGTGGAACTCGCCGCCGCTCTGGAAAACGATGCCGACCGGTAGTCTCGGCCTTTCGGCGGGCGGTCCGTGGCCGCTCGAAGCGCGCATCGAGCGGCTGGGCGCGGGCACGGCGCTGCTGGTCGCGCATGACGGCGTCGTCGAGCTGGCGACGATCACGGCGGTGGCCGAGGGTCCGGCAATACTCGGGCCGCAGTCCGACACGGTGACGATGGTGACCGTGACCGGCGCCACGGCGATCTCCGACCGGCAGAAAGCGCGCTTGTGGGAAGTGGGCCCGGCCGACGTCGTGTTTCGCCGCCGGGCCTACCCGGCGCACCTCACCGGCGGGCGGATCACGCTTCGTCCCGCGCCCGCGGCCGACATCCTGCCCAAGCGACGGATCCTGCTCGACGACGGGCACGGCGCCGTCCATGCGGCGACGGTCACCGGCACGGCTGCGGTCGCGGGTTTCGCCGATCACCTCGCGATCGACTTTACGCCGGCCCTGCCCTTGGCGATGACGGCCCGGGACGCGGTTCTCCTCGGCAATGTCGTGCGGGCTGGCCACGGCGAGACGCAGCACGAAGAAACACTGGGCAACGGCGACGGCGGGCAGGCATTCGCATCGTTCGTGCCGTCGCAGGGGCCGGTTTCGCGCCGGCCATCGGCCCGGGATGTGCGCGGCGCGGCTGCGCTCGACGTGCTCGTCGACGGCGTGCGCTGGAACGAGACGCCCAGTCTCTACGGGCGTGGTCCCGACGAGCGCGTCTACACGCTGACGGAGATCGAAGACCAGAAGACCGAGATCGGCTTCGGCGACGGACGCACCGGGGCGCGCCTGCCGTCCGGTCGCGGCAACGTCGTTGCCCGTTATCGCAAGGGGCTCGGACTCGACGGAATGGTCGCGGCGGGCGCGCTCAACATCCTGCTGACCCGCCCGCCCGGGCTGCGCGACGCGGCCAACCCGGCGGCGGCCGAATCCGGGGCCGATCCGGAGGACATCGCGCTGGCGCGTGAAAACGCGCCGTCGAGCGTGCGCACCTTCGGCCGGATCGTTGCCATCGACGATTTCGCCCGGCTCGCGACCGCATCGGGCGAAATCGCCAAGGCAAAAGCCGACTGGGTCTGGCGCGCTCTCGACCGCATCGTGCATCTCACCGTGGCGGCGCAGGGCGGCGGCGACCTCTCTTCGACCGCGCTTGCGCGGCTCCACGCCGCGATGGACGCGGCGCGCGATCCGAATTACGCGCTGCTCCTCGCGAACGCGCTGCGGGTGCCGGTGCGGATCGAGGCGAAACTCACGGTCGCGCCCGACCGGGAACGCGACGTCGTGCTGGCCGACGCACGGGCGGTTTTGCTGGACCGGCTCTCCTTCGCGCAGGCCGAACTCGGCCGGGCGCTGCATGCAAGCCAGGTGATCGCGACCCTGCAGGCAACCGCGGGCGTGCTCGGAGTCGATCTCGATGTCCTGCACTTTCGCGATGCCGCGTCATGGTCCGCCGCTCAGCTCGCCTCGCGTGGCGCCACTGCGCGGCCCGACCAGCCGCATCTGCGCCTGTTCGCGGCGCGCGCGCCGGCAGCGGCCGGAAGCGACCCGATCGCCGCCGCGATCATTGCCGCCGGGGCCGAAGTCGTCCCCGCCGAGATCGCCACGCTCGCCGACGCGGACCTCAAACTCACGGCGACAGGAGGCATCGGATGAGTGATTCCGGCACACCCGGCACGAACCTCTTCGAATTGCTGCCCGCGATCTATCGCGAGCGCGACGCCGACGAGGGCGGCCCGCTGGAGCGCCTGCTCGGCATCGTCGAAGGTGAGGCAGCGAATCTCGAGGCAGATATCGGGCGGCTCTACGACGACCTTTTCGCGGAAACCTGCACGCCGTGGGTCTTGCCGTATATCGGCGACCTCGTCGGCAATCTCCCCTTGTTCGGCGCCGACGAAGTGCGCGGGCCGGACACGGCGAAAGCGCGTTTCCCGGACCTGCGCGGGCCGAGTCTCGCGCCCGGGCTGGGCGCGCGGCGCCGGGCCGATGTCGTCAAAACGATCTATTACCGGCGTCGCAAGGGTACGCCGCCGATGCTGGAAGAGCTGGCCCGCGACGTCACCGGCTGGGCGACGCATCTGGTCGAGTTCTTTACCGTGCTCGGCTGGACGCAGATGGTGCGCAATCATCTGCGTCCGCAGGCGACGTGGGCCGATCTGCGACAGCCCGCAACGTGCGAGCTCGCGCGAGGGCCGTTCGATCCGTTCCTGCACAGCGTCGATGTCCGCCCGATCGGCCGGCTCGACGGCTGGCACGCGATCCGCACGCTCGGGTTCTTCGTCTGGCGGCTGGGCAGCTTCGAGCTTGCCGGGGCGGACGCGCGCAAGGCGGCCGGCGACGCTTTCGGCTGGCATGTGCATCCGCTCGGTCAGGCGGCGCCGTTGTTCGCCGCGTGGGGCCGCGAAGGCGATGAGGCCGGCATGACTCAGGAACGCCATGTGCCGGGGCCCATCCGCAAGGGCGCGCTCTACACGGACCTGACGACGGCGCACGCAACCGTTCCGGTGCCGGCCACGACCGACTACTATGCGACGCCGCCAGCCGATGCCGCGGCGGCCACCGCGCCGGCGAGCCTGTCGATCACGCTCTGGCGCGGGACGACCCGCTGGCCGGTGCCGACGTCCGCCGTCTTCTGCGCCGATCTCTCGACGTTCCGGCAGCCATCGGCGGGCCGGGTCGCGGTCGATCCCGTGCTGGGCCGCGTGGCGCTGGGGACGGCGCTCGCGGGTCAGGTCGGCGCCGACGCCGACCGGGTCGAGGTGGGCTATCACTACGGCTTCCCGGCGGCGCTCGGCGGCGGACCGTACGACCGGCGCGCCTGGACCATCCGCCGAGATCCGTTGAGCGGCGACGTCGCGGCGCCGCTCGTCCTGCGCGTACGCAAGGACGGCGCGGGCGACCACACGACCATCGGCGCTGCTTTGACCGCCTGGGCGGCGCTCGTCCCGCCGAAGCCCGACGCGATCATCGCGATCGAGGATAGCCGGACCTATGCCGAAAGCCTGTCGATCGAGCCCGCCGACGGCTCCTGGCTCGCGATCGAGGCCGTGAGCGGTGCGCGGCCGCATCTGCTGGGCGACGTGACGGTCACCGGAAAACACGACGACGCGGCGCTCACGCTTTCAGGGCTGCTGATCGAGGGAATCGTCGACATCGAGGGCTCGCTCGGGCGCTTGCGGCTGCTGCACACGACACTCGTGCCGGGGCCGGAGATCCTCGGGACCGGGCCGGAAAGCGGGCCTGCAGCGATCGAGCCGTCGCTCGTGGCTGCGCCGGGCACTGCCGCCGACCGTCTCAACGAGCGGCTCGAAGTCGACCTCGCGTTCTCGATCACCGGCCCCTTGCTGATTCCCGTCCACAGCCAGGCGCTGCGCCTGCTCGATTCGGTGGTCGTCGCCGAGCGCGATGCGGACGCCATCGGCACGCAGGCGGCGCCCTGCCCGCCGACCGCCATGGAGCGGACGACCGTGCTCGGGCGTACCTGGGTCGAGGCGATGTTGCTCGCCAGCGAGGCGATCCTCGAAGGCGCGCTGCATGCGAACCGCCGCCAGCTCGGCTGTCTGCGCTTTTCGTGGGTGATGCCGGGCTCGCGCACGCCGCGCCGTTATCGCTGCCAGCCCGACCTGCGCGTCCAGGTGGAAGTCGAGGCGCTGGAGACGGCGAGCGGAATGGCGCTGACCGACATCGAGCGCCATGCCGTGGCCGAGCGCGTGCAGCGCTGGCTGCTGCCGTCGTGGACCAGCCGCCGCTACGGCCAGCCCGCTTTCGCGCAACTCCACGAAAGCGCGCCGATCGAGATACGCGAGGGCGCGCAGGATGGCGCCGAGATGGGCGCCTTCTGTCATCTGAAGCAGCCGCAGCGCGTCGCGAATCTGCGCCAGCGGCTGGACGAGTATCTGCCGTTCGGTCTCGACGCGGGCACCGTGCCGGTGACTTGAACGACCCGAACGACCCGAACGACCCGAACGACCCGAACGACCCGAACGACCCGAACGATCTGGACGCACCTCACGCGAAGCGACCTTACGAAAACGGAGAGCGACATGGCGGGTGACTATTCGAAATGGAGCTTCCGGGACAAACGCCGGGTCTCGGTCGTCGCGATGCAGCAGGGCCGCGTGCAGCTCGACGCCGACTGGAACGAGCAAGGCGAGGTCGTCGATGGCCGCCTGCGCAACCTGGCCCGCGACGTCTGGGGCCCGGGCTGGGTCCCGGCCCTGACGACGCCCGATGCGTTCAAACTTTCGCCGATCGCCGGTCCGGATCTCGCGATCGGCGTCGGCCGGCTCTACACGCACGGGCTCGCCCCCGAGGTCTTCGCCGGCGAGACGCCGACCTGGCTCAAGCAGCCGTTCCTGCCGATCCCGCAGACGGCGCCGGCGGGCGTCTCGATTGCCTATCTCGACGTCTTCGAGCGCGAGCTGACCTGGGTCGAAGCGCCGGAGATCCTTGAAAAAGCACTGCACGGCGTCGACACCGCGACGCGCCGCCAGGTCGCGTGGCAAGTCAAGCTGGCAGCGGCGCCGAACGCTACGTGCGGCATGGATCTGGACGCCCTGTTTCCCCGCTCGGCCGGGCGTCTCACGACCAAAGCGACGGCGACGCCGACCTCGGACGACCCCTGTATCCTGCCGCCGACCGGCGGTTATCGCGGCCTGGAGA
>FCOH02000039.1 GCA_001544595.2 Caballeronia peredens | reverse complement strand
TCGGCAACTTGCAACACCGGTCGCCGAACCCGCATTAACTTAAACCAACCAGCCTCCACGATTCCCGGGGCGGTTCAGTAGGCACATTCGCTCCAGACCGGATCGAACTCGTGTCTCACCTCCACCTGTTTGACGTTAAGAAAATCTAGCTTAAGCATTTCGGCGCTGTCGGGAATCTCTATTCTATAAATTGCTCCCTTTGCCTTGTCCGCCTTTAACGAATATCCACTGTCTCCCAAGTGCGTTTGAGGCAAGTCGCCATCAATGGGACTAGGCAGGATTTGAAGCGCCTTGTTCGCATTGATGAGACCCGCGCCGCATCCTTCCGGGCAGCGGTCGACCATCGGCTTGGTCGTTGATTTGATGTAACCCTTAATTTGATCCAGCGTGAGGTCGGGTTGCTGCCCCAACATCAGCGCAACGACCCCGGCGACATGTGGCGTCGCCTGCGACGTGCCGGACATATAAACATAACCCTCGCCTTCAGGACCCTTAGGGCCGGTGTTCGAAGTGGAAAGGATGTTATCGCCGGGAGCCATGACGTCGACCAGGGAACCGTAATTCGAAAACCAAGCCCGATCAGCTGAGGAATTGGTAGCGCCGACTACGATGATGCCCTGACATGCTGGCGACGGATAGGTTTGCGCCGCATCGACGTTAAGATTGCCAGCGGCGTGCACCACGATCGCTCCGCGACTACGAGCAATGTCGATCGCGTCTTGGGAAGTTTTGCTGCATTGCCCATTTCCGCTGACGCTCAAGTTGATCACCTTGGCTGGGTTCGGATTATCAGGAATTCCGGGAACGGATCCGCCGGACGCCCAAACGATGGCGTCGTTGATATCGGATGTAAAGCCGCCGCAGCGGCCGAGAGCGCGAACGGGAAGTATCTTGCTATTGAAAGCCGTGCCGGCTACTCCGACGCCGTTGTTCGTGTTCGCGGCGATAATTCCCGCGACGTGAGTACCATGCCACGTCGAGTTGTGCTCGTAGTAAGGGCCGCCGGACGCCGGACACGAATCGCCGACTTGCAGCCAGTCCCCTGGGTCGGACGCGTCGGAAGAGCGGCCGTTTCTGTTTCGGTCGAATCGCGCGTCGGCTATGAAGTTATAGCCCGGCAGCACTTGAGTGTTGAGGTCGCTGTGGGCGGTAATTCCCGTGTCGACGACTGCGACAACGACCCCTTTCCCGGTTGACTTGTCCCAAGCGTCGGGCAACGAGATGCCGGCAGCCCCTCCTGACATGCCCCATTGCTCGCCGTAACGGGCGTCATTGGGCACCAGCGTCGGATGCACGATCAGATCTGGCTCGATGTACTCAACGTCAGCGCTCTTCAAGTACTCGACCATGAATGCCTGCGTTTCTGAGGCATTCATCCCTCTGGCGGTCTGTATCACGTGTCCTTTAGTGCCTGTGATGCTTTTTTCGGCGATTGCAACATTCCTTGCGCTCGCAACGCGTGCATTATTAGAGGCAGCCGTGCTGCTATCGCCGGAACCTTTGAGCAAGCCGTTTGTCCGGTAGTAGACAATAAATCGGTCATACTGACCATCCTCCAAGATTCCGCTCACATTCGCGCGCGACGCGAAAGAAACAGGAATCTCGTTTGAGGCCACTTTTCTTGTTGCCGCGAGCTGTGAGGACGCTTCCTGGATTTTTACTATGGATTGCGGCGCGGCGGTGGTGCCCGTACCCCCGCCGCACGCAGAAAGGATGCTTAGCGCAATGACTGATATTCCAGCAAGTTTTATTCTCATTATTTTTACTCTCATACCCTGGTCGTGGGTATTGAAATAGAAGTAAATCCGCTTGTCGAAATCGACGTGCGGATTTTTATGGCGGTTATTACATTAAACGGTTAGGAATATGAATTGTTGTGTTCGATAGATTGCAGTACTCGAAATATTAGAAAAAGATAGTATAACTAATTATAAATTGGAGTGATAGATACATCTAGATGGTGTATATACATTACATTTTGATAACGCGCAATCGGAAGGGCGGTATTAACCTTGCGGTTAAACAATTTTTATCAGATTTTGATATGAAATCGCTGTGAACGCCTTATGTTTAAGGAGCGCGGGAAGCCGGGGCATGGATTATGTGGCCCCTTGAGAGGGAGACGAGAACGGCGATGGGTCATCAGCGCCACTACTGCACGAGAAGTCGATAGCCGGCATAGGGAAGGCCCCATGCCGTCTAGTACTTACTCACAATGACTCGAGTTTTCAGCGAGCTTCACCACGCCGGCGCGAACGGCGGATTCGCGTGGCGCTTTCCTTCGTCGAGAGCATCGATTTTCGCGATGTCGTCCGCGTCGAGTTTCAGCTTCTGCGCGTCCCAGTTGCTCTTCTGATGCTCCGGATTCGTCGATGCCGACAACACCACGATATCGCGCGACAACAGCCACGCGAACGTCACCTGCGCGGGCGTCGCGCCGTGCTTCTGCGCAATCGCCTTGAGCGTCGGGTCCGTGTGCGCGCGGCCTTCGCCGAGCGGCATGTACGCGGTCACCTTGACGCCGAGCCGCTGCGTCGCATCGACGAGCGCGCGGTTCGCGAGAAACGGGCTCACTTCGAACTGGTTCGTCACGATGTCCTTGCCGCCCGGCGCCTTCAGCGCCTCTTCGAGCAGCGGCGCCGTGAAATTCGACACGCCGTAATGACGGATCAGACCGAGCTTCTGCGCGTCCTGCATCGCGGCGAGCGTTTCGGCGATCGGCACCGCGCCCTTGGGCGACGGCCAGTGCACGAGCGCGAGATCGATCGTGCCGATGTCGAGCTTCGCGTGACTGTCTTTCAGGCTCGCGACGAGTGCATCGCGCGAGAGCCGTTCCCACCAGACTTTCGTCGTGACCCAGACATCGTCGCGCGGCACGCCGGAGTCGCGCACGCCCTGTCCGACGGCGGCTTCGTTGTTGTAGTACTGCGCGGTGTCGATGTGCCGGTAACCGAGCGCGAGCGCGCTTTTCACGGCGTTCGTGGTCTTTGCGGCATCGACGCGAAACGTGCCGAGACCGAAGGAAGGAATCGTTTCAACCATATTGGCTCCTGATTTGCATGGTGGATCAAGCGTCCTGATCGAGTTCGGGATAGTGCCGGAAAATGCCGGATTCGTTGAACGGAATGCGCCGCTCGGAATCGACATAAGCCGCGATGTTCGGCCTTTGCAGCACCGCATCGTGCAACGCGGCCAGGCGCGGATACAGTGTGCCGAACTTCTTCATCGCGCGCGGAAAGGCGTAGTGCAGACCATCGACGATCTGAAAGACCGACAGATCGACATACGTGGCCTTGTCGCCGATCATGTGCGTGTCGCCCTGCGGATTCTGCTTGAGCACGCGCTCGAAGTAATGCATGAACTTGGGTACGCGCTTGTCGAGAAAATTCTCCGTGCGGATCTTCGCCGCGTCTTTCTGATCTTCGTAATACAGATCGGTTGCGAGCGGATGATGCGTGTCGTGCACTTCGGTGACGAAGTCCGCGATCGTGAGCTGCAGGCCGTGCGCGACATATCGCAGGCCTTCGTCCTTCGGCGCGAGATGAAGCTTCGGCCCGAGGTAGAGCAGAATGTTCGCGACATGCGGCACGATCAGTTCGCCGTCTTTCAGGAACGGCGGTGCAAACGGGATATGCGGCTCGGTCTTGCTATTGAGCACTTTCATCATCGCGTCCATGCCGTAGCCGCTTTTCTTCGATTCGCGCGCGACGTCGACATACTGCGCGCCGGCATCTTCCAGCGCGAGCCGGACGAATTCGCCGCGGCCCTGCAATCCGTCCCAGTAATAGAGTTCGTAAGCCATGAGAAAGGGCTCCTCGTCGGGGAATGCCGCGAGTGCGGCCAGTGCGAGTATGCGCATTTTGTCGATGCGGCGGAATGCGCGGACGAAGAAATTGGCGAGCAACACGCGTTCCCGCATGACGATCGCGCCATGGATCGCCGCGGATCAGGCAGAATTCAGGGTTTGGGATCGACTCGAAGCGGAGAAGGGATGGACAAGCAAGGCTTCACCACAGGCATCGTTCACGGCGACAGGATCACGGGCACGGAGCACGGCGGCGTGCGTCAGGCCATCCATACCTCGGTTCAGTACGGCTTCGAGCGCGTGGAAGATCTGATCGGCGTGTTCCAGGGCACGAAGAAAGGCGGCTTCAATTACGCACGTCAGGGCACGCCCACGACGGCCGCGCTCGAACGCAAGATCACGAGCCTCGAACAGGGCGTCGGGTCGATCTGCTTCAGTACGGGCATGGGCGCGCTGTCGGCGGTGTTCCTGACGCTGCTGCGCGCGGGCGATCATCTCGTGTCGAGCCGTTATGTGTTCGGCAACACCAACAGTTTTTTCGGCACGCTGAGAACGCTCGGCATCGACGTGACCGTGGTCGATGCCACGTCCGCCGATCACGTCGCGGCCGCGATCAGGCCGAACACGCGCATGGTGTTCGTCGAGACGATCGCGAATCCGGGCACGCAGATTCCGGATCTGAAGGGCATCGGCGAACTGTGTCGCGAGCGCGGCCTCGCGTATGTCGTCGACAACACGATCACGTCGCCGGCGCTGTTCGTGCCGAAGGCGGTGGGCGCGAGCCTCGTCGTCAATTCGCTGACGAAGACCATCGCGGGACATGGCGCGGCGCTCGGCGGCGCGGTGACCGATACGGGCCTCTTCGACTGGAGCGCGTATCCGAATATCGCCGATGAATACCGCAAGTCGGCGCCGAAGGAGCAAGGTCTGTTGCAGATCCGCAAGAAGGGGCTGCGCGACATGGGCGCGTCGCTCTCGTCGGAGCAGGCGCATTCGATCGCAATGGGCGCCGAAACGCTCGCGCTGCGCGTCGCGAAGTGCAGCGAGAATGCGCTTGCGCTCGCCCGGTTCCTGGAGAAACACGAGGCTGTCGGCCGCGTGCTGTATCCGGGACTGGAGAGTCATCCGCAGTACGAGATCGCGCAGGCGCTGTTCAAGGGCGCGTCGTGGCTGCTGTCGTTCGAACTGCGTCGTGCGGATCGCATGATCGAAGTCGTCAACGCGCTGCAATTGCCGGTCAAGGCAACGGGCCTCGGCGACACGCGCACGCTGATCATTCCCGTCGCACCGACCATCTTCCATGAAGCCGGGCCCGAAGTGCGCAAGTCGATGGGCATTTCGGACGGCATGCTGCGTTTGTCCGCCGGCATCGAAGATACCGACGATCTGATCGCCGATTTCGATCGGGCGCTGAAGCTCGCGGTGTGAGACACGCGCGTGCTTCGTGTCGTTACGACGCACGCGCGTAATAAATATTCTGCGGATGCCGCGCCTCCGCGAAGAAGAACCATCGCTCGGCAATCAAACCCGCATACTGCGTGACGAACGCCACGCAGAACAGCGCGGCCGACTGCGTGCCGATGCCGAGCAGCATCAGCACGAACGGCACGCCGAATGCGCCGACGAGAAACGTCCATTTGATGCGCCTGATCGCCTCGGCCGTCTGCCCGTGAAAGAACTCGCGCAGATTGAACGCGCCCGCCGTGAAGCCGCGCGATTTCTGCACGACGTTCGGCCCTTTGATGCCCGTCGCGCTCTGCACGCTCGACTTCGGCCGCAGGCGTGCATTGCGCTGTAGCGAAGCCACGCGCGACACGCACCCCGCGAGCGTCAGCGTGCACGCGCACGCCGCGAGACCGGCGGCGAGCGACGGCGCAAGCCACGCCGCGCACGCCGTCGCGAGCGTGAAGCCCGACGCGCAGCCGAGCAGCACGAAGTTGACCATCGTGAGCGGCGTCGCCCATTCCTGGAGGAAGCGCAGGCACGCGTAGATCATCGCGGTGCAGACGAAAAGCGCGGCCGACGCCAGCACGCCGATCACGCCGATCGCAAGCGACCACGGCGCGCCGAGCCAGTGCGCCACGCCGTAGAGCGCGGCGCACGCGAGAAACGCGGGCAGGCACAGACATTCGCGCGAGAGCCACGACGTGCGCCACATCGCGATGGCGCGCCACGCGCGCTCCGGATGCCCGAGATGAAAGAACGACGCGACGAGCCCGAGGCCGCCGAGCACGACGGACAACGCCGCCCCGACGACAAAAAACGCCTGCGCAGGCGACGTGACGAAGCCGAGCGTTGCCAGCACCTCGACGCCGACGAGCGCGATCAGTAGGCCTTGCGCGGCGCCGCACAGGGTCGTGAGGAACACGACGGAAAACGCGGGTTTCATGTTTGAGCTCCGATGAAGATCAGACGCGCACGGCCATCGCCGCGAGATTCAGGTCGCCGTGTGCTTCGAGCGAAGCGTCGTCGGCTTGCTTCGACTGGCACGCGCATGAACCGCCGCCGCAGCCGTTCGTCGCATTTGCCGCGCTCACCGAGTTCACGGGATTGCGCGGCAAGTAATGATTCGCGGGGCGCGTCTCCCATTCGGGCATCAGCTGATAGCCGCCGCGTTCCGCGATCGCCTTCGACACGACCGATTCCGGATCGTGAATGTCGCCGAAGAGGCGCGCCGACGTCGGGCACGCAAGCACGCATGCGGGCTTGCGATCCCGCTCGGGCAGCGCCTCGTTGTAGATGCGGTCCGCGCACAGCGTGCACTTCGTCATTTCCTTGCGTTCTTCGTCGAGTTCGCGCGCGCCGTACGGACACGCCCACGCGCAGTATTTGCAGCCGATGCACTTGTCGAAGTCGACGAGCACGAGCCCGTCCTCCTTGCGCTTGTAGCTCGCGCCGGTCGGACAGACGGGCACGCACGGCGGATCCTCGCAGTGCAGGCACGACTTCGGGAAGTGGATCGTGTCGGCGAGCGGAAACTCGCCCGCTTCGTAGGTCTGCACGCGATTGAAGAACGTGCCGGACGGATCGGCGTCGTAAGGGCGCTGATCCGCGAGACTGCCCGCCTCGCCGGACGTATTCCATTCCTTGCAGCTCGTCACGCAAGCGTGGCAGCCGACACAGACGTTCAGATCGATCACGAGCGCCATTTGAGTCATGATGGTCTCCTTCAGTTGTTCGTGTTGCGCTTCACGACATTGCGCAGCCGCGCGGCGAATTCACCGCGTCCGGCGAAGTACGTTTGCACGACGCGCTGAATCGAATTCGTCATGCCCGGCACCGGACTCATCGGCGCGAATTGCGGCAGCGTGTGATTCGCATCGGCTTCGGCGGGATAGACGCGCACGCGCACGTCGTACCAGGCGGCTTGCCCCGTGACCGGGTCCGAGTTCGAAAAGCGCGCGCCGTTTTCGGCGGACGCCGGAAGCTCGTCCGTGATGAGGTGATTGAGCAGGAAGCCGCGCTGCGATTCGCCGGCATCGGCGCCGAGGCTCCACGCACCCGACGCCTTGCCGATTGCATTCCAGGTCCACACGGTGCCCGGCTCGACCGTTTCGCTGTAGCGCGCCATGCAGCGCACCTTGCCCCATTGCGATTCGACATAGATCCAGCCGCCGTCCTCGATGCCGTGCGCCTGCGCCATGCGCGGATTCATGTACAGCAGGTTCTCGCCGTGAATCTGCCTGAGCCATGCATTTTGCGAGTCCCACGAGTGGTACATGGCCATCGGGCGCTGCGTGACGGCCGCGAGCGGATATTGCGCGAGATCGGTCGAATCGAGTTCGAGCGGCGCGTACCAGAACGGCAGCGGATCGAAGTATTTCTCGATGCGCGCGCGCAGGTGGTCCGGCGGCTGTCGTCCCTTCGTGCGTCCCTGCGCGGCGAGGCGAAACTTCTGCATCACGTCGGAGTAGAGCTGGATCAGGATCGGCGTATCGAACTTGCGCAGGCCTTTCTCGACGGCCCATTGCAGATACGGCCCGTTGCAGTTGCGCATGTATTGCAGCGTTTCGGGCAGCGTGTAGTGAAAGACGCAATCGTGCTTCGCATACTCGTCCCACTGATTCGGATTCGGCTCGCCGACGAGCGCATCGCGTCCTTCCTTGCCGCGCCAGCCCATCAGAAAGCCCACGCCGGAGCCGGGCGCCGTCTGATGATTGACGATGAACTCCGGATAGTCGCGATACTTGCGCTTGCCGTCGGGCGTGGTGAACGCAGGGAGCTTGAGGCGGCTGCCGAGTTCGACCAGCACTTCCTGAAACGGACGGCATTCGCCGGTGCGCGGCACGACCGGCACGCGCACCGAATCGACGGGGCCGTCGAACTCGGAGATCGGACGATCGAGCATCGACATCGCGTCGTGGCGTTCGAGATAGGTCGTGTCGGGCAGGATCAGATCGGCGAACGCGGTCATCTCCGACTGGAACGCATCGCACACCACGATGAACGGAATCTTGTACTCGCCGTTCTCGTGCTTGTCCGCGAGCATCTTGCGCACTTCCGTCGTGTTCATCGACGAATTCCACGCCATGTTGGCCATGAAGATCAGCAAGGTGTCGATGGGATACGGATCGCCGCGCCACGCATTCGTGATGACGCTGTGCATCACGCCATGCACGGCGAGCGGATACTCCCACGAGAATGCCTTGTCGATGCGTACCGGCGTGCCGTCATCGTGGATGAACAGATCGCCGGGCGCGGCGGGCCAGCCGAGCGGCCCGTTCGCGAGCGGCGTGTTGGTCTGCACCTGATCCGGATGATTCGGCGGTTTCGCCGACGGCGGCACGGCGCGCGGAAACGGCGCCTTGTGACGGAAGCCGCCCGGCCGGTCGATCGTGCCGAGCAGCGACATCAGCACCGCGAGCGCGCGGATCGACTGGAAACCGTTCGAGTGCGCGGCGAGGCCCCGCATCGCATGAAAGGCGATCGGGTTGCCGGTCACGCTGTCGTGCTGCTTGCCCCAGCAGTCGGTCCATGGAATCGGCAGCGTGATCTTGTGCGCGCGGCTCGTCTCGATCATCTCGGCGGCGAGACGCTTGATGGTCGCGGCCGGAATGCCCGTGATGTCCGCGGCCCATTCCGGCGTGCACGACGCGACTTGCTCGCGCAGCAACGCGAAGGAGGGCGTGACGGGCGTGCCGTCGGCGAGCGTGTAGCGGCCATCGAGCGCGGGCTCGGCGTCATCGGCATGATGCGCAACCGCGCGATTCGTTTTCTTGTCCCACCACAGATGATTCTGCGGAAAGAGCGCGTTGACGTCGGGCGCCTCGCCGTTCTGCACGAACAGGCCGAACGTGTCGCTCGCCTCGTTCATGTCGAGCAGTTCGGCCGCGTTCGTGTAGCGCGTGACGAACTCGTGATCCCAGGCGTCGGCTGCGATCAGCTCGTGAATCAGTGCCATGAACAGCGCGCCGTCGGTGCCGGGTCGGATCGGCACCCATTCGTCGGCGATGGCCGCGTACCCGGTGCGGATCGGATTGATCGCGATGAAGCGCCCGCCCGCGCGCTTGAACTTCGAAATGGCGATCTTGAGCGGATTCGAATGATGATCTTCCGCCGTGCCGATCATGAAGAACAGCTTCGCGCGATCGAGGTCCGGCCCCCCGAATTCCCAGAACGAACCGCCCATGGTGTAGATCATGCCGGCGGCCATGTTCGCCGAGCAGAAGCCGCCGTGCGCCGCGTAATTGGGCGTGCCGAAATTCTTCGCGAAGAGGCCGGTGAGCGCCTGCATCTGGTCGCGGCCGGTGAAGAGAGCGAACTTCTTCGGGTCGGTCGCGCGCAGGTGCGCGAGCCGCTTTTCGAGCGTGTCGAGCGCGACGTCCCATGAGACTGGCTCGAACTGCGCTTCGCCGCGCAATGCGTCGGGTTTTCGCATGAGCGGCTGCGTGAGACGCGCGGGCGAATATTGCTTCATGATGCCCGACGCGCCCTTCGCGCAGATCACGCCCTGATTGAGCGGATGATTCGGATTGCCGTCGATGTAGCGCACTTCGCCGTCGCGCAGATGCACGCGGATGCCGCAGCGGCAGGCGCACATGTAGCACGTCGTGGTCTTGACATCGAGCTTCTCGTTCTGGGTGCGAGCGCCGTGTTGCATGAGTGCTCCTTCAAAAACGATTTCGCGCGAGAGGGACGTCTCGCGCGATTTGCTGCTTCAAGGCATCGGTCAGCCGAACAGCTTTTCGACGCCGATCGTGATTGCCAGGCCGCCGCCGATCAGCCACACATACAGGATCGCGCCGGTGGCGAGCGCACGCGGGCCGGCTTCGCGAATCTGCGCGATGCGCGTCTCCATGCCGAGCGCCGTCATGGCCATCGTGAGGGCGAAGGTGTCGAGCATGTTGATCGTGCTCGTCGCGGTATCGGGCAGCACATGCAGCGAATTCACCACGACGAGCGCGAGGAAACCGAGCGCGAACCAGGGCACCGCGATCTTGCCTTTGCCTTGCGCCGCGCCTTCTGCGCCTGCCTGACGCGAACGGTTGATCCAGAAGCCGACCACGAGCAGCACCGGCACGAGCAGCATCACACGCGTCATTTTCACGATGGTGGCGATGTGCGTCGCTTCGGGGCTCACATTGCTCGCCGCGCCGACGACCTGCGCCACTTCGTGAATCGTGCCGCCGAAGAACAGGCCCGCGCCGAGCGTGTCGAGATGCAGCCAGCCGGCGTTCAGCGCGAGCGGGTAGAGGAACATCGAGAGCGTGCCGAACAGCACGACGCTGCCGACCGCCATCGCGCTCTTGTGTGGCTTCGATTGCAGCGTCGATTCGAAGGCGAGCACCGCGGCCGCGCCGCAGATCGCGCTGCCGGCCGCCGTGAGGAGCGCCGTGTCGCGGTCGAGCTTCATCAGCTTCATTCCGGCCCAGGTGCCGATCACGAGCGTGCTGACGACGACCAGCACCGACACCGTGAATCCCGAGATGCCCACTTGCGCGATTTCCTGAAGGCTCACGCGCAGCCCGAAGAACGCGACGGCGATGCGCAGCAGCTTGCGCGCGGAAAAGTTGACGCCGGCGGCCCAGCTTTCCGGCATGCCGTGACGCAGCGCGTTGCCATAGATCGCGCCGGCGACGATGCCGACGATCAGCGGACTGATGCCCAGCCCCGCGATGGCGGGCACCGACGCGAGCCGCGTGACGGCCGCGGCGAACAGCGCGACGAACAGGATGCCGTTGAGTTGCCCGCGTGTGGAGGACGCGGCTGGCGCCAGGGACGGAGCGGACGGGACCGTTGACATTGAAGTTTCCGAATGTGAAGTAGGAAGGTCGATGGGCTAATCCTATTCTCGATATATGAATATGAAAAATCGTGATTTAGAATGTTATGTATCGGCTAATCTGATATTTTAGGAAGATGACCCCGGATCAACTGATAACTTTTGCGACCGTCGCGGAGCACGGCAACATCAGCCGTGCGGCGGTGGCGTTGCATCTGTCGCAGCCTGCCGTGTCGGGGCAACTGCGGCTGTTGCAGGACGAATTCGGCGAGCCGCTCTATCAGCGCGACGGGCGCGGCGTGCGTCTTACCGCCGCCGGCGAACAGTTGCTCGGTCACGCCGAACGGCTGCGCGAAACCTTTCGCCAGGCGCACGCGCTGCGCGACGCGTTGCGCGGACTCGAGCGCGGCACGCTGCGCATCGGCGCGAGCACGACGCCCGCGAGCTATCTGCTGCCGTATCTGATCGCGGCGTTCCACAAGCGTTTTCCGGAAGTCGTCGTGACCACCATGAACGGGAATACGGCGGATATCGTCGCGGCGCTCGGCTCGCTCGACATCGCGCTGGTCGAAGGCCCGACCGGCCACGATCTGCCGCTCGGCACGACCGTCACGGCATGGCGCGAGGATGAAATCGTTGCGATTGCGCCGAAAGGCCATCCGCTCGCAGACGGGCGCGAAGGCGTCACGCTGGAAAGCCTGAGCGCGCATCCCCTGGTGCTGCGGGAGCCGGGCTCGGGCGTGCGGCAGATCGTCGAGCGGGCGTTCGCGGAGGGCGCGGCGCCGATGCACGTCGCGCTCGAGATCGCGGGCGTGGAGGGCGTGAAGGAGGCCGTGCGCGCGGGCATGGGCATCGGTTTCGTGTCGGCAATGTCGATCCGCCACGAGGACAGCGCGCTGTGCCGCCTGCGCATTGCGCCGGCGCCGCTCACACGCCGCTTTTCGATCCTGCTGCCGCATGCGGCCACGCCGTCGCGCGTCGCGACGCGCTTTCTCGAACTTTGTCAGGAGCCGGAACTGATCGGCTAGGGAATTCCACTATGGCGGGCCGGTGCCGGTCTGACGCACCATTCGGTCTCAACACGGGCGCTGCGGCGTCTTTTTTGAAAATTATTTATGGAACCGGTTCCAAATAGAGTTTTGGGGCCGAAACCGAGAGCGGAATGCAACCGAGCCAGATTTCTTCGATCGATGAAGCGCGTCCCGAAGTCGTGATCGTCGCGAGCGCGTTTGGCGCAGACGCGATCCGGCGCGACGGTCACGCCGCCTGGGCGGCGGCCGCGGCGCGCGCGGGCGCGCATGGTTTCGAAGTGCGCCGCGAGTTGTTCGCGAGCGATGCCGATGCATCGCCGCAAGCGCTCGCGCAACTGGGCGAGCGGATTCGCGCTCAAGGGCTGTGGTCGGTGTATTCGACGCCTGCGACGCTCTTCGGCGAAAACGGCGCGCTCGATGGCGACGCGCTGCGTCTCGCCCTCGACGAAGCGGCGGCACTCGGCGCGCGCATCGTCAAGCTGCAACTCGGCGGTTCGGAAACCGGTGTCGCGACCGATGCCGCCACGCTCGATCGACTGCTGAGCGGCGTCGCCGCGTCGCAGGCGCGTGTCGTGGTCGAGAACGGCCAACTGAAGGCGGGCGGCACGATCGGCGCGTTCGAAGCGCTCTTCGCCGCGCTGCCTGAGAACAGCGGCCTCGCGATGACCTTCGACACCGGCAACTGGCATTGGGCCGGACAAGACCCGCTCGACGCCGCGCTGCGCCTCGCGCAACACGTCGCCTACGTGCACTGCAAGGCCGTGATGGGCGAAGGCATGCGCCGGTTCGCCGCCGCGCCCGCGCACGGCGACGCGCGCTTCGCGACGCTGCTCGCGCAGTTGCCGGGCGATGTGCCGCGCGGCATCGAATATCCGTTTATCGCGGGCGCGGACGTCTCGCTCGACGCCGACGCGGCGCGCCAGGTCGCCCGCATCGCGGCATTTTGAGTTACGCATTTTGCATTCAGCATTCATTTGTAAAGGAACCGACATGCAAGCCAAGCCCGAAGCCCTCGACGTCGTCACTTACGGTGAAGCGATGACGATGTTCGTCGCAGCCGAAACGGGCGATCTCGCCCGCGTCGGCCACTTTACGAAGCGGGTCGCGGGCGCGGACCTGAACGTCGCGATCGGCCTTTCGCGCCTCGGCTTCAAGGTGGGCTGGATGAGCCGCGTCGGTCACGATTCGTTCGGCCGCTATGTGCTCGACGTGCTCGCAGCCGAAGGAATCGATGCGCGCTGCGTGAGCATCGACGAGCGTTATCCGACGGGCTTCCAGCTGAAGGGCAAGTGCGACGACGGCAGCGATCCGGCGGTCGAATACTTCCGACGCGGCTCGGCCGCGAGTCATCTTTCGATCGACGATTACGTCGCGGATTACGTGCTTGGCGCGCGTCACCTGCATCTGACGGGTGTCGCGCCCGCGATTTCCGCGACTTCGCGCGAACTCGCGTTCCATATGGCGCGGGAAATGCGTGCCGCAGGCAAGACGATCTCCTTCGATCCCAACCTGCGCCCGACGCTCTGGCCGTCGCGCGAGGCGATGGCCGAGTCGCTCAACGCACTCGCCGCGCTCGCCGACTGGGTGTTCCCGGGCGTCTCCGAAGGCCTGACGCTCACCGGTTACGCGAAGCCCGAAGATATCGCGGCGTTCTATCTCGACCAGGGCGCGAAGGGCGTCGTCGTGAAGCTGGGCGCGCACGGCGCGTATTTCCGCACGGCGGACGACGAGCAAGGCATCGTGCCGGCGGTGCCGGTCGCGAAGGTCGTCGATACGGTCGGCGCGGGCGACGGCTTCGCGGTCGGCGTCGTGAGCGCGCTGCTGGAAGGGCGCGACGTGCGGCACGCGATCGCGCGCGGCAACCGCATCGGCGCGCTGGCGATTCAGGTGATCGGCGACAGCGAAGGCCTGCCGACGCGCGCCGCGCTCGATGCGCTCGAAAAAGATTCCAACGACAAGACGGCCACAGCCGCGTTCGATCTGGCCTGAGGCCAGCAACCGAGAGACTCAACCGAATTGCGTTCGGAGACAACCATGCAATCCACGACTCCCAAGCTTGCCGTGCGCCGCTGGTGGGCGATCATGCCGATCGTCTTCATCACGTACAGCCTCGCGTATCTCGACCGCGCCAACTACGGCTTCGCCGCGGCCGCGGGCATCAATCAGGATCTCGGCATCAGCAAGGGACTGTCGTCGCTGATCGGCGCGCTGTTCTTTCTCGGCTACTTCTTCTTTCAGATTCCGGGCGCGATCTACGCCGAGCGCCGCAGCGTGAAGAAGCTCGTGTTCTGGAGTCTCGTGCTGTGGGGCGGATGCGCGACGCTCACGGGCATGGTGAGCAACATTCCGTCGCTGATGGCGATTCGTTTCGTGCTCGGCGTCGTCGAGGCGGCCGTGATGCCCGCGATGCTCGTCTTCATCGCGAACTGGTTCACGAAGTCCGAGCGCTCGCGCGCCAACACGTTTCTCATTCTCGGCAATCCGGTGACGGTGCTGTGGATGTCGGTCGTGTCGGGCTATCTCGTGAACTCGTTCGGCTGGCGCCACATGTTCATCGCGGAAGGTTTGCCGGCGGTGGTGTGGGCCGTGATCTGGTGGTTCATCGTGAAGGACAAGCCCGCGCAGGTGAAATGGCTCACCGAGCAGGAAAAGAATGATCTCGATGCGACGCTGCGCGCCGAACAGGCCGCCATCAAGCCGGTCAAGAACTATCGCGAGGCGTTCAAATCGCCGGCGGTGATCAAGCTGTGCGCGCAGTACTTCTGCTGGAGCATCGGCGTGTATGGCTTCGTGCTGTGGCTGCCGTCGATCCTGAAGAGCGGCTCGACGCTCGGCATGGTCGAAACGGGCTGGCTCTCGGCCGTGCCGTATCTCGCCGCGACCATCTCGATGCTGCTGGCTTCGTGGGCCTCCGACAAACTGCAGGCGCGCAAGGTCTTCGTGTGGCCGTTCCTTCTGATCGGCGCAGTGGCGTTCGCGGGATCGTATCTGCTCGGTTCGAGCCATTTCTGGGCGTCGTATGCGCTGCTCGTGATCGCGGGCGCGGCGATGTATGCGCCTTACGGCCCGTTCTTCGCGATCGTGCCGGAGCTTCTGCCGAAGAACGTCGCGGGCGGGGCGATGGCGCTGATCAACAGCATGGGCGCGCTGGGCTCGTTCGTCGGTTCGTACTTCGTCGGGTATCTGAACGGCGCGACCGGGTCGCCGGCGGCATCGTATGTTTTCATGAGCGCCGCGTTGCTGCTTTCAGTCTGGCTGACACTGGCTGTCAAGCCGCAAGCTACGGTTCGCGCGGGCGTGGCGGTGCGGCCCTGAGCCGGGCGCGATCTTCGCGCGAAACTTGGACATGTGCCGGTCTCCGTGCTAATAGACTTAAGCGATAAGACTTGAGCGATAAGACTCGAGCGATAAGACCCGAGCGATACGAAGACCGACACGACACTCACACCGAACCCGCCCATGACCCGAAAGATCGTTGCGTATAAAGCCTTGCCCTCCGATGTCGAAGCGTACCTTCGCGAACATGCCGAAGTGGTGAACGTCGACCCGAAAGATCATGCGGCATTCGTCGCGGCGCTGAAGGACGCGGACGGCGCCATCGGCGCGAGCGTGAAAATTTCCGCTGACATGATCGAAGGCGCCACGCGTCTGAAGGCGCTCTCGACCGTCTCCGTCGGCTTCGACCAGTTCGATGTGGATGACCTCACGCGGCGCGGCATCGTGCTCGCGCACACGCCGGACGTGCTGACGGAATCCACCGCCGACACCGTCTTCGCGCTGATCCTCGCGAGCG
Organism: Caballeronia peredens; assembly: GCA_001544595.2. GTDB lineage: Bacteria > Pseudomonadota > Gammaproteobacteria > Burkholderiales > Burkholderiaceae > Caballeronia > Caballeronia peredens. The sequence continues at coordinate 28,400 of FCOH02000039.1, read as the reverse complement.
CGCGCCGCGTCGTCGAACTGGCGGAATGGGTGAAGGCAGGCCACTGGAAGGCGAGCATCGGCGAGTCGTGCTTCGGCGTGGACGTGCAGGGCAAGACGCTCGGCATCGTGGGTCTCGGGCGCATCGGCGGGGCGGTTGCGCGGCGCGCGGCGCTCGGCTTTCGCATGAACGTGCTGTACACGAACCGCAGCGCCAACGAGCAGGCAGAACAGGAATATGGCGCTGTGCGCGTCGAACTCGATGAACTGCTCGCCCAGTCCGACTTCGTGTGTCTGCAAGTGCCGCTCACGGCAGAGACGCGCGGCATGATCGGCGCGAATGAACTCAGGAAAATGAAGCAGAGCGCGATTCTGATCAACGCATCGCGCGGCCCGACGGTCGACGAACCCGCGCTCATCGAGGCGCTCAAAAACGGCACGATCCGCGGCGCGGGCCTCGACGTGTTCGCGCAGGAACCGCTGCGCGCCGATTCTCCGCTCCTCGCGATGAAGAACGTCGTCGCGCTGCCGCACATCGGCTCGGCCACGCACGAGACGCGTCACGCGATGGCGCGCAATGCCGCCGAGAATCTCGTCGGCGCGCTGGACGGCACGCTTACGCGGAATATCGTCAATCGCGGCGTGCTCGCGCGCTGAACGCGGGGATCGGACCCGCGCATGCGCTAACATGCGCGATGCGAGGAGAACGATAATGACGGCATCGCGTCGCGCCACACGGCGCAGCGCGTGCCCACCACCACTATGTCCGACGATCCCACTTTGACGAACCGCCCGGCTGCATTCGCCGCGCGCCGCGCGACCATCACCGATGTCGCCCGCGAGGCCGGCACCGGCAAGACCAGCATCTCGCGCTATCTGAACGGCGAGACGGGCGTGCTGTCGCCCGATCTGCGCGAGCGGATCGAGGCGGCCATCGCCAAGCTCGACTATCGGCCGAACCAGATGGCGCGCGGCCTCAAACGCGGGCGCAATCGCCTGATCGGCATGTTGCTCGCCGACCTGACCAATCCTTATTCCGTCGAAGTGCTGCAAGGCGTCGAAGCGGCGTGCCATGCGCTCGGCTACATGCCGCTCATCTGTCACGCGGCCAACGAGATCGACATGGAACGGCGCTATCTGCAACTGCTCACGACGTATCGCGTCGAAGGCGTGATCGTCAACGCGCTGGGCGTGAAGGAAGAGTTGTTGCAGGGCTTCGCGCAGGGCGGCATTCCGGTCGTGCTCGTGGATCGTTCGGTGGAAGGCCTCGTCACCGATATGGTCGGGCTCGACAATCCCGCCGCCGTGCAGCTCGCGACGCGTCATCTGATCGATGAAGGCTTCGACGAACTGCTTTTCATCGTGCAGCCCGTCACGCATGTGAGTTCGCGGCGTCAGCGCGAGGCCGCGTTTCGCGAAACCGTCGCGGCACTCCATGCGAGCGGCTCGACGCTCGTGTTCGATCTCGCCGATGCGTCGCCGGCGCTCGCCGAACTCGATGCGCGCGTCGCGGCCGCGAAGGCGTCGGGCAAGCGCGTCGCGCTGTTTGCGGCGAACGGGCCCGTGGCGCTGCGCGTCGCGGTGCATCTGAAGGAGCGTCACGGCCCGGACTGGCAGTCGCGCGTCGCGTTGATGTCGATCGACGATTCCGAATGGGCGCAGCTCGCCGGCATGACGACGGTGCGCCAGCCGACCTACGACATCGGCCGGCGCGCAGTCGAGTTTCTGCACGAGCGCCTCGGCGGCGCTGCGATGCCCGCGCGCGAATGCCTGCTGCCGGGCGAACTCGTCGTGCGCGCATCGACGGCGGGGATCACGCAACACGCATCACAAGGAATTTGAATGGTCAGTGTTTCGACCTTGCTGTGCCTCGTGCTCGCGACGCTCGTCATCGCCGCGATGCCCGTCGTGACGTACCGGAAGCTGCGGCCGCGCTTCGGCATCGTGCCGCGCGAGGCCATTCTCGGCATCGGCGTGTTCGCGCTCTTCGCCATGGTGATCGAGCGCGCGCTGCACGGCTTCGTGCTCGGCAATCCGCTCACGTCGGGCTGGCTCGCTAATCCAGCAGTCTTCGTCATCTATGGCGCGATCGTCGCGGGCCTGTGCGAGGAAATCGGGCGCTTTCTCGCGATGAAATGGCTCATTTCGCGCGAGCCCGGCGCGCTCGATCGTCATGGGCCTGCGCTCGGGTTGGGCATCGGACATGGTGGGGCGGAGGCGTGGATCGTCGGCGTGCTCGTGCAGGTGCAGTGGATCGTCTATGCGGTGCTCGCCGATCGCGGCACGCTCGATGCGCATTTCGCCAGTGCGCCGCTGGAAGCGCTCGCGCGCATTCATCTGGTGTTGATGAGCCTGTCGCCGGTGTCGGCGGGCATTTTCGTGATCGAGCGGGCGAGCGCCTTCGTGCTGCAACTCGGCTTTTCCGCGCTGATGTGGCAGATGCTGCGCGAACGCTCGCGTCACGCGCTCGGCGTGCTGATCGCGGCTCACGCGCTCGTCGGCTTGCCCGCGGCGCTCTTTCAGGCGCGGCTCGTGCCGCTCGTCGCCGCGGATGCCGTCTATCTCGTGCTGGGCGTGATCGTCGCGACGGCGCTCGTGCGCTACTATCGCCGTGCCGCCGCGGGACGCCTGAGTCCCTGAAGCGCGCGCTTCAACCGGAATTCGACATCGAATGGACGACTACCAATACGACTGTCCGAGCGCGGACATCGACATGCTCGCGCACGTGATCTGCGATCTCTTTCCCGAGCAGACGCAGTTCGCCGAACGCATCGACGACGCGGGCCGTACCTCGCTCGTGATTCACTACGTGGCGATGCGCTTCGGCTCGACCGCGCGGCGCATCACGATCGACGTGCGCTTCGATCCGGCCGCGCTGTCGCGTTATCGCGCGATGCCGCCGCGTCTGCACGCGCGCAGTTACGCTGTGTTGCGCGCGTATGTGGAAGCGACGCTCGGCTCGCTCGAGGAAACGTACGCGAACGGCGAGGCCGTGCCGCGCGAAGTGGAGATCGAAATGGGCGAGGACTTCGCCTAGAGCACGCGATAAACCTTGGCGAAACGCGCGGCCTTCACGACGCCGTAATCGCCCGGGGCGTATTGCATGACCCAGTCGCCGGTGTCGCCGGTGAGGATGTCGCCCGCATCGGATCGCGCGATGGAGAAGGGCTCGCGCATCTCTTTTGCCAGCACGACGCTCGGCTTGTTGCGATACATGCCCGGGCCGCCGTGCGCGATGCCGCCTTCGGGCGCGTATTTCGCGTCGAACCGATCGCGCGACACGACCCAGCGTTCGCCGCCGCTGCCGGTGACGATGGCATCGCCGCTCGCGTAGCGGTTCGGACCTTCGAGACTCATCAGCTCGCCCGGAGCGACTGCGAATTCGACGGACACGGCTTCGTCCTTCACAACGCGGCGCGCGTCGGGATCGGTGGCGAGATCGAGTCGGGACAGATGAACCATGGTGCGGATCGCGAGTGGTGGCGGTGCGGGATCGTAACGGCATTCACGCCATTTTGCACCCGCCGAAAGAAAAAAAGCCCGCATCGTGCGATGCGGGCTCGTTCCGGGCTCGATGCAAGCTCGTCTACGCGCCGGCAAGGCTTCGGACGATGCGACTGACTTCAGGGCTTTGTCGTCGATGCAGCATCGGCACCGGCCGCATGCGAACGGCGATGCGCGCGATTCTGCCGCGCCTTGCTGTGATCTTCGCGGAAGCTCGCATCGGCCAGCTTCTTCTGCTCGGGCGACAGGCTCGCATACAGCGGATCGAAAGCTTCGACGAGGCGTTTCGTGCCGTCCGCGTTCGCCTGCGTGATCTGCTCGTATTGCTTCATGTCGTCGAGCGCGGACATCGTGTCGCGCTGCGCGATGCGCTGGCGGTACAGATCGGCCATCGTGCGGCCGTTGTCGCGCATCACGTCGGCGAATTTCGACCATTGTGCTTCCTGCTGCGGCGTGATCTTGAGGCTCGCATGCAGTTGCGCGATACGCTCCTCGACGCGCGCCTCGCGCTTCGTCGCAGCCGGTGCGGACGCGGCGGTTTGCACGGCGGGCGCGGACGATTGCGCGAAAACCGGGCTCAATGCGCAGAAAGCGGCCAATGCGGCGAGTGTTCTTTTCATTCGGAGAATACCTTCGATGGATATGAAAGGCGGCGTGCCTGACGGGCTGCTTAGTAAGCTGCTGGAAAGCGAGCGCGATGAGCACGCCATCGGCGGATATTAGTATCACGATTGCACGCGGCTCCGACCGCATTGCCACATCTGCTTACATTCGATACGACTCTGGAAAATTCGCGCAGTGGATACCTTGTTGAGCATGCGGGTCTTCGTGACCATCGTCGAGGCGGGCAGCCTGAGCGCCGCCGCCGAGCGTTTTTCCATTTCCGCGCCGATGGCGGGCAAGCATCTCCAGGCGCTCGAAGCGCGGCTCGATGCACGTCTGATGGTGCGCACGACGCGCCGGCAGAGCCTGACCGAAATCGGCCGCGAATACTACGAACGCTGCCGGCGCATTCTCGCCGACGTCGACGCCGCCGACGCCCTCGCCGAAGCGATGAGCGCGACGCCGCGCGGCGTGCTGCGCGTGACCGTGCCGCTCACCTATGGCGTGCAGTTCGTCACGCCCGCGGTGACCGAGTTCCTCGCGGCGTTCCCGCAGATCGCCGTCGAACTCGATCTCAGCAACCGCATGGTCGATATCGTCGAAGAGCGGTTCGATGCGGCCGTGCGCATCGGCGTGCTGCCCGATTCGAGCTTCATCGCGCGCCCGCTCAAGCCCTACGCGATGACCGTCTGCGCGTCGCCCGCGTATCTCGCCCGCGCGGGCACGCCTGCGACGCCCGCCGATCTCGCCAGCCACGAATGTCTCGGCTTCGTGCATCAGGGTCGCGAGGCGGGCTGGCGGCTCGAAGGCGAGGACGACGCCACGCACTCGAGCCGCACGCAGTCGGCGCGCTTTCGGGCCAACAACGGACAGGCGCTCAGAAAGGCCGCGCTCGCGGGCTTCGGCCTCGTGCTTCAGCCGCACGCGCTCGTCGAAGACGATCTGAAGAGCGGCGCGCTCGTGGCCGTGCTGCACGATTTCCTGCCGAAGCCTTCGCCCGCGCATCTCGTCTATCCGCGCGATACGCGCGCGACGCCCAAGCTCGCGAGCTTCGTCGACTTCATGGTGGCGCGGCTGGGCGTCTGAGCCGTGGGCTTGTCGGCGATAATGCAAAACACAACATGCCGAATGCCTGATTGCATTCAAAACACATCACGCAAAACGCAAAAAACCAGGGACGACGCCCACATGAGACCGCCGCGCCTCGACCAGCTCGACGACATCGACCGCAATCTCGTCGCGCTCCTGCAGATGAACGCGCGTGAGAGCGTCGCCCATCTCGCGCGGCAACTGGGCGTCGCGCGCACGACGGTGATCGCGCGCATCGCGAGGCTCGAGAAGAATAACGTGATCGCGGGCTACGGCGTGCGGCTGGGTCAGGACGTGCTGGACGCGAGCATTCAGGCGTATGTCGGCATCAAGCTCATGCCGAAGTACGGCCGCGACCTGCAAAAGCGCTTCGCGCGCATGCCCGAGATTCAACTTCTCTGCGCGGTGAGCGGCGAGTTCGATTACGTCGCGTGGCTGCGCGCCGATTCGCCCGACCGCCTGAACGATCTGCTCGACGAAATCGGCGGACTCGAAGGCGTCGAGCGGACCACGACGTCGATCATTCTTGCGCGCAAGATCGACCGCGCGGGATGAGGCGTCGATGCGAATCGTAGGGTTTTATCGTCGAAATGACGAAAACGATCGTCGAAGCGCATCATTTTGTGTCTAGGAATCAGTATTCATGCGCTCCTAAACTGTATGTGGAAGCGAATCGGCTCAGCCCGTCGCTCAACCCGCACACATAAAGGAGATGAATATGAAAGTGGCCCTCGTCGGCGCCGGATTGATCGGTCAGAGCATTGCCCATTTGCTGCGTGAAACGGGGGATTTTGAAGTCGTCGCGTTCGATCGCGACGAAAACGCGCTCGCGTTGCTCGATGCGCAAGGCATTCCGACGCGCCGTGTCGATTCCGCCGACACGCCCGCACTGCGCCAGGCGCTGAACGGCTTCGACGCGCTCGTCAACGCGCTGCCGTACTACCTCGCGATCAACGTTGCCTCGGCGGCCAAGGCGGCGGGCGTGCATTATTTCGACCTGACGGAAGATGTCCGCGCGACGCACGCCATCCGCGCCATCGCCGAAAGTTCGGAACTTGCCTTCATGCCGCAATGCGGCCTCGCGCCGGGTTTCATCGGTATCGTCGCGCATGATCTGGCGAAGCGTCTGGACGATGTCCGTGAAGTCAAGATGCGCGTCGGCGCGCTGCCCGAGTTTCCGACCAACGCGCTCAAATACAACCTGACGTGGAGCATCGACGGCCTGATCAACGAGTATTGCCAGCCGTGCGAGGCGATCCGCGATGGCCGCACGCAATGGGTGCAGCCGCTCGAAGGCGTCGAACATTTCTCGCTCGACGGCATCGAGTATGAAGCGTTCAATACGTCGGGCGGCCTCGGCACATTGTGCGAGACGCTCGCGGGCAAAGTCGAGACGCTCGACTATAAATCGGTGCGTTATCCGGGGCATCGCGAGTTGATGAAGTTCCTGCTCGACGACCTGCGCATGTCCACCGATCGCGACGGCCTGAAGACGATGCTCAAGCGCGCGGTGCCCTCGACTGCGCAGGACGTCGTGCTGATCTTTGTCACCGTGACGGGCATGCGCCGCGGACAGCTCGTGCAGGACGTGTTCACGCGCAAGATCTTCGCTAAGGACGTGTGCGGCACGCCGATGAGCGCGATTCAGATCACGACCGCCGGCGCGATCTGCGCGGAGCTCGATCTGTTCCGCGAAGGCGTGCTGCCGCAAAGCGGCTTCGTGCGTCAGGAGCAGGTGCCGCTCGAAGCGTTCCTCAATAATCGCTTCGGCAAGTTGTATGAAGGCGCGAACACGGTGACGACGGCGCGGCATCTGGCGGTCGCTTAAGGAAGCGTGCGTGGCATACGTGCCGTTTAAGGCGTCTCGATCAGGCGCGCGAGCAAAGCGTCGTGCGCCTGATCCGAAGGCGCGCTGTTGTCGAACATGACGAGCGTTCGGGCAAGCGCTTCGTCGGGCGCGAAAAGGCGCTGTCGATATTCTTCCCAGTGCGCGAGCTTGTAGGCATCGTTCGCATCGCCACGTGCGACGATGCGCTCGCGCGCCACGTTTTCATCCACGTGCACCCATACGACGCGAATGATCACATCGTCACCGATGCCGAGCCACGCGCGATCGAACAGACGCCCGCTGCGCACTTCGCGCGTGAGCGGCGCAACCACCGTCACACTCACGCCTAACGACAGATTTTCCGCAGCCGTGTCGACGAGCGAGCGATACTCCGGATCGCGAAAATGTTCGATGAACATCGGACTGTCGCGATCGTGCGGGTCGCCGGTCAACGCGCCGATCGCCGCGGCGCTGTAGGCGCCGTACAGCGTGTCCTTGTCGAGCAGGCAGAACGGTTCACCCGTTGCGTGCATGAGCGGCGCGAAGAGGCGCTTCGCGAGCGTCGTCTTGCCGGTGCCCGCGTGCCCGCAAAAGAAAAGCAGATGCTTCATGCCGGATCGGTCCTCGAAAGATGTGCGCCATGCATCATGACATTCAGTCATCGATCCGCGTGCGTTGATAACGTGTCATCAATGGCGTCGCGGTGATGCCGTGCACGACGACCGACGCAGTGATCGTCGCGATGACGAACGGCACGAGCGGCACCGCGATATCCTGCGGCGCGTGTTCGAGCGCATACAGCAAATAATAGAACGAGCCGACCCCGCGTATGCCGAACCAGCTCATGAGGCGTCGTTGCGACGCCGCGGCATCCGAGCCGAGCAGCGAAGCTTCTACCGCCGCGGGCCTCAGCACGAGAAAGAGCGCGGCGATGAGCGCGCCCGTCTGCCACGTGAAAAGCTCGCGCCACGTCGCCGCGAGCACGGCGCCGACCAGCAGCATGATCGCGGCTTCTGCAATGCGTTCCAGCTCGATCGTGAAGCCATGCACGCGTTCGGCCATGAAGGCGTGTGCGCGCTCGGGATCGGCCGCGGCGGCGCCGACGTCATCGGCGTCGATCCTGCCGAGCGTCTCGCGCGCGGACTTGCCGCCGCTCGTCTTCTGCTCGACGCGACGCATCGCGAGACCGGCGGCGAACACCGCGAGAAACGCATACGTGTGCAGCAATTCGGCCACGCCGTACGAAAGCGCGATCAATCCGAGCGCATAGAAACCCTCGGGACCGAGCGCCTCGCCGTGGCGCGTGCGCAGATACGCGACGACTCGCACCGATAGCGCGCCGAGCAGCCAGCCGCTCGCGAGCGCGCCCGCGATGCCCCATATCGCCTGCAAGGCGAACGTCCAGTGCAGCGCGTCGCCCGGCGATGTTTCGAGGCGGCACACCGCGAGTGCCAGCAGCGCGAAGGGCAGCGCGATGCCGTCGTTGAGGCCGCCTTCGCCCGTCAGCGAGAAGCGCAGCAGGTCGAGGTCGCCGGGCGTTTCCACCTGCACGTCGTGGGCGAGCACGGGGTCGGTCGGCGCGAGCATCGCGGCGAGCAGGAGTGCCGGACCCCAGCCGAGCCCGAGTACATAGACGGCGAAGAGCGTGAGCGCGGCCACCGTCAGGAGCATCGCGACGAAGCCCAGGCGCACCGGCAGGATCCAGATGCGGTCGGTGGGCGGCAAGCGCAGGCGCAGGCCGATCGCGAAGAGCGACACGAGCATCGCGACCTCGGTGATGCGCCGCAGAACGGTCGCGTCGGCTGCAAGGTCGAGCGTGAGGAGATTGGCCAGACCCGGGCCGAGCACGAAGCCGATCGCGAGATAGCACATGGCGGTGCTGATCGGCAGGCGCTTGAATGTCGAACTGGCGAGACCCATGAAGATGAGCACGCAGCCGACGACGAGAAACCATATCGTCTCGATCATGTATCCCTTTGCGGGTCTCGTGTGCCGTGGCCAGGCGGGCCGCGCGGCGACGCGCGGGACGTTCATACGAAACGCAGCACGAGCCATGCCTGTGTCTGCTATTGCGCGCGCGTCGACCCTGGCTTTGCACCCTCTCTGACCGCGCGGCGAGTTGCGCGTAAGATGATTTCCGATTTCGCGTTGCGATTCGTCATCCGCTTCATACGCACGGTCTTTCGCTCCCGCACGCAGCGTGCATCGGCGACGCGGCCGGGCCGGGGAGAACTCAGCATGTCACAGCATTTCGATGCGGTCGTCATCGGCACCGGGCAGGGCGGCTCGCCGCTTGCCGTGCGGCTCGCGCAAAGCGGCAAGCGTACGGCCGTGATCGAGCGGCACCTGTTCGGCGGCACCTGCGTGAATGTCGGCTGCACGCCGACCAAGACCTATGTCGCGAGCGCGCGCGCGGCGCACGTCGCGCGCACGGCGGCGCAATACGGCGTGATGATCGGCGGCGAGATCAGCATCGACATGGCGCGCGTTAAGGCGCGCAAGGACGACGTGATCGGCGGCTCGCGCGAGGGCATCGAGAAATGGCTGCGCGGCACGAAGAATCTCACCGTGTTCAAGGGACACGGGCGCTTCACGGGGCCGCACGCGTTGCGCATCGAGGCCGCCGACGGCTCGACGCAGGACATCGAAGCCGATCTCGCCTTCATCAACACGGGCACGCGCGCGTCGGTGCCGAAGGTGGAAGGGCTCGAGCGCGTACCGTATCTCACCAACTCGACGATCCTCGAACTCACTGAAGTGCCCGCGCATCTCGTGATCGTCGGGGGCAGCTATATCGCGCTCGAGTTCGGGCAGATGTTCCGGCGCTTCGGCAGCCGCGTGACCTTGCTCGTGCGCGGCGAGCGCATCCTCACGCGCGAGGACGAAGACTTCGCGCGCGCGGTGCAGGACGTGTTCATCGGCGAAGACATCGAATTTCGCTTCGACGCGCAGATCGGGCGCGTGGAGCCGTCGGCGGACGGCGTGCGCATCGTGCTGGGCGACGGCTCGATCGATGCATCACATCTGCTCTTCGCGACGGGCCGCACGCCGAACACCGACGATCTCGGCCTCGAACACGCGGGTATCGTGGTGAACCGGCACGGCATGATCGACGTGGACGGCCAGTTGCGCACGAAAGCGGAAGGCGTCTATGCGCTCGGCGATGTCAACGGGCGCGGCGCATTCACGCATACGTCATGGAATGACTACGAGATCATCGCGTCGAATCTGCTCGACGGCGAATCGCGCAGTGTCGACACGCGCATCATGGCGTATGCGGTATTCGTCGATCCGCCGTTCGCGCGCGTGGGCATGAGCGAAGAAGAAGTGCGCAAGGACGGCCGCGAGGCGCTCATCGCGACGATGCCGATGACGCGCGTGGGGCGCGCGCGCGAACGCGGCGAAACGGCGGGCTTCATGAAGGCGCTCGTCGATGCGCGCACGAAGCGCTTTCTGGGCGCGGCGATTCACGGCATCGAAGGCGATGAGGTGATTCATACCTTCATCGAAATCATGAACGCGGATGCGCCTTATACGACGCTGCAGCGGGCCATGCATATCCATCCCACGGTGAGCGAACTGGTACCGACGCTGCTCGAAGGACTGAAGCCGCTCGCGTGAGCATTGGCCGCTAGGCTTTCACCGGCGGCTTTTCTTCTTCCTTCACCGCCTGCGTGCCGCGCGTCTCCGGCATGGCGAGCCAGACCATCGCCACCGCGAGCGCGCCTGCGGCGGCCAGTCCGAAGAAGCTCATCGCGGTGCCGAAGCGGTCCGCGGCGAATCCGGCCGCGGCCGTCGACAACGTTGCGCCGACGCCCGCCGCGAGCCCGAAGAAGCCGATCGTGAGGTTGTAGTGCCCGCGCCCGCCCGCGACGTCCGCCGCGATGAGCGGCAACATCACGCCGAAGACCGCCGCGCTGATGCCGTCGAGCATCTGCACCGGCACGAGCAGATACGGGCTGCTCACGCCCGCGAACAGGATCGCGCGGATCGGCAGCGCGCAGAAGCCGATGATCAGCACGGGCCTGCGCCCCCAGTTCTGCGCCTGCCGCCCGACCCACGGCGACAACGCCGCAACGATGAACTGCGGCACGATGATGCACGCCGCGATCACGAGTTGAACGTTGTCGCCCATGTGCGCGGTGACTTCGCCGGCGGCGAGATTGAGCATCGCCGCATTCGAGAGATGAAAGAGCACCACGCACGCCGCAAAGATCAGCAGCCGTCTGTCCTTCAGCAGCTCGCGCAAGGATTCGCGCTCTTCGCCCTCGGACGTCAGCTTCGACTTGCCGCCCGCAGGCGCGCGCGGCACGCCGGGCGCTGCGTCGTAATGGATCATGCGTAGCGCGACGATCGCCGGCAGCGCGAGCGCGGCGGTCAGGAAGAACACCGAGCGCAGCGACAGATACTCGCCGAACGCACCCATCAGCGCCGCGGTGAGCGCACTGCCGATCGACGCCCAGCGCGCGTTGCGGCCGAGCCGGTCGCCGAGATCGGCGCGCGAAACGAGAGCGAGCGAGATTGCCGCCATCGCCGGGACGAGCATGCAGCTCGCGAAGCCGTGCAGCACTTCGGCGGCAAAAACGGGGACGAACGTCGGACTCGCGGCGAGCAACAGCGCGCTCACGATGATCGCGACGATCGCGGAGAGCGCGGCGAATTTCTTGTTGCGCATCGCATCGACGAGCGCGCCTGCCGGCAACTGGCTCGCCATCGCGCTGATCGTGCCGACGGAAAGCATCAGGCCGATCTCGCCCTGCGTCCATTTGTTGGCCGCAAGGTACGAAGCAATGAAAGGGCCGAAGCCGGTCTGCACGTTGGCGACGAAGAAGTTCAGCCAGTCGAGCGCGCGCAGACTGCGTGCAATTACCATGTCGTGAATCGGTTATCCATGTCGTGATCCGTTATCTGGCGGGGCGCGCGCCGGACGCGGGCGCCTGCGCGGCTACGGCGCCGGAAGCCGTCGTGCCGGCGGGGCCGGACGAAGCCGTGGCAGCCGATGCGGCGGACGCCGTCGATGCCGGTGCGGGCACGACGGGAGAAACGATCTTGATCGGTTGCTCGGGCGCGTAGGTCGGTGCGGCCTTCAATTGCGCGTCGTTGAAATCCATCTGCAGTTGCCACTGTTTGTTGCGCGAGAGGACATGCAGGTCGCCCCAGTTGGCCGCGACGTGGCGCTTGTCACCCGCGAGCGAACTCGACAGATCGAGCACGAGCGCCTCCGGCTGAGCCTGCGAATCGACGAGCACGTCCACCACGCGGCCGATGCGCGAGCCGTTCTTCTGCGTGACCGTCGAATCGAGGAGCTGCACGACCGTGGGCGGCGCCTCCGCGACGGGTTGAGGCTTCGGCACGGGATCGGCTGGCTTGCCCTTGACGGCGGGCGGCTGCACGAAAGTGATCGGCGCGGTCTTCGAATTCGGCGTGAAGCGGAACGCAGCCCACGGGAAGTTGACCTTGCGGTCGCCGACGCCGAGGAAACCGGCGAGGTTCACCATCAGGAGCTTCGGCTTCGCGGAGCCGTCGACATAGAGATCCACCGCGCGGCCGACGACCTTGCCGTCGGGACGTTGCACTTCCGAGTCGAGCAGACCGTGCAACTGATCGTGCTGCATGATGCGCGTCGAGATGATCTGCGGCGGTGGCGGCGGCTCGGGCGGCTCGGGCGGCGGCGTCACGACCGGCTCCGGCGGCTTGGGCCTGACGATGCGGCGTTTCGGCTTCGGCGCGGGGGCGGGCTTCACGGCGGACGCGGGTTCCGGTGCCTGCACGGCGGGCAACGGTTCCTCGGGCTCGGCGGGTCCGGTTTCCTCGGGCGTCGGGATGTAGGAATGCTCGACGATCGGCGCGGGCGTCTGTTGCGGCAACAGGCCGCAAGCCGAGAGCGCGAACGCGGCGAACACCGTGAGGCTCGCGGTGGGCCGCAGCGCGAGCGCAGTCCGCACACACGCGGCGGCGAGCGCGGCCAGGTGCATCAACAGGCGCGCGAACGCGTGCGCGGCCGCATGAAAGGCGCTGTCGGCACGGCGCGCGCGTCGCGGCGCGCGGTGGCCGTCGGACGGCGCGTCACCCCGACGCGGAGAACCGCCTGTCATCGCAAAAGCTCCATGGTTCCGGGTTACCTGCTTGTTCGAATGGTTCGTCGGTTCGCTTCGACACGCGCCGGGCGCCGGTGTTCGCCGGATGTGTCTATCGCATGCAGCCGAAGCGGATTGAATCTTGAATGCAAAAGAATGAATGCAAAGTGCGGTGCGCGTTTGCGAGCCGCCGCATGCCGCCGCACGCTCACGCGTCCGGCGGTGTGCGCGCGCTGTCCGTGCTGCTTGCCGGGGCGACGCGGGCGAGGAGGGCGGCCGTGTCGGGCGCGCCCATCTTTTCGGCGGCGTCGCGCGCGGAGAAGCCGCCGGCATCGCGTGCATCGGGATCGGCGCCGCGCGCGATCAGATACTCGACGATCTCCACGCGATTGAACATCGCCGCGCTCATCAGCGCCGTGCGTCCGTCGGGCGATGCGCCTTCGACATTTGCGCCGTGATCGAGCAGCGTTCCGATGACGTCAGTGAAACCCTTGAACGCCGCGCCCGCGATCGGCGTCTGGCCGTTATCGTTGCGCAGATCCGGATCGGCCTTGTGTTCGAGCAGCACGCGCACCGCGTCCGCATGGCCGTGATAGCTCGCAAGCATCACGAGGCTGTCGCCCTTTTCGTTGCGCAGGTTCGGCGGCACGCCCTTCGAGAGGAGCGCGTCGAGCATCGCGGCGTCGCCACGGCGCGCGACATCGAATACTTCGCTCGCAAACGCGATCATGTCGTCGTCGGGGCCGTCGCTCGACGGCTTCTTCGTGTCCTGGTTCGGATCATGCGGCATGATTCACTCCGTTTCGGTCGCGCCGCGTGCGCGCTCCTCGGTTCTCGGGATGTATCGTCGGCATGTTGCTCCGGCGATGTTTTGCATCTTGCGTTTTGCATTCCAAATGGCATTTCGCATGCAAAACGCAAGATGCAAGAATGTGCGGCGGGCGCGGGATCATCCGGGAGCATACACAGGTTTGCCCGCGCGCCGTGCTTCGCCCGGAGGCGGACAGCACGAATCGCGCCCATGCGCGAGGCGTTTGCCGCCGGCGCGTCGATCCTTCGACCTCGAACCCGGTATCCGATCAGACCCGGTGCGACGGCAGCCGCACTTTCATCGACACTTCACGCCCAGGCGATCATGACGCAAGCTCCATTCAACCCCGACGAAACTCCGCTCCCCACAGGTGCCGTGCGCCGCCGCGCGCCTGCTGCCGAACGCAACCGCGAGGCGATTTTATCGGTCCTGACGCGCGTGCTGCCGCCGACCGGCGTCGTTTTGGAGATCGCGAGCGGCACGGGTCAGCATGCGGTGCATTGCGCGGCGGCGTTGCCACAGATCGTCTGGCAGCCGAGCGACCCCGATGAGGCTTCGCGCGATTCCATCGCCGCGTGGCGCGCTCACGCCGGGTTCGCGAACCTCGGTGCGCCGCTCGCGCTCGATGTGCGCAGCGACGACTGGGGCATCGGCGAAGCGGCGGCCATCGTATGCATCAACATGATCCACATTGCGCCGTGGGAGGCAGCCGAAGCGCTGCTTCGCGGCGCGGGCGCGCGTCTGGGAGCGGGGGGCGTACTGTACCTGTACGGGCCGTATCGGCGCAACGGCGCGCACACGGCGCCGAGCAACGAGGCCTTCGATGCGCAGTTGCGCGCGACCGATCCTCGCTGGGGCGTGCGCGACATGGAGGCGGTCGAGGAACTGGGCGCGCAGGCTGGTCTCACGCTGAAGGAAGTCGTCGCGATGCCGGCCAATAACTTCAGTCTGGTCTTCGAGAAAAGCGCGTAGGCCGCGCGGCACTCACGGCGCCACCGGCACGCGACGCAAACACGCAGCGCCGAGGCGCGGTCGTTACCGGCGATGGTCGAATCGATGACTCGACCAGTCATCGATATATCCTCGCCGAGCCGGACGCGCGCCCGGCCGCCGAGAAGAACGCTTAAGCCGCGCCGTGCTCATGACGACGCTTCGCTCACAGCGTCGCCCGCACGCGCCGAGAACACGCGGCGCCACGGCACCGTCGCCATCAACGAGGCCGCGACGATCATGGCGCCGCCGATCCATCCCGCCGTCGATACATGCTCGCCGAGCCAGACGCTCGCGAACAGCGCGCCGAACGCGGGTTCGCTGCCCATCAGCAACGAAACGCGTGTCGGGCTGCTTCGGCCGATCGCGTAGTTCTGGGCAAAAAACGCGAACAGCGTGCAGGCGAACACGAGATACAGCACCGAGCCCCAGAACATGCCGTGACCGGCGAGCGCGGGCAACGGCTGCCATTGCGACGGCGCGAACACGAACGCCAGCGCCGCGCTCCCCGACGCGACGACGCCCGCCTGCACGGCAGTCACCGTCAGCGCCGGCAAGGGCGCGGCGCGCAGCACGCGCTTGGTCACGCAGACCGCGAGCGCGCGCAGCACGGCCGCGGCGAGGATCAGGCCGTCGCCGAGATTGAAGTCGAACGAGAGGGCGCCGTTGCCCGCGAGCAGCCACGCGCCCGCGAGCGACACGCCGACCGCCAGCCACTCGCTCGCACCGGGCCGACGCCGCAGCAGCGCCCATTCGGCGAGCGGCGTCAGCACCACGCACAGGCTGATGAGAAACGCGGCGTTCGCGGCGCGCGTGTGCAAGACGCCGAAGGTTTCAGCCAGGAAGATCGACAGGAGGAAAAGGCCGAGCGTCAGTACCCCGAGCAACGTCTGCTTGCTCGCGTGCCGCAGATGTCGCAGATTCGCAGCCAGCAGGCAGAAGGTGATGCCGAAGCGCAGCGCGAGCAGCCCCAGCACGGGATAGAACGCCAGCGCGCTCTTGACGATGCCATAGCTGCTGCCCCACACCATCGCCACGGCGAACAGCAGAAGATCGGCGAGAGGAAGCAGACGGCGGGCAGGAGATTCGGGTGTCATGCAGCGGCTCCGGTAGATAAGCCGTCATTGTCGAATGATGCGTTGAGCGCGATAATCCGGTCGAAACGCACAGCCTTGTTGTCGCAAATGCACAAATGAATCCAGCCGATCTTTTCAACCTGCTGCCCGACATGGCGGTCTTCGCGCGCGTCGTCGATGCGGGGAATTTTTCGGTTGCGGCGCGGCAACTGGGCAGCACGCCATCGACGGTAAGCCGGCAAATCAAGCGTCTGGAGGAAGCGCTCGCCACGCGCCTGCTCGAACGCTCGACACGCAAGGTTCGCGTGACCGAATCGGGCTATCAGGTGTACCGGCATTGCCGGGACATGGCGGCGGCCGCGTCGGGCGCAGTCGATGCCGCCGGGCAGCTTTCCGGCAAGCCGCAGGGACGCGTCGCGCTGTCGGCACCGACGGCTTACGCCAAATCCGTGATTCATCCGCTCGTCGCGGGATTTCTCGCGGCGTATCCGGAGGTCGACCTGCAACTCGTTTTCGCCGATCACGACATCGACCCGCTCGAAAGCGACGTCGATCTCGTGATCCGTGCGACGGGCCAGCCGCCGCAGGGACTCGCGGCCCGGCCGCTCGGGCGCGTGCGCTGGCTGCTGTGCGCATCGGCGGGCTATCTGCGCGAGCGGGGCGCGCCGGCGCATCCGCGTGAACTTGCGCAGCACGATTGCATCTATCTGGGAGAGACGGCGGACGACAACCGTTGGCGCTTCACACGGAGCGGCGAGGCGGCGAGCGTCACGGTGCGCGGGCGCTACGTCGCCAATCACGCCGGCGCGCGGCTGGAGGCGGCCGAAGCCGGGCTCGGCATCGCCATGCTGCCCGACTTCGCCGCCCGCGACGCGCTCGCGGCGGGCACGGTGCAAGCCGTCCTCGCCGACTGGGAAATGCAGGCGCGCGCGTATCGCGGGCCCGTGTGGCTGCTCTATCCGCCCAATCGCTTTCTGCCGCCGAAGGTGCGCGCGCTGATCGACTACCTGCATGCGCATCTCGGCCAGTCCGCCTGACGACGATCATGATCGGCACAATCACGGGCCATTCGGCGCGCGCCGAAACGATCGTCGCCGTGTAGACTGCGAATGGTCGTTCATTGCGTCGCATTCGATCGCGGCGCTTAATCCGATCTCCTTTTCACTGGAGGCGTCGTACATGCACGCAGCGCTGCCGCAAGGCGAGCAAGAAGCCGGTTCCATCGACACGCCAGCCAGGCCGCCGCGCGATCTGCGTCGGGTCGACATCCATCCCGATCACTGGTATCCGCTCGCGTGGTCGCGCGAAGTCAGGCGCGGCAAGGCTCACGGCGTGCGCTTCGCAGGCGACCCGATCGTGCTCGTGCGGACCGAATCGGGCCAGGTGTTCGCGCTCGAGGATCGCTGCGCGCATCGGCAGGTGCCGCTTTCTGCGGGCGTCGTCGATGGCGAATCCATCCGTTGCTGTTATCACGGCTGGACCTACGACTGCACCGGCCGCTGCACCGACATTCCCTATCTCGGCCGCGAGCGCCTGCCCAATGGCGTGCGCGCGTATCCGTGCCGCGAGACGGCGGGGCTCATCTTCGTGTTCACGGGTGATCCGGCGCTCGCGGATCAGGTGAAGTTTCCCGATCTCTCTTCGTCCGCCGACCGCGCCTACAAGACGCGCCGCTTCGGCGGCGACGTCAAGTGCCACTACACCTTCATGCACGAGAACCTGATGGACATGAACCATCAGTTCCTGCACCGGCGCCAGATGGGCAGCATGCGCGCTCGTTCTGTGGGGCGCCGGCGCGGCGACGACTGGATCGAAGTCGACTATACGTTCGCGCGCGAGGCGGGCAAGCAGCCGATCGGCGAGGCGCTGGTGTTCGGGCAGAAGCGCGGCGCCAAGCCCGAAGACGGCCAGAAAGACGTGATGACGATCCGCACCGACTATCCGTATCAGACGCTCAAGATCCGCACCAAGGACGAGACGATGGTGATGGATCTCTGGATCGCCTACGTGCCGCTCGACGCCGAGCAGCGCACTAATCGCACGTTCGGCCTCTTGTCGATCCGGCGGCCGAAGGTTTCGTTTCTGCTGGACGCCGCGTGGCCGCTGCTCGTCTGGTTTACGGAGCGCATCTTCACGGAAGACCGCTGGATCGTCGAGCGCGAGCAGGAAGCGCATGACCGGCAGGGCGCGGATCACAACCACGAAGTGTTTCCGGTCATCCTCGAGCTGCGCGCGCTGCTGTCCGAACACGGCGTGCTGCACGGCGCAGGCAAGAGCACGGGCGACACGCGGCGCGTGCATTTCATCGAACGGGTGCAGGAACTGCCGACATCGTGACCGGTGCGCTCTCGATTGCGCGCGCCCATCGGTCGCGCTATACAGGAAGCAGAGACCACGTAGGGAGGACAATCATCATGAACACCGACCCGACCGAGCCGCGCGACGACGCATCGGAGATCGGCGAAGCGCATCCCGAAGTCGAGCACTTCGACGCGGCGATCACGCACGTCGACGAATCCTATGCCGCCGGCAAGATGGCCGCGGGAGCGGCGAAGGGCATCTTGTTCAGCATCATCGAGACGCTCGGCACGCTCGTCGGCGATCCCGATCTGCCGGCGCACGCGCGCTCGGGCTACGAAGGCCTGCTCGAAACCGCCCGCGAACTGCGCGCGAAAATCGAGTCCTAGACACGACGCACTCCGGCCGGGCGCACCGGTGAAAGGCTGCAACGGCCTTTCGTTTCCCTGATGCGCCTCGCCATCCCGAAAGCCGCGTGCAATCGCAGCGGCATTTGACGACGCGCAGATTCTCATCCCGACGCGCGAAATTTCTCCAGACCGCCGATTTCCCCATCCTCACGCCGATCTCGCCCGACGATCGTCTCGCGCCCGGCCGCGGCGCGCCTTATCCCGTCGGCCGGCAATGCTTTCCAGCGCGTGGAATAAGCCGTGAAACCCGCGCCGGACAAGGCTTTCAGGCCAGAAGCGCGCCCACTTGCGGACGCGGGTTCGCCATGGTGATGTCAGCTTGCTGTCAGTTTGGTGCCCGGTTGCCCAATATTTGTGTTCGCGAAAATACTGGTTAACCAGACAGTGAAAAAAAACGACACGGCATCGCGTCTTTCTTTCGCATTCTGACTGTAAGCCATACACTTGCCAGCGAAAAAGTAACGAGTTGAAACATGCGAAGCCGCCACGGCGGCACCGGTTCCAAGACTCGTCCAGAGGTAACTTGCCCACCGCTTGAGGAGAAAAAATGAAGGGTTTCACGCTGACCAAGGCCGCTGTCGTCGCAGCCACGGCGTTCGCGGCCGCAGCACCGGCGTTCGCTCAAAGCAGCGTTACGCTGTACGGTATCGTCGACGATTCGATCGTTTATCAAAGCAGCCAGACGTCGCTCGGTTCGACCAGCGGCGGACGCTCCAACGTCAAGATGGCGTCGGGCATCTGGGCCGGCAGCCGTTTCGGCCTGAAGGGCGCTGAAGATCTGGGCGGTGGCAACAAGGCGATCTTCCAGCTCGAATCGGGCTTCAATATCAATACCGGCGGTCAGCAATACACGAACGCGATGTTCGGCCGTCAGGCGTGGGTCGGTCTGACGAACCCCGGCTACGGTACGTTGACGTTGGGCCGCCAGTACACCTCGTACTACACGCTGATGTCGCCGTACAGCCCGACCAACTGGCTGACCGGTTACTTCGGCGCGCACCCGGGCGATCTGGACGAACTGGACACGATCTACCGCGCCAACAACTCGATCGTCTATACGTCGCCGAAGCTCTACGGCGTCACGGTCAGCGGCTCGTACTCGCTCGCGGGCGTGCCCGACAGCGTGTATCAGGGCTCGACCTGGTCGGCGGCGATCCAGTATCAGCAAGGCCCGATCGGCGGTGCGGTGGCCTTCACGCGCATCAACAACTCGACGAACGGCGGCGGCGTATACGGCGACGCCTCGACGACCAACACCGGCGGCCAGTCGGGCGTGTCGGCGGTGACCAACGGCTATCAGGGCGCGCAGGCTCAGAACCGCTTCGCCGTGGGCCTCGGCTACACGTTCAACAGCGCGTGGGATATTTCGGCGACGTACACGAACGTTCAGTACATCCCGGGTATCAACTCGAAGTTCACCGATACGGCGATCTTCAACACGGCCGGCACCGTGGTGCACTGGAAGGCCACGACCGCGTGGGACTTCGCTGCAGGCTACAGCTACACGTGGGCGAGCAAGGCGAACGGCATCAACGACGCAGCGTCGTACCATCAGTTCAACTTGTCCCAGTACTACTCGCTGTCGAAGCGCACGGGTCTGTACGCACTGGAAGCATTCCAGCGCGCGAACGGCAACACGCTCGGCACGCCGACGTTCACGCCGACCGGCGCGATCAACCGTCAGATCAGCGCAACCGCGTCGATCGGCGATGGCTTCCAGACGGCTCCGTCGTCGTCGCGCAGCATGTTCGCAGCAGGCGTGGGTATCATCCACCGCTTCTAAGCGACGCATCAAAGCATTACCTGCGGCTTCACGGCCGCGGCAGGAAAACCGGACGCCCAGGCGTCCGGTTTTTTTTTGCTCGCGCGCGGCGTGGCCGACCGCCGCGTCAGATGAACATCCCGCCCGATACTTCCACGCGCTGCGCCGTCATCCAGCGATTGCCCTCCGAGAGCATCGCCGCGATCGCGCCGCCGATGTCGTCCGGCACGCCCACTCGCCCGAGCGCCGTGTTCTGCGCGACGAACTGATTGACGTCATGATCGTCGCGCACGACGCCGCCGCCGAAATCCGTTTCGATGGCACCCGGCGCGATGGTGTTCACCGTGATCCCGTGCGGCCCGAGCTCTTTCGCCAGATAGCGCGTGAACACTTCGATGCCGCCTTTCATCGTGGCATACGCCGCGTAGCCCGGCAGCGCGAAACGCGTGAGCCCGCTCGATACGTTGACGATCGCGCCTTCCTCGTGGATGTACGGCAACAGCGTCTGCGTCAGAAAGAACGGTCCCTTCAGGTGGATGTTCACGAGTTCGTCGAACTGCGCGGACGTCGTTTCGGCGAAAGGCGCGTGGATGCCGGTGCCCGCGTTGTTCACCAGAAAGTCGAAGTTCTCGCGCTCGAAGGTGTCTTCGAGCGTCTTGCAGAGCGCGTCCGCGAAAGCACCGAACGTGTCGGACCGGGCGACGTCGAGTTCGAGAACGGCCGCGCGGCCGCCGGCTTTCGCGATTTCATCGACGAGTGATTGCGCCGCCTCAGCGTTGCGCTGGTAAGTGCCGATCACGCCGGCGCCCTGGCGCGCGAGCTGCAAGGCGGCATTGCGTCCGAGTCCGCGGCTCGCGCCGGTGATGACCGCAAGCTTGCCGTTCATGGATCCGTTCACGGTGACTGCTCCTTTTCGTGCATGGCGAGGGTTGATGGTTGATCGTTGAACGCCGATGGTTCACTGTAGGACGGCGCGCTGCCGGCAGGAAAGACGAGTCGATGCTGCGCTGCACAGACGTCCGGCGCGACGGGCGCGGCCCTTGCTGCGTCGTTCGGGTCGCCGCACTTACGGAGAACGCACCATGACCCGCTCAGGCAATGAAGCCGGTTTCGAACGTCCATTCAGGCTCTTCGCGGTGGAGCAGCGCGTGCTGGCGCAGAACGTCGATGGCAAGGTGATCGACATCGGCGCGATGGACGCGAAGAACGGGCAATTCTGTGCCCGCATGGATTCCGGCGATATCGCCACGGAGCCGAAGCGCAGCGCCGAACTGGCGCTCAAGGCGCTCGTCGGGCAACTTTCGTTCGACTACCTCGACGGCCTGTTCACCAGCGAGCGGGAAGTCGAGGTGAGCGGGCGGCTGCAGGATTATCCGGGCGTCGAATTCGAACTCGACGAGACGTAATCTGGCGAGGCGCAGCGAAGCACGGCGCTCTTCAGGCGCCCGGCGGCGGCCCCAGCGGCGAGTGGCCCGGCAGCGCGGTTTTTGCGGCAGCCTGCTTGACCGGACCGGGCGGCCGGGGCGCGCCGCCTTCGGTGCGGGAAGGCCGCGCGGGTGAATCGGCGCGCGGCGGAAACATCGCGCCGACGAGCCGGTCGACGAAAAAGAAGAACTTGTCCGACGCGTAACCCGCGACGAAAGCGATTGCGAGCGGCGACACGTCTTTTCCGCCTTCGAGCAACTTGCTGAACAGCCCGATCGATATCCCGACGATGATCGCGCTCGTCACGTGGGCGCGGTTCGCGACCTTCGAATGCTCGGGGTGAAACGTATTGGCGACCGAATCGGCGGAAAGCTGCCGCAGAATCGCCGCGCACGCGCCGAGCCACGCGTACAGCACGGGCAGCAGAAAACCCGTCACCGCGCCGACGATCGACAGGATGATGTCGTTCGCATACAGCGCCATCGCGCGGATGTCCTGATAGACGGCGATTTTCTGGAAGCCTTGCTGAACCGCGTCGATATCGGTGGGCGGATTGGTGTCGCCGGGTTCGGCGTTCGGTTTGGCGAGCAGCGGCAGCGTGATCTCGAGCACCTTGCGCGCGACGTCCGGATTGCATTGCCAGTCGCCGCTGCCGACCTTGCCGTCGTAATACTTGGGCGAATGCGATGTGCGATACGCGCCCTGAAAATTGAGCACGTTTTCCTCGGCGTCGCACGGCGCCTTGTAGGGACTGCGGATCGCGCCCAGTCCGAGACTCGTCGTGAACGCGCTGATGCGCGAGACATCCGCGAAAAGTTGCCGGTTGTTGGTCGCGAAGTTCTGCAGTTCCTCCTTGATCTGCAGCGCGGGCTGCGAGTTCTGCAACGCGACGACCGCGCCGAGATCCTTCTTCTTGTCGGCCTCGGAGATGGCCACGGCGTGCGCCTGCAACTGATTGTGCAGCGTGAGCGCGGCCGTATCGTTGTCCTTGACGACCGCGGCGATATCGGTGGACACCTGATTGGCGACGAACAGCAGGCAAGACAGCGAAACGACGAGCAGCGTGAGCGCGATCGCCGAATGCGTATAGATGCGGATCGCGCGCCGCGCGCCCTGGCGGGCTTCCTCGCCGGCCGTTTCCGCGACGACCGGCGTGACCGCATGCGCGATGCGGCTCATCGCCGCGTAGAACGCGCTCTCGATCTCCGGATTCCACGTGTGATCCTGCTGCGCGGCGCGGGCCTTCGACATCGCTTCGATATCGTGTTCGTCGAGCGGCTTGCCGTTCTGCGCACCGTACGAAACCATGTCGCGGCAGTGATCGAGATCGTCGACGATGCGCCGCCCCGGATATTGCACCGACGCCGCGATGCGGCTCATCGCGCCATAGAACGCGCTGCCGATGGTGCGATTCCACACGCCCTCGTCGAAGGCGGCGCGCGCGTTGCGCACCGCGTCGACATCATCTTTTTCGAGGAGCGTGCCGGTTTCGGCCGAGTGCGAGATGAGCGCCTCGCACTTGGCGAGATCGGCGGCCACGCGCGGGCCGGGCTGGCCATGGCCGTTGTCGGTCCCGCTTTCGCTCGCGGGCGGCTCGGCCTCGCCGCGGGCGCCGTGCCCGGCGAATTCCGGTGTCGTGGGTGCGCTCATGCCGGTCTCCCGTCGTGTCCGGACGGAGCATGGGCTGCGGGCGGACGTCGATCTGAACCGTGCACATCACGCAAAATGATTTCGCATGCAACTATTGACGCACGGTGTTCGAAGCTCTCGCGTCGCGGGACGCGATTGGTTTGCATCGCAAACGTTTGGTAGTGGCATTCTAGTCATCGATCCGGCCGGCCGTGTGCGTGCATGCGCACACAAGATCGTCATGCGCTGCGGATTCCTGAATTATTTGCCGACGGGCAATGCCCGCAACTGCGCGACGAGCCCCGGATACATGTCGAGAAAACCGGGCTTCGCGAGGCGCGCGAGCAAACTCGGATCGATTGTTTCATTCAGCGCGCGGCCGGCCTCGCGCGGTTCCTTTTTGCATACTTCCTTCAGAAACAGATGGTGCTTCGTGAATTCGGTATAGGAATCGATCGGCTCGGAATCGAAGGCCTGCGGCGGAATCGCGATCGGTCCGTCCATCATGAGTTGATGAGCCACCGCGCGGCTACGCAGCCATTCGGCGGGAATCAGCGGCAACAGGTCTTCCGGATTGCGCGGCGGGCTCACGTAACCGCCGCCCACGTTCGCGTGCGCGCCCGCGAACCAGCGCTGTTCGAGCGGCAAGACGCCGCGCGGCGTCTTGCCGGGCGTCCACAAGGTCGGCTTGTAGAGCGAGCGGAATTCGTTTGCCGCGATCGCGTGATAGGCGGCTCGCGTGGTGCTGGAGAGCGTCGTGTCGTGGAACTTGTAGTAGCTCGAAAAGCCCGGCACCGGCAGACCGCCGAGCGGAATGCCCAGTTCGCCGACGGTGTCCCACACGCCGATGAATTCGACATCCACCTCGCGCGCGAACTGCTTGCGGAAATCCGCGACCGGCTGATCCGAAGGACCGACGTCGCGATCGCGATAAATGCCGTACGCCTGATCGATTGACCGTGCGCTCCAGTCGTTCACGAGCCCGCACTTGCGGATGAGTCCCGCCAGACTGCGGGCCGAATACGCGCCGCGGCTGAAGCCGAAAATGTAGATGCGCGCATCCGGCCTGTAACGCTGGCACAGCCACGCGTAACCGCTTTTGATGTTCTCGCTCAGACCGTCGCCGAACGCACCGCCCAGAAACTTGTTCGCCAGCGCAAAGAGTCCGCTGCCTTGCGTGCCGACGCCGGGCACGTAGAAGGTTTCCTGCTGGTCGGTTTCGGGCGCGAGCTTGTAGAGCAGATAGGCGTTGGTGCGGTCGTTGGGTTCGTTCCAGGTGCCGTCGAAGAAGATGGCGAGATTCATGAGCGCGGGTCTCCGGAAACTTTTTGACTCGATCGCGCCTGTATGACAAAAGACGCCTCGATGTAAGGAATAGGTAATTGGAGAGCGGTGCGCAAGCACGCAAACGGGGAAAGCGTGCATCGTGTGCGGGCGCGCTGGATTTTGGCGGATAGACGTGGGATGCGGACGCGTCTGATGAGCGCCGCGACGCGCAGGTTTTTCGCCGATGTGCGATGCTAATCGCGCGGTCGACGGGGAATCGGCCGCGTTCAAATCGCGGGGTGAATCATGAGAAGAATGCCTTTCGCCACGGTCATCGTCACGGCGGCGCTCGCCGTATCGGCTACGTCCGCTTTCGCACGCGACGACGGTCCGCGCTTCGCGCAGGAACGGCTCGATACGCTCGTCGCGCAGCACAAGGAAGCAAGCCGGCATATCGCGCAGGCGCCATCGCAAGAGAAGCGCGCGCAGCAGAAGACGCAGGAAAGCGCTTCCTGAGCTGATTTCGCAGCGGCGGCGGATTGCGACGGTCCGCTGCGGCGTCTGCATCGCGGGTTCTGATGCCCGCTGAAAACCGGCGTGCAACGCGCCGGCTGTGATCGCCTGTGTGCCCGGCGATCCATCGCCGCGGCATTTTCTTCGCGCTCAAAGGTATGAAAATTGCGACCGCGCACCCGGTGCTCCGCGGTCCTGCGCCGACGATCCTGCCATTACCTTCATCGAGAACCATGACAAGGAAAGCCCTATCGATTGCCGTCCTCTCCGTATCCTTTCTCGCCGCAGGCTGCGCGGGCATAGGGCCGAACCGGCTGAAAGCCGATCAGGTCGACTATGCCCGCGCGCTCGGTGACGCGAAAAAGCGTGAAATTCTTGCCGCGATTGTCGGATTGCGCTTCGCGGATGCGCCGTCTTTCCTCACCGTGAGCAGCATCATCGCGGCTTATTCGTTCGATGCCAGCGGCAGCGCCATCCTCAACGCCGGCTCGGGCGCGCAGCCCAACTATGCGCAGGCGACGGGCAGCGTCTCGTACTCGAACCATCCGACGTTCACGTTCTCACCCACGACCGGCGACGCCTACGCGAGCGCCTACATCCGGCCGCTGTCGCCGACGCTCGTGATGCCGCTCGCGGAAAGCGGCATTCCGGTCGATCTGCTTCTGCGCATCACCGCGCAATCGATCAGCGGCCTGCAAAACGGCACGGCGCTGGGCGGGCCGAACGCGCCCGGATCGCCGCAATTCTTCGTGTTGCTGCAGGCGTTGCGACGGCTGCAGCTCGCGGGCGAGCTCAATATCGAATCGCGCAACACGGACGACGACGCGAGCAACGACAAGGGCGACAAGAAAGCCAAGAGCAAGGGCGGCAACGCGGACAAAGGCGGGGTCTTCATCACGCTCGGCGCGACGCGCAGCGGGGCGAACAAGGAAGTGGTGGAAGATCTCGCGCTCGTGAGAAAGCTTCTGCATCTCTCGCCGAAGATGAAGACGTACGAGATCGTGTACGGGCAGGCCGCGGATCAGAACCGCATCCCGATGGTCACGCGTTCGGTGCTCGGCATCCTCACCGATCTCGGCGCGCAGATTTCGGTGCCGTCCGAGCAGGTGGGCAATGGCGCGACCAAGCCGACGATCGGGCTTATCGGCGGGGAGACGCGGCCGACGATCATCGTGAAGACAAGCGAAAAGCCGCCTCAGGACGCGTACGTGAGCGTGCTGTACGACAAGGCGACCTACTGGATCGATCGCGGCGATTTCGATTCGAAGTACGCGTTTACGGTCGTGCAGAACCTGATGGCGCTGGCGGAAGTCACGGATACGGCGAAGTCGCCCGTGGTCACCATTCCGGCGAATTGATGGTTCGCCGCTCGCGGTGATGACGCGCTTTTGCGCGGCTCATGAAGCATCGCGTTTCCGATTCGTTCTTCGCCGCCATGCAACGCGCATCGATCGACGACTGACGATTGCATCATGCATGCGGTATGCAGCATGCCATCGTGCATTACGCATTCAAAACGCAAAAGAGCGGCATCGTAGAGATGCCGCTCTTCGCAATTCCGGCCGAAACGTGTCGGCCGACGATACCGCTGACTTACTGACCGAAGTAAGCGCCGAGCGCGCGCGGCTGGGCAGCCGTCGTGCGACCCGATTGCGACGAGCCGGTAGCGACCGAACCGTAGTCGCTCGTTTGCGTCGGCGCTTGCGCGACGGTTTGCGTGCTCACGCGCGCTTCGGCGGCCTGAATGTTCGACGGATACGACGGGTCGCTGATGTTCGGGTTGTAGCCGGCTTTTTCCAGTTGAACCAGGTCGGCGCGCACTTGGGCGCGGGTGATCTGCGAGTCCGATTGCTGGGCGAAGGAGAGAGCGGGAACAGCGAGAGCAGCGGCGACGGCGACTGCGGAAATGAGCGTCTTCATGGTGACTACCTCCGATTCGGATTTCTGACGATGCTGCTGTTTCGTGTTAAGCAGCTTGTGAACGGAGTGTAAAGACGCGGGGGCCGAAGATCATTCTCGTTTCCGTTGAATGATCTTTGTCAATACGGAAATAATCGACGTTGCACTGCGCGACCGGATTCGGCATCCGGTGCGTGTATCGCCCGGATAGCTGCCTTGGCAGGCTTTCATCTTGCTGCTCTGCAGCATCGCGCTGCTCGAATTCCTACCGTTTCTTGCGAAATCCGTAAGGATGCTTGTTTGTATCGACGAATGATCATCGTTTGTTGTGTATCTACACTTTCGTCGTTCACTCGGTGCCTGTGAGTTTTCGAGGCACCGAAATTAATCGATGAAAGGGAGTTCGATCATGAAGTCGTGGGTGCATGGAGTCATCGCCGCAGCCGTCTTATCCGCGCCGTTCGCCGCATTCGCGCAATCGAGCGCGCCGGCAAGCCGCGCCGAGGTGCGAGCCGAACTTGTTCAACTCGAAAAAGCGGGATATTCGCCCGCGGCGGAGGACGCGACTTATCCGGCCAATCTGCAGGCTGCGGAGGCGCGTGTTGCTGAAGTCCGCATGGCGCAGGGGCAAACGAACAGCGGGTACGGTGCATCGACGGGGAGCGCAGTGCGGGCGGGCAGTGTGAGTCGGCGCGTGGACCCTCAAGGTGTGTTTTTCGGGCAGTAAAGGCCAAAGTAGCGAACGATCGGAAGCAGGCAGCTTGCCCTGACGGTATTGCGCCTTCCGCGCAGGGGTTCTGGTCGTTTGCATGCAAAACGCAAAATCCGCTTCGCGTGCAACTCATGCGAACGCGAAGCAACCTCCGCCGCCGGATTACCGGTGGTTTTGCCCAGTCCGTTTTCGGCTGGGCTTTTTTGCGTCTATTCGCGCGGAATTTCCGTCAATTCAGGGTTAACACGATGCTATTTATGTCGGGTCAACTGCAAATAAAATTAATCAACCGTCCGGTCGGTTAATAGATATACTTCGGTCCATCGCATCTCAAAAAAGACGGCGGATCCCTGCATGTACACCCAATCCCTCGACCTCCCGAGCCCCACGCCGGCCGTTCCCGGCGAGACTATTGAAAGCACGACACCCGCGCAAACCCGCTTCGACGCGACCATGCAGGCCGACGGCAAGATCGAGCCGCAGGACTGGATGCCCGAGGCGTATCGCAAGACGCTGGTGCGGCAGATTTC
>FCOH02000041.1 GCA_001544595.2 Caballeronia peredens | reverse complement strand
CGTGAAACGACTCCACGCCGATGATAGTGCGGATCTCCCGTGTGAAAGTAGGTAATCGTCAGGCTCCTCATGCCTCAGCGCCAAAACCCCACCCCATAAAGGTGGGGTTTTTGCGTTTCTGGCCGGAAAAAAACACGTCCGCCAAAACAACGATTGCGCAGCAGCGATTCAACTCGCCGAGAATCGCTGCCCCGTCGTCAGCTCGCTTAAAGTGGTCGGCGTGCCAAAAACCGCTCCGCCAAACGCACCCAGTACGATGATCCAATCGACAACAAATCATCGTTGAAGTCATAGCTGGCGTTGTGCAGCATGCAAGGCCCGGCGCCGTGCCCTTGCTCGCGATGTCCACCATCGCCGTTTCCCAGAAACGCATAGCAGCCGGGCTTCTCCAGCAGCATGAACGAAAAGTCCTCTGCGCCCATCGTCGGTTCGACGGCTCCGTCTACCTTATCTTTCCCCACGATTTCCGCCATGACTTCGGCCGCGAAGCGTGTCTCGTCGGGGGCATTGATCGTCGGCGGGTAGTTTCTGTGGAAGCGCAATTCCGCTTCGCAGTCGTATGCCGCGGCGGTCGCGTCGACGATCTTGCGCATGCGCGATTCGATCAGATCGAGCGTGTCGACGGTGAAGGTCCGCACCGTGCCGCCGAGCCACGCCTGATCCGGCACGACGTTCGCCGCATCGCCGGCGTGGATCTGCGTGACGGAAAGCACCGCCGTATCGATGGGCTTCTTGTTCCGCGTGATAATGCTTTGCAACGCATTCGCGATCTGCACCGCCGTGAAGACAGGATCCCGCCCGTTATGCGGCAACGCTGCGTGCGAACCGGTCCCACGAATCGTGATGCGAAACTCGTTGCTCGATGCCATGATCGGCCCTTCGGTCACGCCAAAGTGGCCGGCCGGAATCCCCGGCCAGTTGTGGATGCCGAACACGGCATCGACGGGAAAGCGCTCGAAAAGTCCGTCCGCGATCATCGCCTTGGCGCCCGCGCCGCCTTCCTCCGCCGGCTGAAAAATGAACACAACCGTCCCGTCGAACTTGCCGTGCTCGGCGAGATGCTTGGCGGCGCCCAGCAGCATCGCGGTGTGACCGTCGTGACCACAGGCGTGCATGCGCCCGTCGTGGGTCGATCGATGTCCGAACGTGTTCAGCTCTTGAATCGGCAACGCATCCATATCGGCGCGAAGTCCGATCGACGCCCTGCTCGTGCCGCGCCTGAGCACGCCGACGACGCCCGTCTTGCCCATTCCCCGATGCACTTCAATTCCCCACCGCTCGAGATTCTCAGCCACCAGTTTCGCGGTGCCGACCTCTTCGTAACGCAATTCGGGATGGGCGTGGATCGTTCGTCGGAGCGTGCGGATTTCTTCGTGTGATGCTTCGATTTCTGGGATCAGATTCATTTGAATCGCTCTCACGTTTGAATTCGGAATTTGCGTATTGATCGTGCAACTAGTTTGCTCATTCTACGCTGCCACTATTTGCGCCATCGGACGGCCGGTCGCATAGCGCCCGTAATAGAATTCCGTCATCAGCCGCCTTTTATTCTGATTTACCGGACTTTTCGATGAACGCTCCAGCCGAGTTCGCCCGAGCCGTATGCCCGCACGATTGCCCCGACACTTGCGCACTGCGCGTAACGGTCCAGGACGGGAAGGCGGTCAAAATCAGCGGTGACCCCGATCATCCGCCGACACAGGGCGTGCTCTGCACGAAAGTCGCGCGATACGCCGAGCGCACACATCACAAAGAGCGTCTTCTGACGCCGCTTCGACGCGTCGGCAAAAAAGGCGAGGGCCGCTTCGAGCCGATAAGCTGGGACGAAGCGCTGAATCTCGCGGCTGGCCGGCTGAGCGAGATCGCGAAGCGCGCGCCCGAAGCGATCGTTCCATACAGCTATGCCGGGACGATGGGTCTGGTGCAAGGCGAAAGTATCGCGGCGCGGCTCTTCAACGTGCTCGGAGCATCGCGTCTGGAGCGCACCATTTGCGCCGCGGCGGGCGCGGCCGGCCTGCGCTACACCTACGGCGCCAGCCTCGGCATGCACTTCGAGTTTTACGAAGAAAGCGAGCTGATCCTGATCTGGGGCGCAAACCCGATTGCGTCGAGTCTGCATTTCTGGACGCGTGCGCAAGAGGCCAAGCGTCGCGGCGCGAAGCTGATCGCGATCGACCCGTACAAGTCGCTGACTGCGGAAAAATGCCATCAGCACATCGCGCTTCGGCCGGGCACGGACGCGGCGCTAGCCCTCGGCATGATCGACGTGCTCATCCGCGAGAATCTCATCGATCGCGAATACGTGAACGCCCACACACTCGGCTTCGATGAACTCGCGGCGCGCGCCGCGCAGTATCCGCCGTCGCGCGTGGCGCAGATCTGCGGCATCGAGGAAAGCGTGGTCGTGGAGCTGGCGCGAGCGTTCGGATCGACGAAGAAGGCCGCGATTCGCCTCAATTACGGCATGCAGCGCGTGCGCGGCGGCGGCAACGCGGTGCGCGCGATCGCCTGTCTGCCTTCGCTCACCGGCGCCTGGCGCGAGCGTGCGGGCGGGTTGCTGCTGTCGTCGTCGGGCTGGACGCCGGTCGACGGCAGCGCGCTCGAGCGGGCGGACTTGCTGCCCGGCTTGCCGTCGAAGACGCTGCGCGCCATCAACATGAACGCGATCGGCGACGCGCTGCTGCATCCGGGCGACGAAACCTTCGGACCGAAGATCGAAGCGCTGATCGTCTACAACTCGAATCCTGTGGCGGTTGCGCCCGATTCGGCGAAAGTCGCGGCCGGATTCGCACGCGACGATCTGTTCACGATCGTGCTCGAACACTTCCAGACGGATACCGCCGACTATGCCGATCTGATTCTTCCCGCGACGACACAGCTCGAACATCTCGATGTCCACAAGTCATACGGGCATACCTACGTGATGGCGAATCCGCCGGCGATTCGGCCGGTCGGCGAGGCGCGACCGAATACCGAAATTTTTCGCGGGCTCGCGCGCGCGATGGGTCTCGTCGAACCGGCGCTCTTCGAAAGCGACGAGCAGATCGCGTCAAAGGCCTTCCGCTGGGACGACCGCGCGCTCGAGGGCGAAAGCTGGGACACGTTGAAGGCGTCGGGCTGGCTGAAGCTCAAGATCGCCGAAGCTCCGCTGGCCGAGGGCGGGTTTCGCACGCCGTCCGGGAAGTGCGAGTTCTATAGCGAGCGTCTTAAGCGCGAGGGGCTCGATCCGCTGCCGGATTATCTGCCGCCGTATGAATCCGCGGATGGATCGCCGGAACTGGCCGCGCGCTATCCGCTCGCGATGATCTCGCCGCCCGCGCGCAACTTCCTGAACAGCAGCTTCGTGAACATCGAAAGTCTGCGCGCGGCGGAGCGTGAGCCGCATCTGGACATTCATCCCGTCGATGCACAGGCGCGCGGCATTGTCGACGGCGCGCTGGTGCGCATCTTCAACGACCGCGGCTCGATGCAGGCCCGCGCGCGTGTGACGGACCGCGCGCGCGAGGGCGTCGTCGTCGGGCTGTCGATCTGGTGGAAAAAACTGTCCCCCGATGGCTGTAACGCCAATCAGGTGACGAGTCAGGCTTTGACCGATCTCGGTGGATCGGCGACGTTCTACGATTGTCTCGTCGAAGTGGAGCAGATGCATTGACGGTAACGGACGGAACGGACTCGAACGAGTCTGGTGCATGGCGTCTAACCCAGTTGTCGGAGACCGAACGAGAGGCTAGGATTTCGTTTCCGCACGACCATTCTAAAATCATATAAAGGAGACGCCGTATGGAGAAACCCTGGCTGAAGTCGTACCCGGCCGGCGTGCCTGCGGAAATCGATGCATCGGTGTATCGGTCCGTTTCCGCATTGCTCGAGGACAGTTTCCGTGCGAATCGCGCGCGGCGCGCGTTCGTCTGCATGGGGCAGGCGATCACCTATGGCGAGCTCGACAGCATGTCGAGAAATCTCGCCGCGTGGTTCCAGAAGAAAGGGTTGAAGCCGGGCGCGCGTGTCGCGCTGATGATGCCCAATATCCTGCAGTATCCCGTGGCGATCGCGGCCGTGCTGCGCGCGGGCTATATCGTCGTGAACGTCAATCCGCTCTACACGCCGCGCGAGCTCGAGCACCAGCTCAAGGACAGCGAGGCGGAAGCCATCGTCATCCTCGAAAATTTCGCGGTCACACTGCAGGCCGTGATCAAGAACACGTCGATCAAACATGTGGTCGTCGCGGCGATGGGCGATCTCATGGGCCTGAAGGGACTGCTCGTCAATCTCGTCGTGCGGCGCGTGAAGAAAATGGTGCCCGAATGGAGTCTTCCGGGAAGCGTCCGTTTCAACGACGCGCTCGACGAAGGCAGCCACGGCACGCTCGCGCCGGTCGATCAGAATCCGGACGACGTCGCGTTCCTGCAGTACACCGGCGGCACGACGGGCGTGGCGAAGGGCGCGACGCTCACGCATCGAAATCTGGTCGCGAACGTGCTGCAGTCCGAAGTGTGGCTGAATCCGGCGCGCACGCGGCGTCCCGACATCGACCAATTCGTGTGCGTGGTCGCGTTGCCGCTGTATCACATCTTTGCGCTCACGGTGTGCGGCCTGCTCACGATCAGGACCGGCGGCGTCGGCATGCTGATTCCGAATCCGCGCGACATCGCGGGCACGATCAAGGAACTGAAGGGCGTCCCGATCAACACGTTCCCGGCGGTCAACACGCTCTACAACGCGCTGTTGAATCATCCCGATTTCGGCAAGCTCGATTTTTCGAAGCTCATCGCGGCGAACGGCGGCGGCATGGCGGTTCAGGAAGCCGTGGCGAAGCGCTGGTTCGCGGTGACGGGCGTGCCGATCGTCGAAGGCTACGGGCTATCGGAGACGTCGCCTTGTGTGACGTGCAATCCGGTGACCGCCACCGAATACACGGGCACGATCGGCTTGCCGCTTCCGTCGACGGAACTGTCCATCCGCGACGACGACAACAACGAAGTGCCGCTCGGCCAGCCCGGCGAAATCTGCATTCGCGGGCCGCAGGTGATGACCGGCTACTGGAACCGTCCCGACGAAACGGCGAAAGTGATGACGCCCGATGGCTTCTTCCGCTCGGGCGACGTCGGCGTGCTCGATGAGCGCGGCTACGTGAAGATCGTCGATCGCAAGAAGGACATGATTCTCGTCTCGGGTTTCAACGTTTATCCGAACGAAATCGAGGATGTCGTCGCGATGCTGCCCGGCGTGTTCGAAGTCGCCGCGGTCGGCGTGAAAGACCAGAATTCGGGCGAAGCGGTGAAGCTCTTCATCGTGCGCAAGGATCAAAGCCTGACGGAAGCCGACGTGATGGCCTACTGCAAGGAGCGGCTCACGGGCTACAAGCGTCCGCGCACGATCGAGTTCCGTAACGATTTGCCGAAGAGCAACGTCGGCAAGATCCTGCGGCGCGAGTTGCGCGACGGGCGCGCTTAACGTCGCAAAGACGCAGCGTCGAAAAGCCTTCGTGTCTCGCGATACGAAGGCTTTTTGTTGTCCGCGCGCGACATGGCAGCGGCATGTCGAAGTCGAACGCCGATGAACGCGCCGACGAAAAAAAGGCGCCCGAAGGCGCCTTTCAGAGGATACCGCTTTGTTACGACTTATTAGAACTTGTGGCGGATGCCGACGATCGCAGCAACCTGGTTCGTCGTCGACGACGGCGACAGGCCGTTGATGTTCGCGACTGCCGAACGATTCGTCGAGTCCGTGCCCGAAGCGTGCTGGTACACGCCATCGATGTACACGTCGGTGCGCTTCGACAGGAAGTAGTCCGCGCCGAGCATTGCCTGATGGTACTTGGCATCGCCCAGGCCGTAGCCCTTCGTGTAGTCGTAAGCGACGCCCAGCAGCAGAGCCGGGGTCAACTGATACTTGAAGTTGATTTCGGCGTTGTGGAACTTGCCCGTGCCGCCCGTGTAGCCGCCGACCGGCGTCAGACCCGTGCCCGGCTCCGAACCCAGATCCTTGAACTGCGTGTTGCTATACGTCGCGCCGACCGTTGCCGCGCCGAACGTGTAAGCACCGCCGGCCGAGATCACTTGCTGCGTCTTCGCCGAAGCGTAGCCCGAGTACACGCGGCTGCCGCCCATGTTCGAGGACGTGGTGCTCGACGACGGGGTGTTGCCGAAGAACGAGTAGTTCGGGTCCTTGACGTTCAAGTAGCCCGCGCCCAATTGCAGGGGGCCTTGCGAGTAACCGACACCCAGCGACCAGATCTGGTTGCGGTTGAACTGGCCAGCGTTGCCGCCGAGGCTGTACAGACCGCCGAACGTGAAGCCAGCGTAGTTCGCGCTGGTGTACTTGATCGCGTTGTTCACGCGATTCGAGTTGTTCATGTTGTCCAGGTCGCCCGGGTGCGCGCCGAAGTACGAAGCCCACTGGCTACCGACTTCGAATGCGCCCGTGTAGTCAACCACGGAGTCGTACTGGCGACCCAGCGTGACCGTGCCGAACTGCGACGACAGACCGACGTATGCCTGACGGCCGAATTCAGCGCCACCTTGACCCAGACGGCCGTTGAACACGTTGAAGCCGTTTTCCAACACGAAGATGGCCTTCAGACCGCCACCCAGGTCTTCCGTACCGCGCAGACCCCAGCGCGAACCTTGCAGGTTACCGCTGTTCATCGAATACAGCTTTTCACCGCCACTATTATTCGAGTACACGAAGCCTGCGTCGATGATGCCGTACAGCGTCACGCTGCTCTGCGCATGTGCGGCGCCAGCGAAAACGCCCAATGCAGCGAGAGCGAGAAGCGACTTTTTCATTGAATAGATCTCCAGGGAGTGTTTGCGACTGTTTGGCAAGGTCACTGTTCTAGCGCCAGTGTGTTGACGTCCCCGCCGGGCTTCTTAACGAAGTTGCCACGTAATGTAACAAAGAGCCTTTGATGGACAAAGGAAAAGGGAGCGGTCCGGCCCACTCATGTGACGTTTACGCAACAGGCGCTAAAATGTTGGTTTTGCAGGATTTTTGCGACCCGTGTTTGCCCTAGTTCCAAAAAATGAGCCTTGCGAAGGAGCAGATCGGGGCGTCTTACGATGCTGTCGCACGTGTGGATCGGCGTGCGATTGGGCAAGATTTGGCAGGGTAGCCATGGCTTCGGCGTGGGCTGATGTACGCTAAGATTCGGGTTTTCCCGCTGTCGCCGTTTCGAATGCTGGATCGGGCTGCCAATCGACGCAGAGATGCTTCGACGATGCTGATCGATTGCCGACACCCTGCAACTCCTATGTCGACGGCGGAATACGCGGAACACGAAGAGAGGTGAGAAATGACGCTCGATGAAGTCATCAGTGAGTTCGATCGGGGCCTGCGCTCGATGACCGGCGTGAGCCGCATGTCGCGGCCGATCCCCGAATCGCCGGTGCCGGACGCCGGCGCGAATCTCCTGGCCGAAGAGTCGCCGCTCACCGAGAAAGAGCGTGCGCATTCGGCCGGGCTGATGCGCGTGAATCACGTCGGCGAGGTGTGCGCTCAGGCGCTCTATCAGGCGCAGAAGCTCGCCACGAATTCGCCCGAACTCAAGGAGAGTTTCGAGCACGCGGCGCGCGAAGAAGAAGATCATCTCGCATGGACGTCGAGGCGCCTCAGGGATCTCGAATCGCGTCCGAGTCTGTTGAATCCGCTCTGGTATGCGGGTGCGCTCGCGATCGGATTCGTCGCGGGCCGCTTTGGTGATCGCGCGAGTCTCGGCTTCATGGCAGAGACCGAGCGTCAGGTCGAGCAGCATCTCGACGGCCACATGAAAACCTTGCCCGCCAACGATCACGCTTCGCGCGCCATCGTCGAGCAGATGCGTCTCGACGAAAGCGCACATGCCGCTGCGGCGATCGGTGCTGGCGGAAGCGAAGTGCCGTTTCCCGTGCGTGCGCTGATGCGCGCCGCATCGAAGGTCATGACGACGACTGCGTACTATATATAGTGCGTAATCGTGTATCGAATGCCTCGACCGACATCCGCACAATCGGTCGAGGCGCCCCGCGGCCGAAATCCCACTCACGGCCCGAAAATCCGCTCGAAGAACCGTTACATTTCCCTCATTTCGCTGACGAATTTCACGTACTACCTTCACATCCTGCACTAGCCCTCTAATTCATAACGCTTTTCTCTTTCGCTGCCACTTCAAGCTCCTGCGCTAAGTCCTTGTTCTAGCGAATAAAAACCACTCGAAAAAAAGTTACGCGTCTTGACCGAGGAAATGCGTTCCTCTAAAGTGGGAGACAGTGTGAGAAAGTGGTCTTTTGTGTGATTCGGAAGCCATTTTCAAGCGAAATCGCGACAGGAGCGGCGCCGGCGTGGGCGTCGACAGCGTAAGCACGGGGCCGGAGAAAGCGCGTTGAGCGCAGTCGTCGGTCGCAACGGGGAGAGGGGCGAGTGTTCCAAGGGGCGTCGGCGCTGACGCTCGATGCGAAAGGGCGGATGTCGGTTCCGTCTCGCTATCGGGATGCGCTGCAAGGGCAGGCAGAAGGCCGGGTGACGCTCACGAAGAGCCCGGATGGATGCCTGTTGCTGTTTCCCCGCCCTGAGTGGGAAGTCTTTCGCGCCAAGGTCGCCGCGCTTCCGATGGAAGCCATGTGGTGGCGACGCATCTTTCTCGGTAATGCAATGGACGTTGAACTCGACGGCAGCGGGCGCGTGCTGGTGTCGCCCGAGTTGCGCGCGGCCGCGTCGCTCGAAAAGGAAGTGACGCTGCTCGGAATGGGCGCGCACTTCGAGCTGTGGGATTCGCAGACATACGCCGCGAAGGAAGCCGCGGCCATGGCGCAGGGCATGCCCGACGCGCTCAAGAACTTCACCTTCTGATACGGCGCTGGAAATCATGGTACGGGCGTCGGGAAATGAACTGCAGCATCGCACGGTGCTGCTGAAGGAAGCAGTAGACGGACTGATCACGCGCGCGGACGGCATCTATATAGATGGCACGTTCGGACGCGGCGGTCATAGCCGGGCGATTTTGCAGCGGTTGGGGGACGCGGGGCGGCTCATCGCTTTCGACAAGGATCCGCTCGCGATCGCCACGGCGCAAGAAATTCAGGACGCGCGTTTTTCGATCGTGCACGACAGCTTCGCGGCATTGCGCGAGGCGGCGGTGGAGCAGGGTATCGAGCGGGTGTCGGGAGTGTTGCTGGACCTTGGCGTGTCGTCGCCGCAAGTGGACGACCCGGAGCGCGGCTTCAGCTTCCGCGCACAAGGTCCGCTCGATATGCGGATGGATCCGACTCGCGGCGAGTCGGCGGCTGAGTGGCTCGCGCGGGCCACGGTGCAGGAATTGACGGAGGTGATCAGAGATTATGGGGAAGAACGGTTTGCTTTTCAGATTGCAAAGGCGCTTGTTGCTCGCAGGGCAGAGTCCGACCGTCTTGGGCCTCTCGACAGCACGCGCGAGCTTGCCGAAATCGTGGGTAACGTCGTCAAAACCCGTGAGAAGGGCAAGGACCCGGCAACTCGCACCTTTCAAGCTATACGGATTCACGTCAATCAAGAGCTTGCGGAGCTGCAGGTAGTTCTCGAATCGGCATTGGCATTGTTGGAGCAAGGGGGGCGGCTGGTCGTGATCAGCTTTCATTCGCTCGAAGACCGGATCGTCAAGCGGTTCATGCAGGCGCACGCGAGCGCGCCCGCAGTGGACCGGCGCTTGCCGATCCGTGCGGTCGATCTTCCCAGCCCGCCGATGCGGGTCGTGGGCCGCGTGTTTCCGAGCGATGCTGAAGTGACCGACAACCCCCGTGCTCGATCCGCGGTGATGCGTATCGCGGAGCGGATCGCGCCATGAACCGTCTCAATATTTTCCTGTTGATCGTCGTGCTGGGGTGCGCGCTGTCGGTCGTCAGCGCGACCAACCAGCAGCGGCAGATTTTCATTGAATTGCAGCGGGCGCAATCGCAGGAGCGCCAGCTTCAGCAGGATTACGCGCAGTTGCAGTACCAGCAGAGCGCGTTGTCGAAGACATCGCGCATCGAGCAGTTGGCCGCCAACTCTCTGAAGATGCAGCCCGTGACCACCGGCCGCACGCAATATCTCACTTACGACACGGCCGCCAACAAGGCCGCCGACGCACCCATGCCGCCGCCGCTGCCGGCGTCGGCGCCGCCTGCACGCGGAGCCAAGCGATGAAAAAATCCGCGAAGCAGAAAGACATCGCCCACACGCCGAATCCGCTTCTCGCCGTGCGCCTGCCGATGTGGCGCTCGAAGTTCGTCGTGTTCCTGCTGTTCATGGCGTTCGTCGCGCTCGCAGGACGGGCGTTCTGGATTCAGGGTCCGGGCAATGCGTTCTTCAAGAAACAGGGCGAAAGCCGCTATCAGCGCACGCTGGAATTGCCAGCGACACGCGGGCAGATTCGCGACCGCAACGGCCTCGTGCTCGCCACGAGCCTGCCGGTGAAGGCCATCTGGGCGATTCCCGAAGCCGTGCCGAACGATCTCGGCGCGGACAAGCTCGCCGAGCTGGCGAAGCTGCTCGACATGACGCAGAAGGATCTGCGCGCGAAGCTTTCGATGGACAAGACCTTCGTCTACGTGAAGCGCCAGGTGCCGCTCGAAGTGGCGCAGAAGGTGGCCGCGCTCGACATCCCCGGCATTTATTCGCGCGGCGAATACAAGCGCTTCTATCCGGAAGGCGAAATCACCGCGCATCTGATCGGCTTTACTAATATTGAAGACAAGGGGCAGGAAGGCGTCGAACTCGGCGACCAGCACGTCCTCGCCGGCACGCCGGGCATGCGCCGCGTCATCAAGGACCGCATGGGCCACATCGTCGAGGACGTCGACGAGCAGATCGTGCCCCACAACGGCGCGGACGTCGAACTCTCGATCGACAGCAAGATTCAGTACATCGCGTACACGAACCTGAAGGCCGCCGTCGAGAAGTCGAAGGCGAAGGCGGGCGCGGCGATCGTGATCGACACGAAAACGGGCGAAGTGCTCGCGCTCGTCAACTATCCCACCTACAACCCGAACGACCGCTCGCGCATGACCGGCGAGCAGTTGCGCAACCGCATTCTCACGGACACGTTCGAACCGGGCTCGATCATGAAGCCCTTCACCGTTTCGCTCGCGCTGGATCTGCACCGCGTGACGCCGAATACGCTCGTCGAGACGGGCGGCGGCGTGTTCGTGCTCGACGGCGCGCGCATCACGGACGATTCCGCGTTCGGCACGCTGACGGTCGGCGGCGTGATTCAGAAGTCGAGCAATATCGGCGCGACCAAAATTGCGATGCAATTGCGTGCTGAAGAAATGTGGAACATGTACACGGGACTCGGGCTCGGTCAGGCGCCGAAAGTCGGGTTTCCGGGCGCGGTGACCGGGCGTCTGCGGCCGTGGAAAAGCTGGCGGCGCATCGAGCAGGCAACGATGTCCTACGGCTACGGCCTGTCCGCATCGCTGTTCCAGCTTGCGCGCGCGTACACCGCGATCGCCCATGACGGTCAGGTTCTGCCGGTGTCGATTTTCCGTACGCCGGGCGATCAACCCGTCGTCGGGCAGCAGGTTTTCGCGCCGAGCACCGCGCGGGAAGTGCGCGCGATGCTCGAAACCGTGACGGCGAAGGGCGGCACATCGCCGGATGCGGCGGTGCCGGGCTATCGCGTCGGCGGCAAGTCGGGGACGGCGTACAAGCACGCGGGCCGCGGCTACGACAAGTCGAAGTACCGCGCGTCGTTCGTCGGCATGGCGCCGATGCCGAATCCGCGCATCGTCGTGGCCGTATCGGTCGACGAGCCGACGGCGGGCAGCCACTTCGGCGGCCAGGTTTCGGGTCCGGTGTTTTCGGGCATCGTCGGCGATACCCTGCGCGCGCTCAACGTGCCGCCCGACATGCCAGTGAAGCAAATGGTCGTCACCGACGATTCGAATTCCGCCACGCAGCCGGCGGCTCAGCAGCCGGCGAATATGAACAACGCCAATACCGCGAAGAAAGTCGCGGTGTCGAGCAATACGAAGACACATCCGGGAGTCGTGCGATGAGCGCGCAGGCCCGTCAAAGCAAGATGCAGAAGGACGTTTCACATGCCGTTCAATGGCTGCGCGCGCACGCGCAGCCCGACGCGCAATTGCACGCCGACACGCGTTCGCTCAGAAGCGGCGACGTGTTTCTCGCGTACGCGGTCGACGGCGCGGACAACCGTCCGTATCTCGACGCCGCGCTCGCCGCGGGCGCGGCTGCCGCGCTCTATCAGCCGGAACATTTCGCGGGCAAGCCGGACGCGTCGAAGGCGCTCGCCGTGAAGGCGCTCGACGAGCTCGCGGGACCGATCGCGGCTGCATGGTACGGCGAGCCGACGGCGTCGATGCTCACCGTCGGCGTGACGGGCACCAACGGCAAAACGTCGTGCAGCCAGTGGATCGCCACGGCGCTGACCGCGCTCGGCCGTCCGTGCGCGATCGTCGGCACGCTCGGCATCGGCATGCCGGGCAAGCTCGTGCACAGCGGCTTCACCACGCCTGACGCGCCGCAGCTTCAGCGCAACCTCGCGCAACTGAAGGCGCAGGGCGCGGAAGGCGTCGCGATGGAAGTTTCGTCCCATGCGTTGCATCAGGGGCGCGTGAACGGCGTCGATTTCGACCTCGCCATCTTCACCAATCTGACGCAGGATCATCTCGATTACCACGGCACGTTCGACGCCTACGAAGCGGCGAAGGCGCGTCTCTTCGCTTGGCCGACGCTCAAGACGGCAATCGTCAATCGCGATGACGCAGCAGGCCAGCGCCTGATCGAATCGCTGCGCGGCAAAGTCCGCACGATCGCATTCGGCGTCGAAATGCCGGCAACCGCGGCGCCGGGCGCCGACGCAATGTTGCTCGCGACGCAAGTGCGCGCCACGGCCACAGGGACCGCGTTTCATCTTTCGTCGGACTGGGGCGAGGCCGATGTCGAAGTCGGCACGCTCGGCACGTTCAACGTGAGCAATCTGCTGTCGGTGCTCGCCGTGCTGCTCGAAGTCGGCGTGCCGTTCGATGCAGCCATCGCGCGCATCGAGAAGCTCGAATCGGTGAATGGCCGCATGGAGCGTCTGGGCGGGCGCATCCAGAACGACGAGCCGCTCGTCGTGATCGATTACGCGCACACGCCCGACGCGCTCGACAAAACGCTCGCCGCATTGCGCCCGATCGCGCAGGCACGCGGCGGTGAGCTCATCTGCATGTTCGGCTGCGGCGGCGACCGCGACGCGACCAAGCGTCCGCTGATGGGCGCGATCGCCGAGCGTCTCGCGGATCAGGTCGTCATCACGAGCGACAATCCGCGCAGCGAGGAACCGCTGTCGATCATCGACCAGATCGCGGCCGGCATGAACGACGCCGCGAAAGCGCGCCGCATCGAGGATCGCGCGAGCGCGATTCTGCAGGCGATTCGCGGCGCCGCGCGCGAGGACGTCGTCGTGCTCGCGGGCAAGGGACACGAAGCCACGCAGGAAATAATGGGCAAGAAGCGCGCTTTCTCCGATCAGGATCACGCGCGCCTCGCGCTCGCGGCACGCGCCACGCAACAGCGCGGAGGCGGCGAATGAAGATGTTCACCTTGCGCGAAGCCGCCGCCATGATTCCGGGCGCCACACTCGCCGGCGACGCGAATGTCGCGATCACGCGCATCGTCACGGACAGCCGCGGCGTGCAGGCCGGAGACCTGTTCGTCGCGGTGAAGGGCGATCGCTTCGATGCGCATGATTTCCTCGATCAGGTTGCGAAGAGCGGCGCGGCCGCGGCGCTCGTTTCGCGCGAGCCGGCCGGCGCGAATGCGTGGCCGCTGCCTGTCATCAAAGTAAAAGACACGCGCGCCGGGCTCGGTGCGCTGGCACACGGCTGGCGCATGCGCTTCTCGATGCCGCTCGTCGCGGTGACGGGCAGCAACGGCAAGACGACGGTCAAGGAAATGATCGCGTCGATCTTCGCGGCTGCGGTGGGCGAGGAAGCGCGGCTCGCAACCGCGGGCAACTTCAACAACGACATCGGCCTGCCGCTGACGCTGTTCCGTCTGAACGCGGTGCACAAGCTCGCGGTCGTCGAACTCGGCATGAATCATCCGGGCGAGACCGAAGTGCTCGGCAAGATCGCCGCGCCGAACGTCGCCGTGGTGAACAACGCGCAGCGCGAGCATCAGGAGTTCATGGCGACGGTCGAAGCAGTCGCGCTCGAGCACGCGTCGGTCATTCATGCGCTGGGCGACACCGGCACCGCCGTGTTCCCCGCCGACGATCATTACGCGAGCATCTGGCGCGTCGCTGCAACGGGCAATCCGATCATGGATTTCGCGCTCACCGGCGACACCACGAAAGCGGCCGTCACCGGCACGCTCGTCGGCACGACGGTACACGTGCATACGCCGCAAGGCGAAGTCGACATCGCGCTGTCCGTGCTCGGCGAGCACAACGCGCGCAACGCATTGGCGGCAACCGCAGCGGCGCTTGCCGCCGGCGTGTCGCTCGATGTCGTCAGGCGCGGGCTCGAAGCATTCCAGCCGGTGAAGGGGCGTCTGCAGGTGAAGCGCGCGATGACAGGCGCGCTCGCGGGCGCGACCGTCATCGACGACACGTACAACTCGAATCCCGATTCCATGCGCGCCGCCATCGACGTGCTTGCATCGCAGGCGTCGCCCCGCGTGCTCGTGATGGGCGACATGGGCGAAGTCGGCGAGGAAGGACCGGCGTTTCATCGTGAAGTCGGCGCGTATGCGGCCGAGCGCGGCATCGATGCGCTCTTCGCGCTCGGCGCCGCGAGCCGCGATTCGGTGAACGCATTCAACGCGCACGCATCGAAGCAGACCGGCACGCACTTCGACGACGTCGCCGCTTTGATCGCGGCCCTCGACACAGCCGGTTACGGCAGCAAAGCGACTTATCTCGCGAAAGGCTCGCGCTTCATGAAGATGGAGCGCGTGGTGGACGCCTTGACGAGCCCACAACAACCCGCGGCGGGCACTGCGCCCGCTGCACACTGATTCACTGAAAGAGAAGGACCAGCATGCTACTCGCACTCGCGCAATGGCTCCAGAATGACGCCAGCTTCATGCGCGTGTTTACCTACATTACGTTCCGCGCCGTGGGCGCCACGGCGACGGCGCTTTTGATCGGTCTCGTCTGCGGCCCCTGGGTCATCCGCAAGCTGACTTTGCTGAAAGTCGGCCAGGCGGTGCGCAAGGACGGCCCGCAGACGCACCTCGTCAAATCCGGTACGCCGACGATGGGCGGCGTGCTCATTCTCATCGGCATCGCGGTGTCCACGCTGCTGTGGGCCGATCTCACCA
The DNA here is from genome assembly GCA_001544595.2 of Caballeronia peredens. Lineage (GTDB taxonomy): Bacteria > Pseudomonadota > Gammaproteobacteria > Burkholderiales > Burkholderiaceae > Caballeronia > Caballeronia peredens. Next base: position 22,476 of record FCOH02000041.1, on the reverse strand, counting down.
ATCGCTTCGTGTGGATCGTGATGCTCGTCACGTTCGGCTACGGCGTGATCGGCTGGGTGGACGATTACCGCAAGGTCGTGCACAAGGATCCGCGCGGCATGTCTTCGCGCGAGAAGTATTTCTGGCAGTCGGTCATCGGCATTTTCGCGGCGGTGTATCTCGCGTTTTCCGTGTCCGAGGCGAACAACGCGCGCGTGTTCGATCTCTTCATGGCGTGGGTGAGGAGCGGCCTGTCGATGGGCCTGCCCGCGCGCGCCGACCTGATGCTGCCGTTCCTCAAGTCGATCACCTATCCGCTCGGCGTGTGGGGCTTCATCGCGATGACGTACTTCGTGATCGTCGGCTCGAGCAACGCGGTGAATCTCACCGACGGTCTCGACGGCCTCGTCATCATGCCGGTCGTGCTCGTGGGCGCGTCGCTCGGCGCGTTTGCCTACGTGATGGGCAGTTCGGTGTATTCGAAGTACCTGCTGTTCCCGCACATTCCCGGCGCGGGCGAATTGCTGATTTTCTGTTCGGCGATGGGCGGCGCGGGCCTCGCCTTCCTCTGGTACAACACGCACCCCGCGCAGGTCTTCATGGGCGATGTCGGCGCGCTCGCGCTCGGCGGCGCGCTCGGCACGGTCGCGGTGATCGTGCGTCAGGAAGTCGTGCTGTTCATCATGGGCGGCGTGTTCGTCGCGGAAACGCTCTCGGTGATGCTTCAGGTCTTCTGGTTCAAGTTCACGAAGCGCCGTTACGGCGAAGGCCGCCGCTTCTTCAAGATGGCGCCGCTGCATCACCACTACGAACTGTCCGGCTGGACCGAGACGCAAGTCGTGGTGCGCTTCTGGATCATTACGTTGATGCTGTGTCTGTTTGGCCTGTCGACGCTCAAGCTGCGTTGAGCGTTGCGGGTACGAAGGCAGTTCGAAGTTCGTTTGCGGTCTCCGGGAAAAGGTAAAGCGATGTTTGGCGAGAAGTTTGTCGGTCGGCAAAGTCCGATGGTGCTCGTGCTTGGACTGGGTGAATCCGGTCTGGCGATGGCGCGCTGGTGCGCCAGGCACGGTTGCCGCCTGCGGATCGCCGACACGCGCGAAACGCCGCCGAATCTCTCCGAACTCGCGATCCACGGAATCGATGCGGAGTTCGTCGGCGGCGCGTTTGCGCCCGAACTGCTCGACGGCGGAATCGAACTGGTCGCGATCAGCCCGGGACTTTCGCCGCTCGCGCCGGATCTCGCGCCGCTGATCGCCGCCGCGAAGGAACGCGGCATTCCGGTCTGGGGCGAGCTCGAACTCTTCGCGCAGGCGCTCGCCGGACTCGGCGCGAACGGCTACGCGCCGAAGGTCATCGCGATCACTGGCACGAACGGCAAGACCACGACGACCGCGCTCACCGGCCTTCTGTGCGAGCGCGCGGGCAAGTCGGTCGCGGTGGCGGGCAACATCAGCCCGGCCATGCTCGACAAGCTGACCGAAGCCATCGACCAGACCGCGCTGCCGGACGTCTGGGTGCTCGAACTGTCGAGCTTCCAGCTGGAAACGGCCCACACTTTCGCGCCGGATGCCGCCGCGGTGCTCAACATCACGCAGGATCATCTCGACTGGCACGGCGGCCTGGACGCCTACGCGGCCGCGAAGGGCCGCATCTTCGGCGCGCGTACGACGCGCGTGCTGAATCGCGACGACGTCCGCACCATGGCGCTCGCGAAGAACATCGCGCAGGACCGGGTCGTGACGTTCGGGCTGAACGAACCGTCGTTCGTCGGCGACTACGGTTTGCTGCGCGATAACGGCATGCTGTGGCTCGTCGCGGGCATCGATCAGGACGCCTCCGAAGAACCCGCGCCGTCGCGCCGCCGCAAGCAGGAAGCGGCCGCGCCGAACGTCGTCTCGAAGCGCCTGATGCCCGCAGACGCGCTGCGCATCCGCGGTCTGCACAACGCGGCCAACGCGCTGGCCGCGCTCGCGCTCGCCCGCGCGATCGACCTGCCGCTCGCGGCGTTGCTGCACGGTCTGCGCGAGTATCGCGGCGAGCCGCATCGCGTTGAAGTGATCGCGCAGATCGACGGCGTCGATTACGTCGACGACAGCAAGGGCACCAACGTCGGCGCGACGGTCGCGGCGCTCGACGGCCTCGCGCAACGCGTCGTGCTGATCGCCGGCGGCGACGGCAAGGGCCAGGACTTCTCGCCGCTCGAAGCGCCGGTCGCACGTTGGGCGCGCGCGGTGATGCTGATCGGCCGCGACGCGTCGCGTCTGCGCGAAACGCTCGCATCCACGGGCGTCGCGCTCGAAGATCACGCCACGCTCGAAGCGGCGACGAACGCAGCCGCGCGCATCGCCGAAGCAGGCGACGCCGTGCTGCTCTCGCCCGCGTGCGCGAGCCTCGACATGTTCAGGAACTATGCACATCGCGCCGACGTGTTTCGCGGCGCGGTCGAAGAAATCGCCGCCGCGCGGGGAGTGATGCTATGAGCTGGTCAGAACGCTTCGGATCGAAATTGACCGGCCAGCGTCATGCCGTCTCGCACGACTCGCTCGCGGGCCGTGCGGATTCCGGCATGCGCGCGCATCGCGAAGGCGCGGGCGGCATTTCGAGCGCGGTCAACGGCGTGCGTCCCGCGCGCTCGCGCATGCTCGACTACGACTACTCGCTCTTGTGGGTGATGATCGCGCTGCTCGGCCTGGGCATCGTGATGGTGTACTCCGCGTCGATCGCCATGCCGGATTCGCCGAAGTACGCGAGCTATCGCGACTATCACTTCCTCGTGCGTCACCTCATTTCGATCACGACGGCGCTCGTCGGCGCGATCATCGCGTTCAAGATTCCGATCAAGACGTGGGAAAAGTACGCGCCGAAGCTCTTTCTGATCGCGCTGGTGTTGCTGGTCATCGTGCTGATTCCGCACGTCGGCAAGGGCGTGAACGGCGCGCGCCGCTGGATTCCGCTCGGCATCACGAACATGCAGCCGTCGGAAATCATGAAGCTCGCGGTGACGATCTACGCGGCGAACTACACCGTGCGCAAGCAGGAATTCATGCACAGCTTCGGCAAGGGCTTTCTGCCGATGGCAGTGGCGGTCGGCGCGGTCGGCGCGCTGTTGCTGCTCGAACCCGACATGGGCGCGTTCATGGTGATCGCCGCGATCGCAATGGGCGTGCTGTTCCTCGGCGGCGTGAACGGCAAGCTGTTCGGCGGGCTGGTCGCGACGGCGGTCGGCACGTTCGCGCTGCTCGTGTGGGCGTCGCCGTGGCGTCGCGAGCGGATCTTCGCGTATCTCGATCCGTGGGACGACCGCTACGCGCAAGGCAAGGCGTATCAGCTGACGCATTCGCTCATCGCGTTCGGACGCGGCGAATGGTTCGGCGTCGGGCTCGGCGGCAGTGTCGAGAAGCTCAACTATCTGCCGGAAGCGCACACCGACTTCATTCTCGCGGTGATCGGCGAGGAACTCGGTTTCGTCGGCGTGATCTGCGTGATCCTGCTGTTCTACTGGATCGTGCGCCGCGCGTTCGAGATCGGCCGTCAGGCGCTCGCGCTCGACCGCACGTTCGCCGGTCTGATGGCGAAGGGTGTCGGCATCTGGTTCGGCGCGCAGACCTTCATCAACATGGGCGTGAACCTGGGCCTTCTGCCGACCAAGGGTCTCACGCTGCCGCTCGTGAGCTACGGCGGCTCGGGCATTTTGCTGAACTGCGTCGCGCTGGCTGTTTTGCTGCGTGTCGATTACGAGAATCGCGTTCTGATGCGCGGAGGAAAAGTATGACCGCGCAGAGCAACCGCACGCTGATGGTCATGGCGGGAGGCACCGGGGGCCACGTGTTCCCGGGGCTCGCGGTCGCGCACTGGATGCAGGCGCACGGCTGGCGCGTGGTGTGGCTCGGCAATGCAAGCGGCATGGAAGCGACGCTCGTGCCGAAGCACGGCATTCCGATGGAATACGTGCGCTTCGGCGGCGTGCGCGGCAAGGGCATCAAGACCAAGCTGATGCTGCCGGTCAATCTGTTGCGCGCCTGCTCGCAGAGCCTGGCCGCGCTGCGTCGCGTGAAGCCGGATGTGGTGCTCGGCATGGGCGGCTACATCACGTTTCCGGCGGGCATCATGACGAAGCTCGCGGGCGTCCCGCTCGTGCTGCACGAACAGAATTCGATCGCGGGTCTCGCGAACAAGGTGCTCGCGCATCTCGCGAAGCGCGTACTCGTTGCGTTCCCTAATGCTCTGCCGAATGCGGAATGGACCGGCAATCCGATCCGTGCGGAACTAACGAGCGCATTGCCACCCAAAGAACGCTACGCCGCGCGTTCGGGGCGTCTGAATGTGCTGGTGGTCGGCGGCAGTCTGGGCGCGGCAGCGCTGAACGAAACCGTGCCGAAGGCGCTCGCGATGCTGCCCGTGGACGCGCGTCCGCGCATCGTGCATCAGGCGGGCGCGAAGCATATCGAAGCACTTGAAGCGAACTACGCGGCGGCGGGTCTCGCGCGCGGCGCTGACCTGCAGCTCGTGCCGTTCATCGAGGACATGGCGAGCGCGTACGCATCGGCGGATCTCGTCATCTGCCGCTCGGGCGCGATGACCGTTTCCGAGATCGCGGCGGTCGGCGTGGCTGCGCTCTTCGTGCCGTTCCCGTTCGCCGTCGACGATCACCAGACGACCAACGGCGCGTTCCTCGCGAAGAACGGCGCGGCTGAATTGATACAACAACGCGACTTGTCGGCGCAAAAGCTGGCCGACTGGTTGCGCGCACAGACGCGCGACACGCTCGCGGAAATGGCCGGGCGCGCGCGCGCCCTGGCGAAACCGGACGCGACCGAACGGGTCGCGAGCGTATGCGCCGACGTCGCCGGCGCGCGTGTAAACGCGCAAGCTCGGGAGGCACATTAATCATGAAACATATCGTCAAGCATATTCATTTCGTCGGGATCGGCGGCGCGGGCATGAGCGGCATCGCCGAAGTGCTGCTCAATCTCGGCTATCACGTGAGCGGCTCGGATCTTTCGAACGGCGCCGTCACTGAGCGGCTGCGGGCGCTCGGCGCGCGCGTCGAGATCGGGCATCACGAGCAGAACATCGAAGGCGCGAATGCGGTCGTCGTATCGACGGCCGTGCGCCCGGACAATCCCGAAGTGCTGGCCGCGCGCCATCGCCGCGTGCCGATCGTGCCGCGCGCCGTGATGCTCGCGGAGCTGATGCGCCTGAAGCAGGGCATCGCCATCGCCGGCACGCACGGCAAGACCACGACCACGTCGCTCGTCGCGAGCGTGCTCGCCGCGGGCGGGCTCGACCCGACCTTCGTGATCGGCGGACGCCTGAACAGCGCGGGCGCGAACGCGCGGCTCGGCACGGGCGATTTCATCGTCGCGGAAGCGGATGAATCGGACGCGTCGTTCCTGAATCTGTTTCCGGTGATCGAAGTCATCACGAACATCGACGCCGATCACATGGACACCTACGGCCACGACTTCGCGCGGCTGAAACAGGCGTTCATCGAGTTCACGCACCGGCTGCCGTTCTACGGCATCGCGGTGCTGTGCGTCGACGATCCGAACGTGCGCGAGATCCTGCCGTTCGTGTCGAAGCCGATCATCCGTTACGGCCTCGGCGCCGAAGCGCAGGTGCGCGCGGTGAATGTCGAGGCGCGCAACGGCCGCATGCATTTCACGACGCTGCGCGAAGATGCGCCGTCCATCGACATCGAACTGAACCTGCCGGGCACGCACAACGTGCAGAACGCGCTCGCGGCCATTGCAATTGCGACTGAACTCGAAGTCGCCGATGCCGATATCCAGCGTGCGCTCGCCGAATTCAACGGCGTCGGGCGGCGCTTCCAGCGCTACGGCGAAGTGCGCGCGAGCGGCGGCGAAGGCGCGTACACGCTGATCGACGACTACGGTCATCACCCGGTGGAAATGGCCGCGACCATCGCGGCGGCGCGCGGCGCGTTTCCCGATCGCCGGCTCGTGCTCGCGTTCCAGCCGCATCGCTACACGCGTACGCGCGACTGCTTCGAGGATTTCGTGCGAGTGCTGTCGACGGTCGATGCACTCGTGCTCACCGACGTCTACGCCGCTGGCGAAGCGCCCATCGTGGCCGCGGACGGCCGCGCGCTCGCGCGTGCGATTCGTGTCGCGGGCAAGGTCGAGCCGGTGTTCGTCGAAACGGTCGACGAAATGCCCGACGCGATCACGACGATCGCGCGCAACGGAGACGTGGTGATCGCGATGGGTGCGGGTTCCATCGGCGGTGTGTGCGGCAAGCTGGCGAACGGTCAGTCCTAGTAAGAGCGGCATCCAGAAAATGAGCAATCAGGTGAATCAAATCGATCCGAAAGTTTTCGGCAAAGTCGCGGTGCTGCTGGGCGGGCATTCCGCCGAGCGCGAGGTGTCGCTCAATTCCGGGCGTCTCGTGCTGGAAGGTCTGCGTGAAGCGGGCATCGACGCGCATCCGTTCGATCCGGCCGAGCGTCCGTTGTCGGATCTGAAGGCCGAGGGTTTCGTGCGCGCGTTCATCGCGCTGCATGGCGGTTATGGCGAAAACGGGCAGTTGCAGGGCGCACTCGATTTCTACGGCATTCGTTACACCGGCAGCGGCGTGCTCGGCTCGGCGCTCGGCATGGACAAGCTGCGCACCAAGCTCGTGTGGCAGCAGACCGGCGTGCCGACGCCGCCGTTCGAAACCGTCTTCCGCGGTGAAGACTACGCTGCGCGCACGCGCGACATCATCGCGAAGCTGGGCCTGCCGCTGTTCGTGAAGCCGGCGAGCGAAGGGTCGAGCGTCGCGGTCATCAAGGTGAAGAGCGCGGAAACGCTGGTGCCGGCGCTCGAAGAAGCCGCGAAATTCGACAAGATCGTGATCGTCGAGAAGAGCATCGAGGGCGGCGGCGAGTTCACGTGCTGCATCGCGGGCGATCTCGATCTGCCGGTCATCAAGATCGTGCCGGCGGGCGAGTTTTACGACTATCACGCGAAGTACGTCGCCGACGACACGCAATACCTGATTCCGTGCGGCCTGACGGATGCCGAAGAAGCGCGCATGAAGCAACTGACGAAGCGCGCGTTCGAAATTCTCGGCTGCACCGACTGGGGCCGCGCGGACTTCATGCTCGACGCCGACGGCAATCCGTATTTTCTGGAAGTGAACACGGCGCCCGGCATGACGGATCACTCGCTGCCGCCGAAGGCCGCGCGCGCGGTGGGCATCAGCTACAAGGATCTGGTGGTGCAGGTGTTGGCGCTCACGCTGAAGAACTGATGCTTTAGAACCGACGTTTCAGAACCGACGGAATCACACTCAGGACACGAACAAGCGAAACCATGTGGAACAACGTTCGCCAACTCCGCTTCGCCGCCAACGCGCTGCACGTCGTGCTCGTGCTGCTGCTTTTGGCCGCCGCGGGTTACTGGGCGATCCAGCGTCCCGAGTTTCGCCTGCGCGAGATTCAGATCGACGGCGACACGGCGCATATCAGTTCGCCGGTCGTGCGGGCGAGCGTGGTCGGTCATCTGAAGGGCAATTACTTCACGGTGGATCTCGACACGGCGCGCGCCGCGTTCGAACAGATGCCGTGGGTGCGTCACGCGAGCGTGCGGCGCGTCTGGCCGAATGCGCTCGCGGTGACGCTCGAAGAATACAAGCCGCTCGGCACGTGGGGCTCGGATCAGCTGGTGAGCGTGGACGGCGATCTGTTCACGGCGAATCAGGGCGAACTCGACGACGACCTGCCCGCGTTCGACGGCCCCGAAGGCACGGCAAAGGAAGTGGTCGCGCGCTATCACGATTTCCAGAAGTGGTTCGCGCCGCTCGATGCGAAGCCCGAGGAAGTGACGCTGTCGCCGCGCTTCGCGTGGACGGTGAAGCTCTCGAACGGCACGCAGATCGAGCTTGGCCGCGAGCGTAATCAGGACACGCTGAACGAGCGCTGCAAGCGTTTCGTCGCGTCGTGGTCGTCCGTGACGGGACGGTGGGGGAAGGACATCGAGTACGCGGATTTGCGTTATCCGAACGGCTTCGCGATTCGCGCAGCGGGCATGCGTTTCATCAACGACACCGACAAGGCCAAGAAGTAAGCAGACACAACGGGCATAAGCACGCTATGAGCAAAGACTACAAAGACCTGCTGGTTTCCCTCGACATCGGAACGTCGAAGGTGGTCGCGATCGTCGCCGAACTGAAGGGCGAAGGCCACTACGAGGTGATCGGACTCGGTCAGGCCGACTCGAAGGGGTTGAAGAAGGGTGTCGTGGTCAATATCGAGGCCACGGTGCAATCCATCCAGCGTGCGCTGGAAGAGGCCGAGCTGATGGCGGACTGCAAGATCACGAATGTCTTCACCGGCATCGCGGGCAGCCATATCCGCAGCTTCAACTCGAGCGGCATGGTCGCGATCAAGGACAAGGAAGTCACGCAGGCCGATGTCGCGCGCGTGATCGAGACGGCCAAGGCGATCAACATCCCGACAGATCAGCAGGTGCTGCACATCCTGACGCAGGAATTCATCATCGACGGCCAGGAAGACGTGCGCGAGCCGATCGGCATGAGCGGCATCCGTCTCGAAGTGAAGGTGCATATCGTCACGGGCGCGGTGAGCGCGGCGCAGAACATCGTCAAGTGCGTGCGCCGCTGCGGCCTCGAAGTGAACGACCTGATCCTGCAGCCGCTCGCGTCGTCGCTCGCGGTGCTGACCGAGGACGAGAAGGAACTGGGCGTGGTGCTCGTCGATATCGGCGGCGGCACGACCGACATCGCCATTTTCAGCGAAGGCGCGATCCGTCATACGGCCGTCATTCCGATCGCGGGCGACCAGATCACGAGCGACGTCGCGATGGCGCTGCGCACGCCGACGCCCGACGCGGAAGACATCAAGGTGAGCTACGGCATCGCCAAGCAGGCGCTCGCCGATCCGGACGAAATGATCGAAGTGCCGGGTCTCGGCGAACGCGGCCCGCGCACGCTGTCGCGCCAGGCGCTGGCGGCGGTGGTCGAGCCGCGCGTCGAGGAGCTGTTCTCGCTGGTGCAGCAGGTCGTGCGCGAATCGGGCTACGAAGAGCTGCTGTCGAGCGGCGTCGTGCTGACCGGCGGCGCGGCGATGATGCCCGGCATGGTCGAGCTCGGTGAAGACATCTTCCTGAAGCCGGTGCGCATCGGCGTGCCGGAATACGCGGGCGGTCTCGCGGACGTGGTGCGCAATCCGCGCTACTCGACGGCCATGGGCTTGCTCGCCGAAGGACGCTCGCAACGCATGCGCGGCCGCAAGGTCGCGGTGCAAAACGGTTCGATGGGACAGGTGTTCACGAGGATGAAGGACTGGTTCCTCGGGAACTTCTAAGCAAAACGCATCAAAACGACACATTGAAACGAATTACGCGCTGGTACCGGCGGCTGGCGCGCGACGAAAGGTTGCCCGATCTCTCGTCGAATAACGCCGATCTTCATTCTTGACGGAGGCAACATGGATTTCGAAATGCTGGAAACGGAAACCAACGGCACGATCATCAAGGTCGTGGGTGTTGGCGGTGCTGGCGGCAACGCGGTTCAGCACATGATCAACCGTGGCGTGCAGGGCGTCGACTTCATCGTGATGAACACCGACGCGCAGGCGCTCGCTCGTTCGCGCGCGCCGGCGGTGCTGCAACTGGGCATGACCGGTCTCGGCGCGGGCGCCAAGCCGGAGAAGGGCAAGGAAGCGGCGGAAGACGCGCGTGAGCGCATCGCCGACGCGCTGCGCGGCGCGCATATGGTGTTCATCACCGCGGGCATGGGCGGCGGCACGGGCACGGGCGCAGCGCCGGTGGTCGCGCAGATCGCCAAGGAAATGGGCATTCTGACCGTCGGCGTGGTGAGCAAGCCGTTCGAGTTCGAAGGCGGCCGCCGCATGCGCGTGGCGGAAGCGGGCTCGCAGCAACTGGAGGATCACGTCGACTCGCTGATCGTCGTGCTGAACGACAAGCTGTTCGAGGTGATGGGCGACGACGCCGAGATGGACAAGTGCTTCCAGTGCGCGGACGACGTGCTGAACAACGCTGTCGCGGGTATTGCGGAAATCATCAACGTCGATGGCCTCGTGAACGTCGACTTCGAAGACGTGAAGACCGTGATGGGCGAGCAGGGCAAGGCGATGATGGGCACGGCGACGGTTGCCGGCGTCGATCGCGCGCGTCTCGCGGCTGAACAGGCGGTCGCAAGCCCGCTGCTGGAAGGCGTGGATCTGTCGGGTGCGCGCGGCGTGCTGGTGAACATCACGTCGAGCCGTTCGCTGCGTCTGTCGGAAACGCGCGAAGTGATGAACACCATCAAGAGCTACGCAGCGGACGACGCCACCGTGATCTTCGGTGCCGTGTACGACGACGCGATGGGCGACGCACTGCGCGTGACCGTGGTCGCAACCGGCCTGGGCCGCGCGGCGAAGAAGCAGCAACAAGCGCCGATGACCCTGCTGCGCACGGGCACCGACAACCAGCCGGTCGCGCATGCGCCGCATCACAACACGTACGCGCCGCAACACAGCCAGGGCACGGACTACGGCCAGCTCGATACGCCGGCAGTGTGGCGCTCGACGCGTGAAACCGCGGCATCGCACGTGCAGGCGTTGCAGGAAAAGGGCGTCGATACTTACGACATCCCGGCGTTTCTGCGCAAGCAGGCGGACTGAAGCGGCGCACGTTCCTTGCTGCTGAGTTCGTCGCTGACGATGCAGCACACCGCGTGCACGCGCTGAACGTCCGGCGCGGATGATGCGGGCGTCAAGTGGGGCGACTGTCCAAGGCCGCGTCCTGATTCAAGATGGACGCCGGGCCGTGGCCAGCCGACCTCCACGAATCTGCTGCCCCTGATCTCGGGGAAGGCAGAATGAAGCCGGCATTGCCGCAAACAGGCGTCGGCGCGGTTGCGGGACGATGCAATCGCGATGATGTCCAAGAGCACTGACAAGGGAAGGACCGAGCATGATCAAAGTGGGTGATACGTTGCCTGACGTGCGTCTCTTCGAGTTCATCGAGGAGGCCACCGAGGGCTGTGCCGTGGGACCGAATGCGTTCCCGGTGCGCGAGCGGAGCGCAGGCAAGCGCGTGGTGATCTTCGGATTGCCGGGCGCCTTCACGCCGACGTGCTCCGCCAGACACGTGCCCGGCTACGTCGAAGCGGCGGAGGAGTTGTCCGCCGCGGGCATCGACGAAATCTGGTGCGTTTCCGTCAACGACGCGTTCGTCATGAGCGCGTGGGGACGCGATCTTCAAACCTCGGGCAAGGTGAAGATGATCGCGGACGGCAGTGCGCGTTTCACTCAGGCACTCGGACTGGATCAGGACCTGACCGAGCGTGGCATGGGAATCCGTTCCCAGCGTTACGCGATGGTGGTCGACGACGGCGTGGTCAAGACGCTGGCCGTCGAAGCGCCCGGCAAGTTCGAAGTCAGCGACGCTCGAAGCATCCTCGCGACGTTGCGCTGATTGCAGCGGTGCCGCGTTGCCCCCGCGCAACGCATAAGGCGCCCTCGTAATCTGCTGCAACTTGGGGCCGATGACCGGAAATGCCTCCATTCCGGGCATCGGCCCGTTCTACTTCCATGTTTCGTCGTTTCTGCGTAACACAGGGAAACAGTTGATACCTCCCGGATCAGGACGGCGAGCGGCGAATGGAGTATAATTCGGCCTATTAGAATTTAATGCACGATTGATTCTCTTTATAGGGAACATAAATCGGAAAGAACATCATGTTGAAGCAGCGAACAATCAAGACCGTTGTCAAAACCGTGGGAATCGGGCTTCATTCCGGCCGCAAGGTCGACTTGACGCTGCGCCCCGCGCCGATTGGCACGGGCATCGTGTTTTCGCGCATCGACCTAGCTCAGCCGGTCGATATTCCCGCGTCCGCCATGGCCATCGGCGACACCCGTCTCGCGTCCGTGCTGCAGAAAGACGGCGCGCGCGTGTCGACCATCGAGCATCTGATGTCGGCGTGCGCGGGTCTCGGCATCGACAACCTGTATGTCGACGTGACCGCCGAGGAAATCCCGATCATGGACGGCAGCGCGGCTTCCTTCGTGTTTCTGATCCAGTCGGCGGGTATCGAGGAACAGAACGCGGCGAAGCAATTCATCAAGGTGACGAAACCGGTCGAAGTGCGCGACGGCGATAAATTCGCCCGCCTCGAACCGTATTTCGGCTTCAAGCTGAGCTTTACCATCGATTTCCGCCATCCGGCCGTCGACAAGACCGGCCAGGCGCTCGAAGTGGATTTCGCGACTACGTCATATGTTCGCGAGATCGCGCGTGCCCGCACGTTCGGCTTTGCGCACGAAGTCGAGATGATGCGCGAACTGGGCCTGGCGCGTGGCGGCAGCATGGACAACGCGATCGTGCTCGACGAATACCGCATCCTCAACAACGACGGCCTGCGCTACGACGACGAGTTCGTGAAGCACAAGATGCTGGACGCCATCGGCGACCTCTATGTGGTCGGCCATCCGCTGCTCGCGTCGTACAAGGCGTACAAGGGCGGCCATGCGATGAACAACATGCTGCTGCGCGAACTGCTCGCGAACGAAGACGCGTTTGAAATCGTCACGTTCGAGGACACGAAGACGGCGCCGCGCGGTTTCGGATTCGACACGCAGACGGCCTTTGCCTGATCCGGACTAAAGCCGGCAGGTCAGTCAAGAATGAGCGGCAGCGCAAGCGCCGCTCATTTTTTTTGCCCTTTCGTGGCATTTCCCGCCTGATGGCGCGACGCCATTCTCGCGAGCGCTTCCTGAAGCGGCGACGGCGCGAGCGTTTGCGCCAGTTCCTGCAACGCGGACGCGCCCGCCGGCGACATGCGCGCCTGTTTCGGCGGCGCGGGTTCTTTCATCGACTGCGGACGCACGCGGATTCTCAGCGACTCGACGGCCCAGCCGCGCTGCTGAAGATCGGCAAGCAGGCGCGGTTCCAGGTGCCGAAGGCGCGCGGCGAGCGCGTTGTGGGCCGCGAACAGCGCGAGCACGCCGTCCTTGATGAAGCCCGGCTCGACATTCGACGCCAGATAGTCCGGCAACAGCGCATTGAGGTCGCGCTGGAGCGACGCCACCTGTTCGACGCCCGCGCGCAGCGCACGGAACGCATCGGTGCGATCGAGCACGTCGGCGAGCGCCTGCGGCCGGCGCGGATCGAAGCGCGGGTCGACTCGCTTCGGTCCCTGCCTTGAATTTGTAGAAAAGCGGCTCATTTTTGCTGGGACAGACCCGTAACGGCACAGCTTGATTGTACGCGAGGCGTGGGGTCGTCCGAGTCGTGCGGCCCTTTTTCCGCGCGGCTCGCACGGCAAGCTTTCAGCCGGTTGACTGTCGCGTCGCGCCGACGCCCGCGCGGGCACGGCGACGCAAGGTCTGACAGACTCGCGTGCTAAAATTCCCGATTCGAATTTCACCCTATGGACTTAAGTCGCCGAGGTTACCCGAGCCCGGACGCAGCCTTTGCATGCGCCCGTCCGAAGCCGCGACGCAGACACTGATCCGATGACGACCGGTTTCCTTCAAAAGATTTTTGGCAGCCGCAATCAGCGGCTGGTCAAGCAGTACCAAAAGACCGTTGCGGCGATCAATGCCCTCGAGCCGACCGTCGAGAAGTACTCGGACGACCAGCTGCGCGCCAAGACCGATGAATTTCGCCAGCGCGTCGCGGGCGGCGAATCGCTCGACGTGATCCTGCCCGAGGCGTTCGCGGTGTGTCGCGAGGCGAGCAAGCGCGTCCTCAAGATGCGTCACTTCGACGTCCAGCTGATCGGCGGCATGGTCCTGCACTACGGCAAGATCGCCGAAATGCGTACCGGCGAGGGCAAGACGCTCGTCGCGACGCTCGCGGCGTATCTGAACGCGCTGTCGGGCCGCGGCGTGCACGTCGTCACGGTGAACGACTACCTCGCCCAGCGCGACGCCGAATGGATGGCGCGCCTCTACAACTTCCTCGGGCTGTCCTGCGGCGTGAATCTGTCGCAGATGGAGCACTCGCAGAAGCAGGAAGCGTACGGCGCGGACATCACCTACGGCACGAACAACGAATTCGGCTTCGACTACCTGCGCGACAACATGGTCTACGAGACCACCGCGCGCGTGCAGCGGCCGCTCAATTTCGCGATCGTCGACGAAGTGGACTCGATCCTCATCGACGAAGCGCGCACGCCGCTCATCATCTCCGGCCAGGCGGAAGATCACACCGATCTCTACGTGCGCATGAACGCGCTGCCGCCGCTGCTCGAACAGCAGATCGGCGAGGAAAAGGCGGACGGCACGGGCGTCGAAAAGCCGGGCGACTACACGCTCGACGAAAAGGCGCGTCAGGTGTTCCTGACGGAATCGGGCCACGAAAAGGCCGAGCGCCTGCTCGCCGAGTGGGGTCTGATCGGCGAGGGCGAGAGCCTCTACGCGCCGCAGAACATCACGCTGATGCACCACATCTACGCCGCGTTGCGCGCGCATACGCTCTTCCTGCGCGACCAGCATTACGTGGTGCAGAACGGCGAAGTCGTGATCGTCGACGAATTCACGGGCCGCATGATGACCGGCCGCCGCTGGTCGGACGGCTTGCATCAGGCCGTCGAAGCGAAGGAACACGTCCAGATTCAGGCCGAGAATCAGACGCTCGCGTCGATCACGCTGCAGAACTACTTCCGCATGTACGCGAAGCTCTCCGGCATGACCGGCACCGCGGACACGGAAGCGTACGAGTTCCAGGAAATCTACGGGCTCGAGACGGTCGTGATTCCGACCAACCGGCCGCCGAAGCGCGCCGACAAACAGGATCAGATCTACAAGACGTCGAAGGAACGTTACGACGCCGTGATTCGCGACATCCGCGATTGCGTCGAACGCGGCCAGCCGACGCTCGTCGGCACGACGTCTATCGAAGCGTCCGAACTGCTGTCCGGCCTGCTGAGCAAGGCGGCCATCAGGCACGAAGTGCTCAACGCGAAGCAGCACGCGCGTGAAGCGGCGATCGTCGCGGAAGCGGGGCGTCCGAGTGTCGTCACCATCGCCACGAACATGGCGGGCCGCGGCACGGACATCGTGCTGGGCGGCAACGTCGAGAAGCAGGCGTCGTTCATCGAGGCGGATCTGTCGATCCCCGAGGACGAAAAAGCCGCGCGCATCCAGAAGCTGCACGACGAATGGCAGACGCTGCACGATCACGTGAAGGCGGCGGGCGGCCTGCATATCATCGGCACCGAGCGTCACGAATCGCGCCGTATCGACAACCAGCTGCGCGGCCGCGCGGGCCGTCAGGGCGATCCGGGCTCGTCGCGCTTCTATCTGTCGCTGGACGATCCGCTGCTGCGCATCTTCGCGGGCGACCGCGTGCGCGCCATCATGGATCGCCTGAAGATGCCGGAAGGCGAGCCGATCGAAGCGGGCATGGTCACGCGTTCGATCGAAGGCGCGCAGCGCAAGGTCGAAGCGCGCAACTTCGATATCCGCAAGCAGCTGCTCGAATACGACGACGTGTCGAACGACCAGCGCAAGGTGATTTACCAGCAGCGCAACGAACTGCTCGAAGCGAACGACGTGCAGGAAACCATCGCCGCCATGCGTCAGAGCGTGATCGGCGACCTGGTGCGCACGTTCGTGCCGGCGGGCAGCATCGAGGAACAGTGGGAAGCGCCGGAACTGGAAGAAGTGCTGCGCAACGACTGGTCGCTCGATCTGGCCGTTCAGGAGATGATCAACGAGTCGCACTCGATCGACGCCGAGGAAATCTGCGAGGCCGTGCTGGCCGCCGCCGATGAAGCGTACGAAGCGAAGGTCGCACTCGTGGGGCGCGAGTCGTTCAGCGCGTTCGAACGCTCGATCATGCTGCAGACGCTCGACAGCCGCTGGCGCGAGCATCTCGCCGCGCTCGATCATCTGCGTCAGGGCATTCATCTGCGCGGCTATGCGCAGAAGAACCCGAAGCAGGAATACAAGCGCGAGGCGTTCGAACTGTTCGCCGCCATGCTCGACGCCGTGAAGCAGGAAGTCACGCGAGTCGTGATGAACGTGCAGATCCAGTCGCCCGAGCAACTGGAAGAGGCGGCCGAGCAGTACGAAGAAAAGGGCAGCCATCTGGAGAACGTGTCGTTCACGCATGCGGACTTCAACGCGCCCGCCGCAGAGCCCACGCCGGCGGCAGCGACGGCGAGCGCCGCCGCGCAGATGGTCAATCAGGCGATGGCCGCCGGCGACGATATCAGCGTCGCCACGCGCGGCCCGGACGACGTGCCGAAGGTCGGCCGCAACGATCCCTGCCCGTGCGGCAGCGGAAAGAAGTACAAGAATTGTCACGGAAAGCTGGCGTAATCGTCGGCACAAACGTCAGTTCCGCTGACGAAACGAGGCAAGCAGGGCAAGCGACGCAGTGATGCGTCGTTTGTCTTTGCAGATTCCAACATTCACGGCGCTGGTCCGGCCCGGCCGGACGGCGTCAGTCTTCCATCCCGCGCCGGCGCGTCTGCCGGCGCCCGGCACCATCAGCCACCATCAGCGAGACGCGAACATGGCCGTCAACTTCCCCTCGATCGATCCCGCAGCGCTTCATCCCGTCGCCGGCGTCACGCTAGGCTGGGCCGAGGCGAACATTCGCAAGCCCAATCGCAAGGATGTGCTCGTCATTCGCGTCGATGAAGGCGCGAGCGTCGCGGGCGTGTTCACGCAGAACCGCTTCTGCGCGGCGCCGGTCACCGTGTGCCGCGAACATCTCGCGGCCGTCAGTAAAGGCGGCAAGGGCATTCGCGCGCTCGTGGTGAACACCGGCAATGCCAACGCGGGCACGGGCGAGCCGGGCATGGCGCACGCGCGCGAGACCTGTGTCGAGCTGGCGCGCCTCGCGGGCGTCGATGCGCAGCAAATCCTGCCTTTCTCGACCGGCGTGATTCTCGAGCCGCTCCCGATCGATCGACTGAAAGCCGGCCTGCCCGCTGCGCTTGCGAATCAGCAGGCGGCGCACTGGTTCGATGCCGCGCAGGCCATCATGACGACCGACACGCTGCCGAAGGCGTCGTCGCGCCGGGTGACGATCGACGGCCACGTGGTCACGCTGTCGGGCATCAGCAAGGGCGCGGGCATGATCCGCCCGAACATGGCGACGATGCTCGGCTTTCTCGCCTTCGATGCCACGGTCGCGCAACCCGTGCTCGACGAACTGGTGAAGCACGTCGCGGACCGTTCGTTCAACTGCATCACGATCGACGGCGATACGTCGACGAACGATTCGTTCATCCTGATCGCCTCGGGCAAGTCGAGCCTGCCCGCGATCACGTCCACGGATTCGCCCGCGTACGCCGCGCTGCGCGACATCGTGACCGAAGTGGCGCAGGAACTGGCGCAACTCATCGTGCGCGACGGCGAAGGCGCGACCAAATTCATGACCGTCACGGTCGAAGGCGGCAAGGACGCGGCGGAGTGCCGTCAGATCGCGTACGCGATCGGCCACTCGCCGCTCGTCAAGACGGCGTTCTACGCTTCCGATCCGAACCTCGGCCGCATTCTCGCGGCGATCGGCTATGCGGGCGTGACGGATCTCGACGTCGGCAAGATCGATCTCTATCTCGACGACGTGCTGGTCGCGAAAGCGGGCGGACGCAATCCCGAGTACAAGGAAGAGGACGGCCAGCGCGTGATGAAGAAGAGCGAGATCGCGATTCGCGTGCTGCTCGGCCGCGGCAACGCAGCGGCAACCATCTGGACCTGCGATCTCTCGCACGACTACGTGAGCATCAACGCGGACTACCGCTCCTGAGCGGGCGGCGCGCAACGACACGAACATGGACAAACTCGAACAATTTCTCACGCGCGCCGAGTCGGTGCTCGCGCGCATCGAAGGCATGCTGCCGCCCGCGGCGCCGGATATCGACTGGGAATCGGCGGTCGCGTTTCGCTGGCGCAAGCGTCAGGGCCGTGGCTTTCTGCAGCCGGTGACGGCCATTTCGGCCATTTCACTCGACGATCTGCAGAACATCGACCGGCAAAAGAGCCTGATCCAGCAAAACACGCAGCAGTTCGTGAAGAAGCTGCCCGCGAACAACGTACTGCTGACGGGCGCGCGCGGCACGGGCAAGTCGTCGCTGATCAAGGCGTGCCTGAACGCGTATGCGAAGGACGGCCTGCGGCTCATCGAAGTCGACAAGGACGATCTGCACGATCTCGGTGACATCGTCGATCTGATCTCGGCGCGGCCCGAGCGCTTCATCGTGTTCTGCGACGATCTTTCGTTCGAGGAAGGCGAGTCGGGTTACAAGGCGCTGAAGGTCGCGCTCGACGGCTCGGTCGCGGCGCAGTCGGACAACGTGCTGATCTACGCGACGTCGAACCGCCGTCATCTGTTGCCCGAATACATGAGCGACAACGAGACGTACAAGCACACGTCGGACGGCGAGATTCATCCGGGCGAAGTGGTCGAAGAGAAAATTTCGCTGTCCGAGCGTTTCGGCCTGTGGGTCAGCTTCTATCCGTTCAAGCAGGACGACTATCTGACGATCGTCGGCCACTGGCTCAAGCACTTCGGCTGCGACGAAACCGCGGTCGAAAGCGCACGCGGCGACGCGCTCGTGTGGGCGCTCGAACGCGGCTCGCGCTCGGGACGTGTGGCGTGGCAATTCGCGCGCGACTGGTCGGGACGCAGGCAATGAGCGCGGCGCCCGACACGAAAGCGGAACTCGCGCCCGACGGCCGCAAGGTGACGGAAGTGGCTGTCGGCGTGATGGTGCAGTCCGACGGACGCTATCTGCTCGCGCAGCGGCCGCAAGGCAAACCGTACGAAGGCTACTGGGAATTCCCGGGCGGCAAGCTGGAGCCGGGCGAGAGCATCGAGGCGGCGCTCGGGCGCGAACTGCACGAGGAACTGGGCATCGACGTCATCGCGTGCCAGCTCTGGCGCACGCTCGAGCACGACTATCCGCACGCCTACGTGCGCCTGTTTTTCTGCAAGGTGACGGAGTGGCAGGGCGCGCCGCTCGGACGCGAAGGTCAGGCGATCGCGTGGCAGACGTTGCCCGTCGAGGTCGCGCCGCTCTTGCCGGCGGCCATTCCGGTGCTGGAATGGCTCGAAGAGGAAGAGCGCGAATAGTCAGGGGAAAAGCCGAAAAACGCGATCAGCTTCAGTTGAGGCCGCCGTGCTGGTCTTCATCCGGCGGCGTTTCCTGCGAGTTGCCCGCGATCTTGTATTTTTCAGCCGCCCAGGCGCCGAGATCGATCTGCTTGCAGCGCTCGGAGCAGAACGGGCGAAAACGGTTTTCCGGAACCCAGCGGACTTCCTTGCTGCAGGTCGGGCATTTGACGACAGTGGTCATGACGGTGAGACGGGACAATGTGCGCCGGCGTGGATGGATATCCGATCCATATGGGGCCGGCCGCTTCGGTTCAAAGGCTGCAAAGCGTCAGATGAAAGGGCACGTCGACATCGACGGCGCGCGGCTTCAGATCGCCGTCCTGCACAGTGAAGCGCACCCACAGCATGTACTTGTTCGCGCTTGCTTCCGGAATGACACGCGTATCGGGTGACACGCGCACCTGCATCAGCTGATACGTGCGGCCGGAAAGCATTTGCTGATAGCTGCCCTGCATTGCCATGACCTTCGACGCCTGGCCGGATTCGCGCGCGAGACGCAGGACGATGGCCGCGGCGTCGCGCAGCGCGAGCATCGGCATGACCCATTTGGCGATGTCCTGGCGACGCTCCTCCACCGGCAACTGCTGCCACGCGTAGTACGACGGCAGATCGAACTTGCACGTTCCGCCGGGGATGATCGTGCGGCTGCGGATGCTCGCGAGCCATTCGTTGTCGGCGAGATGCTGACCTGTTTTGCCGTGCATCTCGGTGAGGCCGGTGAGCGTCTGTTCTATTTCGCCGAGCACGGCTTCGAGCGCTTCCTGTTCGATGCCCGGATTGCCGCGAAATGGTGCGAGCGTCTGCCGCTGCCGCTCCAGTTCCTTCATGAGGTCGGCTTTGAGATCCGTGCGGCCAGCGACTTCCGCAATCTCAAAGAGCGTCGTGAGCGCGACGTGATGTTCCCGCGCGTCTTCCTGCGTCAGAAAGAACGTGAAGCGCTCGAACAGGTCTTCGAGCCGCAGCAGCGTCCGGATGCGCTCGTTGAAGGGATACTCGTAAAGGATCAAGCGCGCTCGCCTCGGCGTGGGTCGGTTGCTTCCATGAGCGGAAGTGAGCACATTCTAATGCCGCATCCTCACCCTAGCAAATCGGGGCAAAATCGGTCCTCAGCCCGCGTCTTTTCGTGAAAAAGCGGGAACTTTCGGGCGATTTCGGCAACTCAGGCGGTCACGCGGAATCACGCCGACGCGAGCGCGAGATAACGCGCATGGAGCGTATCGACGTGCTGCGCCAGTGTCTCGAGCGTGGCGGATGCGTCGTTGAGAACGATGTCGTCGGCGGCGGCGAGGCGTGCTTCCCGCGTCGCCTGCTTGGCGATGATCGCGAGCACCTGTTCGCGCGAGAAACCGTTGCGGCGCATGACGCGTTCGATCTGCGTCTCGACCGGGCAATCGACGACGAGCACGCGCGAAACGCGCTCCGCCCATTCGCCCGACTCCACCAGCAGCGGCACGACGACGATGTGATACGCGCCCTGAGCCGCGTGCCGCTGACGTTCCGTTTCGGCGCGGATCAGCGGATGCACGATGCCTTCGAGACGCGCCTTCGCGGTGTCGTCGGCGAAGACGAGGGCGCGCATTTTTGCACGGTCGAGCGAGCCGTCGGGCGCGACGAACGCCTTGCCGAATTCGCTCGCGATGAGCGGCATCGCGACGCCGCCCGGCGCGGTGATGCGATGCGCGATCAGGTCCGTGTCGACGAGCGGCACGCCACGCGACGCGAACAGGTCTGCAACCGTGCTCTTGCCGCTGCCGATGCCGCCGGTGAGACCAATGCTGAACATCCGTTGCTCCCTTCGATCATCCGAACAATGCATAGAGCGGCGTGCCGACAAACAAAGTGATCGCGCTGCCCGCCGCGAGAAACGGCCCGAACGGCAGCGGCTCTTCGAAGCGCATGCGTTTGCGCCACGTCGCGACGATGCCGAACGCCGCGCCCGCGACCGCCGCGATCAGCACGACCTGCGCGAGCGCCGCCCAGCCGAGCCACGCGCCGATGGCGGCGAGCAGCTTGAAGTCGCCGTAACCCATGCCTTCCACGCCGCGCACGAGCTTGAAGATCCAGTACACGCACCACAGAAACAGATAGCCGGCGATCGCGCCGGTGACCGCATCGTGCAACGTCGCGAATCCGCCTTCGCCGAAATTGACGATGAGACCCGCCCAGAGCAGCGGCAACGTCAGTATGTCGGGCAGATAGCGCGTGTCGTAGTCGATGAGCGCCGCTGCCAGCAAGGTCGCGCACAGCCCGAAGCCGGCGAGCGCGGCCCAGCCCGGACCATACGCGTACAGCGACAACGCCGCGAGCGCGCCCGTGGCGAGTTCCGTCAGAGGATAGCGCGGACTCACGCGTGCGCCGCATGCCGAGCAGCGCCCGCGCAACGCGAGATAGCTCACGACCGGAATGTTTTCCCACGCGCGCAGCACGTGCTTGCAATGCGGGCACGCGCTGCGCGGCACGGCGAGATTGAAGCGCTCGGGATACGGGTCGGCCGCAGCCTTCGGCGCGTCGGGCGCGGCTGCTTCCACTTCGGAACGCCACGCGCGTTCGAGCATTACGGGAAGCCGATGCACGACGACGGTCAGAAAGCTGCCGATCACGAGGCCGAAGACCACGGCAAAGCCGTACTGCACGGCGACGGGAAGCGCGGCGAAGTCCGCCAGATAGCGGCTCGCGAAGTGCGCGGCGGACGGATCGAACGAAGGCTGCATGATGGTCGAACGGTGGCTCTGGCCCGCGATGCTACACCACGTTGCCGAGCTGAATGATGGGAAGATACATCGCGATGACGAGCCCGCCCACGAGCGCGCCCAGCACCGCGATGACGATCGGCTCGCACAGGCTCGCGAATCCGCCGATGCGCTCGTCCACCTGGCGATCGGCGAGCGTCGCGAGATCGAGAAGCATCGTATCGAGCGAGCCGGATTCTTCGGCGACCGCGATCGGCTGCACGACATCCTGCGGAAAGCAGCCGAGCGCGCGCATCGCAGCGGCGAGACGCTCGCCGTTGTGCAGGCGCGCGGCGATCTCGACGGTCGCATCGTCGAAAACGCGGTTGCCGGTTGCGCGCGTGAGCGAGTCGAACGCGTCCGACAGCGGCGTGCCGGCCGACAAGAGCGTGCCCAATGCGCGGCTCCAGCGCGCGACCGCGAGCGAGCGCAACAGCTTCCCCGCGAGCGGCAGCCGCAGCGCGATGCGGTCCGCCTTCGCGCGCGCGTCGGGCGAACGTTTCAGCCATCGCCACGCGGCGGCGACCGCGCACGCGCACGCCGCCGCGAACGGCACGCCGAAGCGCGCGACGCCATCGGACAATGCGAGCACGAAGCGCGTGGGCGCGGGAAGCGCCGCGCCGAAGCCGTCGAAGATAGTCTTGAAGGTCGGCACGACA
>FCOH02000022.1 GCA_001544595.2 Caballeronia peredens | reverse complement strand
ACACCGATCAGCAGGCCCGCCGTGATCGCGAGCGACAGCAGCAGCACCATGACCGGATAAGCCAGCGCCGCGCGAAGCTTCGCCCGTTGGGATGCGCCGCGCTCGCGATCATCCGCGAGGCGCGCGAGCACCGTCGGCAGCGCGCCCGCCACTTCGCCGACCGCGACGAGCTGGCAATAGAGCGCGCCGAACGCCGCCGGATGATGTGCGAGCGCAGCCGAAAACGTCGCGCCGCGCGTGATGTCGCGAGCAAGCGCGCGCACGATGCGCGGCAGGCCGCCGCGCGCCGTGCTGCCGGCGATCAGTTCGAGCGCGCCGGCGAGCGGCAGGCCCGCCCGCAGAAGGCTCGCGAGCTGGCGCGTGAAGAGCGTGATGTCGGCGGCCGTGGCTTTCGGCGGCGGCGCGGCGCCGAGCGTGTCGAGCTGCGTGACGATCACGCCTTCGCGTCGCAGCGAGGCGCGCACCGACGCGGCATCGGCAGCGATGATCCGGCCGTGCCGCGCTCGTCCGTCGGCGTTCATGCCGCGCCAGGCGAAGCGCGACTCCGATGTGTCCGGCATGGCGGTGCGCATCATTCGGTTTCCGTCGCTTCGGCTGCTTCCGCGACGCTCGTCACGCCCGCGCGCACGCGTGCAAAGGCTGCATCGCGCAGCGCGGGCATGCCCTGCGACTGCGCCGCGCGCGCAATGGCATGCGTGGCGGCGCGCGCGACGATCAGTTCGCGCAATTGATCCGACACCGGCATCAACTGATGCACGCCGACGCGCCCGCGATAGCCGATGCCATGACAGGCCGGACAGCCGCGCGGCTCGAACGGATGAAAACCGTCGTCGAACGGCAGCGCGGACGGCGCCCGGCAGCGCTCGCACAGCTTGCGCACGAGCCGCTGCGCCGTGACGAGCCGCAACGCCGACGCGAGGTTGTAAGGCGCCACGCCGATGTCGATGAGCCGCGCGATCGCGGCGGGGGCGTCGTTCGTGTGGAGTGTGGAAAGCACGAGATGGCCCGTCTGCGCGGCTTTCACGGCGACGTCGGCGGTTTCGGCATCGCGGATTTCTCCGACCATGATGATGTCCGGATCCTGGCGCATGAACGCGCGCAACGCGACGGCGAAAGTCAGGCCGGCCTTCTCGCGCACGCTCACCTGATTGATGCCCGCGAGCTGAATCTCCACGGGATCTTCGACCGAACACACGTTGCGCGCTTCGGCGTTCAACATCTGCAGAAAGCAGTAGAGCGACAAGGTTTTGCCGCTGCCGGTCGGCCCCGTCACGAGAACGAGGCCGTGGGGCGCGCGAATCGCGGATTCGACCACGCGGCTTTGCGCGTCGTCGAGGCCGAGCGCTGCAAGCGAAAGATCGGGCGGCAACGCGTCGAGCCGGCGCAGGACGAGCTTCTCGCCGAACAGCGTCGGCAGCGAGTTGACGCGATAGTCGCCGATCCGCCCGCCCGGCAGATTCAGGCGCAGCCGGCCGTCCTGCGGCACGCGCCGTTCGGCGATGTCCATGCGCGCAAGCACTTTGATGCGCGTGACGAACGCATCGCGCAAATGCGGCGGCGGGCGCCTGAGCGCATGCAGCACGCCGTCGACGCGCATGCGGATGCGCCAGTCGTGCTCGGAAGGTTCGACGTGAATATCCGATGCGCCGCGCTCGGCGGCTTCGCGCAGGATGTCGGCAAGCAGCGAGACGGCGGGCGCTTCGTTTTCGGACGATGCGTCGCGCGCGAATGAGGCGAAAGCGTCGCGTGAGGGAGAAATCATGGCGTCGGGCCGCGGGAGTCGGGAAGATCCGATCTTCGCGCTGCCCGCCGGCGACGCCCAGTCGTCCG
Organism: Caballeronia peredens; assembly: GCA_001544595.2. Lineage (GTDB taxonomy): Bacteria > Pseudomonadota > Gammaproteobacteria > Burkholderiales > Burkholderiaceae > Caballeronia > Caballeronia peredens. Next base: position 102,106 of record FCOH02000022.1, on the reverse strand, counting down.
AATGGCTAACGCAGCGCGCGTTTCGCAGGCGTGGGCGGGCGGAAAATTTTCACTGTACGGATGGCCTGATCGTCGCTGCGCATGACTTCGAAAGTCACGTCCGCGATGCGCACCGACACGTCGCCGTCCGGAATGTCTTCGAGCGTTTCCAGAATCAGGCCGTTGAGCGTCTTCGGGCCGTCGGTGGGCAGCGTCAGATGCAGCCAGCGGTTCAGTTCGCGCAGCGGCATGCTGCCCGCGACGATGCATTCGCCGTGGTCGTCCCAGCCGCCGCGCGAACCGGCGCCGCGCGGGATCGTCGTCGTGAATTCGCCGATCAGTTCCTCGATGATGTCCTCGGGCGTCACGAGCCCCTGCAATTCGCCGTATTCGTCGACCACGATCGCGATGCGATGTCCGCTCTCCTGGAAATACTGCAATTGCTGGAAGACCGGCGTGCCGGCCGGCACGAAATAAGGCTCGGCGAGCAGTTCGCGCAGCGTGTCGCGCTCGAGTTCCTGGTTGTGGAGCGCCGAGAGCGTCTTGCGCACGTGCAGGATGCCGAGCACGCGATCGATATCGCCCTGAAAAACGACGAGCTTGTTGTGATAGCACGTCTCGAGCTGATGCAGGATCTGCTCGAACGGCGCATCGAAATCGAGCGCTTCGATGCGGCGGCGCGGAATCATCACGTCATCGACGGTGATGTTCTCGAGATCGAACAGATTGAGCAGAATGCTGCGATGCTTGGTCGGCATGAAGCTGCCGGTTTCGAGCACGATGGTGCGCAGTTCCTCGGGCGAAATGCGCTGATCGCGCTTGTTCTTCGTATTGATGTGCAGCGCCGCGAGAATGGCGTTGGCGAAGAGATTCACGAACCAGATCAGCGGCCGGCCGATACGCATGAGCGGCGCGAGCACGAGGCTCGCGGGCAGCGCCACCTTTTCGGGATAAGTCGCACCGACGATTTTCGGCGCGATCTCCGCGAACACGATGATCAGAAACGCGATGACGCCCGTCGTGATCGAGAGGACGAGGTTGTTGTGACCGAAGGTGCGCAGCGCGATCGACGTCGTGAGAACCGGGATGATCGTGTTGATCAGGTTGTTGCCGATCAGAATGACGGAGAGCAACTGATCTGTTTTGGCGAGCAGGCCCTGCGTCGTGCGGGCGCGCAGCGATCCCTGACTCGCCAGAAATTTCAGGCGATGGCGGTTGAGCGCCATCATCGACGTTTCGGAGATGGAAAAGAAACCGGAGAGAATGAGAAGCAGAAAAATGGCGCAAATTTGCGCCCATAAGGGGAGGTTGTCCACGCGATGATCGGTAGGGGCGGAGATGGGAGGGAATATAGCAGACGGGTTTCCAACTGGCCTTCGGCCGTGCGGCCAACGCGCGGAAGAAGAACAGCGAAGCGGGCGAAAAACAAAAAACCCGCATGGCGGACCATGCGGGTTTCGACAATTCTGGTCGGGGTGAGAGGATTCGAACCTCCGGCCTCTACGTCCCGAACGTAGCGCTCTACCAGGCTAAGCTACACCCCGAATTTGACCAACTAAGTTGGCAACATCTGGACTCTTACGCCGCTTCAGTCTCGTTCAAGACTGTCTCGACGTCGAGTAAGAACATAATTCTAGCAGGCTTTCTTTGAAAATGGAATCGGGAAACGAAGAAATCGCGTTCGCCGCGGCTTGCGCTTCCTTTCGTGCGCATTCCAGCGTGTGATCGAGCGCGCCGGAGGTCGTGATCGCGTGGAAGATCGTGTCGAAGCGATCCGTGCCGCCTTGCTCGATCGCTTCGCGCGCAAGCGCTGCCTGTTCCGGCGTGCCGTGCTCCATCAGGTAGATGAGCGGCAGCGTCGGCTTGCCTTCGCGCAGGTCGTCGCCGGCGTTCTTGCCCATCGATTCGGGGGTGCCGGTGTAGTCGAGCCAGTCGTCCATGATCTGGAACGCCGTGCCGATGCGCCGCCCGAACTCGGCCGCGGCTGCTTCAGTGCGCGCGTCCGCGCCGGACAGCACCGCACCGAGCTGCGCGGCCGCCTCGAACAGCTTCGCCGTCTTGTAGCGGATCACCTGCATATAGCGCGCTTCATCGACGTCCGGGTCGTGCATGTTGAGCAGTTGCAGCACTTCGCCTTCGGAGATGATGTTGGTCGCGACCGACAGAATCTCCATCACGCGCATCTTGCCGACGCTCACCATCATTTCGAACGAGCGCGAGTACAGGAAGTCGCCGACCAGCACGCTCGCCGCGTTGCCGAACAGCGCATTCGCCGTCTTGCGGCCGCGGCGCAGGTCGGATTCGTCCACGACGTCGTCGTGCAGAAGCGTCGCCGTGTGGATGAACTCGACGACAGCCGCCAGTTCGTGCCGATGACCGGTCGTGTCGCCCAGCGCGCCGGAAACCAGAAGCAGCAGCGCCGGACGCAGGCGCTTTCCGCCCGCACCGATGATGTACTCGGAAATCTGGTTGATGAGCATCACTTCTGATGCCAGGCGCTGCCGGATGACGCGATTGACCTGCTGCATGTCCTCGGCGATCGGGGCGAGCAGTGCGGCGGCGTTGGGAGGGGAAGTGGCGGTGGACGACATGATCGGCAAGTAGGGTAACCGGCGGATTATAAGGCGAATCCGACATGCGCCGGGTGCTCGGGGTGCCGAATGGAGCCGCGCCGGGCAATTCGGACGCGATTTCGGGCACTTTTCGGGCCCGTTCCTGGCACGATCCGGGCATGTTTCGCGGCATTTTCGCCGAGGTTCGCGAGGGAATCATGCTCCCGGCTTCGCCCGCACGCGGCAAATGCGGCGGCGCTTTGACGTCGAGCGTAACCCTATGTATAATCGCGTGTTTTCCCCGCGTGGTGCGTGGAAAAAGAATTCTGAGTGAGGTTCTCAATGTACGCGGTCATAAAAACCGGCGGCAAGCAGTATAAGGTTGCCGTTGGCGAAAAATTGAAAGTAGAACAGATACCGGCAGACATTGACGCTGAAATCACGCTCGACCAGGTTCTCGCAGTAGGCGAAGGCGAATCGATTAAGTTCGGTACGCCGCTGGTGGGTGGGGCTTCCGTCAAGGCTACCGTCGTGTCGCAAGGTCGTCACAAGAAAGTGACCATCTTCAAGATGCGCCGCCGGAAGCACTACCAAAAGCACGCTGGCCATCGCCAGAACTACACCGAACTGCGCATCGACGCGATCAACGCCTAAGGCGCGATCGTTTCCGCACAGATATCGGTTAAGGAGCTAATCAAATGGCACACAAAAAAGCAGGCGGGTCTTCCCGCAACGGCCGCGACTCCGAGTCGAAACGCCTCGGCGTGAAGGTGTACGGCGGCCAGGCAATCAACGCAGGCGGCATCATCGTTCGCCAGCGCGGCACGCGCATGCACCCGGGTGAAAATGTCGGCATCGGCAAGGATCACACGCTGTTCGCGCTCGCCGACGGTCACGTCAAGTTCGTGACCAAGGGCGCTGCCAAGAAGCACATGGTCGTCGTCGTCCCGGCAGCAGCGTAAGTTCACTGCACGGGCTTCAGGACCGAAGAAAGGCCCCGCGAAGTTCGCGGGGCCTTTTTCGTTGGCACGCCACGAGCGTGTCGGCGGGAAATCAGGAATATCGGTGACCCGTATCGTCGGGTCACGGCAAAATAGCTGCAAATACACGGGACGGAGCAACGCATGAAGTTCATTGACGAAGCGAGGATTGAAGTCATCGCCGGCGACGGAGGAGATGGCAGCGCGTCGATGCGCCGCGAAAAGTTCGTCCCGTTCGGCGGGCCGGACGGCGGCGACGGCGGCCGCGGCGGCAGCGTCTACGCGGTCGCGGATCGCAACATCAACACGCTGATCGACTACCGGTTCGCGAAGAAACATCAGGCGCGCAACGGCGAAAACGGCCGCGGCGCGGACTGTTACGGCAAAGGCGGCGACGACATCACGTTGCGCATGCCGGTCGGCACCATCATCGCGGATCAGGAAACGGGCGAACTGATCGCCGATCTGACCGAGCACAATCAGCAAGTGCTGATCGCGCAGGGCGGCGCGGGCGGCCTCGGCAATCTGCATTTCAAGTCGAGCACGAACCGCGCGCCGCGCCAGAAGACGGAAGGCAAGCCGGGCGAGCGCCGCATGCTGCGGCTCGAACTCAAAGTGCTCGCCGACGTCGGGCTGCTCGGCATGCCGAACGCGGGAAAGTCCACGTTCATTTCGTCGGTGTCGAACGCGCGGCCGAAGATCGCGGATTATCCGTTCACAACGCTCGCGCCGAATCTCGGCGTGGTGCGCGTCGGGCCGAGCAAGAGCTTCGTGATCGCCGACATTCCGGGCCTGATCGAAGGCGCGGCGGAAGGAGCGGGCCTCGGGCATCGTTTTCTGCGGCACTTGCAGCGCACCGGCGTGCTGCTGCATCTGGTCGACATGGCGCCGTTCGACGAAAACGTCGATCCGGTCGCGGAAGCGCGCGCGATCGTCAACGAATTGCGCAAGTACGACGAGGCGCTCTATGAAAAGCCGCGCTGGCTCGTGCTGAACAAGCTCGACATGGTGCCGGAAGACGAGCGCGCGGCGCGCGTGCAGGATTTCGTCGAGCGTTTCGAGTGGGACGGTCCGGTCTTCGAGATTTCGGCGCTGACCGGTCAGGGCTGCGAAGCGCTCTGCTACGCCGTGTTCGATTACATTTCGGCGCACTCGGACGCGTCGCGCGCGGCGGAGGCGGAAGATCTCGCCGCCGACGTGCGTTTCCGCGACGATGCAGCCGGCCAGAAAGACGCGTAACGAAGCGACCCGCTGAAACGGGCCGCGACACCCGAGGAGAAAGCGCACGATGCGTTCGGTCATCGCCGCTGCGAAGCGAATCGTAGTGAAAGTGGGGTCCAGTCTCGTCACCAACGACGGGCGCGGGCTCGATCATGCGGCCATCGGCCGCTGGGCGGCGCAGATCGCGGCGCTGCGCGAGCAGGGCAAGGAAGTCGTGCTCGTGAGTTCGGGCGCGATCGCGGAAGGCATTCATCGGCTCGGCTGGACGAAGCGTCCCAAAGAAATCGACGAATTGCAGGCCGCGGCGGCCGTCGGCCAGATGGGCCTCGCGCAGGTCTACGAAAGCAGCTTCGGCGCGCACGGCATCCGCACCGCGCAGATTCTGCTCACCCACGCCGACCTCGCCGATCGCGAGCGCTATCTCAACGCGCGCTCCACGCTGCTCACGCTGCTGCGCCTGGGCGCGGTGCCGATCATCAACGAGAACGACACGGTCATCACCGACGAAATCAAATTCGGCGACAACGACACGCTCGGCGCGCTGGTGGCGAACCTGATCGAAGGCGACGCGCTCGTCATCCTGACCGATCAGCGCGGCTTGTTCACCGCCGATCCGCGCCGCGATCCGAACGCAACGCTCGTCGAGCAGGCCGACGCCGGCACGCCCGAACTCGAACAGATGGCGGGCGGCGCGGGCTCGAGCCTCGGCCGCGGCGGCATGCTGACGAAGATTCTCGCGGCGAAGCGCGCGGCGCACAGCGGCGCGAACACGGTGATCGCGAGCGGCCGCGAAGCCGACGTGCTGACGCGTCTCGCGTCGGGCGAACTGATCGGCACGCAGCTCATCGCGCGCACGGCGCGGATCGCGGCGCGCAAGCAATGGATGGCGGATCATCTGCAAGTGCGCGGACACGTCGTCATCGACAACGGCGCGGTCAACAAGCTCACTGCCGACGGCAAGAGTCTGCTGCCGATCGGCGTGATCGACGTAAAGGGCGCGTTCGATCGCGGCGAGGTCATTGCCTGCGTCAACGATCAGGGACAGGAAGTCGCGCGCGGCATCACGAATTACAGCAGTTCCGAGGCGCGGCTGATTCATCGGCGACCGAGCGGCGAGATCGAAAGCGTGCTCGGCTACATGCTGGAGCCGGAGCTGATTCATCGCGACAATCTCGTGCTCGTCTGAGCGCGGCACCAAAAGACAAGCCCGCTGAGCCGAAAGGCCAGCGGGCTTTTTTATCGCGCTTCGTTACTGCGAAAGCGAGCGCCGTATCAGCGCAAGTTGATCGAGCCTTGCGTGCGCTTGTACTCGATGTTGTTCACGATCGTCTTGGCCGTGCCCACGGGCAGCTTGCTCGTGCAGAAATAATCCTGATAGAGCGCAGCCTGATACGCGTTCAGTTCGCCGTTTTCGATTCGTTTGAAGTCGAACGCGACGCCTTGATCCCAACCGTTCTGGTCGTCGTTGATGCTGGCGTAGCGGCGCCATTCGTAGGTGTCGCAGCGAATGCCTTCATAGTTGACGTTGCGTGCGCCCGCCGGGCTCGTCACGACGACCACATAGCGCACGACGCCGTCGTTGCCGACGGTGAGCGACGTTTTATCGACGGCAAAATTGAGTGGCGTGTTCTGCGACACGTTGAAGGGCAGCAGATTCGACGCCTGCGGCAGCGGCGGCATCGTCTCGATCTTGTCTTCGGCCCACGTCGTTTTGCGGTCGAGCAGATAGGTGAAGACGCCGTCGTCCTGATTCGACGGCCCTTTGGAGCTGGAGCAGCCGGCGAGCGCGGCCAGTGCCGCCGCGGATGCCGCGATTAGCGCGAGTGAGGCATTCACTTTCAATTGGGTCTTCCAGGAAACTTGCGCGCGGGGCTTCGGGCGCCCGCCCGGCGACAAAGACAAAAAAGACGAAACGGCACGGCGAGTGTTTCGCCGTGCCATCGCTCCCTATCGTGCTGAGTGTCGAAGTGCGCGAAGGACCGAACGGGTCAGTCGCACGGTGAACGATGATGCACGATCACCTGCACTTCTTCGCTGACCGTGCATTCTGCCTGAACTGCCGCGCCGGAGGCAGTTACGGAAGGTGCTTCGATCGTCATCGTCTGGATCACGCGTGGATAGCGTGGCCCATGATGCGCGGCTCGCTCGCCGCGTTCGCCGCGGGAGTTGGTTCGCCGCACGAACCGGGATAGCTCGTTGAGAGCCAGTTGATAAACGTCGCGCTTGAACTCGATGACCGCATCGAGCGGTACCCAATATTCGTTCCAGCGCCAGGCATCGAATTCCGGATGGTCCGTCGCACGCAGGCAGATGTCACAATCGCGCCCCACCATACGCAGCAGAAACCAGATCTGTTTCTGACCGCGATAATGTCCGCGTACCTCACGCTTGATGAACTTGTCCGGCACCTCATAACGCAGCCAGTCGCGCGTGCGACCCAAAACTTTTACGTGTTCCGGAAGCAGGCCGGTTTCTTCGTGTAACTCCCGATACATCGCTTGCACAGGGGTCTCACCATACTTGATGCCCCCTTGCGGAAACTGCCAGGAATGTTCACGCAGCCGCTTGCCCCAAAACACTTCGTTGCGCGCGTTCAAGAGGATGATGCCGACGTTCGGGCGAAAGCCTTCACGATCCAGCATACAACCACCTTCGAATCCTTTAAAATTGCTTTGATTATAAACAGTTAACGGACTCGGCGCACCGGCACGAACCCCAATTCGGGGCATGATTTCCAGTCCGGACTCAAGACGCTTTGCCAGACAGTCGCGAAGGCGGCAAAATCTTCTTTCGGCCGGCCGGAGTCAACGCTTGCTCTGAACGATTACTCTGGCCCCATGCGAAGCCGTCGGCCGTTTCCGTCGTTCACCCTCGTTTCGCCTGCTTAGGCGCTCATCGCGAGCATCGCGGCGTGCGCCGCTATTGGAAAAATTGAATGAAAGCATCCCGTTTCTTCATCGGCACCCTGAAGGAAGCTCCCGCCGACGCCGAGATCGTCAGCCACCAGCTGATGATGCGCGCCGGCATGATCCGCCGCGTCGCGGGCGGCATCTACGATTACATGCCGATCGGCCTGCGCTCCATTCGCAAGGTCGAAGCCATCGTGCGTGAAGAGATGAACCGCGCGGGCGCGCTCGAACTGCTGATGCCCGCCGTGCAACCCGCCGAACTGTGGCAGGAATCGGGCCGCTGGGAGCAATACGGCCCGGAACTGCTGCGCTTCAAGGATCGCCATGAACGCGATTTCGTGATGGGCCCGACGCACGAGGAAGTCGTGACCGACATCGCGCGCCGCGAGATCAAGAGCTATCGCCAGTTGCCGGTGAACTTCTACCAGATCCAGACGAAGTTCCGCGACGAGATCCGTCCGCGCTTCGGCGTGATGCGTGGCCGCGAGTTCATCATGAAGGACGCGTATTCGTTCGACAAAGACGCCGCAGGCCTCGCCGAGTCGTATCGCAAGATGTACGACGCCTACGTGCGCATCTTCACGCGCATCGGGCTGGAGTTTCGCGCGGTCGCGGCGGACAACGGCTCGATCGGCGGCAGCGGCTCGCATGAATTTCACGTGATCGCCGACACGGGCGAGGACGACATCGCGTATTGCCCGGATTCCGATTTCGCGGCGAACGTCGAGGCGGCCGACGCGCTGCCGCTCGTCGCCGAGCGCGCCGCGCCCACCGAGGAGCTGAAGAAGACGCCGACACCGGGCGCCGCGAAATGCGAAGCGGTCGCGCAGCTGTTGAACATTCCGCTCGAACGCACGATCAAGTCGATCGTCCTCGCCACCGACAACGAAGGCGCCGAGCCGACCATCTGGCTGTTGATGCTGCGCGGCGATCATTCGCTCAACGACATCAAGACCGGCAAGCTGCCGGGCCTTGCGGGCTATCGTTTCGCGACCGAAGCGGAAATCATCGAGTGGTTCGGTACGCCGCCGGGCTATCTCGGTCCGATCGGCACGAAGAAGCCGGTGCGTGTGATCGCGGACCGCACGGTTGCGAACATGAGCGATTTCGTCGTCGGCACGAACGAGGTCGACTACCACACGACCGGCGTGAACTGGGGCCGCGATCTGCCCGAGCCGGAAGTGGCGGACATCCGCAACGTGGTCGCGGGCGATCCGTCGCCGGACGGCAAGGGCACGCTCGAAATCTGCCGCGGCATCGAAGTGGGCCACGTGTTCCAGCTCGGCACGAAGTACTCCGATTCGATGGGCGCGACTTTCCTCGACGAAAACGGCAAGCCCGCGCCGATGCTGATGGGCTGCTACGGCGTCGGCATCACGCGCGTGCTCGGCGCGGCGATCGAACAGAACTTCGACGAACGCGGCATCATCTGGCCGGAAGCCATCGCGCCGTTCGAAGTCGTGATCTGCCCGATGGGTTACGACCGCAGCGACGCCGTGCGCGAGCAGGCCGACGCGCTCTACGCGAGCTTGCAGACGGCGGGCATCGACGTGATCCTCGACGATCGCGGCGAGCGTCCGGGCGTGATGTTCGCGGACTGGGAACTGATCGGCGTGCCGCATCGCGTCGTGATCGGCGACCGCGGGCTGAAGGAAGGCAAGCTCGAATACCAGGGCCGCCGCGACACCGAAGCCACGCTGCTGCCGGTCGGGGAAGCGGCGGATATCGTGACGGGCAAGGTTCGGGCGGCGCTCGGGAAGTAATGCAGTACAACTTCCTGTCGGCGACGATCCTGCTGCTCCTGATCACCGATCCGCTCGGCAACATTCCGATCTTCATCAACGCGCTGCGCGGCGTCGCGAAAGAGCGGCGCCGCATCGTGATATTGCGCGAGGTGGCGATCGCGTTCGGCATTCTGCTGGTGTTCATGCTGGCGGGCGACCGCTTCCTGCGCGCGATGAATCTCACGGATTTGTCGCTGCGCATCGGTGGCGGGATCGTGCTGTTTCTGATCGCGCTGCGCATGATCTTCCCGCATCCCGACGGTCCGATGGGCGGCGACTCGCGCGGCGGCGAGCCGCTCATCGTGCCGCTCGCGATTCCGGCGCTGGCCGGGCCGTCCGCGCTGGCGACGGTGATGCTGCTGACATCGCAGGCGCCGGGCAAGATGTTCGAGTGGATCGGCGCGCTCACGGTCACGATGATCGTCTGCGCGATCGTGCTGATTCTCGCGGAGAAGATTCAGCACTGGCTCGGCGAGCGGGCGGTGACGGCGTTCGAGCGCCTGATGGGACTTGTGCTGGTCGCGATCTCCGTCGAGATGATGCTCACGGGGATACGGACTTTCGTGCATCAGTTGTGAAAAAAGCGGCCGAGGCCGCTTTTTTGTATCGCTTCCCAAAACGCACGCGCTCACGCGCCTTCCGTCAGCGCCCGAATCGTCGGCAAATTCCGCCAGTACCCCTTCGCATCCATGCCGCAGCCGAACACATACCGGTCCGGCACCTCGAATCCGCAGAAATCGGGACGCAGCGGCTTCGCCTTCGGGATGATCTTCTCGCACAGCACCGCCGAGAGAAACGTCTTCGCGCCCATCGCCATGATGCGGTCGCGGATCGCGGCCATCGTTTCGCCTTCGTCGAGGATGTCGTCGAGCACGAGCACCACGCGATCCTTCACCGATTCCGCCGGCGCCACGCGCCATTGCATCTCGCTGCCGCCCTTGATGGCGTTGCGATAGCGCGTCAGGTGGATGTAATCGAACTCCAGCGGGAAATCCAGATGCGGCAGCAGCATGCCGGTGAACACGGCCGCGCCTCCCATGACCGAGAGCACGAGCGGGAAGTCGTCTTGCGTCGCCGTCTTGATGGCCGCGGCCATCGTGCCGATCGATGCGTTGACTTCGTCAGCCGTCACGATTTCTTCGGAGTGGCTGAAAATATGGAGGGCTTCGTCGCGATTCATAGGGAAAGCGGGGGAGAGGCTGACTTCTTAGTGTGGAAAAAAACGGCGGCGTGCGCCATATGATAAACCCGCGCTCTCCGCGGCGAGCGGAAGGGGCGCGGGTTCGACCGGGCGCAGATCAGCGCATGCCGGGCAACATGCCCTTCATGCCGCGCATCATCTTCTGCATGTTGCCGCCCTTCAGCTTCTTCATCATGCCGCGCATCTGCTCGTACTGGTTCAGCATGCGGTTCACTTCCTGAACATGCACGCCCGCGCCCGCCGCGATGCGCCGTTTGCGCGCGGCCTTGATGAGTTCGGGCTTGGCGCGCTCGGCAAGCGTCATCGAGTTGATGATGCCTTCCATGCGGCGCATCTGCTTCTCGGCATTGTTCATGTCCGCGCCTTGCGCCGCCTGCTGGAACTGCGCGGGCAGCTTGTCCATCAGCGAGGAGAGGCCGCCCATCTTCTTCATTTGCGAGAGCTGCGCCTTGAAGTCGTTCAGGTCGAAGTCGCCGCCTTTCTTGACCTTGTCGGCGAGCTTCTGCGCGGCCTGCGTATCGACGCCGCGCTGCGCTTCCTCGACGAGCGCGAGGATGTCGCCCATGCCGAGGATCCGGTTCGCCATGCGATCCGGGTGGAAGACTTCGAGACCGTCGAGCTTTTCCGCGACACCGACGAACTTGATCGGCTTGCCGGTGACATGGCGCACCGAAAGCGCCGCGCCACCGCGCGAATCGCCGTCGAGCTTGGTGAGCACGACGCCCGTGAGCGGCAGCGCGTCGTTGAACGCCTTCGCGGTATTCACGGCGTCCTGGCCGAGCATGGCATCGACGACGAACAGCGTTTCAGCCGGCTTGAGCAGCGCGTGCAGTTCGCTGATCTCGTTCATCATCGCTTCGTCGATGCCAAGACGGCCGGCGGTATCGACGATCACGACGTCGTGGTAATGGCGCTTCGCCCAGTCGATCGCCGCGCGCGCGATGTCCGCGGGCTTCTGATCCGGCTCGGACGGGAAAAAATCCGCGCCGACCTGCTCGGTCACCGTCTGCAACTGGCGGATGGCGGCGGGGCGGTACACGTCGACCGACACCGTCAGCACCTTCTTCTTGTGCTTCTCGCGCAGCAGCTTGGCGAGCTTGCCGGTGGTGGTGGTCTTGCCCGCGCCCTGCAGACCGGCCATCAGGATGACGGCGGGCGGCGTGACGGCGAGATCGAGTTCGGCGGCCTTGCCTTCGTAATCGCCGCCGATGACGGCCGTCAGCTCGCGCTGCACGACGCCGACGAGCGCCTGCCCCGGCGACAGGCTCGAGAGCACTTCCTCGCCGAGCGCCTTCTCCTTCACCTTCGCGATGAATTCGCGCACGACCGGCAGCGCCACGTCCGCTTCGAGCAGCGCGAGACGCACTTCGCGCAGCATCTCCTGCGTGTTGGCCTCGGTGAGCCGGGCCTCGCCGCGCAGCGTCTTGACGACGCGCGCCATCCGTTGAGTGAGGTTATCGAGCATGGGGGAATCTGTAGAGAATGCGGCCCTTTTTCACTGCTATCCGCTGCGCCGCCTCGCGTGCCGCCCCGCGTTGGCACAAGGGGGAAACCGTCGCGAGTCAAGGGCCTAGTGTAAACTTCGAACATGGATATTGTACTGTATGCCCTCACTGCGCTTCTCTACGGCGGCCTCGCCGTGGCGGGCTGGCGCGCGCATCGTCATACGGCTGTCGAGCCGGCGCTGGCGGGCATGCCTTCGACGGGATTCGCGACCGCGGCGCCGGCGCCCGTGGCCCGATCGAGGGCGTCCGGCATGAGCGGCGTCGGGCGTGCTCTATTATTAATAGCGTTGCTCGTGCACGGCGTTCTGCTGCACACCACGATCTTCCCCCAGAACGCGATGATCTTCGGCTTCGCGTTCGCGCTTTCCGCGATGTTCTGGCTCGGCGCGGGCATCTACTGGATCGAAAGTTTCTTCTTTCCGCTGGACGGCTTGCGCCTGCTCGTGCTGCCGCTCGCGTGCATCGCGTCATTGCTGCCGCTGCTGTTCGGCGGCGTGCGCGTGCTGTCGTATTCCGCCGCGCCGATGTTCAAGCTGCACTTCCTGATCGCCAACATCGCGTACGGGCTCTTCGCGATCGCCGCGCTCCACGCCGTGCTCATGCTGATGCTGGAACGCCGCCTGCAGCGCATGCGCGGGCTCTCGACGCGGCATGACGGTCACGGCTGGCTCGCGAGCTGGCTCGACACCTTGCCGCCGCTCCTCACGCTCGAAAAGCTGCTGTTCCGCCTGATCGCCGCGGGCTTCGTGCTGCTCACGCTCACGCTCGTATCCGGCATCGCTTTCAACGAGCAACTCGTCGATCGCGCGCTGCGCCTCGATCACAAGACCGTGTTCGCGTTCCTGTCGTGGCTGATGTTCGGCGCGCTGCTGACCGCGCGCCGCATTTCGGGCTGGCGCGGACGCGCCGCGCTGCGCTGGGTGCTGGCCTCGTTCGCCGCGCTGCTGCTGGCTTATGTCGGCAGCCGCTTCGTGTTCGAAGTGCTGCTGCACAGAGCGGTGGTCTGACGATCGTCCGAACGCATTCTTATCCGGCTTTCGAACCGATGCGAAATTTCTTCTTCCTCATTGTCCTTTTCTTTCTGAGCCAGTGGCTTCTGAAGAAGCTGCGCCGCGCCAACGAACGCGCGCAGCAGGGCGACGCCCAGGCGGGCACGGCGAGCGCAGGCAACGCCGGCGGCACACGCCGCGCGCGCGCGACGAGCGGCGGCGGCAACGGCGCGGCCGCACAAGGCACGCCGCAACTCGCCGATCCGCTGATCCGCTGCGTGCAATGCGGCGTGCACACGCCGCGCAGCGAGTCGATCGTCGTGGCGGGCGAGCGCTTCTGCTGCGCCGATCACGCTCGCCGTCACGCGAGCCGTCCAAGCGGCCGCGACGCCCGATGAACACTTCACACATCGCGTCGAGGCGAGAACCGCACATCGACGCACAGGGCTGGCTCACGAGCGCGCAGCGCCTGCCGTCGCCGAATTTCGAAGCGCGGCCGGACAACGCGGTGCCGACGCTCATCGTCGTGCACAACATCAGCCTGCCGCCGGACGACTTCTCGACCAATTCCATCGCGGATTTCTTCCTCAACCGGCTCGACCACGACGCGCATCCGTACTTCGATCATCTGCGCGGCATGCGCGTGTCGGCGCATTTCGTGATTCGCCGCGACGGCGCGATCGAACAATTCGTCTCCTGCGACGAACGCGCGTGGCACGCCGGCGTCTCCGCGTTCTGCGGACGCGAGCGCTGCAACGATTTCTCGATCGGCGTCGAACTCGAAGGCAGCGACCGCGTGCCGTTCGAGAACGCGCAATACGAAGCGCTTGCCGCGCTCGTGCGCATCGTCGTGAAGCGTTATCCGATCGATGCGCTCGTCGGTCATTCGGACATCGCGCCCGGCCGCAAGACCGATCCCGGCCCGCATTTCGACTGGCCGCGCCTGCGTCATGACAGCGCATTGCCGCCGTCGTATTTCCCGTTCCAGTCCACCGACTGAGCCAACACCTGAGCATCGCGTAAGGTTTTTCTCGCTGCAGCGCAGCGACGCTACGCGCTTTGCCTTGCCGCGCTTGAAATGAGAAAAGTCAACCCTGAGCAAGCAGAAAAAAGTTTTTGAGACTGCGCGGATGCCCACTATACTTGGTGCCGACAGACGTACTTTGCACTAGATCTTGTGTTGTTGAGGCGGCGCCCGCTCAGTCGAGCCGGCGCCGCCCGCTTTCCGGCGTAGAAGAAGTTTGGCTGGCCCGGGGCGGTGCGCGAGGCGGTTTCTGCGGTTTAGAAAGAAACCCCTGACGCATCGAGCGCCAGCGAGCAGCACCGTGAAGAAGCGTGCAAGTGAATGCGAGTTGCGTCGACCGACACCGTGCGCCAACGCGGGCACCGCATGAGACGCCAATAACAGTGCGGGCCGAAAGCGCCGCGATTCGAATTCCGAGCCTGCTGCATTCACAGCCCGTTTGACCGCCAAAATACCGCGCGAGGTTCACGCGTCTCGCGACGCGCGCGGCATAAGTGATAAATCCGCGGAACATCCGCACCATTCGAACACCAGGAGTTTTGCACATGCAAACCACCGAGAACGCCACGACTTCCTTCGAAGGCGCATCCGCACTGCCGACCGGCGGTGCGCAGTCCGCAGGCGCCCCGGCGCTCGCGCCGAACACGACGTATGCCGACTACAAGGTCATCCGTCGCAACGGAAGCGTGGTGTCGTTCGAGCCTTCGAAAATCGCCATTGCCGTGACGAAGGCGTTCATCGCCGTCAACGGCGGTCAGGGCGCCGCTTCCGCGCGCGTGCGCGAGCTGGTCGAACAATTGACGCAGGCCGTCGTGCGCGCGCTCGTGCGCAGCCGTCCGCATGGCGGCACGTTCCACATCGAAGACATTCAGGATCAGGTCGAACTCGCGCTGATGCGCGGCGGCGAGCACAACGTCGCGCGCGCCTACGTGCTGTATCGCGAGAAGCGCACGCAGCAGCGTTCCCAGGAACGCGCGCAGGCGCCGAACGCGCAGTCGCACGACGGCGTCATCAACGTGACGGACAACGGCGTCACGCATCCGCTCGACCTCGACGCGCTCAAGGCGCTGATCGTGTCCGCCTGCGCGAATCTGGGCGATGCCGTTTCCGCCGACCCGATCGTCGCCGAAACGGTGAAGAACCTGTACGACGGCGTGCCGATGAGCCAGGTCTACGACTCGGCCATCCTCGCCGCGCGCACGATGATCGAAAAGGACCCGGCCTACAGCCAGGTCACCGCCCGCATCCTGCTGCATACGATCCGCCGCGAAATTCTCGAAGGAGAAGTGACGCAGGCCGACATGGACGAGCGCTACGCCGAATACTTCCCGCAGTTCATCAAGCGCGGCGCCGAAGCCGGCCTGCTCGACGACAAGCTGCAACAGTTCGACCTGAAGCGCCTGGGCGCCGCGCTCGACGCGAACCGCGACCTGCAATTCGGCTATCTCGGCCTGCAGACGCTGTACGACCGCTACTTCCTGCACGTCGACGGCACGCGCATCGAGCTGCCGCAGGCATTCTTCATGCGCGTCGCGATGGGCCTGTCGCTCAACGAAATCGACCGCGAAGCGCGCGCCATCGAGTTCTACAACGTGCTGTCGTCGTTCGACTTCATGTCGTCCACGCCGACGCTGTTCAACTCGGGCACGCATCGCTCGCAACTGTCGTCGTGCTATCTGACGACCGTCGCCGACGACCTCGACGGTATCTACGAAGCGCTCAAGGAAAACGCGCTGCTCTCGAAGTTCGCGGGCGGCCTCGGCAACGACTGGACGCGCGTGCGCGCGCTCGGCTCGCACATCAAGGGCACGAACGGCAAGTCGCAGGGCGTCGTGCCGTTCCTGAAGGTCGTGAACGACACGGCGGTCGCAGTAAATCAGGGCGGCAAGCGCAAGGGCGCGGTGTGCGCGTACCTCGAGTCGTGGCACCTCGACATCGAGGAATTCCTCGAACTGCGCAAGAACACCGGCGACGACCGCCGCCGCACCCACGACATGAACACGGCGAACTGGATTCCCGACCTGTTCATGAAGCGCGTGATGGAAGGCGGCGACTGGACGCTGTTCTCGCCGTCCACCTGCCCGGATCTGCACGACCTGTTCGGCGCGGACTTCGAGAAGGCGTACACGGCTTACGAAGAGAAAGCCGCGCGCGGCGAGATCAAGCTGTTCAAGAAGCTGCCGGCCGCGCAACTGTGGCGCAAGATGCTCGGCATGCTGTTCGAGACCGGCCACCCGTGGATCACGTTCAAGGATCCGTGCAATGTGCGCTCGCCGCAACAGCACGTCGGCGTCGTGCATTCGTCGAACCTGTGCACGGAAATCACGCTGAACACGAGCGACACGGAAATCGCCGTGTGCAATCTCGGCTCGGTGAACCTCGTCGCGCACATGGTCGAGCAGGCCGACGGCACCTTCGCGCTGGATCACGCGAAGTTGAAGCGCACCATCAGCGTGGCGATGCGCATGCTCGACAACGTCATCGACATCAATTACTACGCCGTGCCGAAGGCGCGTAACTCGAACCTGAAGCATCGTCCGGTCGGCATGGGCATCATGGGCTTCCAGGACTGCCTGCACCTGCTGCGCACGCCGTATGCGTCGGGCGAAGCGGTCGAGTTCGCGGATCGCTCGATGGAAGCCGTCTGCTACTACGCGTACTACGCCTCGACGGAACTGGCGGAAGAGCGCGGCCGCTACGCGACGTATCGCGGCTCGCTGTGGGACCGCGGCATTCTTCCGCAGGATTCGCTGAAGCTGCTGGCCGAGGCGCGCGGCGGGTATGTCGAAGTGGACACGTCCGAGTCGATGAACTGGGCCGAACTGCGCTCGCGCATCTCGACGCACGGCATGCGCAACTCGAACTGCGTGGCGATCGCGCCGACGGCGACGATCTCCAACATCATCGGCGTGTCGGCGTGCATCGAGCCGACCTTCCAGAATCTGTACGTGAAGTCGAATCTGTCGGGCGAATTCACGGTCGTCAACGACTACCTTGTGCGCGACCTGAAGACGCGCGGCCTGTGGGACGAAGTGATGGTGTCGGATCTGAAGTACTTCGACGGCACGCTCTCGCGCATCGACCGCATTCCGGCCGACCTCCGCGCGATCTACGCGACCGCGTTCGAAGTCGATCCGAAGTGGCTCGTGGAAGCGGCGGCGCGCCGCCAGAAGTGGATCGATCAGGCGCAGTCGCTGAACATCTACATGGCGGGCGCGTCGGGCAAGAAGCTCGACGAGGTCTACAAGCTCGCGTGGATTCGCGGCCTCAAGACGACCTACTACCTCCGCACGATGGCGGCGACGCACGTCGAGAAGTCGACGGTCGCGCACGGCGCGCTGAACGCGGTGCCCTCGGGCGATGGTGGCAACGGCGCATCGGGTGCGCAGGGCGGGTTCGGCCGCGGCGTGACGGGCGGTGCGTCGGCGGCGGGCGGCTCGCAGGGCTTCAATGCGGCGGCGGCACCGAGCGCGCCGGCGGTCGAAGCAGCTCCGGAAGCGGACGGCCCCGTGTGCATGATGCGTCCGGGCGATGCGGGCTTCGACGAGTGCGAGGCGTGCCAGTAAGCGTCGCCTGAGTCGATCGAGCCGGTCCGGCGGGCCGGCATCGGAGCAGCGTCACGCTCCGGTGCCGGCCCGTTTGTTTTGCCGCGCGGGTTTCAGCCGCGCGTGCCGCGCGAGATTTCGGTGCCAGCGTCGTGCGCGAGGCGCGCGGTGATCGGCATCGAGAAGAACGAGAACAGCCCCACGACGACGAACGCAGGCCAGAAGTCCGACCATTGCACGCTTGCATGGCCGTTCAGATACTGCGAAAGCTCGAGCGTGATGCCCGCGACCGTCACGCCCAGACCGAGCGACACCTGCTGCACGAAGCTCGCGAGGCTGGTCGCGCGGCCGACATCGCGCGTTTCGATTTCGGCGTAGGCGAGCGAGTTGAGGCTCGTGAACTGCAACGCCGGGAAGAAGCCGCCGAGCAGCACGACGGCCCAGATCACCCAGGTCGGTGTGCCGGGAAAGAACGTGCCGCACGCCGCAATGGCAATGCCCGACAGCGCCGCGTTGTAGAACAGCGTCTGCCGGAAGCCGTAGCGGCGCAGCACGCGCGAGGCGAGCGAGCGCATGAACATGCCGCCGAACGCCGACGCGCAGGTGATCGCGCCGGACTTGAACGCGGTCATGCCGAGCCCTTCCTGCAGCGCGAGCGGCAAAAGGAAAGGCACCGCGCCCAGGCCGATGCGAAACATCGAGCCACCAAGCACGCTTGCCTGAAACGTCGGCACGCGGAAGAAGCGCAGGTCGAGCAGCGGCTTCTCGGCGCGGCGCGCGTGCACGCAGTAGAGCGCGACCATCAGCGCGCCGGCGGCGCACATCGCGTAAGCCGAGCCTTGCGGAATCAGCTCGCCGCCGACGAGCGAGAGCCCGAGCAACAGCAGCACACCGGCGCTCGCGGAGAGGAAGAAGCCGAACCAGTCGAGCCGGCCCGGATGCTCCTCGTGCGAGTTGGCGATATAGCGGTTGGTCAGCCAGATCCCGGCGATGCCGATCGGGATGTTGATGAAGAAGATCAGGCGCCAGTGCAGGTAGGTCGTGATGAAACCGCCGAGCAGCGGCCCGACGGCGGGGCCGAGCATGGCGGGCACGGAGAGATAGTTCATCGCGCGAATGAACTCCGAGCGGCGCACCGAACGGAAGATGATGATGCGGCCGACCGGAACCATCATCGCGCCGCCGACGCCCTGGATGAAGCGCGCGACGGTGAAGGGACCGAGCGATGTCGACGCCGCGCAGAGCAGCGAGCCCAGGACGAAGATGCCGATAGCCGTGCGAAACACGACGCGTGCGCCGAAGCGGTCGGCAACCCAGCCGCAGATCGGAATGAAGACGCCGAGCCCGAGCACGTAGCTCGTGACGGCGACTTTCAACGTGACGGGATCGCGGCCGAAGGCGCGCGCCATTTCGGGAATCGCGGTGACGATGACGTTGGCGTCGACGCTTTCCATGAACATCGCGCACGCGACGATGAGAGGGGCAATGAAAGCTTTGACGGCAAGCGGCATGGTGATTCGCGATCGACTCTTGGCGGCAAGAGCGGCGATTATGGCACCGATATGGAGCACTCGCTGAAGGTTTGCGGCATGCAGTGCGGTGCGAAGAACATTGAACGACGAGTGAGGAAGAGATGGATCCGCAAGACCTGCAACGTCTCGTCACGCAGACGATGCCGTACGGCAAGTACAAGGACCGGCTCATTGCCGATCTGCCCGGTCACTATCTCGCGTGGTTCGCGCGTGAGGGTTTTCCTCAAGGCAAGCTCGGCGCGCTGCTCGCGCTGATGCATGAGATCGACCACAACAACTTGCGCTCGCTGCTCGATCCGTTACGAGGCCGTTGAGGCTCTCGCCGCGTGTCCGGCGCCGAGACGAGACTCTGCGTGCGCGCGCTATAGGTTGTGTGACGGAGATTTGCAAGCACTATATATTGTGGAAATTTGAGGCGCCGAATGCTAAACTTCGGCAACGAATTCGAAGCACGCGACGGCTTGCAGCGTCCTGCCGATGGCCTCGCGAGCGCATGTTTCGAACGATGCAAAGTGCGTTGGACCACACGCATCGAAGTACCTCGAAGATGCACGAGCGAGGGTCGCGAATCATCGCGTGAGTCGAACGCTTTGCGACACATGTTTTGCATTGCATCGCGTGTCGTCGAGAGACGCTGATCGACAGACGAAGCAAGCCGCGCTTCGGGACATCGAAGATCGAACGCGCA
Organism: Caballeronia peredens; assembly: GCA_001544595.2. Taxonomy (GTDB): domain Bacteria; phylum Pseudomonadota; class Gammaproteobacteria; order Burkholderiales; family Burkholderiaceae; genus Caballeronia; species Caballeronia peredens. The sequence continues at coordinate 82,197 of FCOH02000022.1, read as the reverse complement.
ACATCGGCGCGATCTTCGCAGCGAAGCAGGCCGCGCTTCGCATCGCAACAGATGCATCGGCCGCAAAGCCTTGTACGGCAAGGCTTCCAGGACAGCGATGAAATTCGCTCGAAGGTTGCTCGAAGCACATCGCGAAGCCTTCGAAGTCACTCGATGAGGACCGCTTCACACACGTTTCCATGCATGTCGCATCAGGCTTCGAACACGAAGCTGCGAGCCAAGTGTTGTATGCAGGTAGCAACGTCGAATCTAAATCGCAAGAAAACGAGAATTTTCATGAGCAAACTCTTTTATCGCTCATGAAAAGATGGTACAAACCGATCTAAATTGATGGTGAGAATTTATGCTCAACTGGGATGACGAGACCACTGCCGTAGCTCCCTCGAGCGCTTCGCAACAGAACGCGTTGCGCAACGCTCAAGGCACGACTTTCGGTACGCAGGGTGCAACGCAAACTGCACACGCTCATCAAGCTGCCCATCAAGCCGCAGCCGCGAACAACATCTTCTCCGATGGCTTCGTTCCGCCCGCAGCCGCCAACGCTTCGGCCGGCGCAATCGCCGCTCCGAGCGAAGCGCGCGTCAATGTCGCGGACAAGCGCATCATCAACGGCAAGACCGACGTCAATCAGCTGGTCCCGTTCAAGTACAAGTGGGCGTGGGAGAAGTACCTCGCCGGCTGCGCGAATCACTGGATGCCGCAGGAAGTGAACATGTCGCGCGACATCGCCCTGTGGAAAGACCCGAACGGTCTGACCGAGGACGAGCGCCGCATCGTCAAACGCAATCTCGGCTTCTTCGTCACCGCCGACTCGCTCGCCGCGAACAACATCGTGCTCGGCACGTACCGTCACATCACCGCTCCGGAGTGCCGCCAGTTCCTGCTGCGCCAGGCGTTCGAAGAGGCGATCCACACGCACGCGTACCAGTACATCGTCGAATCGCTGGGCTTCGACGAGGGCGAGATCTTCAACGCGTACCACGAAGTCAAGTCGATCCGCGACAAGGACGAGTTCCTCATTCCGTTCATCCAGACGCTGACCGACCCGGCCTTCACCACCGGCACGCTGGAAGCGGACCAGAAATTGCTGAAGTCGTTGATCGTGTTCGCCTGCATCATGGAAGGGCTGTTCTTCTATGTGGGCTTCACGCAGATTCTGGCGCTCGGCCGCCAGAACAAGATGACGGGCGCGGCGGAGCAGTATCAGTACATCCTCCGCGACGAATCGATGCACTGCAACTTCGGCATCGACCTCATCAACCAGATCAAGCTGGAAGAGCCGCAACTGTGGACGGCCGAATTCAAGGCCGAGATCCGCGAGCTTTTCAAGCAGGCGGTCGATCTCGAATATCGCTACGCTGAAGACACCATGCCGCGCGGGGTGCTCGGCCTGAACGCGTCGATGTTCAAGAGCTACTTGCGGTTCATCTGCAACCGGCGTTGCCAGCAGATCGGCCTCGACCCGCTCTACCCGAACGAGGAAAACCCGTTCCCGTGGATGAGCGAAATGATTGACTTGAAGAAGGAACGCAACTTCTTCGAGACACGCGTGATTGAGTATCAAACCGGCGGCGCGCTGACCTGGGAATAATAAAAATCCAGGACGTGTTGCAGACGAAATCGATGGGACGATCGGGCAGCAGCGTGTCGCTCACGCGCGCCTGATCGACAAGGTTTAGGAGAACGGTCGCCTGATGCAAAGTGCGCCTACTGACTTGGCGGGCCGAGTGGCCCGAATCGAAGACAGGCGTTTTGCGATCCCTTCAATGGGATGGGCAAACTTCCCCCCGGAAAATGCCGGCGACAAGCTCGCTGGCTCGATCAAGCGATGGCCGGTGCCGCAAAGAAGCGGCGCCGACTCTATTTGGCGCGCGGTGCCTCGGGGCACGGCGCGCCTTGCCGTATTCATTAGCGTAAGCAGGTGGGATCAGCGTACGCCGATGAATAATCCGCTTCGTAGCGTGCGCCCTGAGAAGCGACACGTGGGAAGCGGGTTTTGACGAAGGGTGTAGTTTGAACTGACTCTCATCTGAAAACCTGAAGGAGAAAAACCATGGCAGTTGCCAAGAAAAAACCCGCCGCGAAAAAGGCTGCAGCGAAGAAAGTCACCGCCAAGAAGGCCGCTCCGGCAAAGAAGGTCGCAGCGAAGAAGGTCGCAGCGAAGAAGGTTGCTGTGAAGAAGGTCGCGGCCAAGAAGGTTGCAGCCAAGAAGGCACCGGCTAAGAAGGCAGCAGCGAAGAAAGTGGCAACCAAGAAAGTCGCAGCGAAGAAAGTAGCGGCGAAGAAGGTTGCAGCGAAGAAGGTCGCGGCCAAGAAGGCGCCGGCGAAGAAGGCAGCAGCGAAGAAAGTCGCCACCAAGAAGGTAGCGGCGAAGAAGGCTGCCGCCAAGAAGGCGCCTGCGAAGAAGGCCGCCGCGAAGAAGGCGCCTGCGAAGAAGGCCGCCGCGAAAAAGGCCCCTGCGAAGAAGGCCGCAGCGAAAAAGGCCCCTGCGAAGAAGGCACCTGCGAAAAAGGCCGCTGCGAAAACCGCAGCCCCTGCGCCTGCTGCCGCTCCTGCGCCTGCTGCGAAGAAGGCCCCCGCGAAGAAGGCTCCGGCCAAGAAGGCCGCTGCTGCAAAGAAGACCACGGCAGCTGCTCCCGCAACGACGGCAACGACCGTATCGGCGCCTGCTCCGGCACCGGCTGCTGCGGTCAAGACGGCGTTGAACCCGGCAGCGGCATGGCCGTTCCCGACGGGCAGCCGTCCGTAAGTTCTCGCGGTAAGCAACCATCGGGCACAACTTGCTGTGCCTTGAGTCCGGGTATGCCTACCCGGCCTGAACCCGCCGCCGAGGCAACCCGGCGGCGGGTTTTTCGTTTCGGCGAACGAATTTCATGCGTGCGCACATCGGGCGACGGGCTCGAGCGCGCAAAGAAAAAGCGCATGCACCTTTCGATGCATGCGCTTCGTGTCGAAACCGATGCGCGTCTCGCGACGCGGCGTCTATTCCTCCGCTGAATGCCTCCGGCGATGCTTCAGTGCGTGACGCGCGTCACGCCGCCGCTCGACAGCAGACGCACGCGCTCGCCTGCCTGGAACACTTCGCCGTTCGCGGTTTGCGTGATCGCGCGGAGATCGCCGTTGTCGAGACGCACGGTGATTTCGAGCCCGTTCTTCGTCGAGACATTGTTCTCGACCGCGTTGCCCGCGACCGCGCCCGCCAGGCCGCCGATGATGCCCGCGATGATCGAACCGTTGCCGCCGCCGATCGCGCTCGCCGCCGCGACGCCGCCCAGCGCGCCGCCGCCGATCGCGCCGAGCCCGGTCGGCTGACCGTTGTTCGAACTGATCTTCACGCCGCGCACGCTTTCGACCGTGGCCATGCGGACTGTTTCCTCGCGCTGCGCCTGCGACGCCGTGTAGACGTCGGGCGAACTGCTGTTGTAGGCACAGCCTGTCATCGCCACTGAACCGACGAGCGCCGCTGCCAGCACGATACGACTAACCGTTTTCATACTCTTACTCCAAATCGATCACGACAGGCTGTTTCCAAATGCCTGCTGGTAACGCTCTTCAATGTCGGCGCGCGTCGGCGCGTAGGTTTGCGGCCCCTGATGTTCGATCTTCAATGCGCCCATCAGGCTCGCGAGACGCCCCGTCTTTTCCCAGCCAAGTTTGTTTTCGATGCCGTAGAGCAGGCCGCCGCGGAATGCGTCGCCGCAACCGGTGGGATCGACCACCTGCCGCGCCTGAACAGCCGGGACTTCCAGCACGCCGTCTTCATGATAGATCTGCGCGCCGTGCTCGCCGCGCGTGATCACGAGCGCCTGCACGCGGCTCATGATGTCTTCGATCGACCATCCGGTTTTGTTACTCAACAACTTGGCTTCGTAATCGTTGACCGCCACGTAAGTGGCAAGTTCAATCATGCGACGAAGCTCTACATCTTCGAGAATCGGCAGTCCCTGACCCGGATCGAACACGAACGGTACGCCCGCGCGCGCAAAGCCGTCGGCGTGCTCGCGCATGCCCTGGGCGCCGTCCGGCGCGACGATGCCGAGCGTGATGCCGCGCGCCTCGTCGGCGCGGTTCAGGTGCGAGTCCATCATCGCGCCGGGGTGAAACGCCGTGATCTGATTGTTTGCCAGATCGGTCGTGATGAAGCACTGCGCCGAGTGCTGGTCGGGCAGCACGCGCACGTATTCCTTCGACAAACCGAGCGCGTCGAGCCGGTCGATGTAGAGTTGCGCGTCCGCCTCGCCGAGCGTGGCCATGATCTTCGCGTCGCCGCCGAGCAGCTTCAGCGCGTAGGCGATGTTGCCCGCGCAGCCGCCGAAATTGCGCCGCATCGTCGGCACCAGGAAGCTGATGTTCAGCATGTGCACCTGGTCCGGCAGGATGTGGTCGCCGAAGCGGCCCTGGAAAGTCATGATGTTGTCGTAGGCGAGCGAGCCGCAGATGAGCGTAGCCAAGGCGAACGTCCTTATCGTTAGGAGCCGGCAAAAAAGGGAAAGCGCATACGAGGCGCGGCGCAGCGGAGCATCGCGCCTCGTATGCGGGCCGCCGGACCGCGCGGCCCGGCGGAGGTTACTTCAGCGCGGCGAGCGCTGCGTCGTAATTCGGCTCTTCCTTGATTTCCGGCACGAGTTCCGAGTGCAGCACCTTGTTGTTCTCGTCCAGCACGACAACCGCGCGCGCCGTCAGGCCCTTGAGCGGGCCGCTCGTCACGTCGACGCCGTAGGCTTGCGCGAACTCATGGCCGCGGAAGGTCGAGGCCGTGACCACGTTTTCGATGCCTTCGGTCGTGCAGAAACGCTTCGCGGCGAACGGCAGATCGCCCGAGACGACCACGACCACGGTGTTGTCGAGCTTGGCGGCGGCTTCGTTGAATTTACGGGTGGACGTGGCGCAGGTCGGCGTGTCGAGGCTCGGCACGATGTTCAGCACCTTGCGCTTGCCGGTGAAGTTCGCGAGCTTCACGTCGCCGAGATCCGTGCCGACGAGCGTGAATTCGGCCGCCTGCTGGCCTTTGCCCGGGAACGTTCCGCTTACGTCGATGGGATTGCCGCCGAGGGTAACTTGACTCATGTTGCGCTCCAGAGATTGTCAGATGCTGACGGGAATATCGCGCGTGACCGGGCCACGAGGGCCGTGACGCGCGTGGTATGGAACAGGGCGCGCGCGTGTATCGCGTGCCCGTCCGCGATCACGGATAGAAGACCTGAACCCGGTAATTCGCGGCGACCGCATCGCCCGTATCGAGCCGGACGACGACCGGTTGCGCGCTTTGCGGCGGAAGGCCGATGGCGAATATCGTACCCGGTCGCGCGTAATCCTGCGGCCAAAGCACCCGGCGAATCGCGACATTGTTCTTGTCGTCGAGCAGCGTGAGTTCGAGCGCGGGATACGCAAGCGCCACATCCATGCGATTGCGCAGCGAGAGCTTCAGTTCGAGCTTGTGCGGGCCGTCGACCTGGCGCAGGCCGGAGCTCTCGATCTGCAATCCGTCGATGGCGCGCGGCGGCGAGATCGTGCAGCCGAGCGCGTCGCAGGCTTGCGAGTAGAGCGCGTGCGAGGCGGGAACGTAGACCATCACCGTTTCGCGTTGCCACCAGGCGAGCTGCACGAGAAGCAGCAGCGCCAGCAGCACCGCGACGACGATCCCCGCGATGCGCTTGCCCTGGCTCCTGCTCCTGTTCTTGCCGGCCGCCGGGGGCACCGGCGCGCGCGTTTCGCGGGTGACGGGAAACGCTTCGTTGGCGCTGGCCGGGCGCGCACCGCCGGGCGGCGTGCCGGCGAAGCCGGGCTCGGCGTCGTCGCGCCATGCCGACGCCGCGGCGGGCTCGGGAGCGGGGCGGCGCGAGGGCGGCGGCGTTTCGCGTGACGGCGTGTCGACCGGACCGATGAACGGCTCGGCGCGATCGTCGAGCGGACCGAAAGGCGCGGGCGGAGCAGGCGGAACGGGTGGAATGGGCGGCTCGGCGGGCGGGAGATCCGCTTGCGTTCGCGCATGATTCGGCAGATCGGGTTGCGGCGTGCCCACGCGAATGAACTGCTTCATGCGCGCCGGTTCCGCGGGCTCGGCTGACGGCTCGTTCGCGGCATCGGGCTGCGCCGGCGGCGGCGCGATGTCATTGCGCGGCGGGTTCGCGTGCGCGTGCGCGGATGCGCCTGCGAAAGCGGGTGAGTCGGCGTAGACGGTACGGTCGGCGTCTTCGTCCGGATGAGCGCCGACGGGAGGCGGCGGCGGAGCAGGCGGCGCATCGGCCGGCATCGGGCCGAGATCGAGCGCGCGCGGCGTCAGAGGACGCGCCTCGGGCGACGCGGCCGGGGTGGAAGCCGTAGAAGCCGCGGCGGAACCATGAGTGGAAGGGCCGACGGCTGCTTCGTCGTCGATGATGGCGGCATGCTGCGCCACGCCCGGCGCGGCCGTTTCTTCGGGAAGCTCGAAGCGATGATGCGCGGCATCGAAAACTTCCTGGCAATGTCCGCAGCGCACGCGGCCGTCATGCGGCGCGAGCAGGTGCGGGTCGAGCTTGAAGACGGTTTCGCAGTGAGGGCAGCGGGTGGCCAGCGCCATATGAGAAGTGCCGATGGCCCGAAGGCCGGTTTGTGGACGATGGCGCTATTTTAATGACTTTCGCGCCGCGTTCCCGCAAGGCAAACCCAGCCTTCATGCTCGCGCCACACGCCGATGTCGATCCAGCGCGCATACGCCGCCGCGACTTCGTCGGCCTGGCGCGCGAGCACGCCGGAGAGCGCGATCCTGCCGCCCGGCTTGACCTTCGAGGCGAGCATCGACGCCATCAGCTTGAGCGGATTCGACAGGATGTTCGCGACGACGATATCGAACTCGCCGGCAGGACATTCGTCGGGCAAGCCATAGGTGACGTCGGCGCGATTGCGCGCGCTGTTCTGCCGCGCGGACTCGACCGCCTGCGGATCGATATCGATGCCGTAGACCGGATCCGCGCCGCACTTCTTCGCGAGGATCGCGAGAATGCCCGAGCCGCAGCCGTAGTCCAGCAACGACTGTCCGGGCCTGACCGATTGCTCCAGCCATTCCATGCACAGGCGCGTGGTCGGATGGCTGCCGGTGCCGAACGCGAGCCCGGGATCGAGTTCGAGCACGAGTGCGTCGGGGTCGGGTGCGTCGTGCCACGACGGCACGACCCAGATGCGCTCGCCGATGGAAATCGGGTCGAACTGCGCTTGCGTTAGTCGCACCCAGTCCTGTTCCTCGACTTCGCGCACCGTAAACGTTGGCGTCTTTTCCAGACCGATGTCGTTGGCCGCGGCCGCCAGCAGCACGGCCGGTTCGGCGTCTTCCGCCAGCAGCGCGACGACGCGCGAGCGCTTCCACGCGCTCGTCTCGGGCACGAGCCCCGGCTCGCCGAAGAGCGGCTGCTCGTCGGGCGTGTCGGCGTCGGCGTCCTCGACGGACACCGACAACGCGCCGACTTCAAGCAGCGCGTCCGACAGCGCCTCCGCGTGCTCGCGGTCCAGCTCGGCGATCAGTTCCCGGTAACTCATGCTCGTCCGCCTTTCACGACTCTTCCGCCACGGCCGCCTGACGCGCGGCCAGCTTGTTCTCGAGATAGTGAATGCTCGTACCGCCTTCGACGAACTTCGCGTCGATCATCAGCTCGCGATGCAGCGGAATGTTGGTCGAGATGCCTTCCACGACCATTTCCGACAACGCGATGCGCATGCGGTTGATCGCCTGCTCGCGCGTCGCGCCGTAGGCGATGAGCTTGCCGATCATCGAATCGTAGTTAGGCGGGACGAAATAGCCGTTGTAGGCATGCGAATCGACGCGGATGCCGGGGCCGCCCGGCGTATGCCACGACGTGATGCGTCCCGGCGACGGCGTGAACTTGAACGGATCTTCCGCGTTGACGCGGCATTCGATCGCGTGGCCGCGGAACTGGATGTCTTTCTGGCGAAACGCGAGCTTCTCGCCGGCCGCGATGCGGATCTGCTCCTGCACGATATCCACGCCCGTGATGAGCTCCGTCACCGGATGCTCCACCTGCACGCGCGTGTTCATCTCGATGAAGTAGAACTCGTTGTTCTCGTACAGGAATTCGAACGTGCCCGCGCCGAGATAGCCCATCTTCTTGCACGCGTCGGCGCAACGGTCGCCGATACGCTCGATCAGCCGCCGCGCGATGCCCGGCGCCGGCGCTTCCTCGATCACCTTCTGGTGGCGGCGCTGCATCGAGCAATCACGTTCGCCGAGCCAGATCGCGTTGCGGAACGAATCCGACAGCACCTGAATCTCGATATGGCGCGGATTCTCGAGAAACTTCTCCATGTACACCTGCGGATTGCCGAAAGCGCGTCCCGCTTCTTCGCGCGTCATGTTGACCGCGTTGACGAGCGCCGCTTCCGTATGCACGACGCGCATGCCGCGCCCGCCGCCGCCGCCCGCCGCCTTGATGATGACCGGGTAGCCGATCGTGCGCGCAATCTTCACGATTTCGCGCGGATCATCGGGCAACGCGCCTTCCGAACCCGGCACGCACGGCACGCCGGTCTTGATCATGGTCTGCTTGGCGGTGACCTTGTCGCCCATCATGCGGATGGTTTCGGGCCGCGGGCCGATGAACGTGAAGCCCGATTGCTCGACGCGCTCGGCGAAATCTGCGTTCTCGGAGAGGAAGCCGTAGCCGGGGTGGATGGCTTCGGCGTCGGTGACTTCGGCCGCGCTGATGAGCGCAGGCATGTTCAGGTAGGAGAGATTGGACGGCGCCGGTCCGATGCAGACGGCTTCATCGGCGAGCTTGACGTACTTGGCTTCCTTGTCGGCTTCCGAATAGACGACGACGGTCTTGACACCCAGCTCGCGGCACGCGCGCTGGATGCGAAGCGCGATTTCGCCGCGGTTCGCAATGAGAATTTTTTCAAACATAGTGGGTCGGCTCATCAACGGGCTCGCGCGAGCGGCCCTCGGGGATCCAGTCGGCGGCGCGCGTCAGACGCGCGCGAATGGCGTTTAGCCGGACGGCGCGCGCGAAAGGCGCGCGTTCGATGCACGAACGACGACGATGGCAGCGCATCCGGCACGCGGGCGCGTCAGTCGCCGATCACGAACAACGGCTGGCCGTATTCGACCGCCTGGCCGTTCTCGACGAGGATTTCCTTCACGACGCCGGCCTTGTCCGATTCGATTTCGTTCAAGAGCTTCATCGCTTCGATGATGCAGATCGTCTGGCCTTCCTTCACCGTGTCGCCGACCTGCACGAACGGATCGGCGCCCGGCGACGGCGCACGGTAGAACGAGCCGACCATCGGCGAGGTCACGATGTGGCCCTGCGGCACGGCGGCTGCGGCAGGCGCGGCGGCGGCCGCAGCGCTGGTTTCGCCCGATGCGGCGAACGGTTGCGGCGCCGGCGCCTGCATCTGCGGCGCGTACTGTTGCGGCGCCTGCATGTAGACGGGCGCGGCGTTCTTGACGATGCGAACCTTGCCTTCGCCTTCCGTCACTTCCAGCTCCGAGATGCCGGATTCCGAGACGAGGTCGATCAGCGTTTTGAGTTTACGAAGGTCCATCGAAAAATCCCCTTTCAATACTTGGAGACCGGGATTGCCCGGCACTTGACTTGATTTGTGGGTGTTCTGAGTGCTCAGCCGCGAGCGGCACCGGCCGGAAACACGGCGGCAAAATCGATCGGCACGCGAAGGACGTTCACATCGAACGCGCCGGCGTGGTCGCTTTGATACGCGTGACCGGCCGCTGCACGCATGACTGCTCCGGACGCCATGCGGCCGCCGGCACCCGTGTTGCAGGTGTCGGATTCGACGGCAAGGCAGCCACGCGGCACCGGCAGAGTAATCATGGTCGCTTCGGGTTGTGCGGAATTCGGCGCACTTTAGCGCCTTTTAGAGAATTTTGTCTAGTTTTACGCGGCAGACGGTTCCTAAAGTACGCGACATCTTACCGCCCGGACAGCGAAAGCACGGCAAATTTCCTGCAAGATCGCCGTAATAGACTTTAACTCGCAGCTTACTTAGCGTATTTCCCAACTCGGGGGCAACGACTTTTTACAGGCTGTCGAGCGTGTGCTTGAGCTCGGCCGGGTTCACTTCGCCCAGTTTTGTCGAACGAACCGCGCCTTTCGAGTCGATCACGACGGTAAACGGCAAGCCGCCGGCGTTGTTGCCGAAGCTGCGCGCAAGATCCGCGCCGCCGAATCCGGTCACGTAGACCGGATAGCCGACCGGCACTTTCTTGAGGAAGTCGTTCACGTTCTTTTCGCTGTCGACGCCGAGCCCGATGAACGTGACGCCTTTTTTCTCGTATTCGCGCTGCATCGCGGAGAGCGCCGGCATTTCCTTCACGCATGGTCCGCACCACGACGCCCAGAAATTCACGACGACCGGACGGCCCTTGAACGCCGCAAGCGGCTGCGACGTGCCGGCGGCGCCCGGCGGCGTCGCCTTCCACAACTGCTCGACCGCATTGCCGGCGCTCGCGCCAGATGGTGTCGCGGCGACGGTGTCGTTGCCGGTGAAGACATGGCCCGCGTAGAAGCCGCCGACCGTTGCGGCGACCGCCACCACGAGCGCCGCCAGAATGCGTGAAGTGTTCATGAGCGTCCGGAAGAAGTGTCAGCCGCCGATTTCGAGCGGCGGCGAATCGGGATGATCGAGCAGCGCGCGCACCGCCGCCGCATTCGCGCGCGCAAGACGGCCGCGGCCGTCGGCACGCACGGCGCCGCGCAGGTCGTTGGCGTCATAGAGCGCGATATGCACGCCGATCGGCTCTTCCCCGCGCGGGCGATGCAGAAAGCTCAGGGTTTCGACATAGCCGCGCCCGGCGAAATGCCGCGTTTCCGACACGTCGTACTGTACGTTGGCATTGAGCAGGTAGATCGCGACTTCCTTTGGATTGTCGCAGAAGCATTGCAGATGAATATCGGAATGCTCGCCCGCCGTGCCGTTGAGCACCGCGCCGGTGAGATACGGGTCGAAGGACTTCAGTCGCTCCATCCATTCGAGCGCGGTTTCGCGCATGCGGCGCAGCACGGCCGGCTGGCTGTCGCTCTGGAAAATCGCCTGATATTCGCGGATTTCCTCTTCGATCTGATCGTTATCGGGCAGGAACTCACCGCCGATCTTGGTCTCGCCGACCACCTGCCGCGCAGCCTTGCGCTTCGCCGTGGCGTAATCGAGCCCTTCTTCGGCGATCATTCTGGCAGCGGCGATCGCGATTTCCTCGCGCACGCGCTGCGGATCGAAATGTGATTTGCGAGCCATCCCGAAATCATACTAGATAACGTCAGGCAGCCTTTTCGGCGGCCGGGCTGTGCGCCGCCGTCGACGCAAGAGCGCCTGGCTCGCTCGGTTACAATATGCGCCTTCAGGCGCTTTCCTGCACGGGTTTATCCGTAGGCGCCGTTTCCTGTTTTCCGCACTTCATCGCCCGCGCGGCGCGACACGGTTTATGCACATCCACATCCTCGGTATCTGCGGCACCTTCATGGGCGGACTCGCCGTGCTGGCGCGCGAAGCGGGCCACAAGGTCACCGGCTGCGACGCGGGCGTCTATCCGCCGATGAGCACGCAGCTCGAAGCGCAGGGCATCGAGCTGATCGAAGGCTATGGCGTCGAGCAGCTGGCGCTGGAGCCGGATCTGTTCGTCATCGGCAATGTGGTGACGCGCGGCAATCCGCTGATGGAGGCGATCCTCGATCGCGGCCTGCCGTACACCTCCGGTCCGCAGTGGCTCGGCGAGCATGTGCTGGCGGGCAAGTGGGTGCTCGCGGTGGCGGGCACGCACGGCAAGACCACGACCAGTTCGATGCTCGCGTGGCTGCTCGAAGACGCCGGCATGAATCCGGGCTTTCTGATCGGCGGCGTGCCGCTCAACTTCGGCATTTCCGCGCGGCTGACCGATTCCAGCTTCTTCGTGATCGAAGCGGACGAGTACGACACCGCCTTCTTCGACAAGCGCTCGAAGTTCGTCCATTACCGGCCGCGCACGGCAGTGCTCAACAATCTCGAATTCGATCACGCCGACATCTTTGCCGATCTCGCCGCCATCGAAACGCAATTTCATCATCTCGTGCGCACGGTGCCAGGCATCGGGCGCATCGTCACGAACGGGCGCGAGGCGGCGCTCGAGCGCGTGCTCACGCGCGGCTGCTGGTCGGGCGTCGAGCGCTTCGGCGTCGAGGGCGGCTGGCAGGCGCTGCCCGCGACCGACGGCGCGCCCGTCGATCAGCAGTTCGCCGTGTACTGGGAAGGCGAGCGTCAGGGCGTCGTCGACTGGCAGGTTCAGGGCGAGCACAATCGCATGAACGCGCTCGCGGCGATCGCGGCGGCGCGCTCCGTGGGCGTGCCGGCCGCGCAGTCGGTGAAGTCGCTCGCGGAATTCCGCAACGTCAAGCGGCGCATGGAAGTGAAGGGCAGCGTGGACGGCGTCACGGTCTATGACGACTTCGCGCATCATCCAACCGCGATCGACACGACCGTCGCCGGATTGCGCACGCGCGTCGGAAACGCGCGCATTCTCGCCGTGCTGGAGCCGCGCTCGAACACGATGAAGCTCGGCACGATGAAAGCGCAGTTGCCCGCGAGTCTCGCGGACGCGGATCTGGTTTTCGGCTACGGCGCGCGCGAAGGCCGCGACAAGCTCGGCTGGGATCTGGCCGAAGCGCTCGCGCCGCTCGGCGGCAAGGCGCGCGCATTCAACGAAATCGAACCCCTGGTGAAGGCGGTCGCGGCGGCCGCGCGCCCCGGCGATCACGTGCTCGTGATGAGCAACGGCGGCTTCGGCGGCGTCCACCAGAAACTGCTCGACGCGCTTTCGGCGCGTGGCGCAGGAGGACATGCGTGATTCTCTATCTGCACGGCTTTCGTTCGTCTCCCCAGTCGTTCAAGGCGCGCGTGATGCACGCGCGGCTCGCGGAACTCGGGCGGCTCGGCGAATGGCAGTGCCCGACGCTGCCGGTGTCGCCGTTCGATGCCGTCGAGCTGGCGGAATCGCTCGCGGCGGGCGAGAACGCGAGCGAGGTGACCGTCGTCGGCAGTTCGCTCGGCGGCTATTACGCGACGTATCTCGCGGAGAAACACGGCTGGCGCGCCGTGCTGCTCAATCCCGCCGTGGTGCCGCAGCGCGATCTGAGCAAATATCTGGGCGACCAGCCCTTGTGGCACGGCGGCGGCAGCATCACGGTGCTGCCGCGTCATCTCGACGAATTGCGCGCGCTCGCCGTCGCCTCGGTGACGCGGCCCGAGCGCTACTATCTGATCGCGGCGACGGGCGACGAAGTGCTCGATTACCGCACGATGCTCGACCACTATCCCGGCGTGCGGACCACGCTGATCCAGGGCGGCGATCACGCGATCAGCGACTTCCCGGCCTACCTCGCCGACGTGCTCGCCTTCTGCGATCAGGCGCCGCCTCCGCGGGTCGCGCCGGCCGCGGCCTGAGCCGGCGTCCAGCCAATTCAACCACCGGCGCGCAGTTCGCACATGAGCGCGACCCGGTCCACCGTTTTACGAGAGTACTGAGTGAACGTTTTCTTCGAGGAATCGGGTAGTTTCAAGGCCGGCGCGGTGCTGTCCAAACAGGGCGACGCGTTTCAGGTCGAGTTGCCGGGCGGGCGCCGCGCGAAAGTGCGCGCGAAGGACGTGCTGATCGAATTCGACAAGCCCGCCGCCGGCGACCTGATGCAGGAGGCCGACGCCATCGCGCAGGAGATCGATCTCGATTTCCTGTGGGAATGCGCGCCCGAGGACGAATTCCCGTTCGCCGCGCTCGGCGCCGATTATTTCGGCGACAAGTTCGGCGCGGCCGAACGCGCCGCGCTCGTGCTGCGCATGCACGGCGCGCCGGTCTATTTCCGCCGCAAGGGGCGTGGGCAGTATCAGCGCGCGCCGCAGGAACAATTGCAGATGGCACTCGCCGGGCTCGAACGCAAGCGTCAGCAGGCGCTGGTGCAGGCGGGCTACGAAGAGGACCTGAAGGCGGGCAAGCTGCCCGACGCGCTGAAGGACAAGGCCATCGGCCTGCTCACGAAGCCCGACAAGAACACGATCGAATACAAGGCCCTCGAAGCGGCGGCGGCGGCGCGCGGCATCTCGCAGGCGCGGCTCATGCTCGAATGCGGCGGCATTGCGTCGCCGCGCGCGCTGCATGAAGCGCGCTTTCTGTCGGAACACTTTCCACACGGCGTCGGGTTTCCGTCGGTGCAGCCGGGGCCGCTTCCCGACGATCTGCCCGAGGCGAATGTCGAAGCGTTTTCCATCGACGACGTCACCACCACCGAAATCGACGACGCGTTTTCCGTCCAGCATCTCACCGATGGCCGCGTGCGCGTGGGCATCCACATCGCGGCGCCGGCGCTCGGCATCGCGCGCGGAGACGCCATCGACGCCATCGCGCGCGGGCGCCTGTCCACCGTCTACATGCCGGGCGACAAGATCACGATGCTGCCCGACAACGTCGTCGACGTGTTCACGCTCGGCGAAGGCGGGCTGCGTCCGGCGCTGTCGCTTTACATCATCGTGAATCGCGAGACGCAGGAAATCGTCGCGACGGAAACGCGTGCCGAACGCGTGTTCGTGAAGAGCAATCTGCGCCACAACCATCTCGACGAGCACGTCACCGAGGAAAGCCTCGCGGCCGGCACGGGCGATTATCCGCACAAGGCCGACATCGCCGTGTTGTGGCCGATCGCGCAGGCGCTGTTCGAGAAGCGTCAGCAGGCGCGCGCGAGCTTCGGCCTCAAGCGCGAAGTGCAGCGCAACAACGACTTCAACTTTTACGTCGACGGCGAGCACATCACGATCACGCCGCGCCGCCGCGGCTCGCCGCTCGATCTGATCGTCGCCGAACTGGCGATTCTCGCGAACTCGTCGTGGGGCGCGTTTCTCAACGATCACGGCGTGCCGGGCATCTATCGCTCGCAGCGCGGCTTCGGCGGGCCCGGACCCAAGCGCACGCGCATGCAGACGACGCCCGCGCCGCACGAAGGCCTGGGCGTCGCGCAATATGCGTGGAGCACGTCGCCGCTGCGCCGTTATGTCGATCTCGTCAATCAATGGCAGTTGCTCGCGTGCGTGCAGCACGGCGTGACGGCGAAACTCGCCGCGCCGTTCAAGCCGAAGGACGCGGATCTCTTCGCCGTCGTGCAGGGTTTCGACGATACGTACACCGCCTACGCCGATCATCAGCGCCGCATGGAGTATTTCTGGTGTCTGCGCTGGCTCAAGCAAGAAAATCGCAAACAGGTGGCGGCGGCCGTCATCAAGGACGACCTCGTGCGTCTGGAGGAGATTCCGCTGATCCTGCACGTGCCGGGTCTCGGCGTGCATGCGCGCGGCACGCGCGTGATGCTCGAAGTGGTGTCGATCGACGAACTGACGGTCGAAGCCTCGTGCCGTCTGCTGCATGTGATCGATGCACCTTCCGCGGCCGCGCCGACGGAGGACGACGAAGCCGACGAGGAGATCATCGAGACCGACGATCTCTCGGCGCAGAGCGAAGCGGAAGCGCAGGCGGAAGCATCGGCGGAACCGACTCAATCGACGGACACGCCGGACACGCCGCCGGAATCGGCTGGCGGCGCGCAGGAATCGACGGAGCCGAGCCGATCATGAGCCAGAAAGATCAATACGCGGTGATCGGCAATCCGGTCGAGCACAGCAAGTCGCCCTGGATTCACGCGAAGTTCGCCGAACAGACCGGCGAGGCCGTCGAATACGGGCGCATTCTCGGTCCGCTCGACGGCTTCACGCGCGAAGTGGAGCGCTTCGTCGCGGCGGGCGGGCGCGGCATGAACGTGACCGTGCCGTTCAAGCTCGAAGCTCACGCGCTCGCCGATTCGCTCTCGCCGCGCGCGGCGGCGGCGGGCGCGGTGAACACGCTGTCGTTCGGGCCGGACGGCGTGCGCGGCGACAACACCGACGGCGTCGGGCTCGTGCGCGACATCGAAGCGAATCTCGGCGTGAACCTCAAGGGCGCGCGCATTCTGTTGCTCGGCGCGGGCGGCGCGGCGCGCGGCGTCGTGCTGCCGGTCTTCGACCGCGCGCCGGCGGCGCTCACGATCGTCAATCGCACGGCGGCGAAGGCGCTTCAGCTTGTCGAGCAGTTCGCGCCGAACGCGGCCGAACGCGGCGTGCGTTTCGCGGGCGGCGGCGCGGACAGCGCGGAGGCCGAGCGTTACGACGTGGTCATCAACGCGACCGCCGGCAGCCTCGATGCCGCCTTGCCCGATTGCGACGACCGCGCATTCGGCCCGGGCACGCTCGCCTACGACATGATGTACGGCGCGCAGCCGACCGTCTTCATGCAGCACGCATCGACGCTCGGCGCGCGCGTGGCGGACGGGCTGGGCATGCTGGTCGAGCAGGCCGCCGAATCGTTCTTCATCTGGCGCGGCGTGCGCCCGGACGGCGGCGCAGTGCTGCGCGAACTGCGCCAGATGCTTGCCGCCCACGTCTGATGACGAGCGCGCCCGCCCCGAGCCGCACGCGGCCGCCCGATGCACCGCGCGTGCGCCGCGCGGTGCGGCTCGGTCCGGCGCGGTGGATCGCGTATGGCGTGTCGGTGCTAGGCATTGCGTTCATCGCGACGCAGCTTTATTTCTTCGCGCAGATCGGCATCTGGACGGTCGTGAATCCGGGCGCGACGGCCTTCATGCGCTCGGACGCATGGACGCTCGCGAAGACGCATCCGGGCGTCGCGCTGCAGCGGACCTGGGTGCCGTACGACCAGATTTCGCGCAACCTGAAGCGCGCGATCATCGCGTCGGAGGATGCGAACTTCGTCAACAACAACGGCTACGAAACCGACGCGATCCTGCAGGCGTGGGAGAAGAACAAGGCGCGCGGGAAGATCGTCGCGGGCGGATCGACCATCTCGCAGCAACTGGCGCGCAATCTCTTTCTGTCGCGCGAAAAAAGCTACGTGCGCAAGGCGGAAGAGCTCGTCATCACGTGGATGCTCGAGTTCTGGATGGACAAGGAACGCATCTTCGAGATCTATCTCAACTCGGTCGAGTGGGGCAACGGCGTGTACGGCGCGGAAGCGGCGGCACGCTATTACTACAAGACTTCGGCGGCGAAGCTGACCGCGTGGCAAAGCGCGCGCCTCGCCGTCATGCTGCCGCGTCCCAAATATTTCGACGATCATCGCAACGCGCCGTATCTGTCGCAGCGAGCGGGCGTGATTGCGCGCCGGATGGGCGCCGCCGAATTGCCGCAATGAAATTTAGCTGGCGTCGATAAACACCATAAAGCCCTGATTATTCAGGGCTTTTTTGTTTTTCAAAGGCTTTCGGTTGTCAGCTTTCCTCCCATTATATGAACCGTGCGATCACATATTGAATAATTTTGAGAGGCAGAACTACAATCCGACCAACGCTTGAAAGGCACGCGCGTGTGCATATCGGAAGAGCCGGAAAAGGCTCTCGCACACGCGACAAGAACACACGGAGACACGTCATGCATTCGATCGCTCGCCCGCGCTCGCGGGTCGCTCTGCACCGTTCGCACGATCCACACGCGGCCGCGCCCGCCGCGGCATCCGCCCGCGCGGTCCGAAGCGCATCGTGACCGGCACGAGGCCCGCCATGACCCAATTCCAGAATCCCGAAACCGACGCCGCCGAAGCGCAATCCGCGCACACGGCCGGCCCGCGCCCGAAAAGTAACGGCGCTAGCGGCACGCAGGGCACGCAGAGCACGCACGGCGCGAAGCACGCGCCCGATCCCGATGCGATCGCGCTGCCGAGCGCGCTCGTCGACATCACGCCGCAGCAGGCCGGCACGCAGACGCTCCTGCGCGGCCTCGCGATCCTCGAAGCCGCCGCGAACGGCGCGCGCGATCTGCGCTCGTTCGGCGCCGCGCTCGGCACGACGCGCAGCACGACGCACCGCCTCGTCAGCTCGCTGGTGCAGGCGCGCTATCTGCGCCAGGTGCAGGGCGGTTATCTGCTCGGGCCGAAGCTCATCGAACTGGGGACGATCGCGCTGGAGCAAATGCCGCTCACGGCGGTCGCGCGTCCGCATCTGCAGGCGCTCGCCGAGCATACGCACGACACCATCCACCTCGGCGTGCGCGACGGTGACGACGTGCTCTACATCGACAAGATTCCCGGCACGCGCGGCCTCGAAATGCGCTCGCGCGTCGGGCATCGCATGCCGCTCGCGTCGACGGGAATCGGCAAGGCGATGATGCTCGACCTCGAAGCGAACGCGTGGAAGAAGCTGCTCGAAGCGTCGCACCGCGCGCTCGCGAACATGAGTTTCAAGCCCGACAACCGCCCCGACTTCGACACCTTCCTGCAACGCATGACGCGCTACTCGCAAGGCGGCTTCACCTTCGATCTCGAAGAGAACGAAGCATCGATCCGTTGCGTCGCGGCGCCCGTGCGCGATGCGTCGGGCGCGATCGTCGCGGCGCTGTCGGTGGCGAGCACGATTCCTTATATGCCGCACGAGCGCATGGAAGAACTGATTCCCGTCGTGCAGCGCGAGGCGCGCTCGATCTCCGAGGAACTCGGCTGGCGCGCGCCGCAGCCTTCGCGCAGGATCAAGCGATGAGCGCATCCGCTTCGACGCCCGCACTCATCGCGCTCGACTGGGGCACGACGTCGCTGCGCGCGTATCTGCTCGGCGAGGACGGCGCGGCGCTCGATACGCGCGCGTCGCCGGCGGGAATCATGAAGCTGCCCGCGGGCGGTTTCGATCAGGCTTTCGAGGAAACCTGCGGCGACTGGCTCGACGCGCATCCGCTCTCCGCGCAGTTGCCGGTGATCGCGGCAGGCATGGTCGGCAGCGCGCAGGGCTGGGTGGAAGCGCCGTATGTCGAGACACCCGCGGGCGCGGCCGCGCTCGTCGCGGGCATCGTCACGGTGAAGACGGCGCGCGGCGGCATCGTGCATGTCGTGCCGGGCGTGCTGGAAAAAGGCGTGCTGCCCAATGTGATGCGCGGCGAGGAAACGCAGATTTTCGGCGCGCTCGCGAGCGAATCCGCGCTCAACGAAGCGGGCGGCGCGCTGATCGGCCTGCCGGGCACGCACGCGAAATGGGCGTTCGTCGGCAACGACCGCATCGAGCGTTTCTACACGTTCATGACGGGCGAGACCTTCGGCGCGCTGCGCGATCACACGATTCTCGGCCGCACGATGCATCCGAGCGCGACGCACGACGAACCCGCATTCGTGCGCGGCGTCGATACGGCGCGCGACGCCGGTCATCCCGGCCTGCTCGCGACGATCTTCAGCACGCGCACGCTCGGTCTCACCGGCCAGTTGTCGGCGGAGCAGCAGTCGGATTATCTGTCGGGGCTTTTGATCGGCCACGAATTGCGCGGCCTGAACGAAGTGCTCGCGCGCGATCAGTCATCGCTTGTGGGCAGGACGCTGCGGCTGATCGGCAACGATGCGCTCTGCGACCGCTATCGCGCCGCGCTCGCGCGCTTCGGCTGCGACGATGCCGCGACAGTCGCGCACGCGACCGAGCGCGGCCTTTACCGAATCGCCGCGCTGGCCGGGCTCGTCGGTGCGCCCGTGCGCGCGGCCTGAGAAGGAGTGACGAACATGCAGCCTCCCATCAATCTGCCCGCGCCCTACGGCATGCACGGCGGCCTTGCGAAGGCGTTCGCCGCCTGTCCGCTGATCGCGATCCTGCGCGGCGTGACGCCTGCGGATGCCGCCGATCACGGCCGCGCGCTGTATGAAGCGGGCTTCCGGATCATCGAGGTGCCGCTGAATTCGCCGCAGCCGTTCGACAGCATCGCGGCGATCCGGCGCGCGCTGCCCGCCGATGCGATCGTCGGGGCGGGAACGGTGCTGCATCCGAGTTACGTCGACAGTGTGAAGGCGGCGGGCGGCGAACTGATCGTGATGCCGCACAGCGACGCCGACGTGATCCGCGCCGCGAAGGCGCACGGGCTCGCGTGCGCGCCGGGCGTGGCGACGCCGAACGAGGCGTTTCTCGCGCTCAAAGCGGGCGCGGACGTGCTGAAGATGTTCCCCGCCGAGCAGCTCGGCCCGGTGGTCACGAAGGCGTGGCGCGCGGTGATCGCGAAGGAAGTGCCGCTCGTGCCGGTCGGCGGCATCGCGCCGGACAACATGGAGCCGTTTCTCAGGGCGGGCGCGAACGGTTTCGGACTCGGCTCGGCGCTGTACAAGCCGGATCAGAACGCCGCGACGACCGCCCGGCAGGCGCGCGCGTTCATCGACGGACTTGCGATCGCGCGGGGCGAAGAGCTATGAACCGCCTCGCCGGCAAGGTGACGATGATCACCGGCGCGGGACGCGGCATCGGCGCGGCGATCGCACTGGCGTTCGCGCGCGAGGGCGCCGCGGTGGCGCTGGCGGAACTCGACATCGACACGGCGCAGGCGACGGCCGACCGCATTGCCACGCAGGCCGGCACGGACCGCGTGACCGCGATTCGAACGGACGTCACGCGAAGCGCCTCCGTGAAGGAAGCCGTCGATGAGGCCGAGGCGAAGTTCGGCCCGCTCGACGTGCTCGTGAACAACGCGGGCATCAACGTGTTCTGCGATCCGCTCACGATGACCGACGACGACTGGCGCCGCTGTTTCGCCGTCGATCTCGACGGCGTGTGGAACGGCTGCCGCGCCGTGCTGCCGGGCATGGTCGCGCGGGAGAAGGGAAGCATCGTGAACATTGCGTCGACGCACGCGTTCAAGATCATTCCGGGCTGCTTTCCGTATCCGGTGGCGAAGCACGGCGTGATCGGACTGACGCGCGCGCTCGGCATCGAATACGCGCCGAACAACGTGCGCGTGAACGCGATCGCGCCGGGTTACATCGAAACGCAACTGACGCTGGACTGGTGGGATTCACAGGCCGACCCGAAGGCCGCGCGCCAGGCGACGCTCGATTTGCAGCCGATGAAGCGCATCGGCCAGCCGCAGGAAGTCGCGATGACGGCGGTGTTTCTCGCATCGGACGAGGCGCCGTTCATCAACGCGAGCTGCATCACGGTCGATGGCGGGCGCTCCGCGCTCTATCACGACTGAACAACGGACCACAGAAAGAATGACGCACTGGCCGCGGTGCGGCATCACGACAACAACACGCGGCCACACACCTTCGTAGCGCCCGCATGCGGGCATCTTTGAGATAACGGAAAAAGTCGGGAGACAAAAGATGAAACGCAGACTGTTCCTCACGCTGATCGCCGCGGCCACGGCCACGAGCGCGTCCATGATCGCGGCGCCCGTCGCTCAGGCCGCCGACGAGGTCAAGATCGGCTTCCTCGTGAAGCAGCCGGAAGAACCGTGGTTCCAGGACGAGTGGAAGTTCGCGGAAATGGCCGCGAAGGAGAAGGGCTTCACGCTCGTGAAGATCGGCGCGCCGTCGGGTGAAAAAGTGATGAGCGCGATCGACAACCTCGCCGCGCAGAAGGCGCAGGGTTTCATCATCTGCACGCCTGACGTCAAGCTCGGGCCGGGCATCGTCGCGAAGGCGAAGGCCGACAAGCTCAAGATGATGACGGTCGATGACCGCCTCGTCGACGGCTCGGGCAAGCCGATCGAAGCCGTGCCGCACATGGGCATCTCGGCGTACAACATCGGCAAGCAGGTGGGCGACGGTATCGCCGCCGAGATCAAGAAGCGCGGCTGGGACATGAAGGACGTCGGCGCGATCGACGTGACCTACGAGCAGCTGCCGACCGCGCACGATCGCACGGCCGGCGCGACCGATGCGCTTGTCGCCGCCGGCTTCCCGAAGGCGAACATCGTCATGGCGCCGCAGGCGAAGACAGACACGGAAAACGCGTTCAACGCCGCCAACATCGCGCTCACGAAGAATCCGCAGTTCAAGCACTGGGTCGCCTACGCGCTCAACGACGAAGGCGTGCTCGGCGCGGTGCGCGCGGCGGAAGGCCGCGGCTTCAAGGCGGACAACATGATCGGCATCGGCATCGGCGGATCGGACTCGGCGCTGAACGAGTTCAAGAAGCCGAATCCGACGGGCTTCTTCGGCACCGTGATCATCAGCCCGAAGCGCCACGGCGAGGAAACCTCGGAACTGATGTACGCGTGGATCAAGGACGGCAAGGCGCCGCCGGCGCTCACGCTCACGAGCGGCATGCTGGCGACGCGTGAAAACGTGGCGTCGGTGCGTCAGCAGATGGGCCTGGCATCGAACTGATCGGTTGAACGAGAGCGGGCCGCGCCGCGTGCGCGGTTCGTTCGAAGCATAAGGAGGCGATGTGTCAGCGACGCTGCGTTTTGACAATATCGGCAAGGTGTTTCCAGGCGTGCGCGCGCTCGACGGCGTGTCGTTCGACGTCAACGCCGGCGAAGTTCACGGCCTGATGGGCGAGAACGGCGCGGGCAAATCGACTTTGCTCAAGATTCTCGGCGGCGAGTATCAGCCCGATTCGGGGCGCGTGCTCATCGACGAAAACGAAGTGCATTTCGCGAGCGCGGCGGCTTCGATCGCGTCGGGTATCGCGGTGATTCATCAGGAATTGCAGTACGTGCCGGATCTGACCGTGGCCGAGAACCTGCTGCTCGGCGCGCTGCCGAACCGGCTCGGCTGGGTGAACAAGCGCGCGGCGAAGGCGCACGTGCGCGAGCGGCTCGCGGCGATGGGCGTCGATCTCGATCCGAACGCGAAGCTGCGCAAGCTCTCCATCGCGCAGCGGCAGATGGTCGAGATCTGCAAGGCGCTCTTGCGCAATGCGCGCGTGATCGCGCTCGACGAACCGACTTCGTCGCTGTCGCACCGCGAAACCGAAGTGCTGTTCAAGCTGGTGCGCGATCTGAAGGCGGACAACCGCGCGCTGATTTACATCTCGCATCGCATGGACGAGATCTACGAGTTGTGCGACGCCTGCACGATTTTCCGCGACGGCCGCAAGATCGCGTCGCACCTGACGCTCGCCGACGTGCCGCGCGACACGCTCGTGCAGGAGATGGTGGGCCGCGAGATCAGCGACATCTATAACTATCGTGCGCGGCCGCTGGGCGAAACGCGCTTTGCCGTGAACGGCGTGCAGGGCGACGCGTTGAGCGCGCCGGTGAGTTTCGACGTGAAGCGCGGCGAGATACTCGGGTTCTTCGGGCTGGTCGGCGCGGGCCGCAGCGAGCTGATGCATCTCGTGTACGGCGCGGACAAGAAAAAGGACGGCACGATCACGCTCGATGGCCAGCCGATCAAGATCCGCAGCACGGGCGAAGCGATCCGGCACGGCATCGTGCTGTGTCCGGAGGATCGCAAGGAAGAGGGCATCGTCGCGATTGCGACGGTTGCGGAGAACATCAACATCTCGTGCCGCCGTCACTATCTGCGCGGCGGGCTGTTTCTCGATCGCAAGAAGGAAGCGCAGACGGCCGAGCGCTTCATCCAGCTTCTGAAGATCAAGACGCCGAGCCGCAAGCAGCGCATCCGCTTTTTGTCGGGCGGCAATCAGCAGAAGGCGATTCTCTCGCGCTGGCTCGCGGAGCCGGATCTGAAGGTCGTGATTCTGGATGAGCCGACGCGCGGCATCGACGTGGGCGCGAAGCACGAGATCTACAACGTGATCTATCAGCTGGCCGAGCGCGGCTGCGCGATCGTGATGATTTCGTCGGAATTGCCGGAAGTGCTGGGCGTATCCGACCGGATCATCGTGATGCGGCAGGGGCGGATCGCGGGCGAACTGCCGCGCGGGAAGGCGAACGAACAGGCGGTGCTGAGTCTCGCGCTGCCGCAGGCGGACACCGTCGCGCAGGCGGCATGAAGGCGACATCAGGACAAGAGGAGCGAAACATGGAAGCAAGAGAAAACATCGTGGGGCAGGCGACCGAGAAGGTCGCGAATACGCTGATCCCGCAAAAGAACGACAAACAGAAGTGGTGGCAGCAGATCACGGAGTACAGCCTGATCGTGATTTTCGTCGTGATGTTCCTGACGATGTCGCTGACCGTCGATCATTTCTTCTCGATCGAGAACATGCTGGGCCTTGCGCTGTCGATTTCGCAGATCGGCATGGTGGCGTGCACGATGATGTTCTGTCTCGCCTCGCGCGACTTCGACCTGTCGGTCGGCTCGACGATCGCCTTTGCGGGCGTGCTGTGCGCGATGGTGCTCAACGCGACGGACAATACCGCGATCGCGATCGTCGCTGCCGTGGCGGCGGGCGCGGTGATCGGCTTCGTGAACGGCGCGGTGATCGCCTATTTGCGCATCAACGCGCTGATCACCACGCTCGCGACGATGGAGATCGTGCGCGGTCTTGGCTTCATCGTGTCGCATGGTCAGGCGGTCGGGGTGTCGTCGGATACGTTTATTGCGCTCGGCAGTTTGTCGATGCTGGGGATTTCCCTGCCTATCTGGGTCACGCTTGCGTGTTTCATCGTTTTTGGCGTATTGCTCAACCAGACGGTTTACGGGCGCAATACGCTCGCGATCGGCGGCAATCCTGAAGCGTCGCGGCTCGCGGGGATCAATGTCGAGCGCACGCGGGTCTGGATTTTCCTGATTCAGGGCGCGGTCACTGCGCTGGCGGGTGTGATTCTGGCGTCGCGGATTACCTCGGGGCAGCCGAACGCGGCTCAGGGCTTCGAGCTGAACGTGATTTCGGCGTGCGTGCTGGGCGGCGTTTCGCTGCTGGGCGGCCGGGCGACGATCTCCGGCGTCGTGATCGGCGTGCTGATCATGGGCACGGTCGAGAACGTGATGAATCTGCTCAATATCGATGCGTTCTATCAGTACCTCGTGCGGGGGGCGATTCTGCTTGCAGCCGTCTTGCTTGATCAGTTGAAGAATCGCGGATCGCGGGATTAGTGGGTTTGGTTTGGGGCGGCGTGCTTGGGCTTTCGTGGAAACTTGCTTTCGCGTCGGTGTGTTTTGGGCTTTCGTGGAATCCTGTTTTCGCGTCGGTCTATTTGTGTTGCCCCTGTGCGGGGCGGCAGTCACTTTCTTTGCTGCTGCAAAGAAAGTAACCAAAGAAAGCAGCTCTCCCCATCCAAAGTACCTCACGCCGGCCCCGGCACAGGCGAAGAGCCCGTGGCACGGCAGTAGCAACTGCCCTCAAAGGTCAACGGCCTTGGATCGCGCGCGATCCGACAAGCCAGACGTTTCAGGGCACTGGTTCAGCACCAAAGAGTTCCGGCACAGCGCTGCGCGCTGCCGCCGGGTCTGCAAGGGAAACCAACAGTAAGCGAATGCGGCGAGATGGAAGCATTAGCAAAGAAGCACGCGTGGACCCGATTGACCGGTCGGCCGCGAAGCGGGACGGAGCTATTTGGTGCTGTGCCAGTTCGCTGAACGGCGCGATGTCACGGTGGTCGCGAGCCAAGATCCGTTGTCCTGTGACGGCACTTGCTACGGCCGTGCCATTGGCTCTTCGCCTGTGCCGGGGCCGGTGTGAGGTACTTTGGATGGGGAAAGCTGCTTTCTTTGGTTACTTTCTTTGCAGCAGCAAAGAAAGTGACTGCCGCCCCGCACAGGGGCAGTGCAAATAGACCGACGCGAATTCAGGATTCCACGAAAAAAAAGCCCAAAGCGAACCGACAAAGCCAAAGAGAAAGACAGAAGACACCACCATGCCAACCATCGACAAGAAACTTGCAAGCTACCCGAGCCTGTCAGGCAAGACCGTACTGATCACCGGCGGCGCAACCGGCATAGGCGAGGGCTTCGTCGAACACTTTTTCGATCAGGGCGCGAAAGTCGCCTTCTTCGACATCGACACTGCCGCCGGCGAAGCGCTCGCCGACCGCCTCGGCGCGGACCTGCCGCAGGGCAAGCACCGCCCGATGTTCCTCAACGTCGACCTCACCGATATCGACGCCTTGCGCAAAGGCATCGCCGATGTGAGAAGCGCCTTCGGCCCGATCGGCGTGCTCGTGAACAACGCCGCCAACGACAAGCGCCACGCGATCGCCGACGTCACGCCCGAGTCCTACGATGCGGGCATCGCGGTCAATATCCGCCATCAGTTCTTCGCGGCGCAGGCCGTGATCGAAGACATGAAGCAACTCGGCGGCGGCTCGATCGTGAATCTCGGCTCGATCAGCTGGATGCTCAAGCAAGGCAACTTCCCCGTCTACACGACGGCGAAATCAGGCGTGCAGGGCATGACGCGCGGCCTCGCGCGCGATCTCGGCAAGTTCAACATCCGCGTGAACACGCTCGTGCCCGGCTGGGTGATGACCGAGAAGCAAAAGCGCCTCTGGCTCGACGACGCAGGCCGCGAAGCGATCAAGCAAGGACAGTGCATCGAGGGCGAACTGCTGCCCGCGCATCTCGCCCGCGCGGCGCTCTTCCTCGCGTCCGACGACAGCAGCATGCTGACGGCGCAGGACATCGTCGTGGACGGAGGCTGGGCGTAATGGACTCGACGCGCGCGCAGCTTCTGATCGACAGCCAATGCTCGCTCGGCGAAGGCGCGACCTGGTGCGCCGCGAGCGGCCGGTTCTGGTGGACCGATATCGAAGGCAAGACGCTCTGGCGCCACGATCCGCGCGACGGCAAGAGCGAGACGTTCGCGATGCCCGAGCGGCTCGCATGCTTTTCGCCCTGCGCCGATGCGCGTTTCCTGCTGCTCGGTCTCGCGTCGCGGCTCGCGTTCTACGAGATCGCGACGGGCAAGATCGAAACCATCACGGAAGTCGAAGCCGATCTGCCGACACGCCTGAACGACGGCCGTTGCGACCGCGAAGGGCGCTTCGTGTTCGGCACGAAACATGACGTGGAAGACGCGCAGGCCGTCGGCGGGTTTTATCGGCTGAACGGCGATTTGTCGCTCGAACGGCTGCCGCTCGGAAATTGCGCGATCTCGAACAGCATCGGCTTCAGCCCCGACGGCGCGACCCTGTACTACTGCGATTCGCCGACGCGCCAGATTCGCGTGTGCGATTACCCGAGTTTCGCCCGCGATCGCGTGTTCGTCGAACTGACGGATGCGAGCGGCGTGCCCGACGGTTCGATCGTCGATGCGCAAGGCGGTCTCTGGAACGCGCAGTGGGGCGGCGCGCGCGTGGTGCGCTATGCGCCCGATGGCCGCGAAAGCGCGCGCATCGACGTGCCGACCGCGCAGCCTAGCTGCGTCGCCTTCGGCGGAGCGGATTTCGGCACGCTCTATGTGACGAGCGCGCGCATCGGCCTCGGCGATCAGGCATTGCAAACCGATGCCCACGCGGGCGGCGTGTTCGTCGCGATGCCCGGCGTGCGCGGCGTCGCGGAAGCGGTTTTTGCGGGAAAGGCTTGAGAGAAAAGATTCGAGGCGGCGCGCGACGACGCACCGCCCGACCCGTCCCGGCCGCGCCGGGTTTTTCGCCTCTCGATGGAGCACGAGTCATGACTGTTGCGCGCACAGAGCAAAGACCGAATCCTGCATCGACATCCCAGGCGCAGGCGAGCGCCCGCCGTTCGAGACTCGCCGCCGCCACCGAACCGCCGATCCGTCCCGGGCCCGCCACGGCCGTCGTCGCGATAGGCGGCACCCGCACCGACGGCTGCATCACGCTCGCGAACGCGCATCTGCGGCTCGAACTCGCGCCGTCGCTGGGCGGCGGCATCACGCGCTTCGACTGGCGTCACGAAGGCGCGCTCATCCCGATCTTCCGTCCGTGCGTCGAGCCCGGTCCCGGCACGGACCCCGAACAGCTCGCGTGCTTTCCGCTGCTGCCGTATTCGAACCGCATCGGCGAGGGGCGCTTCGAGTTTTCCGGACGCGCCGTCGACGTGCCGCGCAATCGTGCCGACGAACCGCTGCCGCTGCACGGCGACGGCTGGCTCGGCGCGTGGCAGGTGGACGAGGAAGCGGCCGCGCGCGTGCGGCTCACGCTCGATCGCAGCGACGGCAAGCCCTATTCCTTCCTTGCCGCGCAGACCTACGCACTCGACGACGCGACGCTCGTCGTCACGCTCGACGTGCAGAACACCGGCGCCGAAGCGCTGCCGTTCGGGCTCGGGCTGCATCCGTTCCTGATGCGCGAGGCGGACACGGAGTTGTCGGCGGCAGCGGGCGGCGTGTGGCTCTGCGGCGACGACTGGCTGCCGGTCAGGCATGTGCCCGCGCCGCCCGCGTGGCAGTTCGGCGTCGCGTATCCGATGCCGTCGGAAATGGTGAACAACGCGTTCACCGGCTGGAGCGGCCGCACGAGCGTGCTGTGGCCGAAGCGGCGCCTGTCGCTCACCATCGCGGCCGATACCGATTACTACGTGCTCTATGCGCCGCCCGGCGAAGACTTCTTCTGCTTCGAGCCGGTCGATCATCCGATCAACGCGGTGAATCTGCCCGGCGGCGGCGAAGCGCACGGCATGACGGTGCTCGCGCCGGGCGAGCGGCTGTCGCGCGAATTTCGCTTCACCGTCGAGCGCACCGGCGAAGCCGCGCGCCGCGGCAGGCCGCGCACGCGCGCGGGAGCGAAGGCGCGCGCACGAAGCGCATCACGCTGACGTTGCCGAGGACGCAGCAAAGGGCGCAGCGAAGGACACGATGCCGCGCACGTTAAAATGCGTGGCATCGACGTTTCCACACTGATTCCCACATGTCCTTCATCCAGACCCTCAACGCCGCGTGGTCGCGCACGCAGTCGCTGCTGTGCGTCGGCCTCGACCCCGAGCCGTCGAAATTTCCCGGCGCGCTCAACGGCCGGGCAGACGCGATCTTCGAGTTCTGCAAGAACATCGCCGATGCGACCGCGCCGTACGCGTCGTCGTTCAAGCCGCAGATCGCGTATTTCGCCGCGCATCGCGCCGAAGATCAGCTGGAGGCGCTGATCGCGCACATCCACGAGAAACATCCGGGCTTGCCAGTGATTCTCGACGCCAAGCGCGGCGATATCGGCAGCACGGCCGAGCAGTACGCGAAGGAAGCGTTCGAGCGTTATCGGGCGGACGCCGTGACGGTCAACCCGTACATGGGCTTCGATTCCATCGAGCCTTATCTCGCGCATGAAGGCCGTGGCGTGATCGTGCTGTGCCGCACGTCGAATCCGGGCGGCTCGGACCTGCAATTCCTCACGACCGACGGCAAGCCGCTGTATCAGGTCGTGGCGCAGCTCGCGGCGCAGAAGTGGAACGCGAGCGGGCAGCTCGGGCTTGTCGTGGGTGCGACGTTTCCGAAGGAAATCGAAACGGTGCGCGGCATCGTCGGCGACATGCCGCTGCTGATTCCGGGCATCGGCGCGCAGGGCGGCGATGTCGAAGCCACGGTGCGCGCCGGCCGCACGGCGAACGGCGCGGGCATGCTGATCAACTCGTCGCGCGCGATCATCTACGCGAGCAAGGGCGACGATTACGCGCAGGCGGCGGCGCTCGCCGCGCAGAAGACACGCGACTCGATCAATCTGTATCGGTGATGCCGGGAAAGCGCGGGCTCACCGCTCGCGCTGCTCCAGAAATTCCAGCAACTTGCGCAGCGCATGCGCCGCCGCCTGCGTGCGCACCTGTTCGCGGTCGCCCTTGAACAGTTGCGTCTCCACGCCGGTATGCAGCCGGTTGCTCCAGCCGAAACACACGGTGCCCACCGGCTTCGCCTCGCTGCCGCCGGCGGGACCCGCGACGCCCGTGATCGACACCGACACCTGCGCGCGGCTGTTGCGCAGCGCGCCTTCGGCCATCGCTCGGGCGACGGGCTCGCTCACCGCGCCGTGCTGGTCGATCAGCGCGGCGGGCACGCCGATCATCTCCGTCTTCGCGAGATTCGAATAGGTGACGAAGCCGCGCTCGAACCACGCGCTGCTGCCCGAAATGTCCGTGATCGCGGCCGCGACCATGCCGCCCGTGCACGACTCGGCGGTGGCGAGCATCAGCCGTTCGTCGCGCAGCTTGTTGCCGACGCGAATCGCAAGTTGGTGAACGACGGTGTCGGTTGGCATGGCGGTGTCTCGAAGGGTTGAGGGTGAAGAAACGGATCGTCAGACGGTCATGCGCCACAGCGCGATCACGAGCAGCGTGAAGAACGCGGCGACGAGGTCGTCGAACATGATGCCGAAGCCGCCTTTCAAATGACGGTCGAAATAGCGGATGGGCGGCGGCTTCACCATGTCGAAGAAGCGGAACACGATGAACGCCCACAACTGGCCGGTAAAGGTCGCGGGCGTGACGAGCAGCAGCACGAGCCAGAACGCGACAATCTCGTCCCACACGACCGGCGACGGGTCCGCAATGCCCATTTTCTTCGCGGTGAAGCCGGTGAACCAGCATCCGCCGACGAAACCCGCGACGATCAGCGCGCCCCATTCGGCCACCGTCAGATGCTGATTGAACACGACGAACGACAGCCACGCGAACAGCGTGCCGAACGTGCCGGGTGCGAACGGGGCGAGCCCGCTGCCGAAGCCCAGCGAAAGAATATGGAGCGGATGCGTGAGCATGAAGCGCGCGCTCGCGCGGCGTGGCGCGGCGCGCGGTTTTTCCGGTTCGCCCGCGAGGGTCGGGTCAGTCTGCATGAAAGTGATCGAAGCCTTGCAACGTCAAAGAGAGCGGGGCGCCCGAGGCATCGCGCCAGGCGATGCGCGGCGCACCCGTGGATTCGATTGTACCGATGCGGCTGAGCGGCACTTTCACGCGCATCGCGATATCGCTGAGCGCGTCGCGCGCGGCGTGCGGCGCGGTGAAGCACAGTTCGTAATCGTCGCCGCCGGCGAGCGTGCACTGGCGGCGCGCGGCGTCGGGCAGCGCGCGGACGGCGTCCGAGCACGGCACGGCGTCGGCATCGACGACGGCGCTCACGCCCGAACGCTTCAGGATGTGCATGAGGTCGCCCGCGAGGCCGTCGGAGATATCGAGCGCCGCATGCGCCACGCCGCGCAGCGCGAGGCCCAGCGCCACGCGCGGTTCGGGCCGCTCGAGCGCGCGCTTCCAGCCGGCGGCCGTCGCGTCGTCCGGCGCGCGCCATTCGCCGCGCATCGCGCCGAGGCCCGCGCGCGCGTCGCCGAGCACGCCGGACACCCAGATGTCGTCGCCGGGCTTCGCGGCGTCGCGGCGCAACGCGGCGCCGTCGGGCACGTCGCCGAACACGGTGATGCAGATATTGAGCGGGCCGCCCGTCGTGTCGCCGCCGACGAGCGCGCAGTCGTGGCGTTCGGCGAGCGCGAAAAGGCCGTCGCTGAAGGCGGCGAGCCAGCTTTCGTCGACGTCCGGAAGCGCGAGCGCGAGCGTGAACGCGTGCGGCTTCGCGCCCATCGCGGCGAGGTCCGACAGGTTCACCGCGAGCGCCTTGTGACCGAGCGCGTCCGGATCGACATCGGGGAAGAAGTGGCGGCCCGCGACGAGCATGTCCGTCGAAATGGCGAGCTGATGCCCGGCGGGCGGCGCGATGAGCGCGCAGTCGTCGCCGATGCCGAGCGGCCGCGCGGCTTCGTCGTCATGACGCGGTGCGGGCGCCGTGGCGCGGCGGGCAAAGTAACGGTCGATCAGTGAAAACTCGGAAAGCATCGTCGGCGAATGGTGATGTTTTTGTGCGCTGCAAGATGTCAGGGAAACTACCCGGCACGGACCTCGAATGCACTCGGCGCGTGTCTCGAAAAAGCCGGACGATGCGCCGCGAGCCTTGCGCCATCGGGCGATCAGACGTTTTCCAGTCACGGCACTTGTAGCCGAAATGCATGGTCCGCGGTCCGAAACTGCCTCTGATTGGCGCTACAATGCGTTCGAACCTTCATTCTAATTCCCGCACTGCTAGCCCGCCTTATGACGACTGACGCCAATACGAAATTGCGCGAAGCTGCGCTCGACTATCACGAATTCCCGACGCCCGGGAAGATCGCGATCGCGCCGACCAAGCAGATGATCAACCAGCGCGACCTCGCGCTCGCCTATTCGCCGGGCGTCGCGTTCGCGTGTGAAGCGATCGTCGAGGATCCGCTGAACGCCGCGCGTTTCACGGCGCGCAGCAACCTCGTGGGCGTCGTGTCGAACGGCACGGCCGTGCTCGGCCTGGGCAACATCGGGCCGCTCGCGTCCAAGCCGGTGATGGAAGGCAAGGCCGTGCTGTTCAAGAAGTTCGCCGGCATCGACGTGTTCGATATCGAACTGAACGAGACCGATCCGCACAAGCTCGTCGACGTGATCGCCGCGCTCGAGCCGACCTTCGGCGGCATCAATCTGGAAGACATCAAGGCGCCGGACTGCTTCATCGTCGAGCGCGAATGCCGCAAGCGCATGAAGATTCCCGTCTTCCACGACGACCAGCACGGCACGGCCATCGTCGTCGCGGCGGCCATCACCAACGGTCTCAAGGTGGTCGGCAAGAACATCGGCGAAGTGAAGCTGGTGGCGTCGGGCGCGGGCGCGGCGGCGCTCGCGTGTCTGAACCTGCTCGTCGATCTCGGCATGAAGCGCGAGAACATCTACGTGACGGATCTGGCCGGCGTGGTGTACAAAGGCCGCGTCGAGCTGATGGATCCGGACAAGGAACTGTTCGCCCGCGAAACCAGCGCGCGCACGCTCGCCGAAGTGATGGAAGGCGCGGATGTGTTCCTCGGTCTGTCCGCGGGCGGCGTGCTCAAGCAGGACATGGTCAAGCAGATGGCCGCGAAGCCGCTGATTCTCGCGCTCGCCAATCCGACGCCGGAAATCCTGCCGGAACTCGCGCTCGAAGTGCGCCCGGACGCGGTGCTCGCGACCGGCCGCACGGATTACCCGAATCAGGTCAACAACGTTCTGTGCTTCCCGTTCATCTTCCGCGGCGCGCTGGATGTGGGCGCGACCGTCATCACGAAGGAAATGGAAATCGCGGCGGTGAACGCGATCGCCGAACTGGCGCGTCAGGAGCAGAGCGATATCGTCGCCACGGCGTACGGCATTCAAGATCTTTCGTTCGGTCCGGAATATCTGATTCCGAAGCCTTTCGATCCGCGTCTGATCGTGAAGATCGCGCCGGCAGTGGCGAAGGCCGCGATGGATTGCGGCGTGGCAACGCGTCCGATCGAGGACATGGAAGCCTACGAGCAGCATCTGCAGCAGTTCGTCTATCACAGCGGCACGACGATGAAGCCCGTGTTCCAGCTCGCGCGCAGCGTCGAGCCGGAGAAGAAGCGCATCGTGTTCGCGGAGGGCGAAGAAGAGCGCGTGCTGCGCGCAGTGCAGATCGCCGTCGATGAAAAGATCGCGCGGCCGATTCTCATCGGCCGGCCGGCGGTCATCGAGCAGCGCATTCAGAAGTTCGGGCTGCGCCTCGCGCCGGGCGTCGATTTTTCGGTGGTGGACACGGATCACGACGAGCGTTACCGCGACTTCTGGCAGACCTACGCGAAGATGATGGCGCGCAAGGGCATCAGCGAGCAGATGGCCAAGCTCGAAATGCGCCGCCGCACGACGCTGATCGGCGCGATGCTCGTCAAGAAGGGCGAAGCCGACGGCATGATCTGCGGCACGGTGAGCACGACGCATCGCCATTTGCACTTCATCGATCAGGTGATCGGCAAGAAGGAAGGCCAGAAGGTGTACGCGGCGATGAACGCGCTCGTGCTCCCGGGCCGGCAGATTTTCATCGTCGATACGCACGTGAACGTCGACCCGACGCCCGAGCAGCTCGCCGAGATCACGATCATGGCGGCCGAAGAAGTCAAGCGCTTCGGCATCATGCCGAAGATCGCGTTGCTGTCGCATTCGAACTTCGGCACGAGCCACGCGCCGAGCGCGCAGAAGATGCGCGACGTGCTCGCGATCCTGAAAGAACGCGCGCCGGATCTCGAAGTGGACGGCGAAATGCACGGCGACGTCGCGCTGGATTCGCGCCTGCGCCGCGAAGTGCTGCCGGAATCGACGCTCGAAGGCGACGCGAACCTGCTGATCCTACCGAACATCGACGCGGCCAACATCTCGTACAACCTGCTGAAGACGGCGGCGGGAAGCGGCATTGCGATCGGGCCGATCCTGCTCGGCGCGGCGAAGCCGGTTCACGTGCTGACGTCGTCGGCGACCGTCCGGCGAATCGTCAACATGACGGCGTTGCTGGTGGCGGACGCATCGGCGGCGCGCTGATGGCCATTCGACGGCGGCTTTGATCGCCGTCTCGATGTGACAAAAACGCGGCGGCGCTCCCGCCGCGTTTTTCTTTTCGGTGAAAAAAAAGGCGTGCCACGGATGCGGCACGCCCGAGGCAAACAGATGGGACGTCTCTTCGCCAGAAATGCAGGATTTGCGGCAGAGCGCACCACCGTGGAACCCTCTCACAAGCGAGGCAACTTGCATCCGGTTCCAGATCCCACGGAAAGATTATTAGCCCATCTGGTTTAAATTTCACTCAGTTTTGGACTAAATTTGACCGCCTTCCGCCGCGACGACGCAGTGCCCCGTCTTTCGAGAAAAATTTGCCGATTTCCGGGCGAACATTGATTCGCTGTCTTATTAGCGATACCCTTACACCTTTAATGGTCGTCGGATCTCGGTTCAACGCGGGGACAATCGTTTCGTGAAGCGCGCGTGGGCTCTCTCCTGCATCCTCGGCTTGAGCGTTTTTCTGGGCGGATGCGGCAAGGACGAATCGCACGGCGTTCAGGAACCGGTCGCATCCGCGAGTCAGGCGCCGGTTCGGCCGGCGGAAGCGGTCGAGCAAGCGCAGGCACGGCAGCCGGCTGCGTCTCGCGCGCAAACCCAGGACGGGCTCGCCATCATTCAGGTGGCGCAATTGCCCAAACAGGCAGTCGCGACATTGCGGCTGATCGAATCGGGCGGCCCTTTCCCTTACGAGAAGGACGGCGTCGTATTCGGCAATCGCGAACGTTTGCTTCCGCGGCAATCGCGCGGCTACTACCACGAATACACCGTTGCCACACCTCGATCGAGGGATCGCGGCGCGCGCCGGATCGTATGCGGCGGGCCGCGCAAGCAGATCGGCGAGTGCTATTACACGGACGACCATTACGCCAGTTTCAAACGCATTGCGGACCAACTACGGGATTAACGGCATGAGCGACAACATCTACGCGCACGACCACAGCGTCGCGAACGATCTTTTCGCCACCGGCGATGGCAACCTGTTTCAGCGAGTATTGCGGCTACGCATGACAGAACACGACACCAGACCCGACGACGAGACCAGGCCTGAAGAGTCCCATTCGCACGAGGAAACGGAATCGATGTTCGCCACTGTCCGGCCGAACATCGTTCAGTCGATCCGCGCGTTCCGCGTGCAGGATCTCGCCGACGAGGCCAATCGCCTCGGCCAGCACTTTCTCTACGCCTATCTCGGCCATGCGCAGAGCAAGCAGGAAGTGCTGGAGACGATCGCCACGTCGTTCCTCTTTCCGAAGCATTTCGGCAAGAACTACGACGCGCTCTACGATTCGCTCACCGATCTCGTCCACAAGGCGGGGTCGCAGCCGGGCTTCGTGATCGTGCTGGAGCAACTGCCGATCGCGCAGAAGTTCGACAAGGAAGGGCGCGAAGTGCTGCTCGACGTGTTCCGCGACGCCGCGGAATTCTGGGCGGAGCGGCGCGTCGCGTTCCGCGTGTTCTACTCGTTCGTCTGACGTCCATCTGAGCAACCGGCGTCGCGGCGCGCGTATTCCGCCCGCGCCGCCGCCGTTTCAGCCATACAGCCCGACATCCCATCGGGCTGTTCTCGTTTTTGCGGCGCCGGCCGCACGTTCCGGCACCGGAATATCACCAGCCGCCCCAGCGCGCGGCCAGCGCCGCGAGCACCGCGACGCCTGCCGTTTCCGTGCGCAGCACGCGCGGGCCGAGCCCGAGCGCCGAGAAGCCGGCCGCGACGATCGCTGCTTCCTCCACGGGCGAGAAACCCGCTTCAGGTCCGATCAGGAGCGTGACCGGACCACGCGGCGGATCGGCGGGCAGGGTGCCGAAATTCACCTCGGCGCGCGGCGAGAGCAACAGGCGCAATTCGCCGTCGGCTGCGGGGAGATCGGCGAGCCACGCGTCGAGATCGCGCGGCGGGGCGATTTCCGGCACGCGGTTGCGTCCGCACTGCTCGCACGCCGCGCGCGTGAGCGCCTGCCAGTGCGCCTGACGCCGCAGCGCCCGTTCGCCGGCCAGCCGCACGACGCCGCGCTCGGCGGTGATCGGCACGATGCCCGCCACGCCCAGTTCCACTGCCTTCTCGATGAGCCAGTCCATCTTGTCGCCGCCGGCGACGCCTTGCGCCAGCGTCACGCGATAAGGCGGCTCGGCTTCTCGGTCGCTGTGCTCGTCGATGCGTGCCGTCGCCGCACGCCGGGCGATATCGACGAGCGCGCCGCGATATTCGCCGCCGGCGCCGTCGAAGAGGGTGATCGGGTCGCCGGTCTGCAGGCGCAGGACGTGTACATGGCGCACGACGTCGTCGGGGAGCGGAAGGGTCTGGCCTACGGACAGCGGGCCGTCAACATGAAAACGTGGCATTGAGGTCGATCGCGGACTCGGGTCCGCGGATAGGGTGGATGCCTGGCGGCGGTACGGCTGCGTTCAGTTCGGGCCGGCGCGGCTCAGTTCAGGTGCCGCGCGATGGCCCAGCGATAGCCGTCCGGGTCTTCGAACTGCGCGAAGCGGTCGCCCCAGAACTGATCCTGCGGCTCGATGAGCGCCTTCGCGCCGACCGCGAGCGCCTGACGGAAGGTTGCATCGACATCGTCGACATAAAGATAGAACGACTGCGGCGCCGTGAGTCCCGCGCTCTTCGGCGTGCGCGCCTGCGAACCGTAAGCGCCTTCGGGCGCGAACATCAGGATCAACTGACCGCGATACGTCATCTCGACATGGATGATCGTGCCGTCGTCGTTGACGCTGTCGCGCACCGCGAAACCAAGCGCCTTTTCATAGAACGCGATACTCACGCGCGCATCGCGCACGGTGAGGTAGGGAGTCAGCCAGGGCACGTCGGCCGGGCGGGGGTCGGTCATCGAAAGCACTCCTTGAAGCCTTCTTGCTGCACATTGACAATCATTCTGCCATGAAGCCGTACGATCAATCGGCCGGAAAGAATCTCGCGAAGCGAAGCCGCGCGAGCGCCCGGACGGATTTCGCCGGATGAACGTCCGGTGCCGGCGCGCGCGAGCGTGTACTGTGACGCGTGTTTTGCACGGAACATGCCCGCGCTCCGGGACGCGGCGCCGCACCGGACCGGCGTCCTTCGAGCGCACGTGTCAATCGGACCGGTCTGTTAGAATGACGGCCTCCCGATCCTCGTCGTTTCTCGTCGTTCCGGTCCTGAAAACGTTGTGCCCCGCGGGTCCGGCGCGAGTGAGAAGTACTGCGTGAGAAGCACTGCGGATCATTTCAGGACCTGCCCAGACTCGACATGACGACCCCGACCTCCAGCCAGACCGCCCTCATGGCCAACGCAATCCGCGCGCTTGCCATGGACGCCGTTCAACAAGCCAACTCCGGCCATCCCGGCATGCCCATGGGCATGGCGGAAATCGGCGTCGCGCTGTGGTCGCGCCATCTGAAGCACAATCCCGCGAATCCGCACTGGTTCGATCGCGACCGTTTCGTTCTGTCGAACGGTCATGGTTCGATGTTGCTGTATTCGCTGCTGCACCTCACCGGCTACGATTTGCCGCTCTCCGAGCTGAAGAATTTCCGCCAGTTGCACTCGAAGACGCCGGGACACCCGGAAGTGGGCATGACGCCGGGCGTCGAGACCACAACGGGTCCGCTCGGCCAGGGCGTCGGCAACGCGGTCGGCATGGCGCTCGCCGAGGCGCTGCTCGCCGCCGAGTTCAACAAGGCTGACGCGAAGATCGTCGATCACCACACGTACGTGTTCCTCGGCGACGGCTGCCTGATGGAAGGCATCTCGCACGAAGCCTGCTCGCTCGCCGGCACGCTCAAGCTCAACAAGCTGATCGCGCTGTACGACGACAACGGCATCTCCATCGACGGCCACGTCGAGCACTGGTTCCACGACGACACGCCGAAGCGCTTCGAAGCGTACGGCTGGAACGTGATCCGCGCGGTGGACGGCCACGACGTCGGCGCGGTCGATGCCGCCATCGCCAGCGCGAAGAAGTCGGACAAGCCTACTTTGATCTGCTGCCGCACCGTGATCGGCAAGGGCGCGCCCACGAAGGCGGGCGGCCACGACGCGCACGGCGCGCCGCTCGGCGACAAGGAAATCGCGGCGACGCGCGAGGCGATCGGCTGGAAGTACGGCCCGTTCGAGATTCCGCAGGAAGTGTATGCAGCGTGGGACGCGAAGGAGCAGGGCACGCACGCCGAAGGCGAGTGGAACAAGACGTTCGACGCATACCGCGCGAAGTACGGCCACGAAGCCGCCGAATTCACGCGCCGCATGAACGGCGAACTGCCGGCGAACTGGTCCGAAAGCGTCGCGAAGATCATCGAAGACGCGAATCAGCGCGCCGAGACCGTCGCGTCGCGCAAGGCCTCGCAGCAGACCCTCGAAGGACTCGCCGCCGCGCTGCCGGAACTGCTCGGCGGCTCCGCCGACCTGACCGGTTCGAACCTCACCAACTGGAAAGCGTCGAAGCCGGTGCGCGCGGCCGGCGACGCCGAGAACGCGAATCCGGATCACGCGGGCATCCAGTGGGGCAATCACATCAACTACGGCGTGCGCGAATTCGGCATGAGCGCGGCCATCAACGGCATGGCGCTGCATGGCGGCTATCGTCCGTTCGGCGGCACGTTCCTGACGTTCTCGGATTACAGCCGCAATGCGCTGCGTGTCGCGGCGTTGATGAAGTCGCGCTCGATCTTCGTGTTCACGCACGATTCCATCGGTCTCGGCGAAGACGGCCCGACGCACCAGTCGATCGAGCACGTGTCCAGCCTGCGCCTGATCCCGAACCTGCAGACCTGGCGCCCGGCGGATACGGTCGAAACGGCCGTCGCGTGGACGCATGCGATCGCGCATCAAGGTCCGTCGACGCTGATCTTCAGCCGCCAGAATCTGCAATTCTCGACGCGCAACGACATTCAGATCGCCAACATCGCGAAGGGCGGCTACGTGCTGCGCGACTGGAACGACGACATCCCGGCGCGCAAGATCATCCTGATCGCGACCGGCTCGGAAGTGCAGCTCGCGATGGAAGCCATCGAGGCACTGGCGAAGGAAGGCATCGGCGCGCGCGTCGTGTCGATGCCTTGCACCAACGTCTTCGACAAGCAAGACGCCGAGTACCGCGAGCGCGTGCTGCCCAAGGGCGTGGCGCGTGTGGCGATCGAGGCGGGCGTGACGGATTTCTGGCGCAAGTACGTGGGCCTGGAAGGCGGCGTGGTCGGCATCGACACGTTCGGCGAGTCGGCCCCGGCGGGCGCGTTGTTCAAGCACTTCGGCTTCACGGTCGAGAACATCGTCAAGACCGCGAAGTCCGTGCTGGCCGCGTGAGCTTTTCGCGTCAGCGAGGAAGGTTTTTTTAAGCCAAGGAGATAGACCATGACGATTCGCGTTGCAATCAACGGCTACGGCCGGATCGGCCGCAACACGCTGCGCGCCTTCTATGAAAACGGCAAGAAGCACGACATCGAGATCGTCGCCATCAACGATCTCGGCGATGCCAAGACCAACGCGCATCTGACGCAGTACGACACGGCGCACGGCAAGTTCCCGGGCGAAGTGTCGGTGGACGGCGATTACCTCGTCGTCAACGGCGACAAGATCCGCGTGCTGGCCAACCGCAACCCGGCCGAACTGCCGTGGGGCGAACTGAAGGTCGACGTGGTGCTGGAGTGCACGGGCTTCTTCACGACCAAGGAAAAGGCGAGCGCGCACATCAAGGGCGGCGCGAAGAAGGTCATCATCTCGGCGCCCGGCGGCAAGGACGTGGACGCGACCATCGTGTACGGCGTGAACCACAACGTGCTGAAGGCATCGGACACGGTGATCTCGAACGCATCGTGCACGACGAACTGCCTCGCGCCGCTCGTCAAGCCGCTGAACGACAAGATCGGTCTCGTGAACGGCCTGATGACCACGATCCACGCCTACACGAACGACCAGGTTCTGACCGACGTGTATCACGAAGACCTGCGCCGCGCGCGCTCGGCCACGCACAGCCAGATTCCGACGAAGACGGGCGCGGCTTCCGCGGTCGGTCTCGTGCTGCCGGAACTGAACGGCAAACTGGATGGTTACGCGATCCGCGTCCCGACGATCAACGTGTCGGTCGTCGATCTCTCGTTCATCGCCGCGCGCGATACGACGGTCGAGGAAGTCAACAAGATCATGAAGGAAGCGTCGGAAGGCTCACTGAAGGGCGTTCTCGGCTATAACGACGCGCCGCTGGTTTCGATCGACTACAACCACAACCCGGCTTCGTCGACGTTCGATTCGACGCTGACCAAGGTCTCGGGCCGTCTCGTGAAGGTCTCGAGCTGGTACGACAACGAGTGGGGTTTCTCGAACCGCATGCTGGACACGGCCGTTGCGCTGGCCAACGCCAAGTAATACGAAGTCGGTTTCAGCCGGCTGAAATGACAAAGCCGCTCCTCGGAGCGGCTTTGTTTTTTGATGCTTCAGTCTGCGCTACGCGAGCTTCTCGCGCAGAAACGACACGACGTAGGGCGTCGCCGCCGCCGCGACCGTGGCTGCCGTGCCGGGATCCATGCCCATGCGCGCGGCGATCGATTCGGCGATGCGGCCCGTGAGAACGCCTTCGCCGCCTTCTTCCATCGACTTGAAAAAGCCGTCACCGCGCACGAGTCCTGCTGCGAACGCGGCAAAAAAGCTCTTGCCCGGATGATCGCCCAGCAAGCCCTGACTTTGTTCTTCGGCGTGCGCGTGCGCAGTTTCCGCGGCGGTACCGAGCATTTGCTGGCTGTCTTCGGGGCTGAAGCCCTGGTCGGTCAGCGCCTGCGCGGCTTGCGCGCCGTGCTCCGACGAGAGAAATTCCGAAACGAGTTGTTGCATGTCCATCGACGCTGCTCCTCTTGATGATCGCGAATTGCAGGGCAGCGCAAGCGGATAGAAATCTCCATCACGCACGGCCCTTGCTGAGACTCACGACATCAAAAGAAGTGCCGCATGCGCTCACGCTTTGTTCGGCACTGGAAAATGCACGCCCGCGCGCTGCGCCGCGTTGACGATGTGCCGCTCGATCGCCATGCCGGCCTTCTCGCCGTCGCGCGCCTTGAGCGCCTCGATGATCACCGCGTGCTCGTGATAGGTCGACAGCACCAGTTCGCGCCGGTAGAACGGCAGGCGCTGACTTTCCTTCATGATGTCGGCGCTGCCGCGCAGGATCGACTCGATGGCCGCGTTGCCCGCGAGACTCACGATGCGCATATGGAACGCGAAATCGAGCTGCGCCGCTTCTTCCAGTTCCGATTCCTCGAGCGCGCCCCTGAGCGATTCGATGTTGTCGTCGAGCCAGTCGATATCGGAGTCGCCGATGGAATGTGCCGCGAGCCGCGCGACGAAGCCTTCGAGCGCGAACCGCATCTGATAGGTATCGGGCAGCGACGCCTGATCGTCGAAACGCCACGGATGCGCGTTGCTCGCCTGCGCGCTGTTGACATACACGCCCTTGCCCGGCCGGATGTGCAGCATGCCGAGTGCTTCGAGCGTCGAGAGCGCCTCGCGCAGCGAAGCCCGGCTGATCGCCAGTTCTTCCGACAATTGCCGCTGCGCCGGCAGCAGGCTCCCGACTGGATACACGCTCGATTCGATGCGCTCGCGGATGGTCGCGATCGCGGCGTCGGTCACGGTGTGCGGGACGTTTTTCATAGGAAGAAAACTGTATTGGCCGGTCTGACCGCCATTGTATGCGCGCGCCGGGCAGACGTACACGCGCTTTATGTGCATGCATTTCCGTGCCCGTTTCGAACAGGGTAAACCGGTACGAACGCGCGCTTGACGGGTGTATATCGGCTTTCTAATATTCCCCATCACAGCACTGGTCCGACCAGTCGGAACAGTTGCTCCGGTTCTGAGACATTACACCAGGAGACGGTCGTGTCGAGATTTCTGAATTCGCTGTTCGGCAGGGTGATGATCGCGCTAGTCATCGGCGTGGTGGTGGGCGCGCTCTTTCCGCAGTTCGGCCAGTCGCTGCGGCCGCTGGGCGATGGCTTCCTGAAGCTCATCAAGATGGTGATCGGCCCGATCGTGTTCTGCGTCGTCGTAAGCGGCATGGCGAGCGCGGGCGACCTGAAGAAGGTGGGGCGCGTCGGACTGAAGGCGGTCATCTACTTCGAGATCATGACGACGCTCGCGCTGGTCATCGGCGCGATTCTGGCGTGGGTGACGCGCCCGGGCGTCGGCATGAACATCGACCTGCACACGCTCAATGCGGCGTCGCTCACCACCTACACGGAGCACGCGAAGAGCCTGAAGGACACCGCGGGCTTTCTGCTGAAGATCATTCCCGACACCGCCGTCGACGCCTTCGCGAAGGGCGACATCCTGCAAGTGCTCGTCTTCGCCGTGCTGTTCGGCTCGGCGCTTTCGATGCTCGGCAACAAGGCGCAGCGCGTGACGCTGTTCATCGACGAATTGTCGACGGTGTTCTTCCGCATCATGGCGTTCATCATCAAGCTCGCGCCGCTCGGCGTGCTCGGCGCCATCGCGTTCACGACCGGCCAGTACGGCGTCGCGTCGCTCAAGCAGCTCGGCCTGCTCGTCATGGTGTTCTATGCGAGCTGCTTCCTGTTCGTGTTCGTCGTGCTGGCGGTGGTGATGCGCCTCGCGGGCTTCTCCATCTTCAAGCTCGTGCGCTATCTGCGCGAGGAACTGTCGATCGTGCTCGGCACGGCCTCGTCGGATGCCGTGTTGCCGCAGATCATGCGCAAGCTCGAATGGATGGGCATCAAGGACTCGACCGTCGGCCTCGTGATTCCGACCGGCTACTCGTTCAACCTCGACGGCTTCTCGATCTATCTGACGCTCGCGGTGATCTTCATCGCGCAGGCGACCAACACGCCGCTGTCGATGCATGACCTGATCGTCGTCGTGCTCGTGTCGCTGGTGACGTCGAAGGGCGCGCACGGCATTCCCGGCTCGGCGATCGTGATTCTCGCCGCGACGCTCTCCGCCATTCCCGCGATTCCCGTGCTCGGCCTCGTGCTGATCCTGCCGGTCGACTGGTTCGTGGGCATCGCGCGAGCCGTCACCAATCTGATC
This sequence comes from Caballeronia peredens, assembly GCA_001544595.2. GTDB lineage: Bacteria > Pseudomonadota > Gammaproteobacteria > Burkholderiales > Burkholderiaceae > Caballeronia > Caballeronia peredens. The sequence continues at coordinate 39,256 of FCOH02000022.1, read as the reverse complement.
GGCAACTGCGTGGCGACGGTGGTCGTGGCGGTGTGGGAGAAGGATATCGACCGGGCGCGCGCCAGGCGCGTGCTCGACCAGGACGCCGAATACCGCTTCGTGCCGGCCGCGCCGGAACCCTCGCACGGCAACGAACACGCGCACGCCATCTGAAGCAAAGACCGAAACGCAATCCGCAAACCATCGCAATTGAGAGAAACCGAAGGAAACTGACATGGCCAATCCGATTCTCGACGCAGACGCTCCCGCTTTCGCCCGCCGCTACATGAACCTGGCGGACCCGCGTCTCGGCGCGCAGGCGCTCTTCGCCACCGACGAATTCTTCGCGCCGAAGGAACGCATGCTCGAGCCGCAGCCCGCGGTGTTCATCCCCGGCAAATACGACGAACACGGCAAGTGGATGGACGGCTGGGAGACGCGCCGCAAGCGCACGACGGGCTACGACTACTGCATCGTCAAGCTGGCGCGGGCCGGCGTGATTCACGGAATCGACATCGACACGAGTCACTTCACCGGCAACTTCCCGCCGGCCGCGTCGATCGAGGCGTGCTACAGCGCGAGCGCCAATCCGCAGGAAGACGGCGACTGGCGCGAGATCGTCCCGTCGACGACGCTCAAGGGCAATCATCATCACTATCTCGACATCGCCGACGCGCGCGCCTACACGCATCTGCGCGTGAATATCTATCCGGACGGCGGCATCGCGCGGCTGCGTGTCTACGGCCAGCCGAAGACGGATTTTTCGCGTGTCGAGCGCGGCACGCTGCTGGATCTCGCTGCGATCGAAAACGGCGCGTATCTGGTCGCGGCGAACAATCAGCATTTCGGGCCGGCGTCGCAGATGCTGATGCCGGGGCGCGGCGTGAACATGGGCGACGGCTGGGAAACGCGCCGCCGCCGCGAGCCCGGCAACGACTGGGCGATCGTCGCGCTCGCCGCGCCGGGCGTGATTCGCGCGATCGAAGTGGATACCGCGCACTTCAAGGGCAACTATCCGGACCGATGTTCGGTGCAGGCGGCGCGCGTCAGCGGCGGCACGGACGAATCGCTCGTCACGCAGGCGATGTTCTGGCCCGTGGTGCTCGACGAGCAAAAGCTCGCGATGGACAACGTGCATCGCTTCGAGAAGGAGATTGCGGCGCTCGGGCCCGTGACGCACGTGCGCTTCAACATCTATCCGGACGGCGGCGTGTCGCGGCTGCGCATTTTCGGTGAACTGGAATGAAGACGCTCACGCTGGAACCGCTCACGCGCGAGGCTTTCGCGCCGTTCGGCGATGTCATCGAACTCGAAGGCGCGCGGCATTTTCCGATCAACGCCGGCACGACCGAACGCTTCCACGATCTCGCGAATGTCGATATCGGCTTCGAGAGCGGCGGGCGGCCGCTCATCAACGTGTTTCGCGGACAGCCGCGCCCGCAGCCCGTCGCGATCACGATGATGGAGCGCCATCCGCTCGGCAGTCAGGCGTTCGTGCCGCTCGCGCAGGTGCGCTATCTCGTGGTCGTCGCGCCGGCGGGCGAGTTCGATGCGGCAGGTCTGCGCGCGTTTCATGCGCGCGGCTGGCAGGGCGTGAACTATGCGCGCGGCGTGTGGCATCACCCGCTTATCGTGCTCGACCGCGAGGGCGATTTCATCGTCGTGGATCGCGGCGGCGATCAGCCGAATTGCGACGAGATCGATCTGCCCGAGCAATACACGCTGATTGAAGCCGCGGCGCGCGCGGCATAGCGCCGCGCAGCTTCGCATAGCGTTCGACGCGGAAAAGCGAATGCGACTGCGAATCGATCGCAGACGCAAATCGCAAAACGTACGGACGAAACGAAACCGCCGTCCATCGAGCCGATGGACGGCGGTTTTTTCATCGGTGCGCCGCAGAGCCGGCGCGCCGCTCAATGCTTGCGATGCGGGCAGTTTTCCTTCGTGCATGTGCCGTACAGCGCAAGCGCATGCTCGTGGAGCTTGAAGCCGCGTTCCTTCGCGATCGATTGCTGGCGACGCTCGATCTCCGCATCGAAGAACTCTTCGACACGGCCGCAGTCGAGACACACGAGGTGATCGTGATGTGAACCCTCGTTGAGCTCGAAGACCGCCTTGCCCGATTCGAAATTGCTCCGCGACAGGAGACCGGCCTGCTCGAACTGCGTGAGCACGCGATAAACGGTCGCAAGACCGATATCGAGCTCTTCGTTGAGCAGGCTTCGATACACGTCTTCAGCGGTCAGATGGCGCACCGGACTGTGCTGAAAAATCTCGAGAATCTTGAGGCGGGGCAGGGTCGCCTTGAGTCCGATATTTTTGAGATCGGAGGGATTGGTCATGGCTAGGCATCCCTAGAGTACAATTCAAGGTTCTCATAGTAATGCGTTTTTCCGATTCCCGACATCCTGTAACGTCTCGGGCGTAACTGGATGAACGGAGCGCGGCCTCCGGGCGCCTCGCGTGAAGGGTGAAATGTTTTCAAAATCTTTATCGAATAGCAGGGAGAGCCGTCGCATGCGGGGAATCGTGATCGCAGCAACCTTGGCCGCATTACTCGCCGGCTGCACGGCGTACGACAGCGTCACGCAGAAGATCGCGCAAAGCATCACGCCGTATCGGATCACGGTCGTGCAAGGCAACTTCGTTTCCGCGGAAGCCGCCGCGCAGATGCAGGTCGGCCTGTCGCGCGATCAGGTGAAACAGATCCTCGGCACGCCGCTTCTGACCGACATGTTCCACGCGGACCGCTGGGACTACGTGTTCTATTTCAAGCGCGGGTCGACTTCGGTGGTTCAGCAGCGTGACTTCGTCGTGAACTTCGCGAGCGATCGCGTCGTGAGCTGGTCGGGCGGCGAGAATCTGCCGTCGAACCTGGAGCTGCTCGCCGAGATCGACGGCGACAAGGGCTTCAAGGTGGCGAAGACCGCGGCGGCGCCCGCGGCGGCATCGGTGCCGGCGGCATCGACGGCTGCGGTGCTCGCGCCGTCCGGCGAGCCTTCCACGCAGCCGAACACGGCCGCGGCATTCGCGGGCGACGCCAATCAGGAAGCCGCGCAGGCCGCGAATCGCGCGACCGCGCAGGTCGACATGCCCACCGGCCGCCAGCGTTCGTCGGCGTACAGCAGCGCGCCGCAAAGCGCGGGCGGCGCGCCGGGTTCGGCGGGCGCGGGCGGCAGCAACTCCCAGATCCAGCTGCAGCGCAAGCCGCAGCAGATCAACATTCCGGACAGCAGCGCGGTGGGACCGGCGAGCACGTCGCCTACGCCGCCGAACGCGGGCGGTCAGGCGCAGTTCACCATGCCGCAGTAATCCGGCGCTCCCGGGAACCCGCTCCGTGCGCGGTTCCCGTTGCTTTTCAATCTGCAAAATCCATCGCGTGCGGGTTGCGCGGTTCAACACGAGACTGCCATGAAGATCGCCATCGCCGGCGCATCGGGCCGCATGGGCCGGATGCTGATCGAAACCGTTCTCAACGATCCTGATGCGCAGCTCACGGGCGCGCTCGACCGGCCCGGCGTGCAGCAGCTCGGCCAGGACGCGGGCGCGTTTCTCGGCAAGACCACGGGCGTTTTGCTGACCGACGACATCGAGCGCGTGTTCGCCGACGCCGACTATCTGATCGACTTCACGCGCCCCGAGGGTACGCTCTTGCATCTCGACGCGGCGCTGCGGCATGACGTGAAGATGATCATCGGCACGACGGGTTTCTCGGACGAACAAAAGGCGCAGTTGAAAAAGGCGGGCGAGAAGATCGGCGTGGTGTTCGCGCCGAACATGAGCGTCGGCGTGAACGTCACGATGAAGCTGCTCGAATTCGCGGCGAAGCATTTCTCGCAGGGTTACGACATCGAGATCATCGAGGCGCATCACCGTCACAAGGTCGATGCGCCGTCGGGCACGGCGCTCGGCATGGGCGAAGTGATCGCCAAGGCGCTCGGGCGCGACCTGAAGGACTGCGCCGTGTACGCGCGCGAAGGCGTGACGGGCGAGCGCGATCCGTCGACCATCGGCTTTTCCGCGATCCGCGGCGGCGATATCGTCGGCGATCACACGGTGCTGTTCGCGGGCATCGGCGAGCGCATCGAGATCACGCACAAATCGGCGAGCCGTCTCTCCTACGCGCAGGGCGCGCTGCGCGCCGCACGTTTTCTCGAAGGCCGCGAGCGCGGCTTCTTCGACATGCAGGACGTGCTCGGCCTGCGCTGATTTCGGCTCGTGACAATGGCGGAAACCGGCGTTATCCACTATCTGCAATCCGGCGACGCGGTCACGCACGCGGTCGCCGGCCTGCTATTGGCGATGTCGCTCGCAAGCTGGTGTTTTCTGCTCGTGAAGGCGTGGATTCTCGCGCGCGCCAAATGGCAGGGGCCGCGCGCGTTGCAGCGCTTCTGGCAGGCGGCGAGTCTGACGGACGGCATCGGCGCGCTGAAGGGCGCGGATCGCGAGCGTGTGTTCCTGCCGCTTGCCGAGGCCGCGTGGCACGCGTCGCAGGCGGAAATGCCGGGCGCGTTGCTGGCGCAAGTGGAGCGCAGCGAGCGCGTGTTGCGGGCGCTCAGGCAGGCACTGCTCAAGTCGCAGCGGCGGCTCGAATTCGGGCAGGTGCTGCTCGCATCGGTGGGTGCGACGGCGCCGTTCGTCGGCTTGCTCGGCACCGTCTGGGGCATCTATCACGCGCTCGGCAGCATCGCGTCGAGCGGGCAGGCGATGATCGAGAACGTCGCCGGACCGGTGGGCGAGGCGCTCATCATGACGGCGTTCGGACTGGTCGTCGCGATTCCGGCGGTGCTCGCGTACAACGTGCTCGGACGGTACGTGCGGCAGGTTTCGGAAGAGCTGGATGGCTTCGCGCGCGATCTGCACGCGTTCGTGTGCGGCGAAGGCAAATAGGAGCCCCCGCAATGGCCTTCGGCGGACTCGAAAACAAACCCAACAGCCAGCCCATGGCGGACATCAACATGACGCCGCTCATCGACGTGATGCTGGTGCTGCTCGTCATCTTCATCATCACGGCGCCGCTCTTCACGCACGCCATCCGGCTCGACTTGCCGAAGGTCGCATCGCAACCCGCGCGCGAGACGCCGCAGACCATCACGCTTTCCATCGACGACACCGGCAAGCTCTTCTGGAACGACACGCCCGTCAGTTTCGAGCAGATGCGCGCGCGTTTCGCCGATGCCGGCCGGAGCGCGCAAAAGCCCGAACTGCATCTGCGGGCGTCGGCCGCGACGCGTTATGACGTCATCGCACAGGTGATGGGCGCCGCGCAGCAGGCGGGGCTCGCGCGCATCGGCTTCGTCACCCAGCCGGTACGCGCGCCGGCGAACGCGCCCGCGCCCGCGCGCTGAAGCCCGCGCGAACCCGTCCGCGCGCCAGCGGCGCCGCATCGAACGGTATAATCGCGATTTGCCCGTTTTTGTCCGTCTGGCGCGCGCAGCGCCGCCAGCAGGCCAGATCCGACGTAGCGCCAGCCCCGTTTCAAGCCAGGCGGCGAAGCCGAAGCGCACGCGGCAGGTCCCGAGGTTCGTTCCCAGCATTAGCGTAAAGCCACCACACCATGCACGATAAATACGTACCCGCCGACGTCGAATCCGCCGCGCAGAGCAACTGGCGCGCGAACGACGTCTACCGGACGACCGAGACGTCGGCCAAGCCCAAGTTCTATTGCGTCTCGATGCTGCCGTATCCGTCGGGCAAGCTGCACATGGGTCACGTGCGCAACTACACCATCAACGACGTGATGTACCGTTATCTGCGCATGAACGGCCACAACACGCTGATGCCGATGGGCTGGGACGCGTTCGGCATGCCCGCCGAGAACGCGGCGATGGCGAACAACGTGCCGCCCGCGAAGTGGACCTACGACAACATCGCGTACATGAAGAAGCAGATGCAGTCGATGGGACTCGCCATCGACTGGTCGCGCGAAGTCGCCACCTGCTCGCCGGACTACTACAAGTGGAACCAGTGGCTGTTCCTGAAGATGCTGGAAAAGGGCATCGCGTACAAGAAGACGGGCACGGTGAACTGGGATCCGGTCGACCAAACCGTGCTCGCGAACGAACAGGTCATCGACGGGCGCGGCTGGCGCTCGGGCGCGCTGGTCGAAAAGCGCGAAATCCCGATGTACTACCTGCGCATCACCGATTACGCGGACCAGTTGCTCGACGACCTCGAAGGCCTCGGCTGGCCCGAGCGCGTCAAGATCATGCAGCAGAACTGGATCGGCAAGAGCTTCGGCGTGAATTTCGGTTTCCCGTATGAAATCGACGGCGAAGCGAAGCTCCTGCGCGTGTTCACCACGCGCGCCGACACCATCATGGGCGTCACTTTCGCGGCGGTCGCGGCGGAGCATCCGCTCGCCACGCGTCTCGCGCGCGACAACGCCGACCTTCAGGCGTTCATCGAGGAATGCAAGCGCGGCGGCGTCGCGGAAGCGGACGTCGCCACGATGGAAAAGAAGGGCATGCCCACGGGCTTCTTCGTCACGCATCCGCTGACGGGCGCGCAGGTCGAAGTGTGGATCGGCAATTACGTGCTGATGTCCTACGGCGAAGGCGCGGTGATGGGCGTGCCGTCGCACGACGAGCGCGACTTCGCGTTCGCGAAGAAATACGGCTTGCCGATCAACCAGGTGATCGCGGTCGAAGGCAAGACCTATTCGACGGACGCATGGGAAGAGTGGTACGGCGACAAGACCGCCGGCCGCCTCAACAACAGCGGCAAGTACGACGGCCTCACCACCGAAGACGCGATCGAAGCCATCGCCGCCGATCTCAACGCGAAGAACCTCGGCGACAAGCAGGTCACCTGGCGCCTGCGCGACTGGGGCATTTCGCGCCAGCGCTACTGGGGCACGCCGATTCCGATCATCCACTGCCCGAGCTGCGGCGACGTGCCCGTGCCCGAGAAGGATCTGCCGGTCGTGCTGCCGGAAGACCTCGTGCCGGACGGCACGGGCAATCCGCTCGCGAAGTCGGAAGCGTTCCTCAACTGCGCGTGCCCGAAGTGCGGCGCGGCGGCGAAGCGCGAAACCGACACGATGGACACCTTCGTCGATTCGTCCTGGTACTTCTCGCGCTACAGCGCGCCGGACGCCACCACGATGGTCGACGAACGCACCGATTACTGGATGCCGATGGATCAGTACATCGGCGGCATCGAGCACGCGATCCTGCACTTGCTGTATTCGCGCTTCTGGACCAAGGTCATGCGCGACATGGGTCTCGTCAAGTTCGGCGAGCCGGCGAAGAACCTGCTCACGCAAGGCATGGTGCTGAACGAGACGTTCTACCGCGAAGACGCTACGGGCAAGAAGACCTGGTACAACCCGCTCGAAGTCACCGTCGCGCACGACGACAAGGGCCGTCCGACGGGCGCCACGCTCAACGCGGACGGTCAGCCGGTCGTGCTGGGCGGCGTCGAGAAGATGTCGAAGTCGAAGAACAACGGCGTCGATCCGCAGACGCTGATCGATCAATACGGCGCGGATACCGCGCGTTTGTTCGTGATGTTCGCGGCGCCGCCGGAGCAATCGCTCGAATGGTCGGGCGCGGGCGTGGAAGGCGCGAGCCGCTTCCTGCGCCGCGTGTGGCACTTCGCGCACGACAACGCGGACGTGCTGCGCCAGCACGGCAAGCTCGACGCATCGACGCTCAACGACGCGGACAAGACGCTGCGCCGCGAAATCTACACCGTGCTCAAGCAGGCCGATTTCGACTACGGTCGTCTGCAGTACAACACGGTCGTGTCCGCCGCGATGAAGATGCTCAACGCGCTCGACGGCGCGAAGAGCACGAGCGCCGGCGTGCTGAACGAAACCTTCGGCGTGCTGTTGCGCGTGCTGTATCCGGTGGTGCCGCACGTCACGTTCCAGTTGTGGTCCGAACTCGGCTACGAGAAGGAATTCGGTCCGCTGCTCGACGCGCCCTGGCCGAAGGTCGACGAAGCCGCGCTCGAACAGGCGGAGATCGAGCTCGTGCTGCAGGTCAACGGCAAGGTGCGCGGCGCGCTGACCGTGGCGAAGGACGCCTCGCGCGAAGCCATCGAAAAAGCCGCGATCGCGCATGAAATGTTCGAGAAATTCGCCGAGGGCCGGGCGCCGAAGAAGGTGATCGTGGTGCCGGGGCGTCTCGTGAACGTGGTCGTTTGATGCGCAAAACCAAGGGAGTCGATGTGACCGGGAAAGCCGTCGAAAAAGGCGTAAGCAGGCGTTCGTTTCTCGCGCTGATGGGCGGCGCGGCCGCGCTGTCCGCATGCGGCTTTCAGTTGCGCGGACAGCAGGACTACGCGTTCAAGCGGCTGGCGATCACGGGCGGCGTGCCGCAGATGGTGGCGCGTCTCGAACGTCTGGTGCAGGGCGGCAGCGACACGGTGATCGTCAAACCGTACGAGAAACCGGACGCAACGCTCAATGTGTCGGAAGGCACGGGCCTCAACACGCTCAGCCTGAATTCGCAGGGCGTGGTGCAGGAATACGAGCTCGTCTACAGCCTGAGCTATTCGCTGTACGGCGCGGACGGCACGCTGCTGATTCCGCCGAGCGTGATCCTGCTGAACCGCGCGATGACCTACAGCAACCAGTACACGCTCGCCAAGGCGCAGGAATCGACGCTCCTGTACAACGACATGCGCAACGACGCCGTCGATCAGCTGACGCGCCGGCTCGCCGTCGTGCGCTCGCTGCATCCGGCGCCGGGCGAGCAGACGCCGGGCGTCGCGCCGCGCGCGCCGCTGCCGACGCCGCCGCTCTGATCGTCCGCGGCGCTCATTCATGCAACTGAAGCTCGACGCGCTCGACGCGCATCTCGCGAAAGGCCTGAAGGGTCTGTACGTCGTCTACGGCGACGAGCATCTGCTCGCGCAGGAAGCGTGCGACCGCATCAGGGCCACGGCGCGTGCGAGCGGTTTCACCGATCGCTCGGTGTTCACGGTCGAGCGCGGTTTCGACTGGAGCGGGCTCATCGGGGCGACGCAGTCGATGTCGCTGTTCGGCGACCGTCAACTGATCGAGTTGCGCATTCCCGGCGGCAAGCCCGGCAAGGAAGGCGCGGACGCGCTGAAGACGCTCGCCGGCGCCGACAACCCCGATGTCGTCACGCTCGTCACGCTGCCGCGTCTCGACGCCGCGACGCAGAAATCCGCGTGGTTTTCGGCTTTGCTCGGCGCGGGCGTCGCGCTGAAGATCGATCCGGTCGAACGCGCGCAATTGCCGATGTGGGTCGGCCAGCGGCTCGCGCAGCAAGGCCAGCGCGTGGCGCCGGGCGAGGAAGGGCGGCGCGCGCTCGCGTTCGTCGCGGAGCGGGTGGAAGGCAATCTGCTCGCCGCGCATCAGGAAATCCAGAAGCTCGGGCTTCTGTACCCGGAAGGCGTGCTCACCTTCGAGCAGATTCACGACGCCGTCCTGAACGTCGCGCGCTACGACGTGTTCAAGCTCAACGAAGCGATGCTCACCGGCGATATCGGGCGCCTCGCGCGCATGCTCGACGGCCTGAAGGGCGAAGGCGAGGCGGCGGTGCTCGTGCTGTGGGCGCTCGTCGAGGAAGTGCGCACGCTGTTGCGCATCAAGCGCGGGGTCGCGTCGGGCAAGCCGCTCGCCACGCTGTTGCGCGAGAACCGCGTCTGGGGGCCGCGCGAACGGCTGATCGGCCCGGCGCTCGCGCGCGTCACCGACGAAGCGCTGGAAAAGGCGCTCTCGCTGGCGGCGCGGCTCGACCGCCAGGTCAAGGGTCTCTCGGGCAGCGCGGGCAAGCGCGGCAGCGAGCCGCCGCCCGATCCATGGGCCGGCATGTTCGAACTGGCGATGGCGGTCGCGGGCGGCAAGCCGGCGCAGGCCGCGTCGGCGCCACGACCGCGTCGCTAGGACGCCGCCCGCGCGCTGTTGTCACGCGCACATCGGCTTAAAATGTTGTTTTGTGCCTTCGGGGCGCATTCCAGAGCGCCTCCGCTCACGAAAAGAGACCGACGATGAACATCGATCAATACATGACCGACCTCGGCCGCCGCGCCCGTGCGGCGTCGCGCGCGATGGCGCGGGCGTCCACAGCCGCGAAGAACGCCGCGCTACTCGCGGTGGCGGACGCCATCGAACGCGATCGCGAGGCGCTCCGGCAGGCGAACGCGCGCGATCTCGCCCGCGCGCGCGAAAAAGGCCATGACGCCGCGTTCATCGACCGCCTGACGCTCTCGGACAAGGCGCTGAACACGATGATCGAAGGCCTGCGCCAGGTGGCCGCTCTCGCCGATCCGATCGGCGAAATCAGCGGGCTCAAGTTCCGCCCGAGCGGCATTCAGGTCGGACAGATGCGCGTGCCGCTCGGCGTGATCGGCATCATTTACGAATCGCGGCCGAACGTGACCATCGACGCCGCCGCGCTCTGTCTCAAATCCGGCAACGCGACCATTCTGCGCGGCGGCTCCGAAGCGCTCGAATGCAACACGGCGCTCGCGAAACTGATCGGCGCCGGGCTGGAAGCGGCCGGTTTGCCGCAGGACGCCGTGCAGGTCGTCGAGACGGCGGACCGCGCGGCGGTCGGCAAGCTCATCACGATGACCGAATTCGTCGACGTAATCGTGCCGCGCGGCGGCAAGAGCCTGATCGCGCGGCTGATGGAAGAATCCCGCGTGCCGATGATCAAGCACCTCGACGGCATTTGTCACGTGTACGTCGACGATCGCGCCGATCTCGGCAAGGCTGCGCCCATTTGCGACAACGCGAAGACGCATCGCTACGGCACCTGCAACACGATGGAAACGCTGCTCGTCGCGCGCGGCATCGCGAACGAGGCGCTGCCGATGCTCGCGCGCGCGTATCAGGCGAAGGACGTCGAGCTGCGCGTCGACGCCGAAGCGCGCGCCGTGCTGGAAGCGGCGCGGATCGGCTCGCTCGTGGACGCGACCGAAGACGACTGGAGCACGGAATATCTCGCGCCTGTGCTGGCGATCAAGGTCGTCGGCGGCCTCGACGACGCCATCGACCATATCAACACCTACGGCTCGCATCACACCGACGCGATCGTCACCGAAGACCACGACCGCGCCATGCGCTTTCTGCGCGAAGTCGATTCGGCGAGCGTGATGGTCAACGCGTCGACGCGTTTCGCCGATGGCTTCGAGTTCGGCCTGGGCGCCGAAATCGGCATCTCGAACGACAAGCTGCACGCGCGCGGTCCGGTCGGGCTGGAAGGACTGACGTCGCTGAAGTACGTCGTGCTCGGCCGCGGCGAAGTGCGCCAGTAATCCGGCCGACAAGTCCGCCGGAAATTCCGCCGATCATTCCACCAACAAGCACGCTCGAACAACAAGAACGATGCTCTGGATCAAATCGCTGCATATCGTGCTGGTGGCCTCGTGGTTCGCGGGGCTGTTCTATCTGCCGCGCATCTTCGTGAACCTCGCGATGGAAACGGACGCCGCCGCGACCGCCCGACTGTTGCTCATGGCGCGCAAGCTGTTTCGTTTCATGACGTTCATCGCGGTGCCGGCGCTCGCGTGCGGGCTGTGGCTGTGGCTCGTCGTCGGGATCGGCGCGGGGCAGGGCTGGCTGCACGCGAAGCTCACGATCGTCGCGCTGATCATCGTGTATCACGCGTATTGCGGGCGCCTGCTGCACACCTTCCAGCGCGGTGAAAACACGCGCTCGGACAAGTGGTACCGCATGTTCAACGAATTGCCCGTGCTCGGGCTGCTCGGCGCGACGCTGCTCGTCGTCATCAAGCCCTTCTGAGCGATGCGCGCGTCAGGCGCGCCGCTCACGTTCCGACGCGCCGGCTCTCCAGCACGTCTTTCGCTTCGGCGAGCTTTTCCGCCAGTTCCGGCCCGCGCGCGAGCGCGAGTCCCACCGCCAGAATGTCGCCGATCGCGAGATGCGACACGCGCGATGTCATCGGCGAAAAAATATCCGTGTCTTCATCGACGTTGGCAAAGAGCCCGACCGTCGCCATGCGCGCGAGCGGCGAGTTGCCGTGCGTGATCGCAATTATTTTCGCGCCGCCGTGCAGCGCCGATTTGCACGCGTCCAGAATGTCGCGCGTGCGGCCCGTGTTCGAAATCGCGACGACGACATCGCCCTCGCCGAGCAGCGCGGCCGACGTCGTGTACGTATGCGGATCGGCATAGGCGACCGACGGCACGCCGAGCTTGAAGAACTTGTGCTGCATGTCGAGCGCGGCAATGCCCGAGCCGCCCGCGCCGTAAAACTCGATGCGCCGCGCCTGCGCCAGAATCGCGATCGCCGCGGCCACGCTGTCCGACGACAGACTATTGCGCACCTGGATCAGCGCGCCGATGGTCCGGTCCAGCACTTTCGCCGCGACGCCGGCGGCGGGCTCGTCGCTGCGCACGTCGCGATAAACCGTGGGAACGTCGGCTGCTACGCTTTGAGCGAGGCGGATCTTGAATTCGCGGAATCCCGAGAAACCGAGCGCCTGGCAGAAACGCGCAATCGTCGGCTGGCTGACGCCCGCGCGCGCGGCGAAATCGGTCATCGACAGATCGAGCACTTCGCGCGGCGCTTCGAGCACGTAATCGGCCAGCTTGCGCTCCGAGGGGCGCAACTGTTCGCGCATTGCTTCGACTTGGGACAGCAACATCGGAAATCTCGCCTATGCTGAAAATTGCCTGCGACTATAGCCGATGATCGGTCTTGTACAAATACTACATATTTTCGACGATGAATCTCAGGGATTTCCCTGAGACGTATGTCAGAAAAGGCAAAGAGATAAGCGGCCGCTTAACGATTGTGCCGTAAAAGCTCGTTGTCATCGTGTAGTTTTTCTACTAATATTTCGGGCATCGGCAGAAAGACACGACAACGACTCAACCGCCGTTCCTCGCGATTCAAAACCCAACGCTCGACGGCAGGCGCGCCGGGAGTGAGACGAAGGAGCATCGATGGTTTCCCCGCATTCGCAACTCAAGACAGTCACCGACCGCATCATCGAGCGCAGCAAGCCGACGCGTGCGGCCTATCTCGCGCGCATCGACGCCGCGCAAGGCATGTTCCCCGCGCGCGGCGCGCTGTCGTGCGCGAATCTCGCGCACGGCTTCGCCGGTCTCGAAGGCCAGGAGAAATTCGCGATCAAGGCGGTGCGCGAGCCGAATATCGGCATTGTGTCGTCGTATAACGAAATGCTTTCCGCGCACGCGCCGTACAAGAGCTTCCCGGAGATCATCAAGCAGGCGGCGCGCGAGCACGGCGGCATCGCGCAGTTCGCGGGCGGCGTGCCCGCCATGTGCGACGGCATCACGCAGGGCAATGCAGGCATGGAACTGTCGCTGTTCTCGCGCGAAGTGATCGCGATGAGCACGGCTGTCGCGCTCACGCACAACATGTTCGACGCGGCGCTGTGTCTCGGCGTCTGCGACAAGATCGTGCCGGGGCTCGCCATCGGCGCGCTGCAGTTCGGGCATCTGCCGACCATTTTCGTGCCCGCCGGCCCGATGACGAGCGGCCTCACCAACGACGACAAAGCGAAAGTGCGCCAGGAATTCGCGACCGGCAAGTGTGATCGCGGCGCGCTGCTCGAAGCGGAAGCGGCCGCGTATCACGGCCACGGCACCTGCACGTTCTACGGCACGGCCAACAGCAACCAGATGCTGATGGAAGTAATGGGCCTGCATCTGCCGAGTTCGGCGTTCGTGCATCCGCACACGCCGCTGCGCGATGCGCTCACCGCCGAGGCCGCGCGCCGCGTGCTCGATCTGACGCACGAGCGCGGCAACTACACGCCGATCGGCCGCGTCGTCGACGAAAAGGCGATCGTGAACGGCATCGTCGCGCTGCTCGCGACGGGCGGCTCGACCAATCACACGCTGCATCTCGTGGCGATCGCGCGGGCGGCGGGCGTCATCATCGACTGGAACGATTTCGACGAACTCTCGCAAGTCGTGCCGCTGCTCGCGAAGATCTACCCGAACGGCAAGGCCGACGTGAACCATTTCCACGCAGCGGGCGGCGTCGCGTTCCTCGTGCGCAATCTGCTCGAAGGCGGGCTGCTGCACGAAGACGTGCAGACGGTCGCCGGCCACGGCCTGTCGCATTACACGAAGGAGCCGAAGCTCATCGACGGCAAGCTGGAATGGGTCGACGGCGCCGCCGAAAGTCACGACGACAAGGTGCTGCGCGGCATCGGCGTGCCGTTCCAGCCGGACGGCGGCCTGCGCCTCATGCAGGGCAAGCTCGGGCGCGGCGTCATCAAGATTTCGGCGGTCGCGCCGGAGCATCGTGTGGTGAAGGCGCCGGCCATCGTCTTCAATTCGCAGGAAGAAGTGCAGGAAGCGTTCGACAAGGGCGAACTGAAGCGCGATTTCGTCGCCGTGGTGCGCTTCCAGGGCGCCCGGGCGAACGGCATGCCGGAGCTGCATCGATTGACGCCGCTGCTCGGCGTGCTGCAGGATCAGGGCTTTCATGTCGCGCTCGTCACCGACGGCCGCATGTCGGGGGCGTCGGGCAAGGTGCCGGCCGTCATTCACGTATCGCCGGAAGCGCTGCTGCACGGGCCGCTCGGCAAGGTCCGCACCGGCGACATGCTCGTGATCGACGCGCCCGCGGGCGTGCTCGACATCGAAATCGACGTGAACGAGTGGGCGTCGCGCGAAGTCGAAGCGCCGCTGCATCAGGCGGAAAACGAAGTCGGCTTCGGCCGCGAATTGTTCGGCGTGTTCCGCAGCGCGGCGCTGCCGGCGGAAGAGGGTGCATCGGTGTTCGGCCCGCTGATCGGCGCGCCGGATGGCCACGATCCGAAAGCGCACGGCGCATCCGCGCACGAGCGCAATCCGTTGCGCGACAATGCGCGCGCCGCGGCATCGGCGCTGAACAAGGCGCACGCCACGCATCATTGAATGTGCTGCGGGCGTGCTCCCGGCACGAGCCTGAGAGAAACCCGCGGACAGACCCGCATAAGCAACGGGCGCCGCACCAAAACCAGGAGTCGCATCAAATGAAAACGGTAAGCGAAATCGTGCGTCTGGGACCGGTGATCCCGGTGCTCGCCTTCGATTCGGTGGAACAGGGCGAACACGTGTCGCGCGCGCTGCATGCGGGCGGCGTGAAGGTGCTGGAGATCACGCTGCGCACGGCCGCGGGCATCGCCGCGATCGAGCGCGCGAGTCAGCTCGCGGACGATATCGTCGTCGGCGTGGGCACGATCACGAAGCCCGAGCATTGCGCGCAGGCGAAGAAGGCGGGCGCGCAGTTCGGCGTGTCGCCGGGCCTCACGAAAGACATGCACAAGGCCGCTCAGGACGCGGGGCTGCCGCTTCTGCCCGGCGTGATGACCCCGTCCGACATCATCGCGGCGATGGAACTGGGCTACGAGATCGTCAAGTTCTTCCCGGCGCAACAGGCCGGCGGCATTCCGATGCTGCAGGCGTTCCACGGGCCGTTCCCCAACCTCAAGATCTGCCCGACGGGCGGCATCACGGCCGAATCCGCGCCGAGCTTTCTCGCGCAGCCGAACGTGGTCTGCGTCGGCGGCTCGTGGCTGACGCCGAAAGCCGCGCTCGCCGCACAGAACTGGGAAGAAGTCACGCGTCTCGCGCGCGCCGCGAGCGAACTGGCGCCGCATAAATAAGCGAAATCAACGAAGTAAGCGCGTACCCGATAGGCGCGCCCGGCGCGCGCCTATCACTTATTCGGAAGTTTGGTAATCCTGAGTTTTCCCGCGGGATCACCACCGAACACAGACAAAGACGCCAAAGGCTGCGCGTCTTCCCGGCCAAATGCACCGCTAACAAGTAAAATTCGGTGGCCCAGCGCCGTGTGCGCGCTTGCCGGACATTGCCGATGTGTGCAGTGCAGCGACGGCAAACGCATCCATAGCGCAGAAAAACAACCTCAACGAAATCAAAGGAGGCGTCATGCCAGCCGTCCACGGGAGCATGCTGTTGCTCTACGCGGTGATCGCGATCGCGGTTCTGATCGTGATGATCGCGCGCTATAAGGTCTATCCGTTCCTCGTCCTCATGATCGTGTCCGTGCTGCTCGCGCTAGCGGTCGGCATGCCGATGGACAAGATCGTCAAATCGTTCGAAACCGGCAACGGCAACACGCTCGGCCACATTGCCGTCGTTGTGGGTCTCGGCACGATGCTCGGCAAGATGATGGCCGAATCCGGCGGCGCCGAGCGCGTCGCCAATACGCTGATCAATCTGTTCGGCGAGAAGAACATTCACTGGGCGATGATGGTCGTCGCGATCATCGTCGGCTTGCCGGTGTTCTTCGAAGTCGGCTTCGTGCTGCTCATTCCGATCGCGTTCAACGTCGCCAAGCGCACCGGCAAGTCGCTGCTGCTGATCGGCCTGCCGATGGTCGCGGGCCTCTCGGTCGTGCACGGCCTGATTCCGCCGCACCCGGCCGCGCTGCTCGCGGTCCAGCAATATCACGCGGACATCGGCAAGACGATCGCCTACGGGCTGATCGTCGGCGTGCCGACGGCCATCGTCGCGGGCCCGTTATTTGCGCTTCTGATCAGCAAGTACATCAAGCTGCCTGACACCAACGCGCTCGCCGACCAGTTCACCGAAAAACACGGCGACACTGCGGTGAAGCGCGAACTGCCGAGCTTCGGCATCACGTTGTTCACCATCCTGCTGCCGGTGATCCTGATGCTCGTCGGCAGTTGGGCGGATCTGGTCTTCACGCCGAAGACGCTGCCGAACGATCTGCTGCGCTTCATCGGCCAGTCGGATATGGCGCTGCTGATCGCCGTGCTGGTCAGCTTCTGGACCTTCGGCGCGAAGCGTGGCTTCAACCGCGAGCAAATTCAGAAGTTCTGCGGCGAATGTCTTGCGCCGATCGCGGGCATCACGCTGATCGTCGGCGCGGGCGGCGGCTTCGGGCAGGTGCTGCGCGACAGCGGCATTTCGCAGCAAATCGTCGCGACTGCTTCGCAGGCGAATCTTTCGCCGCTCTTGCTCGGCTGGTTCGTCGCCGCGCTGATCCGCCTCGCCACCGGTTCGGCGACGGTCGCGATGACGACCGCGTGCGGCATCGTCGCGCCGATCGCGGCTGCCGCAGGCGGTCATACGAGCCCGGAACTGCTGGTGCTCGCCACCGGCTCCGGCTCGCTGATCTTCTCGCATGTGAACGACGGCGGCTTCTGGCTGATCAAAGAGTATTTCGGGATGACGGTCGGACAGACGTTCAAGACCTGGTCGTTGCTCGAAACCATCATTTCCCTGATGGGACTCGGTTTGACCTTCGCGCTCGCGGCGGTCGTGTAAGGAGACTTCGATGATTCTGATCGCGATGGGTGTGTCGGGCGCCGGCAAGACCCGCATCGGCGAGTTGCTGGCGGAGCGCCTGCAATGCTCGTTCACGGACGGCGACGCGTTTCACAGCGCCGCCAACAAGGAGAAGATGCACCAGGGCATCCCTCTGACCGACGACGACCGCTGGCCGTGGCTCAAAACCATCCGCGCGGCGATCGAGGAGAAGCAGCGCGCGGGCGAGACCGCGGTGTTCACCTGTTCGTCGCTGAAGCGCTCCTATCGCGACGTGCTGCGCGCCGGCGACCGCGACGTCTGCTTCGTCTATCTGGAAGGCACGTTCGAAGTGCTGCACGAGCGGCTCGCGACGCGCACCGGCCATTTCTTCGATCCGAAGCTGCTGCAGAGCCAGCTCGACACGCTCGAGCCGCCGGGCACGGACGAGGCGATCGTCGTGAGCATCGAAAACTCGCCTGAGGAAATCGTCGAGATCGTGGTCGAGGAACTGAAGACGCGCTGAGCGCGCATTCGTTTCCGCTGCCGCAAGACAAAGGCCCCGCGTCGCGAGACGCGGGGCCTTCTTTATGACGGCGTGCAGCGACGCCGCAACGACGTCGCCACGCTTTACGCGATGCGCTTCGCCAGTTCCGCCGCCCGGCCGATATACGACGCCGGCGTCATCTCCAGCAGCAGCTTTTTCGCTTCGGCGGGAATCGCCAGACCGGCGATGAACGTCTGCAGCGCCTCGCGCGTAATGCCCTTGCCGCGCGTCAGTTCCTTCAGTTGCTCGTACGGATTCTCGATGCCGTAGCGGCGCATGACCGTCTGCACCGGCTCGGCGAGCACTTCCCACGTGTTGTCGAGATCTTCGTTCAGGCGCGCCGCGTTGACTTCGAGTTTGTCGAGGCCGCGGATCAGCGCGTCATACGCGAGCAGCGAATAGCCGAACGCCACGCCGATGTTGCGCAGCACGGTCGAATCCGTCAGGTCGCGCTGGAAGCGCGAGACCGGCAGCTTGTCGGCGAGATGGCGCAGCGTAGCGTTCGCGAGGCCGAGATTGCCTTCGGAGTTCTCGAAGTCGATCGGATTGACCTTGTGCGGCATCGTCGACGAGCCGATTTCGCCGGCCTTCGTGCGCTGCTTGAAGTAGCCGAGCGAGATGTAGCCCCACACGTCGCGGTCAAGGTCGAGCAGGATGGTGTTGGCGCGCGCGACGGCGTCGAACAGTTCGGCCATGTAGTCGTGCGGCTCGATCTGGATCGTGTACGGATTGAACGTGAGCTTCAGCCGATTTTCGACGACGTCCTTCGAGAACGCTTCCCAGTCGAACTCCGGATACGCCGACAAATGCGCGTTGTAGTTGCCGACCGCGCCGTTCATCTTGCCGAGCAGCTCGACCTGCTCGACGCGCCGGATCGCGCGCGACAGGCGCGCCGCGACGTTGGCGATTTCCTTGCCGAGCGTCGTCGGGCTCGCGGGCTGGCCGTGCGTGCGCGAGAGCATCGGCTGATCGGCTTGCGCGTGCGCAAGCTTCACGAGGCGTTCGTGCACCGAGCGCAGCGCGGGCAGGATCACGTGTTCGCGCGCGCCGGCGAGCATCAGCCCGTGCGACGTGTTGTTGATGTCTTCGGACGTGCACGCGAAGTGGATGAACTCGCTCGCGCGCTCGAGCTCCGGCTGGCCCTTCACCGACTCCTTGAGCCAGTATTCGACGGCCTTCACGTCGTGATTCGTGACGCGCTCGATGTCCTTGATGCGCGCCGCGTCGTGCGCGGTGAAGCGCTCGGCGAGGCTCAGCAGGAACTGCTCGGATGCCTCGGAAAAGCGCGGCACTTCCGCGAAGCCCGCGCGCGACAGCGCGATCAGCCAGTGAATCTCGACCGTCACGCGATGACGCATGAACGCGGCCTCGGAGAGCCAGTCGCGCAGGGCTTCGGTCTTGCCGGCGTAGCGGCCGTCGAGCGGCGAGAGCGCGGTGAGCGCGAAGAGAGTATCGGGACGGGTATCGGACATGATGGCGGTATCGGCTGCGGCTTGCGCTGGAAAAGGCGGGAGAACCGCGCATTTTACCATCGGATGCGTCCCAATCCCGTTCAGGCCGTCCCGGGCCGGGTGCTCAGCGCGTGCGCAGTTCTTCGTCGAGTGTGCGGAGTTGCGCCGGCGTGCCGACGTTTTCCCAGCGGCCTTCGTAAAGCTCGCCCCGCGCGCGCCCTGCCGCGATGGTTTCGCGGTAATAGGGCGTGAGCGCGCGGCGCGTGCCGGGCGCGAGATCGCGGAACATGCGCGTGTCGTACAGGCCGATGTTGCCGAAGGTGTAGCGCGGCGCGCCGTCGAGCGCGAGCACGCCGTCTGCGAGCGCGAAATCGCCCGCCGGATGAAACGGCGGATTGGGCACCATCACGAGATGCATGCCGGGATCCCGCCGCTCCCGCAGGGCTTCGGCGGGGGCGCGCAGCGTCGCGTAATCGAAATCGCAGAAGACGTCGCCGCTCACCGCGATGAACACGCCGTCGCCGATCAGATGCAACGCCTGCGCGATGCCGCCCGCCGTTTCCAGCGCGCTGCTTTCCGGCGAATAGCGCAGCGCGACGCCCCAGCGCGAGCCGTCGCCGAGCGCGCTTTCGATCTGCGCGCCGAGCCACGCGTGATTGATGACGATCGTCCCGACGCCCGCCGCCGCCAGCCGCTCGATCTGCCAGACGATGAGCGGCTTGCCGCCCGCTTCGAGCAGCGGTTTCGGACAGGTATCGGTGAGCGGGCGCATGCGCTCGCCGCGGCCGGCGGCGAAGATCATCGCCGTGTTCAAAGCGTGCGTCATCTTGATGTCAGAAGGTATAGCCGACCTCGACCGCCCGGCCTTCCAGCGAATCGAGCAGCCGCGCGAACGGCCAGAGCGGTGCGTAGCGTTCCGCGACCCGGCGCGCATAGCCCATGAAACGCGGCAGATCGGCGAGATAGCGCGGCTTGCCGTCGCGATAATGAATGCGCGCGAACAGCCCGAGCACCTTGATGTGGCGCTGCAGGCCCATCCATTCGAGCTGGCGATAGAACTCGCCGAAATCGGCATCGACGGGAAGTCCCGCCTTTTTCGCGCGCTCCCAGTAATACGCGATGCAGTCGAGCTGAAACTCCTCGTCCCAGCTGATGAAGGCGTCGCGCATCAGCGAGGCCATGTCGTAAGTGATCGGGCCGAACACCGCGTCCTGAAAGTCGAGCACGCCGGGATTCGGCTCGCACACCATCAGATTGCGCGGCATGAAGTCGCGCAGCATGAAGGTCTGCGGCTGCGCGAGCGCGCTCTGCGCGAGCAGCGTGAAGGTTTCGTCGAGGGTCTTGCGCTCATCGGCGGTGACTTCGCGGCCCAGATGGCGGCCGATGAACCATTCCGGCATGAGTTCCATCTCGCGGCGCAGGAAGGCTTCGTCGAACGGCGGCAGCACGCCTTCGCGCGCGCTCTGCTGAAAGCGGATCAATGTGTCGACGGCCGCGCGCATTAGCGGACGGGCGTTCTTCTCGTCGAGCACGGAGATGTAGGTTGTCGTGCCGAGATCGGTCACGAGCATGAAACCGGCATCGAAATCGGCTTCCAGGATTTTCGGCACGTGCACGTTCGCGGCGTCCAGCAGCCCGGCGACCTGCACGAACTCGCGGCATTTTTCGGGCGGCGGCGCATCGACGGCAATGAGCGTCTTGCCGAACTCCGCCGCGCTGTCGAGCCGGAAATAGCGGCGAAAGCTTGCATCGGCGGAGGCGGGGGCGAGACTCGCGACGTTCAGCCGGTAGCGGCCGGCGAGCGTTTGAAGCCAGGCGTCGAGTTGATCCAGGCGGGCGTCGGAAGGAATGTGCGTCATAAATTCGAGGGGCGAAACATCTTGCCATATAATACCCCACGACTTTTTATGCGATCCGTTTCACGCCTGGCGCCAGGCCCCCGACGACTGTGAGCGTCACCGTTCGATTCAATTGCTCAGCAACGGACCGTCAAGTTCGACTGCGGTAACGACGCGGCCGCCTGCCCGGCGGCATCGAGCGGATGGGATGCGAACGGGATCGAACCGCCACCCATACATGCCGCCACGACAGTTTCCCGTATCGAAGATCAAAAGCGACGCTCAGCCACGCAGGCGGCGGCTCGTCGTCGCGCTTCTATCCGTTCCGGGCCTGATGCCCGCACTCGCCCACGCGCAGCTCGTGGGCGATGCCGCCTATCCCGCGCCGCTCGACGGCGCCGAAAGCCTGCGTCTCGCGCCGCAACTCGAGGAGCGCCCGCTGCAGAGCGGCCAGCAGCCCTCGACCTTCCTGCTGAGCGACAAGGCCACCGGCACTTCCGACGAAGATCTGGCCGCGAAGGGCTCGGCCGAGGTGCGCCGCACGGTGACAGTCATCAAGTCCGACGCGCTGCACTACGATCAGGACACGGACATGGCCGATGCTTTCGGCAATGTCAGGTTGATCAACAACGGCGTGTCGTTCATCGGTCCGGAAGCGCACCTCAAGGTCGAGGCGAACGAAGGGTTCATGACGAACCCGAAATACCGCTTCAATCTGACGGGCGGCTCAGGCAGCGCCGAGCGCGCCGACATGATCGACAGCGAGCGCGCGCGCATCGATCACGGCACGTACACGGCGTGCGCATGCGAGACCGATCCGGCGTGGTACATCAAGGGCACGTCGTTCGATTTCGACACCGGCGCCGAGGAAGGCATCGCGCATAACGGCGTGCTGTTCTTCCAGGGCGTGCCGGTGTTCGCGAGCCCGTGGCTGTCGTTTCCGCTGACGGGCGACCGCCGCAGCGGCCTGTTGCCGCCGACGTTCTCGCTCAGTTCGACGACCGGTTTCGAAGCGACGATTCCGTATTATTTCAACATCGCGCCGAACCGCGATCTGACCGTCACGCCGCGCATCATGACAAAGCGCGGCGTGCTGGGCGAAGCGACCTACCGCTACCTGTCACCGACGTATTCGGGCTCGTTTACCGGCGACTACCTGCCGAACGACCGGGTGACGCACACGAACCGCTACGCGATCTTCTGGCAGCACCGGCAGAATTTCGGCGGCGGCTTCGGCGGCTACGTCAACTACAACAAGGTTTCGGACGATCAATATCCGGAAGACCTGGGCAACGCGTCGAATCAGTTCCTGAACGGCACGCAGTTGCTGTATCAGCAGGAAGCAGGGCTGACGTACAACAACGGCCCATGGACAGTGCTTGCCCGCGAGCAGCGCTGGCAGACGCTGCAGCCGTCGGTTCCGCCGTATGCGCGCGAGCCGCAGGTGAACGTGCAGTACAACAAGTACAACGTCGGCGGCTTCGATTACGGCGCGGAACTCGACGCCACGCGTTTCACGATCACGACGGACGGCGCCACCGACGGCAACCGGCTGTACTTCAATCCGTACCTGAGCTACGGGATCAACGCGCCGGGCTATTTCATCACGCCGAAGGTGCAGTGGCACTTCGCGTCGTACGATCTGAGCCATATCGCGACCACGCAGGTCGCGGGTTCGTCGCCGCCGGTGGCCGGGCAACCCAAGAACTTCACCGAGTCGATCCCGACCCTCAGCTTCGACACGGGCCTCGTGTTCGACCGCTCGGTGCGGCTCTTCGGCCAGGACTACATTCAGACGCTCGAGCCGCGGCTCTATTACGTCTACACGCCGTATCACAATCAGGATTTCGCGCCGATCTTCGATACCGCCGAGGCCGACTTCGGGCTCGCCGAGATCTACACGCCGAACACGTTCGTCGGCAACGACCGCGTCGCGGACGCGAACCGCGTCACCGCCGGCCTGACCACGCGCTTCATCAACCCGGCGACGGGCGACGAACGCGCGCGTTTCGTCATCGCGCAGCAGTACTACTTCCAGAGCCAGCGCGTCACGATCACGCCGGGCCAGTTGCCGGAGCAGGCGAAGCACTCGGACCTGATCGCGGGCGCGGCCATCAAGCTGGGCGCTGGTTTCGCTTCGGAAACTGCGTTCCAATATAATGTCGACAACAACCAGCTCGTGCGCTCGAGCGTGGGTTTTGCATTCAGCCCCGCCGAACGCAAGGTCATCAACGTCGGCTACCGGTACACGCGCTCGAACCAGACCACGCTGGTCAACGAGCCGATCAACCAGATTCTGATATCCGGTGAATGGCCGCTCACGAATCGCCTCTACGCCGTCGGCCGCGTGAACTATGATCTCGCGAGCCATCGTCTCGTCGACGGGCTCGTGGGCTTCCAGTACGATGCCGACTGCTGGGCGTTCGGCTTCGGCATGCAGCGCTACGCCAACGGCGTGAACACGCAGGGCCAGCCTTCGTCGGGCACGCGTGTCCTCGCGCAGCTGACCTTCAAGGGCTTGTCGAACGT
The DNA here is from genome assembly GCA_001544595.2 of Caballeronia peredens. Lineage (GTDB taxonomy): Bacteria > Pseudomonadota > Gammaproteobacteria > Burkholderiales > Burkholderiaceae > Caballeronia > Caballeronia peredens. The sequence continues at coordinate 15,710 of FCOH02000022.1, read as the reverse complement.
CGACAACGGACTCGTCAGCGCGTTCCGCGCGAGCGTCGCGGGTTATCAGTCGCCGCCGGCTCCGCCGCCGCCGCTCGCCCGCTACAGCGATTACGAGTGAGGCCGGAAGTGAAGCCGGAACGAACGTTTCGGCGCGGCGTCGAAGAACACGTAGTAAACAGCGGCGCCGGTCGTCGCGCTCAGGTGGCACACACACGCAGCACACACACGCATCACGCGAACGGGTGAAGCTGGTAATTGATGGAGTATCTGTGGCAAACGTGAATTTGTTTCGATCGACGGCAGTCGCAGCGGGCGCGCTCGCTGCCGCGTTGATCCTGAGTACGCCGGCCGGTGCGCAGGCGTTGTCGAACCGCGGCAATGCGCAGATCGCCGATTCCGTCGTCGCCGTGGTGAACGACGGCGTCATCACGCGGCGCGAGCTGGAGGAACGCTCGGCGCTGATCGCCAAGCGTCTGCAGCAGCAGAATGCGCCCGTGCCGCCCGCCGACCAGTTGCAGCGGCAGGTGCTCGATCAGATGGTGCTCGAACGCATCCAGCTTCAGAAAGCGAAGGAAGACGGCATCAATATCGACGACGCCACCGTGAACCGCACGCTGACGCGTCTCGCCCAGCAGAACCAGATGACGCTCGAAGTCTACCGTTCGCGCATCGAGGCGCAGGGCGTGCCCTGGGCCACGTTCATGCGCGACGCCCGCACCGAGCTCACGCTCTCCAAGCTGCGCGAGAAGGAAGTGGACAGCAAGGTCACCGTGTCCGACGGCGAAGTGGCGAACTACATCGCGAGCCAGCGCGGCCCGGGCGCGCGCAACACGAGCGATCTGCGTCTGCAGCACATCATGTTCAAGGTCGCGCAGGATGCGCCCGAGTCCGACGTGAACGCGGTGCAGAGCAAGGCCGACGCCGTGCTCAAGCAGGCGCTGAACGGCGACGACTTCGCGAAACTCGCGAAAGACAATTCGCAGGACACCGACGCGAGCAAGGGCGGCGATCTCGGTTTCCGCACGCCGGGTTCGTTGCCGCCGGGCATCGTGAGCGCGGTGGCGACGCTGCGTCCGGGCCAGGTCGCGCCGACGCTCCTGCGTACGAGCGGCGGCTTCGAGGTCATCAAGCTGGTGGATCGCCGCGCGAGCCAGGGCACGGCCGCCGACGCGCCCAAGCTCGTGCAGACGCACGTGCGCCACATTCTGCTGCGCGTGTCGGACGGCATGTCGGAGCAGGCCGCGCGTCAGAAACTGCTCGACATCAAGCAGCAAGTGCTTTCGGGCGGCGACTTCGCCAACTTCGCACGCACCTATTCGCAGGACGGCTCGGCCTCGCAGGGCGGCGATCTCGGCTGGATCAGCCCGGGCGAAACCGTGCCCGAGTTCGAGCGCGCCATGAACAGCCTGCAGGACAACGCGGTCAGCGATCCGGTGCGCAGCGAGTACGGCTATCACCTGATTCAGGTGCTGGGCCGTCGCGAAGCGGAAGGTTCGGCCACGCAACAGCTCGACATCGCGCGTCAGGCGATTGGCCAGCGCAAGGCCGAGCAGGCCTATTCCGACTGGCTGCGCGAACTGCGCGACACCGCCTACGTGCAATACAAGGGCGTCGCGGCCCAGCCGCAGTAAGCACATGAGCACCGCCGCCCGTCCGCTCGCCATCGCCATTACGACAGGCGAGCCGGCCGGTGTCGGTCCGGAACTGACGGCGGCCGCGCTCCGGCAGGCGCACGAGCGCTGGCCGCACGCGCGCTTCACCGTGCTCGGCGACCGTGCGTTGCTGCAAGCGCGCGCCGGCGCGCACTGGCCGGCGGCGGACGCTTCAATCGAGATCGAACATCGGCCGCTGGCCGTTCCCGCCGAGCCGGGCAAGCTGAACGCGGCCAACGGGCGCTACGTGCTCGGCCTGCTCGATGCCGCCATCGACGGCGCGCTTTCCGGCCGTTTCGACGCGATCGTCACCGCGCCGCTGCAGAAAAGCACCATCAACGATGCCGGCGTTCCCTTCACCGGCCACACCGAATATCTCGCCGAGCGCACGAATACGCCGCGCGTCGTCATGATGCTCGCGGGTTCGGGCGAGCGCCCGCTGCGCGTCGCGCTCGCGACCACGCATCTGCCGCTGAAAGACGTCTCCGCCGCGCTCAGCGTCGACGGCCTGGTCGAAACGCTCGCAATCATCGATCACGATCTGCGTGCGCATTTCGGCCTTGCCGCGCCGCGCATTCTCGTGACCGGGCTCAATCCGCATGCGGGCGAAAACGGCTATCTCGGCCGCGAGGAAATCGACGTCATCGCGCCCGCGCTCGAACGCGCCCGCGCGCGCGGTATCGACGCGCCCGGTCCGTTTCCCGCCGATACCCTGTTCCAGCCGCGCTATCTGAAAGACGCCGATTGCGTGCTCGCCATGTTCCACGACCAGGGCCTGCCGGTGCTGAAATACGCGACCTTCGGCGAAGGCATCAACGTGACGCTCGGCTTGCCGATCATCCGTACGTCGGTCGATCACGGCACGGCGCTCGATCTCGCCGGCACGGGCCGCGCGGACGCGGGCAGCATGATCGCCGCGATCGACGCCGCCGTGACGATGGCCCGTCACAAACGCGCAGCGTAAATCGCGCCGCGCGACTGCCTCATTCAAACGAGTATGCCGACCAAACATCAAGGCCATTTCGCGCGCAAGCGCTTCGGGCAGAATTTTCTCGTCGATCAGGGCGTGATCGATTCGATCGTCGACACCATCGCGCCGCAACGCGGCGAACGCATGGTCGAGATCGGGCCGGGGCTCGCCGCGCTCACCGAGCCGCTGATCGGCCGCGTGGCCACGCCCGAGTCGCCGCTGCATGCGGTCGAGCTGGACCGCGATCTCATCGGGCGGCTGGAAAAGCGCTTCGGCGCGCTGCTCGTCGTGCATTCCGCCGACGCGCTCGACTTCGATTTCGGCGCGCTCGCGCTCGAAGGCGAAAAGCCTACGCTGCGCATCGTCGGCAATTTGCCGTACAACATTTCGAGCCCGCTGCTGTTTCATCTCACGGCGTTCGCGCCGAAGGTCATCGACCAGCATTTCATGCTGCAGGACGAAGTGGTCGAGCGCATGATCGCGGAGCCCGCGAGCAAGGACTACGGGCGTCTCTCCGTGATGCTGCAATACCGCTACGCGATGGACAAGATGCTCGACGTGCCGCCCGAATCGTTCCAGCCGCCGCCGAAGGTGAACTCCGCGATCGTGCGCATGATTCCGTTCGCGCCGCACGAATTGCCGGACGTCGATGAAACCGTGCTGTCGGACGTCGTGAAGGCTGCGTTCGCGCAACGTCGCAAGGTGTTGCGCAACAATCTCGCGGCCTATCGCGACAGGATCGATTTCGATGCGCTCGGCTTCGACCTCACGCGCCGCGCCGAAGAAGTGCCGGTGGCGGAATTCGTGGCGCTGGCGCAAGCGGTTCAGCGCTCGCAAGGCTGAACGCTGCAGGCATCCGCGAGCCGTTTCATCAGGCGCTCCAGCCGCGCGCGCTGCTCGCGCTGCAGGCCGCGCGTCGCGCTCACCTGTTGCACGCGCGTGCGCCAGTAGGTCTGGCCGAACAGCGAATTCGCGCCCTCCGCCGACAGGACGCGCTCCAGATGCCTGATCGCGGCATCGACATTTCTCGCGGTGTAAGGGCTCGTCAGGGCAGCGTCTCGTTCGAGTGTTTCGTTCATCGTTTTTGGCCTCGTGTCGCGTTGAATCCGAGCGGTTGATTCTGGCGGCGCGGCGGGACATCCGGCGTCCCGGTCGGGCTCATTGAACAGTCCGTGGACAGCCCGAAAACGGGACGCGATGTGTCCCGATCGGCTGCTATGATCGTCGTCCCCGATGCTCCGAATCCGGGCGGCAAACATCCTCAACGGAGACAGCGCATGCGCTTCATTCACGCGGCGGACATTCATCTCGACAGCCCGTTACACGGGCTCGCCGCCTACGCCGACGCGCCCGCCGAGATGCTGCGCAGCGCATCGCGCGAGGCGTTCGCGAAGCTCGTCGATATCGCGGTCGAGGAGGCGGTGGACTTCATGGTCATCGCGGGCGATCTCTACGACGGCACCTGGCGCGACTACAACACCGGCATCTTCTTTTGCCGCGAAATGGGTCGGCTGCGCCGCGCGGGCATTCCGGTCTACGTGCTGTTCGGCAATCACGACGCCGAAAGCGAAATGACGACGCAACTGCAATTGCCCGACAACGTCTACACGTTTTCCACGCGCAAGCCGCAGACGTTTCGCATCGACGGTCTGAAGGTCGCGCTGCACGGCCACAGCTTCAGGGAGAAAGCGGTCACGACGAATCTCGTCACCGCGTATCCCGCGCCGGTCGAGGGTTATTTCAATATCGGCGTGCTGCATACCGCGCTCGAAGGCAGTTCGATGCACGCGACTTACGCGCCGTGCTCCATCGCCGAGTTGCACGCCAAGCAATATCACTACTGGGCGCTCGGGCACGTGCACGAGTACGCCATCTGGCAGGAAGCGTCGACCATCGTGTTTCCGGGCAATCTGCAAGGGCGCAACATTCGCGAAACGGGCCGGCGCGGCGCGGTGATCGTGAGCGTATCGGAGACGGAAGAGGTCAGCGTCGAGCGGCTTTTCATCGATGTATTGCGCTGGGAATCCGTCACCGTGGATGCGTCGCAGGCGGCCACGCTCGATGAAGTCGCGCTCGCGGTCGGGCGCGCGCTCGAAACACTCGTCGAAGCCGCGGCGTCGTCCGTGCCGCACGCCGTGCGCGTGACGATCACCGGCGCGACGCAGGCGCACGGCGCGCTCTTCGGGCTGGAAGCGCAACTGCGCGCGGAAGTGCTCGCGCAGATCGCGGCCATCAGCCACGACCGGCTCTGGCTCGAAAAAGTGAAGATCGCGACCGAGCCGATCGCGCACAGCGAGCCCGCTTCCGGCCGCGTCGACGCGCTCGCCGATCTGCACGGCCTTCTGATCGAAGCCGAATCCGACCCGGAATTTCTGAGCATGCTGAAGGAAAAACTCATTGCGCTCGCATTGCAGGCGCCGGCCGAGTTGCAGAAGTCCGTGCCCGAACTCGAACACGTGCGCAACGGCGAACTCGCAAAGCTGGTGAGCGAAGTGCGCTCCGGCCTGATCGCGCAACTGGCGGACGCGGAGTAAGCATGCGCATCGGCAAGCTCGAACTCATTCGCTACGGAAAATTCACGGATCACGCCATCGGGTTTCCGGCGGCGGAACAGGACTTTCACTTCGTCGTCGGTCCGAACGAGGCGGGTAAATCGACCATCAAGAACGCGATCTCCGAGTTGCTCTTCGGCATGCCGCACAGCTCGCCGCTCGCGTTCGTCCATCCGCAGAGCGACTTGCGGCTCGGTGCGTCGATCGAAGCGGGCGGCGAAACGTTCGCGTTTCATCGCACGAAGAGCCGCAAGTCGTCGCTGTCCGCGCCGAACGGCGACGCGCTTCCCGCCGACGCGCTCGCGCGCTTTCTCGGCGCGGCCGACAAGAGCTTCTTCGAACAGATGTACTGCCTCGATCACACGGCGCTGATTCGCGGCGGCCAGAGCATTCTGGATGCGTCGAGCGATGTCGGACAGGTGCTGTTCCAGTCGGCGGCGGGCATCGCGAGTCTCGGCGACGTGCGCCAGCGCCTCGCGGACGAAGCCGACCGTCTTTGGGCGAAACGCAAGTCGGGCGACCGCGCCTATTACATCGGTCTCAGGCAATTCGACGAAGCCACCGCCGAACTCAAGACGGCGAGCGTGCGAACGGCGCAGTGGCGGCGCGCGCATGGCGCCGTCGAGGAGGCCGAGGAAAAGCGCCGCGAGCAGGACGCACACCGCGCGGAACTCGAAGCGCAGCGCGGCAAACTCGAACGTGTGAGGCGCGTCGCGCCGTATCTGAACGTGTGGCGCGAGAAGTCGGCGGAATTGCGTGAACTCGGCGATGTCGTCGACTTGCCCGCGAACGCCGAAGCGACGCTGCAAAACGCGCTCACGCGGCTTGCGACCGCGCAAGGCGCACTCGACGTGCACGCGAAGGCGGCCGAGCAACTGAATCCCGATCTGAGCACGATTCGTATCGATCATGCGCTGCTCGCCGCCCAGACGCGCATTCGTGCGCTCGACGCCACGCGCGAGCGCTGCACGCAACATGCCGCCGATATCGCCCGGCTCGAACTCGAAGTGGCCGGGCGTCTGCGGCAGATCGCGCAGGACGGCGCGCAACTCGGCTGGCCGCAGGACGAATCCGGCGTGCGCCGCACGATGCCCGGCGCGCTCGCGCTCCAGACGGTCACGAGCCTGATGCTCGAGCGCGGCGGACTCGAACTCGCCGCGCGCAACGCGCAACAGGCGGCCGACGAATGCGCGGCGCAGATCGGCACGCTGAGCGCGAAACTTGCGGCGCTCGCGAGCGGCGACGTGCCTCCGCGTCTGCGCGCGGCGTTGCGCGCTGCGCAAAAGTATCGCGATACGGGCGCGGCAAAAGAGCGTCTAGACGACGCGCGGCGCGACGCGCAGCACACGCTCGACGCGGCCATCGCGTCGCTGGGCCGCTGGTCGCGGCCGGTCGACGCATTGAAAACGATGACGCTGCCGGCCGCCGAGCGCATCGCCGCGTTGCGTGCGCAGCGCCTGGAACTCGCGTCGCGGCTGACGCATGCCACGGATCGCGCGAAGGAGGCGCAGGACACGCTGCACGCGACGCGCGGCGAACTCGACGAGCTCGTCGAGGCGCACGATGTCGTGACGGGCGATCAGGTTCACGCGGCGCGCGCGTCGCGCGATGCGGCATGGACCGCGATCAGATCCGGCGACGTCGCGCTGGATGACGGCGCGCCCGGATTCGAGAACGCGCTGCACGCGGCCGACCGCCTCGCCGATCGTCAACTCGGATCGGTCGGGCACACCACACAGCTCGCCGCGCTGAAGCGGCGCGCCGCGAGCGAGGCATCCACGCTCGCGCGGCGCGAAGAAAGCGTGCGCGAAGCCGAACTGGCGCTGACGACGTTCGACGACGCCTGGCGAACGCTCGCCGCGCAATCGCAGGTCGCGGACATGCCGCTCGACGATGCGCCGTCGTGGCTCGCATCGCGCGACAAGGCGCTGCTCGCGGCGCAAACGCTCGACGCGCGCACGGCGGAACTCGCGCGCGAATCCGCCGACGCCGATGCGCGGCGCGACGAACTCGCACGGCACCTTTCCGAGGCGGGTGCGCACGCGGACACGCGCGCCGGTCTCGACATGCTGTGCGACCTGGCCGAGGCGCACATCGCGGCCATCGACGAGGCGACGGTCACGCGCCGCAACGTCGCCGTGCAACTGGACGAAGCCCGGGCCGAACACATCGCGCGGCAGGGCGCCGCAAACGCGGCCCGCGAAGCGTACGAACGCTGGCAGCGTGAGTGGTCCGCGGCAATTGCAAAAGCGGGCCTTGCGAACGTGGCGGATTCGCAGGCCGCGGCCGAAGCGGCCATCGATCTCGTGAAGAAGATCGGCGAGCAATTGACACAGATCGACACCACGCGCACCGGCCAGATCGACGTGATGCGCGCGGCGCTCGCCGCTCTCGACGCCGATGCATCGCAACTCGCGCGCGAACTCGACGAATCCCTCACGGCCCTCGCCGCCGATGCAGTCGCGACGGAACTGTCCGCGCGCCTCGATCGCGCCTGCGCGGCGCATGCCGAACAGGAGCGGTTGAAGAAGGAGTACGCATCGGCAAAAGAGCAGGTCAGCCGGACACGCGCCGAGGTCGAAGCCGCGAAGGCGACGCTGCGGCCGCTCTATGATCTCGCCCGCGTCGAAACACCGGACGCGCTTCAGGCGCTGATCGCGCAATCGCAGAAAAAGCGCGAACTGGTCGCCGCGGTGGACGACACGCGCGCCGCGCTCATCAAGGGCGGCGACGGCCTGACGCTCGATGAACTCGTCGCGGAAGTGGAGGGCGCCGACATGCCGGCTGTGCAGGCCGAGCTGTCGCGCATCGGCGCGGCGCTGTCCGAATCGGTGCGCATCGCGAGCGACTCCGCGACCACGCTCGATGCCGCGCGGCGCGAACTCGCGGCCATTTCTGGCGAAGCGAACGCCGCGCGCGCTGAAGCGAAGCGCCAGGAAGCGCTTGCCGCAATGGCCGATGCCGCCGAACGCTTCGTGAAGGTCGAAACTGCATCGACGCTGCTCAAGTGGGCGATCGACCGTTATCGCGAGCGCCGCCAGGGCCCGATGCTCTCCCGCGCGAGCGCGATTTTCTCGGAACTCACGCTCGGCACGTTTTCGCGGCTCGTCGTCGATTACGACCGGCAACCGATGGCGCTGTCGGCGGTTCGCGCGAGCGGCGAGCACGTCGAAATCGGCGGAATGAGCGAGGGCACGCGCGATCAGTTATATCTCGCGCTGCGGCTCGCGGCGCTGGAGGAGCATGGCGAAAAGGCGTCGGCGCTGCCGTTCGTCGCCGACGATCTCTTCATCAATTTCGACGATGGCCGCGCGCGCGCCGGCCTGCGCGTGCTCGCCCAGATCGCGAAGCGCACGCAGGTGATCTTCCTGAGCCACCACGATCACTTGCTCGAGATCGTTCGCGAAGTCTTTGGGCCGCAGGTCAACGTGCGTTACATGGGCTGACCGGACGGCGACGCGTTCGCGTCACTCCGCGCACTCCGATAGCGCCGCGCGAGCTTCGCGAAATCCTCGGCGAACTCGTCGCGCAGCGCCTGCGGCGCGAGGATCTCGACACCTGCGCCGAGCGCGCGCAGCCACCAGCGCAGCTTGAGACTTGGCATGACCGTGCCGGACACCTTCATGCGGCCGTCCGGCAGCATGTCGATCTGCTGATCCTTCGACATCGGCGATTCGCGTAACTGATTGCCCGCGCTGCCTTCGAACAGCAGTTCGAGGCGCACGGGCGGTTCGGGCAGGAAATCGAACACCTGCTGCGTTTCGATGTAGTTGCGCAACCTGAAGTCTTCCGGATAGCCGAACTGCTCACCCGATTCCGTCACCGAACGGATGCGGTCGAGCCGGTAGAGCGCGCGCCTCGATTCCTTTTCGCCTGTCTCGGGACGCGGCGCGCGGCTCGGGTCCTGCGCGACCATGTACATCACGCCGGCCGATTCCACGAGCGCGAGCGGCCAGAGCGTTTTCGTCTTCGGGTCGCTGCCCTGTTCGCCTTTGTACGCGGGACGATACTGCACCAGCAATTCGCGTTCGAAGAACGTGGCGGTCACGACGGTCTGGAAGATCTCCGGACGCAGCTTCGGGCGGATCAGCGTGAATGCGCCGTCGACGGAATCGATCTTGTCGCCCCACGCGCGATAGACGCGGCTGTCGTCCTTCTCCTGCGAGAGCCGCGCTTCGGCGGCCTCGAAAAGCGGCGCGATGTCTTTCGTCACCGCGTTCGGCAGTTTGTTGCCGGCGAAGCGCTGAAGAATGTGAAACGCGACCGCCTCCGACGCGCTCATCAACCCGACGCCTTCCTGCAAACCGTGCAGCCACGGCTTGCGCTGCCACAGCAATTCGCGGCCATTGATGGTCGAGACCACGCGCGCGTCGGCTTCGAGCGCGGTGAGATGGCGCTGTACCTTCTTCGTGTAGCCCACGCGATGCCCGCGCTCTTCGAGACGGCGGCGCACTTCGGGCGTGGAAAGCCAGGCGGTGGCGTCGCGCTCGGTGGGCAGCACGCGGAGGATGGCTTCGTCAAGGCTGGAGGTCATGTGGACTCGATTCATGCGATGTGATCTTCCCGATTCTAAGAGCGATTGAGACAGATCGAGTCTTAATCGCTCTTAAAAAGCCTGCGGGCGTCTCAACAGAAATGAGGCCGGGCGCCATCTCAAAAATACTCGCCTCGCGCTCGCGCGAAGCCCGGCTGTCATCAACTTTCACATTTGTCCTATATCAGCAAAAAGCGATCTTTGAAAAGATGCTGTCGTTATTACGATCAATAGCAGTTGTGAGAAGGAGCTGGAAATGAGAATTCGCCCATTGCTTTTATTGTCGATATTCGCGGTGTCATTGGGGGCGCATGCCGCGGCAAGTCAGGAAGACGCCGAAGCGCTGGTGAAAGTGGAACAACAATGGATAGCGGCGGCGAATGCCGGCGATGTTGCAACGCTGAACGCGATCGTTGACGAAACCTATAAGGCGGACACGCCGCGCGGAATCGTGGATAGGGCACAGACAGTCATGCCTTCAGGCTCGGGTGTGACGCAAACCCTGCGAAACCTGAGCGCCAAAGTGGATGGCGACCGCGGGACCGTCTCCGGTGAGAATCGCGTGACTTTGTCGAGCGGCGGAATCGTCAATTTGCAATTCGTCGATTCGTTTGTTCGGAAAGATGGCAAGTGGGTCGTCGTGCATTCGTACGTGACAGAAAATTGAATCGTTTCTTGATTGCGGAGTCGTGGTTTCACCGCGCGCATCTTGGAATCGGAATTATCTGAAAATGTGGGTCGATCGGCATTCTTATTCATCATCATCCGATAAATATCGGAATGATTATTGGACGCGAGACGGGCAAGCCGTTTCACATGGCGCCATCGATCGAATTTAGGGTCGTGTAATCGTGCAAGAACTGATAGAAGCACCGGTCGATCTTTTCGCCTCCGCGATGGCCGAATTCCAGGCCGGCAATCGCGCCCGGGCCGCGCAGGTCTGCAGCCAGATCCTGGCTAAGAAGCGCTCGCACTCGGGCGCGAATCACTTGCTCGGCGTCGTCCGGCTCCTGGACGGCGATGTTCCGGGCGCCGAGTCGTATATCCGTGCGTCGCTGGCGCTCGCCCCGAGCGCCGAGGCGGAATCGGATTTGTCGCTCGCGCTGCGGCGGCTGAACCGGCTGGACGAAGCCGAAGCTGCGCTGCGCCGGGCGCTCGCGCTCGCTCCGCGCTTCACGCTGGCAAGGAACGCGCTCGGACTCCTGCTCGCTGAACAGGGAAATATCGCAGGCGCCGAGGCCGAATACCGTGCGGCGCTTGCCGTCGATCCAAACGCCCCGGAACCGCAGTTCAATCTCGGCAAGGTGCTCGCGAAGACGGGGCGTCGCGCCGAGGCGCTTGCAGCGTTCGAACGCGTGGTGGTGCTTCGTCCGTCCTGGGCGGAAGCACACAACAGCCTGGGAAGCACGCTGGCCGAAATGAACCGGCGCACGGAAGCGGAGGCCGCATTCAGGCGTGCCCTCGAGCATCGTCCGCGACTGGCTGAAGCCTTGTGCAATCTGGGCACGCTGCTCTTCGATTCCAACCGCTTCAGCGAGGCCGAGCCGGTTCTGCGCGCGGCACTCGACGTCGATTCCAGATTCGCCTCTGCCGCTTACATCCTCGGCCAGACGCTGAACCGCCTCGATCGCAACGACGAAGCCATCGAAGCCTACCATCGCGCAAGCGAACTCTCGCCCGACGATGTCGGCACGTTGAACCTTCTCGGCGCGCTTCTCGGCGAGTGCGGCCGCTTTGAAGAAGCCGAGGCGCCGCTGCGTCGCGCCGTCGAACTGGATCCCCGGCATGTTCCCGCGCGTGCGAATCTCGGCTGCCTCCTGCTGGACCTGCAAAAACCAGCCGAGGCGGAGGTGCAACTGCGCGCCGCGCTGGAAGTCGCGCCGGACTACTGGATAGCGACTTACAACCTCGGCAATCTGCTGCGCAACGCGCGCCGCCTCGACGAGGCCGAAGCCGTCGCGCGCCGCGCCCTCGAATTGAAGCCGGATTTCGACGGCGCCTATGTCGGGCTGGCGAATGTACTTCTGGCCAAGGCGTCCGGCGACATCTCCGAGACGCTGAAGCTCTATCGCCGTGCTATCGAACTCGACCCGGACTGCCTGATCGCGCACGCGAACCTTTCCTACGCGTTGACCTTTGTTTCGGAAGACGGCTCCGAGGTGTTCGAGGAGAGCCGCCGTTTTGCGCAGCATTTCGAGCCGAAGTATCTCGCCCGTGAAGTCGTGCATTCGAACGACCGCTCGCCTGCGCGTCGGCTGCGCGTGGGATATGTCTCACCGGACTTCCGCAACCACTGCCAGGCGCTCTTCATGAGGCCGCTCATGAAGCACCACGATCACGCCGCGGTCGAAGTCTATTGCTACTCGAGCGTCGCGACACCGGATCATGTGACTCGCGAGCTCATGACCTATGCCGATGTCTGGCGCGACGTCCACAAGCTCGATGACGATCAGCTCGCCGCGCAGATCATGGCTGACCAGATCGACGTGCTGGTCGACCTGACCATGCATATGTCCAACGCGCGTCCGCTCCTCTTCCCGCGGCGCCCCGCGCCGGTGCAGGTGGCGTGGCTCGCCTATCCGGGCACGACGGGCCTGAGTTCGATCGGCTACCGGTTCACCGACCCCTGGCTCGATCCGCTCGGCGATCCGCAGGCGGACGGCCGATACAGCGAGAAATCCATCCGGCTGTCCGATACCTTCTGGTGCTACGAGCCGCTCGATGGTGACATCGAAGTGAGTTCGCTTCCGGCGGACACGTCCGGCCATGTCACCTTCGGCTGTCTGAATAATCCCTGCAAGGTTACGGACCTCACCATCGACCTTTGGGCGCGCGTTATGCGCCGGGTGACCGGATCGCGACTTTTGCTCCTGCTGGCCAACGGCAGTGCGCGCGAGATCGTGAGCGCGAAATTCGAGCAGCGCGGTATCGAGCGAAATCGTCTGACCTTTATGGAGTACCAGCAAAGACCGCAATACCTGCGTACGTACCACCAGATAGACATCGTGCTCGACACTTTCCCCTACAACGGACACACCACGAGTCTGGATTCCCTGTGGATGGGCGTACCGGTCGCCACGGTCATCGGCAACACGCCGCCCGCGCGCGCCGGCTATTCGTTGCTTTCGAATCTGGATCTTTCGGACATGGCTGCGCCGGATGGCGAAGCCTTCGTCGAAACGGCGGTGACGCTGGCAATGGACAAGCCCCGGCTGCGCCGGTTGCGTGCGGAATTGCGTCAACGCATGCAGGCGTCCGCACTGATGGATGGCGCCCGGTTTGCGAAGGCAATAGAGCACGGCATTCGCGCAGCCTGGAATGACTGGCTCGACACGCAGTAGTCTGGCCTGACGGCTTGCATTTTCTCCGGGAAGAATTCTCCCGCTTTAATCTCGTTTAAAAATTCGGCAGCACGCCGGTCCGATGATCGGCGGCTGCGAATTCATTTTTCTGTTTGTCCGATTATTCCGAATTTCATGTTGCATGGCATGAATTCGGATATATCCGAATTTATATTCCCGGATCCCTGGGTGTTTCCCCGATCGAGAAGTCTCTCCCCTGCCTATCGGCCTTATCTAGCGGCCGATCGGGCAATTGTCTGCCCTATTCTTCATCGGGCAACAGTTTTGATTTTTAAGAATAGATCTATGTTGTTGGCCCGCGCAAAGCGTTATTTTTTAATCCGAATTCTGGATGCGGGTGGTTTGAAAAAATTTGTCAAATGATGGTAGTTATTTGAAGGTATCGGAAGATTCTTATTGTAATGATCGGAGCGGTTGGTTAGGGCGTGTCATCGGACTTTAAATCGCGCTAATCGACGGGCATTGAGCCAATTTATTTTTATTTGAAGCAGGTCAGAGGGTATTAATGAACAAGAGTTATCGGAGCGTTTGGAACGAGGCAACGGGTACATGGGTGGCCGCATCGGAACTTGCGCGGGGAAAAAGCAAGAGCAGCGGCTCGAAGCGTATTGCGCTCGCTGTTGTGGCTGCAGGTTTTGCGGCGCACGCGCAAGCAGCTACGTATTCGGTGGTCGGTGGCAATATTGCCGTGACCGGAGACATGGCCATTGGGTCGGGCTCATCTGGGACCGGAAACGCCAACGTTAGTGGCTCCTCGTCTTATAAAGACGGAACAACGCCTTTGGCCTCTCACGCGGGTTATGCAACGGCCATTGGCACCAATGCAGCAGCCTCGAATTATGGGACGGTGGCTCTCGGTGCGTGGGCAACGGCATCGGCGGGGTATGCCACGGCATTGGGTTGGGGATCGACGGCGAGCGGTTTTTCCTCCTCTGCGATCGGAGTTTCGTCTCTTGCTTCAGGTAACAGTTCCATGGCAATCGGTACGGTCGCGCTCGCGAGCGGTTCGAATGCGCTGGGCATTGGTAACAACGTCTGGGCCAAGGGAGACTCCGCACTGGCATTCGGTGACCTTTCAGCCGCAATGGCCTTGGGTGACGTCGCCGTCGGCTCCCAGGCGACCGCAACCGGCAACAACGTAACTGGCGCGATCTCCATCGGCAAAAACAGTCAGGCATCGGGCGCCGGAACGATTGCGCTCGGCTCTGGCGCCTCAGCTTCAACGCCAAATTCGGTGGCGCTGGGTGCGAACTCGACGACTGGCGCGGTGACGAGCACGACAGGCGTGACGGTCGGCGGCACGGCGTACACGTTTGCAGGCTCCGCTGCGACTGGAACGGTGTCGGTGGGTGGCCCGGGCAACGCGCGCACGATCACGAACTTGGCGGCGGGTCAGGTGGCGTCGACGTCGACGGATGCGGTGAACGGCTCGCAGTTGTTCGCGACGAACTCGGCTGTCAACAACAACACCAACTCGATCAATGCGCTGAACGGCGCTACGGTGAAGTACGACACGTTTGCGAACGGCGTGACGAACTACAACAGCATCACGCTGGGTGGTAACACGTACAACAGCACGACGCACACGGGCGGCACGAAGATCATCAACGTGGCAGACGGCACGAACGCCGGCGACGCGGTGAACTACTCGCAGCTGACCAACGTGGCGGGCAACGTCACGAACCTGAGCAACTCGGTCAACAACATCTACAACACGGGCACGAAGTACTTCCATGCGAACAGCACGGGAGCGGATTCGACTGCTACGGGCGCCAATGCAGTGGCAATCGGCCAGGCTGCGACGGCAGCTGGCACGAGTTCGATTGCCCTGGGTTCTTCCGCCAAGACCGCAGGCGACTATGCCGAGGCGATTGGCAACGCCGCGTTAGCCAGCAATTTGGGCGACGTCGCTCTGGGTGCGTCCGCGACTGCTTCGGGCGGCGGCACCTATTACGCGACGGCGATCGGTACGAATGCAACCGCGTCGAATAACGCAGCCACTGCACTGGGCGCAAAAGCGTCAGCGTCGGGAGACGGCAGTACGGCGACGGGTTTTGGCGCGATTGCATCGGCTACGAATGCTGTGGCATTGGGTGCAAATGCGACTGCGGCAGGTCAGTATGCGATGGCGCTGGGTCGTTCGTCCCTGGCGACGGCTGTGGGCTCTATCGCAGTGGGTCAGAACGCGAATGCGTCAGTCGCCAACTCGGTGGCGTTGGGCACTAACTCGTCGACGGCAGCAGTAGCGAACACCACGGGCGTGACGATCGGCGGCACGGCGTACACGTTCGCGGGTTCGGCTGCGACCGGAACGGTGTCGGTGGGTAGCGCAAACAACGAACGCACGATCACCAATGTGGGAGCGGGCCGTCTGTCGTCGACGTCGACGGATGCGGTGAACGGCTCGCAGCTGTACGCGACGAACTCGGCGTTGTCCAACGCGATCAACAACACGAGCGCAGGCTCGGTGAAGTACGACACGTTTGCGAACGGCGTGGCGAACTACAACAGCGTCACGCTGGGTGGTAACACGTACAACAGCACGACGCACACGGGCGGCACGAAGATCATCAACGTGGCAGACGGCACGAACGCCGGCGACGCGGTGAACTACTCGCAGCTGACCAACGTGGCGGGCAACGTCACGAACTTGAGCAA
>FCOH02000076.1 GCA_001544595.2 Caballeronia peredens | reverse complement strand
AGCAACTCGGTCAACAACATCTACAACAAGGGCACGAAGTACTTCCATGCGAACAGCACGGGAGCGGACTCGTCGGCGGTGGGTGTGGACTCGGTTGCGATCGGTACGGGCGCGGTGTCGGCCAACAAGAACGACGTTGCACTGGGTGCAGGTTCGACGACGGCTGCGGTGGCGAACACCACGGGCGTGACGATCGGCGGCACGGCGTACACGTTTGCGGGCAGCAATGCGACGAGCACGGTGTCGGTGGGTAGCGCGGGCAACGAGCGCACGATCACGAACGTGGCGGCGGGTCGTCTGTCGTCGACGTCGACGGATGCGATCAACGGCTCGCAGCTGTACGCGACGAACTCGGCGTTGTCCAACGCGATCAACAACACGAGCGCAGGCTCGGTGAAGTACGACACGTTTGCGAACGGCGTGGCGAACTACAACAGCGTCACGCTGGGTGGTAACACGTACAACAGCACGACGCACACGGGCGGCACGAAGATCATCAACGTGGCAGACGGCACGAACGCCGGCGACGCGGTGAACTACTCGCAGCTGACCAACGTGGCGGGCAGCGTCACGAACTTGAGCAA
>FCOH02000037.1 GCA_001544595.2 Caballeronia peredens | reverse complement strand
AACGATGCGAAATCGCCATTTTTGGATTCTGCCGAGAAAATTAGGAATGCAACAGAATTACGTGAATCGAGTTGGCGGAGCAGTGTTTGATATGTCCAACAATACTGTCAAACTATATCGATTCGTAATCCGCTCGTTTATTGAGATCGGATTGTGTGATATCCGAAAAGAAATTGACTGATTGGGTCATATATCTGCCTGTGAGCATATAAAACAAGGCGCTGAGAGATAGAAAGCAAAGAAAACGCCGTGACGGATCTCCCGTCACGGCGCGCTTGTTTGCTGCATGCAGCGTCAGGCCGCAAAGCTAACGCAAGGCGAGCTGGTCATGCTGGTCGGGGCTCGGCGACTTTTCGCCGCCATGTGTCGCGGCTGCGTGCATCGCCTTGTTCCGGGCAATCGTGGCCTCGCTCGGCGGATATTGGGTCTTGCTCATCGGCGTGATGCCATCGTGCTGCGCCTGCACGAGTTCCTGACGGACCTGTTCACGCGACTTCCCTTGTGCAGCCGCGGATTGCGAAATCAACCCGATCGAAGCGCCTGCCAACGCGAATACCACAGCGAATTTTGCAGCTCTCATTTCCGTTCTCCTGGTTCCGACCGCAAAGGTGCGAGTCATGCGAACAGTATGAGCAGCGAGCAGTGCGCGAACATGATGCGAAAATGAGAAAAATGTCAGGCGACGGTTTTCTATGGTGCTTCTTATCGTTGACTGCGCATGACACACATGTCATTTCAATCTCACGTTCGCGATGCACGGCCGTAGCAATATGTCCTCACGATAACTTCATCGTCGGCGGACTTATGAAATCATCCCTCAAACCTTATCTCGCGCCACTGTCGATCATCGCCTTAATGCTGAGCGGTTGCGCGCAAACCTCATCGCAGGGAGTTTCCAATTTTGCGGATGGGGGAGTGCAGAAACCTTTGAATACCACGTCGCCGGAACAGAAAGTGGGTTATGTCGACCACACGTGTTCTTCTGAAAGTCTCAACACTGAGGCGCATCCTTGCACATCATCTCGTCGGACCAGGACGGACCTGGGTCCTCAAGGTAGTGAACGCAGCGGAACGTTTTCAAGATAAGCCGACGTGAACGTCTGAAAGCACGCGATATGTTTCGCAAACACGCATGCGGCGCGCAACGCATGTGCGACGCGAACCAAGCGATCCGACGAACGATGCAGCACGCCTGGCGCAAGTACCTCACCGCCGCGCTTCGTCAAGAGCCATGACTCGACGATGGTGGACGCCCACACGGATGCAGACCTGATCCGTGTGGGCCAGCGTCGACGGTCTTGATGGCCGGTAACCGGCGCGGTCAGCGTGCGAGTTGCGAGGTCGACGGCCTGACCGGATCCTTCCGGCTGCCGCGATCGTGCCACGTAGACGCGCGCCCGATCTGTGGACAACCTTGTTGGCATTCCACCGCGTTAACTGTTGGTCCTTTCTGAACAACTCGCGGCACGTTCGATTCGCGCGAAAGTTGTTCAAGGTTCACGCCGATACCGCGATCGATATACCGGACTTGTTTACTCGATAAGTCCTTGACGCGAAACGCGCGTTCGCAGTTATCCACTGAAAAGTGTGAGGCTTGTTAACTACTACCACGTATACATACGAACTCTTCTGTTTACTTAAGCAAGCAGGCTGCAGTGCTCAAAACCAGCGCGCTCTTCGACGTTTCCCTTCAACCCGCGCCATGCACCTGCCTCAGACGCTCCCGGCTGTTGCTCAGATGCATGCGCATCGCGGCGCGCGCATCGTCGGGATCCTGTCGCACGATCGCCTGATAGATCGCCTTGTGTTCGCCGAGCACATGACGCAGGCGCTCGACCTGATCCAGTTCCGCGATCTCCGCCTTGCCCAGACGCGTGCGCGGACTCACGCCGCGTCCCATCTGGCTCAGCACATCGTAGAAATAGCGGTTGCCGCTCGCCCGCGCGATCTGAAGGTGAAACTCGACATCGTGTTGCAGCACATCCGTGCTGCCGTTCGCCAGTTGCTCTTCGAAGCGCTTGAGCGCGCCCGAGATCTGCTTCAGATGCGCATCGGTGCGTCGTGCGGCGGCGAGCGCGGCAGCCGCGCCTTCCAGATCGATGCGAAACTCGATGATCGCCATGATGTCGAGCAGGCTGGACAGATCGGCGTCCTGCAGGCGCACCGCCTCGCGCTCCTCCGGCGCGCGGATGAACGTGCCGATGCCGTGCCGCGTCTCGACGACATTCGCCGCCTGCAGGCGCGACACCGCCTCGCGCACGACCGAGCGGCTCACCGACAACTGTTTCATGAGCGCGGCTTCGGTCGGGATCTTGTCGCCGGGACGCAGCGCGCCTCGCTCGATATCCTCGAAAAGAGTGGCGACGACTTTATCGGTGAGAATGCCCATATCTGACTTGCTGTTCGTTCGTTTCGGTTATTCAAATTTGGCGTAGCGCTCGTTGTCTGACATCTTCGCGTGTTCCTGGCGTCCTGAAGCGGCGCGGCGCTGCGACTTTCAGGAAAACTCGGCTCAAGATGTCCGACAACACATCATCCTTCCGAAAGAGGCACGCGTCAATTCGGCGCTTCCGGCACGCACGAACCTCGCAAGATATAAGACATCGTATAAGTAGAAATTAGATGAATCGCCATAAAACGAAGTAAAATCAAGCGAACTAGGGTTTACTCCCCTGTATTCAGACCTCGATCCAGCGGTACTCTGTGTTAAGACGTCTGATGACATAACGCTCTCAGACGAAGCGCTTTCAAACAGAACGCAGTCGTCACAGGGAGGCATCATGCCGTCATCGTCACCGTACCAACCGCTGCCCAACGCATTCCGGGCGTCGCTGCGTGAGCGCAAGAAGCTGATCGGATGCTGGATGTCGCTCGCGAGCCCGATCGCCACCGAACTCGTCGGCGTGGTCGGCTTCGACTGGATGCTGCTCGACGCCGAGCACGCGCCGAACGACGCCCTCACGCTCATTCCGCAACTGATGGCGCTGAAGGACAGCGTGAGCGCGCCCGTCGTGCGTCCGCAGGCCAACGACGCCATCGCGATCAAGAAACTGCTCGATTCGGGCTTCGTCAATTTCCTGATCCCGTTCGTCGACAGCGCCGCCGACGCGAAGCGCGCCGTCGCCGCGACGCGTTATCCTCCTCATGGCATCCGCGGCGTATCGGTCGGGCATCGCGGCAACAAGTACGGCACCGTCGCGAACTATTTCCAGGTCGCGAACGACAATATCAGCGTCGCGGTGCAGATCGAGAGCCGCGCGGCGGTCGAGGCGATCGACGAGATCATCGCGGTCGAAGGCGTCGATGCACTGTTCGTCGGGCCGTCCGATCTCGCCGCCGCGTACGGTCATCTCGGCAACGCGAATCACCCCGACGTGCAGGCCGCCATCGCGCACGTGTTCGAGCGCGCGCACGCGGCGGGCAAGCCGAGCGGCATCCTGGCGCCCGTGCAGGAAGACGCCGAGCGCTATCTCGCGATGGGCAGCACGCTCGTCGCCGTGTGCGCCGATCTGGGCCTGCTCAGGAACGCGGCGCAGGGCGTGAGGAAACATTTCATCGCGGAGTGAGCGCACGCATCGCACGCGCCCGACGAAGCGGCAAACGAATCGACATCAAGGAGCGATACATGCAAAAGGCAGGCTTTATCGGACTGGGCATCATGGGCAATCCCATGGCGGCCAATCTTCTCAAGAACGGCGTGCAGCTCGCGGCCTACACCCGCAGCGGCGTGGCCGCCGAACTCACGCAGGCGGGCGCCACGGCGTGCGCTTCGCCCGCGGCCGTCGCCGAAAAGGCCGACGTGATCTTCGTCATGGTGCCGGACACGCCGGACGTCGAAAAAGTGCTGTTCGGCGAGAACGGCGTCGCGGACAAGCTGAAGGCGGGGCAGATCGTCGTCGACATGAGCTCGATCTCGCCGATCGCCACGCGCGAATTCGCGGCGAAGGTGCGCGAGAAAGGCGCCGATTATCTCGACGCGCCCGTCTCCGGCGGCGAAGTCGGCGCGAAGGCCGCGTCGCTGACGATCATGGTCGGCGGCGCGCAGGCAACCTTCGACAAGGTCAAGCCGCTCTTCGACATGATGGGCAAGAACATCTCGCTGATCGGTGAAGTCGGCGCGGGTCAGGTCTGCAAGGTCGCGAATCAGGTGATCGTCGCGGCGACGATCGAAGCCGTCGGCGAAGCGCTGCTGCTCGCGTCGAAGGCGGGCGTCGATGCCGAAAAGGTCCGCACCGCGCTGATGGGCGGCTTCGCGTCGTCGCGCATTCTCGAAGTGCACGGCGAGCGCATGACCAAGCGCACATTCAATCCGGGCTTCCGCATCGAGCTGCATCAAAAGGATCTGAATCTCGCGCTCGCGACGGCGCAGGCGCTCGGCGTCGCGCTGCCGAACACGTCGAACTGCATGCAGCTGTTCAACGCGTGCGCCGCGCACGGCGGCAAGTCCTGGGATCACTCGGGCATGGTGCGCGCGCTCGAAATCATGGCCAATCACGAGATCGGCCAGGGAACGAAGTAAGCGTCGTCGCCCGGGCGCCCGGGCAACACGGATCGCTGCCGGCTTCGCGCCGGCAGTGTCGTTTCAGGCGTCCTTTCGAGCGGTGTTTCGGGCGTTTTTTGATGCGTCTTTTGGCGCGTCCTTCGCCGCACGCGCCGCGATGCGCGCGAAATGCTCGATCGCGAAGCGCCGCACGTTCGCCACGGCCGGATTGGTCTCTTCGCGGCTCCACGCGAGATCGATGTCCGCGTGCGCCTCGCGCGTCCAGAGCGGGCGGAACACAACTTCCTCGAAACACAATTCACGCGCCGACGCCGGCACGATCGCCACGCCGATGCCCGCGCGCACCAGCGCGACGATCGTGTGCGTCTGGTCGATGTATTGCACGTAATCCGCCTGCACGCCGCTCGCCGCGAACAGCCCGGCGATGCGGTCGTGAAAGTACTTGCCGCCGTCGTGCGAATACATGACGAACGGCAGGCCGTCGAGATCCTTCGCGGCGATCGAGCGGCGTCCGGCGAGCGGATGCCGCGCCGGAATCGCGAGCTGCAAGGGCTCGCGCGCAATGCGCTGAAATTCGATGCCGTGCATGAAGAACTGCGCCCGCATGACGCCGAGATCGATCTCGCGCGATTCCAGCGCCTTCACCTGCTGCAGCGACACCATTTCCTTGAGCACGACCTTGATGCCCGGCAGCACATCGCGCGCCGCCGCGATGAAGCCCGGCACGAGGTGATACCCCGCCACGGCAGTGAAGCCCATGCTCACCTGACCGACATCGCCGCGCGCGACGCGCCGCGCCGAATCCGCCGCCTGCGTCGAGAGCCGCAGGATGCGCACGGCGTCTTCGTAGTACGCGCGTCCGGCGGCGGTCAGCTTCACGCTGCGGCTATTGCGCTCGAAGAGCACGGCGTCGAGCGCCTGCTCCAGCAACTGGATCTGCCGCGAGAGCGGCGGCTGGGTCATGAAAAGCCGCGCGGCGGCGCGTCCGAAGTGCAATTCCTCGGCGACGGCCACGAAACAGCGCAGATGATTCAGCTCGATGATCATGTCAATTTAGGTATTGATCGATGCGGAATATAGCTTAGACCTCAATCGATCGCGTGAATATACTGATTTCCGAGATAAGCGATTTTTCGAGGAATCCGAATGTTCGACGTACTGCTGATCAATCCCGTGCTGCCGTCGCTCGACCGCGAACTGAGCGCGCGCCATACCGTGCATCGCTGGTACGAGCACGCCGACAAGGCCGGTTTTCTGCGCGAGGTCGCCGGCGGCATCGGCGGTGTGGTGACGGGCGGCGCGACCGGCATCACGAACGAGCTGATGGATGCGCTGCCCGCGCTGAAGATCGTCGCGATCAACGGCATCGGCACCGATGCAGTCGATCTGGCCTACGCCCGCGCGCGCGGCATCCACGTTTCGACGACGCCCGGCGTGCTCACCGACGACGTCGCCGATCTCGCCATCGGATTGCTGATTTCCGCGTGCCGCGGCCTGTGCATCGGCGATTCATACGTGCGCGACGGCGAATGGGGCAAATCCGGCCTGCCGCTCGCGCGCAAGTTCAGCGGCATGAAAGTGGGCATCGTGGGGCTCGGGCGCGTGGGGCGCGCGATCGCGGCGCGCGCGTCGGCGTTCGGCTGTCCGGTCGCCTACACCGATCTGCGCGAATTCGCGGACGTGCGTTATCGCTTCGTCGCCGGTCTTCACGATCTGGCGCGCGAGTCCGACGCGCTGATTCTCGCGGCGTCGGCGGACGAGGCGGAGGGCATTGTCGATGCCGCCGTGCTCGATGCGCTCGGCCCCGACGGCTATCTGATCAACGTCGCGCGCGGCAAGCTCGTGAACGAAGCGGATCTCGTGCGCGCGCTGGCGGAGAAGCGCATCGCGGGCGCGGGCCTCGACGTGTTCGTCGACGAACCGAACGTGCCCGCCGAACTCTTCGCGCTGAAAAACGTTGTGCTGCAGCCGCATCGCGCGAGCGCGACGGTGCAGACGCGCGCCGCGATGGGCGACATCGTCCTCGCGAGCCTCGCATCCAGCTTTGCAGGCGAGCGGCCCGAAACGAGCGTCACGCCCTGAGACGCGTCGTTCGAATCACAACCATCCCGACGAGACTTGGGAGGAGACAATCTTGAAGAATCTCGATATCGCCACGACCGCGACGACGACTGCAAACACGGCCACGGCCACGAGTGCCGCCGCGAAGAGCGCCGTCGCGGCCAAAGCCGGACACTTCCGCTACGCCATCCTCGCGCTGATTTTCTTCGTCACGGTCCTGAACTACGCGGACCGCGCGACGCTGTCGATCGCGGGCACGTTCGTCTCGAAAGATCTCGGTTTGTCGGCGTCGGCGCTCGGCATCGTGTTCTCGGCGTTCGGCTGGGCGTATGCGATCGGCCAGATTCCCGGCGGCTGGCTGCTCGACCGTTTCGGCGCCAAACGCGTGTACGGCGCGAGCATCGCGCTGTGGTCGATCTTCACGCTGAGTCAGGGCACGGTGTCGCTCTTCGGCACGGCGGCGTCCGCGACGGCCGCGCTCTTCGTGATGCGCTTCATGCTCGGACTCGTCGAATCGCCCGCGTTTCCGGCGAATGCGCGCGTCGTCGCGACGTGGTTTCCGACCAACGAGCGCGGCACCGCGAGCGCGTTGTTCAACTCGGCGCAATATCTGGCGGTCGTGCTTTTCACGCCGCTGATGGCGTGGTTCACGCACGCGTTCGGCTGGCATCACGTGTTCTTCTTCATGGGCGGGCTCGGACTGGTCGTCGCGGTCGTGTGGTTCGCGGTAATGGACGATCCGAAGTCGCACAAGCGCATGAGCCGCGCCGAGTACGACTACATCGCGAGCAACGGAGCGCTCGTGAGCCTCGATGCGAGCGTCGCGACGACGCGCCGCCGCTTCACGCGCCGCGAACTCTCGACGCTCTTCACGAGCCGCATGCTGTGGTCGATCTACATCGGCCAGTATTGCATTACGGCGCTCACGTACTTCTTCATCACCTGGTTCCCGATCTATCTGATCAAGGAACGCGGCATGAATGTGATGACCGTGGGCCTCGTCGCGGCGCTGCCGGCCATTTGCGGATTCTCGGGCGGCATTCTGGGCGGCCTGCTCTCGGACTTCCTGATTCGCCGCGGCGTGGCGGTGTCGCTCGCGCGCAAGACGCCGTTCATGATCGGCATGCTGCTCGCGACCGCGATCATGGCCGCGCCGCTCGCGACGACCAATACGGCGATCGTCGTCATCATGTCGCTCGCGTTCTTCGGCAAGGGACTGGCGGCGATCGGCTGGGCCGTGCTGTCCGACGTCGCGCCGCGCGAGATGACCGGTCTGTCGGGCGGCGTGTTCAACGGCATCGGCAATACGGCGGGCATCGTGACGCCGATCGTCATCGGTTATGTGGTGGCGAGCACGGGTTCGTTCGATCGCGCGCTGTGGTTCGTCGGCGCGCACGGCATCGCGGCGATGATTGCCTACGGGCTGCTCGCCGGGCCGTTCAGGCGCATCCAGTTGAAGACGTGATTTCCGAGGGCAGTACAGGCAGGACCGACGAAGCCGGCGCAAGCCGGCTTCGTCGCTTTTGCAGCCGATCTTTGGTTGTCAGACGTCTTAGTTTCAGTATGAGTGAGAAGAGTCGTTTGACCGTGCAAATCCGCGAAAGCCGATTAAATAAGGCTCTGATCGCCAAAGGGTAAACGCGTGATTGGCACGACAATCCAGTGATCATACAATGTCATCAGACAACGTACCACACAGTACGCTCAGGAGACATCCGTTGAACAAAGCCTTCGCCGCTCCCGCCGCCGATTTACTCGAATCGGCCAGTTCCAAGGTCAAGCGTCACGTTCTGCCCTTGTTCCTCATCATGTTCATCGCGAACTACATCGACCGCGTGAACGTCGGTTTCGTGAACTCGCACATGCAGGCCGACCTCGGTATCGGCGCGGCGGCCTACGGTCTCGGCAGCGGCCTGTTCTTCGTCGGCTATGCGCTCTTCGAAGTGCCGTCCAACGTGCTGATGCAGAAGTACGGCGCGCGCGCGTGGCTCACGCGCATCATGGGCACGTGGGGCATCGTCGCGGCGGCGATGGCCTTCGTCTGGAACGACACCTCGTTCTACGTGCTGCGCTTTCTGCTCGGCATCGCCGAGGCGGGCTTCTTTCCGGGCGTCGTCTATTACTTCACGCAATGGCTTCCGCAGAAGGAGCGCGGCAAGGCGGTCGCGATTTTCCTCGGCGGCTCGGCGTTCGCATCCGTGCTGTCCGGCCCGATCACCGGCAGTCTGCTGTCGATCACCGGTCTCGGCCTGAAGGGCTGGCAGTGGATGTTCCTGATCGAAGGCGCGTTTTCCGTGTTGCTGTGCGGCGCGAGCTGGATGTTGCTGAAATCGCGCATCAGCGACGCGCACTGGCTCAGCGGCGACGAGCAGCGCGCGCTGCAAAAGGCCATCGCGACGGAGCAGGCCGAGCGCGAATCCGCGAGCGGCAGCGCGCATGTCTCCGCGCTCAGGCTGCTGAAGGACCCGCAGATCGTGCTCTTCTGCTTTCTCTACTTCGCGATCCAACTGACGATCTACGCGGCGACCTTCTGGCTGCCGACGATCATCCGCAAGATGGGCGGCCTGTCCGACTTCCAGGTCGGCCTGTTCAACGCGGTGCCGTGGCTGATCGCGATGGTGGCGATGTACTGCTTCGCGCTGCTCTCCGCGCGCTGGCGCTTCCAGCAGGCGTGGCTCGCCGCGGCGCTGGTGATCGCGGCGTGCGGCCTGTTCGCATCGACGACCGGCAACGCGGTGCTCTCGTTCGTCGCGATCTGCTTCTCCGCGATCGGCTTCAAGGCGGCGGCGTCGCTGTTCTGGCCGATTCCGCAGGGCTATCTCGATGCCCGCGTCGCGGCCGGCGTGATCGCGCTGATCAACTCGGTCGGCAATCTCGGCGGCTTCTTCGCGCCCGCCACTTTCGGCTATCTTCAACAACATACGGGCTCGGTGTCGGGCGGCCTGTACGCGCTCGGCGTGGCTTCGCTGATCGCCGCCGCCGCGGGATTCTTCACGCACCGCCGCCGGCAGGATCACGCGCACGGCGGGCAGGCCGTTCATCGCAGCGCACATTGAAACACTCGCTCAACTCACAGGATCACGCTCATGTCCACGAACGCAGTCAAACCGAACGCCACTCCGAAAGTCACCGAATTGCGCGTCGTCCCGGTCGCGGGGCGCGACAGCATGCTCATGAATCTCTCCGGCGCGCACGGGCCGTTTTTCACGCGCAACATCGTGATCCTGAAGGACAGCGCGGGTAACACGGGCGTCGGCGAAGTGCCGGGCGGCGAGAACATCCGCAAGACCATCGACGATGCGCGCGCGTATGTCGTCGGACAATCGGTCGGCAATCTGCAGGCGGTGCTCAATCGCGTGCGCACGGCGTTCGCCGATCGCGACGCGGGCGGCCGCGGCCTGCAGACCTTCGACCTGCGCACGACGATCCACGCCGTCACGGCGCTCGAAGCGGCGCTGCTCGATCTGCTCGGCCAGCATCTCGGCGTGCCGGTCGCGGCGCTGCTCGGCGAAGGCCAGCAGCGCGACGAAGTGGAAATGCTCGGCTATCTGTTTTACATCGGCGATCGCAACAAGACGGATCTGGACTATGCGTCGGGCGCCGATGGCCGCGACGACTGGGAGCGCCTGCGCACCGAAGTCGCGCTGACGCCGGAAGCGGTCGTGCGTCTGGCCGAAGCGGCGAAGGCGCGCTACGGCTTCAACGACTTCAAGCTGAAGGGCGGCGTACTCGCCGGCGACGCGGAAATGGAAGCCGCCACCGCGCTCGCCGAGCGTTTCCCCGAAGCGCGCGTGACGCTCGATCCGAACGGCGCGTGGTCGCTCGCGGAAGCGATCCGCCTGTGCCGCGACAAACACGACGTGCTCGCCTACGCGGAAGATCCGTGCGGCGCGGAAAACGGCTATTCGGGCCGCGAAGTAATGGCCGAGTTCCGCCGCGCGACGGGCCTGCCGACGGCGACCAACATGATCGCGACCGACTGGCGCCAGATGGGGCACGCCATCCAGTTGCAATCCGTCGATATTCCGCTGGCCGATCCGCACTTCTGGACGATGCAGGGCTCGGTGCGCGTCGCGCAGATGTGCAACGACTGGGGCCTCACGTGGGGCTCGCATTCGAACAATCACTTCGACGTCTCGCTCGCGATGTTCACGCACGTCGCCGCCGCCGCGCCTGGCAAGATCACGGCGATCGACACGCACTGGATCTGGCAGGACGGCCAGCGTCTGACGCGCGAGCCGTTGCAGATCGTGGGCGGCAAGGTGAAGGTGCCGGAAGTGCCGGGTCTCGGCGTCGAGCTCGACATGGACGAAGTGGAGAAGGCGCACGAGCTGTATCAGAAGCACGGCCTCGGCGCGCGCGATGACGGCGTCGCGATGCAGTATCTGATCCCGAACTGGAAGTTCGACAACAAGAAGCCTTGCCTCGTGCGCTGATCGCCGCGACGCATCGACATGTGGAAGCGGCGCGCGCCGCTTCTACTTTTTCAGGCGTTCGATCAGCGCGACGGCCGCCGCCGGATTGACCACCTTGTGCCCGCTGATGACGTACAGAAACACGTCGCGCGTTCTGGCTTTCGGCGCGGCGCGGCCGAAGGTTTGCAGGTCGTCCGGCGAGCCGCCTTCGGCCCACTTCTTCGCGCGTTCGACCCAGCGATCGAGCGCCGCTTTCGGATAGCCCTTTGCTTGCTTGTCCGTCGTGCCCATGATGCGCGCGTAGACGAAGGGCGCCGTCACATCCGCGATTTGCGGATACTTCGAATCTCCCGCGATCACCACCGCGACGCCGTACTTGCGCGCCAGCGCGACGAACTTCGGATCGCAGAAACTCTCGTGACGCACTTCGAGCGCGTGACGAATCGCGCGTCCGTCGACTTTCGCGGGCAGCAGTTCGAGAAAGCGTTCGAAGTCCTCGGGATCGAACTTCTTGGTCGGCGCGAATTGCCAGTTGATCGGACCGAGCTTGTCCCGCAGTTCGAGCACGCCGCTTGTAAAAAAACGTTCGATCGTATCGCCCGCATCGGCGAGCACGCGCCGGTTGGTCGCGTAGCGCGGCGCCTTGAGCGAGAGCACGAAATCGTCCGGCGTTTCGTCGCGCCACTTGATGAAGGTCGCGGGCTTCTGCGCGCCATAGAACGTGCCGTTCACTTCGATGGAAGTCAGCGCGCGGCTCGCATATTCGAGCTCGCGCTTTTGTGCGAGACCTTCGGGATAGAAAGTGCCGCGCCACGGTTCGAAGGTCCATCCGCCGACGCCGACGCGGATGCGCGCGGTCTTTTTACTCGTGCTCATCGGGGCTGTGCGCTCATTTGCGGCCGACGAGATAGCTCACGCCTTCAGGCCCGTATTGCTCCGAATGCTCCGTATTCGCCGCGAGATGGAAGACGTCGCCCGCGTGGTACGTGCGCGCGTTGTCGTTCGTGCGGCCGGTGTGGATTGTGCGGATCGTGAGCTTGCCTTCGAGAATCAGCGCCTTGGCTTCGAACGGATGCGTGTGCGCGTCGAGCACGCCGTTCGGCTCGCGCGTGACGGTGACGACTTCGTCGAAGCCTTCGCTGGAAAGGACTGCAAGAAATTCATCGCGATGCATGTCGTCATCCCGGTCGGAAAGGGAATCGCGGGAAAGCGCGCGCCCGTTCGTACGGGCGCGCGATGTCATGCATCCATGCTAACGCGGTTGCGAAAACCGCGTTTGACGTGCTCGATTGCCGAAGACGCTCAGTTGCCGAAGAAGATGTTGCATTGCGGCCCGCGCGTGCAGGGCTTGGATGCGGAGCTGTCCATCGTCATCGAGCCGGCGGCGCCGCGTGTCATCGGCGCGCCGCCATACGACGTGTCGCCGGACATGTCGCCCGGCTGGGCCTGCATCGCGCTTTGTTGTGGCGCGCTGGGATCGGTCCAGGTGTCGGCGGTTGCCTGTCCCGGCACCTGCGCGGTGCGATAGTAGGTCTGCTGGGCCGAGGCCAGGCCCGCGGTGGCGAGTAACGAGGCGGCGAGCGCCGCCATGGCGATACGTGATTTCATGTCGACTCCTTGTTCGGAAGACGCGCCCGCGCGTGGATACGCGCAACGCTGTTCGCTGATTCGGACCGATGTACCGCACGGAACGTGCCACGTGTCGTTTCCATGCCATGCGCGGCGTGCCGGGCGGGCGGACATCGCGTCGGTTCGCGGCCAGGCTGCGTGCACCATGGCCAGAGTCCCGAGCTTGTAGGTATGCGACTCACGCACGGCGTCTCGCCGATGCGATGCAGACGGAGCGCCGGTGCGCTTGCCGGTGCGAAAGCCCGTTCCGGGCCCGCGGTCCGCAGAAGGCGCATGCCGCGCTGCACACTTCGTTATAGGCCGCGGTTGGGAGAATGAACAGGACAATTGAGCACCGCGCGCGCATGCGGTCATGCGTGTGACACAAGGCTGGCGCGCATGTCATCGATGCCGCGCGGATCGAAATCGCACAACGGTTTTAGAATGCGAAGCTGCAATCCTTCTCACGAACGCAAGGACCCCGCGACAATGACCGTAACCATCTACCACAACCCGAAGTGCGGCACTTCGCGCAACACGCTCGCGCTGATTCGCAACGCGGGCATCGAGCCTGTCGTGATCGAATATCTGACGGCGCCGCCGGATCGCGAAACGCTCGTCGCGCTGATCGCGCGCGCGGGACTGTCGGTGCGCGAGGCGCTGCGCGAAAAGGGCACGCCGTACGCCGAGCTCGGTCTCGACGATGCCACGCTCACCGACGATCAGCTCATCGACGCGATGCTCGCGCATCCGATTCTCATCAACCGCCCGTTTGTTGATACGCCGCAGGGCGCGCGGCTGTGCCGTCCGTCGGAACTCGTGCTCGATATCCTGCCCGAGCCGCAGAAGGGCCCGTTCACGAAAGAAGACGGCGAAGTGGTGATCGACGCATCCGGCAAGCGCGTGCACTGAACCACGATGCACGCTTCCTGACCGTTACCTGACGTTACCTTTCTGGCAGACCCGTAGCACCTGTATCCGAAGTCGACTTTTAGACTGCACCTGACTCACAGAGCACTCGGTGCAGGGAGAAATCGACATGAAAAAGAAACTTCTCGGATTGGTGATCGGGCTCGGCGGGCTGGCGGCGCTGGCGATGTCGGCGGCAGCGAATGCGCACGTCGATGTAGCGGTGGGCGTGGGCGTGCCGGTGTATTCGGCGCCGGTGTATGCGCAGCCCGCCGTGCCGGTCGGCTATTACGGATACGGCGACGATCACGAACGCTGGCGCGAGCGCGAATGGCGTCGTCATGAGTGGCGCGAGCGTCACTGGCGTCATGAAGCACGCCGCGAGGAGCGCTGGCGCGAGCACCACGGCTGGTAAGTCATCGTGCTTCGATGAAACGCGGCGAGCCACGCGCTCGCCGCGTTTTTGTTTGTGCGCGATGTGCGCGGTGTGCGCCGTGTTCGCCGTGCCGGCAGCGACGGGCCGCATCGTCGGTGGCGCGGTCCATGTCGTGCAGGCGGAAGCCAGCGTACTCGCCTGAGCCGCCGGCGTCAGATTTCCTCGACGTCGCCGTACTTCGCGCGTTCGTGTTCCGGCTTGTCCATCCAGCGCCGCAGCAGACGCTTCTCGACGAGACGCCCGACCGTCATCAGCGCGATCATCAGGATCATGGCGATGAGCGCGACGCTCCACACGCCCAGTCCGCAGACGATGCCGACCGCCGCCGTCACCCAGATCGACGCCGCCGTGGTCAGCCCGCGCACGCGATTCTCGCGCGGGTTCTGCAGGATCACGCCCGCGCCGAGAAAGCCGACGCCGGTCACGATACCCTGCACCGCGCGCGACACGTCGGCGTCGTTCGAGAGCGTCATCGAGAAGCCCTGAGCGCACATTGTCGCGATGCACGCGCCGAGCGACACGAGCCCGAGCGTCTTCATGCCGGTCGGCTTGCCGTGCAGATCGCGATCGATGCCGATGATGCAGCCGATCAGCATCGCAATGAGCATGCGGGCGACGGCGTCGGCGAGAAGGGGATAGGGGAGCATCGCGCGTATGAATGTGGCTGTAAGCCGGGTCATCTTCGCACTAAAAGCGCGGCGGCGGCAGCCGTGCCCAATTTTGGCGCGCTAACGTGCCGGTTCGCTGTAACGCCATTTGCACGAGCATTCAAAAGCACGCACAAGCCAGGAGAACAAGTGAGCCAACTGCCCAAATTCACGATGGTCGATGCCGCGCCCACGCCGGTCGGCCCTTTTTCGCACGCGGCCGAAGCCGACGGCTGGGTATTCCTGACCGGCCAGATGCCGACCGACCCGCACGACGACGGCGCGCCGCTGCCTGAAGGCGTCGCGGCCCAGACGCGGCGCGTGATGGACAACCTGATCATCGTGCTGGGCGGCGTCGGCCTCACGCTCGACAACGTGGTCAGCGTGCGTATCTTCCTGACCGAATTCAAGCGCGACTACGACGCGATGAACGCCGTCTATCGTTCGTATTTTCTGCCGAAGCCGCTGCCGGCGCGCACCTGCATCGGCGTGACGGGACTCGCGCGCGATGCGCTCGTGGAGATCGATTTCGTGGCGAAGCGGCCCTGAGCCGATGCAGCGCCGGACGATCAAAGTCCGGCGTTGCGCGCCCAAAGCTGATCGAAAAGCGCGATGCCCAGCCGATATTCCGGCGACAGCGGAACATCGGTTCGAAGCGACTCGAGCGCATTCGCATCGACTTCCGGATCGCCCGCGAACATGAGACGGCGCACGGCATGCGTGAGCAGCAATTCGGTACGGCGCGGGGTTTCGGGATAAGCGATGGTCGAGCGAAACAAGGACGCGGGCGCGGCAACGAACGGCACGCCGAGCAGTGCATTGAGCGCGCCGGTCTTGATCCAGCGCTGGTACAGAATGTCGATGGGTGTAGCGGGATCCGTGGCCGCGGCAAACAGCGCGCGCAGGGTCCGCTTTCCTTTCGGCGTCACCAGATAGGCCGCTGCGCTGGCGTTGTAGATGTCGGTCGGGCGCACGACGCTCAAGCTCGTGAACCTGTGCCGCTGCGGCCCGTGCACGTCGGCCCGAGCGCGCTGCGGCATCTGTTTTTCCGCCAGCGAAAGAAGCGTGGCCGCGTAATACGGGTTGGGGTAGCACTCGAAAAAAAAGAGATCCGTGTCCGGATAGTCGTCCAGCATTCTCTGGAACACCTGCGCGTTCACGACCTCCGGAAATTGTGCGCTGAACGTGACGTCGTCTTCGAGGATGACCGTGCTGCTGTGCTCGTCGGCACTCAGGATCAGTTCCGTATGCGAGCGGCGGCAGGCGCGAACGCCGTTTTCGGCCGGGTCATCGAGGGTTCCGGAAATGAGACCGTCGATGCCCGGATAGCGCTTGATAAACGAGTCGCATCCGAGATCGGCGAGTTGCTGTTCCATGGAGCGGCGGCGGTCGTCGCTTCTGTCGAGATTGATGAAGAATCCGTCGAGTTTCATTTGAGGCGACGGCTTGCGCCGGTCGTGCATTGGGCGGTTGACGTCACGGATTATAGGTCGACGCCATTCCCCGACACGCTCAATGCAGAAATGTTTCCGACAGGCACGACGACGACGCGCCGGACGATCACCCGCCAGCGGCGCGCATCCAGAGTTGATCGAAAAGCGTGATGCCCAGCCGATATTCCGGCGACAGCGGAACATCGGCTAGAAACGACTCGAGCGCGTTCGCTTCGACTTCCGGATCACCTGCAAACATGAGGCGGCGCACGGCATGCGCGATCTGTAATTCGGCGTGGTGCAGAGACCCGGGATACGCGATGGTCGAGTGAAACGCGGACGTGGGCGCGGCAATGAACGGCACGCCGATCAGGGCATTGAGCGCGCCGGTCTTGATCCAGTGCCGGTACACGATGTCGATCGGCGCAGCGGGATTCGTGGGTGTCGCAAACAGCGCGCGCAGGGTTCGCTTTCCTTTTGGCGTGACCAGATAAGCCGTGGTGCCGGCGTTGTAGGCCTCGGTTGCCAGCGCGATCATGAAGCGCGTGAACGTGTGCCGCTGCGGCCCGTGTACGTCTGTCCGCGAGCGCTGCGGCATCTGTTTCTCCGCGAGAGAAAGGAATGTGGCCACGGAATGCGGGTTGAGATAGCACTCGAAGAAGAGGATATCCACGGCCGGAAAGGTGTCCGACACCTTCTCGAGCACGCCCGCATTCACGATGGCCGGAAATTGTGCGCTGAGCGTGACGTCGTCTTCGAGGATGACTGTGCTGCTGTGCTCGTCGGCATTCAGGATCAGTTCCGTATGGGAACGGCGGCAGGCGCGAATGCCGTTCTCGGCCGGGTCATCGAGGGTTCCGACGATAAGGCCGTCGACGCCCGGATAACGCCGGATGAACGAGTCGCATCCGAGATCGGCGAGTTGCTTTTCCATGAAGCGGCGCCGGTCGTCGCTTCTGTCGAGATTGATGAAAAATCCGTCGAGTTTCATCTGAGGTTGCGTCGTGCTTTAGGTAGCCAGCGGGAATCTGCATGGTAGGACGACGTAGTTCCTCTCTTCACTCGGCGGAGAAAATATTACTAATTACTGTGTGTCTTATAGATGCCTGTACTGGAGATCGGCTGGCGCCAGGCAATCACTCAGAGAAAATGTGGTCAGCGAATGCTGTTCGCGCGCTTCGAAGCATCGACCCAGCGGAACGTGAGATTGATGCGCTCGCCGCGCGCACCCGGATCCTTCGGCACGCGATGCACCCATTCGAGCTGCGTGCGTCCGCGCATCACGAGCAGGCCGCCATGCGTGAGCGCGAGCGTGTGCGTCGCGTGCGTGCGCGAGTGACGAAATTCGAACGTGCGCGTCGTGCCGAGACTCACCGATGCGATCACTGGTTCCGCGCCGAGTTCGCGTTCCTTGTCGGCGTGCCAGCCCATGCTGTCGAGTCCGTTGCGATAGCGGTTCAGCAGCACGCTGTTGAAGCGCGCGCCGCATGCCTTTTCGGCGCGCTCGCGCAATTGCGTGACGGCGGGCGTCCACGGCTGCGGCACGTTGCGGATGCCCGAATACACATAGACCGCGTCCGGCTCGCCCTGCCACGCGGTCAGGCGCGGCAGCGGCACGCGGCCGGCGGGCGTCGTCATCGAGTCCTGCTGCCAGCGCACTTCATCGATCAGCGCGCCCATCAGATCGGAGCCCTCGTCGGCACCGAGCCAGTCGGGATCCCACACGATGTCGGGCTTGGGAATGTCGTCGAAGAGATCGAACATGGCGTGGTGCGTGAAGGCCGGCGGCGCGCGAAACATTCACGATAGCAGAGGCGCCGCGCGCCGTATTGCTCGGCCATTATTCTTGCCTGCGGACGCGTGTGCTAAAGTCGGACGATCATCTCAAAAACATTGTGCGACGGTCCGAACACCGGGTTGCGCACGGTGACGATTCCCGGGGACTCGCATGAATACCACCGCCGAAGCGAGCGGCGGCGCGGTGCCGTGCCGCCGCATCCTGCTCGTCGACGACAGCGTCGATGCAGCGCTTGCCATGTCGATGCTGCTCGAAGCGCTCGGGCATGAAGTGCGCACGGAGTACGACGGACCGCGCGCGCTCGCATCGATCGACGATTTCAAACCCGACGTGGTCGTGCTCGATATCGGCCTGCCCGGCATGAGCGGCTTCGACGTCGCGCGCGAAATGAGAAAGCACGCCGTCACCAGGGACGCGCTGCTGCTCGCGCTGACTGGCTACGGCAGCGACGCCGACCGCCGCCGCGCGCTCGACGCGGGCTTCGATCATCATCTGACGAAGCCCGTCACGTTCGATGCGCTCGAAGCGCTGCTCGCCGCGCCGCGAAACTAGCCGCCCGCGTCAGTCGACCTGCAGGCGCGCCATGTACGGCAGGTGATCCGACAGCCACGCCGTGTCCTGCGTCGGAATGAGCCATTCGACCGGTTTAAGCCCGCGCACGAACATCTTGTCGAGCGCGAGCGCCGGTGAAAACGCGGGAAACGTGCGGCCCGATTCGCCGAGCATCGTCGCGACTTCGTTCATGCCCAGTTCGCGGAACAGCGGCACGGAGTCGTTGCGCCAGTCGTTGAAGTCGCCCGCCAATACGAGCGGGCCTTCGGGCGCTTCCTTCG
The DNA here is from genome assembly GCA_001544595.2 of Caballeronia peredens. Taxonomy (GTDB): domain Bacteria; phylum Pseudomonadota; class Gammaproteobacteria; order Burkholderiales; family Burkholderiaceae; genus Caballeronia; species Caballeronia peredens. Next base: position 27,649 of record FCOH02000037.1, on the reverse strand, counting down.
CGATCCAGTGCGCGATCCAGTTCATCTGCCGCAGCCGCGCCTGCCGCGTCAGCGCGAGATGCGCGCACAGCAGCGTGATGGCCTGGCCGGCGAACGTGGCGCGCGCGACCAGCAGCCCGCGCCGCTCGAAGCGATGCGCGGAGATGTCCCAGCGTCCCGAAAGATCCAGCGGATGCGGCGACAGAATGGCATTGCCATGCCGCCACGACGGCTTGAACACATTCGGCCCGAGGGCGATCTGCAGTTCGAGCGCGGTCGCGATCTCGGTTGCCTGGCAATGCCAGACATCGTCGAGCGGCGCGTGCAGCGGGTCGCCGAAGCCGCTCGCCAGCACCGGCTGCGGCATGCGCCGGGCCATGGCTTCCTGCAGAAAATAGACGTCGGCGTTGGTGGTCTGCACCCACCGCTGCATCGCGTTCCAGGCGCGCAGGCCGAGCGGCGAGCGGCCCTTGTGGAGGTTCCAGCTGACCGCCGTGAAATCCGGCGTGGCCGAGTGGGCGGACGGGCCGGGCGGAAGATGTTCTGGGTTTCGCATGCGTTCTTGCTCTGTAGCGGCGGCCTCGCGAGGCTATGTCGCCGCGGTTGTCATTGCGCCGCCGTGGCCGATCCGAGGCTCGCGCGCACCCGGTACGCGAGCGACGGGTTGCTTTCGATGATCTGCCATTGCCCCCATTCGCCCGGCTTGAGCACGAGCCCAGGATGCGATGCGCTCACCTGCCGCGGCACCGGCGGCAGCTTGCAGCCGGAGGGCGAGACGCGCGTGCTTTCTTCCTGCAAGGTTTCCTGCGCGTCGATGGCGAGCGTGATGTCGTCGGCGCTCGCATGGATCGGCGAGACCGTGAGCGTGCGTTGCAGGTCGATGTCGCCCGCCGGCTGATCCGCGCAGCCCACGCGATTCTGCACCTTGTTGTGATGCGTATCCGTGCGCGCCTGCCCGACGTTGGTCGTGGCGGAAAACGCATCGATCTGCTTGCCGTCCTGCACGACCTGCAATTCCCAGCTCACCGGCTGCGGCGGCGCGATTTGCGCGTGCGCGCCGACGGCGACGAGACAGGCGCCCGTCACGAGCGCGGCATTCAAAAAGGACGAAAAGGCGGTGTGTATGGTTCCTGGCATTGAAAGCGACTCCTGCGCGCGGACTGTTCGGATGGCGGCGCGCTCGGCGAGCGGCCGCCGGATCGGCGATCCTCGGCGACTTCCTTGTGACACGGCGGCGCGGGGCCGGTTCAGCGCGCCCATGAAACAGCCCATTGCAACGATAGGGCGCCGGCCGAAACACGACCGGACCGGCTTTGAGCAGAGCAGGTTTCGAACCCGCCCGCCGCGTCGATCCCGTCGATGATACTAGCGCGCGCCGATCGCGGCTTTTTCGGTGTAAACGGTCGTCCCAATTAGCAGCACACGCGTCCGACTGCTCGCTTGCGCGGGCTTTTGGCGTCGATACACTGAACTCATCGACCAAAAAAATGACGGGGTGCGACATGACGACGGCCGTGGTCAGACAGGAATTGGCGGTGGCATCGTTCAGCAAGGTCTACAGTCTCGACGATGTGGAAACCGCGCTCAACGATCTGTCCGAAGGCGCGAGCGAAGCCTTGCGCGCCACCTACGAAAAAATGCTCAAGGTGGGCAATCTGCGCTTTTGCGTGAAGCCGAACCGCATGCCGTCCATCGACGATCTCGCGGCTGCGCTGCCGAACTTCGAAGAGCCGCTCGCGGATATCCGCAAGCAGATCGCGCTGTGCCTCGAAACCGACGACCGCCTCGAACTCATGCCGATGCTGCTCCTCGGCGAACCGGGCATCGGCAAGACGCATTTCGCGAAACAGCTCGCGCGGCTGCTCGGCACATCCTGCCATTACGTCGCGATGAGTTCGCTCACGGCGGGCTGGATTCTGTCGGGAGCGTCGTCGCAATGGCGCAATGCGAAGCCGGGCAAGGTCTTCGATGCGCTCGTGAACGGCAGCTACGCGAACCCCGTCATGACCGTCGATGAAATCGACAAGGCCACCGGCGACGCGCAATACGATCCGCTCGGCGCACTCTACGCGCTGCTGGAACACGACACGGCGCAGACGTTCATCGACGAATTCGCCGAAGTGCCGATCAACGCGGGCAATGTCGTGTGGATCGCCACCGCCAACGACGCGCGCGCGATTCCCGAGCCGCTCATGAACCGCATGAACGTCTACGAGATTCCCGCGCCCGATCGCGACGGCGCGCGCCGCATCGCCCAGTCGATCTACGCCGAAATCCGCAACGCGCACACGTGGGGCGCGCGCTTTCCCGAAACGCTCGGCGATGCGCCGCTCGATGCGCTCACGCAGGCGTCGCCCCGAGGCATGCGGCGCGCGATGTTGAACGCGTTCGGCAACGCGCGGATCGACGGCCGACATCATGTGGACGCGCGCGATATTCAACTCGATCGCAATTCGCGCAGGAAAGCGATCGGTTTCTGAAAAAACCGTCTTCGCAAAATTGCCGAAAAGGCCGCCAAAACCTGTCTTTTTTGACATCTGGCGGCCAGATTCTTGCCTTTTTCTGAATTGCACCGGAAAACGATGCAATCCATGTACGTTTGTTGTGTATCGCGCAATAGTCCCGAACGTAAAATAGTTGGGATACATCTGCGGCGGAAAAAACATGGATCGGATCGAGTGCGTGGTGATCGGAGCGGGCGTCGTCGGGCTGGCCATTGCCCGGGCGCTGGCGTTGCGTGGACGCGAAGTCATCGTGCTGGAGTCGGGTGAGGCTATCGGCATCGGCACGAGTTCGCGCAACAGCGAAGTGATTCACGCGGGCATCTATTACCCGCGCGGCTCGCTCAAGGCCGAGTTGTGCGTGCGCGGCCGCGACATGCTCTACGAATTCTGCCGCGCGCACGGCGTGCCGCACCGGCAATGCGGCAAGCTCCTGGTCGCCACGGCGCGCAATCAGGTGGCGCAACTCGCAGCGCTGGAGCAAAAGGGCATCGAGAATCGCGTGAAGGGGCTCGTGCGTCTTTCCGGCGCGGAAGCCGCCGAGATGGAGCCGCAACTGCAATGCGTCGAGGCGGTGTATTCGCCGCTGACGGGAATCGTCGACAGTCATCAGTACATGCTCGCGCTGCAGGGCGACGCGGAAAATCACGGCGCGAGCATCGTGTTCCATACGCCCGTCACGGCCATCGATGCGCGCGAAGGCTGCTTCATCGTCGATACGGGCGGCGCCGCGCCCACGCGCTTCCGGGCGTCGTATCTGATCAACAGCGCGGGGCTGCACGCCAACGAGATCGCGCGCACGATCCGCGGCCTCGACGACCGCCACGTGCCGCCGCTCTACTTCGCGAAGGGCAACTACTTCAGCGTGAGCGGGCGCGCGCCGTTCGAACGGCTCATCTATCCGATGCCGAACGAAGCGGGTCTCGGCGTGCATCTGACGATCGATCTCGGCGGCCAGGCGAAATTCGGCCCGGACGTCGAATGGGTGCCGACGCTCAACTACGACGTCGATCCGCGCCGCGCCGAATCCTTCTACGCCGCGATCCGCGCGTACTGGCCGCGCCTGCCCGACGACGCGCTGCAGCCGGCGTACGCGGGCATCCGGCCGAAACTCTCCGGTCCGGGCCAGGCGGCGGCGGACTTCATGATCCAGGGCAAGTCCGCGCATGGCGTGCCGGGGCTCGTGAATCTGTTCGGCATCGAGTCGCCGGGGCTGACAGCGTCGCTTGCGATCGGCGAACGCGTGGCCGACATGGCGCGCTAGCTTTCAGACGACTTTCTGTCGTTTCTTATCTCCGAGATTTGACTGTTTCGACTCGCGTCCGCGTTGTTATGCTCGGATACCGCCGTCGCCAAGAACGGCGTCATCCCCCAATACAACATGGAGTGAGTCACCATGAAGACATCGCGTCGCACGTTTCTGATCACAAGCGTAGGCGTCGCCTCGACGTTCGCGCTCGGCTCGAAAGCCGCATTCGCCGATGCACCGAAAGTCCCCGAAAGCGATCCCACCGCGCAGGCGCTCGGCTACAAGGAAGACGCGAGCAAGGTCGACAAGGCCAAGTTCGCGAAATACGCCGCCGGGCAGGACTGCGGCAACTGCCAGTTCTATCAGGGCAAGCCGACCGACGCCTTCGCGCCGTGCCCGATGTTCAGCAGCAAGCTGGTCGCATCGAAGGGCTGGTGCAGCGCTTATGTGAAGAAGGCATAACCCGCGGAGCAGTTTCATCCGTCAGGCGCGCCCGGCCGTGAGGCCCGGCGCGCCTTTGTTCGTTCGCAATTCGCTTGATTGGGAGAAAAACCGTCTTTACACTCGCCAAGGCAAAAAGAGCCGCGCGTGCGAATTCACTCGACGAAACGCGGACATGCCCACGCCGACCGATGCACACGATGCACACACAGGGGATCGCATGCCAGGAAGACGATTGAACGCGCGCGCCGTGACGGCGGCGGTCATCGGCAACGCGCTGGAGTGGTACGACTTCACCGTATTCGGCTTCATGACGGTGGTCATCGCGCGTCTGTTCTTCCCGGGCGAAAGCGACTACGCGTCGATTCTCCTGACCACGGCGACCTTCGGCGTGGCGTTCGTGATGCGCCCGGTCGGCGGCATCGTGCTCGGTCTCTACGCCGACCGCGCCGGGCGCAAGGCGGCGCTCACGCTCGTCATCGGATTGATGACGCTCGGCATTTTCCTGCTGGCGATCGCGCCGCCTTATTCGGCGATCGGCATCGGCGCGCCGCTCATCATCGTGTTCGCGCGGCTGCTGCAAGGTTTCTCGGCGGGCGGCGAATTCGGCAGCTCGACCGCGCTGCTGATCGAGGCCGCGCCGTTCTCCAGACGCGGCTTCTACGGCAGTTTTCAGATGGCGAGCCAGGCGGCGTCGCTGCTGCTCGGCGCGCTCGTCGGCGCGGCGATCTCGCGCGGACTTTCGCCCGCCGCGCTCGATTCCTGGGGCTGGCGCGTGCCGTTCATCTTCGGCCTGATCATCGGGCCGATCGGCCTCTATATCCGCCGCAACATGGCCGATACCGAAGCGTTCCTGCACGCGCGCAAGACCGCGCGCCGCGCGACGCTCGGCGAAGTGTTCCGCAGCCACAGCCGCGAAGTGCTGTGCGGGCTCGGCTCCGTGATCGCGCTGACGGTGACCGTGTATGTGCTGATCGCCTATCTGCCGACATTTGCCGTCAAGCAACTGAAGCTGCCGTTCGAGCAGTCGTTCACGGCGCTGATCGTCGGCAATCTGCTGCTGACGGTGCTCTCGCCGGTCGCGGGCGCGTGGTCGGATCGCATCGGGCGCAAGGGCTTGTCGCTGTGGTCGCTGTTCATCACGCTCGTCATCATTTATCCGCTCTTCGCGTGGCTCGCCGCGGAGCCGAGCGTGATGCGGCTCGTGATCGTGCAGGCGCTGCTTTCCATCGCGCTGTCGGGCTACTATGGGCCGTTCGGCGCGCTCATCGCCGAGCTGTTTCCCGCGCACGTGCGCTCGACGGGCCTCTCGCTCGCGTACAACATCGCGGTGATGATCTTCGGCGGCTTCGGGCAGTTCATCGTGACGTGGCTGATCCGCGTCACGGAATCGCAACTCGCGCCGACGTTTTATGTGATGGGCGGCCTCGCGCTCTCGCTCGTCGCGGTGGCGTGCATTCCGGCGACGCGCCACGCCGATGTCGACGAGGCGCGCGACGTCATTCGCTAGGCACTATCGACATGAAAGTGATCGAAAGCGGCAAGTTCACGGCCGGGCGTGCATGGGGCGCGCTCGATATCTGCGTGATGAACGGCACGTCGTGCCGTCTGCACTGGACCGACCAGCCATACAAGTGGCATGTGAACGACGGCGAGGAAGTGTTCGCCGTGATGGACGGCGAAGTGCGCATGCATGTGCGCAGCGACGGCGCCGAGCGGACGCTGACACTGCGCGCCGGCGATATCTTCTACGCGCAGGCCGGCGACGAACATTTCGCCGAACCGGTCGGCGAGGCGCGCATTCTGGTGATCGAAAAGGCAGGCAGCGTCTGAGCGCGGTGCCGCTGCTTCAGCGTTGCAGGCCCGCCGCGACGAGCAGTTCGGCCAGCGCTTCGGTCATGCCGCCTTCGTGTGCGTCGGCGCGCTCCTTCAATTGCTGGACGAGTTTTTCGTCGAGCTTGCAGGCGAACGGCACGAGTCCCTTGGCCTGATCGAGCTTGCGCTGCTCGCGGCGGTCGACTTTCCCCGCGTCCGCGACGCCCGTGCGCGCACGGCTGCCGTGCTTGAGCTCGTTGGCGAGTTTGAACGCCTTGGTTTGTTCCAGCTGAAATTTGTTCACGCGATGCTCCGGTACGACGATTGATGACAAGGCCCGTATTGTACGGAACGCGGCGGGCGCGTCAGCGGTTCGCTTCCGCCAGCGCGTCGATGCGCGCGCGCATGCGCCGCCAGTGCGAGCCTTCCCAGAACACGCGGCGGCAGACGTCGCAGGTCACGAAACGCGCGTGACGCTCGCGCACGCCTTCGGGCACGCGGCCGTCGATTTCGTCCGGATCGGCGCGGCGCAGCGGCGCATTGCACATCAGGCACAGGCGAAACGCGCGCACATGCGGCGCGAGATCGAAGCGTTCCGCGACTTCGCGCCACTGGTCGTCGGGTTGCAGCGCGCGCACGTAACAGCCGTGCAGCACGGTGCGGCGCTTGAGCAGTTCGCGGTCGCGCGTGAGCACGATGCGCGCTTCGTCGTGCGCGAGTTGCTCGATTTCGTCGTCGGGGAAGTTGTTGTCGTAGCGCGTGTCGAAGCCCGCGAGCCGCAGCAGTTGCGCGAGCCCGCCGAGATGCGCATCCGCGATGAAGCGCATGCCGGCGGCGTGCAGCGGCGGGCGCAGCGGCAGCGTGCCGTGCGCCAGGTCGGCGGGCGTGAGGTGCGCGGGATAGACGTCGATGACATCGTCCGGCTCGATTTGCGCGTCGAATCCGACGGGGTGGCCGTTCTTCACGATCAGCGCGACTTCCGTGTGCGGCACGCCGAGCGCTTCGATCATGTGCTTGGTCGTCGATGCCTTCGCGCACGCGCAGGCGAACGCATGCCCGCGCAACGGCCGGGCGAGGAATTCGTTCAGTTCGCGGTGGAAGTGAAAGCGCGCCTCGAGCATTCAGCGAGTATCGCATTGGCTGGTTTCGACCGCTCGGCGTCGCCGGCGATCGCGGTTCCTCGCTTGCCCTCGCCCGTGCGCCCGGCGCGGCGATGTGCTTAACTGGCGCTCGTCGAACGGACTACGTCAGGGAGCATGGGCATGGATATCGGATTCATTGGACTGGGCGAGATGGGCGGCGCGATGGCGAGCAACGCGCTCAAGGCGGGGCACACGGTGCGCGTATGGAACCGCTCGCGCGACAAGACGCGCGCGCTCGCGGCGGAGGGCGCGTCGGTGGTCGATACGCCCGAGCAGGCTTTCGCCGGCGACGCCGCGTTCTCCATGCTCGCCGACGATCACGCGCTGCGTTCCGTGCTGGTCGACGGCGGGCTGCTCAAGCACGCGCCAAAGAATCTCGTGCACGTCAACATGGCGACGATTTCGGCGGCGCTCGCCATCGAACTCGCCGAACTGCATGCGCAGCATGGCGTCGCGTATGTCGCCGCGCCCGTGCTCGGCCGGCCGGACGTCGCGGCGGCGGGCAAGCTCAACATTCTGGCGGCGGGCGCGAGCGAGGCGATCGACCGCGTGCAGCCGGTGCTCGATGCGCTCGGCCAGAAAACCTGGCGCGTCGGCAGCGAGCCGCAGCACGCGAACGTGCTGAAGCTCGCGGCGAATTTCATGCTGGCATCGGCGATCGAGTCCTTCGGCGAGGCGGCGGCGCTGGTGAGCGGTCACGGCATCGCGTCGCAGACCTTGCTCGACGTCATCACGAATTCGTTGTTTCCGGGGCCGGTTTATCAGGGTTACGGGAAGATGATCGCGGAGCGGCGCTACGAGCCGGCGCTCTTCAAGGCGCGCCTCGGCCTGAAGGACGTGCGTCTTGCGATCGCGGCCGGCGATGCGGTGAACGTGCCGCTGCCGGTGGCGAGCGTGGTGCGCGACAACCTGGTCGATGCGCTCGCCCACGGCGACGGCGAAAAGGATTTCGCTGTGCTGGGGCAAGTGGCGGCGCGTCGCGCGGGACAGTGAGCTTGCGGATTCCATACGCGCGGTGGGGCGAAGCGCCGATTCCGTTAGTTTCGGCGCGGGCAGACGGCATAATGCGAGTCCCCTTTCCACACGCCGCGCCGCAATGAAAATGCATGTCTGGTGGCTGTTCGTCGCGACAGTCTTCGTCGTTTCCGCGATTCCCGGTCCCAATATGCTGCTCGTGATGACGCACGGCGCGCGTCACGGCCTCAGGCGCTCGACGGCCACAATGGCCGGCTGTCTCACCGCGCTCGTCATCATGCTGTCGGTGTCGGCGGCGGGGCTCGGCGTGTTTCTCGACGCGTGGCCGCGCCTCTTCGACACGCTGCGTTTCATCGGCGCGGCGTATCTCGTCTGGCTGGGCGTGAAAAGCTGGCGCGCCAAAGCGGTCGCCTCCGAGGTTCGCGACGAAAGCGCGGGCACGCCGTCGGCCGGACGCGCGACGCTGTTTCGCAACGGCTTTCTCGTCGCGAGCAGCAATCCGAAGGCGATCCTTTTCGCGGCGGCGCTGCTGCCGCAATTCATCGATGCGGGCCGGCCCGTGTTGCCGCAGTTCGCGGTGCTCGTATCGACCTTCGCGGTCATCGAAGTGAGCTGGTACGCGGTGTATGCCGGGCTCGGCGCGCATATCGGCGACAAGCTGAAGAGCGCGAGCGTCGCCCGGGCCTTCAACCGGCTGACCGGCGGCGTGTTCGTCGGCTTCGGCGCCATGATGGCGCTCGTGCGGCACTGAGCGCCGACGTGCCGAATCACCGGATCGACAAACGTCTGCACGAACGGGTGCACGTTTTGCTCTCTTGCGAACATACTTTCGCGAACGGCGCGACGATAGTAGCCATCGTCCCGAGGCCGCGGCAAGACTTCAAAAGAACAGCTAAAAAGGAGGCGCCCATGTTGACGACTGACCGCCGCGCCGCATTGTCCGCATCCGCCGCGCTCTTCACGCTGTTTTGCGTCGCGCTCGCATCGCCGGCGCACGCCGACGACACGCCGAACCCGTGCGGCGCGCTCAAGCGCATCGTCGCGGCGGCGCCGAATTTCTCGTCGCTGAACGCCATCGATGGCCGTCCGCTCGCGCTGTCCTGGGGCGACGCCGTGCAGTGCGCCGCCTCGCAGACCGACTATCGCTGTACCTGGACGCCGCACGGCGGATCCAGCGCCGACGCGCTGCAGGGCGTCGCGGCGGACATCGCGTCGTGCCTGCCGGACGCGACGCACGACCAGAACTCGCCCGCCCGGCAGCACTTCTATATAGGCGCCCGCGGCGCGCGCACCGAAATCGCGGCGGCGCAGGCGGGCTCGAACAAGCTCAAACTCGAAATCTACGGATCCCGTTGAGGTCAATGTGAGCAAGCGCATCCTCATAGCCGATGACGACGACGATGCGCTCGCCGGCCTCGCCCATCTGCTGAACGGCATGGGCCACGAAGTGGCGCTCGCGGCGGACGGCGCGCAGGCGGTGGAAGTCGCGGCCCAGTTCGCGCCGGAAGTCGTGATCCTCGATCTCGGCATGCCGCTCGTCGACGGCCTCGCGGCGGCGCGCGAACTGCGCCGCCTGCCGAACGGCCACGCGATGATGCTCGTCGCGCTCACCGGCTGGGGCCAGCCGCAACATCGCGAGATGACGCTCGACGCCGGTTTCGACGTCCACCTCGTCAAGCCGATCTCCGCCGATCAGCTGCATTTCATCCTGTCGATGACGCAGCCCTGACACGCGGTCCGGGCAATTCGAACGAACGTGCGTCAGCTTGTCGCAACATCGGATGTTGCGACGCACCAATATTCTTGCTATATTTACTCCTGTCTCCTCCATGTCTCCACTGATATGGATTCAGCCCGCCAGCATTGGCGGGCTTTTTTTCGTCCCCAGATTCTCCGAGTGCCGATGTTGCGGTGCACAGGACCTTTCCGAGCCGCAATGAAAAAGGCCGATCCGCAATCAAGCGGACCGGCCTTTTTTCATGATGCTGCGCGAAAGCGAAAGCGAAAGCGCGCTCAGCGCGCGAGACCCGACTCCTCATCCGCGCCGATTGCCAGATTCATACACTGAATCGCGGCGCCCGACGCGCCCTTGCCGAGATTGTCGAGCCGCGCGAGCGTCACGAAGCGCTCGTCGTTGCCGAACACGAAAATATCCACGCGATTCGTGTCGTTGCAGGCCTGCACGTCGAAGAAACCGGCGTCCAGATTGCTTTCGGCGTCGAACGGCAGCACGCGCACGAACGGTTCGTTGTTGTAGTACTCGGCGAGCATGTCGCGCACGTCTTGCGGTTTGGCCGGCCGCGTAAGCTGATCCGGCGAGAAGTACGTCGTGACCGAGAGACCCTTCAAAAACGCGCCGACGATCGGCGTGAAAATCGGCGCGCGCGCGAGGCCCGTGCGCACCGACATTTCCGGCAGATGCTTGTGCGTCAGGCCGAGCGCGTAGGGGCGCGGGCTCTTGAGCTTCTCGTCGCCGCCGGCTTCGTATTCGGCGATCATCTTTTTGCCGCCGCCGCTGTAGCCGGTGATCGAATAGGCGTGCGCGGCGAAATCCGCGGGAACGAGTCCGCCCGCGACGAGCGGCTGCACCGACAGCACGAACGCCGACGCATGGCAGCCCGGCACCGCGATGCGCTTCGACGTGCGCAGGCGCTCGCGCTGTGCGCGCGAGAGTTCGGGCAGGCCGTACGCCCAGTCGTCCTGCGTGCGGAACGCCGTGCTGGCGTCGATCATCACGGTGCGCGTGTTGTCGGGGGCGACGAGCGAAACCGACTCGCGCGACGCGACATCCGGCAGGCACAGGAACGTGACGTCGGACGCGTTGATCAGGCGGTGCCGCTCCTCGATATCCTTGCGCTTCGCGTCCTCGATGCGCAGCACCTCGATGTCACGGCGCTGCGACAGATATTCAAAAATCTTCAGGCCGGTGGTGCCTTCCTGTCCGTCGACAAATACTTTCGTGGTCATCTCGATCTCGCTGGTTCGTGCGGACGCTCGCCGCAAAAACGCTATTTTAAGGCGATTCCGAGGCGGGCTGATGTCCACCGTTTTCGACGGCCGCCGAATTCCCGATCCAGCGCGCCGTCACCTCGGCGATGCGCGCGCCGTAGACCTTGGCCGTCTCCAGATCGCCGGGCGGCGGCGCCTCGTCCGGCGAAGCATCGGCGGGCGATTGCGTGAGCAGGCCCGTAAAGCCGCCGACGAAGTTCAGATCGTTGCGCGTCGCGGCCTTCGTGTTCGACGGCATCATGCCGGTGCCGACCCAGATCATGCCGTGCTGCATCGCCAGCGTGACGAAATACGAGATGGTCAGGAACTTGTCGCCGTTCATGTGCGCCGAGTTGGTGAAACCGGCCGCGATCTTGTCCTTCCATTTCTGGCCGAACCACGGTTTCGAGCTCGCGTCGGCGAACTTCTTGAAGTCGGCGGACGGCCCGCCCATGTAGGTCGGCGCGCCGAAGACAATGGCATCGGCGGCCTCGAGTTCGGCCCAGGCGGCGTCGTCGAGTTCACCGACGGCGATCAGCTTCACGCTCGCGCCCGCGTCGGTCGCGCCGGCGAGCACGGCTTCCGCCACTTTCTTCGTATGGCCGTAGCCGCTGTGATAAACGATGACGATATTCGACATGATGTCCCTGAGTCGGTCCGCGGGTCGCGGCGTGCGCCGGACGGCTGCGGCCAGTCTAACAAAGACAGTTTCCGCCCGACCGGCGCAAGCGCACGCTTCAGGCTGTCGAGACTACCGTCCGTAGGTGAAGGTCAGCTGCGCGCTCGCGATGGCCATCGTGCGGATTTCATGCTCGAACATGAGCGCAGGCGTGCCCTGACGCAGACGCAGTTCGTCGTTGTTGAGCGCATACACCGTCACCACGTAGCGATGCGGTTTGCCGGGCGGCGGGCACGGTCCGCCGTAGCCGTCGGTGTCCCAGTCGTTGCGCGCCTCGAGCGCGCCCAGTTTGCGCAGGACGCCCGAGGCGCTCGCGTTGTTGGGCAGGCGGTCCGTGCCGGCGGGAATGCCTGCGACCGCCCAGTGCCACCAGCCGCGCCCGGGCGCATCGGGGTCGACGATGGTCACGGCGAAGCCGCGCGTGTTCGCGGGCGCGCCGCGCCAGGAAATCTGCGGCGAACGGTTGCCGCCCTTGCATTCGGACTGATCGAACAGCAGATCGCGCCCGATCGGCTTGCCCGGGGCGAGGTCGGTGCTCGATATGGTGAAGGTGGAGTCAGCCACGGCTTCGCGCGAACTCGCGAGAGCGACGGTCGCACACGCGAAAAAAAAAGACAGATGTGACAAGGCCACTCGAATTCCCGCTTCGGCCTGTGAGGCGCATGGGCTGAACTCCTTGTCAGTATCGTCGCGCGTTATATCAGCGTTTCGCAGACTGCAACGATGTTTTTTGTCTCAGGGATGCGCTTCGTGACAGGTTGCAGTTTAACATCGCAACAAAGGTTTAAAGCCTTGATCCTTGGGACTTAACCGATGGCGCGATCCACGTACATCGGTTTAGGCGAGCAGCGCAGTGCCTTGACGGCGTCGTCAGCGCACTATACTGAATGTAAAAATGATTAATCTGATGCAGATTCGCGCGGCATCTAATCCATCTATTTTTCGGGAGGAGTAAATGAGCCAGCGAATAAAGGTCATCATCGCGGACGACCATCCGGTGATTCTGTTCGGCGCAACGCAGGCGCTCAACAAGTTTCCCGAGGTCGATGTCGTCGGTCAGGCACGCCAGTCGACGGAACTCATCCAGCTTCTGCAGAAGACGCCGTGCGATGTCCTTGTCACGGATCTCGCCATGCCCGGCGGCTCCTACGGCGACGGCATGCCGCTGCTCGGCTATATCGGGCGGCAGTTTCCGCGCGTGAAGCTCGTCGTGCTGACCATGCTCGAGAATCCGGCCCTGCTCAAACGCCTGCGCGAAGTGGGCGTGATGTCCATCATCAACAAGGCCGACGACATGAACCATATCGGCTGGGCGATCCAGCACGTCATGCGCGGTCAGGAGTATCTCGGGCCGTCGGTGCATGCGGCGCTCGAGAGCATGGGGCTCGGCGCGAACGGGCAGCAGCGCAGCGTGATTCTTTCCAAGCGCGAACTCGAAGTCGTACGCCTGTTCGTTTCCGGGATGACCATCACGGAAATCGCCGCGCAATTGCGTCGCAGCATCAAGACAATCAGCACGCAAAAAAATACTGCAATGCGCAAACTCGGCATTGAGCGTGATTCTGAATTATTTCAGTATGCGCAAAGTAATGGATTAATGAATCTTTCGGCGTATGCGGGAGACGGCACAATCGACGATTCTCCGGTTTCCAATCCGCAATCGTTATAACGTGTCGATTTGCTGAATAATAAAAAAGCCGCTGACCGGAATCAGCGGCTTTTTCATTTTTAACTTTCGAAACAGTCAGGCTTATTGCGGCGCAGCTGTTGCGCCGCCATGCGCGGCCGACCATTCTGCCGGCGCGTGCAGGAATTTCTCGACTTCATCGAGCGTCTTCGTCTCGAAGTAGCCTTGTTCCTTGGCGATGCGCAGCACGTCCCACCAGGTTGCGAGCGCGTGCAGATCGACATCGATGTCTTTCAGCACCGACACGCTTTCCTTGAAGATGTTGTAGTGGAACAGCACGAAGCAGTGGTTCACCGTGGCGCCGGCCGTGCGCAGCGCGTTGATGAAGTTGATCTTGCTGCGGCTGTCGGTCGTCAGGTCTTCGACGAGCAACACGCGCTGGCCTTCGGTCAGCAGGCCTTCGATCTGCGCATTGCGGCCGAAACCCTTCGGCTTCTTGCGCACGTATTGCATCGGCACCATCAGGCGGTCGGCGATCCAGGCGGCGAACGGAATGCCCGCCGTTTCGCCGCCGGCGACTGCGTCGATCTGTTCGTAGCCGACGTCGCGCAGAATGGTCGCCTCGGCCATTTCCATCAGGCCGCGACGCACGCGCGGGTAGGAAATCAGCTTGCGGCAGTCGATATACACCGGGCTCGCCCAGCCGGACGTGAAGATGTACGGTTTTTCCGCGTTGAAGTGCACCGCCTGCACTTCGAGCAGCATCTTGGCGGTGGTGTCGGAGATCGTCTGGCGATCGAAGCCTGTCATGGGCGAATCCTTGGACTTGATAGGGCGCTTGGAGAAGCGGGGAGGCGGCCGCGAGGGCCCTGGCGCATGGATCGACGCGAAACGAGCCGGCCTTCGACACATTGCTCGACGGGCTTTTTCACGGTTCCTGCGCGCGTAGCCCGCCATTTTACCCGAGGCGGGTCGTGCGGGCGAGTGCGGCAGCGCCGCTCGCTCGAATTCGCGGCAAGCGCGGCGCCGGACTCGAGTGACATCACGCGAGTTCGTCCGATGAAACCGCCCGTCGCATGCGTCATTGCTGCTTCGCGTCATTGCTGGCGCGGGGTGTACACTGATCGTCCCAAAAAAACCAAAGGCTCCGTCCGCGCGTTTCATCCTGGCGAGCGGCACGCCGCGTCTACCCGACGCGCCGAGCGAACGAAACTTGGTCCATAGATTCACATTTCCGCATTTATGCAGCACGGTCGACGGCAGTGTGAACCCTGTTCAAATAATTTCCAAACGTCTCAGGTAAATCATGGACGAACAACTGAAGCAAAGCGCCCTCGCGTATCACCAGAATCCTCGCCCCGGCAAGATTTCGGTCACGCCGACCAAGCCGCTCTCGAACCAGCTCGACCTTTCGCTCGCGTATTCGCCGGGCGTCGCGGCCGCGTGCATGGCGATCTACGATGAACCGCTCGACGCGCAGAAGTACACGTCGCGCGCGAATCTCGTCGGCGTCGTGACGAACGGCACGGCCGTGCTCGGTCTCGGCAATATCGGCCCGCTCGCGGCCAAGCCGGTGATGGAAGGCAAGGGATGTCTGTTCAAGAAGTTCGCCGGCATCGACGTGTTCGACATCGAACTCGCCGAAACCGATCCGGACAAGCTCGTCGACGCGATCGCGATGCTCGAACCCACGCTGGGCGGCATCAATCTCGAAGACATCAAGGCGCCCGAATGCTTCTACATCGAAAAGAAGCTGCGCGAGCGCATGAAGATTCCCGTTTTCCATGACGATCAGCACGGTACGGCGATCATCGCGTCGGCGGCGATTCTCAACGGCCTGAAAGTGGTCGGCAAGAAGCTCGACGAAGTGAAGCTCGTGTGTTCGGGCGCGGGCGCGGCGGCGATTGCGTGTCTGGACTTGCTCGTGCATCTGGGCCTGAAGAAGTCGAACACGCTGGTGATCGATTCGAAGGGCGTGATCTACGAAGGCCGCGGCAACCTCGATGCCTCGAAGGAACGTTATCAGGTGAGCACCGATGCGCGCACGCTCGGCGACGCGATGCACGGCTGCGACGTGTTCCTCGGCTGTTCGAGCGCCGGCGTGCTCAAGCCGGAAATGGTCGCGACCATGGCGGACAAGCCGCTGATTCTCGCGCTCGCGAATCCGGAGCCGGAAATCCGTCCGGAAGACGCGAAGAAAGTGCGCCCGGATTGCATTGTGGCGACGGGACGTTCGGACTATCCGAACCAGGTGAACAACGTGCTGTGCTTCCCGTTCATCTTCCGCGGCGCGCTGGATGTGGGCGCGACGACCATCACCGAAGAGATGAAGCTCGCGTGCGTGAAGGCGATCGCGGAACTCGCGGAAGAAACCGATCAGGGCGATGAAGTCGCGAAAGCCTACGAAGGCCATTCGCTCGAATTCGGTCCGGAGTATCTGATTCCGAAGCCGTTCGATCCGCGTCTGATCATCAAGATCGCGCCGGCGGTGGCGCAGGCCGCGATGGATTCGGGCGTGGCGACGCGTCCGATCAAGGACATGGACGCGTATCGCGAGACGCTCGGCGCGACCGTGTACCGCACGGGCATGGTGATGCGCCCGGTGTTCGTGGCGGCGAAGGCCGCGCCCGCGCGCATCGCGTTTGCGGAAGGCGAGGACGAGCGCGTGCTGCGCGCCGCGCAGTTCGTGCTGCTGGAGAAGATCGCGAAGCCGATCATCATCGGGCGGCCGGCGGTCGTCGAGATGCGGCTGCAGAAGATGGGCTCGAAGCTGAAGCCGGGCGTCGACTTCGAGATCGTGAATCCGGAAGACGATCCGCGCTATCAAAAGAGCTGGCAGGCGTATCACGAGATCGCCGCGCGCGAAGGCGTGACGCCGGAAAGCGCGAAGGCCGCGCTGCGCAAGTTCAACACGCTGATCGGCGCGATCCTGATCCATACCGGCGATGCCGACGGCATGATCTGCGGTCTCATCGATACGTATCAGGATCACCTGAAGTTCGTCGAACAGGTGCTCGGCAAGGCGCCGGGCGCGAACAACTTCGCGGCGATGAACCTGCTGATGCTTCAGGGCCGCAATCTGTTCATCAGCGACACGTACGTGAACGAAACGCCGACGCCCGAGCAACTCGCCGACATGACGATTCTCGCGGCGCGTGAGATCGAGCGTTTCGGCATTCAGCCGAAGGTCGCGCTGGTGTCGAACTCGAACTTCGGCAGCGTGCCGAGCGCGTCGAGCAAGCGCATGGCGGAAGCGCGCAAGCTGATCGCGGAACGTGCGCCGCATCTCGAAGTGGACGGCGAAATGCACGGCGACGCGGCGTTGTCGGAAACGGTGCGCAAGGCGGCATTCCCGGGCACGACGCTGCACGGCGAAGCGAACCTGCTGATCATGCCGAACGTGGAAGCGGCGAACATCACGTACAACCTGCTCAAGATGGTGAGCGGCGAGGGCGTGACGGTCGGGCCGTTCCTGCTCGGCGCGGCGAAGCCGGTGCATATTCTGACGCCCGCGGCGACCGTGCGGCGGATCATCAATATGACGGCGGTGGCGAGCGCGAACGCGAGTGTGGCAAAGCAAAAGTAAGGCGCAGGCGCTTTGACGAAACGGCGATCCGGGAAACCGGGTCGCCGTTTTTTATGGCTGAGACATGGATCCCCGAGCCCGTGTCTGGCCGGTACCATCGGCTGATATGGGCCGGAGCGACTCCGCGAGATAGTCGACCAGCACACGAGCGGCCGGACGCATGGCCCTGCGCGCCGGAAACACCGCGTGAACTTCGACGGGATCGAGTTGCCAGTCCGGAAGAATCCGGACGAGTCGTCCGTCCGCGAGTTCGCTGCGGCATCCCCAGAGCCCGATCGTCAGAATCCCCAATCCGGCAACGGCCGCCGATGTCGCGCCTTCGTTCACGGAAGTCGAGAGTCGTCCTTCGGCCCGGAAATCGACTTCGCGCCCTTCCTTTCGAAGCGTCGCGCCCAGTGCACCTGCGCTCGACGGCCCGATGACGAAATCGTGCCCGGCCAGATCCGCCGGTTCGGCGGGCATGCCCGCGCGCGCCAGATACGCAGGCGCCGCAACCAGCATTCGCGACGAGCGCCCGAGCAACCTTGATGTCGCGTTCGAATCGGGCAGCGCGCCGAAGCGAATGGCGACGTCGACGCCTTCCGCGATCAGATCCTCCCGATCGTCCGACATCAGCAGATCGATATGCAGCGCCGGATGCGACGCCATGAACGGCTCGAGTCGCGGAATGACTTCGCGGATGCCGAAGCTCGTGGACAGCGCAATTCGGAGCCGGCCGCGGAGTTCCGTGCTTCCGCGCGCAGCGTGATCTGCCTCGTCCAGAGCGTCGAGAATCGCGTCTACGCGCGCCAGATAGGCGACGCCCGCTTCGGTCAGTTTCACCGCGCGGGTGCTCCTCACGAACAGCGCGGCGCCTATGTCCGTCTCGAGTTCCGAGATTTGTCGCGACACCGAAGGCTGACTGATGCCCAGCTCGCGTCCCGCCCGGGTGAAGCTCGACGTACGCGCGACCCGGGTGAACAGGCGAAGCGTCGAAAGCTTGTCATTCATTTACACAGCGAATAACTGAAAGTCATCTGGCTATTCTACTCGGCAAAAGACAAATGAATCATGATGGTTTCACGCGCCAGGAACGGCGAGCAAACCGGAGTCGGTCATGAAACTGCAAGAGAAACTGGATGCCTTCAAATCTCACTTCGAAAGCAAAGTAGCGCCTCGCGAAGTCGTCGAACTCTTTCACAGAACGACGGCGGAATTGATCGCGACAGGGCAGGCGGAACGTTCGTTGAAAGTCGGAGACGTGGCCCCCGTCTTCGCGCTGTCCGATGCGCAAGGCGAGCGGGTCTCATCGGAAGCGTTGCTGGAGCGGGGACCCATTGTCGTTGTCTTCTACCGAGGCGTGTGGTGCCCGTACTGCAACATCGACTTACAGGCCATCGAGGAAGCCGCGGACGAGCTTCGGTCGTCGGGCGCCAATCTGGTCGCGATCTCGATGCAGACCGCGCAAAACAGCCTCAAGTCGCAGCGGCAAAACAAACTGAGCTTTCCGATTCTCGTCGACGAGGGCGGCAAGACGGCCGACGCGTTTGGAATCCGCTTCCGGCTGCAGGATGACCTGATTGCGGCATACAAGGGTTTCGACGTTGAGTTGCCGGTCATCAACGGAGAGCCTAGCTGGACTTTGCCGATGCCTGCCCGTTACGTCATCGGCCAGGACGGCAAGATTGCCTACGCCGAAGTGAGTCCGGATTACACGCGCCGGCCCGACCCCAGCGAGATCGTTCCGGCATTGCGGCGTCTGGCCAGTCTCGTCTGACGACGTAGACGGAGGCATCGAACAAAAAAAGGCGGTCCGCTTTCGCGAACCGCCTTTTCATCGACAAGCGGAGAAATCAGGCCACCGCCCGCTTGTCCCCGCCCTCGTTATTCCGCCACCGCGCCAGCAGCTTCTCCCACTTGACCTTCGCCGCCTTCACGTTGTTTTCCTTGATGTGCCCATACCCGCGCATCGACTCCGGCAGGCTCGCAAGTTCGATGGCAAGCGGCAGCTTCTGCGCCGTCAGTCCCGCGATCAGTTCCTTCACCAGCGCCTCATACTCGCCGATCAGCGCACGCTCCATCTTTCGCTCTTCCGTGCGCCCGAACGGATCGAGCGCCGTGCCGCGCAGGAACTTGAAGCGCGCGAGCACGCGCATCGCCGACATCATCCACGGGCCGTATTGCTTCTTCACCAGATGCCCGTGCGCATCCTTCTTCGACAAGCTCGGCGGCGCCAGATGGACCTTGATCTTCCAGTCGCCTTCGAAGCTGCTCTTCACCTTGTCGAGAAACGCCGGGTCAGCATAGAGACGTGCGACCTCGTACTCGTCCTTGTAGGCCATCAGTTTGTGCAGATTCCGGGCGACCGCTTCGGTCAGCGCATACTGGCCGTCGCCCGAGTTCAGGCCCGCTTCGGCCGAGCGCACCGACGCGACCAGCCGTCCGTAACGCGCCGCGTAGGCCGCGTTCTGATAGCGCGCGAGGTAATCGAGACGCTTGTCGATGAGCGTATCCAGTGCCTTCGGCGTATGCAGCGCGATAACCTTGCCCGCGGCTTCCGGAGCGCCGCGCTGCGCGTCGGCGAGACGGCGCACCGCTTCGGGATCGTGCGCGGCGCGGCGGCCCCACTCGAACGCCGCCAGATTCTTCTCGACCTGCACCGCGTTCAGCTCGATCGCCCGCGCGAGCGATTCATGCCGCAGCGGCACCCAGCCTTTCTGCCACGCGAAGCCGAGCACGAACGGATTCGTGTAGATCGCATCGCCCATCAGCGCGACGGCGAAACGGTTCGCATCGACGAGCGCGACATGCTCGCCCGCCGCCGCGCGGATATCGGCTTCCGCGCTCGCGCCCGGGAAGCTCCAGTTCGGGTTCTTGATGAACTCGGCGGTCGGTGTCTGCGCGCTGTTCACGACGACGCGCGTGTGATCCGGCTGCATCCGCGAGCCGCATTCGTTGCTCGCGGTGACGATCGCATCGCAGCCGATGACGAGATCCGCCTCGCCCATCGCGATGCGCGTCGCGTGGATATCGGCAGGACGGTTGGCGATCTGTACGTGGCTCATTACGGCGCCGCCTTTCTGCGCGAGGCCGGTGACGTCGAGCACCGTGACGCCTTTCTGCTCCAGATGCGCCGCCATGCCGAGCAGCGCGCCGATCGTCACGACGCCCGTTCCGCCGACCCCCGTCACCAGCACGCCGTACGGCCGCGCGATCTCAGGCAACTCGGGCGTGGGCACGGCCGGCATCGAATCGGCGCCGACGCTCGTCGCCTTCGGCTTCTTGAGCTGTCCGCCTTCCACCGTGACGAAGCTCGGGCAAAAACCGTTCAGGCACGAATAGTCCTTGTTGCACGTCGACTGATTGATCTGCCGCTTCGTGCCGAACTCGGTTTCCAGCGGCTCGACGGAAAGACAGTTCGACTTCACCGAGCAATCGCCGCAACCTTCGCACACCGCCTCGTTGATGACGACGCGCTTCGCCGGATCGGGATACGCGCCGCGCTTCCTGCGACGGCGCTTTTCGGTCGCGCAGGTCTGGTCGTAAATGAGGATCGATGTGCCGGAAACTTCGCGCAACTGGCGCTGAATTTCGTCGAGCTTGTCGCGATGATGCACGTCGATGCCCGGCGCAAGGCCGACGCTCGGCGTGTACTTTTCCGGCTCGTCCGTGACGATGACGATCTTCGTCGCGCCTTCCGCCGCGAGTTGATGCGTGATCTGCGGCACGGTCAGCACGCCGTCGACGGGCTGGCCGCCCGTCATCGCGACGGCGTCGTTATAGAGAATCTTGTAGGTGATGTTCACCTTCGCCGCGATCGATGCGCGAATCGCGAGCAGCCCCGAATGGAAATACGTGCCGTCGCCGAGATTCGCGAAGACGTGCTTGTCGTTCGAGAACGGCGACTGTCCGACCCACGCGACGCCTTCGCCGCCCATCTGGCTGAACGTGCTCGTGCTGCGGTCCATCCAGACCGTCATGTAGTGGCAGCCGATGCCGGCCATCGCGCGCGAGCCTTCCGGCACGTTCGTCGACGTATTGTGCGGACAGCCCGAGCAGAACCACGGCTTGCGCTCAGCTTCGACGCGCGGCCGCGCGAGCGCCTTTTCCTTCGCTTCGATCACGGCGAGGCGCGCGGCGATGCGCGCGCGCACGTCGGCGGGCAGATCGAACTTTTCGAGACGCGTGGCGATCGCCTTCGCGATGATCGCCGGCGACAGTTCATAGTGTGCCGGCAGCAGCCAGTTGCCCATCGGCACGGACCATTCGCCGCCTGCGCCGTCTTTTTCGTCGAATTTGCCGTAGACGCGCGGACGTTGCGCATCCGGCCAGTTGTATAGCTCTTCCTTGATCGCGTATTCGAGGATCTGGCGCTTTTCCTCGACGACCAGAATTTCCTCGAGCCCGCGCGCGAATTCATGCGCGCCCTGGGCTTCGAGCGGCCACACGCAGCCGACCTTGTAGAGACGGATGCCCATCTGCGAACAGGTGGCGTCGTCGAGACCGAGGTCGGTGAGCGCCTGACGCACGTCGAGATACGCTTTGCCGCCCGTCATGATGCCGAAGCGCGCGTGCGGCGAATCGATCTCGATGCGGTCCAGCTTGTTCGCGCGCACGTAGGCGAGCGCGGCGTACCACTTGTAGTCGAGCAGACGCGCTTCCTGCACGAGCGGCGGATCGGGCCAGCGGATGTTCAGGCCGCCGTCGGGCATCGCGAAGTCGGTCGGAATCACGATCTTCGTGCGATGCGGGTCGATATCGACGGATGCCGACGATTCCACGACATCGGTCACGCATTTCATTGCGACCCAGAGGCCGGAGTAGCGGCTCATCGCCCAGCCGTGCAGGCCGAAATCGAGATATTCCTGCACGTTCGACGGAAACAGCACCGGCAGGCCGCACGCCTTGAAGATGTGTTCGGACTGATGCGCGAGCGTGGATGATTTCGCCGCGTGATCGTCGCCGGCGAGCACGAGTACGCCGCCGTGCGCCGCCGATCCGGCGGAATTTCCGTGCTTGAAGACATCGCCCGAACGGTCGACGCCCGGGCCTTTGCCGTACCACATCGAGAACACGCCGTCGTATTTGGCGCTCGGGTACAGATTGACTTGCTGCGAGCCCCACACGGCGGTGGCGGCGAGATCTTCGTTCACGCCCGGCTGGAACACGACCTGATGCGCGGCGAGATGCTTTTTCGCCTTCCAGAGCGACTGGTCGAGACCACCGAGGGGAGAACCGCGATAGCCGGAAATGAACCCGGCGGTATTGAGGCCGGCGGCCTTGTCGCGCTCTTGTTGCAGCATCGGCAGGCGAACCAGCGCCTGGATGCCGCTCATGTACGCGCGGCCGCGTTCAAGCGTGTATTTGTCGTCTAGCGTGACGGAATTCAACGCGGCTTCTAGCGAAGCTCTTTGTTCTGCGTCTAGCGGGGCGTTCATTATGTGTCTTCCTCCACCCGAGGTTTGGGATCGCCAAAGCATGTTTCGGGCCGCGGCGTCTTGTGAACGCGTGGGCCGGGACTTCAAGTTTGCCGGTGCAACCGGTTTTGAGGCACTGGTACAAACCCGTTAAAAATTGCTTACTTAACAGCTGTTTGCGTCAAATCGTTGATGATTTGACCGCTAACAAGAGAGTTTTGTTACAGCATGTAAATCCGACCGATACATGGAACCCTCGGGCTGAGCGGTGTCTAAAATGGCGCTTCCGGAATTCCCGTGCCGTATTTTTTCTGCAAGTTTGGGTTCCGAAAGCGGGCAGTACGCAAGCAGTTAGAAGGAGATAACGATGAAACAACGCCACATCCAGAGTTTCTTGATGGTTTCGGCGGCTTTTTTCGCCATCAGCGCGCCGGTGGGCGGCGCGCGGGCAAATAATGCGTCGTCTTTCGGGGCGTCGTCGGTTGCACAAGTCGCGCAAGCGCGCGTTCAGTCCGTCCAGGCCGGCGCCCAGAAGCGCCGCGAATCGGAAAGCAGCGACGACGAGCAGGCGGGCTGACCCGCTCTCGCGGTCCGCAACGACAGCATGGGCCGCCAAAAATAACGAAGGGACATGAACCTGCGCGGTTCATGTCCCTTTTTCATTGCCGCCGCTTCGGCAGCGGTTCAGCGATGGTTCAGCTCGCCGACGTGTCCTTCAGCACGCCGCGGCGCATCTGATCCAGTTCGATCGATTCGAACAGCGCCTTGAAATTGCCTTCGCCGAAGCCCTGATTTCCCTTGCGCTGGATGATCTCGAAGAAAATCGGGCCGATCTGGTTCTCGGTGAAGATTTGCAGCAGGATTTCGTCCTTGGTGCCGTCGATCAGAATCTTGCGCTTCTTCAGTTCCGCGACCGATTCGACGTGACCCGGCACGCGCCGGTCGACGAGCTCGTAATACGTGTCGATGGTGTCGAGCAGCGCGATCTTCGCGCCGCGCAGGCCGTCGACGGTGCTGTAGATATCGTCCGTGCCGAGCGCGATGTGCTGAATGCCCTCGCCGCGATAGGCATCCAGATATTCCTGGATCTGGCCGGCCGTCTCCGAGCCTTCTTCGTTGATCGGGATGCGAATCTTGCCGCAAGGCGACGTCATCGCCTTCGATTTCACCGCCGTCACCTTGCCTTCGATATCGAAATAGCGCACTTCGCGGAAGTTGAAGAGGCGCTCGTAGAACTCCGCCCATTCGACCATCCGTCCGCGATGCACGTTGTGCGTCAGATGATCGATATAAGTCAGTCCGTGGCCGGCCGGATTTTGCTCGGCGCCCGGAATCGGCTCGAAATCGACGTCATAGATGCTGATATCGCCGATGCTCCCCGGCTGCGCGCCGTTCTTGCCGCGCCAGCGATCGACGAAATAGATCAGCGAATCGCCGATGCCCTTGATCGCCGGAATATTCAGCTCCATCGGGCCGGTCTTGTTGTCGAAGCCCCACGCGCCGAGTTCGAGCGCGCGCTGATAGGCCTTTCCCGCATCCGCGACGCGAAACGCGATAGCGCAGATCGACGGGCCGTGCTGGCGCGCGAAGCGCTGCGCGAACGAATGCGGCTCGGCATTCACGATGAAGTTGATTTCGCCCTGCCGATACAGCGTCACGTCCTTGTGACGATGCTTCGCGATCGCGGTGAAGCCCATCTGTTCGAACAGCTTGCCGAGCGCGACCGGATCCGGCGCGGTGTACTCGATGAATTCGAAGCCGTCGGTGCCGACGGGGTTCTCCCAGGTCGATGCGGTCATGCGTTGTCTCCTTGATATGCGTTCGGCGCGAGTGCGCGACGTGGAGACAGTTTAATCAGGCGTGCGCGACAAAAACTTGCGAAACAAAGCGTGCGTTCATACTATTGCGCACGATACTGCCAACACGCCGCTATCCGGAGCTATGAAATGGCCGAACCCGAACTCGACACGATAGACCGCAGGATTCTCGCCATCCTTCAGGAGAATGGGCGATTGTCGAATCAGGAGATCGCGGAGCGCGTGAATCTGTCGCCGAGTCCGTGCTTGCGGCGCATCCGGCGGCTCGAGGAAATCGGCGTCATTCGCGGTTACGTCGCGCTGCTCGACGCCAAGAAGCTCGGGCTCGGACTGCTCGCGTACATCAACGTGCGGCTGGAAAAGCGCGGCGGCACGCAGGCGGCCGCAGGCACGCCGAAAGCGCCCACGCACGGCGACCTGTTTCGCGAAGCGGTGCGCTCGTGGCCGGAAGTCGTCGCCTGCGACGCGATGACCGGCGAGATGGATTTCCTGCTGCGCGTCCAGGTTCGCGACATGGACGACTTTTCGCGCTTCGTGCAGGATCAGTTGCTGCATCACCCGTCGGTGATCGACGTGAGATCGAGCTTTTCGCTGGAGCGCATCAAGGAAACGACCGTGTTGCCGCTGCGCTGAACGGCGCGGCACACGCAAGAGGCGCGCAGATAAGAGAAAGGGCGGTCAAAGCCGCCCTTTTTGTATTGGTCTCGCTCGCAGCGCGAACCCCGCGCTGTTCAGAGAAATTATGCGGCGTCGGCCGTCGGCATGAATGCCTGGAAAACCTGCGACGCGCGATGTGCCTGGCGCTTGATCGCGTAATCGAACACGGCGGCCTGCTCCTGGAGCAGTTCCGTCATGATGCTGCTCTGATCCGCCGGCGCGAGCGACAGATACGCGTCCGCTTCGCCGTAGGCGTATTCGATCTTCATGCCCGACTTTCTGGCGATGTGCATCATCGTCGAGTTGCGCGACAGGCAGTGCATATAGAGCACGGAAACCTGCGTGTTGCGGCTGCGCATGGCGGCGCGCTCGAACATCCGCGTGCCGATGCCGCGTCCGCGCGCGCTTTCGAGCACCGACACGCCGAACTCGGCGGTGCGCTTGTCGCCTTCGGCAGGCAGATAGGCCAGATGGCCTACGCCGACCAGTTCAAGCGCACTTCCGAACACGCCGAACACTTTGTCGTTCGAGAAATTGATATTGCGCACGTAATTCTCGATGACGTGATCCGGCACCACTTGGCCGAAGCGCAGAAGACGGTCGTCTTCATCGAGCGCGAGGAAATGCGTGAGCAGGCGGTCGCGGTCGGCGGAGGACAGTTCGCGGACGAGAACCGGCGGGCGCGCGTCTTTGAGCGGCGAATCGTTCGCGACGATCTGCTCGGCGGTGCGGTTGATGGTCAATTCCACGATGGGTTCCTCCTTCATTCGTCATGCAGCATGCTGCAAAGCAAAACGAATTTTAGCCGATTGCGGAGAAACGGATACGGGAAAACCCTTAAAACCGTCTAGACGTGACGTTCTAAATGGCTACTGAAAACGATTAAATTGCAATAAAATCAGTGAGTTAGCTAGATTTCTCAAAAGCAACGGTCGTTTGTAAAACTGTTTTGCTGTGACGCAGCATTTTCAACGCTCACCGCCGAGCCCGTTCTCGATCATGTCGACGACCTGCTCCGCGAACTCGCGATAGCCGAGCTTGCCGCCCGGCTTGAGCCAGGTGAAGGTCCAGTTGATCATGCCGAAGACCATCATCGTGAGTGCGGTCTGATTGTCCTTGGCGGCGCGCTTGGGATACGCCCGCGCGAGCTGGCGCGCGAACGCCGCGACGATATCGCGCTGACGGTCGAGGACGATTTCCCGCTGGGCGTCTTCCAGATACTTCACGTCGTTCAGAAGGGCGACGTGCCGGCTGTGGGACGTCTCGTACTCGGCGAGAAACGCGCGCACGAGTTCGGCGAACGCCTCGCGCTCGCCAAGCCCGCGCCGCTGACTCGCGCCTTCCACTTCCGCGATGATCAGCATCAGCCGTTTGGTGTAGCGGTCGAGGAGATCGAAGAGGATCGCTTCCTTGCTCGCGTAATAGTGGTAGAGGCGGGCTTTCGAGGTGCCGCTCGCGGCGGCCAGGTCGGCCATCGACGTGCTCGGGTAGCTGGTCTGCGCGAATTTCGCGGCGGCGAGTTCGAGGATCTGTTCGCGTTGCGTCTCGTGATCGGGCGCTTTGGTACGGGCCATGTGTTTCCGGAATATGCGTTCTTATTGATTTAGCGGCGCAGCTCGGCCTGCGCGATGTCGGACGGCGTACCGCGGATCTTGAGGCGTCCCGCCGTGACGAGCTCGCGGCAGCGCCAGAAAGCGATGGAATCGGAGAGCATGAAGTCGAAGCACTGGCCCATCGCCGCGCCGGCGATCTGACGCGCCGGCTTCCATTCCGGACCGGCGAGATCGAGCAGCGCTTCGTCGACGTCGAGCCAGGTTCCCGAAACGAGCATGTTGTCGCGCAGGCGGCGCGTGTCGGCGCTCGAGTGCTTCGCTTCCTGCCATTCGAGCGCGAGCCGGCTGATGCGCAGCACGGAAATCGGCGCGGCGGTCGGCAGTTTCGCGAGCAGTTGCTTCGGTGAAAACATGCCGACGGCGGTCGCGCGATCGGCGCGGCCGAGGCGCGCGGAATCGCTGTCGTCGGCGGCGATGCTCAGGTCGTCGTGGGAAAGCTTGGCCTCGTTCAGGCGCTGCGGCGCATTGCGCAGGTGATACGCGACGCGTCGCAGGGTCAACTGGTCGGCTGCGCTCTGGCCGTGCCACACGACGATTTGCTCATCGCCGCGCGCGAGGCGGGCGAGCAGCGCCAGTTGTTCTTCGAGTTCGTCTTCGAAGTCGATTGCGCTGTTCAGCGTCTGACGCCAGAAGGCGGCGCGCGTGAGCGCCGAGTCGTCGATGTCTCTGAGCGGTCCGACCGCGAGATCGTCGCGCAGCGTGACGACGCGATCCGCCCGCTCCGCGCGCTGTAACGCTTCGGCGAGAGATTGCGCCGCGCAATCGCCATTTGCGACGTGAATCATGTTCATCGGTGTCGGCATGCCAGAAGGACGAAAGGACCACCCGAGGGAGTGGTCCTTAGTTTACGCGAATCGCATGGCGTTCGGCGGTCAGATGGCGCCCGGGCTTCGCGTGAGGCTTCAGCGCTCGTCGAAACTCACGACGACACGCTCGCTCAGCGGATGACACTGGCACGTCAGCACGAAACCGTCTTCGATCTCGTGCGGTTCCAGCGTGTAGTTCTTGTCCATCTTCACTTCGCCTTCGAGCACTTTCGCGCGACACGTGCAGCACACGCCACCCTTACACGCGTACGGCAGCGCGAGTCCCGCTTTCAGGCCCACATCGAGCACGCTCACGCCTTCGTACGGCAGACGCAGCTTGCGCTTCTTGCCATCGATGATCAGCTCCAGCTCCGCTGC
>FCOH02000036.1 GCA_001544595.2 Caballeronia peredens | reverse complement strand
GTCGAACGCGCGCGCGAGGCCTGCGTTCAGCCCGGCAGCCTCGAACGCGGCGTGCCCGCTGCCCTGCGCCAGAAAATACCATTCGAACTGATGGCCCGGCTCCAGCCGGTTGCCCGCCGTGCCGATCGGCAATTCGGCGATCGAGCCGCTCGGCTCGTGCACGAAGGCATTCGCCACCGAACGGGCGAGCAGCGTGAGGCGCTGATCGTAGACGGCGTCGCCGGTTGCCTCGCGCGCGGCGAGCCAGGCTTCGGCGAGATGCATCAGCGGATTTTGCAGCGGCGTTTCGAGCGTCGCGCCGAAATCCTCAGTGAGCGCGGCGTTCAGGAGATCGCCGCCGCTCGAAAAGCGCGCCTCGACGAGCCGCGACGTTGCATCGAGCAACGCAAAGGCGTCCGGCGAGCCGCTGCGCTTCGCGTAATGCGCGCACGCGAACACCACGAATGCGTGCGTGTACAGGTCCTTCTGGCGCTCGAGCGGCGCACCGGCCGCATCCACGCTATAGAACCATCCGCCGTTTCGCTTGTCCTGAAAATAGTGTCGCAGCGATTCGAACAGCGTCGCGGCATGCGCCAGATCGCCCGCTTCCGAGAACACGAACAACTGCCGCGCGCAGGCCATCGCGCGGTAACGCTTCGGCGGCAGCGGCGCGTGATCGCCCGGCGCGACGGCCTCGAACGGCAGGCCGAGCGCCGCGTTGAAGCCCGGGCCGCGCCAGACGGGCAGTACGATCTTCGCGTAGTGTTCGCGCAGCGCCGCAGCGGACACGGAAGACGCGGCGGGTTCCGGGCGCGTAGATTGCATCGGCGACGAAGCGTTTGAATGCTGATCCTGCATAAGACGACTCTGATTGGTTCGAAAAGCGCGCGAAACTCCGAGACGCACGCAACGAGACAGCATAGCAAAACCGGCCGTGCGCGAACCGCCCGAACCGGTTGTTCGGACGGCGCCTGGCCATCCACGAGAGGAGGACTGGAACATGTTGGGAAACGTGGAACTCGTGTCGCGGCTCATCATGGCCGCGGCGCTCGGCAGCGTGATCGGTTTCGAGCGCGAGCGCCTGTCGTGGGCGGCGGGGCTGCGCACGCACATGTTGGTGTGCGTCGGCTCGGCGCTCATCATGATCGTGTCCGCTTACGGGTTCGAGGAAGTGCTGAAGTCGGAGCACGTCGTGCTCGATCCGTCGCGGATCGCGGCGCAGGTCGTGTCGGGCATCGGCTTTCTCGGCGCGGGCTCGATTCTCCTGCGCGGCGAGATTGTGCGCGGACTGACGACGGCGGCAAGCCTGTGGTCGGTCGCGGCCATCGGGCTGGCCGTCGGCGGCGGGCTCTACACGGCGTCGATCGCGGCGACGGCGATCATCCTCATCATCCTCGCGGGCATCAAGCCGCTGGAGCGCCGCTTCATCAGCGTCAGGCAGCGCCGGCAACTGACGATGCTCGTCGAGCGCGGCTCGCTCAGCTTTCACGCGCTGCACGAGGCGCTCGGGCCCGGCAGCGTGCGCGTGAAGCAGTTCGTCGTGCAGCAGAGCGACGATTCGCCCGATCTGGACGAGGTTCGCGTCGAGCTGTCGCGCGCTTCGTCGACGGAATATCAGGCGATCTGCGACCGTCTGCGTCATCTCGAAGTCGTGCGCGAGTTTCGCGAGGACGACGCGAGCTGAAATTGACTCGCAAGTGCCGGCCCGGGCCCGCGGCCATGCGACAATGCGGCCTCTCGAAAATATTCGCCGAAGCGCCGGTGCGCAGCGCCGGCCGTCGAGGCCGCGCCCTTTCGAACCTATGCCAGATTCCGCTGTAAAACGTCATGCCGATACGCCTGCGGGCGACATCCCCGCAACTCATCGCCGCCGCCGCGCGGCCAGCACGCCGGCTACGCACGACAGCGCCGATACCGAGACCAAACTCGCGCGCGCCGCACGCTCGGCGCAACGCCTCGCGCAACTGAGCGAAGGCGCGCGCAGCGGCGAGACGCTCGACCTCTTCGCGGAAGACGCCGAGCGCGCGCAGCTTCAGGCGATGAACACCGACATCCGTCAGGGCACGTTCGAAGGCTTCGAGTTGCCCGACGTGTTCCTCGCAGCTGTGCAATCGAATGGCGGCAACACAGCCGCGCCCTCGGTCGCGAAGCGTGCGGCGCGCGGGAGCGTCGCATTGGTCGAGCCGGATCAGGGACTGTTTCAGGACGATGCGTTTCAACCCGTCGCCACCGAAGGGTTGCCCGGCGAGAGCGAATCGGTCGCGAAGCCAGTGGCACTCGCTGCCGCTGCGCCGCGTGCGGCGAGCATCAGTTGCGTCGAGGCCGGCATCGCGCCGCGAGCCGAACGCGCGCAGGCACCGGCCGAAGCGCCTGCGCCCATGCTCGATCGCGCCCGCGCCACCGCATTCGCCGACACCATCGACGCGCTCTACGCCGTGCTCGCCGAGCAGCGAACGTCCGCGGCGGCGCACGCGGGCCGCATGAAGACGATGCTGACGATCATTGTCTGCGTGATGCTCGGCACGGTCGCGACGGGCATCGCGCAGACGGCCGTGCTGATGCGCATGAGCCGCGACGGCAAGCTGCAGCAAGACCGCATGGAGCAGTTGATGCTCAATCAGCAGGCGACGCTCGCCTCGCTCTTCGACACCGATTCGGCGACGGTCAGCATGCGCCACGCGCCCGACGTCACCGATGACGTGTCGCCGATGCAGCCGGTGAACGCCGTCAAACCCAGCGTCGCGCCGAAAAAGCACGCGCATCAGCGCTCGGGACCGGCTGCGCACTGACTCAGCGCTGAATAAGCGCGAATAAGCGCTGTCCCATTCTCGCGACACCTCGCCATGCGGCGGCGTGTCGCGCTCCGGCATTCCCGATTCTTAAGCTCCGCTGGACGGGCCTCTGCGCCCCGTCCCTGTTTTTGCTCGTCCGAAAATCGGTAAAATGTAGAAAAACTACCAAATTTCTTCTCAAGAAATGTTGCATTGCACTAGAAATGGATAAGGGCAAACCCTATAATTATCTCTAAGGGAAAACCCTCTATCACTAACCGGGAGTTACACATGAGCTACCTCTTCGCCCTGCTGCAAAAGTTCGCTGCGCTGTTCGAATCGCCGCATCTGCCGATGGACAGTGACTACTCGTATCAAGCACGTTTCCGTGAAGCCGAGCGTCAGCGCAAGGCACGCGGCACGGCTTTCGGCATCCGTCTGTAATGCTGCACTGAAGGCGGCGCGGGAAACACAACACCAGCAATACTCGACGGCACTCGCCGCACGACCCGCCCGCCCATTTCTCTTGTATCTGTAGCTTTTCTAGCGGTTTCGCTTCACTTCAAACATCTCTCTGGACGTATCCCCATCCGCGCTTCGCGCGCGCGACGCAGCTTTCTTCCTTTCGTCTGACTAACAGTCGCTTCTAAAGCCGCCTACATCGCAAAAAGGCGCCGATACTTGTCTTCGCGCGACACGCAAAAATTCGTCGATTTTTGCTGATCGCTCGCCGCAAACCCTTACCCAGCAAGCCTTCGATCCGAAGCCGGCACGTCCGTCCTTATTCCAGTGTCGTATTTCCACATGTGGTTGTCGCAAATAGTCGGCAGGGGCGACTTTTTTCTGGCAACTATGTATGCACAGCGCGGACGCGCGTTCCGCCCACGCAAGGAGATATTCGATGAATTCCCCCAAGGTGGTAGTCGAGGGGCTGTGCAAAGTCTTCGGCAATAGTCCCAAGCAGGCGCTCGACATGCTCGCCGGCGGCGCAACGAAGGAAGAAGTCTTCAAGCGCACCGGTCAGATCGTCGGCGTCCATAACGTCTCCTTCGATGTCAAGGAAGGCGAGATCTTCGTGCTCATGGGTCTGTCCGGCTCAGGCAAATCCACGCTGATCCGCCTCATCAACCGGCTGGTCGACCCGACCGCCGGCAAGGTGCTGATCGACGGCCGCGATGTCGCCGCGGTGCCGCGCTCTGAACTGACGGCGCTGCGCCGCAAGGACATGAGCATGGTGTTTCAGTCCTTCGCGCTCATGCCGCAGCGCACGGTGCTTTCCAACGCCGCGTTCGGGCTGGAAGTCGCGGGCGTCGGCAAGAAGCAGCGCGAGGCGCGCGCGATGACCGTGCTCGAACAGGTCGGACTCGCGCCGTTCGCGCAGAAGCTGCCGTCGCAACTATCGGGCGGCATGCAGCAGCGCGTCGGTCTGGCGCGGGCGCTCGCCGTGAACCCTTCGCTGATGATCATGGACGAAGCGTTCTCCGCGCTCGATCCGCTCAAACGCAAGGAAATGCAGAACGTGCTGCTCGATCTCCAGCGCGAGCAGCAGCGCACGATTCTGTTCGTGTCGCACGATCTCGAAGAGGCAATGCGCATCGGCACGCGCATCGCGATCATGGAAGGCGGCCGCGTGGTGCAGATCGGCACGCCGCAGGAAATCATCACGAACCCCGCCGACGACTACGTGCAGGCGTTCTTCGACGGCATCGACACGAGCCGCTATCTGACGGCGGGCGACCTGATGCAGACGGACGAGGTGCCGCTCATCAAACATTCGCCGCAGATCGACGCATCGAGCGTCGCCGCGACGCTCAACGGCAGCGCCGACTACGCCTTCGTGCTCGACGCGCAGCGCCGCATCCGCGGCTTCGTCGGCCGCGACGCGAACGGCAATGCGGCGCCGCAGATCAATCAGGTCGAATGCATCGAGCGCGACATGACGCTCGACGACGTCGTGAACCGCGTCGTCGCGAGCCGCTCGCCGCTGCCCGTCGTGAATGCGGACGGTTCTTATTGCGGTTCGGTCAACAAGACGAACGTGCTGAAGGTTCTAACGCGCCATCGAGGTTCCCATGTCTGAAATCATTCCGCTCGGTAGCTGGGTCGATCACGGCGTCCACTATCTGCTCGATCACGACGCCAAGACGTTCGACTCCATCGGCAAGGTCATCGAGAGCTTTGCCGCCGCCGTCGAGCACGGCCTCCAGGCGATCCCGATGTGGGCGCTCATGGCGATCTTCGTCGGCATTGGCTTGTGGCGCGTCGGCTGGCGTTTCGCGGCGTTCACGCTGTTGTCGCTGCTGCTCATCTATGCGACCAACTTCTGGGACCAGATGGTCATCACGCTGGGTCTCACGCTGTCGTCGACGTTCATCAGTTTGCTGCTCGGCATTCCGCTCGGCATCTGGACCGCGAAGAGCCGGTACGTCGAGATGGCCGTGCGCCCCGTGCTCGACCTGATGCAGACGATGCCCGCGTTCGTCTACCTGATTCCGGCCGCGATGCTCTTCGGCCTCGGCCGCGTGCCCGGCATTCTCTCGACCGTGATCTTCGCGATGCCGCCCGCCGTGCGTCTGACTTCGCTCGGCATCAAGCATGTGAATCGTGAAATCGTCGAAGCGGGCCAGGCGTTCGGCTGCACACCGTGGCAACTGCTCTACAAGGTGCAGATTCCGAATGCGCTGCCGTCGATCATGACCGGCGTGAACCAGACGATCATGATGGCGCTGTCGATGGTCATCATCGCGTCGATGGTCGGCGCGGGCGGTCTCGGCAACGACGTGCTCGCCTCCATTCAGCGTCTGGATATCGGCCTTGGCTTCGAGAGCGGCTTGTCGGTGGTGTTGCTCGCGATCATTCTGGACCGCATCACGGAAAGCTTCGGCCGCTCGCCCGGCATGGCGCGCGCTCCGCTGTTCTCCGGCATCAAGAGCGTGATGAAAGTCCGCCGCGCACCGGCGGCGCAACAGGGTTGACGAGCCTATGAAGCGCGACGCGATCGTCCCGGCCGTCACCGATTCGCCGCTGTCCAGTCTCGCGCACTTCGGCTTCCTCACGCTGCCGAACTTCTCGATGATCGCGTTCACGAGCGCGGTCGAAGTGCTGCGCATGGCCAACTACGTGGGCCGCGCGCAGCACTACCGGTGGTCGATCATCACGCCGGACGGCGAGCCCGCGCGCGCGAGCAACGGCATCACGGTGAAGCCGACCACGACGCTCGACGAAGCCGGCATGCCGGATGTGCTGATCGTGTGCGGAGGCTGGCATGTCGCCGATTACGTCGACGACAGGATCGTCGGGCTTCTGCAGCGCGCGCATGAGGCGGGCATTCCGCTCGGCGGCATCTGCACGGGGCCTTACGCGCTGCTCGCCGCGAAGCTGCTCGACGGCTATCGCTGCACCCTGCATTGGGAAGACATGTCGCCGGTCAACAAGCGCTTCCCGCATGTGCGTTTCGCGGACGAGTTGTTCGTGATCGATCGCGATCGCCTGACCTGCACCGGCGGCACCGCGCCGCTCGACCTGATGCTCAATCTCGTCGGCATGCGGCTCGGACAGGCGCATGCGGCGCAGGTGTCGGAGCAGTTCATCGTCGAGCGGATTCGCGGATCGACGGATTACCAGCACATTCCCGTCGATGCGCGTGTCGGCTTCTCGCGCGCCGAACTCGTCGAAGTGGTGCGTCTGATGGAAGCGAACATCGAGGAGCCGTTGTCGCTCGAAGAACTCGCGCGGCTCGTGCATCTTTCGCAGCGGCATCTGCAGCGCATGTTCAAGATGTTCCTCAACGTGTCGCCAACGCATTACTACCTCACGCTGCGTCTGCGGCGCGCGCGCGAGTTGCTGCGCAATACCGATGCATCGATCGCGCGCGTGACGAGCATCTGCGGATTCCACTCGCCTTGTCACTTCAGCAAGGCCTATCGCGCGCAGTTCGGGCACGCGCCCAGCGTGGAGCGGCGTCTGTCGGCTTAGCGCGCAACTTGTCTGCTTTTCTGGTCCGTGCCGGCTCGGCGAGCCGCGCGCGCGGGCCATGCTGCGTCATCGATAAAAATCAGGAGAGAAACATGAAACGCTTGTGGATCGCGTCGCTCGCTGCGGCGATGCTGTCGGGTGTATGCGCCGCCAACGCCGCCGAGCCCGCCGCGTGCAGGAACGTGCGCTTCGCCGATGTCGGCTGGACGGATATCGCCGCGACGACCGGCCTCGCATCGACGATTCTTCAGGGCCTCGGCTACAACCCGACGAAGACGATCGCCTCCGTGCCGATCACGTTCGCGGGCGTGAAGAGCAAGCAGATCGACGTGTTTCTCGGCTACTGGTCGCCGACGATGGACCCGATGATCGATTCATTCAGGAAAGCTAATCAAGTAAAAATTCTGCAGACGCCGAACCTGACGGGCGCGAAGTACACGCTCGCGGTGCCGGATTATGCGTATCAGGCGGGCATCAGGAACTTCAGCGATATCGCGAAGAACTACGACAAGCTCGACGGCAAGATCTACGGCATCGAGCCCGGCAACGACGGCAACGCGCTCATCAAGAAGATGATCGACACGAACCAGTACGGGCTCGGCAAGTTCAAGCTGGTGGAATCGAGCGAGGCGGGCATGCTGGTCGAGGTGAATCGCGCGATCCGCGACAAGAAGCCGATCGTGTTTCTCGGCTGGGAGCCGCATCCGATGAACGTGCAGATGAAGATCGACTACCTCGCCGGCGGCGACGACGTGTTCGGTCCCAACTACGGCGAAGCGAAAGTGCTCACCGTCACGCCCACCGATTATGACGCGCGCTGCCCGAACGTCGCGAAGCTGGTGTCGAACCTGCAGTTCACGACGGACATCGAGAATCACGTGATGCTGCCGATCATGAACAAGACGGACGCGAACAAGGCGGCGCGCGAATGGCTAAAAGCCAATCCCGCCGTGCTCGACAAGTGGCTCGCGGGCGTGAAGACGTTCGACGGGAAGGATGGGTTGCCGGCGGTGAAGGCCTACGTGGCCGCCGGCAACTGAAACCCGAACGCAACGAACGACGCAGCGGCGGCACGTCAGCTCCGGTAATCGGTCCTCGCGCCGCCTTCGATCATCCGCAACGCGGCTTGCCATTGCAGCGCGGTGATCCCTTCCGCATCATCGCGCCGGTATTGCGACGCCGTCAGTTCGCACACTTTCGCCGATGGAATGATCAGCTCCGCATTGCCCGCCATCGCGCGCAACTGGATCTCGCACGCGCGCTCGAGAAAATACATTTCCTGAAACGCCTCGGGAATTGACTTGCCGCACGTGAGCAGGCCGTGATTTTTCAGGATCATCGCGTTATGCGAGCCGAGATCGTTCACGAGCCGGTCACGTTCGGCCAGATCGAGCGCGATGCCTTCGTAATCGTGATACGCCAGATTGCCGTAGTACTTCAGCGCGTGCTGGCTGAGCGGCAGCAACCCTTGCTTCTGCGCGGACACGGCCGCGCCGGCCGCCGTATGCGTATGCACGACGCACACCACGTCGTGACGCGCCATGTGGATCGCCGAGTGAATCGTGAAGCCCGCGGGATTCACGCGATAGCGCTCGGGATCGTCGCGCGCGCCCGCTTCGACCGGACGTCCCTCGCTGTCGATACGCACGAGATCCGATGCGCGCATCTCGTCGAACAGCACGCCATAGCGGTTGATCAGAAAGTGATGGTCGGATCCGGGCACGCGCGCGCTGATGTGCGTGAAGATCATGTCGGTCCAGCGGAAATGCGCGATCACGCGATACAGCGCCGCCAGATCGCAACGCACCTGCCATTCTTCCTGCGAATATCCGTGAGTCTCCATGCCGTTCCTCCTTGGTTTGATGAGCCGCGGAAAACGTGAACAGATTCTGCTAGATCGCCTGGGCGCGGCCCGGGAAAGTTTCGTCGTAGTCCATTGCCTGCGCGGCTTCCGGCGCGTCCTGCGCGCCGCCTTGCTCGCGATACATCATCGGCGGCACGCCGAATTGCTTGCGGAACTCGCGGCCCAGATGCGAGGCATCCGAGAAGCCGCAGCTCGACGCGATGTCGGCGACCGTCTTGTCGGAACTCGTCAGCAGCCATGCCGCCGTGCGCAGGCGCACCTGCTTCGCATACGCCTGCGGCGCCTTGCCGGTCTCGGCCTTGAAGAGGCGTTCGAGCTGCCGCGTCGAAAGATCGAGTTTGTGCGCGAGTTCATCGAGCGTGAGCGAGCGTCCGACGTGCTGCTCCATCAACAGGATCGCACGTTTCACCTTCGGATGCGTGGCGGGCGCGAGACCCGGCGGATGCGGCTGCGGCGCGTTGCCCTTCTGCATGTCGTCGACGAGCAGTATGCGCAGCGCCTTCTGCACCGTCGCCGTCTCGAAGTGGCGCAGCAGAATGGCCGCCGCCACATCGATGGATGCGCGTCCGCCCGAGCAGGTGATGCGCCGCCGGTCGATCACGAACAAGCGATCCGCGACGAGCGACTGTTCGTCGGCATGCGGAAAGCGCTCGACGAAGTCCCAGTAGTGAAACCAGCTCACGCAGACGCGATGGCCTTCGAGCACGCCCGCACGCATCATCGAGAAGACGCCCGTGCACATGCCGACGATGGTCGCGTCCGTGGCGGCCGCGCGGCGGATGAACTGCAGCGTAGCGTCGCTCGCGGCGGGGCCCGAATGCAGCAGACCGCCGACCACGACGACATAGTCGAACGGCTCGGCTTGATCGAAGGTTTCCCACGGCGTGACCTGAATGCCGCAACTCGCGCGCACGGGCGCGAGCGTCTCGCCGATCACGCTCCACGAGCAGCGCACCGGACGGCTGAAATCGCCTTCGTCAGCGGACAGGCGCAGCAGATCGACGAACCCCGCGAACGCGGTCAGCGTGAAGTTCGGCAGCAGGATGATGCCGAAGCGGATGCGTGATTTCGATTGACCGTCGATGGACTGCGGCGGAAGGGAATCTGCGGGGTTCATGCGCGTGACGTGCGGCTCTGAGTGGGCTCGGAAGGGTTCATCGAGCATAACACTCGGGCGCAGGCGGCGGGACGCGCGTCAGAAATGGCGCGCCCGACGTCGGAGAGAAGCCGGGCGCGGGAAAAGCGGGAAAGCGGGGAAAGCCGGATAACGCGAGGAAGTCTTCAGCGGCCGACGACCGAGATGCCGTATGCGAAAGCGCTGCCGACGAATGCGCCGAACGAGCGGCCGAGCAACGTGGCGACGGTGAAGTCGGTCCAGCGCTGTTCGATTTCCGCTTTCAACACGCCGAAGTAGCGCAGCGCGGGATCGATGCAGCAGAGCGCGGCGAGCCCGAACCAGATGGGCGCCTGCCGCGAGACGCGGTCGAGCGAGACGATATCGACGACCTGGATCGCACCGATGACGATGGCGCCGATCAGGAACGCAAAGACCCAGGATTTGAAGAACTGGTCGGTAAGGGCGTGATTTTCCATGACAGATACGGGAGCAGACAGGAGATTCGTGGACCTAGGGAATATACCGATGCGTCCGATTTCAGCCTCTCGGACCAGTCTCAAAAGAGCCTGAATCTGCAACGAAACGGCGCAGAAACGCCCGTCAGGCGTAACGCTCTGTTACGCGGCGACTTTCGCCGGAACGTCAGGATCTTTGGCAAAAACGCCATGCATTCCTCGCGGAATTCCGCGCTGACGTCGCCATCCCATTTCGACGGCGTTTTTGTTCTATCGGGAGTTTTTGCGGTTTGGTGCAATGGCGCCATACCGTAATCAAACCCAGCGGAAGCCACCCAGGGATTCGCCCATGAACGTCAGCGTCTTCGATCTGTTCAAGATCGGCATCGGACCGTCCAGCTCGCACACCGTCGGGCCGATGATCGCGGCGTGCCGCTTCGCCTCGCATATCGAGGATGCCAATCTGCTCGCCTTCGTCACGCGCGTACGCGCCGAGCTGTTCGGTTCGCTCGGCGCGACCGGCAAGGGCCACGGCACCGACAAGGCGGTGCTGCTCGGCCTCGAAGGCAATCTGCCCGATCTGATCGATCCCGACATGATCGCGCCGCGTCTCGCGGAAATCCGCGCGACGAAGCGCCTGAAGCTGCTCGGCAAGCACGAGGTCGTGTTCGAGGAGCGCGAGCACATCGGCTTTTATCGCAAGCTGATGCGGGGCGCGCCGGGATCGAGCATCGTGCATCCGAACGGCATGCGCTTTCAGGCGTTCGACGAGAACGGCCAGTTGCTCGTGGAGAAGGAGTATTACTCGGTCGGCGGCGGCTTCGTTGTGAACCGCGAGGGCGATCGGGTGAACGGCGTGCGCGCGGCGGGCACGGTGCCGCATCCGTTTCGCACCGGCGACGACCTCATGCGCGTCTGCCACGAGACGGGCCTGTCCATTGCCGACGTGACGATGCGCAACGAATGCGCGAATCGCAGCGAAGCCGACGTGCGCGAAGGCATGCTCGCCGTGTGGCGCGTGATGGCCGCGTGCGTCGAGCGCGGCTGCAAGGAGCGCGGCGAACTGCCCGGTCCGATGCACGTGAAGCGCCGCGCGGCCGACTTGTCGTCGAGTCTGCGTTCGCGCTCGGAAGAGTCGCTGCGCGATCCGCTGTCGATGCTCGACTGGGTCAATCTCTACGCGATGGCCGTCAACGAGGAAAACGCCGCGGGCGGGCGCGTCGTCACGGCGCCGACCAACGGCGCGGCCGGCGTGATTCCCGCCGTGCTGCATTACTACGTGAAGTTCATGCACGGCGCGAACGACGAAGGCATCGTGCGCTTCCTGCTGACGGCCGCGGCCATCGGCATCATCTACAAGGAAACGGCTTCGATCTCCGGCGCGGAAGTCGGCTGCCAGGGCGAAGTGGGCGTCGCGTGCTCGATGGCCGCCGCCGCACTCGCCGCCGTGATGGGCGGCACGCCCGCGCAAGTGGAAAACGCCGCGGAAATCGGCATGGAACACAACCTCGGTATGACGTGCGATCCCGTCGGCGGGCTCGTGCAGATTCCGTGCATCGAACGCAACGCGATGGGCGCGATCAAGGCGCTCAACGCCGCGCGCATGGCGATGAAGGGCGACGGCAAGCATTACGTGTCGCTCGATTCGGTCATCAAGACCATGCGCGAAACCGGCGCCGACATGAAGACGAAATACAAGGAGACGTCGCGCGGTGGCCTCGCCGTGAACGTCATCGAATGCTGAATTCAGGACCCCACGAAGGAAGAGAAACACCATGAGCCGCTATTCCATCTTCAGCCTGCTGCGCAACGGCATGTCGTATCACGAGAACTGGGAGCGCCAGTGGCGCAGCCCGGAGCCCAAGCGCGAGTACGACGTGGTGATCGTCGGCGGCGGCGGTCATGGTCTCGCGACCGCGTACTACCTCGCGAAGGAACACGGCATCACGAACGTCGCGATCCTGGAGAAAGGATGGATCGGCGGCGGCAATACCGCGCGCAACACGACCATCGTGCGCTCGAACTATCTGTGGGATGAATCCGCCGCGCTGTATGAGAAGGCGATGAAGCTGTGGGAAGGCCTTTCGCAAGACCTGAACTACAACGTCATGTTCAGCCAGCGCGGCGTGATGAATCTCGCGCACACGCTGCAGGACGTGCGCGATACCGAGCGCCGCGTGAACGCGAACCGCCTGAACGGCGTCGATGCCGAGTTCCTCACGCCGCAGCAGATCAAGGAAATCGAGCCGACCATCAATCTCAACAGCCGCTATCCGGTGCTGGGCGCGTCGATTCAGCGGCGCGGCGGCGTCGCGCGTCACGATGCCGTCGCGTGGGGCTTTGCGCGCGGCGCGGATCGTGCGGGCGTCGACATCATCCAGAACTGTCAGGTCGTGGGCATTCGCCGCGAAGGCAATCGCGTGACGGGCGTCGATACGACCAAAGGCCACATCAAGGCGAAGAAAGTGGCGATCGTCGCGGCCGGCAACACGACGACGCTCGCCGACATGGCAGGCGTGCGTCTGCCGCTCGAAAGTCATCCGCTGCAGGCGCTGGTTTCCGAGCCGATCAAGCCGGTGGTGAACACGGTCGTGATGTCGAACGCGGTGCACGCGTACATCAGCCAGTCCGACAAGGGCGATCTGGTGATCGGCGCGGGCGTCGATCAGTACACGGGCTTCGGGCAGCGCGGCAGCTTCCACATCATCGAAGGGACGCTCGAGGCGATCGTCGAAATGTTCCCGGTGTTCTCGCGCGTGCGCATGAATCGTCAGTGGGGCGGCATCGTGGACGTGTCGCCGGATGCGTGCCCGATCATCAGCAAGACCGATGTCAAGGGCCTCTATCTCAACTGCGGCTGGGGCACGGGCGGCTTCAAGGCGACGCCGGGCTCGGGCTGGGCCTATGCGCACACCATCGCGAAGGACGAGCCGCATCCGCTGAACGCGCCGTTCTCGCTGGATCGTTTCTATACCGGTCATCTGATCGACGAACACGGCGCGGCTGCCGTGGCCCACTAATACGCACTGGAGAAAAGAACCATGTTGCTGATCGAATGCCCCTGGTGCGGGCCGCGCGCCGAAACCGAATTTTCCTGCGGCGGCGAAGCGGATATCGCGCGCCCGCTCGACACCGAAAAACTCACCGACCGCGAATGGGGCGACTACCTCTTCATGCGCAAGAACCCGCGCGGCGTGCATCGCGAGCAATGGATGCATGCGCAAGGCTGCCGCCGCTGGTTCAAGGCGCAGCGCGATACGGTTTCCTATGAAATTCAAGGCTACGAGACGTTCGATCGTCCGCTGGCCGTCATGAACGATGAAGCGGCAAAGACGGGAGGTACGTCGAAATGAGCCAGAAAGACCGACTCGGACTGGGCGGGCGCGTCAATCGCGCAATCAGCCTGACTTTCACGTTCAACG
Organism: Caballeronia peredens; assembly: GCA_001544595.2. Taxonomy (GTDB): domain Bacteria; phylum Pseudomonadota; class Gammaproteobacteria; order Burkholderiales; family Burkholderiaceae; genus Caballeronia; species Caballeronia peredens. The sequence continues at coordinate 35,153 of FCOH02000036.1, read as the reverse complement.
GCAAGACGTATCAGGGCTACGAAGGCGATACGCTCGCCTCCGCGCTGCTCGCCAACGGCGAACGCTTTGTCGCGCGCAGCTGGAAGTATCACCGTCCGCGCGGCATCATCACGGCGGGCGTCGAAGAGCCGAATGCAGTCGTGCAGCTCGAAACCGGCGCCTACACGGTGCCGAATGCGCGCGCGACGGAAGTGGAGCTGTATCAGGGACTCGTCGCGACGAGCGTGAACGCGAAGCCGAACATCGAGAACGATCGCATGGCGGTCAATCAGAAGATCGCGCGCTTCATTCCCGCGGGCTTCTACTACAAGACCTTCATGTGGCCGCGCAAGTTCTGGCCGAAGTACGAAGAAGTCATTCGCGATGCAGCCGGCCTCGGCGAAGCGCCGAAGCAACTCGACGCCGATCGCTACGACAAGTGCTTCGCGCACTGCGACGTGCTCGTCGTCGGCGGCGGGCCGTCGGGTCTCGCGGCGGCGCATGCGGCGGGATTGTCGGGCGCGCGCGTGATTCTCGTCGACGATCAGCGCGAACTCGGCGGCTCGCTGCTGTCGTGCCGCGCGGAGATCGATGGCAAGCCGGGACAACAATGGGTGCAGAAGGTCGAAGCCGAACTGCGCAGAATGCCCGACGTGAAGATCCTGTCGCGCAGCACGGCGTTCGGCTATCAGGATCACAACCTCGTCACGGTCACGCAGCGCCTGACGGATCATCTGCCCGTGTCGATGCGCAAGGGCACGCGCGAACTGATGTGGAAGATCCGCGCGAAACGCGTGATTCTCGCGACCGGCGCGCACGAGCGTCCGATCGTGTTCGGCAACAACGATCTGCCGGGCATCATGCTGGCGTCGGCCGTGTCCACTTATCTGCATCGCTATGCGGTGCTGCCGGGCCGCAACGCGGTCGTCTTCACCAACAACGACGACGCGTACCAATGCGCGCTCGATCTCAAGGCCGCCGGCGCGGACGTGACGGTCGTCGATCCGCGTGCTGCCGAATCGAAGGGCGCGTTGCCCGCGGCCGCGCGCCGCTACGGCATTCGCGTGCTGAACAACGCGGTGATCACGGTGGCGCGCGGCAAGCTGCGCGTCGCGTCGGTGGAAGTGGCGTCGTATGCGAAGGGCGAAGTCGGCCAGAAGCAGACCGAACTGCAATGCGATCTCGTCGCGATGTCGGGCGGCTGGAGTCCCGTGTTGCATCTGTTCGCGCAGTCGGGCGGCAAGGCCCACTGGCACGACGAGAAAGCGTGCTTCGTGCCCGGCAAGGCGATGCAGGCGGAAAGCAGCGTCGGCGCATGTGCGGGCGAGTTCACGCTGGCGCGCGGCATTCGTTTCGGCGTCGAGGCGGGCGCGGAGGCGGCGCGCGCGGCGGGTCATATCGTCGCGAAGCCGCAGCCGGTGAAGGTGGCGGAAATCGTCGAAGCGCCGATGCTGCCGCTGTGGATCGTCGGCAACCGGGAACTGTCGACGCGCGGCCCGAAGCAGTTCGTCGACTTCCAGAACGACGTCTCCGCGGCGGACATTTATCTTGCCGCGCGCGAAGGCTTCGAGTCGGTCGAGCACGTGAAGCGCTATACGGCGATGGGCTTCGGCACGGATCAGGGCAAGCTCGGCAACATCAACGGCATGGCGATTCTCGCGCAGGCGCTCGGCAAGACGATTCCCGAGACCGGCACGACGACCTTCCGTCCGAACTACACGCCCGTCACGTTCGGCACCTTCGCGGGCCGCGAGCTGGGCGAATTCCTCGATCCGGTGCGCAAGACCGCGATCCACGAATGGCACGTCGAGAACGGCGCCATGTTCGAGGACGTCGGCAACTGGAAGCGTCCCTGGTATTACCCGAAGGCGGGCGAGGATATGCACGCGGCGGTTGCGCGCGAGTCGCTCGCGGTGCGTGAGAGCGTCGGCATTCTCGATGCATCGACGCTCGGCAAGATCGACATTCAGGGCCCCGATTCCGCGAAGCTGCTCAACTGGATGTACACGAATCCGTGGAGCAAGCTCGAAGTCGGCAAGTGCCGTTACGGCCTGATGCTCGATGAAAACGGCATGATCTTCGACGACGGCGTGACCGTGCGCCTGGGCGAACAGCACTACATGATGACGACAACCACCGGCGGCGCGGCGCGCGTGCTCACGTGGCTCGAACGCTGGCTGCAGACCGAATGGCCCGACATGCGCGTGCGTCTCGCATCCGTGACGGATCATTGGGCGACGTTCGCGGTCGTCGGCCCGAACAGCCGCAAGGTGCTGCAGAAGGTGTGTCAGGACATCGACTTCGCAAACGCGGCGTTCCCGTTCATGAGCTATCGCGATGGCACGGTGGCGGGCGCATCGGCGCGCGTGATGCGCATCAGTTTCTCGGGCGAACTCGCCTACGAAGTGAACGTGCCGGCCAACGTGGGCCGCGCGGTGTGGGAAGCGCTCATGGAAGCGGGCGCAGAGTTCGACATCACGCCCTACGGCACGGAAACGATGCACGTGCTGCGCGCGGAGAAGGGCTACATCATCGTCGGGCAGGATACGGATGGCTCGATGACGCCTTACGACCTCGGCATGGGCGGGCTCGTCGCGAAGTCGAAGGACTTTATCGGCAAGCGCTCGCTTACGCGCTCGGATACGTCGAAGCAGGGCCGCAAGCAGTTCGTCGGCCTGCTGACCGACGATCCTTCGTACGTGCTTCCGGAAGGCGCGCAGATCGTCTCGGGTCCGTTCCAGGGCGACACCGCGCCGATGATCGGACACGTCACATCGAGCTATTACAGCCCCATTCTGAAGCGCTCGATCGCGCTGGCGGTCGTGAAGGGCGGTCTCGACAAGATGGGCGAATCAGTTCTGATTCCGCTCGCGAACGGCAAGCAGGTCCACGCGAAAATCACCAGTTCGGTGTTCTACGACAGCGAAGGAGCACGTCAGCATGTTGAATGAAATCAGAGGTTCCTCGACGGTCGTCGATCGCGCAATCAGCGGACAGGGAGTGTGGCAGGAGTCTCCGCTCGTCGGCGCCGATGCATTGATGAAAGCGCATCAGAGCGGATCGCCGAAAGCGTTCCGTCTGACCGAGCGGCCGTTTCTCGAACTCGTGAACGTGCGCGGCGACACGCGCGATGCGGCCTTCGTGAAGTCGGTGCAGAGCGTGATCGGCTGCACGCCGCCCGAGAAGCCGAACACGATCGCGCGCGGCAACGGCTACACGATGCTGTGGCTCGGCCCCGACGAATGGCTCGTGCATTCCGACACGGCGCACGATGCCTCGCGTCCCGCGCCGCTCGAAGCAAAATTGCGCGAGTCGTTCGTCGGCCAGTTTTCGGCGGCGGTCGATATCGGCAGCGGCTATACGGTGCTCGACATCGACGGTCCGAAGACGCGTGAAGTGCTCTCGCGCGGCTGTCCGCTCGATCTGCATCCGAAGCTGTTCGGCGAAGGTCAGTGTGCGCAGAGCCATTACTTCAAAGCGTCGCTGACGCTCGTGCCGCTCGGCGGCGATCGCTTCGAGATGATCGTGCGTCGCAGCTTCGCGGACTACTTCGTGAAGATGATGCTCGACGCGGCCGAGCCGCTGCTCGCATGAAGCCGTTCGAGCCGTTGGATGCCGGCGGACAGGGCTGGCGCGTGATCGTCGAGGAGTTGATCGTGAAGACGCGCGTGGGTTTGTACGAGCATGAGCATGAAGGGCCGCAACGCGTGTGCATCGATGCGAGTCTGCATTACTTCGGCACGCCGCATGAGTCGGACGACGGTCTGATCGATTACGAAGCGTGGTGCAATCGCGTGAGCGCGTTTCTCGAAGCGAAGCCGCATACGCGCTTGCTGGAGACGCTCGCGGTGGAGATCGCCGCGCTTTCGTTCGATGAGTGGTTGGCGCTCGACGCGCTCACGCTCATGCTGCACAAGCCGAAGATTCGCGAAGGCACGCGGCGCCTCGGGCTCGAACTCGACTGGCGGCGCGCGGATTACGATGCGTGGCGCATGCAGGTCGCCGCGCGCAACGCGTCGGTGTGATGTCTTCGTCGCGCGATGCCGCCGCGCTGCTTTCCGAACGCGCGTGCAAGGACCGCGACTCGGGCGCGGCGCTCGCGCTGCTCGAACGTAGTATCGAGCTCAGGCACAGGCGCATTGCGCTGATTCGCTATCTGCATGCGCAGTATCTCGATGCGCCGCTCGAGGCGCGGCATCACGACTATGTGAAGACGATCGCGGCGCGATTGAGCGTCGAGGCGCTGATGCGGATCGCGGCGGCGGCGCGGGCGCGGTTCGAGGTCTGATGTAGCTGGCTGGGTCGAATGTGGATCGGGCTCCGCGAAGGTGGAGGATCGGCGAAATCATTCAGGACCGCGTGAACTGCCTGGGGCTATCTCCGTGTAGGCGGAGGAACCATTCCGGTCTCTGAAATCGCTGCGAAAGACGAAGGTCTATCTCCGCGCACGCGGAGGAACCACGCGCCACCCGTCGATCGCCGCCGCGTTGTACGGTCTATCTCCGCGCACGCGGCGGAACCGATGCCCGGAACCGCAGATACAGCCGCCCATAGGGTCTATCTCCGCGCACGCGGAGGAACCGGTTCAGAGGCATACAACAACGCCATCACGAACGGTCTATCTCCGCGCACGCGGAGGAACCCTTAGCGGCCTGATCGGCGTACTGCTTCTCCAGCGCCATGCGGGTCTATCTCCGCGCACGCGGAGGAACCAATGCATTCCACGCTGTCGACGTGTAGAGCGCGGGTCTATCTCCGCGCACGCGGAGGAACCATTTCGAAGCGGACGACGGTGCGCCATTCGAAAGGTCTATCTCCGCGCACGCGGAGGAACCCCGGAGCATGAGTCATTTATCTCGTCCCACGGCGGTCTATCTCCGCGCACGCGGAGGAACCTCCGCAAGGGTGCTAAACCGCTCAAGGGCTTCGGGTCTATCTCCGCGCACGCGGAGGAACCTCCACGGGGAACCGCCATGCGTGAAGGGCCGCGGGTCTATCTCCGCGCACGCGGAGGAACCGCAGTCTTTGACGCGCATACGTCCGTCCGCGTCGGTCTATCTCCGCGCACGCGGAGGAACCTCGGCGGCGCTCGGGTCGATTGAGTTGTACGCGGGTCTATCTCCGCGCACGCGGAGGAACCTCCCAGCCTTCCGGCACTTCGCCGATTTCCCAAGGTCTATCTCCGCGCACGCGGAGGAACCTCTACCCACTATGTTCGTGATTTAAAAGAACAAACAACCGATTCGATGTTTTGAATCGCCACGCGCCGGAGAGTATGGCGAGCCGCCCGTCTGCTGTCAAACATCGCGATCCGCAGAGTAATTCAGCAGATTCGTATAGAACCGCTCAGCTTAGTTACGTAAAACATAGGTATCCAAAATAAATAATCGCTGCGTGAATTCTCGCAAACGAGGCAAATACACGCGGTCTGGCAGCGTATGCAATCAGAGGCAAGCAGAAACAATACTTTCGTTGCTTGGGGCAAGCGCCCACGAGACGGAGATGAGCATTCGCCCTTTCATCCGCTTTGCGATCATATGCTGGATGTGGCTGCGTGCTTCATGGCAATCGCGGGCTGCGGTCGCATTCACGATGCCCTGAGCACCGCCGCTGGCCGCGCGTTGAGCGAGCAGGATGTCGAGCGCCTCGCCGCACTGGCCTATCTGCACGACTTCGGAAAAACCAACAGCGGTTTTCAGGCGAAACGATGGAAGGGTCCCGCGCCGCACGAATGGCCGCAAAAGACGGGACACGGTGCGGAGGCACTCTACGCGCTTCAACGCGGCGAAGCGGCGCTTTCACGATTATCCCTGGATGCAATATGGAACTGGGCGGGCGGTGTCGAAGAACTTCTGCTTGCGAGCTTGGGCCACCACGGTCGTCCCGTGCAGGAGCCATCGGGAGTCGATCCGCTGATCTGGCGCTCCGTGCGTGATGCCGCCGGTCGCGAACTATACAGTCCTGCTAACGCGCTGAAGGAAATAGGGGATGCCTTGCGTCGGCATTTTCCACGCGCGTTCGAGGCTGGCGGCGAGCCGCTGCCGTCCAAGCACGCATTCGTTCATCTGTTCGCAGGCCTCGTGCAATTGGCCGACTGGCTCGGCTCGGATCTGCGTTTCTTCGATTACAGCACGCCAGGTTCCGCGCGCACGCTGGAAGACGCACGCGATCGGGCCTCGACGGCCGTGGGCGACATCGGACTCGACACATCGGCACTGCGCGCGCAACTGATTCGCGAAGGATTCACTTTCCAGTCAGCGTTCGGAGTAAAGACGCCACACCCGGCTCAAAGCACGCTCGGAGAGGAAGGACTCGGTCCGCTTCTCATACTCGAATCGGAAACCGGCAGTGGCAAGACGGAAGCCGCGCTGTGGCACTTCGCGAAGCTCTTTGCGGCCGGCAATGTCGATTCGCTGTATTTCGCGCTGCCGACACGCGTGGCCGCCACGCAGGTTTACGAGCGTGTCCGCACAGTCGTCGCGCGTCTTTGGCCGGCGAACGCGCCGGTCGTCGTGCGTGCGCTGCCGGGCTATGAAAGCGCGGACGGCAACGAAAAATCCGCACTGCCGGACTTTCAGGTTCAATGGTCCGATCTTCCTGTCGATGCGACAGCGCACCAGCGCTGGGCCGCCGAATCGCCGAAGCGATTTCTCGCCGCGACGATAGCCGTAGGCACCATCGACCAGGCATTGCTCGCGGCGCTGAAAGTGCGTCACGCGCATCTGCGGCACGCGGCGCTTTGCCGGTCTTTGCTGGTCGTCGACGAAGTTCACGCCTCCGACGCCTACATGTCGCAAGTGCTGGAGCAACTCTTGCGAGCGCATCTTGCAACGGGCGGTCATGCGCTGCTGTTGTCCGCCACGCTCGGTTCGAGTCAGCGCGCGCGGTTTCAGTGCATCGCAAGCGGCGATGAAAATGTCGCTGTGCCCGGCATTGAAGAGGCCATTGAATCGCCGTACCCCGCGCTTACGGATGGCGAAACCGTTCAAGAATTGGCGACCTCGGGCAAGCCCAAGACGGTCCACTGGCAAACCCTCAACGCAATTGACGACCCCGAACGCATCGCCCGCCTCGCTTTCGACGCCGCGAAACAAGGCGCGCGCGTATTGATCATCCGCAACACCGTGCCAGCCGCAATCGCCACGCAAAAAGCAGTGGAAGCACTGGTCGAGGCTTCCGGCGATCGCGCGTGGCTGTTCGATCTCGATGGCATCCCGACGCTGCATCACAGCCGCTTCAGCCGGCAGGACAGGCCGCGTCTCGATGCGCGCGTCGAACAACGCGTGGGCAAAGAACGCGAGGCGATGCGGGCGTGCATCGTCGTCGGCACGCAGACGCTCGAGCAAAGCCTCGATATCGACGCGGACATGCTCATCACGGATATCTGTCCGATGGATGTGCTATTGCAGCGCATCGGCCGTTTGCATCGTCACAAGCGCGAGAAGCACGAGCGGCCGGAGGGCTTTCAGCAAGCGCGCGCTTGGGTGTTGGTACCCAAGAGCGGTTCCTTTGAAGCCTGCCTCGAAAAGCCGCGAAACGGCCTCGGACGGCTGAAAGACGGTGGCGGCGTCTATCCCGATTTGCGCATGATCGAAGCGACGCGTCGCCTGATCTGCGCCACGCCGAACCGCGAAATTCCCCTTGAAAACCGCACACTGGTGGAACACGCGACCCATCCCGATTGCCTGCGTGCAATACAGCGGGAACTCGGCGCGTCGTGGGAGAAACTGGCGCAACAACTCGAGGGCGGCGAGAGTGCGGAACGAGTTATCGCGCGAGGCCACGCTCTTCCGTACGACACGCAATTCGCTTCGCTCGCGTTCCCGGACGGCGAAGAGCGCGTTGCCACGCGTCTCGGCGCGACCGATCGGCTCGTCGAGTTCAATCCGCCCGAGCGCGGGCCTTTCGGCACGGACGTGCATCAGATCGCCATCCGGCACCACATGCAGCCACGCGGCCTCGACGCAAACGCGCAGCCATCGGAGATCGTCCGGCATGAAGGCGGTTTCGAATTCGGGCTGGGCGTGGCGCGCTTTTCGTATAGCCGGTTCGGCATAGAGAAAATCTAGACCCCGTTCATGTCCATCCGATTCAGCTTGCTCGATGACGCGCTGATCCGCTACCGGACCAGCAATCGACAGGAACGGCACGCGACGTTGCCGGAACTGCTCCTCGCCTTCAACAATGACGACGTGTGCGATTTTCCCGGGCTGCGTCCGCATCAGCGTCATCCGTGGCATGCGTTTCTCGTGCAACTCGCGGCTATCGCGCTTCATGCAGCGCAACGTGACGCGCCGTTCGAAACCGCCGGCGAATGGCGCGCGGCGCTGCTTGCATTGACACCCGAGGATAGCGACGGCGCGGCGTTCTCGCTCGTCGCGCCGGACGATCGGTCCGCCTTTTTACAGGCGCCGTGCGAGCGCTGGGCGTCGCGGGCGTGGAACAAACGATTTGCGACGCCCGATGCGCTCGACATGCTGGTGACATCGAGGAATCACGATCTCAAGGCTCAGCGCATGGTTCACGCACGGGCCGAAGACTGGATCTATGCGCTCGTCAGCTTGCAGACGCAAGAGGGCTTTCTTGGCGCGGGCAATTACGGCATTTCGCGAATGAACGGCGGCTTCGCCAGTCGTCCGGCGTTTGGCGTGGTGCCGGCCGGGCGTTGGGGGAAGCGCTGGGCCCGCGACGTGCAAGTTCTGCTTCGTAACCGCGATGAGATCGCGAAGCGCTTCGAGTTGAAGGGCACAGGCGGCATCGCTCTCGTGTGGCTTCAGCCCTGGGATGGCGCGAGCAGCCTTTCCTTCACCGCACTCGATCCCTTCTATATCGAAGTGTGCCGGCGCGTGCGGTTGCAGGCGAAAGGGGAAACGCTCACCGCGATCGGTACGACCAGCGAGGTCGTGCGCATCGCTGCGAAGGAGCGTTGCGGCAGTACGGGCGATGCCTGGACGCCGGTCAACACTGTCGAGGGAAAGGCGTTGTCGATCACGGCGAAGGGCTTCGACTACAGCCTCGCCAGCACACTCGCGTTCTCAAAAAGCAAGTTCACGCCAACCTTCGCAAGTGCGCTGTCGGACGACGACGCAAACGATGAGTTTTTCATTCTCGCTCAAGGTATTGCGCGCGGTCAGGGAAAGACCGAGGGGTATCACGAAAGGCGCATTCCCATTACGGCAAAGATGCGCGTCTCGATGCGGAGGGGAAAGAGCGAAGAGATAGCCGAGGCGGCGGAGGAACGCATCAAGGCAATCAGCGCTGTGCGCAAGACGCTGTGGAGCGCGTCGTGCGCGCTCCTGGGCAACGGCGACCAGAACGTCGACGACGAAACCAAAAGCAAGGCGAACAGATTTGCAAGAGCGTTCGAGCAAGCCGAAGACCGGCGCTTTTTCGACGATCTCGGCAAGGAGATCGAAGCCGACGACAGAGTCGTCGCGCACGACGAATGGCTTCTCGCGCTCGTCGACCGTGCCGCTGCGGTGCTGGAGCAGGCGTTTATCGCGGGGCCGCGCAGCGCGGAACGCGTGTATCGCGCGCGAGGCGCAGCGCTTTCGCGCTTTCACGATGGCCTGCGTACCGCGAAGACGCCCCGACTCGCTCGCGTGCTGAAGCAGCGCGACGAAGCGCGCAGAGCCGCACGATCCGAATCGTTCGAAGGGGTATCAGATGGACCAGACTGAAGGCTTCGCGCCGCAAACATGGCGCGTATCGAGCAACCAGGCGCAGGCGCTCGCCCGTTTCATCGAAGCGGCAAAGCAAGGCGAAGGTGCGCTGAAGGCGGACCATGTCGCGCTCAGGCGGCTCAACCCGGATGCCGAATCGCTGACCGTGCAACAGATCGCGGCCCTTACGCGCGCCTTGCAGCGTGCGAAAGTGGATTGCGAGCAACTGAGCGTCGAGGGCTGGAAGCGATGGGCTGTGATCGTGAACGGCATCGCGCTGACGGGTCATCACATCGCGAAGCAAGGCGAGGACAGATCGAGTGCTCGATTCGGGGTTCAGTTGAAACGCGCGGGCGTGTCCGATGCGCGCGTCACCCGGCTTTTCAACGCGCGTGGCGAAGCGTTCTTCCCGCTCCTGCAGCGTGTGCTCCGTTTGATGCAAAGCAGAAAGGTCGAGCCGAACTGGGCCGAACTAGGCACGTTCGTCCTCAACGAAAGTGCGGAGCATGCCTGGGGCAAGCGCTGGGCGGAAGCATCGCGCGTCAGGTTTGTCCAGGACTACACCAACGCCAAACTCTAAAGCGTGCAAAGGCCACAACCACTTGCGCGCGGAAAGCACGCCTACTCAATCAGCAACAGAAGGACCGAACATGACGCAACCGCGCTTCATTCAGATCCACACGCTGCAAAGCTACTCTGCCGTTCTCCTCAACCGTGACGATGCAGGTCTCGCCAAACGCCTCCCGATGGGCGATGCCATCCGTACACGCATTTCGTCGCAATGTCTCAAGCGACACTGGCGCATGGTGGATGATCGCAATGCGCTCGCGAGACTCGGCGTGCCGATGGCCGTTCGCTCGCGCATCACGCTCACGATGATCCGCGATGAACTGATCAAGCAGAACGTGCCTGAGATTCTTGCCCAGACCGCAGCCGAGGCCTTGCGCGATGCAGGCCTGCTCGACAAAGGCGGCAAAAAGCTCAAGGGAAAGGAGGCGCTGGAAACCGGGCAGGCCGTTCTGCTTGGCAAGGCGGAAATCGACTATCTCGTGCAGCGTTGCGCGACGCTGGCGCGAGAGTGTCCGGAAGAGAAGGCGTTGATGTCCGCGGTGGCCGCTTTTCTCAAGGACGAGAAGTCGAACATCGAAGCGATCAGGCACGGCAGCGGCCTCGAAGCGGCGCTTTTCGGCCGCATGGTCACATCGGATGTTCTTGCATCGCGCGATGCCGCCGTGTATGTCGCGCACGCCTTCACTGTCCACGAAGCGCAGGTGGAGAACGACTACTTCACCGTCGTCGACGACCTCTTGCGCGAAACCGGCGAACGCGGCTCGGCAGGCATCTTTGATACGGAACTTGCGTCGGGGCTCTACTATGGCTATGTCGTCGTGGACGTGCCGCAACTGGTGGCGAATCTCGAAGGCATCGGCATCGCCGAGTGCTTCGACGCGCATCCCGAGCGACGCGAACTCGCGGGACGCGTTGTCGACAGCCTGCTGCATCTGATCGCGACCGTCAGTCCGGGCGCTAAGCGCGGTTCGACGGCGCCGTTCGGTCACGCGAGCTTGATGCTCGTCGAAACGGGCGACTGGCAGCCGCGCAGTCTCGCGGGCGCGTTCGAAACGGCACTGAAGCTGAAGGGCGCCAATATCCGCGGACTGGCGATCCGGCAACTCGCGCGAGAAATCGAAAAGCACGACGCCGCGTACGGCGCGCCGCTCGATCGGCGCTATCTGGCGCTCGACGACGAAACGCCGATGCCCAAGGCCGAGCGCCTCTCACTCGATCAACTCGGAAAGTGGGTTCAGAATCGCATCGTCGAGGGAGCGTGACATGCGCCGACATTTGCTGATGCGCTTGCGTGCGCCGCTCATGGCGTTCGGCGGCGAAACCATCGACAGCTATGGCGTGATCCGCGACTTCCCGGCCCTGTCGATGGTGACGGGCCTGATCGCCAACGCGCTCGGTTACGATCGCGGCGACTTCGCATTGCTCGACCGCTTGCAGGCGCGCATCGTGATGGGCACGCGGCTCGACGCGAGCGGCACGCGGCTCATCGACTTTCAGACGGCGCAGCTCGGCAAGCGCGACGAGGCATGGACGACGCATCGCAAACCCGAGACGCGTCAGGGCGCGTCGTACGAGAGCCCGCACTTGCGCCATCGCGAGTATCACGCGGACCTCGACGCGCTTCTCGCCATTCGGCTCGAACCGGCGGACGAGCAACCGACGCTCGATGACGTCGCGGCTGCGCTCGATCGGCCGAAGCGTCCGCTTTTCATCGGCCGCAAGCCTTGTCTGCCGACGACGCGGATGTTCGTCGGCATCATCGATGCCTGCGACGTACTCGGCGCGCTGCAACAGGCGCCCGCGCCCGACCTGCCCGATTTCCGCTTTCAATTGCCCGAAGGCGAAGGCACGCTGAATCAGTCGCAATGGCAGGACGTATGCGACGAACGCAACTGGCGGACCGGCGTTCATGGCGGATGGCGGCGCGTGCTCGAAGGTAGCGGCGCGTGTGTGACGCTTGCATCGAATTCGCCGGAATAATCCGCATGACAACCTTCAACCTGATGCACTGCCAACCGGATTCGCGCAAGTTCGTGCTGTGGGCCGAGCGACAAGGCTGGCTGCCGGCGGGCGGCGATCTCGGCTATGCATTGCACGCAGCGCTTCATCGCGTGTTCGGTGAGGGCGTGCCGAAACCTTTTTACTACCGCGATGCACGAGCCGGACTGCTCGCCTACACGCGAAGCTCGGCCGAAGAACTGCACGAGGCGGCTGCAATGTGCGCGGCGCCCAATCTGGCCGACGCGTTGGGTCTCGACGCAGGGCCGCGCTGTCCCGGCCTGGGCGTGCGTGCGTTCCCGCTGCGCTGGAATGCGGGCCGCGTGCTCGGTTTCGACGTCCGCGTGCGGCCCATGCGCCGTTACAAGGCGGACGATCGTGAGAACGGGACCGAGCGCGATGCGTTTCGCGAATACGAAGCGCGCCTGGAAGACGAGAAGAATGTCGCGCGCGAGGCCGTCTATGCACGATGGCTTGCCGAGCAATTCGGGACCACCGGTGCCGCGACACTGCTCGAAGCGCGCATGACGCGCTTTCAGCTCACGCCGGTCTTGCGCCGGACACAATCGAGTGGGCAGGGCGGCGGCCGCAAGCCGCGCACGATCGCCGGTCCGGATGCCACTTTCAGCGGGCACCTTCGCGTCGAGGACACGGACGCGTTCGCGCGCTTGCTCATGCGCGGCGTCGGGCGTCATCGCGCCTTCGGCTTCGGTATGTTGCTGCTCAAGCCGGCGTCGATATCGGCATGAGTCGCGTGACGAATCCGTGCTGAAAGGTCGCCTCGGACTCGACACGTCGCGCGTTCCTCATGGGGATCGTCACGGTCTCGTGTGGCTCGAACGCGGTGAGTTGAACGTGATCGACGGATGCCTGCATTTTGCGAGGGGGCAACATGTCGATCAGATTCCGCATCAGTCGGTATCGATGATTCTGCTCGGGCCGGGCAGCAGCGTGACGCACGACGCAATGCGTCTGCTTGCCCGTCACGGGACGTTGCTTGCGGCGGTGGGCGTGGACGGCGTGCGCGCCTACACTGCGCCGCCGCTGATGCCGGACCGTTCGAGCGTCGCGCGCCGGCAGGCGGAGTTGTGGGGCAATCCGCGACGGCGTTTAAGCGTCGCGCGGCACATGTACGCGTTGCGTCTGGGCGAAGTGCTGCCGCATCGCGATCTCGACACGCTGCGCGGCATCGAAGGCGCGCGTGTGAAGACGATCTATCGCCTGCGAGCGCAGCAGTTCGGCATCGATTGGGACGGACGTCGATATGACCGCGCAAATCCGGAGGCCGCCGATCTTCCGAATCAGGCCATCAACCACGCAGCGACGGCGGTGCAGGCGGCGGCCGCCATCGCCGTGCAGGCGCTCGCGGCCATACCGCAGCTCGGATTCATCCACGAAGATTCGGGGCAGGCGTTCGTGCTCGATATCGCCGATCTCTTTCGCGATGACATCACGCTTTCGATCGCGTTCGCCGCCGTGAAGGAAGCAGGGCGGAGCGATCAGACGATCGACCGGCTGGTGCGACGTGAGGCGGCGCGCATGTTTCGCAAGAAGGCAGTCATCCCCGCGATGATCGATCGTGTGAAGCAAGTGCTGAAGCTGGAGGAGAGCGATGGCGCTGGTGGTGGTAGTGACGCGTGACGTCGCGGACCGGTTTCGCGGCTTTCTCGCGTCGGTGATGCTTGAGGTGTCGGCGGGAGTGTATGTCGCGCCGCGCATGAACAAGGGCGTGCGCGAACGGACCTGGTCAGTGCTTGCTGACTGGCATGCGCATGAGCCGCGGGGCAGTGTCGTGATGGTGTGGCGGGATCTGGATGCGGTGGGTGGCATCGGAATCACGCATCTCGGGACGCCACCGCGAGAACTTGTCGATGTCGACGGGATGTATGTCGTGCGGCGCTTGATGGTGGGGTAGAAGCGCGTTTTGCTCTTTGAAAATCTGGATTTTGAGATTGGGTCGGAACGGTGGATTTGCTTTTCTGTTCATGAGGTTACGAGGTAGAGGTTCCTCCGCGTGCGCGGAGATAGACCTTGTTCACCGCCGCAATGATCGCTTGCGCTTCAGGTTCCTCCGCGTGCGCGGAGATAGACCCTGTTTATACGCCTTCAACGGCGCAAACGGTCCGGTTCCTCCGCGTGCGCGGAAATAGACCTCGTCCTGAATCGCTTCGCCCTTCGACATCGACGGTTCCTCCGCGTGCGCGGAGATAGACCGTTGCACGGATGCCGGGTGAAATTCTCTCAGACGGTTCCTCCGCGTGCGCGGAGATAGACCCACTGTCGCCGGAACAGCTTGCGTGGTATGAAGGGTTCCTCCGCGTGCGCGGAGATAGACCCTTGACCGGCATTTCGTTCAGTTCGGCGACGACGGTTCCTCCGCGTGCGCGGAGATAGACCCTCGTGCGCCTCTTCTCGCAGGCGACGGATCCCGGTTCCTCCGCGTGCGCGGAGATAGACCCGCGGAGATTCTGCGCAAGACTGATGGCAAGGAGGTTCCTCCGCGTGCGCGGAGATAGACCCGTCAATAGAGCGTCAGGTGATCGGCAGGTCGTGGTTCCTCCGCGTGCGCGGAGATAGACCTTTCTACTCGCTATCAGGTTGATATTAGTTCGAGGTTCCTCCGCGTGCGCGGAGATAGACCGCTGATGATGGACGGCATCACGCGGCAGGTTGAGGTTCCTCCGCGTGCGCGGAGATAGACCTCTCGCCGGGACGAAAGACGCGACGTCCGATGAGGTTCCTCCGCGTGCGCGGAGATAGACCCTATCCGGTTTCCTAGAAATGGTGACGGAGAAATGTTCCTCCGCGTGCGCGGAGATAGACCTCCGCTGCACTTTGGGACGATGGCATGGAAGCCGATTCCTCTGCGTGCGCGGAGATTGACCGGAGCTGCCGCCGCCCGACGCGCGATTCCAGAAGGTTCCTCCGCCTGCGCGGAGATCGCCCCAAAAACGACATCACCATCGTCGTCGCGCCAGACCTCCTCCGCCCGCGCGGAGCCTTCAAACCCTGCGCATTTCCACCGCCTCCGCTTCACGCTCGACGCCCCCTTTCACGAGCCGCGCCCTTTTCCCCTCCGCCACAAAATAAGCCGTCGCCACCCGCGCCAGCGCTTCTCGCCCGCGAATCCGGTCCGCGATCTTCTCCGCCATCATGATCGTCGGCGCATTGAGATTGCCCGTCGTGATCTGCGGCATGATCGACGCATCGACGACGCGCAAGCCCTGCATCCCGTGCACGCGCCCTTCGCCATCGACGACCGCCATATCGTCGTAACCCATCTTGCACGAGCACGACGGGTGATAAGCCGTCTCCGCCTTCGCGCGCACGAACGCATCGAGTTCCGCATCGCTTTTCAGATCATCGGATGGATGCAGCTCGCGCCCGCGATATCGCTCCAGTGCGGGCTGCCGCATGATCTCTCGCGTGATGCGAATCGCATCGCGGAACTCGCGCCAGTCGAGCGGATCGGCCATGTAGTTGAACAGAATGCCCGGATGCGCATTCGGATCGCGCGACTTGAGCCGCACGCGCCCGCGGCTCGGCGAGCGCATCGACCCGACATGCGCCTGAAAGCCGTGCATCCTGATCGCGTTCGAGCCGTTGTAATTGATCGCGACGGGCAGAAAGTGATACTGGATGTTCGGCCAGAGATCGTCGTCGCGCGTGCGGATGAACCCGCCCGCTTCGAACTGATTGCTCGCGCCGACGCCCGTCCCGCGCAACAGCCATTCGACGCCGATCGCCGGCTGGTTCCACCACTGCAACGCCGGATACAGCGAGACAGGCTCCTTGCACTCGTACTGCATATACATTTCGAGGTGGTCCTGTAAGTTCTCACCGACGCCCGGAAGATCGTGCACCACGGGAATCTCCAGTTCCTTCAGCCAGCGCGCATCGCCGACGCCCGAACGCTGCAGCAGCTGCGGCGATGCAATCGCGCCGCTGCACACGAGCACTTCGCGCCGCACGTGCGCGGTCACACGCTGCCCGCCGTGCAGATACGCGACGCCGATCGCCCGCTTGCCCGAGAACAGCACGCGGTCGGTCGTGGCGTGCGTGACGATGGTCAGATTGGCGCGATGTTTCGCGCGATCCAGATAGCCGCGCGCCGTGCTCGCGCGCCGCCCTTTGGCGGTCACCGTGCGATCCATCGGGCCGAAACCTTCCTGCTGATAGCCGTTCAAGTCTTCGGTGCGCGGATAGCCCGCCTGCACGCCGGCCTCGACCATCGCTGCAAAAAGCGGATTGTTGCCGGGCTTGCTCGTCGTGACATGCACGGGGCCGTCGCCGCCGTGATAGGCATTCGGTCCGATATCGCGCGTCTCCGCCTTCCGAAAATACGGCAGGCAGTCCAGATAGCTCCAGTCATCGAGCCCCGGCTGCGCGGCCCAGTTGTCGTAATCGAGCGCATTGCCGCGGATATAGCACATGCCGTTGATCAGCGACGATCCGCCCAGTCCCTTGCCGCGCCCGCATTCCATGCGGCGGTTGTTCATATGCGGCTCGGGCTCCGTCTCGTACGCCCAGTTGTAGCGCCGCCCTTGCAGCGGATACGCCAGCGCGGCCGGCATCTGCGTGCGAAAGTCGAAGCGATAATCCGGTCCGCCCGCTTCGAGCAGCAGCACGGTCACGTCTTCGTCTTCGGTGAGACGCGAGGCGAGCACGTTGCCCGCCGATCCCGCGCCGACGATGATGTAGTCGTATTCGTTCGCGCTCATCGCCTGGCTCCTCAAAACACGGGTTGATAGGGACCGAGCTCGACTTGCACGGACTTGATGCGCGTATAGGCGTTCAAGGTGACGATGCCGTTCTCGCGGCCCACGCCCGATTGTTTGTACCCGCCGACCGGCATCTCCGCGGGCGACTCGCCCCACGTATTGATCCAGCAGATGCCCGCCTCCAGCCGATGAATCACCCGATGCGCCCGTGACAGGTTCTCCGTCACGACGCCTGCCGCAAGACCGTAGTCCGTATCGTTGGCGCGCGCGACGACTTCGTCTTCGTCGTCGAACGCGAGAATGCTCATCACGGGACCGAAGATTTCCTCGCGCACGATGCGCATGTCGTCGCGGCAATCGGCGAAGACGGTCGGCTCGACGTACTGGCCGCGCGCGAACGCGGCATCGGTCATGCGCGAACCGCCCGCGACGAGCCGCGCGCCTTCCTGCTTGCCGCTCTCGATGAAGCCCAGCACTTTGTGCAATTGCGCGGCGCTCGCGAGCGGCCCGAAGTTGGTCGTCGGATCGTCGGGCACGCCGATCCGAATGCGCTTCACGCGTTCCAGCACGAGCGCTTCGAACCTGTCGATCACGCCGCGCTCGACGAACACACGCGTGCCGTTCGTGCACACCTGACCCGAGCTGAAGAAGTTCGCGCTCATGGCGATGTCGGCGGCGCGTTCGAGATTGGCATCGTCGAATACGATCAACGGCGACTTGCCGCCCAGTTCCATCGTCACTTCCTTGAGCGTCGATCCGCCCGCGCGCGCCATCACTTTCTTGCCGGTCTCGACGCCGCCCGTGAACGATATCTTCTCGATGCCGCCATGTTCGGCGAGCATCGCGCCGACGCGGCCATCGCCCTGCACGACGTTGAAGACGCCCGCAGGCACGCCCGCTTCGGTATAGATTTCGGCGAGCTTCAGCGCGCTCAGCGGCGTGATCTCGCTCGGCTTGAAGATCATCGCGTTGCCCGCCGCCAGCGCGGGCGCGGACTTCCAGCACGCGATCTGAAGCGGATAGTTCCATGCACCGATGCCCGCGCACACGCCGAGCGGCTCGCGCCGCGTATAGACGAACGACGATTCCCGCAGCGGAATCTGCTCGCCTTCGATGGCCGTCGCGAGCCCGGCGTAGTACTCGATCACATCCGCGCCCGTGACGATATCGACAGCGCGCGTCTCCGCGATCGGCTTGCCCGTGTCGCGCGTTTCCAGCGCGGCGAGTTCGTCGTTACGCGCGCGCAGCAGATCGACCGCGCGGCGCAGGATGCGCGAGCGCTGCATCGCGGTGAGCGCGGCCCATTCGCGCTGGCCATCGCGCGCGGATCGCACCGCACGGTCGATATCCGCCTGCGATGCCTGCTGCACGCGTGCGAGCGTTTCGCCGCTGGCGGGATCGAGCGTGTCGAAGGTTTCGCCGCTCGTCGCATCGACGTATTCGCCGCCGATATAAAGCCGTTGCTCTCCGAATGCGGACATGTCGCGCTCCTTCAAAAGTGATGAGATCAGCCGCGCGCGTCGAGCACGAGGTCGATGTAGTCGTAGGCAAGACGCAGCGCGGCCTTCGTGTCGAAGGGCTCGCCCGCGAGCGCGCCGCGCAGCCACAGGCCGTCGATCAGCGCGGCGAGACCGCTCGCGGCGCGGCGCGCGGCCGGCTTCGTCAATGCTCTGGAGAAATCGGCGCACAGATTGGAGTGGAGACGCCGCGTGTTGACGCGCTGCAGCCGCCGCAGTTCGGGCTTGTGCATGCTCTCCGACCAGAACGCGAGCCACGTCTTCATGACCGGACCGTTCACCTGCTCGACATCGAAATTCGCCGCCACGACCGCGCGCAGCTTCGAGCGCGGATCGGCCTTCGCGGCCTTGCGGCGGCGCGACGTGCCCTGCCAGAGCGAGCGCAGGACGTGGCGCATCGTGGCTTCGAGCAGCCCGTCCTTGTCGCCGAAATAATGGCTGACGATGCCCGTCGAAATGCTTGCGCGCTGCGCCACGGAGGCGAGCGTCGCGCCCGCGAGTCCCGACTGGTCGATGGTGTGCAGCGTGGCGTCGATGAGTTGCGCGCGACGGATTTCGCGCATTCCGAGCTTGGGCATGACGGCGGTCGCGGATAAATGCAGGGTTCGAATTGCGCCGATACTAGTTTTTTTATTTTGAATGGTCAATCAATAAAAAGCGGGTCGAAAGCCCGGCGGCGCGCGATGTCGGTTTGAGTCAAACGCACGTCGCATTGAGTGACAGTACCTGCTTCCTGGCAGCGATACCCTCGTTGCACGGGTGCGATGAACCACGAGTGCAGGCGGATTCGTCGCGCGTGCCGTCCACGAAACAAGGAGACGATCAAATGAGCAGCAATCGCGGCGTCGTTTATCTGGGGCAGGGCAAGGTCGAAGTGCAATCCATCGACTATCCGAAGATGGTCGATCCACGCGGCCGCGACATCGGTCACGGCGTCATTCTGAGGGTGGTCACGACCAATATCTGCGGTTCGGACCAGCACATGGTGCGCGGCCGCACGACCGCGGAAGTCGGCCTCGTGCTCGGTCACGAGATCACCGGCGAAGTGATCGAAGTCGGCCGCGACGTGGAGACGCTGGCAGTCGGCGATCTCGTGTCGGTGCCGTTCAACGTCGCGTGCGGCCGCTGTCCGACGTGCAAGGCGCAGCACACGGGCGTGTGCCTGAACGTGAATCCGTCGCGCGCGGGCGGCGCGTACGGGTATGTCGACATGGGCGGCTGGATCGGGGGCCAGGCGGAATACGTGATGGTCCCGTATGCCGACTTCAATCTGCTGAAGTTTCCCGACAAGGCGCAGGCGATGTCGAAGATCCGCGATCTCACCTGTCTCTCCGACATTCTGCCGACCGGATATCACGGCGCGGTGATGGCGGGCGTCGGGCCGGGCTCGACGGTGTATATCGCGGGCGCGGGCCCGGTCGGAATGGCGGCGGCGGCATCGGCGCGGCTGCTGGGCGCGGCGTGCACGATCGTCGGCGACATGAACGAGGAGCGTCTCGCGCACGCGCGCAAGATGGGCTTCGAGACGATCAACCTGTCGAAGGACGCGACGCTCGGCGAACAGATCGAGCAGATCCTCGGCAAGCCGGAAGTGGATTGCGCGGTCGATTGCGTGGGTTTCGAAGCGCATGGTCACGGCACCGACAGCGGCCACGAAGCGCCCGCGACCGTGCTTAATTCGCTGATGGAGATCACGAAGGCGGCGGGCGCGATCGGCATTCCGGGCCTGTACGTGACCGACGATCCCGGCGCCGTCGATGCCGCCGCGCGCAAGGGCAGCTTGAGCATCCGGTTCGGGCTCGGCTGGGCGAAGTCGCATTCGTTCCACACCGGCCAGACGCCCGTCATGAAGTACAACCGCAATCTGATGCAGGCGATTCTGTGGGACCGCCTGCCGATCGCGGATATCGTGAACGTGTCGGTCGTGTCGCTCGATGAAGCGCCGGACGGCTATCGCAAGTTCGATGGCGGCGCGCCGCGCAAGTTCGTTATCGATCCGCATGGCTTGCTGAAGGCGGCCTGAGCCACCACCAGAAGCGAAAATCGGCGGCATACTCGCTGTATGACCGCCGATTATCTCCGCACCGCGCTGACCGTTCGCCTGGCTCGCCCCGACGATGCCGCCGGAATCGCGCGCATCCACGTCCGGGCCTGGCAAGCCGCCTATCGGTCGATCTTCCCGGCCGCCTATCTCGATTCGCTTTCGATTCCCAAACGCCGGGCGCTCTGGACCGAGCTGATCGCGCGCGGCATGCCACGCGTGATGCTCGCGCAGCGCAACGACGTGATCCTCGGCTTCCTTGCGTGGGGCATGTCACGAGACAACGACAAAAGCCGGTCGGATGCCGAGATCGAAGTCATCTATATCGATCCGTCGCAATGGCGTCAGGGCGTGGGCAGAATGCTGATCGATGAAGCGATCAACGCCGCGGCGAGCGAAGGCTATCGGGAAATGACGCTCTGGGCGCTGGAGGAGAACGTGCAGGGCCTGCGCTTCTACAAGGCGCTCGGCTTCGCGCTGGACGGCGTGTTCCGGACAGAAAGAGTCGGCGGATGCGAAGTCTGCGAAACGCGGCTTCACCTGTCGATCTGAACGCTCGGGTTACAACTCGGGTTACGGCTCAGGCCACCATCACGGGAACGGACGACAACGGCGGAACCTGCTTGCGGCGTTCGCGCGTGGGCGCGGTGCCGAACGCATCGCGATAGCTCTTGGAGAAGTGACAGGCCGACTGGAAGCCGCACGCCATCGTGATGTGCATGATGGACATATCGGTCTGCAGCAGCAATTCGCGCGCGCGGCGCAGGCGCAGCGTCAGATAGTAATGCGTCGGCGTCATGCCGAGATGCTCGCGGAACAGGCGCTGCAACTGCCGTTGCGACATGCCGGCGAGCCGCGCCAGTTCTTCGCGCGACAAGGGCTCTTCGATGTTGTTCTCCATCAGCGAGATGACTTCGAAGAGTGACTTGTTGGCCGATCCGAGCCGCGCGACCAGCGGCATGCGTTGCTGTGCGCTCGTATCGCGCACATGTTCGACGATGAACTGTTCCGCGATCTGCGTGACCCGCGGCGTGCCGACGCGCGCGGCGATGAGGTTGAGCATCATGTCGAGCGGCGCGACGCCGCCCGTGCAGGTCACGCGATCGCGGTCGATCACGAAGAGCTCCTTGAGGAAGCGCGTGTCGGGAAACTCTTCCTTCAGCGCCGACATGTTCTCCCAGTGAATCGCACACGCATAGCCGGCAAGCAGTCCGGCGCGCGCCAGCGCATACGTGCCGGTGCAGAGCGACCCGAGCACGCTGCCGAGCCGCGCGAAGCGGCGCAATGCGGCGAGATGCTCGGGCGTGGTGGAGCGTTGCACGTCGATGCCGCCGACGACGAACACGATGTCCGGCTGACCGACGCAGTCCACCGGACCCGTATCGACGGAGAGCCCGTTGCTCGCCGTGACGGGACCGCCGTCGGGACTGACGATCGACCATCGATACAGCGGCTGCCCCGTCAGATAGTTCGCCATGCGCAGGACTTCGATCGCGTTGGTGAAGGCGATCATCGTGAAGTTGGGGAGCGGCATGAACGCGAAGTGGGACAGCGACGCCGTGCGATCGGGGGACATGTGAGAACTGATTCCTTCGAATCTGTTTGATTGGCGCCGTCATTCGCGACGCTTTACTGCTTTTGCAATTTTGGTTGCGAGTGCAACTACCATGCCATAAGGCTAAACCCTGAGCGTGGCAGGGCATCGCTCGTGCTTAGCGGCGGTCTTGCACTGACGCGGGGCCAGACGCGACAAGGCGCGCACCTCGTCAGCGCACGATCGTTCCGGCGCAGTGCAGCATGCATTCCGAAGAAATGCGATACACCGAATCGGAATGCGCCACTTGTCGAAAACAGACGTGCATGTCGGAAAAGGTAAAGAACACGTCTAAATTCATAAATTGACCGGCAGGGCGAAAGTCAAGAATAGACGCAACGACGAGCGGCATCGGCGAACGGCTGGAACCCCGCCAGGCCCGCGTCAAACGACCGTTACTTCTGACCCACGGACCCTTCCATGTCGAACACGAATCCCTTCTTCGAACAGCCGCTCGCGGCCCGCGACGCCTCGGTGCGCGGCGCGATCCTGAAAGAGCTTGAGCGACAGCAATCGCAGATCGAACTGATCGCGTCGGAAAACATCGTCTCGCGCGCGGTGCTCGAAGCGCAGGGCTCGGTGCTGACGAACAAGTACGCGGAAGGTTATCCGGGCAAGCGCTATTACGGCGGTTGCGAATTCGTCGACGAAATCGAGCAACTCGCGATCGACCGCATCAAGCAACTGTTCAACGCGAAGTTCGCCAACGTGCAGCCGCACTCCGGCGCGCAGGCCAACGGCGCCGTGATGCTCGCGCTGACGAAGCCGGGCGACACGGTGCTCGGCATGTCGCTCGACGCGGGCGGCCATCTGACGCACGGCGCGAAGCCCGCGCTCTCGGGCAAGTGGTTCAACGCCGTGCAGTACGGCGTGAACCGCGACACGATGCTGATCGACTACGAGCAGATCGAGGAACTGGCGCAGCAGCACAAGCCGACGCTGATCATCGCGGGCTTTTCGGCCTATCCGCGTGAGCTCGACTTCGCGCGTCTGCGCAAGATCGCCGACAACGCCGGCGCGAAACTGATGGTCGACATGGCGCACATCGCGGGCATCATCGCGGCGGGGCGCCATCAGAATCCGGTGGAACATGCGCACGTCGTCACGTCGACGACGCACAAGACTTTGCGCGGCCCGCGCGGCGGCTTCGTGCTCACCAACGACGAAGAGATCGCCAAGAAGATCAACTCCGCCGTGTTTCCCGGCCTGCAAGGCGGACCGCTGATGCACGTGATCGCGGGCAAGGCCGTCGCGTTCGGCGAAGCGCTGCAGGCGGACTTCAAGACCTATATCGACAACGTGCTCGCCAATGCGAAGGCGCTGGGCGAAGTGCTGAAGGCGGGCGGCGTCGATCTGGTCACGGGCGGCACCGACAACCATCTGCTGCTCGTCGATCTGCGTCCGAAGGGTCTCAAGGGCAATCAGGTGGAACAGGCGCTGGAGCGCGCGGGCATCACCTGCAACAAGAACGGCATTCCCTTCGATACCGAAAAGCCGACCGTGACTTCGGGCATTCGTCTGGGCACGCCCGCGGGCACGACGCGCGGCTTCGGCGTGAGCGAGTTCCGCGAAGTGGGCCGCCTGATTCTCGAAGTCTTCGATTCCCTGCGCGATCATCCGGCGGGCGATCCGCAAACCGAACAACGCGTGCGCCGCGAGATTTTCGCGCTGTGCGAGCGCTTCCCCATCTACTGAGCACACGGAGCACAACACGATGAGCACCCTGCACGACAACAGCATCATCATCGACGGCCTGAACATCTCGAAGTTCGAGCGCTCCGTGTTCGAGGATATGCGCAAGGGCGGCGTCACCGCCGTGAACTGCACCGTCTCGGTCTGGGAAGACTTTCAGAAGACCATCGACAACATCGCGGAAATGAAGCAGCAGATCCGCGAATACAGCGAAATTCTCACGCTCGTGCGCACGACCGACGACATCCTGCGCGCGAAGAAGGAGAACAAGACCGGCATCATCTTCGGCTTTCAGAACTCGTATGCGTTCGAGGACAACCTCGGCTATATCGAAGTGTTCAAGGAACTCGGCGTGAACGTGGTGCAGCTTTGCTACAACACGCAGAACCTCGTCGGCACCGGTTGCTATGAAGCCGATGGCGGTCTGTCCGGCTATGGCCGCGAAGTGATTCAGGAGATGAACCGCGTCGGCATCATGGTGGATCTCTCGCACGTCGGCGCGAAGACTTCTTCCGATGCGATCGCGTGCTCGAAGAAGCCCGTCACGTATTCGCACTGCTGCCCGTCGGGTCTCAAGGACCATCCGCGCAACAAGACGGACGAGCAACTGAGAGAGATCGCCGATGCCAACGGCTTCGTCGGCGTGACGATGTTCTCGCCGTTCCTGAAGAAAGGCCCCGACGCTACGGTCGACGATTATCTCGAAGCGATCGATTACGTGATCAACGTGATCGGCGAAGACAAGGTCGGCATCGGCACGGACTTCACGCAAGGCTACAGCACCGAATTCTTCGACTGGATCACGCACGACAAGGGCCGCTATCGCCGCCTGACGAACTTCGGCAAGGTCGTGAATCCGGAAGGCATTCGCACGATCGGCGAATTCCCGAACCTCACCGCCGCGATGCAAAAGGCCGGCTGGAGCGAGTCGCGCATCAAGAAAGTGATGGGCGAAAACTGGATGCGCTTCTTCGGCGAAGTCTGGAACGTCTGAGCCTCACGACAAAAACAAGGAACCCGCGATGCAACCGCAACTGCCTATCGACGTCGATCCGCAAACCGGCGTCTGGACCACCGACGCGCTGCCGATGCTCTACGTGCCGCGTCATTTCTTCACGAACAATCACGTCGCCGTCGAGGAAGCGCTCGGCCGCGAGACGTATGCCGAGATTCTCTACAAGGCCGGCTACAAGTCCGCATACCACTGGTGCGACAAGGAAGCCGAGAAGCACGGCATCAGCGGCATGGCCGTGTTCGAGCATTACCTGAAGCGTTTGTCGCAGCGCGGCTGGGGACTGTTCGACATCGTCGAAGCCGATCCGTCGACGTCGCATGCGCGCATTCATCTGCGTCACTCGTCGTTCGTGCTCCAGCAGCCGGGCAAGCAGGGCAAGCTCTGCTACATGTTCGCCGGCTGGTTCGCCGGCGCGATGGACTGGGTCAACGACACCGCGCCCGACAGCGCGAAGAAAGGCCCGCGCTCGAAGTCGATCGAGACGCAATGCGCGGCCGAAGGACACGCTCATTGCGTGTTCGAAGTGTCGCCGCTGGCATGAGCGCGCGGGAGACAGCGCGACAGCAGCAAGGTAGTTGCAGATAAAACCATTCCGAGGTCGATCGCAATGCGTTACCCGAACCTTTTCAAGCCTCTTCAGCTGAACAAGCTGACCCTGCGCAATCGCATCGTCAGCACCGCGCACGCGGAGGTCTATGCCGAACCGGGCGGCCTGCCCGGCGACCGCTATATCCGTTATTACGAGGAAAAGGCCAAGGGCGGCGTCGGACTTGCCGTGTGCGGCGGTTCGAGTCCCGTATCGATCGACAGCCCGCAAGGCTGGTGGAAGTCGGTGAATCTCGCGACCGACCAGGTCATCGATCCGCTTTCGCGGCTCGCCGAAGCGATGCATCGTCATGGCGCGTTCATCATGATCCAGGCGACGCACATGGGCCGCCGTTCCGCGTGGCACGGCGAGCACTGGCCGCATCTGATGTCGCCGTCGGGCGTGCGCGAGCCGGTGCATCGCGGCAATGCCAAGATCATCGAAGTGGAAGAGATCAAGCGCATCATCCAAGACTTCGCCGCGGCCGCGAAGCGCGTGAAGGATGCGGGCATGGACGGCATCGAAATCTCGGCGGCGCACCAGCATCTGATCGATCAGTTCTGGAGCCCGCGCACCAACTTCCGCACGGACGAATGGGGCGGCTCGCTCGAAAACCGTCTGCGCTTCGGTACGGAAGTGCTGAAGGCCGTGCGCGAAGCGGTAGGCGCGGATTTCTGCGTGGGCCTGCGCATGTGCGGCGACGAGTTTCATGAAGACGGCCTCTCGCACGAGAACCTGAAGGAAATCGCGCAGGCGATGTCGGAGTCGGGTCTGATCGATTACGTCGGCGTGATCGGCTCGGGCGCGGACACGCACAACACGCTCGCCAACTGCATGCCGCCGATGGCGCTGCCGCCCGAGCCGTTCGTGCATCTCGCGGCGGGCATCAAGTCGGTCGTGAAGCTGCCGGTCATGCATGCGCAGAGCATCCGCGATGCGGGACAGGCCGAGCGTCTGCTCGCCAACGGTATGGTCGATCTCGTCGGCATGACGCGCGCGCAGATCGCCGATCCGCACATGGTCATCAAGATCCGCGATGGCCGCGAAGACGAAATCAAGCAGTGCGTCGGCGCGAATTATTGCATCGACCGACAGTACAACGGTCTCGACGTGCTGTGCGTCCAGAACGCGGCGACCTCGCGCGAAGCGACGATGCCGCATGTCATCGAGAAGACGCGCGGGCCGAAGCGCAAGATCGTCGTGGTCGGCGCGGGGCCTGCCGGTCTCGAAGCGGCGCGCGTCGCGCGTTCGCGCGGCCACGATGTCGTGCTGTTCGAGAAGAACGACTATGTGGGCGGCCAGATCATGCTCGCCGCGAAGGCGCCGCAGCGCGAACAGATGGCCGGCATCGTGCGCTGGTTCGATATGGAGACGAAGCGTCTGGGCGTCGATCGCCGTCTCGGTGTCGCCGCCGACGACAAGATGATCATGGCCGAGAAGCCGGACATTGTCGTGCTCGCGACAGGCGGTTCGTCGTTCACGGATCAGGTGCCCGCATGGGGCGTCGCGCAAGGTCTTGCGGTGAGTTCGTGGGACATCCTGTCGGGCAGGGTCGAGCCGGGCAAGAACGTGCTCGTGTATGACGGCGTCTCCACGCATGCGGGCGCGGGCGTCGCGGACTTCATCGCGTCGAAGGGCAACAACGTCGAGATCGTCACGCCCGACGTCAAGGTCGCCGACGACACGGGCGGCACCACGTTCCCGATCTTCTATCGCCGGCTCTATGCGCAAGGCGTGATTCACACGCCGAATTACTGGCTCGACAAGGTGTACGAGGAAGACGGCAAGAAGATCGCCGTGATCCGCAACGAGTACACGGAAGAGCAGGAGGAGCGCGCGGTCGATCAGGTGGTGATCGAGAACGGCATCACGCCGAACGATGCGCTCTACTGGAAGCTCAAGCCCGAGTCGCTCAATCGCGGACAGACCGACGTGCACACGCTGTTCGCGTCACAGCCGCAGCCGTCGCTGAGCGAGGAGCTCGGCAACGGACGCTTCCTGCTGTTCCGCGTCGGCGATTGCATCTCGATGCACAACATCCACAGCGCGATCTACGATTCGCTGCGCCTCTGCAAAGACTTCTGACGAGGGTATTCGACGATGAACCCCGTGTTTGTCATCACCGCGCTGCTGTGGCTTTCGATGGCGGGCCTCGCGTTCGCCCTGGCGAAGCGCGCGGCTTACTGGCGCGAAGGCCGCGCAACGGCGACGGGCGCATACGGATGGGCGAATCTGCTCACCATCCCGAAACGCTATTTCGTGGACCTGCATCATGTCGTCGCGCGCGATCCGTATGTCGCGAAGACGCACGTTGCGACCGCCGGCGGCGCCATTCTCGCAATGGCGCTCGTCTTCCTCAATTACGGTCTCGCCATCTACTCGCCGTGGCTCGACCGGCTCATCTTCCTCGCGGCCATCGTCATGCTGGTCGGCGCGGTGTTCGTGTGGCGGCGCCGTCGCGCGAAGGATGTGCCCGCGCGTCTCTCGCACGGACCGTGGGACAGCCTGCCGCTTCTGCTCGGTTCGTTCGCGCTCGGCCTCGCGTTGTTCATGCTGCTGCCGGCATCGTGGATGTCGGGTGCGCTTGCGATCATCGTCGCGTTGCTGATCGCGGCGGGCGCGTACACGATGACCTTCGGCGCGGCGCAAGGCGGCCCGATGAAGCATGCGATGGCGGGCCTGCTGCATCTCGCGTTTCATCCGCGCCAGGAGCGCTTTCAGGCGAAGCGCCAGCACGAGCATGACGTGGTGCCGCCCACGGCGCTCAAGAGGCCCGTGCTCGATGCGAAGGAATACGGTGTCGGCAAGCCGGTCGAGTTCCGCTGGAATCAGTTGCTGAGCTTCGACGCCTGCGTGCAGTGCGGCAAGTGCGAAGCCGCATGCCCCGCGTTCGCATCCGGTCAGCCGCTCAATCCCAAGAAGCTGATTCAGGATCTCGTCGTCGGCATGGTCGGCGGCTCCGACTCGCAATACGCGGGCAGCCCGACGCCCGGCATTCCGGTCGGCAAACATTCGGGCGGTCCGGCCAAGCCGCTCATTTCGCAGATGATCGAAGCGGACACGATCTGGTCGTGCACCACGTGCCGCGCTTGCGTGCAGGAGTGCCCGATGCTGATCGAGCACGTCGATGCGATCGTCGACATGCGCCGCAATCAGACGCTGGTCGAGGGCGACGTGCCGGGCAAAGGTCCGATCACGCTCGCGAATCTGCGCGAGACGGGCAGCCAGAATGGCTACGACATCGGCGCGCGTTACGACTGGTCGGTCGATCTGCAGGTGCAGGTCGCGCAGCCGGGGCGTCCCGTCGATGTGTTGCTGATCGCAGGCGAAGGCGCCTTCGACATGCGCTATCAGCGCACGCTGCGCGCATTCGCGAAGGTGTTGAACAAGGCGGGCGTCGATTACGCGGTGCTCGGCGGCGTGGAAACCGATACCGGCGACACGGCGCGGCGTCTCGGCGACGAAGCCACGTTCCAGCAATGCGCGACGAAGCTGATGGCGACGCTCTCGCAGTATCAGTTCCGCCGCATCGTCACGACGGACCCGCACGTGCTGCACAGCCTGCGCAACGAATATCGCGCGCTCGGCGGCTATTACGAAGTGCAGCATCACACCGCGTTCATGGCCGAACTCGTCGCGAACGGCAAGCTCGCGCCGAAGGCCGCCGCCGTGCTCGCCGACAAGAAGGTCACGTATCACGATCCGTGTTATCTCGGCCGCTACAACGGCGAAACCGAAGCGCCGCGCAAGCTCTTGAAGACCATCGGCATCAAGGTCGTCGAGATGGAACGTCACGGCATGCGCGCGCGCTGCTGCGGCGGTGGCGGCGGCGCGCCGCTGACCGATATCCCCGGCAAGCAGCGCATTCCGGATATCCGCATCGCCGATGCGAAGTCGGTCGGCGCGGAAGTGGTCGCGGTCGGTTGTCCGCAATGCACCGCGATGCTGGAAGGCGTGGTCGGCCCGCGTCCCGAAGTGCTCGATGTGGCGGAACTCGTCGCCGCCGCGCTGGAGTGATGCCATGAACGACAACATCAAACGTATCGATCCGCGCCGGCCGTTCATCATCACGGCGGACGGGCTCAAGCGCATCACGCTCGGCGAAGTCGGCAATGGCGTCGTGCTGGACTTCGCGCACGGCGGTCATAAAGAAGCGACGAAGCCGCGCCGGACGACTGCGCCCGCGACGCGCGCGCTGCTCGTCGCGGCGCATACGGATCGCGGCGCGCTCGACGACCACGCGCGTCAGGCGCTGGCCGCCGCCGCTCTTCTCGCCGATGACGCCACCGAAGTCGTGCTGATCGCGTTCGGCGAGTTCAAGGACGATGCGGCTGCATTGGGCGCGGACCGTTTCATCGAATTGCCCGCGTTCGACCGGCGCAACTACGCACCCGATGAAGAAGTGCGTGCGCTCACCGCGTGCGTTTCGGCGTTCACGCCGGCGCATGTCTTCATGCCGGACAACGCAACCGGCGACGGCGATCTCGGCCGCCGCTACGCCGCGCGTGCCGATGCGTCGATTGCGACGCAGGTCGTCGAGCTGGATCACGCGCATGTCGCGTCCTATGCGCATGCGGGCCGCGCGTTCGCATCCCGCGCCTTGCCCGATGTGGTGCTGCTCGCCGCGAACGCCGTCGATGCGAAGCTGCCGTTCGTCGGCGCCGGCGAAGCGCTGAGCGCGGACGGGATCGTGCCTGCCGCAAAGGTCAGTGCATATGTCGATCTCGGCATCGAAGAAATGGACGCGGCGCAGGTCGCGCTGGAGGAAGCGGACTTCATCGTGTCGGCGGGCAACGGCGTGTCGGACATCGCCGCGTTCGAGACGCTCGCGGCTACGCTGGGTGCGGCGATCGGCGCGAGCCGTGTCGCCGTCGACGACGGCAAGTTCACGCGCGACAAGCAGATCGGCGCGACGGGCAAGACCGTCGAGGCGAGCGTGTATATCGCGTTCGGCATTTCGGGGGCCGTGCAGCACTTGCAGGGGATCAAGGATTGCCGTCATGTGATCGCCGTCAATCTCGACGCCAGCGCGCCGATCGCCAAGCGCGCGAATCTGACGATCGTCGCGGACACGCAGGAAACCATCAGGGCATTGACCGATGCCGCCGCTGCCGCGCGCGCCTCGCGCGCGAACGGCGCATCGATCGTGCAGAGTGCGCCCGTCGCCGAAGGAGTGGCCGCATGAAAATCGCCGTACTCGTGTCCACCGGGCGTCATCCGGTGAGTGGCAGCGCGCGCTACAGCCGCAACGATGCCGCCGCGCTGACGATCGCCGTCGACATCGCCCGCGCGCAGCACGCGCAGCTCGACGTGCTGCACGCAGGCGATCCGGCCAATCCCGCGCTCGCCGAATATCTCGCGCTCGGCGCGCCGAAAGTGGAAGTGCTCAACACGCAAGGCGATGCCTGCGCGGCGCTGGCGCAACGACTCGCGGGCTACGACCTCGTGCTGACCGGCACGCGCGCGGAAGGCGCATTCGACAGCGGCACGCTGCCCTACAAGCTCGCGGATGCGCTGAACCTGCCGCTGGTCGGCGCGGCCGTCGATGTGAACGTGACGAAAGACGGCGTGGAAGTGCGCCAGTTCATGCCGAAAGGCTTGCGCCGCCGCGTGCGTGCGCCGCTGCCCGCGCTCGTCGCCGTGCATCCGCTCGCCAATGCTGCGCCGCGTTATGCCTATGCACGCATGCGCGAGGGCCACGTCGCGCCGGTCGCGGCGAACGCACCCGCCGACAAGGAACGCGCCGCGTGGACGCTCGGCGCGGTGAGCGCGAAGCCGAAGAAACTCGCCGCACCCGAGAAGCGTTCGGGCCACGCGCGCATGCTCGGCGCGACCACGACCGAGAGCCGTGGCGGCAGCGTCGTAATTGAAGGGAGTTCCGTCGAAAAAGCACAAGTGATCCTCGCGTATTTGCGCGAGCATCAACTCGTCGATTACTGATTTCCGGCGCGAGGCCGGACACCGATACAAAAGCAGCAGCCCGCGTTCAAAGGTGTTTGGCGGGGCACCAGACGTGACGCACAACGGAGCACACGATGAAAGTTTCGGCAGACGTTCGCGCAATGATCGAACGCCGCAAAAAGGGCCATACGCTCGAGGCGCCGTTCTACACGAGCGAGGAAATCCACGCGCTCGACCTCGATGCGATTTTCCGCAAGACCTGGATTCAGGTTGCCGTCGAGCCGGACATTCCCGAGCCGGGCGATTACACGACGGTCGAAATCGGCAACGATTCGATCCTGATCGTACGCGACGACGACATGGAAATCCGCGCCTTCTACAACGTGTGCCGCCATCGCGGCGCGCGCCTGTGCAACCAGGAGAAGGGATCGCTCGGCAATATCGTGTGCCCGTATCACAGCTGGACCTACAACTTGAACGGCGATCTGATGTTCGCCGAGCACATGGGCGACCAGTTCGACCGCTGCAAGCACAGTCTGAAGAAAGTGCACGTGCAGAATCTCGCGGGCCTCATCTTCGTCTGTCTCGCGGACGAGCCGCCTGCCGACTTCGCCGTGATGCGCGCGGCCATGGAGCCGTATCTGCTGCCGCACGGCCTGAAGGACACGAAGATCGCGGCGAGTATCGATATCGTCGAAAAGGGCAACTGGAAGCTCACGATGGAGAACAATCGCGAGTGCTATCACTGCGTCGCGAATCATCCGGAGCTGACCATTTCGCTCTATGAATACGGCTTCGGCTATCAGCGTTCGCCCGCCAACGAAGAAGGCATGGCCGCGTTCGAGCGCACCGTCGCGGAGCGCGCGAAACAATGGGAAGCGATGTGCCTGCCGTCCGCGGAAATCGAGCGTCTCGCCGATCTCGTGACGGGCTTTCGCACGCAGCGCCTGCCGCTCGATCGCGACGGCGAATCGCAGACGCTCGACGCGAGAGTCGCGTCGAAGAAACTGCTCGGCGGCTTCGAGCGCGCGGACCTGGGCGGGCTGTCGTTCTGGACGCAGCCGAACTCGTGGCATCACTTCATGAGCGATCACATCGTGACGTTCTCCGTGATTCCGCTTTCGGCGGGCGAAACGCTCGTGCGCACGAAATGGCTCGTGCACAAGGACGCGCGCGAAGGCATCGATTACGACGTCGATAATCTCACCGCCGTGTGGCGCGCGACGAACGATCAGGACCGCACGCTCGTCGAGTATTCGCAACTCGGCGTCGCGAGCAACGCGTATGAGCCGGGTCCGTATTCGCCGTTCACGGAAGGACTCGTCGAGAAATTCTGCGAGTGGTACATGGGCCGCCTTGCCGATCACGCGAACACGCCGGAGCAGGGCGTCGATACCACGCGCGGCGAGAAAGTCGTTTCCTTCATGCGCTAAGCGCGTTCGAACAGCAGTGAGCAGGAGCAGAACATGATGCGCGATCAGGCCACGTTCGAGCCGACCGAAAGCCGTGTCACCCGGCCTCAATTCTGGGGGGCGCTGCCCGGGCGCTGGGACTGCGACACCGACGAGACGCTCGTCTGTTGCCACGTCCGGCAGGAAACGCACGACGTCAAGAGTTTCTTCTTCAAGGCGCCGGGCGAACGCACGTTCGTCTTCGAGCCGGGGCAGTTCATCACGCTCGAACTCGATATCGACGGCGAGCAGATTAACCGCTGCTACACGATTTCCTCGTCGCCTACGCGGCCGCACACGATCTCCATCACCGTGAAGCGTGTGCCGGGCGGCAAGGTGTCGAACTGGCTGCACGAGAACGTGGTCGCCGGAACGAACGTGCGCGTGCTCGGGCCGTCGGGCGAGTTCACCTGCGCGCGTCATCCGGCGCGCAAGTTCCTGTTCCTGTCGGCAGGCTCGGGCGTGACGCCGCTGATGTCGATGAGCCGCGCGCATCACGAACTCGGCGAAGATGCGGATATCGTGTTCGTGCACAGCGCGCGCACGCCGGACGACATCATCTTCGCGCGCGAGCTGGATCTGATCGCGTCGAATCAGAACAATTTCCGCACGGCGTTCGTGTGCGAGCGCGTGGGTACACGCACCAACTGGCCGGGCGTGACGGGCTTTCTGAGCCTGCCGCTGCTCAAGCTGATCGCGCCGGATTTTCTGGAGCGCGAGATCTTTACATGCGGCCCGGCGCCGTACATGAAAGCGGTGCGCGATCTGCTCGACGAAGGCGGTTTCGATCGCAAGCATTATCACGAGGAAAGCTTTACGTTCGGCGTCGTCGAGGAAGTCGCGGCCGAACTGACGACGGCACATGTCGCCGATGCGCTCGCGACGCACACGGATTTCGTCGAAGCGCGCGAGCAAGCGACGGGCTTCGAACCTGCGCCTGTGGAGTCGATCGAGCCTGCGCCTGTCGAGACGAAGTTCAAGGTGAACTTCGCGAAGAGCCGGCGCGATATCGAGTGCGGCAGCGGCGAACATGTGCTCGATGCCGCGAAGAAGGCGGGCGTGCGCTTGCCGTCGTCATGTACGCAGGGCATGTGCGGAACGTGCAAGGTGAAGCTCGTGTCGGGCGAAGTGAGCATGAAACATGCGGGTGGCATTCGTCAGCGCGAAATCGATCAGGGCTTGGTGCTGCTGTGTTGCAGCAAGCCGTTGAGCGATCTCGTCGTCGACAAGTGAAGTCCTCGGGCGACCCTGATCGGGCTGCGTCGTTTCTTGACAACTGAGTGTCGGAAAAGTGCGTTACGGGCCAATTCTGGCTGGAGATTCTGTTCGCTACACGGCGTGGGGCCGCTAAGGGGAAACCAAATGAAACCGATGAGAAGAGCGCTTGTACTTGGGGCGATGTCCGCCGCGCTGGCCGCGAGCCTTGGGGCAAACGCCGCGGATAAGCCGACCATCAAGATCGGTTATGTGGAGGGTTGGGACGACAGCGTGGCGACGTCGAATGTGGCTGCGCGCATCATCGAGAAGAAGCTGGGCTATCCGGTGCAGCTCGTGCCGGTTGCTGCGGGCGTGATGTGGCAGGGCGTCGCGCGCGGCGATCTGGACGCGACGCTGTCTGCTTGGCTGCCGGTCACGCACGGCGCGTACTGGAACAACTTCAAGGCGAAGGTCGTGAATCTCGGGCCGAACTTTCAGGACGCGAAGATCGGCTTGATCGTGCCGGAGAATGTGGACGTCAACAGCTTGTCGGATCTCGAAGCGAAGAAGGCGGAGTTCGATTCGCGCATCGTGGGCATCGATGCGGGCGCGGGCGTGATGCAGAAGACGAGCGAGGCGATCAAGGCCTACAACCTCGATTACAAGCTGCTGCCGAGCTCGGGTTCGGCGATGACGGCGGAACTGGCGCGTTCGGAAGCGGCCAACAAGCCGATCATCGTGACGGGCTGGAAGCCGCACTGGATGTTCGCGAAGTACAAGCTCAAGTTCCTCGAGGATCCGAAGAAGGTTTTCGGCGAGGCCGAGCATGTGGATAGCGTGGTGAATCCCGAACTCGAGAAGAAGGCACCGCCGGTGGTGGCGTTTCTCAAGAAGTTTCAGTGGAAACCGGGCGAGATCGATAGCGTGATGCTCGCGACGCAGAATGGCGAGAAGCCGCAGGCCGCCGCCGATGCGTGGATCGGCGCTCATAGTGATCGCGTGGATTCGTGGGTTAAGTAAAGGGTTTTGGGGTTTTGGGGTTTTGGGCGTTGGGCAACGCTGTGCGCCGTGGGGGATGCCTGCGGCGCTTTTTTTTTGGTTTTTTGCTTTTGCTTTGTCGTTCGTGTTTTTGTTCTTTCGTTAAATTCTGAATTCGCGTCGGTCTATTAGCACTGCCCCTGTGCGGGGCGGCAGTCACTTTCTTTGCTGCTGCAAAGAAAGTAACCAAA
>FCOH02000018.1 GCA_001544595.2 Caballeronia peredens | reverse complement strand
GATCCTCGCGGTATCGCTCGATCAGGCAAGGCTCGAAGCCATGCCGGTCAATGAATACGTCGATTTGTACGTGATCTGACGCGGGCAAGAGGGAGCGTCGTCCGATGCTCCCTCGCGCATGCGTCGGTCAATCCCGCACCCAGTCCACCCATAGCACGACGAGAATCGTCATCAGCGCCGGGCCAATGAAAAGGCCGATGAGCCCGAACGTTTCCGCGCCGCCGAGAATCCCGAACAGCACGAGCAGAAACGGCAGTCGCGCCGAGCCGCCGATCAGCACTGGCCGCACGAAGTGCTCGGCCACGAACACCACGATCAGACCGAATACGGCGACACCCGCCGCCGCGATCATCGAGCCCTGCGCGAGCAGCCAGAGCGCCGAGCCGAGAAACACGATCGGCGCGCAGAACGGCAGCATCGCCGCGACGGCCGTCAGCATGCCGAGCAAGGTCGCGTGCGGCACGCCCGTCACCGCGTAGGCGATGCCCAGCAGCGCGCCTTCGCCCAGCCCGACGACGACGAGCCCGACCACCGTGCTGCGCACCGATTCCGCCATGCGCCGCACGAGCGCCGCGCCATCGGAGCCGAACGCGCGGCGCGAGCCCGACAGCAGCTGCTCGCCAAGACGCGAGCCCGCCTGGAACACGAAGAACAGCGTCATCAGCATGAAGCCGAACACGACGAAGCCATGCACGACGCGCCCGCCGAGATGACGCGTCATCGCCACGACGGTCGCGCTGTGCAGGTTCTTGACCGCCGGCGACGATTCGAGCGGCGTAGCGAGATTTTCCTGCCACCACTTGCCGACCTGCTGCGCGCCCATCGGCAGATGCTCGATGAAGCCGGGCACCGGAATGCCGGTGCGCAGCACGTCGTGAAAATAGCGGATCATGTCGTGCGCCTCGGCGATCGTCTGCGCCGCGACGATGAAAAACGGCACCACGAACAGCAGGCCGATCGCCGCCGTGAGCAGAATGGCCAGCGCGAGGTGACTGCGCCTGAACATCGGCCGACGCTCGAGCCAGCCGAACGCGGGCCACAGCGCGATGGCGATCACGCTCGCCCACACGACCGCGGGAATGAAGGTGCGCGCCGTATAGAGCGCAATCAGCACGAGCACCGTATAGAGCGCCGCCGATGCGGCGCGCTGCATCTTGCGCTTGCGATCGGTCGAATCCGGCGTCGTGTCGTTGCGCGGTGGGATCTGCATGGAAACGTGAGCCTCGTGATGAGCGGGGAAAGGCGAAATCGGAAACGTTCGCCTGCATTGTAATCACGCACGAAGCATTCCACTCATGAGCCCGGCCGGTCCGCGCGGCCATGAATGTTCTTTACAAAGGCACAGTTCGTGCTCCCTATAATCGAAAGCTGGATATCGATGCAGGGAATCTTGCAATGGCGGGAAATGCCTCACGGACGGCAGTCGCGGCATACGTGACGATAGTGTCGATAGCGCTGCTCGCCGGGTGTTCGGCGGGTCTCGACCGGGCAAAGGAAGATCGGCTGAACGCGCAATACGGCATCACGACGTTGCCGGTCAAGGGCGGCGTGGAGATCCGTCTGCCCGAAGCACCGCTTTTCGATACGGACGAGTCGCATCTTCGCGCGGGCCAGTCGCCGATGCTCGACCGCGTCGCGCAAGTGCTCAAGCGCAGCATGCGGCCCGTGCTGATCGAAGGCCACACCGACAACGAAGGCTCGCTCGGCTATAACCGGAGACTCTCGGAAGCGCGCGCGGAAGCCGTCGCGCAGGCATTGATCGCGCGCGGCGTGCCGGCCGGGCGGATCACGACCAAAGGCATGGCGTGGCTGCGGCCCATCGCCGACAACGGCACGGAGCCTGGCCGCGCGCAGAACCGGCGCGTGGAAATTCTCGTGCGCGCCGAGAGCGAAACGACGCTGCTCGGCACGCCGCCGAAAACCAGCCGCTAGGCGGCCGGCGCGGCCTCCAGCACGAGCAGTTGCGAGCCGTCCGCGACCTGATCGCCCACCGCGAAAAGGATCTCGCCGATCCTGCCGGTGGACGGAGCCAGTATCGTGTGCTCCATCTTCATGGCCTCCATCACCATCAGCGGCGCGCCCTTCTCGACCGACGCGCCCGTTTCCACGAGCACCGCGATCACCTTGCCGGGCATCGGCGCGGTGAGACGCCCTTCGTGCTCGGCGTCGCCCGCGTGAGCCATCAGGTTCTGCCATTCGAACTGGAACGCGGCGCCTTCGTGGAAGACGTGGAAGACGTCGCCATCGGTGAAGACGTGGCCCTTGATGAGCGCATCGTCGAGCTGCACGGCGAACGATGTCGTGCCGCTATGCGACCAGTCGAAGCGCGCGCTGTCGCCGTTCAGTTGCAGGCGCTTGTCGTGATCTTTCGTGAACACGACCTTCAGCGTTTCGTCGGTGTCCAGCGCGCGCCAGTTCAGATCCTGACTGTAGCCGCCCGCCATGCGCCAGTGCGACAGCGCATCCCACGGCGAGTGACCGTGCGCTTCGCCGCCCTCGCGCGTGAGCAGCGCGGCGCACGCCAGCGCGAGCGCCTTCTTGCGCGATACGCCCGACGCCGCGAAGAGCGCATCGTGATGACGCTCGATCAGGCCCGTGTCGAGATCGCCCGCACTGAACGGCTCGCTCTTCACGATGCGCTGCAGGAACTCGACGTTCGTCGAGAGCCCGACGATCTCGCATTCCGCCAGCGCGCGCGCCATGCGCGCCAGCGCATCGCGACGGTCGCGGCCATGCACGATCAGTTTCGCGATCATCGGATCGTAGAACGGCGTGATCGCGTCGCCCTGGCGTACGCCGCTGTCCACGCGCACGTCGCCGTCGAGCGAAAACTCCACCGCGTGCGGCATGCGCACGTGCTTGAGCGTGCCCGTCGACGGCAGGAAACCGCGCGACGGATTCTCCGCATAGATGCGCGCTTCGATCGCGTGGCCGTGCACCTTAAGTTCGTGCTGCTTCAGCGGCAACGGTTCGCCCGCCGCCACGCGCAATTGCCATTCGACGAGATCGAGGCCCGTGACCATTTCCGTCACCGGATGCTCGACCTGCAGGCGCGTGTTCATCTCCATGAAGTAGAACTTGCCGTCCTGCGTCATGATGAACTCGACCGTGCCCGCGCCGACGTAATTCACCGCGCGCGCCGCAGCCACGGCGGCTTCGCCCATCGCGCGACGGGTTTCGTCGGCGAGGCCCGGCGCCGGCGCTTCTTCGAGCACCTTCTGATGACGGCGCTGCACGGAACAATCGCGATCGAACAGATAAACCGCATTGCCGTGCTTGTCCGCGAAAACCTGCACTTCGACGTGACGCGGCCGCTGCAGATACTTCTCGATCAGCACGCGATCGTTGCCGAAACTCGACGCCGCCTCGCGCTTGCACGACGCGAGCGCCGCCGCGAAATCCTCGCTTTTCTCGACGACGCGCATGCCCTTGCCGCCGCCGCCCGCGCTCGCCTTCAGCAACACCGGATAACCGATGCGGTCCGCTTCGCGCTGCAGCAGGCCGGCGTCCTGATCGTCGCCGTGATAGCCGGGCACGAGCGGCACGGATGCGTTCTGCATCAGGGCCTTCGCGGCGGCCTTGGAACCCATCGCGCTGATGGCTTCGACCGGCGGCCCGATGAAGACGATTCCCGCCTTCTCGCACGCATTCGCGAATTCCTCGTTCTCCGACAAGAAGCCGTAGCCCGGATGAACCGCCTGCGCGCCGGTCGTCTTCGCCGCCTCGACGATGCGCTCGATGCGCAGATAACTCTCGGACGCAGCCGAGCCGCCGACGTGCACCGCTTCGTCGCAGACATCGACGTGCTTGGCCTTGGCATCGGCATCGGAATAGACGGCGACGCTGCCGACGTTCAGGCGCTTCGCCGTCGCTGCGACGCGGCACGCGATCTCGCCGCGGTTCGCTATAAGAATCTTGTTGAACATGGCATTGAATCCGTGGGTCACATGCGGAACACGCCGAAGCGCGTGTCTTCGATGGGTGCGTTCATCGTCGCGGCGAGGCCGAGACCGAGCACGTCGCGGGTCTGCGCGGGGTCGATCACGCCGTCGTCCCACAAACGCGCACTCGCGTAGTACGGATGCCCTTGCGCCTCGTACTGGTCGCGAATCGGCGCCTTGAACGCTTCCTCTTCTTCCTTCGACCACGCCCCGCCCTTCTTCTCGATGCCGTCGCGTCGCACCGTCGCGAGCACGGACGCGGCCTGCTCGCCGCCCATCACCGAGATGCGCGCGTTCGGCCACATCCACAGAAAGCGCGGCGAATACGCGCGGCCGCACATGCCGTAGTTGCCCGCGCCGAACGAGCCGCCGATGATCACCGTGAACTTCGGCACTTTCGCCGTTGCAACGGCCGTCACCATCTTCGCGCCGTTACGCGCGATGCCTTCGTTCTCGTACTTGCGCCCGACCATGAAGCCCGTGATGTTCTGCAGAAACACGAGCGGAATCTTGCGTTGCGCGCACAGTTCGATGAAATGCGCCCCCTTCAGCGCCGACTCGGAAAACAGAATGCCGTTGTTCGCGACGATGCCGACCGGATGTCCCCAGATATGCGCGAAACCGCAGACGAGCGTCGTGCCATAGCGCGCCTTGAACTCGTCGAAGGCGGAATCGTCGACGATGCGCGCGATCACTTCGCGCACGTCGAAGGGCTTGCGCGTGTCGACGGGAATCACGCCGTAGACGCTTTGCGGGTCGTAGCGCGGCGGCAGCGGCTCTTTCAATGCGAGCGTCGGCGTCTTCACGCGATTCAGATTGCCGACGATGCTGCGCGCGATGCCGAGCGCATGCGCATCGTTCTGCGCGAGATGATCGGCGACGCCGGACAGACGCGTATGCACGTCACCGCCGCCGAGATCTTCGGCGCTGACTTCTTCGCCCGTCGCGGCCTTGACCAGCGGCGGGCCGCCCAGAAAGATCGTGCCTTGATTCTTCACGATGATCGACTCGTCGCTCATCGCCGGCACGTACGCGCCGCCGGCGGTACACGAACCCATCACGACGGCGATCTGCGCGATGCCTTGCGCCGACATGTTCGCCTGGTTGTAGAAGATGCGGCCGAAGTGGTCGCGGTCGGGAAACACGTCGTCCTGATTCGGCAGGTTGGCGCCGCCCGAATCGACGAGATACACGCACGGCAAGCGGTTCTGCTCCGCGATTTCCTGCGCGCGCAAGTGCTTCTTCACGGTGACGGGATAGTACGTGCCGCCCTTGACGGTCGCGTCGTTGCATACGACCACGCACTCCTGCCCCGCGATGCGCCCGATGCCGGTGATGACGCCCGCGCCCGGCGCGTCGTCGTTGTACATGCCGTATGCCGCGAGTTGCGACAGTTCGAGAAACGGCGTGCCCGGATCGAGCAGTTGCGCGATGCGATCACGCGGCAGCAGCTTGTTGCGCGACACGTGCCGATCGCGTGCGGCTTGTCCGCCGCCTTCCGCGAGCTTCGCGACTTTCTCTTTCAGGTCCGCGACGAGCGCGTCGAGCGCCTGCGCGTTGGTGCGGAACTCTTCGCCGCGCGGATTCAGTTTCGATTCGATGATCGCCATGTCGCGCGCCCTCAAGCCGTCTCGGCGAACAGTTCGCGGCCGATCAGCATGCGGCGGATCTCGCTCGTGCCCGCGCCGATTTCATAGAGCTTCGCGTCGCGCCACAGGCGTCCGACCGGATACTCGTTGATATAGCCGTTGCCGCCGAGAATCTGAATGGCTTCGCCGGCCATCCACGTGGCTTTTTCGGCGGTGTAGAGGATGACGCCCGCGCAGTCCTTGCGCACCTGACGCACGTGGCCCGCGCCGAGCGTGTCGAGCTGACGGCCGACCGCGTACAGATACGCGCGGCACGCCTGCAGCGTCGAGTACATGTCGGCGACCTTGCCCTGAATGAGCTGGAACTCGCCGATCGCCTGGCCGAACTGCTTGCGGTCGTGGATATACGGCACGACCGAGTCCATGCACGCGAGCATGATGCCGGTCGGGCCGCCCGCGAGCACGGCGCGTTCGTAATCGAGGCCGCTCATCAGCACTTTCGTGCCGCCGTTCAGCGCGCCGAGAATGTTCTCTTTCGGCACTTCGACGTTCTCGAACACGAGTTCGCCCGTATGCGAGCCGCGCATGCCGAGCTTGTCGAGCTTCTGCGCGACGGAAAAGCCCTTCATGCCCTTTTCGACGATGAACGCCGTGATGCCGCGCGGCCCCGCTTCGATATCCGTCTTCGCGTAGACGACGAGCGTGTCGCAGTCCGGCCCGTTGGTGATCCACATCTTCGTGCCGTTGAGCACGTAGTGATCGCCCTTTTCGACCGCGCGCAGCTTCATGCTGACGACGTCCGAGCCCGCGTTCGGCTCGCTCATCGCCAGTGCGCCGACGTGCTCGCCCGACACGAGCTTCGGCAGATACTTCTGCTTCTGCGCTTCCGTGCCGTTCCGATGAATCTGGTTCACGCACAGATTCGAATGCGCGCCGTACGACAGACCGACCGACGCCGACGCCCGCGAAATTTCCTCCATCGCGACCATATGCGCGGTGTAGCCCATGTTAGCGCCGCCGTACTCTTCGGATACCGTCATGCCGAGCACGCCCAGGTCGCCGAGCTTCTTCCACAGGTCCATCGGGAACTGGTCGGTGTGGTCGATCTCGGCCGCGCGCGGGGCGATTTCCTTCGCCGAGAAATTGGCGAGCGAATCGCGCAACATGTCGATGTCTTCGCCCAACGCGAAATTCAGGCCGGGTAGGTTGCTCATGAGTTGTCTCCTCGAGAATGCGATGTTTTCGGCAGGCCCTGAAATATGAGTCTCGCTCACACCGGGCCGAAATCCACGGAATGGGGCAATTTCACGCTCAAATCGGCTAGCCGTCAATAGATTTTTGAGCTACGCTCACATTTATCCGTACGCTCATCGCCATCTTTTCCGACAATGTCGACGCAAACCACCGCCACCGGCCGCCGCGCGCCCGCCGGAGTCAAATCGCAGCAGCGCGTGAAGGACATTCTGCAGGCAGGGCGCGACGTCTTCGCCGAAAAGGGCTACGACGCCGCGACGAGCGCCGAGATTGCGCAGCGCGCGGGCATTTCGGAAGCGACGGTCTTCAGTTATTTCAGCGGCAAGCGCGAACTGTGTGCGCGCGTGATCGCCGACTGGTACGACGAAATCATCGATGCCTTCGAAACCGGCCTGCCGCGCGACGGCTCGGTGCGCCAGCAGTTCGCGTTCATCGTGCGCACCCATTTGCGGCTGATGCTGATGAACGGCACGGGGCTGTGCGCGCTCGTGCTCTCGGAAGGCCGCACGAAGCAGCACGATCTGTCGGACACGCTCACGGAACTGCAGCGCCGCTACACCGCGCCGCTCATGGACGTGCTCGCGCGCGGCCAGGCGCTCGGCCACGTGCGCAATGACGTGCCGCTGCGCCTGTTGCGCTCGCTCGTCTTCGGTCCGATGGAACACGTGCTGTGGGACGCAACGCTCGCGAAGCGGCGCCTGAGTCAGACTCAGATCGAGACGACCGCGAACGAACTGGTGGAAGTGCTGTGGACGGCGCTGCAGCCGCCGAACGCCGAACTGGCGGCGCTCGCGCAGTTTCGGCAGGAGGTCGAGGAAGCCTCGCGCCGGTTCGACGAGGCATCGAAACCGGCGGGCTGAAACGCCCTTACTTCCTGATGAAGCGCAGCGCGAGACGCGCGAGCTTCGGCACCGTGGACGGGCGCAAGAGGCGGGAATCGTAGCCGCCCATGCGGCGGTCGTTCTCGACGAGACACAGCTCGATCAGCGCACGCGCCGACACGCTGCCCGACAGCGAATCGCCGACATTCGCGGGGAAGTTCGCGTCCTGCGCCGCGCCGCTCTTGTCGAAGCCGCGTGCGAGCGAGATGCGGTCGCGGATCAGCGAGAACCAGACGCTTGCGGTCTTCGCCAGAAACCACGGCTTGCGATACCACGGCAGGCCGCGCCGGTACCACGCCACCCAGTTGGCGAAAAAGAGAATGTGCCGCGCCTCTTCCTGAATGACCGGCTCGAAGGTTTCGACGAGTGCTTCGGGAAAATATCCGGACTGCCGCGCGGCTTCGAAGAGACCGAACGCGAAGAAACTGTCGATGCATTCGCTGTAGCCCGTCAGCATCCACGCGCGCAGCGGATCGGCGGGCGCCGGATACGCCGGTTCGGGCGCGAGTTCGATGCCGTACGCCTCGACGAGCTTCGACAGCACGAGCTTGTGGCGCGCCTCCTCGCCGCCGTTCATGCGCAAGGCATCGCGCAGTTGCGCATCGTCGACGATGCCCGCGTAAGTCGCGACGCGAATCGAGGCGCGCCCTTCCGTCTGCACCGCGATATCCCAGATCGGCAGCGAGGTCACGCGCTTCAACGCGGCGGGATCGAGCTTCGGCCAGTCGATGACGGCCGGCTTGTACGGATTGTGCGTCGTCAGCAACATCTCGCAAAACATGCGCTTGTGCAGCTCGGAGCCGATCGGAATCTTTCCCGTCGACCGGTACGTCCAGTTGCGCATCGCATGATCTGCTTCGAGTGTGTTGAGCGTGTCGGACATATGCGAATATCGGCCGCGATATGGGTACGTCCTGCGGATTCTGGCATACAGGACGCAAACATGCAGCAACTGGCACCTTTTACGCGACGCTACACGTCAATGCGAGATCTTCTCCAGCGCGAGGTCGCGCGTTTTCGGCCCCATGATTCCGATGGCCGCCATCACGATCAGCATCGCCGACGCGATGAACACGAACACGCCCGTCGTACCGAAGCCCTTCAGCACGCCCGCGATGATGAACGACGTGAAAATCGCCGAGAAGCGGCTCCACGAATAGACGAAGCCGACCGCGCGCGCACGGATGCTCGTCGGAAACAACTCGGTCTGATACGCGTGATAGCTGTACGACATGATGTTGCCGGAGAGCGTGAGCCCGACGCCCATCGCGATCAGAAACGCCGCGTTGCCCGACTGGCTGAACAGCAGCCCGCACACGATATTGAGCGCCGCCATCGCCACGATGGCCGTCTTGCGCTCGATCCGATCGGCGATCGCCAGTCCGATGAGCGGCCCGATCGGCGCGGCAATCGCGATGATCCCCGAATACATGAGGCTCGACGTCACCGTGATGCCCTGCTTGACGAGCAGCGTCGGCACCCAGTTCGCAAAGCCGTAGAAACCGACCGTCTGGAACACATTGAAGATGATCATCATCGTGG
Source organism: Caballeronia peredens (assembly GCA_001544595.2). Lineage (GTDB taxonomy): Bacteria > Pseudomonadota > Gammaproteobacteria > Burkholderiales > Burkholderiaceae > Caballeronia > Caballeronia peredens. The sequence goes on along the minus strand of FCOH02000018.1, from coordinate 120,295 downwards.
CGCGACGGCCGTAGGGCGGCTTCCACATGTCGGCGAAGGCGCCGCGCGCGTCGGCCGATTCGACCGCGGGTTCGGGCGGCGGAAGCGGCTTGCCGTATTCGCGCGCGACTTTCTCTTCGAGCGCGCGCATCACGCGATCGGCTTCGTCGAGACGGCCTTTCTGCGCGAGCCAGCGCGGACTTTCCGGCAGCGTGCGGCGAATCCACCAGACGAACAGCGCCCCGTGCGCGCCGATGATGACGACCCAGCGCCAGCCGTCGATGCCGAACGGCGCGCGCGGCACGAGCAGATACGCAAGGAACGCGACGACCGGCACCGCCATGAAGCCGACCGCCTGCTCGCAGGCGAACGCGCGGCCGCGGATGTGCTTCGGCGCCAGTTCGGAAATATAGGTGCCGATCGTCACCAGTTCCACACCGATGCCCACGCCCGCGACGAAGCGCCAGAGGTTCAGTCCCGTCGCCGTGTCCTGAAAGGCCATGATGAGGTTCGCGCCGGTGTACCAGAGCAGCGAATACGTGAAGATCGCGCGACGTCCGAAGCGATCGGCGAGAAAACCGCACGCGATCGTGCCGATGAAGAGCCCGGCGAACAGCGACGCGATGAAACTCGCGACGCCCGTCATGCCGAAAAAGCCGCTCGTGGTCGGCGTGAGAATGCCGCTTTTGACCAATCCGGGCGCGACGTAGCCGGAATACAGCAAGTCGTAGAGCTCGAAGAAGAATCCGAGGCTCAGGAGCACGATGAGCATCCAGACGGAGCGCGTGGCCGGCAGGCGATCGAGCCGCGCGGAAATGCCGCCGGCGGTGACGGGAAGCGCCTGTGCGAGCGGCGGCTGGAGTGTGGGCATCGGGGTGTCTCCTCTTCGGGCGGTTTGCGCACGACAGCGCGAACGAGGGACGGATTTTAACCGGACGGATAATCGCCCGAAGCCTCAATACGGCCTGATCCCGTTCATCAACAACGCAACGACGTGCCGCGCCAGTTGCTCCGTGCCGACCGCCCGCTCGCCTTCCCCGCGCCAGCGCGACGTCGCGAGCGGAAACACCGTCAGCCCGAACAGCGACAGAAACACGAGCGACGGCTCCAGCGCCGGATTCAGCTTGCCTTCCTTCTGCCATTGCGCGATGCGCTCGATCGCGCGGTCCTTGCGCTGGTCGCCGAAGCGCTCGGCCATGCGCTGACGCAGCATGCCGCCCTCGCTGATCACCTCGCGCACCCACAGCGCCGCGAACCACGGATGCTTTTCCACCGTCGCGACGAGCGTCTCGACGAACGCGCGCAAGGTTTCGACGGGTTCCGCATCCGGATCATTGAACACGCGTGCGAGTTCGGCGCGCAACGGCACGAAACGCTCGTCGATCAGCATGTCGAGCAACTGGTCGCGCGTCTTGAAATAGTAGTGGACCATCGCCGGCGTGACGCCCGCCTCGCGCGCGATCGCGCCGAGCGTCGTTTCGCCGATGCCCTGCCGCGCGAACAATTCCAGCGCGATGTCGAGCAACCGCGTACGCGCCTCCTCGCCGTGCGCGCCGCTCGGACGGCCGGGCCTTCGTGGCGACGCGGGGCGCCCTGAATTTGCGGCGCTCGCTTCTGCTGCATCCTTGGTCATATCGAAAAATTGACGAATCGACGGTCAACGACTATATTAACTTACACGTTAATTAATTTCAAACCGCATTATTCAACAGCGGATTGGAATCGCTTACGGCATCACAACCGCGTACAGACAAATGACATCTTTGCATCAAACCGCCGTCGCGGGCTCGAACCCGTCCGCCGAAACCGGCCTCGCCGCGAAGCCGCCTGTCAGGCTGCTGTTCACGGCGCTTCTGCTCGTCATGCTGCTCGGCGCGCTCGACCAGACCATCGTGTCGACGGCGCTGCCGACGATCGTCGGCGATCTCGGCGGGCTCGAAAACCTGTCGTGGGTCGTCACGTCGTATCTGCTCAGTTCGACGATCGTCGTACCGCTCTACGGCAAGTTCGGCGACCAGTTCGGCCGCAAGATCGTGCTTCAGGCGTCGATACTGATCTTTCTCGCCGGCTCGATCCTTTGCGGCGTCGCCCAGAACATGACGCAGCTGATCGCGCTGCGCGCGCTGCAAGGACTGGGCGGCGGCGGACTGATGGTCATCACGATGGCCGCCATCGCGGACGTCATTCCGCCCGCCGAACGCGGCCGCTTTCAGGGACTCTTCGGCGGCGTGTACGGGCTGGCGACGGTCGTCGGCCCGCTGCTCGGCGGCTTTCTCGTCGAGCATCTGTCGTGGCGCTGGATTTTCTACATCAACCTGCCGCTCGGCGTGATCGCGCTCGCCGTGATCCAGCTCGTGTTCAAACCGCACACCGCGCATGTGAATCATCGCGTGGACTACATGGGCGCCGGCTTTCTCGCGGCGGCGCTCACCTGCATCATCCTGTTCACCAGCGAAGGCGGCGCGCTCCTGCCCTGGACCTCGCCGCAACTCTGGTGCACGCTCGCGCTCGGGCTCGTCTGCCTCGGCGGCTTCATCTACGAAGAGCGGCTCGCCGCCGAACCGATCATGCCGCTGTCGCTCTTCAAAGAGCGCACTTTCGTGCTGGCGGGGCTGATCGGCTTCATCGTCGGCTGCGCGCTGTTCGGCGCGGTCACGTTTCTGCCGCTGTATCTGCAGGTCGTGAAAGGCTCGACGCCGTCGCAAGCGGGCCTGCAGATCACGCCGATGATGGGCGGCGTGCTGCTCACGTCGATCGTGAGCGGGCGCATCATCAGCCGGATCGGCAAGTATCGTTTCTTTCCGATCGCGGGCACGGCGCTCGTCAGCGCGGCGATGCTGCTGCTCTCCACGCTGCGCCTCGACACGCCGCTCTGGACCATGAACATCTACATGGCGCTTTTGGGCTGCGGGCTCGGCATGGTGATGCAGGTGCTGGTGCTGGCGGTTCAGAACGTCGTCGAATTCAAGCTGATGGGCGTGGCCACCTCCAGCGCGACGCTGTTTCGCTCGATCGGCGGCTCGGTCGGCGTGGCGGCGTTCGGCGCGATCTTCAGCAACAGCCTGCGCGGGCGGCTCGAAGCGCTCGTGCCGGCGGGCACGGAACTGCCGCAGTCGCTCGGTCCGCAGACCGTCGCACATCTGCCCGCCGCATTGCGCGACGACTATCTGCAGGCTTTCGCGGGCTCGATGCACACGGTTTATCTCGTTGCCGCGTGCATCGCGCTGTTCGCGTTCGGGCTGTCGTGGTTCCTGAAGGATCATCCGCTCAGGAAGCAGTGAGCTGGGGCGCTTAAGCGAGGGAAAGCTCTAAAGCCCCCGCTATCGGGGCTTTCACTAGCTCCCCAACATTTTTGGCTTGGTAACCTTCTGCCGATTCTGAGCGGACACGATCCGCGGAATACTATGTTCCGGCGCCCAACGAAGCGCCGGACGCCCGGATCCGAGACCTACCGGGCTGAACTGACCATCCTCTGGAGTTAAAACAGTGAAGAAACTGCTCGCGGCACTGACGATGTCCCTTCTCGCCGCCACGTCGCTCACCGCCGTCACGTCCGCGCAGGCGAAGGACTATTCGACGATCCGCTTCGGCGTCGATGCAAGCTATCCCCCGTTCGAATCGAAAGGTTCCGACGGCAAGCTGGTCGGTTTCGACATCGATCTCGGCAACGAAATCTGCTCGCGCCTGAAGGCCAAGTGCGTGTGGGTGGAAAACGATTTCGACGGCATGATCCCCGCGCTCAAGGCGAAGAAGTTCGACGGCGTGCTCTCGTCGATGTCGATGACGCCGCAACGCGCCGAGCAGATCGCCTTCTCGAGCAAGCTCTTCAACACGCCGACGCGTCTGGTCGCGAAAAAGGGCAGCAACATCCTGCCGACGGCTGAAAGCCTGAAGGGCAAGAACGTCGGCGTCGAACAAGGAACGATCCAGGAAACCTACGCGAAGACCTACTGGGCGCCGAAGGGCGTGACGGTCACGCCGTACCAGAACCAGGATCAGGTCTACGCCGATCTGACCTCGGGCCGTCTCGACGCTGCCCTGCAGGACGCCGTGCAAGCCGAAATCGGCTTCCTGAAGACGCCGCGCGGCAACGGTTTCGACTTCGCGGGCAAGGATATCGTCGATCCGAAGATCCTCGGCAACGGCGCGGGCATCGGTCTGCGCAAGGAAGACACGGATCTCAAGACGCAGATCGACAAGGCGATCGCCGACATCATCAAGGACGGCACCTACAAGAAGCTCGAAAAGAAGTACTTCGACTTCGACGTGTACGGCAGCTAAGCCGCACGCTCAAAGCCTGAGCGGCTGACGAACGGGCTCCGCGCTTCAAGGCGCGGAGCCCGTTTCCTTTTTGCGGCCCGTCCGCCGCGCCGATTTCGGCTAAGATCGAACGTCCCGGACCATTCAGGACGACGCCGACGGAAGGAGACACCGCGGCGTCCGGCAATTTCCAGAGGCAAGACCCGCGCATTCGCGTGCGCGCGACCAACATGCAAACCAGAACCCATCCCCTGATCTCGCCGACGCTCGGCACTTCCCGCACCATCACGAGCTTTCATTACGGCCCCGGCGGCGGCCAGAAAATCTATATCCAGTCCTCGCTGCATGCGGACGAACTGCCCGGCATGCTCGTCGCGTGGCGCCTGCGCCGCCATCTCGCCGAGTTCGAGGCCGCGGGCAAACTGCGCGGCGAAGTGGTGATCGTGCCGGTGCCGAATCCCATCGGCCTGAACCAGTTCCTGCACGGCCAACTGATGGGCCGCTTCGAGACGAACAGCGGCCACAACTTCAACCGCAATTTCCACGATCTCGCCGCGCTGGTCGCACCGCGCATCGAAGCGCGCCTCGGCGCGGATGCCGAGGCGAACAAGCTCGCCGTGCGCGCCGCGATGAAAGAGGCGCTCGACGAGCAGACGCCGCACACCGAACTCGAATCGCAACGGCTTGCGCTGCAGAAGCTGTCCTTCGATGCCGATGTCGTGCTCGACCTGCACTGCGATCTCGACGCCGCGCTGCATCTCTACACCAATCCGGACATTTGGGACGAAGTCGAGCCGCTCGCGCGCTATCTCGATGCGAAAGCGTCGCTGCTCGCGCTGAATTCGGTCGGCAATCCGTTCGACGAGATTCACAGCTTCTGCTGGTCGGACCTGCGTCAGCGTTACGGCGAGCGTTTTCCGATTCCGAACGCCGGTATTTCGGTGACGGTGGAACTGCGCAGCCAGCACGACGTGTCCTACGAACTCGCCGAAAAGGACGCGCAGGGCATCGTCAATTATCTGATCCAGCGCGGCGTGATCGACGCCCCCGTGCCCGAGCAACCGCCGCTCGCGTTTCCGGCCACGCCGCTCGCGGGCGCCGAGCCGATCGTCGCGCCCGTGTCGGGCGTGTTGGTGTTCCGCGCGCAGGTGGGCGCGTTCGTCGAGGCCGGCGAGCCGATTGCGGATGTCGTCGATCCGCTCACCGACACCGTCACCACGCTGAATTGCACCACGTCGGGCGTGATGTACGCGCGGCACATCATGCGCTTCGCTTCGGCCGGCCTCGAAGTCGCGCGCATCGCGGGCGCGAAGGCGTATCGCACGGGCTCGCTGCTCTCGGCCTGAGCGTGCCGCCCTTCCGGCGGGCCCGCACGGGCAAGCCGGAAGGCGTCGTCGTTCGGCCGGAAACCTGGCGCCGCGCGACGGCAGTCCGCGCCGACAACGAAAATATCGAAATCGCCGGCGCGGCGATCGATGCGCCGGCGCCGTCAGGCGAATGATTCGGCGACGAAGACCAAGAACCGCGCGCCGCCTCAGAACGGCGCGAGGCCGCATTGCGCGGCCACGACACGCCATGTCCCGCCGATATCGCCCCAGGTTCGCGTGTAGCGCAGCCCGCCCGCGAACGGCGCGCCCGCGAACGTTCCGGCCAGCGCCACGCGCGTGACCGTCACCGCGAAGGCGCCGTACACCCGCACGCTCTGCTCTTCGATATCGAGCTTTTCGATACGCTGCATGCCGTAGCGATGCCCGTTCAGATCGTCCGCTTTCGTCCAGATCTTGCCGGTTGCGTCGACGAAACTCAGATCGTCGGCCAGCAGCGCGTCCAGCGCGTCGACGTCCGACTTCAACATCGCCTGCTTCAGGCGCTCTTCCAGTTCGCGGATTCCAGTGTCGTCCATGATTTCGCTCGCCTCTCGTCGAACCGCAAGGATACCGTGCGCGCGCCTGCGCACGCCGGCGCGCATTCCGCCAGCCCTGTTGTAGCCGCGACACACCGCAAGCGTGCTGAAAGCACTGTCATATTTCTTTCTTCGGCGAACGCTACATTTGCGCCCGTCGCCGCCACGCGCCGTCAGAGCGCGACGCTCTCGCAGACACCGTCAACACCACACCGCGAATCAACACACGGAGCTTGTTTTGAAGAAGAACATCCTGGCGACCACCGCGCTCGCCGCCTTTGCCGCCACCGCCGCCACGTCCGCTCACGCACAAAGCAGCGTCACCCTGTACGGCATCATCGACGCCGGCATCAGCTACGCAAACAACGCCGCCCGCACCGGCGGCAGCGATTCGCTCGTCAAGTACGACGACGGCGTCGCGCAAGGCAGCCGCTGGGGCCTGAAGGGCTCGGAAGACCTGGGCGGCGGCCTGAAGGCGATCTTCACGTTGGAGAACGGCTTCAACAGCGGCAACGGCACGCTCGGTCAGGGCGGCGCGGAATTCGGCCGTCAGGCATTCGTCGGTATCGCGAAGAACGACGTCGGCTCGCTCACGTTCGGCCGTCAGTACTCGTTCTCGACCGACTACCTCGGCGGCAACTACTCGATCGGCGGCCAGACCGTCGCGGGCAACTACGCATACCACATCAACGACGTCGACCAACTGACCTCGAGCCGCATCAACAACGCGGTAAAGTTCAGCAGCGCGAGCTTCTACGGCGTGACGTTCGGCGCGATGTACGGCTTCTCGAACCAGGCCGGCGCATTCGCAGGCGCGCCGAACACGACCGTCGGCACGACGACCGTCGCCGGTTCGTCGCGCGCCTACAGCTTCGGCCTGAACTACAAGGCAGGTCCGTTCGGCATCGGCGCGGCGTACACCGACATCCACTATCCGGGTGCGGCAACGCCTGCGTTCAGCACGAACATCGCGAACATCGCGACGGGCGGCACGAAGGATCTGCGCACGTTCGGTATCGGCGCGAACTACGCGTTCGGCGCCGCGACCGTCTTCGGCCTGTGGACCAACACGCGTTTCGAGCCGATCACCGGCGCGAGCTCCAAGCTGAACGCGTTCGATATCGGCGGCAAGTACAACTTCACCTCCGCGCTGACCGCCGGCCTCGGTTACACGTACATGGACCTGACCGACAACTTCAAGGGTCACTGGCACCAGGTCGACGCGAGCGTGGACTACGCGCTCTCGAAGCGCACCGATGTCTACGCGCTCGCGATCTACCAGAAGGCTTCGGGCTCGAACAACGGCGTCGAGAATCAGGCGCAGATCGGTTCGTCGACGAGCTACTTCGGCACCTCGGGCCTGGGCGAGAACAATCAGCTGGCGTTCCGCGTCGGCATCCGCCACAAGTTCTGATCGCCGCGCACTCGCGGGCGTGCTCTCGAAGCACTCCGCAAAACGAATCGGGCCGCTTCGCGCGGCCCGATTTTTTTGCGTCAGGCAATTACTTCTTCTTGTCCGACTTCTTGCCCGCCTGAGCGTTGAAACGCTCGATGTACTCGTCCATCAGCTTGCGGATCGCGCGGCCGATCTGCATGTAGTCGCTTTCATTCAGATTCGCGAGCGACACGCGTCCCGACGGATGCTGCGTGCCGAAGCCGCGCCCCGGCAACAACACGACCCGCGCTTCCTTCGCCAGCCTGAAGAGAATTTCCGAAGGCTCGGTGTTCTTCATGACCCACTCGACGAGATCGCGTCCATGCCGTTTCTCGCCGAGATACTCGATGTCGAGGATCGTGTAGTAATCGACCTTGTTTTCATCGTCGTCTTCCGGCGCGATGCCGATCTCGCGGTACAACGCCGCCTTGCGATTGCGGATCAGGCGCTTGAGCGCGTTCTTGTACGCGTCGGGCGTGTCCATCAGCGAAAACAGCGAGAACAGCACCATCTGCACCTGCTGCGGCGTCGAGAGCCCGGCCGTATGGTTCAGCGCGACCGTGCGGCTGTCCGCCACCAGGCGGTCGATGAACTTGAGCTTGTCGGGCTCGGTCGTGATCGATTCGTAGCGCTCGTGCAACTCCGCTTTCTTGTCCTTCGGCAATTCGCCGATCAGCCGGTCGATCACGTTGTTGCGATGCGTCGCGATCGTGCCGAGACGCCACCCGGTCGCACCGAAATACTTCGAGTACGAATAAACCAGAATGGTGTTCTCGGGGCACAGCCCGAAGAGCGAGACGAAGTCGTCGGCGAACGTGCCGTAGACGTCGTCGGTGAGCAGGATCAGATCGGGCCGCTCCTTCACGATTTCCGCGATGTATTCGAGGCTCGCCGCGTCCATTTTCACCGACGGCGGATTGCTCGGATTCACGAGGAAGAATGCCTTCACCTTCGGGTCGCGCAGCTTGTCGAGTTCCGACTTCGAATACTGCCAGCCGTTGGCGACGTCGGCATCGAGATTGACGACATTGAGCTTGTAGTCGTTCAGGCGCGGGATCTCGATATACGGCGTGAAGATCGGCGAGCCGAGCGCGATGGTGTCGCCGGGCTTGATCAGGAAGTTCTCGCGCATCGTGTTGAAGATGTACGTCATCGCGGCGGTGCCGCCTTCGACCGCGAAGATGTCGAACTCGCCGACGAACGGATGCTTGCCGATCATCTCGCGCCGCAGATACTGTCCGACGATCACTTCCGAAAGCTTCAGCATGCGATCCGGGACCGGATAATTGCACGCCAGAATGCCTTCGCACATCTCGTAGAGGAAGTCGCCCGCATTGAGGCCGAGCTGATCGCGCACATAGGAAACGGCGCCGGCGAGAAACGCGATGCCGGGCGTGCCCCTGAATTCGCGCGCAAAAATCTCGAAGCGCTCTTCTATCCCTTCACGCTTCGGGAAGCCGCCGAGACCTTCGGGCATGTACGCGAAGGAGCGCTCCGACTCGCGCATCGCGAAGAGGCCGAGCTGCCAGAAGCCGTGACGCGGGATCGTCGCGAGAAAGTTCGGATTGCCGCGCCCCGCGTTGAGCATCGCGAGGTTCGCCGGCCGTTCGACCGCGCCGCCGCCCGCCGCCTTGATGAGTTCGTCCTTCAGTTCGAAAGGACTGAGCGACGCCATCGCGGCGCGATCGTCGGAAGTGGATTTCGAGGACTTTGCCATCCAATACCTCCAGAATAAATGAGCAATGAGGTTCGACGAGAATGCGGCGCGTCAACTGAGAAGCATGACCATCACCATGCCCCAGATCGTGAGCAGCGTATTGCCGACGGCGTAGGTAACCGTATAGCCGAGCCCGGGCACCTGACTCTTCGCCGCGTCGCACAGCATGCCGAGTGCGGCCGTCGTGGTGCGCGCGCCCGCGCAGATGCCGAGCACGAGCGCAGGATCGAACCTGAACACGTACTTGGCGATATACATGCCGATGATGAGCGGCACCGACGTCGCGAAGATGCCCCACAGGAACAGGCTCACGCCGAGCTTCTGCAGGCCCGCGACGAAGCCCGGCCCCGCTGTGATGCCCACCACCGCGATAAACACGTTCAGGCCGACGGAGTTCATGAACCATAGTGTCGGCGCGGGAATGCGTCCGAAGGTCGGATGAATGGCGCGCAGCCAGCCGAACACGATGCCCGCGATCAGCGCGCCGCCCGCCGTCGAGAGCGTGATCGGAATGCCGCCGGCGCGGATCACCACTGCGCCCACGAGCGCGCCGAGCGTGATGGCGAGACCCGTGAACGCCATGTCGGCGACGTCGCTCGGGCGGTCGATCACGCCGATCTGCTTCGCGACCGCGGTGGTGTCCTGCGTGCGGCCCACCACCGTGATGGTGTCGCCGCGATGCAGCTTCGTGTTCGGCAGCACCGGAATGAGCGTTTCCGTCGCCCCGCGCTTGATCTTGCGCAGAAACACGCCGCGCGCGCCAGGCATCTGCGCGAGTTCCGCGAGCGTCTTCGACTCGACGTCCTTGTTCGTCACGTAGATGTCGACGCCTTCGACCGGCACGGCGAGCAGTTCGGCGTCATCCACTTCGGTCGCGACGCCGCCCAGGATATCGACGAGCTGCTGGCGGCGCCCCGCGACCGCGACGACATCGCCGGCTTGCAGGACGTCTTCGGTCGTCGCGTCGCGGATTTCGCCGCCGCGCCGGATACGTTCGATGAACAGCCGCGCGCCGGCCGGTTCGAGCGCCTCCGTCTGGGCCACCGTCAGGCCCGCCACGCGCCCGCCCTCCATGACGCGATACGCGCGCAGCGAGAACTGGTGCCACGCCGAGCCCTCGCCGCCGCGTGCGTCCCCGCCGCCCATCTTCGCCTCGTAGTCCTTGCATGCCTGTACGAGATCGATGCCGAGCAGCTTCGGGCCGAGCATCGCGAGAATCAGCGCGGAGCCGATCGTGCCGTAGATATAGGTGACCGCGTAGGCGGTGGGCATCGCGTCGAGCAGCGCCTTCGCCTGATCGGGCGGCAGCCCGAGACGATTGATGGCGTCGGTGGCGAGGCCCATCGATGCCGAGATGGTCTGCGAGCCCGCGAAGAGACCCGCCGCGGAGCCGACGTCATAGCCCGCGATCTTCGCGGCGAGATACGGCGCCGCGAGACACAGCACGCACATGATCACCGAGAAGAGCGCCTGCGGCAGGCCGTCTTTCGCGATGCCGCGCACGAATTGCGGACCGACGCCGTAACCCACGGCGAACAGGAACATCAGAAAGAAGACCGATTTGACGTTAGGCGAGATCGTGATGCCGAGCTGCCCGATGGCGATGGCGGCGAGCAGCGTCGCCGTGACAGCGCCGAGACTGAAACCCTTGAAACTCTTCCCGCCTACCCAGTAACCGACCCCGAGCGACAGAAAAACCGCGATCTCCGGATAGCTGCGCAACGTTGCGGTGAGCCATGACATAGGCGCTCCTTTCGAAACAGTAGACGTCCGTCATGCATGAGCCATATCGGCTGCAATCAGACGTGCCCAAGGGGTCGTGGCCTAATCAATACACCATTTTTGGCGACGGGAATCGATGTGGGGACAATTTTTTGCTTTATTGCGATGTGCGATGAGACCCGGCTGCACTGTTGCGCGAGTGCGATGCGCAGACGCAAAAACAGCGGCCGGAGCCGCTGTTTTTGACATTACTGGATCTCGAACTGAAGCCGCTTATTCCGCGGTTTCGAGCAACGGATAGTCCGTATAACCCTCCGCGCCCGGCGCGTAGAACGTGGACGAATCCCAATCGTTGAGCGCCGCGTCCAGTTCGAAGCGGCGCACGAGATCCGCGTTCGCGATGAACGGCTTGCCCCATGCCACGGCGTCCGCGTCGCCGCGTTCGATGATCGCCTCCGCGCTCGTCTTCGAGAATCCCTCGTTGACGATATACACGCCGCCGAACGCCTTCTTCAGTTGCGGTCCGAGGCTGTCGTCGGCTTCGTGCTCGCGTGCCGCGATGAACGCGATCTTGCGACGGCCGAGCTCGCGCGCGACATAGCCGAAGATCGCGGCGCGGTCGCTGTCGCCCATCGTGTGGGAATCGGCGCGCGGCGCGAGATGCACGCCGACACGATCCGCGCCCCACACTTCGATCGCCTGATCGACCACTTCGAGCAGCAGACGCGCGCGATTCTCAATCGTGCCGCCATAGATATCCGCGCGCTTGTTGGTGCTGTCCTGGAGGAACTGGTCGAGCAGATAGCCGTTCGCGCCGTGAACCTCGACGCCGTCGAAGCCCGCGCGCTTCGCGTTCTCCGCGCCCTTGCGGAATGCCGCGACCACGCCCGCGATTTCGTCGAGTTCGAGCGCGCGCGGCGTCACGAACGGACGCTGCGGACGCACGAGGCTCACGTGCCCGCCCGCCGCGATCGCGCTCGGCGCGACCGGCAGTTCGCCGTTCAGGAACACCGGGTCGGAAATGCGGCCTACGTGCCACAGTTGCAGCATGATCTTGCCGCCCGCGTCGTGCACGGCTTTCGTCACGAGCTTCCAGCCTTCGACCTGCTCGTCGGACCAGATGCCCGGCGTGTCCGCGTAGCCGACGCCTTGCGGCGTGACCGACGTCGCCTCGCTCAGGATCAGACCGGCCGATGCGCGGTCAGCGTAGTACTGCGCCATCAGCGCGTTGGGCACGCGCTCGACGCCTGCGCGCTGACGCGTGAGCGGCGCCATGACGATGCGGTTCTTGAGCGTCAGTGCGCCCACTTTGAGCGAATCGAAGAGTGTCGACATGAATTGGTGTCCTAATGAAATTGAAAGCAGCCTTTCACCTGACGATGACCGCAACGCTCAGAGATTCCCCATGGAATCGCGGAACGCCTGGATCACCGCTTCGTCGCGCTTGAAGAAAACCCACTGTCCAACGCGCTTCGTGGTGACGAGTCCGGCCTTTTGCAAAACGGAAAGATGCGCGGAAACGGTGGACTGCGACATACCGCAGCGCCCATCGATCTGACCCGCGCACACGCCATGCAGATGCGGCAGTTCCTGTTCAGGGAAATGCTGCTCCGGCTCCTTCAGCCACTCGAGAATTTCGCGGCGAAGGGGATTGGCGAGGGCCTTGTGAATTGCGTCGATGTCCATTTCGTTGCTCGTGCGACTGACGACGGCCGGAAAACGTCCCGACCGAATCGTCTTGAGGCGAATCATATATCGTAATTTTCCGATATGCAAGTGCGAATGCACGTGATCCATCGGTCGTCAAATACGAGGCCGACGTAAGCGAACGCCGGAGAAAAGTAAAAAAGCTTAAAAGCGATGCCTAAACAAAAACTTAACGACTAGTCTCTTCGCCTACAGAATGTAACAGTCAGGACAATACGGTGCTCGACGGAAGGCGCGCTGGCCGCGCTTCCCTCCGACGCCTCGCCGAGGGGAAACCATGATCATTTACCACCGCGGAGCGGCGTTTCAGCCCTCCGTCACGCGCGTCGGCAATGCGTTCGTCGCCACGGCCTCGATTCTGGAAGAGGACGGCCACGCCACCTCGCTCGGCAATCTCGGCGCGTTCGTGAGCAAGGACGGCGCGCTCGGCTTTGCCGTCCGATGCGCGACCGCGTTCATCGACGGCGACGACCTGCCGCTGCCACCTTTTCCCGTCGCCCTGATTCCGTCGTAGCGCCGGAGCGTTGCGGGCGCGAGCCGCCATCCATCGGCGCGCGACGGAGCATGAACCGCGCGGAACATTGACGCGGCGCCAGACGCCGCGCTGCAAACCTGCCTTTGCGCCGCGCGGTCTGGTAACCTGCCCGGTTTCCGCCTGTCGAAAAGACTACGCAACGCTTATGGATACACCCTTCAACGAACGCGGCGTCACGCTCTCGCGCGCCGGCCTGTCGGCGTCAGGCCAGATGATTCCGATGCGCGACCTGCGCGCCGCCCGCGTCATCAGGATTCCGCGTCAGAAGCCGCTGCCCGTGATCATCGCGCTGAGCGGGGCCGTCGTGTTCGGCGCGGGCATCGTGACCGGCGCGGGCGCGGCGCTCGTGCTCGGCGTGATGATCGCCGTGGTCGGCTATCTGACGTGGATCACGCAGGACGTCATTTTTCAGCTGATGGTCGCCACACCCGACGGCGAGCGCGAAGTGCTCATTACGAAAGATCAGGAATTCGCGGACAAGGTCGCGGCGCTCGTCGGCGACGCCGTCGGCAAGCACGCGGCGAGCACGGCCGCTAAGCCGCAGGCGTGATCTTGATGCCGCGTTTATACGGCAACGCGTCTCTTTAGCCCAGTCTTTAGACGCGTCGCGCTAGAGTGCATGCGTTGCCACTTCGAGCCGCGCGCAGCGGCTTTCATCGATGTACCGCACATCCGATTCGTCCACCCTTCCCCATACGCTGAACGGCGGCTCGCCGCATCGTCCGCTGCATCGACGTATCGAGCGCCATTCCCTGAGCTTCGACCTGACCGTTCCGGGCCTGAACTCCGCGCCCGCGCGCACGCTCCTCGCGCACGCCTTCGGTGAAGGTACGCAGGCGTTCGTCGTGCAGATCAGCCGCCGGAACGATTGCACCACGCTGTATGTGGAAACCGACCGCGTCGATATCAACGATGTCATCGGCACGCTCACCGCGCACTTCCCGAATGCGACGCTCGGCCGCGTGACGCGCGTCACGCGGCGCTGAACGCGTCGCCGCTCAGGTCGTCGTCAGGTAACCTGCAGCGGCTCGACGTGCCAGATGTCGCGCGCATATTCCGCGATCGTGCGATCCGACGAAAAGATGCCCATGCCCGCGACGTTCTCGATGGCGCTCTTCGTCCACGCGTCCTTGTCGCGGTACTTGAGGTCGACTTCGGTCTGCGTCTTGTCGAAGCTGTCGAAGTCGGCGAGCACCATGTAGTGATCGCCCCAGTCCACGAGCGTGTGGAAGATATCGTAGAAACGGTGCGGCTCTTCCGGCGAGAAATGCCCGAGGCGGATCTGGTCGAGCGCGATCTTCAGCTCCGGATTCTCCTCGTAGATCTGGCGCGGCCGATAGCCCGCCGCGCGCAGCGATTCGATCTCGTCGGTCGTGTTGCCGAAGATAAAGATGTTCTCGCGCCCGACGGCATCGCAGATTTCGATGTTCGCGCCATCGAGCGTGCCGATGGTCAGCGCGCCGTTCAGCGCGAGCTTCATGTTGCCGGTGCCCGATGCTTCGGTGCCGGCCATCGAGATCTGCTCGGAAAGATCCGCTGCCGGAATGATGAGTTCCGCGACGGAGACGCCGTAGTTCGGGATGAAGCCCACCTTCAGCCGGTCGCCGACGAGCGGGTCCGCGTTGATCTTCTTCGCGACATCGTTGATGAGCTTGATGATGTTCTTCGCCATCTTGTACGCCGACGCCGCCTTGCCCGCGAACATCACGACGCGCGGCGTCCAGTCCTGCTCGGGATTTTCGCGGATACGGTTGTAGCGCACGATCACGTACAGAATGTTGAGCAGCTGCCGCTTGTACTCGTGGATGCGCTTGACCTGCAGATCGAACAGCGCTTCCGGATTGATGATCGCGTTGGCGTCGCGTTTCGCGCGTTCGACGAGCCGCAGCTTGTTGGCGAACTTCGCTTCGTGGAAGGCCTTGCAGAACTCCGGATCGTCGCGCCATTCGCGCAGTCGGCCGAGTTCGAAGAGATCGGTGCGCCAGCGCGGTCCGAGCCGCTTGTCGATCAGCGACGAAAGCGACGGACTCGCCTGCGCGAGCCAGCGGCGCGGCGTGATGCCGTTCGTCACGTTGGTGAAGCGCTCCGGATACATGCGCGCGAAGTCGGAGAAGATGTTCTGCACCATCAGTTGCGAGTGCAGCTTCGACACGCCGTTCACCTTGTGACTCGCGACAATCGCCAGATGCGCCATGCGCACACGGCGCTGGCCGTATTCGTCGACGAGCGAGATACGGCGAATCAGTTCGACATCGCGGCCGAATTTCTCGGTGACCTGCTTGAGGAACTGCGCGTTGATCTCGAAGATGATCTCCAGATGCCGCGGCAACAGGCGCGCGAGCATCTCGACGTCCCACGTTTCGAGCGCTTCGGGCATCAGCGTGTGGTTCGTGTAGGAGAACATCTGCTGGATGAGCTTCCACGCCTTGTCCCACGGCAGATGATGCCGGTCGACGAGCAGCCGCATCAGTTCCGGAATCGCGAGCACCGGGTGCGTGTCGTTCAGATGCACCGCCACTTTCTCCGCAAGCCGCCCGAAATGCGTGTGCGTGCGCTGATAGCGACGGATCAGATCCTGCATCGTCGCGGAGACGAAGAAATATTCCTGGCGCAGACGCAGTTCGCGTCCGGCCTGTGTGGAGTCGTCGGGATACAGCAGGCGCGACACGTGCTCCGACGTGTTCTTCGCCTCCACCGCGCGGCGGTAGTCGCCCTGATTGAACGCGGAGAGATCGAACTCGTCGGTGGCGCGCGCGGACCACAAGCGCAGCGTGTTGGTCGCCGTCGTCGCGAAGCCGGGGATGACCGTGTCGTAGGCCATCGCGTTGACGTGCTCGGTGTCGATCCAGTCGGTGCGGTCCTCGTGCTGCACGGTGCGGCCGCCGAAATGCACGGTGTAGACGACCTCCGGCCGCGGAAACTCCCACGGATTGCCCGCGCGCAGCCAGTAATCGGGCATTTCGACCTGATTGCCGTCGACGACCGTCTGCCGGAACATGCCGTATTCGTAGCGGATGCCGTAGCCGAAGCCCGGCACGCCGACGGTCGCCATCGAATCGAGGAAGCACGCCGCGAGCCGCCCGAGGCCGCCGTTGCCGAGCGCGGCATCCGGCTCCAGCTCTTCGAGCGCCGCGAGATCGACGCCGAGTCCGGCGAGCGCGTCGCGCACTTCGTCGTAGATGCCGAGCGCGAGCAGCGCGTTGGTGAAGGTTCTGCCGATCAGAAATTCCATCGACAGGTAATAGACGCGCTTCACGTCCTGCTCGTATTGCAGGCGCGTGGTGCGCATCCAGCGCGCGACGAGGCGGTCGCGCACCGCCAGTTCGGCTGCATGGAGCCAGTCGCGCGGCTGCGCGGTGACCGCATCCTTGCCTACGCCGTACATCAGGCGGTTCGAGATGGAGCGCCTGAGCGCATCGACGGTGCTATTGAGCTGGTCGAATTCCAGGTCGACGGATGTCATCGAAACCTCCGGTGTTTGCGACATATGCAGCGACCGCGAAAGCGCGTCTGAAGTTCTGCATCCGGAAGCACGGGATGCTTTTCGCTCCGATCCACGCGGGTGCGGTCGCGCCTGAACGTGCAGGTTACGCCAGTTTTATTTTTTTTGGTATGACAGGCGGTGCACCGGAATGAGGCCCGGGAATTGCTTCGCGCAACGCCCGGGCGCTTCATCAAGCAATGAAAATTGCTTCGGCATCCTGATGAAAGACATACGATTCACCGACGCGGTGCGCGCGCGGCGATCAGCAGAAGCGCGGCGAGCGATACGCCGAGCAGGATCAGCGAAAGCGCGGACGCCGGCAGATAGTAGCCGCGATTGACCTGCCCCACGACGACGATCGGCACCGTCGCGAAGCCCGGCGGATAGACGGTCAGCGTCGCGCCCAGTTCGCCGAGCGAGAGCGCGAAGCCGAGCGCAAGGCTCGCGCGCATTGCGGGCACGAGTTGCGGCAGGATCACGCGCGCGAGCACCATGCGCGGCGGCGCGCCCAGACTCGCGGCGGCTTCGCGCAGCGTCGTCAGTTCGGGACGCAGCGCCGCGGCCGCGCAGCGATAGCAAAACGGCAGCACGAGCGCGAGCTGCACCAGCACGACGATCGCGGCCGAGCCGGACAGATCGAGCGGACGCTTGTGATACGCGATCAGCACCGCGAGCCCGAGCACGACGCTCGGCACGCCGCTGCCCATCATCGCGACGGCGTCGACGAGCGCGCCGAGCCCGCGCCGGTCGCGCCCTTCCAGCGCGAGCGCGAGCCACAAGCCGAGCGCGGTGCCGAGAAACGCGACACCGATGCCGACTTCGAGGCTCGTCGTGACGGCGTCGAGATCGCTCGAACCGAGGCGCGCGAACCAGCGCGTGCTGAAGCCGTCGGGCAGGATCGTTCCGGACCAGTGCGACGCGACGCTCGACAACGCGACGACGATCACCGGCAGCACGAACAGCCAGATGCACAGCAACGCGACAAAACCCGTGAACGCGATACGCACGAACGCGCCGGGCGTGAATCGGAAGCCAGTCGAAAGCTGCATGTCAGCGCCCTCCCGAGCGGCGATTCACACGCCGGTAAAGCGCATACAGCGACAACGACATCAGCAGCATCACGACCGATCCCGCCGCCGCGGTCGGCAGATCGAGATCGACGGTGGCGGCGCTGTAGATCGCGATCGGCAGCGTGATCAGATGCGCGCTGCCGAGCACGAGCAGGATGCCGAATTCGTTCAGCGTCAGCAAAAAGCACAGGATCGTGCCGGCCGCGATGCCCGGCCACGCGAGCGGCAGCACGACCTTCGACGCGACCATCCAGCCGTTCGCGCCGAGGCTCTTCGCCGCTTCGACGAGGCGCATGTCGAGCGTCGCATACGAAGCGAGCGTCGGGCGCACGACGAACGGCGCATAGAACACGACTTCCGCCAGAATCACGCCGCCGATGCCGAAGAGAAAATCGAGCGGCGGCGCGTCGAGCGAGAAGAGCCGCTGCAAGCCGATGCTCACGGAACCTTGCGAGCCGTAGAGAAAGATCAGCGTGAACGCGACCAGAAACGAAGGAAACGCGACGAACAGCTCCAGAAAGCGCGTGAGCAGCCGCGCGCCGCGGAACGGCCTGAAGAACAGCATCGACGCGAGCGCGACGCCGAGCAGCGACGCAATGCTCGCGCTCGCGAACAGAATGCCGAGCGTCGTGCCGATCATGCCGCGCGTCTCGGGATTGCCGAAGAACGCGGTGTACGCGTGCAGCGTGAAACCGTGCGGCCCCGTCATGCTCAGCATGACGAGCCGCGCCAGCGGATAGACGACGAGCGGCCCGAGCACGACGACGAGAATGAAGAGCAGATGCCACTGTGCACGGCGCTCGCGGCGCTTCGCCTCGCGCGCATGCGCGGCGAATTGCGAGGAAAGCTCGGCGTCGCTGATGCCGCCTTCGTCGCGCGCGACGCCGTCAGGGACGAACAAGGACGACATCGTCAGCCTCGAAGCGAAGAGAAACGCGCGTGCCTTTTTCGGGCATGCGTGTGTGGCCGCGCTGCGTTGTCACGAGCACGGGCTCGCCGGGCAGCGCATCGAGCGCGACGGAGATCGACAGCGCCGCGCCGTACCATTCGACGGACGCGATCGTACCGTGTAGCGGACCTTCGCCGAGCGGCACGATGTTGAAGCGCTCCGGACGAATGCACGCGAGCCGCTCGCGCTCGTCGTGCCGCGCGTCGCCGACCGGATACACGACACGCGGCGGCAACAGATTGGCCGCGCCGAGATAGCGCGCCACGAAGGCGTCGTTCGGCGCGTCGTACAACTCGCGCGGCGCGCCGAGCTGTGCGATGCGGCCGTCGCGCATCAGAAGCGTGCGATCGGAGAGCACGAGCGCGTCGTCCTGATCATGCGTCACGCAGACGATCGTCAGATTCGGCAGACGTTCGTGCAGCGCCTTCAACTCGCTGCGCACGGAGGCGCGCAGGTTGGCGTCGAGCGCGGAGAGCGGCTCGTCGAGCAACAGCACATCCGGTTCGATGACGAGCGCGCGCGCCAGCGCCACGCGCTGCTGCATGCCGCCGGAAAGCTGCGCGGGCATGACGTGACCGGCATCGGAGAGCTGCACGAGCTTGAGCGCATCGGCGACGCGGCGCGCGATCTCGCCCGCCTTCAGCTTGCGCGCGCGCAGGCCGAACGCGACGTTGTCGAACACGGAAAGATGCGGAAACAGCGCGTAGCTCTGGAACAGCAAGCCCAGATTGCGCTGATGCGGCGGCACGTGCGTGAGATCGCGGCCGGCCACCGAGAGCGTGCCCGCGAGCGCATCGGCCGCGACGAAGCCCGCGATGAAGCGCAACAGCGTGGTCTTGCCGCAGCCGCTGCGGCCGAGCACGGTGAGGAATTCACCGCGCTCGATGCGCAGCGTGAGATCGTCGAGCACGGTGCGCGCGCCGAAGCGCACCGTAAGCCGGTCGATGTGCACGCCGTGCGCCGCGTGGACGCCCGGCGCTTCCTTGAGAACGGCGCTCACGTTACGACTTCGGCTTGACCACTTCGGTCTGCTTGCCCGAGTTGCCGATCACTTCGGACTTCCAGCGTTCGGTCCAGCCGGCCTTCTTCTGCATGACTTCGTTCCAGTCGACCGGAATCAGCTTCACGCCCGAGATGGCCTGCTTGACGGTCTCGCCGTTCTTGCCGGCGAGCGGCACGTCGGTGCGGCCCGGAATGCCGTAGATGTCCGGCACTTTCGACTGCACCTCGGTCGACATCAGATAGTCGATCAGCTTCTTGCCCGCCGCCTGATTCGGACCGCTCTTGATGAGGCCGATCGCGTACGGAAGCTGGAACGTGGTCGGCGCTTCGCCCGCCTTGTGCGAGAGGAACAGCGGCTTGATCGACAGGCCGCCGTTCGCGGCATCGTCGAGGTCCATCTGCAGGTCGCCGTTGGCGAAAGCGATCTCGTTGCGCGAGAGCAGCACGTCGAGATAGCCGGTGCCTTTCGTGTGGAACTTGGCGCCCTGTTCGAGCGTCTTGAGGTAATCGAAAGCCTTGTCCTCGCCCATCAGCGCCGAGGTCAGGATGATGACGGCCATGCCGTCGCCCGCCGTCGCCGGGTTCGAATACGCGATCTTGCCCGAGTAGTTCGGATGCAGCAGATCGGCGAACGTCTTCGGCGCGGTCTTCGTCACTTCCGGGTTGATCGCGAACGAGAAGTAGTTGTTCACGAACGTGGCCCACGCGCCGTCCTGCGCCTTCGCGATCGCGGGGACGTTCTTGTAGTTCACGCTCTGATACGGCTGCAGCAGGCCGCCTTGCTGCGCCTGCTGGATGAACGGCGGCAGCGTGACGAGCACGTCGGCTTTGGGCGAATCCTTCTCGACGGTCGCGCGATTCACCACTTCGCCGCTACCCGCCGTGACGATGTTGACCTTCACGCCTTCCTTCTTTTCGAACGCCGGAAGGACGTCCTTGTACAGGTTCTCGAGGCCGTCGGCGGTGTAGAGGACGACGGCGTCGGCGGCATGCACGGGCATCGCGGCAAACAGCGCGGCGGCGGCGAACGCCGGCAGCATGGTGCGCGCGAGGCGGAAATCGCGGGTCATGATGATGATCTCTCTTGTCGGGAATGGTTGAGGGTCGGTCGCGACCTTCGACCCGAAGGATTGCAGAGATCTGTGACATCGACGTGAAGGCGCCACGCTTCGCCAACTGTTTGCACAATTCGCCAAACGGCTAGGCCGTCACAAGCTCCGGTCCGCGCGACGCGATGGCGCGCCGGATCGTGCGGTCGGGCGCCGCGTCGCACACGAGATAGCGCACCGACTCGAAGCCGCGAATCCGCACGGGCGTGGTCCGCCCGAACTTCGAGCAGTCGGCGACGACGATCGCACACGCGGCAGCCGCGATCATGCGTGCGCGCACTTCGGCGGCGAGGCGCGAATAGTCGGTGAGATGCGCATCGTCGGTGATGCCGCCCGCGCCGACGAACGCGAAATCCGCGTGATATTGCGAAATCTGCTGGATCGTATCGAGCCCGAAGGTCGCGTCCTCCTGCTCGGCGATCTCGCCGCCGAGCAGGCTCACGCGATTGCCGTTGCGCCGCGCGAGCAGCATCGCGATGCGCCAGTCGTTCGTGTAGACCGTCAGCCCGTGGCGCTCGGCGAGCGCCCGCGCCACGGCCTGCGTCGTGCTGCCGGAATCGATGACGACCGACGCCCCGTCCGGCACGAACGCCGCCGCGCGCACGCCGATGGCCTGCTTGGCGGCGGCGTTGTCGGCTTCGCGTACATCCACGTGCGGCTCGCGCCGCTGCATCGACAGTGCGCCGCCATGCGTCGTCGCGACGAGGCCGCGTTCGGCGAGCGCATTGAGGTCGCGCCGCACCGTCTCGCGCGACACGGACAGCGCGCGCACCAGGTCGGCCACCGCGAGCGCGCCGTGCCTGTCCAGCTCGGAGAGAATGTATTGATGACGTTGTTCTGCGAGCATCCGTGGGTCGCGGGCAAATTGATGGCGAGGCAGCGTGTGGAGTTTAGCGGCCTCATGTGGCAAAACTTTGGCAACGGAACAATCGTCGGGCCGGACTTCAGGCCCCGTCGGGCAATGCATTCTTTCCGCTGCATTGGCAATCGACGCGCGCCGCTCCGCTAGACTCGCTGATTGCCCTGTCGTAGCGAAGGGCCTTGAACGAGGTTATCCGGATGTACAAGAAAGGCGTGGTCATCGAGATTCAGTTTCCACCCGAACGCCTGAACGACGCAGCGGGCGATCCCTACTGGATCGATCTCACGCTCGACGAAGCCAGGCGCCTGCACGCGCAACTCTCGCGGCGCTTCGAAGGCGATGTGCGCGCCAATCAGCCGCTCGACACGTTCTCGCTCGAATGACGCGGCCGCGCCCGCGAGTGCCGCGAGTGTCTCGAGTGCACGCTTAGACAAGACGAACCCGCCCCGCGCGACGATACTTCGACATTCCGTTTCGTCGCCTTCCTCACATGATTTCGCTTCTCGCCGCGCCGGTCTTCGTGTTTCTCTGGTCGACGGGCTTTATCGTCGCGCGGGCGATCACGCCTTATGTCGATCCGAACCTGTATCTGCTCGCGCGCTTTGCCGGCACGACGCTGCTGTTCGTCGCGATCGCCCTCGTCACGCGCGCGCCCTGGCCGAAAGGACGCGATATCGGCCGGCATCTGTTCGCCGGCGCGCTGCTACAGGGCGTCTATCTCGGCGCGGGTTACTGGGCCGTCGCGCAAGGGCTCGGCGCGGGCGTCATGGCACTGCTGGGCGCGCTGCAGCCGCTTCTGACCGCGGCCGTCGCCGCCCGGCTCTTCGGCGAAAGGCTCTCGCCGCGCGCGTGGGGCGGCCTCGTGCTCGGGTTGATCGGCGTGGCGCTCGTGCTCGCACCGAAGATCGTCGGCGGCGGCGCGCATGTCGCACAGGCGGGCACAGGCCACGCGCCGCAGTGGCTCGTCGTGACGATCGCGGTGCTGTCCGTGGTCGCGATCACGGCGGGCACGCTCTATCAGAAGACGTCGCTCGCGCGCGCCGATATCCGCAGCGCGAGCGCCGTGCAGAACGCGGGCGCGGCGATCGTCGCGCTCGTGCTCGTGGCCGTGCTCGGGGAACACCGCTTCATCGCGTCGACGACGACCTGGATCGCGCTCGCCTGGGGCATCTTGATGCTCTCGGGCGTCGCGACGACGCTGCTCGTCTGGATGGTCCGGCGCGGCGCCGCGTCGCGCGCGACTGCCCTGCTCTTTCTCGCGCCGCCGCTCGCCGCGCTCGAAAGCTATGTCGCGTTCGGCGAGACGCTCAACGCGGTGCAGCTCGCGGGTTTCGCGGCGGCGCTCGCGGGCGTTCTGCTCGCCCGCTCGAAATAGCGCCTGCCGGACGGCTTCAATCGACCGTGTCCGCGCCCGCCGGAATGCGCGCGCGCACGGCCCGTCCCGGTCCCGGCGACCATGCGGGCCGCGACTGCCTGCCGGTATCGACGACGACGAGATAATGCCCCGCCCACGGCGTCGTCTTGCGCGTGGCCTTGAGCACCCACATCGACTGGCCCTCGGCTGCGCGCGCCTCGTACTGGGCGTCGAGGATGCCGTGGTGATCGAAAAACGTGTTGAGCGCCGACGGAATGCGCACACAGCCTTTCGAGTGCCGCATGCCGAGCAAGGGCTCCAGTTTCTCGGGATCGGTGGCGTGCATCTGGAAGCGCATCGGCGACTTGCCGCCGTGGCCCCAGCCGCGCTCGCCGTCGGCCCAGCCGAAGTCGTAGATGCGCATGTCGCGCGCGCCGTAGCCGCGAATTTTGAACTCGTTCAGCGTGCCTTCCGCGCGGAAGTCCATGTTGCCCGGCACATGCTGGAACACGCCGAGCGGCGTCACGAAATGGTCGTAGCTGCCGGGGCGGCCCGTCGATACCGGCGAGGCGCCGATCATCGACCAGGCATCGCCCGGCTTCGCGCGGAAATAGACGAAGATCGCCTGCACGTTCGCGCTGCGATCGACGAGCACCACGAATTCGTTGGCGAGGTCCCCGTGGCCGTCGGCGTCGAGCGTGTGTTGCAGCAGACGACCATATGCCGCCTGATCGGACGCCGGCACCGTGAGCCTCCGGTCGATTTCCTTCGCGTAGGTCTGGCGCATCGCGAACGCGCCCGCCGGCTGCATGCCGGTGCGCTGGGCGAGATTGGGCTCCGGCGGCTCGGGCGGCAAGGGCACTTCGGGCGCTTGCGCCTCGGAAGCCGCGCTTGCCGCGCTTGCTTCACCCGGTGCGCTTGCTTCGCTTGCCGCGCTCGCCTCGCTTGCGGCCGATGCGCCGGACGCCGCGCTCGCGGGCTTAGCCGATGCCGCCTGCGCAGGCGCGGGCATGGGCACGGGCACGGGCATGGCGGGAAGCGCACGTTCCGGCGCGCTCGCGCTTGGCGGGATGCTGGCGCCGGACGGCATCGGCGGAGCGGGCGGCGCGGGCGGCGCGGGCCGGACCGGCGCGACCGGCATGACGGGCACCGCCGTCACGCTACCTTGCGCCACCGCGCCCGACGAGGATGCCGCCGACGCACCCGACGCACCCGATTCCGCCTGCTGCCCATAAGCCGCCGCCGCGATCGACAGAAGCGCGCCTGCCGCCACGCCTGCGTAAAACTTGGTCCCGAAGGACGCTTTGTTCTTTCCTGCCTGCTGCATCGAAATCGAATATCCCCTTTGCTTTCCGCTACGCGCAATAAAAAAGCCGGTGCGCACGAGGCACCGGCTTCGCCGCTACATGACGTTCGTCAGCGACTTTTCAGCAAGGTTCATTCCGGCCTGATCACGCCTTCGCACGCGAACGCGTGGGCGCGCCGGCCGTCAATGCAGACGCGTGGAGGCGTCGCCGGACGCCGAGGCGCGAGCGCGCAATGGTGCGTCGAGAAGACGCTGATGACAAAGTTTCTGAGCAATCGCCTCGCCGATATACGGTACATCGGTCGCGAGCCGGGCGGTCGCGTAGGCCTGCGCGGTGCCCGCGCCGTGCACCTCGATGTCGCTGACGAGATCGCCCAGTTCGTGTTCGAGAAAGCGCCGCACGTCGCGCGCGGCGCAGCGCCGGGGAAGATTCCAGACGAGCAGGTTCATCGCCGTCACCTTCTGGCGCGAGCGCGCACGCGTACCGGCTGCGGACGACGTCGATGAATCATGACCGCCGCCAGCGTGCCGACGACGAAAAGGGACACATAAGCGATGACCATGGCAACTCCGGCGGATAATTTCGAGATAGAGACATACTAATCTCGTAGACCGTGACCGGGCTGCGGCATTCCGTCTTTTTCAATAAATGTTCTAAATCGGAAGGATGCGGCGAATCAATCGTCAGAAGCCGCTGCACGACATGCTGGACAGATTCGGATAGCGGTTGGCCCAGTCGCCGGCCATCGCCGTTTGCGCGTCCTTCAGCGTGATGTCGCCGGTGCAGACGCAGCGCTTCAGGTAGACCGCGAGCCGCTCCTTGCGGCGCTGGCCCGCGCGCCCTTCCCAGCGGCGCAGATCCAGATTCGCGGGCGAGTTCGGCGAGCCGCCGAGCAGCACCGGCATGCGGTGATCGAGTGCATATTCCGACGCGAACGAAGCGTCGATGCTGCGTTGCTTCAGCAGCCGCTCTTTCTGGCGCATCTGGATCTCGAAGGACGGCAGCACGCGATCCACGTAGCCCGGCACGCAGATCGTGTCGACGATGGTCGTCTGCGTCACGCGCGCATCGAGCCATTCGGCGCGCTGCGCCCGCGGCACGCCCGGCGTGAACGCGAGCAGCGCGCAGCAGCAGGCCAGCGCGGCGCGTACCTTTCGTTTCCCGATGGTCCCGGTATCCCTTCGAATCATGCCTCTCGCGCAATCCATCGCGCGGCGAAACGTCGCCGCATGTTATTGAGATAATCGAAGGGTCAATTAAAACACACGAAAGACGCGCCGCACGCGAACTGTTGCTCGCGAACGTTGCAAGAGGTGAAATCGGCGTGGCGAAAGCGTGCCGGACGTTACGCGGCGCGCGGCGCGAGCGATGCGTCGAGGGCCGCGTCGAGCGCCCCGGACGCCGCGACGAAAGCCGCGAACGATGCCGCGATGTGCGGATCGTCCTCGCCGTTGCGGTCCTCGTCGAGTGCGCGATCGCAGTCGTCCTGCAGCGCGAGGCACGCACGCCTGAAGGGCGTCGCGCCGATGACCGCCGCCCCGCCCGCCATCCGGTGCGCTTTCTCGCGCAGCAGCGCCCAGTCGCAGTCGTCGAAGGCCGTGCGCGCGACGGCGAAATCCTGCGCATTCGCCGACTTCAACGTATCGACGAGCACGCCGGCCTGATCGCCGAAGCCCGCCAGCAATGCGCGGTCGAATGCGTCGGCGGCGGCCTTCTCCGGTTCCACGAGTTCCACGGGTTCCACGGGCAGCGGCGGCGCCCCGGCCGCCACGCGATGCCCTCCCGTCGCCGCGACGAGCGCCTCGCGCAAGCCATCCAGACCGAGCGGCTTGACGAGACAGGCCGTCATGCCCGATGCGATCGCGCGCGCCGCCGCATCGGGCTGCGCGTTCGCCGTCATGCCTATGATCGGCACGGGCCGCGACAACAACGGGGCTCTCGCCTCGTCATCGCGGATCGCGCGCGCCAGTTGCTCGCCGCTCATTTCCGGCATCGAACAGTCGGTGAGGATCACGTCGAAAGCGCGCGGCCCGGCGCGCCACAACGCGAGAGCGCGCTTGCCGTCGACGGCGAGCTGCACCGCGCCGCCCAGGTGCCGGATCTGCCCGTCGAGCACGATGCGGTTGGCCGGATGATCGTCGACGACGAGCACGCGCAAGCCCGCGAGCGATTCCGCCGCCGCGCCCGTTGCCGCGGGCGGCGCCTCGGCCGGCGGCGCGAGCGCCTCCGCTTCCGGAAACTCGATGCGCACCGTGAAGCACGTCCCGCGTCCCGGCTCGCTCGAAAGCTCGATGGCGCCGCCCATCATGGTGACGAGACGCTTGCTGATCGTCAGCCCGAGCCCCGTGCCGCCCACGTTGCGCGCGCGGCCGTCGTGGGCCTGAACGAACGGCGTAAACAGCGCGGCCTGCTTGTCCGGCGCGATGCCGATGCCCGTGTCCGATACCGCGAGCGTCACCGCGCGCCGGCCTTCGTGCGCGGCGGCGACGCCGTATTCGAGCGTCACCGCGCCGGCGTCGGTGAACTTGATCGCGTTCGACAGCAGATTGCCGACAACTTGCCGAAGACGCTGCGCATCGGCAAGGATCCAGTCCGGACCGTTCTCTCCCTGCCGCCGCACGACCAGCGCGATGCCCTTCGCACGCGCGGCGGGCTCGTAGATCGCGGCGACGCCTGCGACCCACGCGTCGATCTCGAGCGGCGCCGGCGCGAGCACGAGCCGCTCGGCCTCGATCTTCGCGACATCGAGCAGATCGTCGATCATGCCGAGCAGATCGCGCGCCGCCCGATGCGCGGTCGAAAGCGCGCGCTCGGTCGCGGCGCGTTCGCCCGGCGCGCGCAGTTCCATTTCGAGCAGGCCGAGCACAGCGTTCATCGGCGTGCGGATTTCGTGGCTCATGGTCGCAAGGAACGTCGATTTCGCCCGGTTCGCGGTTTCGGCCTCTTCCTTGGCGACGCGCATCGCCTTTTCGGCGGCGATCCGGCGCGCGATCTGCACGCGCAAAGTCAGCGCCCAGCCCGCCAGCACCAGCACGAGCGCGGCGCCGAGCAGCGCGCCGAGCGCGACTTGCGGACGGCGGCGCTCCCACAGCATCTCGGGATGCTCGGAGAGCTTCCAGCGCGCGCGGATCGTTTCCAGCTCGGGCGGCGGCAGGCTCTCGATCGCGCGATTGAGGATCCCGAGCAGCACCGGTTCGTTCGCCGCGACGGTCAGGCCGTGCGGAACCGGCTGCGTCGAGAGCACGCCGCTCAACACGAGCGAGCCGCGATACGCATTGCCGACCGCGTAGTTGGCGAGAGCGAGATCGGCGATGGCCGCATCGGCTTCGCCTTTTGCCACGGCCTGAAACTGGCCGTCGAGCGGTCGCGTATGGACGATCCGCACGTCGGGCACGTTCTGCTGCAGGAGTTTCTGCAGCAGCGACGAGGCCGGCAGCGCGACACGCTTGCCCGCGAGCGCGGCGACGTCGCGCAGCGGCGGCTGACTGGCCGACGTCACGATCACGAAGATGCCGTCGCCGGTCGGCACGGTCAGCACGCCGCCGGGCATCGCCGAGGTCTCGCCCACGCCGTAGGGCAGGATGGCGGAAGCGCCGCTGCGCATGTCGGCCGCGAGTTGTTCGGGCGTGCTGCGCACGCGGGGCTCGAAGCGCAGGCCGGTCACGCGCGCGATCGCATCGAGGATATCGACCGCGATGCCCGCCGCCTGCCCGCGCGAATCGCGGAAGGTCAACGGCGCGCCCTGCGCGAGCATCGAGTAATGCACCACCGGATGCGCGCGCACCCACTCACGCTCCTGCGCCGTGAGCTCGATCGGACGCTCCTGCGTGACGGCGTAGGCGCCCGGGTTCCAGCGCGCGCGCGCGACGAGCGTGAAAGCCGGCGGGAGCGCCTCAAGGGCGCCGTCGACCCGCTGCCGCAGCGCGCCCGCGCCCTCGCGGTCTGCCGCGAAAGCGAAGCGATAGCCGTCGCCGTCGAAGGCCGCAAAGTCCGTGATGGTCAGATTCGGCAGGTAGTAATGGGTGATCGCGAAGGCGGACGCGGTCATGTCGCCGACGAACGCGTCGGCGTCGCCGAGCGATACGGCGAGCAGCGCGCCGATCAAGTCCGGATACGCGACGGGCGACATCGACGGATAAGCGGACTGCAGTCGCGCGGCGAAGTCTGCGCGTCCACGTACGCGAGCCGATGCGTGGGTGCGCCCTTGACGAGCGCCTCGATGTAAATCTGCTTGATCGGCAGATACTGACTGCTGTAGGCGAGCGCGCCGCCGTCAGCGCCGGTCGCGCCCGTCGCCATGTCGATGTCGCCGCGCGCGAGCGCCGCCATCAGCGCGGCGCGGTTCGGATAGAGACGCCATTGCGTATCGGCGTCGAGCGCGCGGGCCACGGCATCGACGTAATCGACCGAAATCCCGCGCGGACGGGTGTCATGCGGATACGCCATGTCGAGCGGCGGCGCAACGCCCGCCGCCGCGCCGACGACGATGCGCTCCCTCGCGCCCACCGCCGTCACGCACAGCGCCCAGCTCAGAGCGACGACGACCATGCTCACGCGCGCGCGCCATTGCACACGTGAAGCACGCGCGGCGAAGCCACGATGTCTCGCACGATCGAACATGCCGCACCCTCGGAGTGAGCAGTGCGGCTAGTGTCTCAAAAAGGCCCGGGCGCGCATATCGCCGGCACGATGTCCGAAGACGCGCTTCGTTGCGCGCGGCGAAACACTCGACGCGTCATGCAGGCACAGATTCCGCCTTTTGCGCGCGCGACCAGACGCGATGCCGGCTCATCGCGTCGATGAAGCTCTTCATCACCTGAGCGATATCGCTGCCGACCGCGACGCCCTCGTCGCCCGCCGGCAAATGCGCGGCGGCCAGCACGTCTTCACCGTCGCCGACCGCGCCGAGCGCTTTCAGATGCTTGAACGCCTCCAGCACGAAGTGGCGCGCGTCGCCCGATTCGGACAGCGTTTTCGCGCTCGTTTTGCCGCCCGCGACGATCACGCCGTCGAACATGATCGACGGCATCGCGAGAATGGTCGCATCGGCCTCGACGCCTTCCGCCGGCGAACCGAGCGTGGGCGCGATGACCTTCGCATGCGCGCCCTGCGCGGCGAGCGCGTCCTTGATCGCCTTGATGCTCGCGGCGTCCGCGCCTTGGGCGGCGAGAATCGCGACCTTGCGCGTCTTGATCGACGGCACGGTCTTCGCGACGATCGACAGCGCGGGCGATTCCTTCACCGACGACTTGCCGAGCTCGTCGGCGTCCGCGCTCTTTTTCGGCACGGGCAGCCCGAGATTCGCGGCGACGCGGGTCACGAGCGTTTCGTCGATGTTCGCGAGAATGCCGAGCTGACGCTCGCGGATCGGCTTACGCTCGACTTTGCTCAACTCGAACGAATACGCGCCGACAATATGATCCTGCTCAGGCTCCGTCATGCTGTTCCAGAACAGCGTCGCCTGCGAATAGTGATCCCTGAACGACGGGCTGCGCACGCGGATCTTCGCGCCTTCCACGCGCTCGGTATAGCTCTCGAAGCCGCCGCCCGCCGCGGCCGGCGCGGCTTCCTTCGGCCAGCCGCCGTCGATGGAATTCGGCTCGTAGGACGCCTGGCCACGGTCGATCGTCTGGCGATGCATCGCGTCGCGCTGGCCGTTGTGCAGCGGCGCGAGCGGACGGTTGATCGGAATCTCGTGAAAATTCGGGCCGCCCAGACGGCTGATCTGCGTATCGGTGTACGAAAAGAGCCGGCCTTGCAGCAGCGGGTCGTTCGAGAAGTCGATGCCCGGCACGATATGCCCCGGACAGAACGCCACCTGTTCGGTTTCCGCGAAGAAATTATCGGGATTGCGATTGAGCGTGAGCTTGCCGATCATCTTCAGCGGCACGAGTTCTTCGGGAATGATCTTGGTGGGATCGAGCAGGTCGAAGTCGAACTTGTGTTCGTCTTCTTCCTCGACGATCTGCACGCCGAGTTCCCATTCCGGATAGTCGCCGTTGTCGATGGCTTCCCACAGATCGCGCCGATGAAAATCGGCGTCCTTGCCCGCGAGCTTCTGCGCTTCGTCCCACAGCAGCGACGCCGAGCCGATGGTCGGGCGCCAGTGGAACTTCACGAAGCGCCCTTCCCCTTTGGCATTGATGAAGCGAAAAGTATGGATGCCGAAGCCTTCCATCGTGCGCAGACTCTTCGGAATCGCGCGGTCGGACATCGCCCAGAGCACCATGTGCGCGGATTCGGGCACGAGCGAGACGAAGTCCCAGAAAGTGTCGTGCGCGGAGCCGCCTTGCGGCATTTCGTTGTGCGGCTCGGGTTTCACGGCGTGGACGAAGTCGGGAAACTTGATCGCGTCCTGAATGAAGAACACCGGCATGTTGTTGCCGACGAGATCGAAGTTGCCTTCATCGGTGTAGAACTTGACGGCAAAACCGCGCACGTCGCGCACGGTGTCGGCCGAGCCGCGCGAGCCCTGCACGGTCGAGAAACGCACATAGACGGGCGTTTCCTTCGACGGGTCTTGCAGGAAAGCGGCCTTGGTCAGTCCGGCCTGCGATTCGTAGACCTTGAAGACGCCGTGCGCCGCCGAACCGCGCGCATGGACGATCCGCTCGGGAATGCGTTCGTGATCGAAGTGCGTGATTTTTTCACGCATGATGAAGTCTTCGAGCAGCGACGGCCCGCGCTCGCCGGCGCGCAGGGAGTTCTGGTTATCGGCGATCTTGACGCCCTGATTGGTCGTCAGCGCCTGATTGGTTGCGTCGCTGCGGAAGGTTTCGAGCGCGTCGACTTTGGGATTGCCGTTGCTCTGCGACGGGGTGCGCGCGACCGCGCTCGCGGGTTGCTTCTTTGTTGCCATTTGCGGAACTCCGGGTGGGGTGATCTGTGCCCGGATGTCCGCAATCGGCGTTCCCGAAGGCCTGCGCTTCCCTGATACGAAAGCGCAGGCGCCCGGATCGGAAACGCGCTCAGCCGCCGCCGGCAGGCGACAACGCCGCGTCCGTCTTCTCCGCCGTCACCTTCTGCAAGGTGATGATCCGGCTCATCGCCGCGTGATTCGCCGTGGCCGCGTCGTACATCTTCGCGAGATCGGCCTTGAGCTGCGTGCGCGAGCCGCCGTCGAGGTACACCATGTGTCCGGACGGATAAAACGTCGCCGACAGATTCTGCCGCACGGTGCTGTTGATCAGCGGCATCTGCTGAAGATCGATGATCGTCTGATAGAACGGCGTCACGAAGTCGTACATGCCGTTCGCCGACAGCACCTGCAGATCGACGTTGAGCGCCATCACCGCGGCGAGGTCGCCCGCCGTGTAGAGAATGATGTTGCCCTTCGAATCGATGCCCTTCTGCGCGCCCGTCGGATCGGTATGCTTGAAGTCCCAGTTGAGGAACGCCTGATCGTTGAGGTCGGTGAACGATGACGTCGACGTGAATTTCAGCTGTTCGTTCAGATAGCTGTTCCACATGGTCGTGTAGACGCCGCTCACCGCCGTCATCGTCGGGTCGTTGCTGCCCGAGTTCGGGTCGATCTTCCCCGCGATGCCCGACGATATCGCCGTCACGCGCCCGTCGTAGGCGCCGAGCGATTCGCCCTTCGACTTGAGCAGCGTCGTCAGGAAGAGCGAATTGCCGCGGCTGTCGTAAGCCGCGATATCGAGGCTCCATGCGAGCAGCGTCGCACGGCCGATGCCCGTGTATTCGGACAGCTTCTCGACCACTTCGTCGTCGGTCTGGGGAAACTTGCGCAGCGCGTTCAGATAATCCGTGCGCGCGAATTCCGCGACTTCTTCCGCAAAATTGACGAGTTTCGTCGGCGTCGGATGCACGCCGAGTTTCTTGTGATACCACGCGTCGGCGGCGGCCGTGGGCAGCGCGCCCACCGGATTGCCCGCCTGCGCGTAATCCAGGATCGACGATTGCAGCGTAATGCCGTTGAGATCGATGCCGTCCTCGTGCAGCTTGTAGGCGAGCACGCAACTGCGCGCCGTGCCGTACGATTCGCCGAACAGGAACTTGGGCGAATTCCAGCGATTGTTCTTGGTCAGATAGCGCTTGATGAATTGCGCGATCGAGCCGGCGTCCTGATCCACGCCCCAGAAATCGCGGTTCTTGTTCGGCGCGATCGCGGCGGAATAGCCGGTGCCCACCGGATTGATGAAGATCAGGTCGCTCCGGTCGATGAGACTGTCCGGGTTGTCCTCCATCTGATACGGCGCGGGCGGCGTGAAGCTCGGCATCGCCGTCTTGATGCGGCGCGGCGCGAACGAGCCGAGCAGCACGAATACCGACGACGAGCCCGGCCCGCCGTTATAGAAGAACGTGAGCGGCCGCGTTTCCTCCTTGGCGCCGTCCTTCGTGAACGCGACATAGAACATCTTCGCGTCGGGCTTCGAACTGCTCGGATCGACCGTCACCAGATGGCCGACGGTCGCCGTGTACGCGATCTTCGCGCCGCCGACCGTCACGCTGTGATGCGTGATCGCCGCGTTCTCGTCCGCTTCGGTGGCCGCGACGGAGTCGTCGGGGCCGTTGCCGTATGCGACCGGATCGAAGTACGGCTGGTCCTTCTTCGCGGTCGTCTTCTTGGGCGCGGTCTTCGCCGGCGCTTTCGCGGCCGCGGCCAGCGCCGGTTCTTCCGCGTGCGCGGTTTTGTCGCTCGTTGCCAGTGGATCGGAGTTCATCGTTGTCGCTCCAGAATCGTCGTCGTGGTTGTTGTTCACTGTCGTGCTCATGTCTCGCTCATTTATCGCTCATGTAACGCGTGTGTCTCGACCTGCGCTGCTTCAGGTTTTCGCGGGCGCGAGCGCCGCCGCGATCTTCGCGCCGTCCGGGCTGCCCATGCCGGTGCACGCGTCCCAGCCGGCCGCCGCGGAAAAGCTGCCGTTGTTGCCCTGCGTGATGTCGCGGAACGCCGTCTTCGCCTTGTAGAGCTTCGGATTGATGAAGCCCGACGGCGACTTGTTGAGCGCGTTGATGCGGGCGATCAGCGCGGCCCACAGCGGCGCGACCGCGCTCGTGCCGCCGACGACCGTGTCCTCGCCGTCGATCAGCACTTCATAGCCGGTTTGCGGCGATGCGTCGCCGGCGACATCGGGCACGCCGCGTTTGGCGAGCGCCGCGTGCTTGCCGTTGCGCGTGACCGAAAGCCCTTTCTGCCAGACCGGCAGCGCGAACGTGCCGGAGACGCCGCCGCCGCCCGCGCCGCCCTGCTCGCCGTCGTTCCACACGACTTCCTGCGCGATGCCCTTGCCCGACGCCGCCAGGCTCGTGCCGCCGCAGCCGAGCACATACGGGCTCGACGCCGGGAAGTCGACGTGATCCGCGCCGTCGCCGACGCCGTCGGACGAGCCGCTGTCGCCCGACGCGGCGCACACCGTCACGCCGAGCGCGGCCGCGCTTTGCAGCACGTCGTTGAACGCGCCCACCGATTGCGACGACCACATCGACTCCGGGCCGCCCCAGCTGATCGAGATCACCGAAGGTTTGTTGGTGGCATCGTGCAGCGCGCGGTTGACGGCGTCGATGAAGCCGGCGTCGCTGTTCGGCGCGAAATACACGGCGATGCGCGCGCCCGGCGCGATCGCGCCCGCGATCTCGATGTCGAGCGTCACTTCGCCGTCCGGACCGTTCGGGTTGCCGGTGGGCGCGTTCTTCGCGTTATCCACGCCGACCGCCACGACGTTCGGCGCCTTCACGCCGAGCTTCTTGAAGTACGCGGACAAGTCGGTATCGCGATAGCCGCCGCCGAGCTCGATGATCGCAATGCACTGGCCGGCGCCGTCGCCATCGGGGAAGTCGTAGAGGCGCGCGAGATCGACCGGCGTGAACGACGCAGGCGCGAGGCCGCGCGCCGGCTTGAACGG
The DNA here is from genome assembly GCA_001544595.2 of Caballeronia peredens. GTDB lineage: Bacteria > Pseudomonadota > Gammaproteobacteria > Burkholderiales > Burkholderiaceae > Caballeronia > Caballeronia peredens. Next base: position 86,034 of record FCOH02000018.1, on the reverse strand, counting down.
CGGACGGAAGCGAAAGTGCGGACGCGCCTGCGGCTTGCTGTCGAGGCCGAGCACGGCGGTGATCGCATCGTGCATGTCCGCGGGCACGTTGACCGGTCCCGTCGGACCGCGGTATTCGCCGATGTTGTGATGTTGAAAGCGTTCGAGCTTGACGTCGAAAGCCTTCTGAAACGCTTCGATGGTGCCCTTCAGCACGACGCTGCGCATGTCGGGATTGGCGCGCACGACGCTCAGGCCGTATTGCTTGGCGAAGGCCTTGACCTTCTCGACGTCTGCCTCGGATGCGCCGAAGCGCTGGTCGAATTCCTCGCGCGAGACGGACTGCGCGGGCGCCTCGCCGGCCTCGATCTTCGCCATCATCTGCCTGAAGCCGGCTTCGTCCTTGCGCCGCAGCATGACGATCACTTCGATCTGCTCACCAGGATCGCACTGGCCGATGCATTTCGCGCCCTCGGGATGAATCTTGTCGCTGCCGCTGACCGGTTGCTTCGCCATGGTATCGATACTCCTCGTTGGCCATGAAGTTCAAAGGTTCTCGATCCTGCCGCTTTCGCGCATCCGGCACGCTGGCGCTTCGTCGCGCAGCACGCCGCTTATCGTCTTATTTTCCGGGCGCGAATGCAATTGCTCGGACCGTTGACCCGATGATGCAGTTCCGGCAGGACAAAAGATGTCCCGTTCGTCGTCAACCCGCGCGCGTCTGGTGCTGTCGTTCCTCCGCGTACTCGGGGCGTACGCCGCGCGGCAGCCACGGCTCGCGATGCTTGCACCACAATTCGTAGTCCGGCTCGAACAGGCCGGTTTCATCGAACGCGCCGAGCGGCAGATCGATCTCGTCGCGCGACACGTATTCCATGTACGCGACCGAGCCGCACACCGGGCAGAAATGCCGCCGCCCTTCCTCGGAACTGCGCCAGGTGGCGATGCTGCCGCTCATCGTCACGTCGCCGCGAGCGTAAATCGCATAAGCTCCAAAGGCGGAGCCATGCACCTGCCGGCATGTCGTGCAATGACACATGCCGACGCGCAGCGGCTTGCCCGTCGCGCGAAAGCGAAATGCGCCGCAGGCGCAGCCGCCTTCGTGAACCGTTGCCGTCGATTCATCGCGCTTCTGAACATTCATCGAAATCTCCCATGAGAACAGCCCGCGCGGGCACGCCTGCCGCGCCTCGCGGTTTGTTACGATAACCCTTCACGATCGGAGATGGCACTCATGAGCACATCGAGCACGACCGGCACCACGAGCACCTTGTCCCTCCTGAAGCTTCTTCCCGGCGCCGGCTCGGAATTCGGTCCGGCCGCATCCGACCTCGTCGCTCACGTGCTGTCGCACAGCCGCTTCGACACGGCCGCCAACGCCAGTGCGCCGCGCGAAACGTTTCATCGCGTCACGGTCGAAGACGTGATGAACGACGAATACGTGTTTCCGCTCGGCCAGACCGGTCAGTCGATCGTGCTGACGGGCTATCGCATCGCGGCGGGTTTCATCGCCGAGCGCGCCGCCGACGAATGGCTCGAACTCGCGCACAAGGAACGGCTCGCAAGAGGCTTGCCCGCCGCGCCGCAGGGCAGCGAACCGCATCTCTCGCCCGATCCCGCCGAAGCCGACCAGTTGCTCGACCGCGCCTACGATTGCGCGCAGCGCATCCTCGATCCGGCGGCGGGTGAATCGATCCTGTCGCTCTTCGAGGTGCACTACCGCGGCGGACGCGAATTTCTGCGCCTCACATGGGAAGGTTTGCCTGAAGACCTCGTGCCGGAATCGCGCCGTCCGCTCGCGGCGCTCGCCGCGTCGGTGCAGAACGGCGCGCGCCGCGAGAAGCGCGATTACGATCCCTACGGCCTCGACGGAACCGACCATTACGACGTCGACCGGCCGCTCGCCTATCGCGAGAAGATCGGGCCGTTTCTGTTCACGATGACCTATCGCCACGAATACCCGCAAGTCGACGACGAACGCCTCGGCACCGCGTTCGCCGTGTTTCACGAAGCGGGCAGCGACATCGTCGCGGCGGCGGTCCGGCTGCAACTAGTCAAGGTGCCGCCGCTGCACAGCAGCGCCGATCTCGTCTACACGCTCGACACGTACTCGGGCGAAATGCTCTCGCTTGCGCTGGCCGCCACCGAGGCGCTCGGCCCGGAGAAGCTGTGCGAGGTGTTCAACGCGCATCGCGTGATCTACATCAGCCTGTGGGAAGTGCGCAAACCCTGGCGCGGCGAAGGCCTCGGCGTCGCGCTGCTGCATCAGGCGCTGGAGCGGCTGCCCGTCGATGTCGATGGCCGGCCCAATGCGCTGTGCGTCGCGCCCGAGCCCTACCAGACCGACATGCGTCATTTCGAGAAGCTGCCCGGCGCGCTGCGCGAAGAGCTGAAGGCGCCGGCGAAGCGCCTCGCCGCGCATCTCGCGAACTGGCTCGACCGCTCGAAGCTGCCGGTCGCGACGCACTTCTTCGTACCGATGGCGAAGCATGCGGGCATCGGTTCGGCGGGCGAAAATGCGCGCCTCATCGACCGGATCATGGAAAGCGAGGCCTGAACCGATGCTCGTCGTCATCGACATGCAAGCGCGGCTGCTTCCGCATCTCGATGGCGGCGAGCGTCTGACCGGGCGCGTCGCGACGCTTTTGCGCGCCGCTGGCCTGCTCGGCATGCCGGTGATCGTCACGGAGCAGAATCCGCGCGGACTCGGCGCGACCGCGGACGTTTTGCGCGACGACATGCGCTCGGCAAGCGTCATCGAAAAGCACACTTTCGATGCGACGCTCGAACCCGCGTTCGGCGCCGCGCTGCCGCCGAGGACCGAAACCTTGTGGGTCGCGGGCGCCGAAGCGCACGTGTGCGTGCTGCTGACCGTGCTCGGACTGTTGCGGCTCGGTTACCGCGTGGAATATGTGGCGGACGCGGTCGCCTCGCGCCGCGCCGGCGACCGCGCCATCGCGCTCGAACGCGCGCAGCAGGACGGCGCAAGGCTCACGAGCGTCGAGACCGCGATCTTCGGCTGGCTCGGCAGTTGCCGGCATCCGCGTTTCCGGGAAGCGCTCGCGCTCGTCAAATGATTCGTCGGCGTTTGTCATGAAAGACCGTTAGTTGCGGACTGACACGGCGCTTCATCCGTTTCCTCTCCGGGCGCGTATACATCGCTATACGACTCGAAGGAGAACGACCATGAAGACGATCTGGCTGGCCGCATGCGCGGCTTGCGTGCTGAGCGCGACCGCATCGGCGCAGATGAATGCGGGCGGCACGACCCAGCCGACGATGACGCCGCAGCCGATGCCCGCCCAGATGGCGATGGCATCGAACGGGCCGCTCACGCGTGCGCAGGTTCGCGCCGATCTCGCCCGCGCGCGCGCCGACGGCACGATTCCGCGCTTCGGCAATCCCGATCCCTATGGTCCCGCGCGATCGTCGCGCAATGCGCCGTCGATGTATCCGGGGCGTTGAAAATCGCGGCAAATATGGCAATTTCGCCATCTTCGTCCGATCGGACAGCGAAGTATTTACCTGCGCATGCAGCATTTACGCGCAAACCGGCGACGCGATTTCGCGACGCGTGCCTGCGCGCCTGTCGCCGTCACGCATGGCATCGTATTTGCTGATCCCTCGCCGTCGCGGGTCGAACGTTCGATCGGCTGATCAATCGCTCTGGTTGATTTCCGTACGCGCGCCCGCGCAACGACGCACCGGGCACAGGATTCGAGCAACCGGCGCTCGCGGCACGACGTCGCAGTCGGCCGCGCGCAAATGCCCATGAAGACTCGAACCGGCCGGCGCCCTTCCGAACGAGCGAGGAGCATCCGATCGCCATGTCCCCAGACAATACGACTATCCCCGACGCCAGCGACACATCACAAGACGCGGCACAAAAGCCGTCGCGCCGGCGTTTCCTGCAATCGGCCGCGGCGGCCGCCGCCGTCAGCGCCGCGCCGCTCGCGCACGCGCAACAGCAGGCCGCCGCGACGCCGGCCATCGCGACGCCGCCCTCGGCCGCGCCGACGATGCCCGTGCGGCTGATCATCAACGGCCATCCGTACGAACTGCAGGTCGAAGCGCGCACGACGCTGCTCGACGCCCTGCGCGAATACGCGGGACTCACCGGCACGAAGAAAGGCTGCGACCGCGGCCAGTGCGGCGCGTGCACGGTGATCGCGGCGGGCCGGCGCATCAACTCCTGTCTCACGCTCGCGGTGATGCACGACGGAGAAACCGTCACGACCGTCGAAGGCCTCGCGCCCGACGGCGACACGCTCGCGCCGATCCAGCGCGCGTTCATCGAGAAGGACGCCTTTCAGTGCGGCTACTGTACGCCCGGGCAATTGTGCTCGGCGACGGCGCTCATCGCTGAATACCGCGCGGGCGACGCGAGCGCGGTCACGGCCGACGTACGCTTTCGCCCGGCGCAACTGTCCGACGACGAAATCCGCGAGCGCATGAGCGGCAACATCTGCCGCTGCGGCGCCTATCCGAACATCGTCGCGGCGGTGAAAGCCGTGGCATCGTCGAACGCCTGAAGGAGACGCACATGGACGCGATCTCCTATCAACGCGCAGCCGACATCGGCGCGGCGCTGCAGGCGGCAAGCCAGCCGGGCACGATGTTCATTGGCGGCGGCACGAACCTGCTCGATCTCATGAAAGGCGGCGTGATGCGGCCGATGAAGCTCGTCGACATCACGCACATCGATGCGCTGAACGGCATCACCGCGCTGCCCGACGGCGGCTTGCGCGTGGGCGCGCTCGTGCGCAACAGCGATTGCGCGAATCACGCGTGGGTGCGCGAGCGTTATCCGCTGCTGTCGCAGGCGCTGCTCGCGGGCGCGTCGGCGCAATTGCGCAACATGGCGACCGTCGGCGGCAATCTGATGCAGCGCACGCGCTGCGCGTATTTCTACGACACCGGCTTTCCCCAGTGCAACAAGCGCGCGCCGGGCAGCGGCTGCGCCGCGATCGACGGCCACAACCGCATGCATGCGATTCTCGGCGCGAGCCGTCAATGCATCGCGACGAATCCGTCCGACATGAGTGTGGCGCTCGCCGCGCTCGACGCCGTCGTGCGCGTGACCGGCCCGAACGGCGAGCGGACGATTGCGTTCGCGGAGTTTCATCGGCTGCCGGGCGAGCGGCCCGATCTCGACACGACCTTGCAGCCGGGCGAGCTGATCACGTCCGTGGATCTGCCGCCGCCGCGCTTTGCGGAGCATTCGAAGTATCTGAAAGTGCGCGATCGCGCGAGCTATGCGTTCGCGCTCGTCTCCGTCGCGGCCGCGTTGCAGATGGACGGCACGACCGTGAAGAGCGCGCGCATCGCGCTGGGCGGCGTCGCGCACAAGCCGTGGCGCGCGGACGCGACGGAACGCGCGCTCGTCGGCAAAACGCTCGACAAGCCGACGCTGCAAAGCGCCGCCGCGCTCGCCGTGCAGGGCGCGCAAGCGCAACGCGAGAACGCGTTCAAGATCGCGCTCGCACAGCGCGCGATCGTGCGTGCGGTACAACAGGCCGGAGGTGTCGCATGACTGTCATCGGAAAACCGCTCGACCGCACCGACGGCGTGCTGAAGGTCACGGGCCAGGCGCGCTATTCGGCCGACAACACCGACGCGAAGCTCGCGCACGCGGTCATCGTGACGAGCACGGTCGCGCACGGGCGCATTGCGTCGATCGACACGAGCCGCGCGCAGGCCATGCCCGGCGTGCTGCTCGTGATGACGTATCAGAACGCGCTGCGCCTGCCTAACGACGGCGTCCCCGACGCGCAGCCGCCCGCCGTGCGCAAGCTCACGCTGCTGCAGACCCGCGACGTGCGCTACAGCAACGAGCCGGTCGCGGTGGTCGTCGCCGATTCGCTCGAACATGCGCAGGGCGCGGCGCGTTACGTCGACGTGCGCTACGAAGCCGCGCCGCCCAACGCCGATTTCGGGCGCGCGAAGGGCGCGGCATATCAGCCGGAAAAGATGATGGGCCGCGCGATCACGACGCAGCGCGGCGACGTCGAAGCCGGCTTGCGGCAAGGCCCGACGCGCCTGAACGCGGTCTACACGACGCCTTACGAGCATCACAATCCGATGGAGCCGCACGCGACGCTCGCGCGCTGGGACGGCCCGAAGCTCACGCTCTACGACTCGACGCAAGGCGTGTCCGGCGCGCGCAGCGCGGTGGCGAAGTTCTTCGGCATTCCGGATGACAACGTGCGCGTGATCTGCCCGTTCGTCGGCGGCGGTTTCGGCTGCAAGGGCTCGGTGTGGTCGCACGTCGTGCTGGCCGCGATGGCGTCGAAACAGACCGGCCGCCCGGTGAAGCTCGTGCTGGAGCGTCCGCAGATGTTCGGCATGATCGGCAATCGGCCGTACACGGAGCAGCGCATCCTGATCAGCGCGCGCGACGACGGCATCATGACCGGCATGCGCCACGACCTCATCTCGACGACATCGACGTTCGAGGACTGGACCGAAAGCTCCGCGATCGTCTCGCGCATGCTGTATGCGGTGCCTAACCAGTCGACGTCGCACAAGCTCGTGAAGCTCGACATCGGCACGCCGACGTTCATGCGCGCGCCGGGCGAAACGAGCGGCTCGTTCGCGCTCGAATCGGCGATGGATGAGATGGCGTATCAGCTGAAGATGGATCCGCTCGCGTTCCGCATGAAGAATCACGCGAACATGGAGCCGCAGGAAAAGCGGCCGTGGTCCCACAAGGCGCTGACGGCGTGTTACGAACAGGGCGCGGCGAAATTCGGCTGGTCGCGGCGCAGCGCGGCGCCGCGCTCGATGCGCGAAGGCAATACGCTGATCGGCTGGGGCGTCGGCACGGCGACATATCCGGCGAACCGCAGCGAGGCGTCGGCGATCGCGCGCATCCTGCCCGACGGCACCGCGATGGTCGCCTCCGGCACGCAGGATCTCGGCACCGGCACGTACACGATCATGACGCAGGTCGCCGCCGACGCGCTCGGCTTTCCGCCCGACTACGTGCGTTTCGCGCTCGGCGATTCGTCGTTGCCGAAGGCGCCGGTGTCGGGCGGCTCGCAGTCGGCGGCGAGCGTGTCGCCGGCGGTGCGCGCGGCGTCGCTGCAGGCACGCGACCAGTTGATCGCGATGGCGCTCGCCGACCGCGGATCGCCCGTCGCGGGTCTCGCGCGCGAGGACGTGACGGTGTCCAACGGCTGGGTTGTGAGCGTGTCGAATCCGGACAGGCGCGATCCGGCGGCGGCGGTCATCGCCCGCAACGGCGGACGCGCGATCGAGGCCACGGCCACCACGCGCCCCGGCGACGAAAAGAAGCAGTACGCGTTTCACTCGTTCGGCGCGGTGTTCGTGGAAGTGCGCGTCGATGCCGATCTCGGCGTGATCCGCGTGCCGCGCATCGTCGGCGTGTACGACGTCGGCACGCTGCTCAACGAGAAGACCGCGCATAGCCAGCTGATGGGCGGCATCGTGTGGGGCGTGGGCTCGGCGCTGTTCGAGAAAAGCGAAATGGATGCGCGTTACGGGCGCTACACGAACGCGAATCTCGCGGAGTACCACGTGCCGGTGAACGCGGATATCGGCATGCTGGACATCTCGTTCGTCGGTGAACCCGATCCGCTCATCAATCCGCTCGGGGCGCGCGGCATCGGCGAAATCGGCATTACGGGCGTGGCGGGCGCGCTCGGCAACGCGGTGTATCACGCGACAGGCGTGCGCGTGCGCGATCTGCCGATCACGCTCGACCGCGTCCTGCCTCCGGCGACGGCATGAAGCGGAGCGATCCGCGCGGCGGCTGTTCGCAGCCGCCGCGTTCTTTTTTTATGCTTGCCGCGCGCTTGGATGCGCCGCACAATTCCCGTTCGATTCCCACACGAGCAGCTGCGATGACCTATTCGTCCAACGCGACCGGCATCCTGCTGGCGGCGGGCCTGGGCAGCCGCTTCGACCCGTCCGGGCGTCGCAACAAGCTGCTTGCCACCCTGCCCGACGGAACGCCCGTGGTCTTTCAGTCGGCGCGGCATCTGCTCGCCGTGGCCGCCGAAGTGATCGCCGTCGTGAGGCCGGGCGCCGAGAAGCTGGCCGACGTGCTGAACGAAGCCGGCTGCAAGGTCATCTTCAGCATCGATGCCGAGCGCGGCATGGGCGCGACGCTCGCCGCCGCGGTCCGCGCCACGGCCGACTCCGATGGCTGGCTCGTCGCACTCGGCGACATGCCGTGGATCGAACCCGCAACCTATGAAGCCGTCGCGCGCGCACTCGACGGCGGCGAAACGCTCGTGGCGCCGGTTCATCGCGGCAAGCGCGGGCATCCGGTCGGCTTCGGCATGGCGCACAGGGACACGCTCGCGGCGCTCGACGGCGATGCCGGCGCGCGCGGTCTGCTGTCGACGCATGCGCCGTTCATCGTCGAAGTCGACGATCCGAACGTGCTGCGCGATGTCGATCTGCCCAGCGATCTCGCGAGCGGTTGAACGCCGGAGAAACGCCGTCGAAAGTCGAAAACCTCAGGCCGCGATCGCGCCCGGATCCGCCGAATTGGCCGAATCCGCGGCGTCCGAACCGATCGGCAGATAGCGCCTGCTGACTTCGAGCAGCGTCGCCCCGAATCCCTTCTTCGCCCGGAAATCCGTCCGCGCGCTCGTCAGCACGCGCGGCGACGCGCTCCACTCGATCCGCGCGCCGCTCGCGACGAGCGCCTCCACGAGCGCGACATCCTCGCTCGATTCCAGCGGCGGAAAACCGCCCGCCCGCACGTACGCCCGCGCCGACACGCCCAGGTTCGCGCCATGAATGTGCCGGTGCCCGTCCGCGTCCGTGTAGGTGCGCCCGAAGTGCTCGCGCACCGCGCCGATATGCGGCGACCAGTCGTGCACGCCGATCACGCCGCACACGGCATCGGCGCGGCAGTCGAGCTGGCGCACGAGCCAGTCTTCGGCGACGGTCGTATCGGCATCGGTGAAAGCGAGCCAGCGCGCGCCCAGCGCCAGTGCCCGCGCGGCGCCATGGGCCCGCGCGATGCCGACGTTGCGCGCGTCGATCGAGGTCACGTCCGCGCCCAGCGCCCGCGCGATGTCGCCGGTGTCGTCGGTGCAACTGTCGAGCACGACGATCACGCTCGCCGCCTCGCCCGACAACTGTCGATGTTCCGCGGCACTGCGCGCCGCCGCCACGCACGCGCCAATGTGCAAGGCTTCGTTATGGGCAGGAATGACGATGGCGAGCATGTCGGCTCCTCGTGTTGATTTCGTTTCCGGCAATCGCCAAAACAATCGACGGCTGCGACGGATCGATTTCAGCAATGAGCGTTCCCATGTTTCGCCAGTTGAAACGAAGCGCCGCAACGTCACGGAACACGCCCGCTAAAAAGGGCGCGATTCCCCTAAATAGTTGCCGAAAAGCTGCGAGCATCGATAGAATTACTGTATGGATATACAGTACTTTTCCTATTCCGCTCGCCGATGAAAAGCGTCATCCTCGATCCATCGTTTGCCGCATGGCGCACCGAAGCGCGCAATCTCCTCATGGAGGGCGTGCGGCCGGAGGCGGTGTCGTGGCGCGAATCGGATGCGTCGGCAACGGTGTTCGGCAGCATCGATCCGCCCGCGCCCGGCTCGGCGAATCCTGACGCGAAGCAGCCGGTCCGGATCGCCCGCGAATTCCTCGCCATGCTGGAGACCGCGGCGTGCTATCGCGCGCCGGACCGCTGGCCGTTTCTCTACAAGGCGCTGTGGCGCTGGACGCAGGGGGATCGCGCGGTCGCGTCGCCGGAAGACGCGGACGGCCAGCGCCTGCAGCGAATGATCGAAGCGGTCGAAGCCGAGGAAAACGAGATGCGCAGGACGTTGCGCTTCCGGCATCGCGATGTGTCGCTCGGGCCGCCCGAGTTCATCAGCTGGTGCGAGCCGCTGCACGATCTGCTGGAGCACGCCGCCATGCATTTCGCGACACGTATGGGCAGCGCCACATGGATGATCGCCACGCCGCACGGCGCCGCTTTCTGGGACGGCGCGCTGCTGCGCGTCGACCGCACGAGCGAGCCGGAGGAAAAGCCCATGGACTTCGGCGACACCGCCATGAGCGGCGAGGCGGTGAGCGGCGACGCCATCGAGGCGCTCTGGCTCGCGTATTACGAGAGCACCTTCGCGTCCGCGCAGGCGAATGCTGCCGAAATGGCGTCGCACATGCCGGTGCGCTACTGGAAAAGCCCGCAGAACGAACGCGCCGATCCCGCGCTGATCGCGCGCGCCGATCCGTATTCGCGGCGCGATCGAGAGCCGCGCAACGTGCCGCCCGAGATGGAAGTGACCATCAACACGGATCTGGAGCCGATCCAGGGCACGATGCTCACGGCGCCGCCGTCGCTCGATGCATGCCGGCGCTGCTCGCTCTGGCGCAACGCGACGCAGGCCGTGCCGGGCGTCGGTCCCGCCGGTGCGCGCGTGATGCTGGTCGGCGAGCAACCGGGCGATCACGAGGACCGCGCGGGCACGCCGTTCGTCGGCCCGGCCGGCAAGCTGCTCGACGAAGCCATCGCCGAGGCCGCGCTCACGCGCGAATCGCTCTATCTGACCAATGCAGTGAAGCACTTCAAGTGGGAAGCGCACGGCGAGGAGCGCGCCCATCTCGCGCCCACGCAGCGCGAGCGCGAGGCCTGCCGCTTCTGGCTCGACGAGGAACTGAAACGCGTCGCGCCGAAAGTGGTGGTCGCGCTCGGCGCCACGGCGCTGAAGGCGCTCACCGGCCATCGCACGGCGCTGTCCGAGTATCTCGGCAAGACCATCGAGCACAAGGGATACATCGTCGTGCCGACCTATCACCCGTCGTATCTGCTGCGCCTCACCGACGACCAGGTGCGCGCGGAAGTCTTCGGAACCATCGTCGAGGCGCTCGTTTTCGCGCAGCAGATCGCGGACGGCACCGCGACCATCCGCACGCCCGTCAGGGACCGGACGCGTTGAAGCGAAGCGTCCGGCGCCGCTTGAGCGAACCGTCAAGTGCAACAGGACGAAACAGAGCGCAACAAGACGAAAGCGCCGTCAACGTTCCTGTAAGCCGTGCGTTATACCGGTGTCGCGCCGCTGTGCGCTCACCGATGCTCCCGACGACAACTCATGGCCGCTCTCCCGCTCGAAGAACTCCGCCGTCAACAAACTCCCGTCGCGCTCGTGCCGAAATCGGCCGGGCAACTGCAGACCGAGCGCGAGCGCATCGTCGCGCGGCTGCAACTGCTGCTCAACGCGACGATCGCGCTGGCGCTCGCGGGTGCCGCGCTCATCGCGTGGCTGCCGTTCTCGGCGGTGCCGCACGAATTCCGCTTCGGCGCGCAGGAAGTGCTCGCGGTCGGCGTTTTCGCGACTTGCCTGTTCATCCTGCACGAACGCGCGGAACTCTCGCTCGGCCTTTACGATTACGAGCCGGTCGAGCAGACGACGCAGGGTGAATTGCGCGCGCTCCTGCATCGCGTGCCGGAAGGCGCGTCGTATCAGCAGGCGCTCGCCGCCGACAACCGCACGTTCGTGACCGGCGAAGTCGATGAAATCCGCCGCCGCGCCGAAGCCTTCGTCCCGAAAACCCTGCCCGCCGACGACAGCAACACGGAAACCTGAGCGCTGCGCGCCCGCCGCGCGCCATTCGCACGAACAAGCCGCCGCCTCGCGATGCCGAGGCGGCGGCTTTTTACATCGGTGGCAGAAAGCGCACGCTTGACGCGCGGCGCCGTGGCTCCTTCAATACCTGACAGATGCCGTGCACGACGCTCAGACTGTCACGGATGCCGTTGCACTCTGTCTCGCACGCGCATCGGCATACGCATCGAAACACGAGATGCGCCGAGGCCGCCGCGGGCATGCCGGATGCTTGCCCACCGCCCGCCGCCGCGAATTTCGCGGGACATCGAACGAGGCCACGCCACTTGCAGGAGCCAGGATGCGAGCCAATCCCCTTTCCCCGCTGAGCGAAGAACTCGCCACCGCGCTGGTCCCGGACGAGCCGAGCGTCGTCGCCCGGGCCGACGCCGATTACGACGAACTCGCCGCGTTTCACGGCATCGAGCGCGAGCGTCTGGTGCTGATCCATCCGGACAGCCACGACGCCGCGCCCGCGTGGCCCGCCGAACGTTACGCCGATGTCGCCGATCAGCTCGCCGCCGACGGCTGGCAGATCGCCATCGTCGGAGATGCGCCCGATCACGGCCGCACGGGCGCCGTGCTCGGCGCGATGCAGACGGCCGCGCTCTTTCTCGCGGGCGCCGTCACGCCGCACGCGCTGCCGCGGCTGATCGCCCACGCGCGCCTGCTCGTCTGCGACGACGCCGCCGCTTCCTCGCCGGTCACGGCCGCCCGCGCGCTGTGCGCATGCGGCACGCCGCATATCGTGCTCGCCGATCTTCCGCGCGACACGGCCAGCGACGCGATCGTCGCACGCGCCCGCGCCCTGCTGTCGAACACCGGCGACGCGCATCCGGGCCGCCCGTTCACGCTGCACATGCCGGCGACGCACGAATCCGCCTGACGCGGCCGTGCATGCGCCCAACCGCCTTTCAGAGGACATCATGAAATTCGACATGCAGACCAGCCCGGTTCCGGATCCCGTCGCCGATCCGAACCGCGATCCGGAAGCCGATCCGCTCACGCCGTCCTCGCCCGGGCATCGTCCGGAGGAGCCGCAGCATCCCGACGGGCCGCCCGAGAAGGATCCGATCCGGCGTTTCTGACCCTTCATCCGCTTCAAATCAGACGAATACCCCTCGGGTAATCCCCGCCCTACATTCGCCGCAGCGCCTGCCGTAAAGCGGGCATGCGGCGGCATGCGCCGTCGCAATGACAACGCAATGAGGCGGACGGGCGCACATGAACACAATGACGTTGAACAGGAAGCTCGGCTCGCTGATCGCCGTGCTGTGGATCGGCTTGATCGCGATCGGGATCATCGGGGCGTGGCAAAACCGGACGTCGATGATCGACGACCGCAAAGAACAGTTGAAGACGCTCGTCAACGAGGCTTACGCGATCACCGCACACTACGCGGCGCTCGCCGCCAACAAGACGCTCACCGAAGAGGAAGCGAAGAAGCGCGCGCTGGACGTGATCGGCGCGATCCGCTACGGCACGGACGGCTATCTTTCGATCAACGACTCGCATCCGAAGATGGTGATGCATCCGATCAAGCCCGGCATGAACGGCCAGGATCTGTCGGCGTACACGGATCCGGCAGGCAATCGCCTGTTCGTCGATATCGTCAAGGCGGGCGATCAGACGGGCGGCGGTTTCATCAGCTATCTGTGGCCGAAGCCGGGCAGCGACAAGCCGGTCGGCAAGCTCTCGTACTCGCAACGCTTCGCGCAGTGGGACTGGTATCTCGTCACCGGCATGTATATGGACGATGTGCAGACCGCGTTCTGGGCGAGCGCGCTGCGCTGGCTCGTGATCACGACGCTGCTCGGCGGCATCGCGACGGCCGCGATGCTGATCGTCCTGCGCAGCATCAAGCGCAATCTCGGCGGCGAACTGGAGCTCGCGGTCGGTGCGGCGCATCGCATCGCGCGCGGCGACCTGACGAGCGCCGTCGACGTCCGCACGGGCGACACCACGAGCCTGCTGCACGCGCTGAGCGTCATGCAGCGCGGCCTGGTCGAAACGGTTTCGCGCGTGCGCAACGGCACCGAGAACATCAACGTGGGCGCGTCGGAGATCGCGGCGGGCAACACGGATCTGTCGCAGCGCACCGAGGAACAGGCCGCGGCGCTGGTGCAGACGGCGTCGAGCATGGATCAGATGACCGCCAACGTGAAGAACAACGCGGAAAGCGCGGCGCAGGCGGCGCGTCTCGCGGAACAGGCGGCGGACGTGGCGACGCGCGGCAGCGGCGTCGTCGACGATGTGATCGACACGATGACGCGCATCACCGCGAGTTCGCAGCAGATCGGCGACATCATCGGCGTGATCGACGGCATCGCGTTCCAGACGAACATCCTCGCGCTCAACGCGGCCGTGGAAGCGGCGCGCGCGGGCGAACAGGGACGCGGCTTCGCGGTCGTCGCGGCGGAAGTGCGCAGTCTCGCGCAGCGTTCGGCGACGGCGGCGAAGGAGATCAAGGCGCTCATCGAAACGTCGACGCAGACGGTGCAGCAAGGCGCGTCGCTCGTGACGAACGCGGGCGCGACGATGAGCGAAATCGTGCAGTCGGTGCGCCGCGTGAACGAGATTCTCGACGAGATCAGCCACGCGTCGCGCGAGCAGAGCGCGGGCATCGAGCAGGTGAACCGCGCGGTCGTCGAGATGGATCAGGTGACGCAGCAGAACGCCGCGCTCGTCGAAGAGGCGGCCGCCGCCGCGCATTCGCTCAAGGATCAGGTGGATGGGTTGCGCGAGGCGATCGGGAGTTTCAGGTTGCCGGCGTGATGCTCCGGGCGCGGAGCGTTTTCCGTCACGCCAGGAAACGCTCCACCAGCCGCGCCCAGTACGCCGCGCCGACCGGCAGATTTCTGTCGTTGAAATCGTAATGCGGGTTGTGGACCATGCAGCCGTCCTCGCCCGCGCCGTTGCCGATGCGCAGGAACGACCCCGGCCGCTCCTGCAGCATGAACGCGAAATCCTCGCTGCCCATCAGCAGATCCGCATGGGCGACGACGTTCTCCTCTCCCACCAGCTCGCGCGCCACCTGAATCGCGAATTCGGTTTCCGCGTCCGAATTCACCACCACCGGATAGCCTTCCAGATACTTCACCGTCGCGCTCGCGCCGTAGCTCGCGGCCTGCGCTTCGACCAGTTCCTTGATGCGGCGCCTGAGCAGTTCGCGCACCTGCGGGTCGAACGAACGCACCGACAGCTCCAGCGTCGCGCGATTCGGGATGACGTTATTGACCGTTCCCGCGTGCATCGAGCCGACGGTGACGACAGCCGGCTGCGCCGGATCGACGTTGCGCGCGACGATCGTCTGCAGCGCCATCACGATGCTCGCCGCAACGACCACCGGATCGACCGACAGATGCGGCCGCGCCGCGTGCCCGCCGACGCCTTCGATCACGATCGACACCTGATCGCCCGCCGCCATGAACGGCCCCTTGCGGAACAGGAATGTGCCGGGCTGCGCGCCGGGATGGTTGTGCACGCCGAACACCGCGTCGCAGTGAAAGCGCTCGAACAGACCTTCCGCGATCATCTTCTGCGCGCCGCTCGGCACGCCGTGCTCTTCGGCGGGCTGAAAGTACAGATGCACCGTGCCGTTGAAGCGCCGCGTGCGCGCCAGATGCTGCGCGGCGCCGAGCAGCATGGTCGTGTGACCGTCGTGGCCGCATGCGTGCATCTTTCCGTGCGTCTCGCTCGCGTACGGCTTGCCGGTCTGCTCGATGATCGGCAGCGCGTCCATGTCGGCGCGCAGGCCGATGCTCTTCGTGCCGTCGCCGGCCTTCAACGTGCCGACGACGCCCGTGCCGCCCACGCCGCGCGTCACCTGCCAGCCCCACGCTTCCAGCCGCCCGGCGACCAGCGCCGCGGTGCGCGTCTCCTCGTAGGAGAGTTCCGGATGACGATGGATGTCGTGGCGAATCTCGCGCAGCGACGGCGCATCGTCGGAAAGATCGGCGATGACGGTGAAACGTGAATCGGACGAGGAAGTCGGCATGGCAAAAACCCTGGCTGATTGAGTCGCGGAGCGCGGCGCGGCGCCCGCGCGATGCGGATACGCGGAAAACGGCGCACATGATCCTCCACATGCGTGCCGGTTTCCAGTTCTGGGCGAGATTTTTTTCGGCCGGCGAGCAGCGAATTCTTCCATTCCCACCCCTTCACCCCAAAAACCCGTCGATCACGCCCGCAAGTTTTGCGAACGCCGGCGCAATATCCTCGTCCGGCACGCACGCGTAACCGATCAGCAAGCCGGGTTCCGCGTCCGGCCGATGCGCGTAATAGCCCGACAGCGGCCGCACCACGATGTCCTCCGCGAGCGCGGCGGCAGCGACCGCGCGATCGTCGACACCTTTCGGCAGCTTGAGCACGAGATGCAGCCCGGCATCGCCGCCCGCGATGGCGAGCGTATCGCCGTAGCGTTCGGCGATCGTCGCGAGCATCACGTCGCGGCGCTGGCCGTAAAGCCCGCGCATGCGCCGGATATGCGACGTGAAATGCCCCTGCTCGATGAACTCCGCGAGCACCGCCTGCTGCAGCAACTGGCCCTCGCGATAAAGCTCGGCGCTCGCTGTCGCGAAGCTTTCCGCCAGCGCCTCCGGCACCACCACGTAGCCGATCCGCAAGCCCGGAAACAGCGTCTTGCCGAAGCTGCCGACATAGATCACCTGCCCGCCCGTGTCCATGCCCTGCAGCGACGCGAGCGGCCGGCTGCCGTAACGGAACTCGCTGTCGTAATCGTCCTCGATGATCCAGCAGCGGTGCTGGCGCGCGAATTCGAGCAGCATGCGGCGGCGCGCGAGGCTCATCACCATGCCGAGCGGATACTGATGCGAAGGTGTGACGAGCATCAGCCGCGGCGGCGACGCGAGATCGGCGGGCGTGGGCGCAATGCCTTCCGCATCGACGGGAATCGCCTTCAGATCGAGGCCCGACACCTGCAACACGCTGCGCACGCCCCAGTAGCACGGGTCTTCCGTCCAGATCGTGTCGCCGGAGTCGGCGAGCAGGCGCGCGGCCAGATCGATCGACTGATGGATGCCGGTCGTCACAACGATCTGCTCCGGCGTGCAGCGCACCGAGCGCGACGTGCGCAAATAGTCCGCGAGCGCGTGCCGCAAACCCGGATGGCCGCCGCCGGGCGCGTACGTCAGCAGATCGGGCAGCGGCCGCCGCCAGTATTTCGCGTGCAAGCGGTTCCACACCCGCGACGGAAACCGCGACACATCCGGCACGCCCGGCATGAACGCGCCGCCCTGACGCTTCGAGACGCCCGCGCCCGCGATCAGGCGCGCGCCGCGAACGGAAAGCGTCGATTGCATGCCGGTCGGCGCGACGGCCGCGGGCGGCGCATCGTCGAAGAGGATTTCGTCGGGCGCGCTGTCCGCGACGAACGTGCCGCGCCCCGTCGCCGACGACACGTAGCCTTCGATCGCGAGCTGCTCGTAGACCTGCGTCACCGTGTTGCGCCCGACGCCGAGTTCCGCCGCGAGCAGCCGCGACGACGGCACTTTCGCCCCGGCCGCGAGTTCGCGCGTGAGAATCGCCTGCTGAAGAAGCCGGTGCAGTTGCCGGTAGATCGGCTGGCCGCTCGCGCGATCGATGCGCTGCGCGAGCCAGTCGGAAAGCACACTTGCGCGCGTCGACATCGAATGGCTCCTATAGATTTATTGAAATGGCTCTGAACTTGAGGGCCAAATCTTACTATAGTCATCTTTAAATTCAGTCGGCCGATGCGGCCCCATCCGACCCTGCATAAAGAGCGCCATCCGCGCGAAGGAGATTTTCAGTGAGCACCCTCAAGAACGCCGATCTGCAAGCCCGCAAGAATGCCGCGACTCCGCGCGGCGTCGGCGTGATGTGCGATTTCTATGCGGCGCGCGCCGAAAACGCGGAACTGTGGGATGTCGAGGGCCGGCGCTTCATCGACTTCGCGGCCGGCATCGCGGTATGCAACACGGGGCACCGTCACCCGAAAATCGTCGAGGCGATCCGCGCCCAGCTCGACTGCTTCACGCACACCGCATATCAGATCGTGCCGTACGAGTCGTATGTGTCGCTCGCGGAAAAGATCAGCGCACGCGCGCCGGGCACGCACGCGAAAAAGACCGCATTTTTCACAACGGGCGCCGAAGCCGTCGAAAACGCGGTGAAGATCGCGCGCGCCGCAACGGGTCGTCCGGGCGTCATCGCCTTTACGGGCGGCTTTCACGGCCGCACGCTGATGGGCATGGCGCTCACCGGCAAGGTCGCGCCGTACAAGATCGGCTTCGGTCCGTTCCCGTCCGACGTGTTCCACGCGCCGTTCCCGAATGCGCTGCACGGCGTGTCGGTGGAAGATTCGCTGCGCGCCATCGAGCATCTGTTCAAGGCGGATATCGAGGCTGCGCGCGTCGCGGCAATCATCTTCGAACCCGTGCAGGGCGAAGGCGGCTTCAATCAGGCGCCGGTGGAATTCGTGCGCGGCCTGCGCAAGATCTGCGACGAACACGGCATTCTGCTCATCGCCGATGAAGTGCAGACCGGCTTTGCGCGCACCGGCAAGCTGTTCGCGATGGAGCACTACGGCGTCGTGCCGGATCTGATGACCATCGCGAAGTCGCTGGCGGGCGGCATGCCGCTGTCGGGCGTCGTCGGCCGCGCGGAGATCATGGATGCGGCGGCGCCCGGCGGGCTCGGCGGCACGTATGCGGGCAATCCGCTCGCGGTGGCGGCGGCGCACGCGGTGCTCGACATCATCGACGACGAAAAGCTCTGCGCGCGCGGCACGGCGCTCGGCGACAAGCTCAAGGCGAAGCTCGAAGCGCTCAAGGCGGATGTGCCGCAAATCGCCGATGTGCGCGGCCCGGGCGCGATGATCGCGGTCGAATTCTGCAAGCCCGGCACGCACGACGCCGACGCGGCTTTCGCCAAGCTCGTCCAGACGCGCGCGCTGGAGCGCGGCTTGCTGCTGCTCGTATGCGGCGTTTATTCGAACGTCGTCCGGTTCCTGTTTCCGCTCACCATTCAGGACGGTATTTTCGACGAAGCGCTGGCCATTCTCGAAGACGTGCTGACGGAAACGGTCGGCGCCACGGTTTGACGAATGCGGGCACAATCGGACCGGACTTCGATCACCTGTAAAGGACTCGCGAAAACATGAGCTTGAAAGATCAACTGAAGGACCCGGCGCTGCTGCGTCACGCCGCCTATATCGACGGCGAATGGCAGCAGGCCGATGCCGGCGAAACGTTCGACGTCGTGAATCCGGCGACGGGCGAATCGCTCGGCGCCGTGCCGAAGATGGGCGCCGTGGAAACGCGCCGCGCCATCGACGCCGCGAATGCCGCATGGCCCGCCTGGCGCAAGAAGACGGCCAAGGAGCGCGCGGTGATCCTGCGCCGCTGGTTCGACCTGATGACGGAAAACGCCGACGATCTCGCGCTGATCCTCACGACCGAGCAAGGCAAGCCGCTCGCCGAAGCGAAGGGCGAGATCACGTATGCGGCCTCGTTCATCGAATGGTTCGCGGAGGAAGGCAAGCGCGTCGCCGGCGACACGCTCGCGACGCCCGCCGCCGACAAGCGCATCGTCGTGACGAAGGAGCCGATCGGCGTCTGCGCGGCGATCACGCCGTGGAACTTCCCGGCCGCGATGATCACGCGCAAGGTCGGTCCGGCGCTCGCGGCGGGCTGCCCGATCGTCGTGAAGCCCGCCGAAGCGACGCCGTTCTCGGCTTTCGCGCTCGCGGTGCTCGCGGAACGCGCCGGCCTGCCGAAAGGCGTGCTCAGCGTCCTGACCGGCGACCCGAAGGCGATCGGCGGCGAAATGACGGCCAATCCGATCGTGCGCAAGCTGTCGTTCACGGGCTCTACCGCGGTGGGCCGTCTGCTGATGGCGCAAAGCGCGCCGACGGTCAAGAAAGTGACGCTCGAACTCGGCGGCAACGCGCCGTTCATCGTGTTCGACGACGCGGATATCGACGCTGCCGTCGAAGGCGCGATTGCATCGAAGTATCGCAACAGCGGGCAGACCTGCGTGTGCACGAACCGTTTCTACGTGCACGAGCGCGTCTACGATGCCTTCGCGCAGAAACTGGCGGCGGCGGCCGGCGGGCTGAAGGTCGGGCGCGGCACGGAAAGCGGCGTGGCGCTCGGGCCGCTCATCAACGAAGCGGCGGTGAAGAAGGTCGAATCGCATATCGAAGACGCGCTCGCGAAAGGCGCGACGCTCGCCACGGGCGGCAAGCGCCACGCGCTGGGGCACGGCTTCTTCGAGCCGACTGTGCTTGCCAACGTCACGCCCGACATGAAAGTGGCGAAGGAAGAAACTTTCGGCCCGCTCGCGCCGATCTTCAAGTTCTCGTCCGACGACGAAGTCGTGCGCATGGCCAACGACACCGAATTCGGTCTCGCCGCGTACTTCTACAGCCGCGACATCGGCCGCATCTGGCGCGTGGCCGAAGCGCTCGAATACGGCATGGTCGGCATCAATACCGGCCTGATCTCGAACGAAGTCGCGCCGTTCGGCGGCGTGAAACAGTCGGGACTCGGCCGCGAAGGATCGCACTACGGCATCGACGATTACGTCGTCATCAAGTATCTCTGCATGCAGGTCTGATCACGCAACGGCGTGCGCAATGCAAAAAGCCTCGGCGCTTCGATGAATCGCCGAGGCTTTTTTGTATCCGCAAAAGTATCGATCAGTTCGCCGATGCGGCCGGCGTCACCCGCACCGCCGTCGCCGACACGAACACCGCGTGGATCGTGTCGCCCTTCTTGAGCTTCTCCGCCGCGATATCCGGCGTGAGATCGAACGTCTCGGTTTGCCACGGACCGCGCAGCGTGATCGTGCGCTTCTTCGTATTGATGCCTTCGACGGTCGCGATGACCTCGACCCGGCGCGTCGCATCGAAACCGGTCTCGCCCGTCGAACCCGACGCCGGCTGATAAGTGGTCGTGTCGATGCGCTCGCGCGTGCCCTTGCCCGCGCCTTTCACCTTGTCGGCGCTCACGAGCAGCGCGTTCTTGTAATCGACATCGACGCGGTCGCCGATATGCAACTGATCGAAGTTCGCGACTTCCTTGCTGACCAGAACCGTCGACACGCCGCGCGGGCCGCGTACCGTGAGCGTCCGGGTGGCAGCGTCGATGCCCACGATCTGCGCCTGCACATGGATCGGCTGCGCCCCGCCGACAACCTGCTCGGCCGCCTTCGCAAGCGGCTGATCCTGCGCGAACGCCGCGCCCGTCGAAGCGCACATTGACGACATGAAGAGAATTGAAACGGCGCACAGTTTCACGTTCATGAATATTCCTCGTTTGAAATTTGCAGTGCCAATCATTTAGCCAGATCGACTACGTCTGCCGCGATCAAAGCCGCGTCATTTATACCGCGTGAGCCGGTCGCGCGTCCAACGGTTTGGGCGATATGTCGCGGCTCGCTCCGACCCCGGCGGCGCGCGACCGCAAACGGCGCGCGCGGCGTCGAACCGGTAGAATCGGTTCCATATCCGCGCGGGCGCAACCGGCCCGCCTTGCCGCTTCACCGATCTCCTGAGGTGCCATGCGACGCTCGGCCTTCTTTATCCGCTTCATCGGCATCGGTATTCTGTTTCATATCTATGTCGGCGTGCGGCTCATTCCGGACGCGCCCGTCGGGCTGCCGCTCAAGGTGCTGGCGGCGGCGCTGCTCGTGGCGTCGGTCGTCCTGATTCCACTCGGCATGGCGGCGCGTTCGATCGAAGCGCAACCGCTCGCCGATCGCTTCGCCTGGCTCGGACTCACCGCGCTGGGCCTGTTCTCGTCCTTGCTGTTGCTGACCTTCGCGCGCGACGTGATGCTTTTCTTCGTGCATCTCGTCGACTGGCTGCGCGGCGTGCCCGTCGGTTCGCCGTTGCTCGTCGCGTACAGCGCGCTCGCCGTGCCGCTCTTCGCCGTGCTCTTCTCCGCAATCGGTTTCTACAACGCGCGGCGGCGCGCGCCGGTAGTGAGCGTCGACGTGCCCATCGAGAATCTGCCCGCGGCGCTCCAGGGCTTCACGATCGTGCAGATCAGCGACATCCACGTCGGACCGACCATCAAGCGGCATTACGTGGAACGCATCGTCGATGCCGTCAACGGGCTGGAGCCCGATCTGATTGCCGTGACGGGCGATGTCGTCGACGGCTCCGTGCCGCATCTCGCCGACCACACGCGCCCGCTCGCCGGCCTGAGCGCGCGGCACGGCACGTTTCTCGTCACGGGGAATCACGAGTATTACTCCGGCGCCGACAAATGGATCGCGGAGTTTCGGCGTCTGGGACTCACCGTGCTGCTCAATCAGCACGTGGTGCTGAATCACAACGGCGCGCAGGCCGTGGTCGCGGGCGTGACCGATTACGGCGCGGGCAGCTTCGACCCCGCGCACAAAAGCGATCCGGCGAAAGCGATCAGCGGCGCGCCCGCCGACGCCGCCGTGCGCGTGCTCCTCGCGCATCAGCCGCGCAGCGCCACCGCCGCCGCCGAAGCGGGCTTCACGCTGCAGCTTTCGGGACACACGCACGGCGGGCAGTTCCTGCCATGGAATTTCTTCGTGCGACTGCAACAGCCATTCGTCGCCGGACTCGTGAAGTTCAACGGACTCTGGGTTTATACGAGCCGGGGAACCGGCTATTGGGGACCGCCGAAACGACTCGGCGCGCCTTCGGAGATTACGCGCGTTCGTCTGGTTGCTGCGGCGTAAGCGGCGTAAGCGGGAAGCAAGCCGAAAAAAAACGCGCGACGCATAAGCGTCGCGCGTTCTGCGCTCGGGGAGAAGCGCAACATCCGGTCAGGGGATGAACGAATGCCTCGACTGGCAGGCGGGGCCCCGCCAGCGAGTGATTGAAAATTACGGGAATCCAATAAATACGGATACCAGAACATTCCTAAACAGCGGCATGTGAAAAGACCGCCCTTCAGCCCTTCGTCACCGATGCGCTCGACGGCGCACCCAGCACTTCAACTTTCACGTTCAGGCCGCCCGCCAGCATGGCCGCCTTGTGCGGATCGCGCACGTGTATTTCGACCGGCAAGCCATCGGCATCCTTGAGCATGACGACGCCCGCCTTGGTATCGACGTCCGCCACTTGCGCAATGAACATGCTCTCGCCGGGAATCGCTTCCTGAATCGGCGCTTGTCTGACGGGCGTCAGCGTAACGGGCTGGAGCATCATGTCCGTCACGCGCGATCCGGGCCTGAGCGCGGCAATCTGTTGCGGCTGCATGCCGGTCGTCAAATACATTTCGCGATCCTGAGCATTCACGATGGTCACGCGATCCGCATTCACATCGACCGATTTCACCCGGCCGACAATCTGCACAACCATCTGGCCGTCGATGCGCGCGGCGGATGCCTTGCCGGACGGCTGAGCCCACGCGCCCGTGCCGGCGAGACTGATGAACAACGTCGTGACGACGATTGAAAGTGCCTTGATTTTCATTGTGATCTTCCATGTTTCGCGCTTCACGTCGAGCGCACTCGAACGCACGTCGACGAGCGTCATGGAAGCGAATTGTGCCCCGTCGCACGGGGCACACAAGACCACGGGATGTCAAATTAAGTCAATCAGGATGCGTTCGACGCCACCAGCGGATTCGCCGCATAAACGCTTCGATGCGGCACGGTGCCTTCGCGCGGCCAGTCCGAACGCTCATCGAAGAACCACGCAGCGCGCTCGCGTCCCTTGCGGATCAGCGCGTGAATGAGCGCGGGATTGCGGTCGAGCTTCGATGCATAGTCGAGCGGACCGGGATAGTCCTTCGCATCGAGATGCATCTGCACGACGCGAATCTTGATCGGCTTGTAGCGCTTCGCGAGGGACTTGTTCGCAGCCAGCAACTCGTTGACGCGTGTCGTGAAATAAAGCTCCTGCCCGAGCGCAAGGTTTCCGGACAGTTCGTTGCGACGATCGATAATCTCGTTCATCGATTCAGGCAATTCGCGACGATACTGCGGGTTGATCTGCACGACCCAGATCTCGTCGGGCCGCGACGCGAGCGCGAAATCGGTGAACTCGCGCACGGGCGGATTGCTGCTGAAGAGGCCGTCCCAGCACATGCGGCCATCCGCGGCGACGGCGCGATACAGCGGCGGCACCGCAGCCGACGCGACCAGCTGATCCAGATCCAGCTTTTCGCCCGCGAAAATGACGCGATCGCCGGAGCGCACATCGGTTGCGCCGATCAGCAGCGTCGGCTTCGCGCGCCGTTCGGGTTCCACCGGCAGCGAGGCGAATGGCAAATGCTTGTCGAGCAGTTCGCGCAGGCGCTCTTCGGCGACCGGCGGATAGAGATACGGGCTGATTTCCGCGTTGATCGGCAGACGCGCGTACCACGTGCCGAGCGCATTGGCGACGATATCCGGACCGTCGCGCGCCTGCAAATCCTTCCAGAAGCCGGCGAGACGCCGCACGGCATCGGCGGGGCCGCCGAGCAGCAAACCGGCCCACGCGAGCGCGCTGCACATCGCGCCGCCGGACGTGCCGGACAGCGCGACCAGTTCGAAACGGCTGTAGAACTCGCCGCTCAGCAGCGCTTCGAGCACGCCCGCGGCGAACGCCGCATGGCTGCCGCCGCCCTGACACGCGATCGCTACTTTCGGAATGGCCGCCATCACCGCACCTCGTTCGCGTCCGTCGATATCGGACGTACGCTACAGCATAGGCGACGCGCGCCGCTATGCCAGTGCCGCGAGAACCTGCTCCGTCGAACGAATCCGGCCGATGCGCGGAAAAATGGACCGGCAAGTCGATTCGTGGGTGTCGGCGTGCAGATCGCTCATCGCGTCCTCGACGAAGATCTGCTGATAGCCGCGCTCGTGCGCGCCGCGCGCGGTCGAATCCACGCCGATGGCTGTCGCGATGCCGCCCAGAACGATCGTGTCGATGCCCCGCCGCCGCAGTTGCGGCTCCAGGTCCGTGCCGTAGAACGCGCCCCACTGCCGCTTGGTCACGACGATGTCCGTCGCCTGCGCGCCGAGTTCGGGGCACAGGTCGCTCCAGCCCGCCGGCTCGGGCGCTTCCTGAACTTGCCCGGAATCGGTGATCGGGCGCAGGCCGCCCGGCGCGGCCGGAAACGCGACCTTGACGAGCACCACCGGCGCACCGAGCGCGCGGAAGCGGTCGGCGAGCGCGCGCGCGTTGGCGAGCACGCTGGCGGCGTCGTGAGGTTGCACGGGCAAGGCGGCGATGCCCGCCTGAAGATCGATCAGCACGAGCGCGGTCTTCGCCGCGTCGAGCTTGAGTTCGGGTGCGTTCATGGCAAGTCGCGAGAAAGGTTGACTGGAAGCGACGCGTCAGACTTCCTGTTGCCGGAAGTCTAGCGCCGCGCCGTTCATGCAGTAACGCAGGCCCGTGGGCTTCGGGCCGTCGTCGAAAACGTGGCCGAGATGTCCGCCGCAGCGCCGGCAGTGCACTTCGTTGCGCATGTGGCCGGTTGCATCGGCGTGCGTGGCGACGGCGCCGTCGCGCGGCTTCCAGAAGCTCGGCCAGCCGGTGCCGCTGTCGAATTTTGCCGCGGAGGAAAACAGTTCGAGGCCGCATCCCGCGCACGCGTAGACGCCGCTGCGCCGTTCCTTGAGCAACGGGCTCGCGAAGGGCGGCTCGGTGCCGCCCCGGCGCAGCACGCGGAATTGCTCGGCGGAAAGGCGGCGGCGCCAGCCGGCCGCGCCGTGATCGACTTCGTAGGATCGGGCCGGCGCCGTGCGGGCTTCGCCGAGCGCGAAGGCGCCTGTCACGACGCCCAGAAAACTGCGCTTCGTGCGTCTCATGATTTTCATCCGATGAACGCCTTCATGCCCGGCGCGTTCCACCGCTCTAGGATTTGAGCCGGTATCCCGTCTTGAAGATCCACGCGGTGATCGCGATGAATACGCCGAGGAATACCACCGTCATACCGAAACTCACGCCGACTTGGACATCCGCGAGTCCGTAAAAGCTCCACCGAAAACCGCTGATCAGATAGACAACCGGATTGAACAGCGCCACGGTCTTCCAGAACGGCGGCAGGATGTGGATCGAATAGAAGCTGCCGCCGAGAAACGTCAGCGGCGTGACGATCAGCAGCGGAATGATCTGCAGCTTCTCGAAGCCGTCCGCCCAGATGCCTATGATGAATCCGAGCAGACTGAAGGTCACCGACGTGAGCAGCAGGAAGACGATCATCCAGACCGGATGATCGATTCTGAGCGGCACGAATAATCGCGCGGTCACGAGAATGATCAGGCCGAGGACGACGGACTTGGTCGCGGCCGCGCCCACATAACTCACGACGAGTTCGAAGTGCGACACCGGCGCGGACAGCAGTTCGTAGATGGTGCCGGTAAACTTCGGAAAATAGATGCCGAAAGACGCATTGGCGATACTTTGCGTGAGCAGCGAGAGCATCACGAGGCCGGGCACGATGAACGCGCCGTAGCTGATGCCGTCCACTTCCGGAATGCGCGAGCCGATGGCCGCGCCGAACACGACGAAGTAAAGCGACGTGGAGATGACCGGCGACACGATGCTCTGCATCAGCGTGCGTCCGGCGCGCGCCATCTCGAAACGGTAGATCGCGCGAACGGCGTATAGATTCATTTGGCTTCCCTGACGAGGCTCACGAAGATATCTTCGAGCGAGCTTTGCGTCGTTTGCAGATCCTTGAAGCGCAGGCCGGCTTCGTCGACATGGCGCAACAGCGCAATGATGCGACCGGGCTCGTCGTGCGCGTCATAGGTGTAGGTGAGTTCGCCGCCGTCGGGCGAGCGCGTGAGGCCGTAGGGCGTGAGCGGCGCGGGGATTTCGGCGAGCGGGTGTTCGAGCTGCAGCGTGAGCTTCTTCTGCCCGAGCTTGCGCATGAGTTCGTGCTTTTCCTCGACGAGCACGATCTCCCCGCGATTGATGACGCCGATGCGGTCCGCCATCTCCTCCGCTTCCTCGATGTAATGCGTGGTCAGGATGATGGTCACGCCGTTCGACTTCAGTTCGCGCACGAGGTCCCACATGTCGCGCCGCAGTTCGACGTCGACACCCGCGGTGGGTTCGTCGAGAAAGAGGATCTCGGGCTCGTGCGCGAGCGCCTTCGCGATCAGCACGCGCCGCTTCATGCCGCCCGAAAGCGTCATGATCTTGTTGTCCTTCTTGCTCCACAGCGAGAGCGACTTCAGCACCTTTTCGACATGCGCCGGATTCTTCGGCCGGCCGAACAGGCCGCGACTGAACGACACGGTCGCCCAGACGGTTTCGAAGGCGTCGGTGGTGAGTTCTTGCGGCACGAGTCCGATCATCGCGCGGGCGGCGCGGTAATCGGTGACGATATCGTGACCGGCGACCGTGACCTTGCCTTCGCTCGGATTCACGATGCCGCAGACGGTGCTGATGAGCGTCGTCTTGCCGGCGCCGTTCGGGCCCAGCAGCGCGAAAATCTCGCCGCGCCGGATCTCCAGGTTCACGTCCCGGAGCGCGCGGAAGCCCGACCCGTAGGTCTTCGACAGGTTGGAAATGGTGATGATCGTTGGCATGGCACGGACGATAGCAGATAGCGCGCAATCCGGCTCGGACGAAAGGGTCGTCCGTTCGGCCGATGTTCGCGGGCCGCGCCGCTCTCTAGAATGGACGTCTCAGCGCAAGGAGCCGACATCATGCTGTTCGAACAGATCCATACCACGTGCCTCAACGACGCCGACCTGCCGTGGGTGCCGTTTTCGCCCTACAGCGAGCGCGTGCTGGTCAAGTATTTCAAGCTCGATCCGATTCGCGGCGAGACCATCGCGCTCATGAAGGCGCCCGCGAAGGGCCAGATGCCGCGGCATCGCCATACGGGAACGGTCGTCGTCTACACGGTGCAGGGGCGCTGGAAGTATCGCGAGCACGACTGGATCGCGGAGCCGGGCAGCATCGTGTACGAAACGGCCGGGTCGAGCCACACGCCCGAGGCGCTGCCGGCGGATTCGGGCGGCGCGGACATCGTCACGCTCAACATCATTCAGGGCGAACTGCTGTTCGTGAACGACAGCGGCCACATTCTCGCGGCGGAGAACTGGCGCAGCGGCTGGGACCGTTATGTTGCCTATTGTCACGAACACGGCCTCGCGCCGAGAGATTTGACGGCTTTCGGCTAACGTCGCGGCCCGTATCGCTGGTTAGAATCGATACCCGGACGCGCCTTGCGCGCGCATCGACCATTTTCGGCTTGCCGGCCGCCCGGGCCGGCTCAGATTGAGGGAGAGCAAAAGCATGAACATTCAGACCGTCGGCATCGTCGGCGCGGGAACCATGGGCAACGGCATCGCGCAGGTGGCGGCCGTCGCGGGCTTCAAGGTCGTGCTGATCGACGTCACCGACGCCGCGCTCGCGAAAGGCATTGCCACGCTCACCGGCAGCCTGGAGCGGCTCGTGTCGAAGGACAAGCTCGCGGCGCCGGCGCGTGACGCCGCGCTCACGCGCATCGAAACCTCGACCGATTACGCGCGCCTGTCCGCGGCCGACATCGTGATCGAAGCCGCGACCGAAAACGTCGAACTCAAGAACCGCATCCTGAAGCAGATCGAGGCGGCGGCGCGGCCGGATGCGATCATCGCGTCGAATACGTCGTCGATCTCGATCACTTCGCTCGCCGCGACGCTCGCCACGCCCGAGCGCTTCATCGGCATGCACTTCTTCAATCCGGTGCCGCTGCTGCAACTCGTCGAAGTGATTCGCGGCGTGCAGACGAGCGACGCCACCGCCTCCGCCGTGCGCGAACTCACCGAAAAGCTCGACAAATCGCCGATCGGCGTGCGTAATTCGCCGGGCTTCGTCGTCAACCGCATTCTCGTGCCAATGATCAACGAAGCGTTCTTCGTGCTCTACGAAGGCGTCGCGAGCGCCGAGGAAATCGACGCGGGCATGAAGCTCGGCGCCAATCATCCGATCGGCCCGCTCGGGCTCGCCGATCTGATCGGCCTGGACGTGTGCCTGTCCGTGATGGACGTGTTCCTCAAGGACTTCGGCGATTCCAAATACCGCGCGTGCCCGCTGCTGCGCGAGCTCGTCTCGGCGGGGCGGCTCGGGCGCAAAACGAAGCATGGCGTGTATCGCTACGACTGATTGACGAAGTCGAGCACCGGTCCGGCGGGCACGATGCCCGTCGGATTGATCGTGCGGTGGCTTTCGTAGTAGTGCCGCTTGATGTGCTCGAAGTTCACCGTGTCTGCCACGCCCGGCATCCGGTAAATCTCGCGCACGTACTTCGAAAGATGCGGATAGTCCGCGATCCGCCGCAGGTTGCACTTGAAGTGGCCGACATACACCGCGTCGAAACGCACGAGCGTCGTGAAGAGGCGAATGTCGGCTTCGGTGAAACGCTCGCCGCTCAGGTAACGGCGCGTGCTCAGGCGCGCGTCGAGGAAGTCGAGCGTCTCGAAAAGCGGCGTCACGGCTTCCTCGTAGGCGGCTTGCGTCGTCGCGAAGCCCGCCTTGTAGACGCCGTTGTTCACCGTGTCGTAGATGCGCGCATTGAGCGCGTCGATGTCCTCGCGCAGCTCGCGCGGATAGAAATCGCCGGGCGTAGCGCCGATGCCGTCGAACGCCGAATTCAGCATGCGAATGATTTCCGACGATTCATTGCTGACGATCGTCCCGCGTTGCTTGTCCCACAAGACCGGCACGGTCACGCGGCCGGTGTAGCGCGGCGCGGCGGCCGTGTAGACCTGATGCAGGAAGCGCGCGCCGTTGATCGTGTCCGGCACGACGCCCGGCCCGTCCGCGAACGTCCAGCCGTCCTCGAGCATCAGCCAGTGCACGACCGATACGCCGATCATCGCGTCGAGCCCTTTGAGCGCGCGCACGATCAGCGTGCGGTGCGCCCACGGGCACGCGAGACTCACATACAGGTGGTAGCGCCCCGCTTCGGCCGCGAAACCGCCCGAGCCGCTCGGGCCCGGCGCGCCGTCGGCCGTCACCCAGTTGCGAAACGCCGCGTCCTTGCGCACGAAGCGTCCGCCGGTCGCTGCCGTGTCGTACCACTTGTCCTGCCATTTTCCTTCGACGAGAAGTCCCATCTGCATTCTCCCGTGCCGTCGCCGGGCATGCGCAAGACGCGCGCCCGGCGACAGCGGTTTTCGATCAGTTGGCCGAAGGCGCGTCGATGAAACGCACGAGTTGCGTCATGGTCGCGTCCGGCGCTTCCTCCATCAGCCAGTGCCCCGCGCCCGGCACGACCACGCCCTGCACGTCGGTTGCAACGAGCTTCGCCTGATCGATCAGGAACGTGCCGGACGCGCGCTCGCCGGTGAGGACGAGCATCGGCATCGTGAGCGGCGTCTTCGCGAAACCGGCGAAATCCTGCGCGTCCTGCGGGAACGCGTGGAAATACTCGAAGCCCGCGCGCATGCGGCCGTTGCGCGCGTATTGAGCCGAATAGTAGCGGCGATCGGCGTCACTCACCGAACGCGCCGGATCGGCGGCGAAATCGTTCCAGAAATGCTCGAAATAGACGCGTTCGCGGCCGCGCACGAGTTGCTCGGGCGTGTCGCCGTAGAAGTTGAAGTGCCACTTGTCGCGCAGGAGCCAGACTTTCTGCCAGTCGCCGACGCCCGGCAGGAACGCATCCATCAGCACGATGCTCTCCACTTCGTCGGGATATTGCGCCGCGTACGCATACGCGACCATCAGCCCGATATCGTGCCCGACGAGCTTCACGCGCCGATAGCCCAGCGCGCGCACCATCGCGTGAATGTCCTGCGCGAGCGTCTTCTTGTCGTAGCCGGAAGCGGGCATCGCCGAGCCGCCCGCGCCCGGCAGATCGGGCGCCAGCACGACGCGCTCGCCCGCGAGCCGCGTCATCAGCGGCTGCCACATGTGGCTGGTTTCGGTGTAACCGTGCAGCAGCACGACGGGCGTCGCGTCGCCATTCGTCGTCTGGCCGGCTTGCAGATAGTGCAGCCGGACGCCGTTTGCGTCGATCGTGCGCGACTGGATCGCGCTCGCGGCAACGGCCGGCTGCGGCGCACGCGGCGCGCTGGCCGCATGCGCGAGCGGTTGCAGCGCGGCGGCCGCCAGAAGCGCGCCGGCCGCGCGCCGCATCGTGTGAAGGAAAGCGTTCATCGTTCTGCTCCGTCGAAGGTTTGATTGACCCGATGACGTCATGTTGGACCGCGGCGGCGCGTTTGCCGTACGATCGGGGCGTTGAACTCGTTCGATGGAGTCGAACATGTTGTCAGAGGAAGAACTGTCCCTGCTCGATGCGATCCGCGAAACCGGCAGCCTGTCGCGCGCGGCGGCGCGGCTCGGAAAGGCGCCGTCGACGGTGTCGCATGCGGCGCGGCAACTCGAGACGCGCTTCGACGCACTGCTTTTCGACCGGCGCCGCTACCGGCTGCAACTCACGCCGGCCGGCCATCTGCTCGCCGACGAAGCCGCGCGTCTGATGCTCGACGTCGCGCGCCTCGCCCAGCGCGTGAAGCAGATCGCGAGCGGCTGGGAGGACAGGCTGTGGATCGTCTGCGACGAAATCCTCGAATTCGAGACGCTCCTGCCGGTGGTGCAGACCTTCGATGCGCTCGACTCCGGCGTCTCGCTTCGCATCACGCACGAAGTCCTGAGCGGCACATGGGAAGCCCTGCGCGACGGCCGCGCGGATCTCATCGTCGGCGCGACCAACGAGCCGCCCGCGATTCCCGGCTTGCGCTGGTTCGAGCTCGGCGTGATGCAGTGGGTGTTCGCGGTGTCGCCGCGCCATCCGCTCGCGAAGGAAAGCGGGCCGCTCAGGCGCGAGCAGATCGCCGCGTATCGCGCGGTGGTGGTCGCGGATTCGTCGCGCTCGGCGGGACGTGCGTACGGCGTGCTCGGCGGCCAGGCGGCGCTGGCGGTGCCGAGCATGCGCGCCAAGATTCTCGCGCAGCGGCAGGGGCTCGGCACGGGCTGGGTGCCGCGGCATCGGGTGGAGGCGTTGCTCGCGCGCGGCGACCTCGTCGAAAAGGAAACCGCCGATCCGCGCGAGCCGAACGTGCTCTATGTCGCGTGGCGCGGCGATCACGAAGGCCGCGCGCTGCAATGGTGGATCGAGCAGTTGCGCCAGCCGCGGCTCGCGAAGCGTCTCGTCGACGGCGTGGACGCATTTGCGTAAAAACTCGTTACATATTCGGGCGCATCCGGCGACGGAATTCCGCTCGTCGCCGCGTTCAAGCTCTCGTCGCAACCCTGAATCGACGAGACACGTCATGACAACAAAACGCGCGGCCTTCGCCGCAGCCGTTCTCGCACCCGCACTGGTCCTTTCCTGCGCCGCATTGCACAGCGCACCCGCTGACGCGCAAGTGGTCGTCATCGCGCCGACCGCGCCGCCGCCGCCGCGCGTCGAACCGCCGCCGCCCATGCGCGCGGGCTATGCGTGGGACCCGGGCCACTGGCGCTGGGACCGCGGACGCTATGTGTGGGCGCCCGGGCACTGGCGGCCGGTGCGCGCGGGCTATCGCTGGGTGCCGGGACACTGGGTGCAGCGCGGCCCGAACTGGCGCTGGATTGACGGGCACTGGGCGTGATGGCGCCCGATCCGCACAGGAAACCCGCTGCATCGAACCGGAGTGGCTCATCATGCTGAAGGCATTGCTCGCCGCGGCGCTCGTCGCCGGGACGCTCGCCGGCTGCGTCGTGTATCCCGCGCATCCGGTCTACTATCGCGGGCCGGTCGTCGTTTATTGAGAATGCGGACGAATGCGGCAAGCGCCTCGCCGCGCGCGCAGTCCGAGATGCGCAACGAAACCCGACACCACATTGAACGAAGAAGATCCGGATACCGCGCTCATTGCCCGCGTCGGCAATCGGGAACCGGGAGCCGTCCGCGAGATCGTCGCGC
Organism: Caballeronia peredens; assembly: GCA_001544595.2. GTDB lineage: Bacteria > Pseudomonadota > Gammaproteobacteria > Burkholderiales > Burkholderiaceae > Caballeronia > Caballeronia peredens. The sequence continues at coordinate 53,636 of FCOH02000018.1, read as the reverse complement.
GCAAGCTCCCGCGCATCGTCGCGCTCGCGGCCCGCATGCTCGGCGACCGTGACGAGGCCGACGACGTGGCTCAGGAAGCCTTCATGCGCATCTGGAAAATCGCGCCGGCGTGGCGGCCGGGCGCGGCGCGCTTCGATACGTGGCTGCATCGCGTGACGCTCAATCTCTGCTACGACCGCTTGCGCCGTCATCGCGAATCGAGCGTGTCCGATGAACTGCCGGAGCAGGCCGATCTCGCCCCGCTTCCCGATGAACGCCTCGACGCGGCGCACGCCAGCGCGCGCATGCAGCAGGCGCTCGCGACGCTGCCGGCACGCCAGCGCGAGGCGCTCGTGCTGCAGTACTACCAGGAACTGCCGAACGCGGAAGCCGCGGCGCTGATGGGCGTGAGCGTCGAGGCGCTCGAAAGCCTGCTCGCCCGCGCGCGCCGCAACCTGAGAGCCGCGCTCGCGACACTCGCCAGCCCCGGCGGCGACGCCCCGAAGGAACTCCGATGACACCCGAACGATTCCGCCACATCACCGAGGCTTACGGCGCGTCGCCGGAACGCTGGCCGGCGCAGGAGCGCGACGCGGCGCTCGCGCTCATCGATTCGGGCGACGCCCGCGCACTCGCCGCGCTCGCCGAAGCCCGCTCGCTCGACGGTCTGCTCGACGCGCACGCCGTCCCGCTGCCGCGCCCGGAACTCGCGCGCCGCATCGCCGATTCGGCGCCGCCGATGCAGCACGCGCGCCCGTTCTGGCGCCGGCCGCGCATCTGGTTCTCGGGCGCGGGCTTCGTCGGCGCGGGCGCGGCGGGCGTCGCGGCGGGCGCGCTGCTGGTTTCGCTGCTCACGTCCGCCGCGCCGGCAGATCATCCGCATGGCTGGCTCGAACAATCGTGGTCGAACACGGCGTTCGGCGGCGCATCTTCCGACTGGAGCGATCAATGAGTCCGCGCACGCTGAAGACGATCGCCGTGGTGTCGCTCGTGCTGAACGTGTTTCTGGCCGGGTCGATCGCGGGCGGCGCTTACTGGCTGTCCGGGCCGCTCGCGCATCGGCGTACGGAGGCGGCGCAGCAACGCGGCATACGCTTCGCCGCCGCCGATCTTTCCGCTGCGCGCCAGCAACAACTGCGCGACGCATTGCGCAAGACGCGGCGCGAAAGCCTGCCGCTGATTCGCGATGCGCGCGACGGGCGCATCGATCTGGCGCATGTCCTCGCGGCGCCCGACTTCGACCCGAAGGCGCTCGACGACGCGCTCTCCCGCACGCGCGCGGCGGATGTAGCGCTGCGGGCGCGCATCGAAGGCACGGTCGCGGATTTCGCGGCGACGCTCACGCCCGACGAACGGCTGAAGCTCGTCGCCGCGATGGAGCGCTACGGCCCGCTGCGCGCCCTGCCACCCGAGGAACGTGCGCAGCAATCCCCGCAATCCCGGCCGTCGCCATGACGATTCCGCGCGACGGATTGCGCCTGCTCGCGCGTTTAACTTCGCATCGTCCGCTGCAACACGGAGCAACACATGGCCCAAGCGCCGCAATTCTCGCCCGCCGCCATCGCGGTGAACCGGTTCGGCCTCGGCGCGCGGCCGGGCGAGCCGCTGCCCGACGATCCGCGCGGCTGGCTCGCCGCGCAGGCCGATCCGCAGCGCAGCCTGTATCGGCCGTTGCCGGCGGCCCTGAGCGGCCAGCCGTCGAGCGCCGCGCTCGCCGCGCAATTCGCCGAACGCCAGCGCGCGATCCGCGATGCGAGCGACGCCGACAAACCCGCCGTGCGCAAGCAATACGCCGAGCAGATCCGCGACGTCTACCGCAGCGCCGTCGATGCGCGCGTGACGAGCGCGCTCACGGCGCCCGCGCCTTTCATCGAGCGTCTGGTGCATTTCTGGGCGAATCACTTCGCGGTGTCGATCGAAAAGCCGCCTGTCGCGATGCTGGCCGGATCGTTCGAGAACGAGGCGATCCGCCCGCACGTGCTCGGGCGCTTCGAAGACATGCTGGTCGCGGCCGAACGGCATCCCGCGATGCAGATCTTTCTGGATCAGCCGCGCTCCGTCGGCCCGGACAGCCCCGCCGCCGAACGCGCCGCGATGCGCGATCCCGGCGCCAGGCGCGGCCTCAACGAAAACCTCGCGCGCGAAATCATGGAACTGCATACGCTCGGCGTGCGCAGCGGCTACACGCAGGCCGACGTGACCGAGTTCGCGCGCGCGCTCACCGGCTGGAGTCTCGGCGCGATGACCGCGAGCGCCGCGAGCACTCCTAACAATTCGAACGATCCGGCGCTGCCCGGCCAGTTCGTGTTTCGCCCGCGTCTGCACGAGCCGGGCGTGCGCACCGTCATGGGCAGGCAATACGCCCAGGCGAACGAAGCGCAGCCGCTCGCCGTGCTGCACGATCTGGCGACCGCGCGCGCGACGGCGCATCACGTCGCGGAAAAGCTCGCGCGCCACTTCGTCGCGGATACGCCGCCGCCCGTGCTCGTCGACCGGCTCGCCGACGTGTTCAGCGATACCGGCGGCGATCTGCCGTCGGTTTATCGCGCGCTCGTCGATGCGCCCGACGCATGGCCGGCATCGCCCGCCAAGTTCAAGACGCCGTGGGACTGGACCCTATCCGCGCTGCGCGGGCTCGGCCGCACGGATCTGCAAGGCGTGCGCGCCGCGCCGCTGCTCACGCAACTGGGCCAACAGATCTGGCGGCCGGGCTCACCCGCCGGTTACGACGATGTCGCCGCGAGCTGGGCCGCGCCCGACGCGCTCGTGCGCCGCGTCGAACTGGCGCAACGCTTCGCCGCGCGCATGGGCGACACGCTCGACGCCCGCGCGCTCGGCCCGCAACTGCTCGCAGGCTCGCTTTCCGACGCGACCGCGAGCGCCGTGGCGCGCGCCGAAAGCGCCCCGACCGCGCTCGCGCTGCTGCTCGTGTCGCCCGATTTCCTCAGGAGATGAAACCATGCTGACGCGTCGCCAATTCCTGTGGTGCGCGGGCGCGAGCGCCGGCGCGATGCTCGTCGCGCCGCGACTCGTGCTCGCATCGGCGGACACCGCGCGCCGCTTCGTGTTCGTGATCCAGCGCGGCGCGGCCGACGGCCTGAACATCGTCGTGCCGTATGCCGATCCCGCTTATGCGGCGTTGCGCGGGCCGCTCGCGATCGACGCCGCGACCGCGACGAAGCTCGACGGCACCTTCGCGCTGCATCCGTCGCTGAAAGCCACCGCGCAGATGTATGCCGACAAGCAGGCGCTGTTCGTGCACGCAGTGGCGTCGCCGTATCGCGAACGCTCGCATTTCGACGGCCAGAACGTGCTCGAAACCGGCGGCGACGCGCCGTATCGGCTGAAGGACGGCTGGATGAACCGCCTGCTCTCGATGCTGCCCGCGCCCCGCACCGATGCCGTCGCGTTCGCGCCCACCGTGCCGCTCGCGCTGCGCGGACGCGCGGAAGTGACGTCGTATGCGCCGTCGTCGCTGCCGCAGGCGCCCGACGATCTGATCACGCACGTCTCGCAGCTCTACGCGGGCGATGCGCAACTGCATCCGCTCTGGGACGCCGCGATGCAGGCGCGCGGCCTCGCCGCCGACGCGGGCGCGCGACAGGATCCGGCGAGCCTCGGCAGACTCGCGGCGGGCTTTCTGAGCAAGCCGGACGGCCCGCGCATCGCGATGATCGAGACCGGCGGCTGGGACACGCACAGCGCGCAGAATCCGCGTCTCGCCGGGCAACTGAAGGCGCTCGACACGATGCTCGCGGCTCTGCGCGACGGGCTCGGCGAGCACTGGGCGGAGACAACGGTGCTCGTCGCCACCGAGTTCGGCCGCACGGCGGCGGCGAACGGCACCGGCGGCACGGATCACGGCACGGCGTCGGCGGCGCTGATCGTCGGCGGCGCGGTCGCGGGCGGACGCGTGCTCGCGGACTGGCCGGGTCTCTCGAACGCGTCGTTGTATCAGGCGCGCGATCTGCGGCCGACGACCGGGCTCGATGCCGTCATCGCGAGCGCGGCGGGCGAAACCTTCGGGCTGGACCCGCAGCGCGTCGGCGCGACGCTATTTCCGGACACGAACGGACAACGTTTCGGACAGCGAATCCTGAAGGCCTGATGCGCGCGCGTCAACCCTTGGACAGCAATGCCGCGACGTGCGTCGAACCGGTGTGCTCGGCGATGTCCTTCGCGGTCATGCCGCGGTCGTCGCGCAAGTCGGGCCGCGCGCCGCGCGCGAGCAGCATCGACGCCGTCTCCTGCTGATCGTAGCCCGCGGCCCACATGAGCGCGGTCAGATGATTGTGATACGCCGCGTTGACATCGACGCCCGCATCGAGCAGCCGTGCGACGACGGCCGTGTGCCCGCGTCCGGCCGCATATTCCATCGCGGTCTTGCCGACGCGGTCGGTCGCGGCGACATCCGCGTGATGGGCGAGCAGCAGCGCGGCGATTTCGTCGTTGCCGTCGAAGGCCGCGGCCATCAGCGGCGTGATGCCCTGCACGTCCGCCTGGCTCACGTTCGCGCCGCGCTCGATCAGCATGCGCGCCATCGGCGTCAGACCTTTCTTGCAGGCGCTGATGAGCGGCGTGTCGCCGATGCGGTTGCGCGAGTCGATCGACGCGCCCTGGTCGAGCAGACGCGTGACCGCCGCCTGATCGCCGTCGCGCGTGGCGCCGAGCAAGCGTTCGTTGAGCGCGTAGGCGTCGGGTTCCGCGTGGGCGGTCATCGAAAAAAACAGTGCGAGCAAGCCGCAGCGGAGAATTCTTGTCATCGTTATGAGCCGCCTTCGTGAAGCGTCATTGCAGATTCGCGACGTAGTTCGCCAGATTCTCGATGTCCTCGTCCGTCAGATTCTTCGACACGCTCGTCATGTTGCCCGCGTCGTTGGTGCGCTTGCGCGCGCGAAAGTCCTGCAACTGCTTCACGATATACGCGTATTGCTGACCCGCCACGCGCGGAATTTCGTTCTGCCCGGAAAAGCCGCCGAGATGGCACATCGTGCAGAGAATTTCCTCGGACTTCTTCTGGCCCGCCGCCACTTTCACCGGGTCCGCCTTGAAGTCGGTGGCGACGGGTTTCTGCGCGGCGAAATAGTCGGCGAGATCGTGCATGTCGTCGGGCGAGAGGTTCGCGGCCATCGGCGACATGCGCGGGTCGCTGCGGCGGCCGGCCTTGAAGTCGCGCAACTGCAGGTAGAGGTAGCGCGAGGTCTGCCCGGCGAGCGACGGATAGTCGGCCGTGGTCGAGTTGCCGGTCAGGCCGTGACAGGCCGAGCACACGGCGGCCTTCGCCGCGCCCGCCTGCGCATCGGCGCGCGAGCGCGACGGCAGCGAGAGCAGCAGGCACGCGACGATCCACAGCGCATAGACGAGCCACACGCGCAGGCGCCTGGAAAACGTCGTCATCAAGGCAGCGCGAACACGAGCAGACTGTTGCCGCGCTTGAAGTCGAGCTGCGTGTTGCCGCCCGCTGCCACCGCGATGTACTGCTTGCCGTTCACCATATACGACACCGCCGGCGCATTGACGCCCGCGCCGCACTGGAACTCCCAGAGCTTGCGGCCGTTGGCGGCATCGAAGGCGCGGAACAGGCCGTTGCCTTCGCCGTTGAACACGAGCCCGCCCGCCGTCGCGAGCACGCCGCCGATCAGCGGCTGATCCGTCTTGTAGCCCCACGCGATCTTGCCGGTATCGACATTCACCGCGACGAGCCTGCCCCATTGCTGCTCCGACGGAATCACCTTGAACGCGCCGCCCAGCCAGAGCTTGCCGCCGGGATACGACGCGTCCTCGACCTGATACGTCATCGGCTGATGCAGGTTCGCCGCGTAGGCGAGGCGCGTCTTCGGGCTGAAGGCCATCGGCGACCACTCGACGCCGCCGTTCGCGCCCGGCAACATGCGCGCGCCGTTCGCCGTCGGCAGGGTCCACACGCCTTCCTGCGGGATCATCGCCTCCGACACGCGGATCAGGCGGCCGTCGCGGCGATCGTGAACATAGACGAAACCGGTCTTGCCGCCGTGGATCACGCCGGGAATCATCTGTCCGTTCTTGTCCTTCACGTCGATGAGAATCGGCGGGCTGACCGCGTCGAGATCCCACACGTCGTGCGCGATGTACTGCGAGTGCCACTTGTACTTGCCGGTGTCGAGATCGACGGCGACGAGCGAATCGGTATAGAGATTGTCGCCGGGACGAATCGCGCCGTAGAGATCCGGCGACGGATTGCCGACCACGAAGAACGCGGTGCGCGTGGCGCGGTCGATGGCGGGCGCCATCCACACGCCGCCGCCGAGCGTCTTGTTGAACTCGCCGCCCTTCTCCGCGAGCGTCTTCTTTTCCGCCGCGATATCGCGCTTCATGTTGCGCCCGACGGCGTCGTTCTCGGCCCACACGCCTTCGCTGCCGGTATCCGGAATCGTGTAGAACGTCCAGATCAGTTGGCCGGAGTTCGCATCGAACGCCTTGACGAAGCCGCGTATGCCGTACTCGCCGCCGTTCGTGCCGATCAGCACCTTGTCGTCGACGACGACGGGCGCCATCGTCTCCGAATAGCCGAGTTCGGGATCGGCGATCTGCGTCGACCAGAGCACGCCGCCCGTCTTCGCGTCGAGCGCGACGAGCTTGGCGTCGAGCGTGCCCATGAAGAGCCGGTTGCCCGAGATCGCCACGCCGCGGTTGTTCGGGCCGCAGCAGAAGGTCGTGACTGGTCCCATCTTGTGCTTGTAATGCCAGAACTCGCGGCCGGTGACCGCGTCGATCGCGTAGACGTGGTTGTATGACGTAGTGAGGAACATCACGCCGTTCGAGACGATCGGCGCGGTTTCCATCGATTCCATCACGGCGGTCTGGAAGATGAAGGCAGGCTTCAGCTTCGACACGTTCGTTGTGTTGATCTGCGTGGCGGGCGCGTAGCGCGTCTCGGCATACGAGCCGTTCGAGTGCAGCCACGAGGCGCTGTCGCCCGCGGCGCCGTCGAGTTGCTGCTGGGAGATCGGTCGCAGGGAAGCCGGAACGGGCGAGGCCTGTGTCGTGCTGGTGTTCTGGATTTCGTCGGCGGCTTCGACTCCGGGCGATGTCACGATCCCGAAAGCGCCGAATGCAACAATGAAAGGAACGAGCGAACTACGGGAAAAACCGGCCATGTCAGTCTCCCAAATCGTTCTTGTTGCTTCTTTATGTGCGCGGCGGAGCAATGTCTGCCCTCTTCTGCGTCCGCAAGAAGAATAGGCAATTCGGAAGCGCATTTCCAGACATTATCGAAACACTCCGTTCGCTATGCCTCGTATCGCGCATGGGCAAATTCGGCGCAGGTGCGCCACGATTTTTAGTAGTATGGATTGGAGTGCCGCTATGATGGCGCCGGTCAATTCACGAAGCGCGTTGCCGGATCGCCGGTTTATCGCTTATCGCTTGGTTCTTTCTCGTTGCGCGCCTTGTTCGTACTTTTGCGCCGCGCCGATTCCACTTCTATTCGAACGCACCATGCCAATTCCACCCAGCGGCCCGCCTAACCCGAATGCGCCGAATCCGCCGAATCCGCGTCAGTCGGTGGATATCGCCCGCATTCTGCTCATCATCACGATTCTCACCGCGCTGACGGTCGGCAGCCTCTACATCCTGCGCCCGTTCCTGCCGGGTCTGATCTGGGCGACGACGATCGTCGTGGCCACCTGGCCGCTGATGGTCGCCGTGCAGCGCCGCTTCGGCAACCGCCGCTGGATCGCGACGACCATCATGCTGCTCGGGCTTCTGGTCGTCATCGTGCTGCCGCTGTATCAGGCGATCTCCACGCTCGCGCTGCATGGCGGCGAGATCATGGCGGCCATCAAGAGCCTGCCGAGCTACGCGCTGCCGCCGCCGCCGGACTGGATCCACGATGTTCCGCTCGCCGGCCAGCGCGTCGCGAAGGAATGGCAGTCGCTCTCCGACGCCGGCCCCGGCGGCCTGCTCGCGAGAATCGAGCCCTACGTGACCATCGCCGCGCGCTGGATGCTGTCGCACGCGGCCGTCGTCGGCGTGTTCGTGATGCATATGGTGATCACGGTCATCATCTCCGGCATTCTGTATATGAACGGCGAAGCGGCGGGACGCTTCGTGACACGCTTCGCGACGCGCATCGCGGCGCAGCGCGGCGCCGAAGCCGTCAAGCTCGCCGGGCTCGCGATTCGCGCGGTGGCGCTCGGCATCGTCGTGACGGCGGTTACGCAGTCGGCGCTCGGCGGTATCGGGCTCGCGCTCGCGGGCGTGCCGGCCGCGGGCGTCATCACGGCCGTCATGCTGATGCTGTGCCTCGCGCAGATCGGTCCGCTCCTGCCGCTGCTCGGCGGCGTCGCGTGGCTGTTCTGGCATGACGCGCATGTCGCCTCGATCCTGCTGCTGATCTGGTCGGTCATGATCGCCATGCTCGACAATTTTTTACGACCGCTTCTCATCAAGCGCGGCGTCAATCTTTCGATGCTCCTGATTCTTTCCGGCGTGCTCGGCGGCATGTTTGCGTTCGGAATAGTCGGATTGTTCATCGGTCCGGTGATTCTCGCGGTGACGTCGACCATTCTGAATGCGTGGATCAACGAGCAGCCGCCGCTGCCGCAAGTGGAAGCAGCGAGCAGCGAACAACTCGCGAACTCGGCCTCTGCGCGGGACCTAGCGGAAGCGTCGAGAAGACAGTCATGAGTCGATTCTCGATTGGCCGGTTTTTATATTTTCAGAGCGCAATAAGACTCCGCTTAAAATCAAATATTCGGAGTCTTACGAAAATGAGATTCCGGAACTGTCAATACTTTGATTCAAGGTTTTTCAACGGTTTATATCCGTTACAATGCAGTCCTTTGTGTTTGCCCGATTAGGGCGCAGGGGAATGACCATGTCTCTCAGCGACGTGGACGTCATCGATTACATCGGAGTAAATGTGCTGTTCAGGCGCGTCTATATCGGGCTCTTCGACGAACTCGACTGGCGCGATGAACAGGCGCACCAGCGCGCTCTGACGAAGAAGATCGACCGCTACATCAGTTATGTCCGATCCGGCCAGTTGCTGTCGGGTTATCCGAAAGTTCGCGGCTTCGAGATCGTGATCGAATACGTATCGACGCATCCGATGACCTCCTCCGCGGTGGAGTTCTGGAAGACGCGCGAACGCGTGATCGGCGACGCAGGATTCAAGGTTCACATTCGCGGCGTGGACGTGCGCCGCAGTCTCGGCATCGCGGTGGAAGAACCGCAGCACGCCTCGGCGGATCCGGTCGAACCGCCCGGGCTCGAAGTGCTCGACGCCGACCCGCTCGAACAGCTTGCCGATGTCACGTATCTGCCGCCGTTGCCGCCCAGATCGCACCGCAAGCAGCCGCTGCCGATCCTCCGGCGCCTCGCGATGCGTCAGGCGGCGATGTAACTCGCGTCGCGCCACCGCGCGGCGTCGAAAGAGCGGCAAGGCTCACACGCCTTGCCGCTCTTTTTTTGCGCACCATGCGCCGGGCGCGCGATTACTTCGCGCCGCTCAGGGCGGACGTCGCGATGGAAGGCACCGAAATGCCGTTGGTCTGCGCGTACTGCACGGCCTGCGTGAGCGTCTGCATCAGCGATTGCAACTGGCCCGGCGCGGACTGGGCGATATACGTCGCCGCCTGCGCCGTTCCCGGATTCGATCCCGCCTGCAGCAGCGACGACATGTTCATCGAGTTCCTGACGGAGCCGAGATCCGACTGCAGTCCCGCGTACTGCTTCACGCCCTGTCCCAATGACGCGAGACCGTCGCTGAAGGTCTGCTTGCTCACGGCCGTCGGCGGCGTGGCCGAACCGCGGGTCATCGCCTGCATCAGCGATTGCGACACGCTCTGCTGCGTCCCGCCGAGTTGCGACAGCACGCTCGCGCTCGGCACGCCGCTGCCGCCCGACGCGCCCGACAGCAATCCCGCCGCCGATTGCGCCTGACTGGCGACGCCCGACATGCCCATCGCCGAGGCGAGGCTCGATTGTCCCGACAGCACTTGCTGATTCGCGCCGAGATAGTTCTGCACGAGCGAGCCCAGCGCCGACGGCTGCGCCGCCCCGTTGGCACCGTTCGCGCCGTCAGCGGGCTCCGACTTGCCGCTGCCGAAACCGAATTGCTGGAGATTGAGTTGTGCGTTCGATACGGCCGGCGCAATCAGCGCGAATGCAATGCCGGCCGACAGAAGCGCGATCCGTGATGAGCGGTTCGGCATGATCGGTCCTCCTGTGAATTGTCCGATGAAGAATGAGCCCATTCGACCATCGGTCAATTCGGCGGTTCGCCGCGGACACGCCCGCGTTACATTTGCTTGCGAATTCCGTCAGGAGAATCAGACGCCGAGATCGACGAGCGGATGCATTTCGCGGCGCCACGGCGACGACAGAAAATGCTGCACGCGCGCGGCCCGCACTTGCGCGAGCGTCGTCGGCGCGAAACGCGGGCGATCATCCTTGTCGATGATCAGCGCGCGCACGCCTTCCACGAAATCGCCGTCGTCGATGGCGCGGTACACAATGCCCAGTTCCATGCGAAAGCAGTCCGCGAGCGGCATCTGACGGCCGCGCATGAGCGCGTGGCACGTCACTTCGAGCATCGTGGGCGAATGGCGTTCGAGCGTGGCGAGCGTGGCGCGCGACCAGTCCGAGTCGTCGGTGGCGAGCGAGGCGACGATACGCTCCACGCCGCCCGTCGCGCAGACGGAGAAATGCCGCCGGATCTGCGCCCGGAACGCATCGAGCGGCGCGTGGCGTTCGAGATTGGCGGGCGGCACGAAGACGCGCTTCAGCGCGGTCAGCGGGTCGTGCGCTTCCTCGTCCCAGCGAACGGTTTCGAGCCGCTCGACGAAATGACTCAGCCACGACGACGGCACGCACGCATCGGCGAGTCCGACGCGCGCCGCATCCGCGCCGCTCAGACGCGCGCCCGTCAAGCCGACGTAGAGCGCGAGATCGCGCGGCAGGACGCGCAGAAAATGCGTCGCGCCGACATCGGGTAGCAAGCCGATGCGCGTTTCCGGCATCGCCATGCGCGTGCGCTCGGTCGCAATGCGCAGCGCGGCGCCTTGCGCGAGCCCCATGCCGCCGCCCATCACGATGCCGTCCATCAGCGCGACGACGGGCTTCCCGAAACGATGGATCGTGTGATCGAGCCGATATTCGTCGATGAAGAATCTGAGCCACGGCGTCTCGTGGCGCGGATCGTTGCGCGCCGCGTGATAAAGCTTGCGCACGTCGCCGCCGGCGCAGAACGCCTTGTCGCCCGCGCCGCGCAACACGACGGCGGCGATCGAATCGTCCTCGGCGCATTGCGCGAAGATGTCGGCGAGAAGCGCGATCATGTCGTGCGACAGCGCATTCAACGCGTGCGGCCGGTCGAGCGTGACGAGCGCCACGCGATTCACGATCTCGAAGCCGACTTCCGGCGTCTCGCGCAACAGGCCCTGCGTGCTCATGACGCGCTCCAGCGCGGCTTGCGTTTCTCGAGGAACGCGGCGACGCCCTCGCGCTGATTCGCGCCGTCGAAGAGATCGACGAAACGTTCGCGCTCGAGCGCCAGCGCCGCGCGGCGCGGCGTGCCCTCGCGCGCGGCGTGGATCAGCGGCTTCGAGAACGCGACGGCGTCCGGGCTCATCGAAGCGACGCGTCGCGCGATCTCGAGCGCGGCTTCGTAAGCACCGCCGCTCGCGACCACTTCCTCGACCAGTCCGATGCGCAATGCAGTGGCGGCATCGACGCGTTCGCCCGTCAGGATGATGCGTTTCGCCCAGCCCTCGCCGACGAGCCACGGCAGCGTTTGCGTGCCGCAGCCGCTCGGCAGGAGTCCGACCGATGCTTCCGGCAGCGCCATCTGCGCGTGCTCCTCGGCGATGCGGGTGTCGCAGGCGAGCGCGCATTCGAGGCCGCCGCCCATCGCATAACCGTTGATCGCCGCGATGGTCACGGCGCGCGCATTCTGCAACGCCTCGAACGCCGCGCCGAAACGTTGCGCCGCGACGCGCGCGTGCGCCCGGTCGCCGTCGGCGAACTGATTGAGGTCCGCGCCCGCGCTGAAGAACTTCGGACCCGCGCCCGTCACGACGATCGCGCGCACCTGGGCATCGCGGTTCAGGCCGTCGATGGTTTCTTCCAGCGCCGCCAGCCCTTCAGCCGTGAACGCGTTGGCCGGCGGCCGGTTGAGGCGAATCGTGACGGTCGCGCCGTCGCGCATGACTTCGATCATCGTGGGGATTCCTCTTTTAGTCGGCCTTGCTGGTCTGACGCAGCTCCGGAAAATCCTCTTCCCAGAACTCGAACTCGCCGCGCGCGCCGTCCTGCGCGCGCGCCGCTTCCTGCCGGCGCAGATCGACGCGGCGAATCTTGCCGGAGATCGTCTTCGGCAATTCCGCGAATTCCAGGCGGCGGATGCGCTTGTAGGGCGCGAGCCGCTCGCGCGAGAACGCAAACACGCTCTTCGCGAGTTCCGGCCCGACGCTGAAGCCGTGCCGCAGCGTGACGAACGCCTTCGGCACCGACAGGCGCAGCGGGTCCGGGCTCGGCACGACAGCCGCCTCCGCGATCGCCTCGTGCTCGATCAGCACGCTCTCCAGTTCGAACGGGCTCAGCCGGTAGTCCGACGACTTGAACACGTCGTCCGCGCGGCCGACGTAGACGAAATAACCGTCCGCGCCGCGCGCGGCGACGTCGGATGTGCGATAGAAACCGCCGCGCATCGCGTTTTCCGTGGCCTTCGGGTTGTCGGCGTAACCGGTCATCAGGCCGAGCGGCGGCGGATCGAGCGCGAGCGCGATTTCGCCCTCTTCCGCCGGCTGGCCGTCGGGATCGAGCAGCGCCACGCGATAGCCGGGCAGCGGACGCCCCATCGAGCCGGGCACGAGCCGCTGCCCCGGCGTGTTGGCGATCTGCGCGGTGGTTTCGGTCTGACCGTAGCCGTCGCGGATCGGCACGCCCCACGCCGCCTGCACGCGCTCGACGACTTCCGGATTGAGCGGCTCGCCCGCGCCGACGATCTCGCGCAGCTTCACCGCGTACGATGCGAGCGGCTCCTGCACGAGCATCCGCCACACGGTCGGCGGCGCGCACAGCGTGGTGATCTCGTGTTCGACGAGCACCTCGAGCGTGCGCGCGGCATCGAAGCGGCTGAAGTTGTGGATGAACACGCACGCCTGCGCATTCCACGGCGCAAAGAAGCAGCTCCACGCGTGCTTCGCCCAGCCCGGCGAGCTGATGTTCCAGTGCACGTCGCCGGGCTGCAGGCCGATCCAGTACATCGTCGAAAGATGGCCGACCGGATAGCTCTGATGCGTATGCGCGACGAGCTTCGGCTTCGAGGTCGTACCCGACGTGAAGTACAGCAGATAAGGATCGTTCGCGTTCGTTTCGGCATCCGGAGCAAATTCCGGCGATGCGTCGTATGCAGCTTCGTAGGCGAGCCAGCCGTCCCGCGCGCCGCCGACTGCGATGCGCAGGCCCGGCACGTCGATGCCGTCGAACTTCGGCGTATCGGCTGCATCGACGATCACGTGCTGCACGCCGCCCAGCGCGATGCGGTCGCGCAGATCGGCGGGCGCGAGCTGCGTCGTCGCGGGCAGGACGATCGCGCCGAGCTTCATCGCGGCGAGCATCGTCTCCCATAATTCGACGCGGTTCGGCAGCATCAGCAGGATGCGCTCGCCGCGCGCCACGTTCAGCGCGCGCAGATGATTCGCGACGCGCGCGGACCGCTCGCTCATCTGCGCGAACGACAGACGCGTGGCATCGCCGCTTTCATTGACGATGTGCAGCGCGGGCGCATCGTTGCCGCGCGCCATCGGATCGAAATAATCGAGCGCCCAGTTGAAGCGGTCGAGCGACGGCCACCGGAAATCGCGGTACGCGGTGTCGTAGTCGGTGCGGTGCGCGAACAGAAAATCTCGTGCTTCGATGAAAGCCTGGGCCGGGTTCATTGCGTCTCCATAGTTTTTCTCGGGCGCCGGTCAAACGCTTCGCGCGATCACCATGCGCTGCACTTCGCTCGTGCCTTCGTAAATCTGCGTGATGCGCGCATCGCGGTAATGGCGCTCCACCGGATAGTCCTGCAGATAGCCGTAGCCGCCGTGGACCTGGATTGCGTCCGAACACACGCGCTCCGCCATTTCCGATGCAAACAGCTTCGCCTGCGACGCCTCCGACAGACACGCGATGCCCTCCGTGCGCATGCGCGCCGCGTGATGCACGAGCAGGCGCGCGGCGTTGATCTGCGTCTGCATGTCGGCGAGCATGTTCGCGACCGACTGATGTTCATGAATCGGCCGGCCGAACTGCACGCGTTCCCGCGCATAGGCGCGTGCCGCATCGAACGCCGCACGCGCGATGCCGAGCGCCTGCGCCGCAATGCCGATGCGTCCGCCCTCCAGATTCGACAACGCGATCTTCAGCCCTTCGCCGCGCTTGCCGAGGAGATTGGCGGCGGGAATCGCGCAGTCGTCGAAGGTGATCGGACAGGTGTCGGAGGCGCGGATGCCGAGCTTGTGCTCCGGCGCGCCGACGTTGAAGCCCGGCGTGTCCGTCGGCACGATGAACGCCGAAATGCCGCGCTTGCCCTGTTCCGGATCGGTGACGGCGAAGACGATCGCCACGCCCGCGCGTTTGCCGTTGGTCACGAACTGCTTGCTGCCGGACAGAACCCACTTGCCGTCGCGCTCGGTCGCGCGCACGCGCAGATTGTTCGCCTCCGAGCCCGCCTGCGGCTCCGTCAGGCAGAACGCGCCGATGATCTCGCCGCTCGCGAGCCTCGGCAGCCATTCGGCTTTCTGGGCGTCGGTGCCATAGGCGAGAATCGGGCCGCAGCCGACGGAGTTGTGCACGCTCATCAGCGTCGCGCACGAGGCGCAGCCCGCGGCGATTTCTTCCATCGCGAGCGCGTACGCGATGTAGTCGCTGAACGTGCCGCCGAGTTCGGCGGGCACGACCATGCCGAGCAGGCCGAGTTCGCCCAGTTGCCTGACGACCGCGTCGGGAATCGCGCCGTCGCGGTCCCACTGGCCCGCGTTCGGCGCGAGCGCTTCGGTGGCGAACTGGCGGGCCGCGTCGCGGATCATGCGCTGCTCTTCGGTGAGGAATGAATCGATCATGTTCGGGGCTTCGATGTTTGGGCTTGCGATGACGCGGCGCGCGGCATCGATCGGATACACTTTCTGGCCGCCGCCTGGCCGAGGTCAGCCCGGCGGACGGGCCGTCTGAGCACGAGTCTAGGCAATCGCCGGACCTTAGCCGATGCCCAAAACGATCACGCTAACTGAGCGCTTTGGCCACCTAGTGACAACCCCAAGTCCCAAAAGGAAGATCGAGCAGAAGATCGAGCGCGATTCGATTTCCGTGAGTCTCGTCGACGCGGCGTTGCAGTGCGCCGAAGCGCGCGGGGTCGCGCGCGAGGCCTTGCTGGCCGCCGCGGGCATCGCGCCGGCGACGCTCGATTCGCCGCGCGCGCGGGTCTCGCCCGTGCAGTACGGCAAGCTGTGGAACGCCATCGCCGATGCGCTCGACGACGAATTCTTCGGCCAGGACGCGCATCCGATGCGGCGCGGCAGTTTCGTGCTGCTGTGTCACGCGGCGCTTTCGTCGCGCGACGGCGCGCAGGCGCTCGCGCGCATCGCGAGCTTCATGCGCCTCGTGCTCGACGAACTGAGCTTCGCGCCGGAGATCGGGGAGAACCGCGTGCGCATCTGGCTCGACGACCAGGCCGGCCCGAAGACGATGTTCGCCTACGCGACCGGCTTCATCCTCGTGTATGGCTTGCTGTGCTGGCTCGTCGGGCGGCGCATTCCGGTGCTCGCCGCGCATCTGCGCTGCGCCGAGCCCGCCGCGAGCGACGAATATCGCCTGATGTTCTGCGACGACATGCGCTTCGGCGAGCCGCGCTCGTTCGTGGATCTGTCGGCCGGCTGCGCGGCATTGCCGGTCGTGCAGACGCCCGCCACGCTCAGGCGCTTCCTGCGCGATGCGCCCGCGAATTTCATCGTCAAGTATCGCAATCCGGATTCGCTCGCGGCGCGCATCCGGACGCGCTTGCGCCAGACCGCGCCGACCGACTGGCCCGAAGCGGAGAGCATCGCGGCGGCGCTCAACATGGCGGAAGCGACGCTCCGGCGGCGTCTGAAACAGGAAGGGCTGACCTATCAGGCGATCAAGGACGCGCTGCGGCGCGATCTGGCGATTGCGCGGCTCGCGCATACGCGGGAGACGATTCCGCAGATCGCCGATGCGCTCGGCTTCGCGGAGCCCAGCGCGTTCCGGCGTGCATTCAGAAAGTGGACGGGCGTGCGCCCCGCGGACTACCGCCGGGAGCCCTGACTGCGCGGCGTGATCGACGCTGCTATATTGAATGAACCCGTCAACCGGATCACGGAGCGCACCATGACGAAGCCTGGCCGAGACGACCGTTCGAAGCAGGATCCGCCTCACGAAGAGGATTTGCTCGACGAAGCGCTCGATGAAACCTTTCCGGCGAGCGACCCGATCGCCGTGCATCCCGAGCCGGAACCCCGCGACGACGGCAAGAAGAAGTAGCGGACGAAAACGAGCGGAAGCCCGCCGGTCCCGCTATTCGCCGGCTTCGGGCTCGTCCGGGCTCGACAGCAGCACGACGAGCTTTTCCACGTGCTGATGCAGCAGCTTGACGTGCTTGTCGATCTGTTCGAGACGCCCCGTCAGATCGGCCTTCGCCGCCTCGCTCATACGGTCGGAAGCGATCAGGTCGTCGACTTTCGGCTGCATCGCATCGACTTGCAGCAAGCCGAGCTGACGCTCCAGGCGGCGCAAATCCTGTGACAGCAGATCGCGATTCTTGCGAAACAGCAGATCGCGCCGATTGGCTTCTGCCTGTTGTTGCGCGAGATCGGCCACGCGGCGCGTCGCCTCGGTCTGCGACAGCAGCGGCTCCGGCCCGCGCAGCACGGAGCGCTTCGGCTGCGGATGCGCGGTGCCGCGGAACACCGCCATCGGGGTTTCCTCGTCGAGCGCGCGCTGGACGTCGGGCGGAATTTCGTCCGCGTCGCGGCGCTCGTCCATCCAGTGCGGCGGCAAGCCCGTCACGAGCTCGATGCCGCGCACGAATTCCTCGTTGAAATCGCGCTGACCGGCCACGATCAGCTTCATGAACGACGGCGAGAAGTTCATCATGCGCGCGAGTCGCCCCGCGCCGCCCGGCGTGCCGACCAGCACGCCCAGATTGGCGCGCCAGACCAGAAACAACGTTTCGTCGAAATCTTCCATGAACAGGCTCCAGGCAGAACGATGCGCCCCGCATCGTGCATGGGCATCGCGCGCAGCGGCTGCACGCGCATGCATATCCGGTTCCCGATTAACATCGCGCGCCTTCAGCGGCGCGCCGTCTACATAACGCATAAAACACCATACTACCGTCATCGGCAAGCGGGACGGACATCGAGCGCCGCCCGCGCGCGAAAGGTGCGGCGTGGCCGCGACACCATGGCCGCGAACACGCCGCCGCGCGCCTTACGGTTCGTTGCGCAGATAGCCTTCTTTGCTCGGATCCATCATGCGGAACGAAACGACGAACGAGATGAAACACATCACCGTCACATACCAGAAGAACGTCGATTCGCTGCCCACGGACTTCAGCCACAGCGCGACATATTCCGCCGAGCCGCCGAAGATCGCGTTGGCGACCGCGTACGACAGCCCGACGCCCAGCGCGCGCACTTCCGGCGGGAACATTTCCGCCTTGATGAGACCGCTGATCGACGTGTAGAAGCTCACGATGGCGAGCGCGATCACCACCAGCACGAACGCCATGACCGGGCTCGTCACGCCGGAGAGCGCGTGCAGCAGCGGCACGGTGCCGAGGGTCGCGAGGCCGCCGAACCACAGCATCGACGTGCGGCGGCCGATGCGGTCCGACAGCGCGCCGAACAGCGGCTGCAGCAGCATGTAGACGAAAAGCGCGCCGGTCATCACGTTACTGGCGGTCTTGGCGTGCATGCCGGCCGTGTTGACCAGATACTTCTGCATGTAGGTCGTGAACGTGTAGAAAATCAGCGAGCCGCCCGCCGTGAAGCCCACCACGGTCATGAACGCGCCCTTGTGCTGCATCAGGCCGGCGAGCGTGCCCGCTTCCTTGCGATCACGCGTCTCGGCGGTCGACGTTTCGTCGAGCGAGCGGCGCAGATACAGCGACACGAGCGCCGCGCACGCGCCGATGAAGAACGGAATGCGCCAGCCCCAGGCCTTCAGCTCTTCCGTCGACAGGAACATTTGCAGGATCACGAGGACCAGCAGCGCGGCGAGCTGCCCGCCGATCAGCGTCACATACTGGAACGACGCGAAGAAGCCGCGCCGGCCGCGCAACGCCACTTCGCTCATGTAAGTGGCGCTGGTGCCGTACTCGCCGCCCACCGACAGACCCTGGAACAGGCGCGCGATCAGCAGCAGGAACGGTGCCCACGCGCCGATCGACGCGTAGGTCGGCAGGAAGGTGATGACGAGCGAGCCGCCGCACATCATCAGGACGGAGATCATCATCGCGTTGCGGCGGCCGTGCTTGTCGGCGATACGGCCGAACAGCCAGCCGCCGATCGGGCGCATCAGGAAGCCGGCCGCGAACACGCCCGCGGTGTTCAGCAACTGCACGGTCGGATTGCCGCCCGGGAAGAATGCCGCCGAGAAGTACAGGGCGAGAAACGAGTAGATGTAAAAGTCGAACCACTCGACGAGATTGCCCGACGAGGCGCCGACGATCGCAAATACGCGGCGCCGGGTGTCTTCTGCGGAATAAACGGGAATGTCGCTCATGTTGTTTCTGATCTCTTGGTCGCTTTCTGGATGACGTTTCCCGGGGCTCGTGACCCCGGTCCGAACGCTCTTGGCGGCGTTCGGGCGCAAGTTTATACGACGATCCGCGTGCGGGCGCGCGATTCGCGGCCGCGCTCCGGCCCCTTCGCCGACGAAAATGCGCGCGCCGGCAAACCGCTCCGCCGCCGGCCGGATCCCGCTCAGGCTTGTCGCAAAAGCATTCGCCAGACTTGCCCCGACTTCTCGCCCGGCTTTCGGGCGCGCGGGCGCAGACCGGCATTTGCCCAGATTCAGGGATTTCCCTAGAGAGACACATTATCGAGTTTTTATCGATAAAGTCTCGGAATCGATGACCCGCCCAAACGAGGAACCGCATGAACTCACAGCCACCGATCGCGCTCGACGCCGCGCTCGCGTCGAAATTCGCGCAGGTCGCGCTCGGCCATCTGACGCGCGAGTATCCGAACAAGCTCGATCACGTCATGGCCGACGCCGCCGACGTGCAGAGTCCGCGCGCGCTGCATCCGATTTTCTACGGCAGCTTCGACTGGCATTCCTGCGTCCACGGCTACTGGCTGATCGCGCGCCTCGCCGGGCGTTTTGCGGATTTGCCGGACGCGCCGCGCATTCGCGCCGTGATCGACGAACACTTCACCGACGCGAATGTCGCGGCCGAAGTCGCGTATCTCCGGCGCCCCGCCGCGCGCGGCTTCGAGCGGCCGTACGGCTGGGCGTGGCTGCTCGCGCTCGCGGGCCAGCTTCATTCGATGCAATCCGCCGACGGCGCGCGCTGGGCCCGCACGCTCCAGCCGCTCGCCGATGCGTTCGTCGCGCGCTTCACCGAATTCCTGCCGAAATCGACTTATCCGCTGCGCGTCGGCACGCATTTCAACATGGCGTTTGCGCTGACGCTGTCGCTCGGGTATACGCGCACGGTGAAAGACACCGATTTCGAGCGCTTGCTGGTGGAAACCGCGTTGCGCTGGTTCGAACGCGACGAAGCCTGCCAGGCGTGGGAGCCAGCCGGCGACGAGTTCCTTTCGCCGTCGCTGATGGAAGCGGTCCTGATGCGCCATGTGCTGCCGGACGGGCACTTTGTCGGCTGGCTCGACCGGTTTCTCCCGCGCCTGGCCGAACGCGCGCCGTCGACGCTCTTCACGCCTGCCACCGTCACCGATCGCAGCGACGGCAAACTCGCCCATCTCGATGGCCTGAACCTGAGCCGCGCGTGGTGTCAGCGCACGATCGCGCGGGCGCTGCCGGCGGGCGATGCACGCATCGCGGTGCTCGAAGCGAGCGCGAGCGAACATCTGGCTGCGGGAATCGCGCACGTCGCCGGTGACTACATGGGCGAGCACTGGCTCGCGACCTTCGCGCTGCTTGCGCTGGAAGCCTGAGACCGCTCAGATGCGCGGCTGGAACGCGATCACGCCCATGCCGACGAGCGCGATCGCGGCGCCCGCGAGATCCCACGCCGTCGGCCGGATGCGATCGACGGCCCACAGCCACGCGATCGCCACGCCGATATACACACCGCCGTACGCCGCGTAGATGCGTCCGGCGGCGGTGTCGTGAAGTGTCAGCAGCCAGGCGAACAGTGCGAGCGACAGTGCGCCGGGCACGACGAGCCACGGCGAGCCGCCCGTCTTGAGCCATCGATACGGAAAGTAGCAGCCCGCGATCTCCGCGACGGCCGTGACGACATAGAGCGCGAACGTTTTCATGATGCGCATTATCGGTTGCCGGGCGATGTTGCGCGGCCGGCGGCGCATCCGGACAATGGCGCCTTTCCCACGATACCGACGAAACGCGCGCACGAACGCGTTCGACCGCTTTGCACAACGCCCCACAAGACCCGGCGACCGAGGAAACCGCGCTGCCCGTGCACTGGCACAAGCGCGTGCTGAAGCTCGCCTTTCCGATCGTCCTCGCCAATCTGACGCAGCCGATTCTCGGCGCGGTCGACACGGCCGTCGCCGGTCATCTCGACGGGCCGCAGTACCTCGGCGGCGTCGCGCTCGGCGGGCTCGTGTTCAGCTTCGTGTTCTGGGGCTTCGGATTTCTGCGCATGGGAACGACGGGACTCGTCGCGCAGGCCTTCGGCGCCCGCGACGACGACGCCCTGCGCGCCAGCGTGCTGCGCGCGCTCCTGCTCGCGGTCTCGATCGGCGCGGCGGTGCTGGCGCTGCAGATGCCGGTCATCCGTCTCGCGCTCGCGGCGCTCGGCGGCAGCGCCGCCGTGCAGGACACCGCGAGCGCGTATTGCCACGCGCGCATCTGGGCCGCGCCGTTCGCGCTCGGCAATTACGTCGTGCTCGGCTATCTGCTCGGCTGCCAGCGCGTGCGGCTCGCGCTCGTCACGCAGATTTTCATCAATCTGGTGAATATCGTGGCGGTGCTGCTGTTCGTGTATCGCTTCGACTGGGGCGTCGCGGGCATCGGCGCAGCGACGGCGTTCGCGGATTTTTGCGGCTTCGCGCTCGGCCTCGCGATACTGTGGCGCTTGCGTCCGCGCGGCCTGGCGCCGCTCGCGCCCGGTGCGCTCTTCGATACGCGCGCGCTCAAACGTCTCGTCGCGATCAACCGCGATATTTTCATCCGGACCATCTGCCTGCTCGGTTCGTACGCGTGGTTCGCGCATCTCGGCGCGCGTCAGGGCGATGCGATCCTCGCCGCCAACGCGGTCCTGCTGAACTTCCAGACCTTCATGTCGTTCGGGCTCGACGGTTTCGCGCACGCCGCGGAAGCGCTCGTCGGCGCGGCGGCCGGCGCGCGCGACCGGCACGCATTCCGGCAGGCCGTCAAGGTCACGATGCTCTGGTCCGCGATCGGCGCGGCGGGCTTTTCGGTCGTCTTCTGGATAGGCGGCGAGTGGATCATCGGCAAGCTGACGGATCAGGCCGTCGTGCATGCGGCGGCGGCGCGCTATCTGCCGTGGGCGTCGATTCTGCCGCTCGCGTCGGTGGCGGGCTTTATGCTCGACGGCGTGTTCATCGGCGCGACACGCACGCACGAACTCATGAAGGCGATGGCCGTTTCACTCGCGGTGTTCCTGCTCGCCGCGTGGACGCTTGCCGGATCGCTCGGCAATCACGGGCTGTGGCTCGCACTCACGATCTTCATGGTGGCGCGCGGCATCACGCTGGCGGTTCAGGTTCCGGCGATCGAGCGCCGGCTCGCCGATTGAAGCGTCACTTGCCTGATCCGAGACTGCGTTTCAGGTCGCCGAAATATCTCGCGATGCCCTGATGCATCAGATTCGACTGCGAATCGACGAAAGGCTTCAGCCCGATGCCGCGAATCAAACGGCAGAAAGCGAAGTCTTCTGAAAGATAAATGCGCGTTTCGGGATCGATCATGGTGTCGAAAAACGCGTAGTGAATGTCGTCGCCGCTCTTGTATTGCAGATCGGGATAACGATTCATCAATGACACGAATACGCCACGCTCGATCAGCATGAAACCCGTCGGAGCATCGACGGCTTCGATAAATCCGTGCTCGTCGCATACGAGGTCTCCGGCTTTGACATTCGCGGGATAAACCGCGTAACGCGCTCTGAAGTCGGCAGCCGTCGTTCCCGCCGGCAGCGCATGCTCGATTCCGTTGACTGGCCAGCCCTCCGTTTTTGTCGGATAAACCCCCGCGCAGACCGGATACCCGGACTGGAGCAAGCGCATGAAATCTGCGCCTTTGAATCCGACGTCGGCATCGATCCACATCAGATGCGTGGCGGTTTCATCGGCGAGAAATTGAGCCACCAGCGAATTTCGCGCACGCGTGATGAGACTTTCAGTCGCGATGAATCTCAGTGTAATACTGAATCCAGATCTGGATGCCGCGGCATATAGATCGATCAATCCGGTCGTATATTCGACGGCTACCGTTGCGCCGTATGCCGGCGTAGCGACGAAAATATGGATATTTTGGGGTGCTGAATACATGGGCGTTCAGTTTTTATTTATTTGTTGATGCCTATGTGGACTGAAATACCGGAATTCCGATCATGGCCGGGATCGGCAATGCGACAGTACACGCGAAGTATAATCGAGCGTCAAATTCGATGGAACAAAACGAGTGTGATAATTGATGCCATATGCGAAACTTGAGCGGGCATCAGTCGTTCGAGCCCGGCACCGGATGTGCCAACCCCTCCAGCAACGCCTTATGAAACGCCGCCGGATCCTGCATCTGCGGCGCGTGCCCGAGTTCCGGAAACTCGACCAGCTTCGCGCCCTCGATGCGCTCCTTCGCCAGCTTCGCGAGATCCGAATAACGCCCGAGCGTCGGGCGGATTTCCGGCGGCGCGAAGTCCTTGCCGATCGCCGTCGTGTCCTTGTCGCCGATGAGCAATAGCGTCGGCGTCTTCAACTGGTCGAATTCATAGACGACCGGCTGCGTATAAATCATGTCGTAGAGCAATGCCGAATTCCACGCGACGGCGTCCTTGCCCGGCCCGCGATACATCCCCGCGAGCATCTGCACCCACGGCTCGTAATCGGCGCGCCAATGGCCCGCGTAATACGTGCTCGTCTCGTAGCGGCGAATGCCGTCGGCGCTCGTCTTCAGTTCGCGCGCGTACCAGTCGTCGATGGAAATCGACGGCACGCCCTTCGCCTTCCAGTCTTCGAGTCCGATCGGATTGACGAGCACAAGTTGCTCCGTCTCGCGCGGATACATGAGCGCGTAGCGCACGGCGAGCATGCCGCCCGTCGAATGCGCGATGAGCGTCGCGCGCGACACGCCGAGCGCGCCGAGCAGCGCATGCGTGTTGCGCGCGAGCTGCTGGAAGCTGTACTGATAGCGCGCGGGCTTGGTCGACTTGCAGAAGCCGATCTGGTCCGGCGCGATCACGCGATAGCCCGCGTCGGCCAGCGTTTCGATGGTCTGTTTCCACGTCGCGGAGCAGAAGTTCTTGCCATGCAGAAGCACCGCCGTGCGGCCGTTCGGATGTGCCGGATGCACGTCCATGTACGCCATGCGCACGACCTGCCGCTGCGACGTGAGCGCGAACGACGCGACCGGATACGGATAGTCGAAGCCCTGCAACTCGGGACCGTAGGCCGGGCCGTCGTTGCTGCCGGGCTGCTGCGCTGTGGACGCTTCGTCGGCGCATGCGTGAAACGCGCCGGACATCGCAATGCACGACACGAGCGAGAGCATCAGCGATCGGACGATGGACGGCTTGTTGCGCATGGGCTTCCTGTTCGATTCCTGCTCGATTAATGAGATGACCTCGGCCGACGCATTCTAGCGCGGCCCGATTTCGGATGCGGGCGTGCCCCCGCGCCGCAACCTGCGCTTATACTTTGCGACCCCGCGCGCCAAGCAACACTGCGACGATGCAGCGCGACGGACTGCTTCACCCATCGCCATCGGCAAAGAACATTCTGCACGGACCCTTACGGACCCAAACGCATGCAATTTCGCTTCAAGGCATTCGCCGCCGCGCTTCTCGGCTTCGTGTGCATCAGCGCCAGCGCGAGCGACTGCCCGCAATTCAGCCCGGGCGGGCGCGCGCCCGTCGTCGTCAATTCGAAGATGCGCGCGGCGACCCAGGAAGTCTGCTATTCCGACTTCGCGCTGCTCCACTCCGGCGTCACGCACGGACCGCTCTGGTCGGCGGAACATCTGACGGCGCAAGGCATCGACGACGCGAAGAACAACACGCGCACGAATCGCTTTTTCGTGGAGAAGCGGCTGCCGCGCGGCGAAAGCGCGCAACTCGCCGACTACAAAAAGAGCGGCTACGACCGCGGCCACATGAGTCCGGCGGGCGATCGCGCCAGCCAGAAAGGCATGGCCGAGTCGTTTTCGCTGGCGAACATCGTGCCGCAGGACCCGTCGAACAACCGGCGCATCTGGTCGCGCATCGAGGAAGCGGTGCGCAGGCTGACGGAAGATTCCGGCGAAGCCTATGTCGTGACCGGCCCGCTCTTTTCGGGAAGCCAGTTGCAGACGATCGGCGAATCGCGCGTGTTCGTGCCGACGCAGTTGTACAAGGTGGTCTATCTGCCGAAGCGCCAGATCGCCTTCGCCGTAGTCGTGGAAAATACACCGACCAACACTTACACGATGAAAACCGTCCGCGAACTCGAAGCCATGAGCGGCCTCGCGTTTCCCGGCATCCCGGACGGCCTGAAGGACAAGCGAATCGGAGGACTGAAAGGTGTTTAAGCCATTTGCAAACGATACCGACGTGCTGAACATCGCCGGCGACGCGATCAACATCGTCAACGGCAAGACGCGCGTGACGGTGAGCGGCGACCTGACCATCGCGCGCGACCAGGCCGGGCTCGCGAACGCGCTCGCGCTGCATCGGGCGCTCGGCGCGATCGTCGAGAGTCTGCAGGGCGACGCATCGCTGCCCGCGAAGCTGCCGGACGAGCCCGCCGCCCCGACCGGCAGCGCCGACAATCCGTTCATCTGAAACCTGACGCCTGACGAGCCGCAGCCCGATGAAGCCGCGCGGAGGATCGAAGTGATCGAATGTCATGTCGGCCCGAGTCCGCTCGGACCCATCCTGTATCGCGCCGAAAACGACGCGCTGACGGGACTCTTTTTTGTCGGACAGAAGCACTTCCCGAAGGCCATTCGCGAGCCGTCGCTGTCGGAAGCCGCGCCGGTCTCGCGTGCGGTCGCCATGGCCCGCGAGCAGATCGACGAGTACTTCGCCGGCGGGCGCACGGCGTTTTCCGTCGCGTTGCGGCTCGACGGCACCGAGTTTCAACGGCGCGTCTGGGAAATGCTGCGGCAAATTCCCTTCGGCGATGCCTGGACGTACGGCGATATCGCCCGCCGCCTCGGTTTGCCGCCCGGCGCGTCACGCGCGGTCGGCGGCGCGAACGGGCGAAATCCGGTGGCGATCATCGTGCCGTGCCATCGCGTGATCGGCGGCGACGGCGATCTGACAGGCTACGCGGGCGGCGTAGAGCGCAAGCGGCATCTGCTCACGCTCGAAGGCGGGCCGGGACTGGAGCAGCTCGCGTTGTTTTGAGCGGCGGCCGCGCCGTTACTTCGCGGGCGACGGAAGATCGCCGTCGGCCTGCTTCTGCAGTTCCTGCACGCGTAGTTGCAGCGCGCGCAATTGCGCCTGCGCGGCGGCCTGCCCGGTGCGCAGCTCGCGGATCGCGTTCTGCTGTTCCTGTTGATAAGCCGCCACCTGGCCTTGCTGCGAGCGGGCGACATCGAGATCCGCCTGCAATCGGTTGGCGCGTTCCTGCTGCGCCGCGATCTGCCTGTCGGCGAAGGCCGTTTCCGCTTCCAGTTTGATGCGCCGGATTTCCGCATCGGCGAGCGTGACGGTCGATTTCGAGAAATCGGCATAAACCGCTTCGGCGCGCACGTCGTTTTGCGTCTTGAATACGCGCCAGAATTTATTCTGCTGAAACAGCGCGACGTAATAAATCATCATCTCGGGATAATACGAGAGCATCGCGCCATAACTGCCGTTCAGCGTTTTACGCATATCGGTGATTTTGCCCGCGGCAATCAACGCCTCGAATTCCGCGACGTCGCCATTGGCCGCAGCGGAATCGTCCGGTCTGACCGACGGCGGCGCCGCGCGCGTATCGCCCGCAGCTTCAGCCTGCACGAGCGGCGCCAGCAAGGCGGCCGCGATCAGCGCGATTTCTGCAATTGCCCGGCGCTTCATTGCGATTATCCATAACGGCACGATACGTCGCCCGGACTGGATTATGGCTTTCGCACGCCGTCAATTCCAGAGGTTCGAATGATTTATCCGAAGCAATGTCCGCGCGCAATTTTCAGAGCATCAAGCGGCGCTTGAAACGATTGTCGAGCGAGCCGGGTTCGCTTGCGTTTCGCATGGTTTCGCGCGGCTTGAAAATATTGGTATCCGACGTATCGCCGGGCATGCGCGAAAAAATGCCGGTGTCCGCCCGAAACTCGAATGGCGCGGAAGAAAGCATGCGCGCATCGGGCAACGGCTCGCTGGCGTGTACCGGTGCGGCGGCAGCCGAGAAGAGAAAAAGGCAGGCAACGAGCGCGGGCGCGCCCGGAAACGAGAATGAACGGTGCATGACAATGACGGCAAGTGGGACGCGCAAAGCGCCGGGATGGAGCGGCCAAAACCGGCAAACCGCGCCAACGTGTTGCATGTTCGCTATTTCAACAGCGACCGGGCTGGCTGAACATGAGACGGTTCTCAAACTCTTCTTGAGTCCGCCGCGGGTTTTCTCGACACATCCGGCGGCGCGGGCGCAATAAATGCGGATGTGAACGATTCCTTGTGCGCGCAGACACGATCAAACGGCCCGCCGGTTCGCAAGAAGCCCGGGCCGCGCAGACGGAAAGGCATGGCAGCGGACACAGCTTGACCAGAGTCAGCCATAATTCGCCTTCGCCAGACGCCGGTCCGCCAAGTAAAAACGAAAATGCCATGATTCAAGACGACAACCTATCGACCGATCCTTCCAGGCAAGCTGCCGTCAACGACGGCAACGTCACGACCGGCGTTGCGGGTCTGGACGACATTCTGGGCGGCGGCTTTGTCGAAGGCGGCCTGTATCTGATCGAAGGGATGGCGGGCGCGGGCAAGACGATCCTGTCATCGCAAATCGGCTTTCACCGCGTGAACCAGGGCGACATGGTGCTGTACATCACGCTGATCGCGGAGTCGCACACCAAGCTGCTTTCGCATCTGAAGGGCCTTTCGTTCTATAACGACGACGCGATCTCCGACCGCATGCTCTTCGTCTCGGGCTATCACGAACTGATGCGCGACGGCCTCTCGGGCTTTCTCGCGCTGATCGCCGCGACGATCAAGACGAGCCGCCCGCGCTTCATGGTGATCGACGGTTTTCGCAGCGCCCGCGAGTTCAGCTCGACGGAGCTCGAACTCTCGCAATTCATCCACGAACTCTCGGCGTTCGTGAGCGCCGCACGCTGCACGACGCTGATCCTCGCGCCGCTTTCGGGCAACGAGCCGCATCCGGAACACACGCTCGTCGACGGTCTCATCGAGCTGAACCGCTACAACACGGGCATGCGGCGCGCGCGCGAAATCGAAGTCCACAAGCTGCGCGCGCGCGATCATCTGCTCGGCAAGCACTTCTTCAAGATCACCGAAGACGGTCTCGTGACGTTTCCGCGCATCGAGTCGTCGGCGGCGCGCGAACAGGACATGCCCGATTTCACGAGCCGCCTCGCCTTCGGTTTCGCCGACTTCGACCAGATGCTGGGCGGCGGCGTCGTGCGCGGCTCGACCACCACGCTGGTCGGGCCTTCGGGCATCGGCAAGACGCTGCTGTCGCTCAAGTTCCTGCAGGCGGGCGTCGAGCGCGGCGAGCGCTGCGTCTATTTCGGCTTCTACGAGTCGCCGGAGCGTCTGATCACGAAGGCGCAGTCGGTCGGCATCGATCTCGCGCCGGCCTTGCAGGACGGACGCCTCACGATTCACTGGCATCCGGCCGTCGAACTGGCGATCGACGAACTCGCGGTCGAACTGATCGGCGCAGTGCGGCGCACGAAGGCGTCGCGTTTAGTCGTCGACGGCGTCGACGGGTTTTTGCAGTCCGCGAACCGCACCGAGCGCTTCGGACTCTTTCTGAATGCGTTGTCGCACCGTCTGCGCGAAGCGGGCGTGACGACCATCCTGACCGAGGAAATGCCGCTGTTCGGCGATGCCACGCCGCCCGCCACGCTGCGCGCCTCCGCGATGACGGAGAACATCGTGTTCATGCGTTATGTCGAGGCGAACTCGTCGCTGTACCGGATGGTGTCGATCGTGAAGCAGCGCGAAGGCTCGCACGACTCGGCGATCCGCAGGCTCACGATCGACGCGCGCGGCCTGCATATCAGCGAAGGCTTCATCGGACCGACGGGCCTGCTGTCCGGGCATCCGTCGGTGGCGCCCGCGCTCTCTGTGTCGGACCCCGGCGCGCGCGCATGAAAAAAATTCTCGTCGTCGACGATGAATTCGACATTCTGACTACGTGGCGGCTCGTGCTCGAAATGGAGGGCTACGAGGTCACGACCGCGTCCAACGGGCGCAGCGCCCTCGACGCCGCGCGCTCCACGCCGCCCGCGCTCGTCATCACCGACTGGATGATGCCGCACATGGACGGCGTCGAACTGATCCGCGCGCTCGCCGCGAGCGACGGGCTCGCGCAGGTGCCCGTGATTCTCATGAGCGCGGCCGCCAACGCGCCGGCGCTCGAGCATCCGAATGCGCAGTTTCGGCGGAAGCCGCTTTCCATCGACGATCTGCTCGCGACGGTCCAGCGCCTGATCGGCCCGGCGTGATCGATCCGGCCGGGCGAGTCTGGGCACGAAGCGTGCTGCTGTAGTGCGTTCCGGTGTAATCGGATTTACACGGATTCCAGAGAAACCGCACAACCGAAACGGGAGGCACCATGGTGCAGGATCAGGTGGAAGGCGCGGCGCAAAAAGTGGCCGGCAAGGTGCAGGACGCGGTCGGCGCGCTGACAGGCGATGAACAGTTGCAGGCGGAAGGCAAAGTGCGCGAGGCTTTCGGCTCGCTTCAGCAGAGCTACGGGCAGACGGTCGACAATGTCCGCACGGCGGTGGCGAGTCAGCCGATTCAGGGCGTGCTGATCGCGGCGGCGGTCGGATTCGTGCTCGGCGCGCTGTGGAATCGCGATCGTTGATGCGGTCCACGCCGCGAGCTTAAGGTTCGATGACAAAGCCGGCGCGTGTCCCGCGCCGGCTTTGTCGTTTTTACGGCGCCTGGCGCACGAAGCGCACGAGGCGCGCAAGCGACGACGATTGCAGGCAGCCGATCACCAGCGCGATACACGCGACGACGAGCGCGCCATCGTCCGCCGCCGCGACCGCCAGGCCGCACGCAGCCGCGCCGCTCATGACGCTCGCGACCGGTGCCCCGGCCGCGCCGCCCAGCGCGAGCGACAGGTGCGCGCCGATGAGCGCGAGCATCGCGATCACCGCCAGCACGGCCAGCGCGCCCGGTTCGGCGCCCGCTGCATACGCGAGCGCCGCGCAGGCGCCGGCGGCCGTCAGATGCAGCGCGGTGCCTTGCCGCTGCGGCGCGGTGCTTGTGACGCGGACCTCGGCGAGACAAAACCAGGCGGCGGCCGCACCGCCCGCGAGCGCGGCAACTGCGCCGTTCGAGCGCAGCGCGTCCGGCAACAGCCACGCGATAAACGCCAGCGTGACCAGCAACGATTGCATCGAAGCAGGCACGCTTGGCGCGGGGCGCGCCGGCCGGAAGAACAGAAACGCCGCGCACGCTGCGAGCAGGAGCGCCGCGGCAACCGACGCGCCGCCGATGAAGCACGCCGCAACCACACCCGCGCCGGCCTGCCATGCCGCACGCGCGCGCGTCGGCGAGCCCGCCGACAGCGCCGCGAACACACAGAGCGCGCCGGCCAGAACGTCGGACATGCGTGGCTCCTTCAGGCGGCCAGCACGTTCGACAGCGTGCCGATGCCCGCGATCGACACGTCCACGCGCGCGCCGTCCTTGATCGAGCCGACGCCGATCGACGTGCCGCACGCGATCACGTCGCCGGGTACGAGCGTCATGTCGTGCGACAGCATGCTCACCTGCTCGGCGGGCGAGAAGATCATGTCGTCGAGCGGGTAGTTCTGGCGTTCGACGCCGTCGAGCGTCGTGACGACGTGCGCCGAACGCCAGTCGAAGCCGTTGTCCGGCGTGACGATCGCGGGCCCGAGACAGGTGAACGTGTCGAAACCCTTGGAGCGGCACCACTGCGCGAAGTTGGGATCTTCCTGCAGCAGTTCGATCGCGGTGACGTCGTTCACGCAGGTGTAGCCGAAGATCGCGGCTTCCGCCTCCTCGACCGACGCCCCGCTCACCGTCTTGCCGATCACGATGCCCAGTTCACCCTCGTAGGCGATCTTGCCGTGATAGCTCTTCGGCCGGCGGATCGCCGCGGCCGGCCCGATCACCGACATCGGCGGCTTGATGAGAAAGAGCGGATGCTGCGGCGGCGCCTTGTCGAGCTTCTGCGACAGCGCGTAATAGTTGTTCCACAGCGCGATGACCTTGCTCGGCTGACAGGGCGCCAGCAGCGCGAGATCATCGGCGGCGTAGGAAATATCGGTCGGGCGCGGGCGCTCGAACATCGTGCCGTCGTGCTGCACGACGCGTCCCGAGTGTTGATCGAGCGTGCCGAAGCCGATGTTGCCGTCAGTATCGCGAAAACGAATCCAGGTGCTCACGTCAGTATCCCTTGTAGTGTTGTAATAGGGCGCGGACATGCGTGGTCCGCGCCCTCGTCCCCTCCTCCTTGCTCCTTGCATCTGCCCGGCTCTGCGCGCCCATTTGCATTTCGCGCCGGGCACCGCTCGCGGACGCATACGCCGGTACGCGGCTTCGCGCCGGGCGCTCGCGTGTGGACGACGGGTCGGCTGCACTGCACTTCCGGACAACCGGACGATTCGTCAGACTGTCTCCGTTTTCATGGGCGTGCCGGTTCCACGCTGCCTTCTCGCGAAGGCGGCGGCAGTCAGAGCAATTGCGTGCCGGCTGGCTGTCAGATCGCGCCGAGGCTTTTCAGCGTGGCGATCTGGTCGGGCGAGTAGCCGAGTTCGGCCATGACTTCATCCGTATGCTCGCCGAGCAGCGGCGAACGCGCGACTTCGGTCGGGCTGTCGGACAGCTTGATCGGATTGCCGACCGTCAGGTACTTGCCGCGCACCGGATGATCCACTTCGACGATCGTCCCCGTCTTGCGCAATGACTGGTCCTCGGCGATTTCCTTCATCGACAGAATCGGGCCGCACGGAATGTCGTGCTTGTTGAGAATTTCCATTGCCTGGAACTTGGTCTTCGACATCGTCCAGCGCTCGATCTCGGCGAAGATGTCCTTCAGATGCGGCAGGCGCGCGTTCGGCGTCTTGTAGTCCGGATGATCGATCCATTCCTCGCGGCCGATCACCTTGCAGATCGCGCCCCACACCGGCGCCTGCGTGATGAAGTAGATGTACGCGTTCGGATCGGTTTCCCAGCCCTTGCACTTCAGGATCCAGCCCGGTTGGCCGCCGCCCGACGCATTGCCCGCGCGCGGCACGGCTTCGCCGAAAGTGCCGTTCGGATACTGCGGATATTCCTTCATCACGCCGGTGCGTTCGAGCCGCTGCTGATCGCGCAGCTTCACGCGGCAGAGATTGAGCACGCCGTCCTGCATCGCGGCGAGCACTTTCTGGCCGCGCCCGCTCGTGTTGCGCTGATACAGCGCGGTGACGATGCCGAGCGCGAGATGCAGGCCCGTGCCCGAATCGCCGATCTGCGCGCCGGAGACGACCGGCGGGCCGTCGTCGAAGCCGGTGGTCGATGCCGCGCCGCCCGCGCATTGCGCGACGTTCTCGTAGACCTTGCAGTCTTCATACGGCCCGGGTCCGAAGCCCTTCACGGAAGCCACGATCATCCGCGGATTCAGTTCCTGGATGCGCTCCCACGTGAAGCCCATGCGATCGAGCGCGCCCGGCGCAAAGTTCTCGACGAGCACGTCGCACTTCTTCACGAGCGTCTCGAGCACCTTCTTCCCTTCGGGATTCTTCGTGTCGATGGTGATCGAGCGCTTGTTGTGGTTGAGCATCGTGAAGTAGAGGCTGTCCGCGTCGGGAATGTCGCGCAGTTGCTCCCGCGTGATGTCGCCCGCGCCCGCGCGCTCGACCTTGATCACGTCCGCACCGAACCACGCGAGCAGCTGCGTGCAGGTCGGTCCCGACTGCACGTGCGTGAAGTCCAGGATGCGTACGCCGTCCAGCGCTTTGCCCGAAGTGTTCACCGTCATGGCTTGTCTCCAATCACTTGCGACGTTTATAGGTTCGACGTTTATTTGTACACCGTCTGTGCCGTCGTGTCCGGCACTTCGACGTTCGGATCGACTCAAAATGCCGAACGACCGCGCCCTTCCTGCCTCCGCGATCGATCCGCGCGCCCGCTGCAAACCGCCGGCGTGCTCTGTCGTTGTGATATACAATATTCCACACACAGTATTAGTCAACTGTAGTCCGCTCAGCGAAAACCCTGTGTTGCGTTGCAATATCCGCTGATCGCGCCGATTTCAGGCGGTCTCAACGGTTTGCGCGTTGCGTCGCAACAACCGTCTTAGTCCTGCCATTTCCCTTAAACATCCGCTTAACTTCGCGCATTACGCTCGATGAAAGTTTTTTGCTCGCCGTGAAATCTGATATACAGTATTTCACGGCGCCACTGGTGAGGTCTTTTCCGGCTCGCGCCAATTTCCCATCAGAGGATTCAGGAGACGCAATGAACATCCACGAATATCAGGCGAAGGCGCTGCTGCGAAAGTACGGCGTCGCGGTTCCGCAGGGCCGGGTCGCCTTTTCCGCGCAGGACGCGGCCGACGCGGCGAACGCGCTGGGCGGGCCCGTCTGGGTCGTGAAGTCGCAGATTCACGCGGGCGGCCGCGGCGCCGGGCGATTTTCCAACGATCCCGAAGGCCGGGGCGGCGTGCGGGTCGTGAAGTCGGTGGCGGAGGTGCGCGAGAACGCGCAGAAGATGCTCGCGTCGGTGCTCGTGACAAAGCAGACCGGGCCGGCGGGCAAGGAAGTGAAGCGCCTGTATGTCGAGGAAGGCTGCGACATCGCGCGTGAGCTGTATCTCGGCATGCTGGTCGATCGGGCCACATCGTGCATCACGATCATGGCCTCGACCGAAGGCGGCATGGAAATCGAGGAAGTCGCGCATCGCACGCCGGAGAAAATCCTGAAGGTCGCGATCGATCCCGCCACCGGTCTGCAGCCTTTTCACACGCGGCAAATCGCCTTCGGACTCGGTCTTACCGGCAAGCAGGTCGGCGCGGCGTCGAAGTTCATCACGGCGCTGTATCAGGCGTTCGTCGATCTGGACGCGTCGATCGTCGAGGTGAATCCGCTCGTCGTGACCGGCTCCGGCGACGTCATGGCGCTCGACGCCAAGATCAATTTCGACGACAACGCGCTCTACCGCCACCCCGACATCGAGAAGCTGCGCGACGAAGACGAGGAAGATCCCGCTGAAATCGAAGCGGCGAAGCACGGCCTGAATTACGTGAAGCTCGACGGCAACATCGGCTGCATGGTGAACGGCGCCGGCCTCGCGATGGCGACGATGGACATCATCAAGCTCTACAGCAGCGAGCCCGCGAATTTTCTCGACGTCGGCGGCGGCGCGACTCAGGAACGCGTCGCGACCGCGTTCAAGCTGATCCTGCGCGACCCGAAAGTGCAAGGCATTCTCGTCAACATCTTCGGCGGCATCATGCGCTGCGACGTGATCGCGCAAGGCGTCGTGGCCGCGGCGCGTGAGGTCGACCTGCGCGTGCCGCTGGTCGTGCGGCTGGCCGGCACCAATGTCGATGCCGGCCGCGAAATTCTGCGCACGTCCGGCCTCACGATCATCGCCGCCGAAAATCTCGCCGATGCCGCCGACAAGATCGTCAGCGCCGTCGCCGCCGCACAACACTAATGGGGAAGCCGACATGAGCGTTCTGATCGACAGCAACACGAAGGTCATCTGCCAGGGCTTCACCGGCGCGCAGGGCACGTTTCACTCGGAGCAGGCCATTGCCTACGGCACGCGCATGGTCGGCGGCGTGACGCCGGGCAAGGGCGGGACGACGCATCTGGACCTACCCGTGTTCGACACCGTCGCCGATGCAGTCGCGAAAACCGGCGCCGATGCGTCCGTCATCTACGTGCCGCCGCCCTTCGCCGCCGACGCGATTCTCGAAGCCATCGACGCGCAAGTGCCGTTCATCGTCTGCATCACCGAAGGCATTCCGGTGCTCGACATGCTGCGCGTGAAGCGCGCGCTCGGCGGCTCGAACAGCAGGCTCGTCGGACCGAACTGCCCGGGCGTCATCACGCCGGGGCAGTGCAAGATCGGCATCATGCCGGGGCAAATTCACCGGCCGGGAAAAATCGGCGTTGTGTCGCGCTCGGGCACGCTGACATACGAGGCCGTCGCGCAGACGACCGCCGCCGGGCTCGGGCAGACGACGTGCATCGGCATCGGCGGCGATCCGGTGAACGGGACGAATTTCATCGACTGCCTGTCGCTCTTTCTGGAGGACGACGCGACCGAAGGCATCATCATGATCGGCGAAATCGGCGGATCGGCCGAGGAAGAAGCGGCGCAATTCCTCAAGGACGCGCAGACGAAAAAGCCGGTGGTCGGCTTCATCGCCGGAACGACGGCGCCGCCGGGCCGCCGCATGGGTCACGCGGGCGCGATCATTTCCGGCGGCTCGGGCACGGCGAGCGCGAAGATCGACGCGATGAAGTCGGCCGGCATTCACGTCGCGGATTCGCCCGCCGCGCTCGGCGAGACGATGCTGCGCGTGATCCGCTAGTCGTACGCCAGCCGTCGCGGATGCGGCGCGCTTCAACGTGCCGCATCATTCTTTACAATTTAATTACACGGCTGAAGTAGAATTGCAGGTTGACTTTCAACCTCGTTCGACGGAGTCGCCGTGATCCGCCTGTTCTACGCTTCAGTCGCCGCGCTGTTGCTTTCGATGACGATCGAGCAAGCGTTGGCCATCCCCGTTCTGTGATTAACAACGCGAAAAAAAGGCCGCGCGGCAAGAACCACGCGGCCTTTTTTATTGTTCGCACTTCAATCCGGCATCAGTCCAGAAAATCGCAGTTCGCCTCGACGAAAGCCGCCAGATCGAGCGAGTGCTGCTTGACGAGCCGCTCGACCAGTTCCGTGTCGCGCTTCTCCAGCGCTTCGATAATGCGCATGTGATCGACGATCGAGCGTGACGCGCGGTCACTCTGCGAGATCGTCATTTTGCGAATGGCGCGCACGTGCACGAAGATGTTCTTGATCGTGTCGAAAATGATTTCCGATTTCGACAGCCGCACGATCGCCGAATGGAACGCGATATTCGCTTCCGAATATTCGTCGATATGCTCGGCGGGCGTCGAGTCGCGGAAATTGTCGAACATGTGGCGCAACTG
Organism: Caballeronia peredens; assembly: GCA_001544595.2. GTDB lineage: Bacteria > Pseudomonadota > Gammaproteobacteria > Burkholderiales > Burkholderiaceae > Caballeronia > Caballeronia peredens. The sequence continues at coordinate 17,949 of FCOH02000018.1, read as the reverse complement.
GGCGATTTCCGCATCCGTGGCGCGCTGTGTCGCGAGGCGCGCCGCCATGCTTTCCAGCGCCGCCCACATGTGGATCATCTCGACGATCTCGCGCTTGGTCTTGCGCAGGATATACACGCCCCGGCGCGGCACCGTGCGCAGAAAACCTTCCTGCTCCAGCAGCGTCATGGCCTCGCGGATCGGCGTGCGCGAGACGCCGAGCGCCTCGGTCAGCTCTTTCTCGTCGAGACGAATCTCTTCCCGCGAACGGTAGATGTCCGCTTCGGCGATAGCCTGCCGCAGTTTCGCGTACGCCTGATCGCGCAGCGAAACCGTGGCATTGATCGGTTCCAGCGAAAGCGTGAGTCCGCCGGGGCGGGCTTCGGGGCGAACTTCCGGCCGGTCTACGGATTGAGTATCAGATGGCATTGATGGCTTGATTTCCCAAGTGCGGACGGCCAGCGTCGACACGCTTGCCCGAACCGCCGTTCTGATCGTCCGCCGCGAGGCCGGCGAAACGACCGTGATCTTGTGCGCGCTGCAGCATGTTTTGCGGCACCGCCGACGCAATCATAAACGTAACGCCGACACCCACGGCAACCAGCGCGAATCCGACAACAACCAACAGGGCGATGCTCATTTCAGGCTCCGGTCAAATCACTCAAGAGCCCTCAGTATATGCTGCATCGCAACAGGACGCAACATATTTTGCATCTTGTATATCAGAAACAACGCTGGCGTCCTGGTTGCAGTTTAGGCGGCTTTTTGAGGTTGCGGGAGCGGCAACGCCTTCGCCGTGCCCTGATTCACGCCTTCGCGCAGCTTGATCAATGCAAGGACCGCATCGAGCATCGGCGTCTGGACGTGCACCAGGCGGCCGATTTCCTGCACGACGGTCATCAGCGGATCGATTTCCATCGGGCGTTTCGCTTCGCAGTCCATCAGCATCGAGGTCTTGTGCGCGCCGACCGCGCCCGCGCCGTTGATGCGCCGCTCCACGTCGACGCGGAAGTTCACGCCGATTTTGTCGCCGATGGCCTTCGCCTCCAGCATCATCGCCTTCGAGAGCGCGCGTGTGCCGGGGTCGCTCGTGAGGATATCGAGCGTCGCGCCGGTCAACGCGCTGATCGGGTTGAAGCACAGGTTGCCCCAGAGCTTGAGCCAGATTTCGTCGCGGATGTTGTCGCGCATCGGCGCTTCCATATCCGCGCGGGCCATCATGTCGTGCAGCGCCTGCAGACGCGGCGTGATTTCGCCGCTCGGCTCGCCGATCGGAAATTTCTTGCCATAGTGATGCTCGATGACGCCCGGCTCCGCAATCTCCGCCGCCGGCAGCAGCACGCAGCCGATCGCGCGCTCCGGCCCGAACACGCTCCATTGCCGCCCGCCGGGGTCGACACTTTGCAGCGTCGTGCCTTCCAGCTCGCCGCCGTGCTTGTAGAAATACCAGTACGGCAGGCCGTTGACCGCCGTGACAATGGCCGTCTCCGGGCCGAGCAGCGGCGGAATCAGATCGACGACGCCCGGAATCGAGTGCGCCTTGAGCGCGATGATCACGAAATCCTGCGGGCCGAGCTCGGCGGGATTGTTCGTGCAGCGCACCTTGACGACGTGCTCTTCCCCGTCGATTCTCAGCCGCACGCCGTTCGCCTGCATCGCCGCGAGATGCGGCCCGCGCGCGACGAAACTGACGTCCGCCCCGGCGCGCGCGAGCTGCGCACCCATATAGCCGCCGATCGCGCCGGCGCCGTACACGCAGATTTTCATGGTTCGTCTCCTGAGGGTTGTAGCCTTATAGCCTTCTGATATACAAGATACTACATTCCGTATTGGGTAAGAACAAGGCGAATCGTACGTTCGCGGACGAGCGGAAACCCGCATGCGCTCGGCGCGCCGCGGGTTTCTTCAATGCGGAGCGGGAAGACGGTCAGGCCTCGACGACCTGACCCGTGGTGAGAGTATGCGACGCCGAAGCGCTGAAGTGTGACCACACGCTGGCCGCGCTGGCGCGCAAGGCGCGGCTGCGACGCCGCACGAGCACGATGGTGCGCGGCGTGTCCGGCACGAGCGGGATGAAACGCACGCGCGCGCTGTCGCAAGCGGCGCGGGCATGCATCGGCAGGATGCCGACGCCCAGGCCAGCCTCGGCCATGCGCGCGACCGCCGCCGGCTGGGCGAACCGCTGACGCACCGCGCCGCTCACGCCGTGCAGCGCGAGCGCCGCTTCGATGGCGGCGAGACTGCCGGTGTCGTCGTCGAGGAGAAGGAGCGGCGTGCCGCGCAGTTGATTCCAGTCGATCTGCGCCGCCGCGCCCGAACGGTGCGACGCGCCGACGACGGCCGCGAATCCATCGGCGAAAAGGGGTTCGACGGCGAGTTCGTCGAGATTCTCGGGCGCGATCACGATGCCCAGTTCCGCCTCGCCCGAACGCACGAGTTGCAGCACGGCGTTCTGCGGACGATCCATCACGACGACCGTGATGTCCGGCAAGCGGTCGCGGCACGACGCGAGCATCGCGGGCAGCACGCCCGCCGTCAGCCCGCAACTGCTCGCCACATTCACGACGCCCGGTTCGCCGCCGTCCTGCGCGCGGGGCCGGAGCGTCGACTCCAGTTCCTCGACGAGCGGCGCGATGCGCGCGAGCAGCTTGCGGCCAGTGTCGGTAAGCGCAACCTGGCGCGTGGTGCGATCGAAGAGCCGCAGCGCGATTTCCTCTTCCAGCTCGCGGATGCTGCGGCTGACCGCCGATTGCGTGATGCCGAATTCATCGCCCGCGCGGGTAAAGCTGCGATGCCGCGCGAGCGTGACGAACAACCTCAGTTGATGCAGCGAAACGCTGAGCGATGGAACGGCATGCGCATTCGTGTTCGAGGGCTCGCGCATGCCGCCGTCCTTATTGAACCGTGTTGCGCGATGCGTCCCAGCCCGCCTGGAACGACGCGTTGACAGACGACTCGGCCGACGTCGCCGCGACCGTATTGTCGATCCAGCGGCGGCGCATCGGCGCCAGGACGAACTTCGCGCACAGGCCGGCCGCGATCGACGTGATCGCCGTCGCGATGAACACCGCGTTCCACGAGCCGATCGACGCGAGCACCGAGGCGAGCGGCACCAGCATCGACGCCGTGCCCTTCGCCGTGTACAGCGTGCCGGCGTTGGCCGCGGCGTACTTGCTGCCGAACGTGTCGGCGCAGGTCGCCGGGAAGATCGAGAAGATCTCGCCCCAGCAGAGGAAGGTCATCGCCGCGAACAGCATGAAGAGATACGGGTTGTGGCCGAACTCCATCAGCCCGAGCAGCGCGACGCCTTCACCCAGAAAGATGAAGAACATGGTGTTCTCGCGGCCGATCTTGTCGGAGATGAAGCCGCACAGCGGACGCGTGAAGCCGTTGCACAGGTTGTCGATGGAGAGCGTCATCGCGAGCAGCGGCAGCGTGACGCCGAGAATGTTCACCGGCATCTTCGCGAAACCGTACTCCTTGGCGATCGGCCCGAACTGCGCGGTCGCGATCACGCCGCCCGCCGCGACGAACACGAACATCAGATACAGCACCCAGAACAGCGGCGAGCGCACCATCTGTCCGGTCGTGTAGTCGATCTTCGTCGAGACGATCCGCTTGGCCGGCACGATGCCCTTAGGCGGATTCGGACGCACCAGCATCAGCGCGAGCAGGAAGATGCACACACCCTGGAAGATCCCGAAGAACATGAACGCCTGCTCGTAGCCTGAGCTCTGGATCATGTTCGAAATTGGGATGACGGTGACGGCCGCGCCCGCGCCGAAACCCGCCGCGGTCAGGCCCGCCGCGAGACCGCGCTTGTCCGGAAACCACTTCAGCGCCGTGCCAACGCAGGTGCCGTACACGCAGCCGGCGCCCACGCCCGCAACCACCGCGCCGATATAGAGATGGATGAGGCTCGTCGCGTGTGCGTCGATGATCCAGCCGAGCGCCGCGCAAATCGATCCGCCGATGACAACGGGGCGCGGCCCGAATTTATCGACGAGCCAGCCCTCGACGGGCACGAGCCAGGTTTCCGTAACGATGAAGATGGTGAAGGCGGTCTGGATCGCTGCCTGCCCCCAATGATGTTTGGCATCCATCGGGACGACGAAGAGCGTCCATGCGTACTGTAGGTTGGCGACGAGCCCCATACAAACGATGCCGATCGCCAGCTGAATCCACCTGTTGTGATGACGCCCGTGCGATTGCCCGGACGCAACCGTGTCTGCGCTTGCCATGTCTGTCTCCGTTATGTTTCATGGCGCTCGTGCGGCGCCTGATGTGCTGCAAGGAACCGGCGCAGTGCGCCGGCGGCGAGGCGGTCGGTCAGGGAAAAGGGTCTGTCCAGGCGGCGTGCGCGGGCGGCCGCCGGTCATGGCTGATGCGCGGGTCATGCGCGGGGATTGGAGCGATCGGATCGCACATCCGGCAAACATTCGCGTCAGGCGATCGAAGAATCATTTCACGCGATTCCCAATAAGGTCCGGATGATCGATGCAGCCTTTATAGGCTTCGTGTGCTGCGACTGCTGGTGTTGCGGATGACGCGCGAAACACAAGATAAGCCTGCGAATGAGCATGGCCGTTCGTGCTATCTGCGTCTGTCCGCCTTACAACTCATGGGGGCGTGAAAGCATCGTGGGGGAGAAAAACGATTAAGGAAAGTTAGAAAAAATTATTGTATAAGTTAGGTATTGTTTATGGATGAGGGATCGCCGTGCTGCGTAATGCCACCCTGCGCCAACTGAAGATCTTCGAAACCGTCGCCCGGCGACTGAGTTTTTCCCGCGCGGCAGAAGAGCTTTACCTCACGCAGCCCGCCGTCTCGACGCAGGTAAAACAGCTCGAGGAGCACGCCGGCTTGCCGCTTTTCGAGCAGCTCGGCAAGAAAATTTACCTCACGCCGGCCGGCAATGAAATGCTTTATTACAGTCGTGCGATTCTTGAGCAGTTCCGCGAGGCCGACGACGCGATGGCGCGCCTCAAGGGAATCTCTGGCGGCACGCTCAACGTCGCGGTGATCAGCGCGGGCGACTATTTCTTTCCCCGTTTGCTTGCAGCCTTCACGCGACGTAATACCGATGTAAGGCTCAACCTCGCCGTGCACAATCGCGAGGAATTGCTGCATCAGCTCCACGACAATCTCACCGATCTCGCCGTGATGGTCCGCCCGCCGCGCGACATGGACACCGTCAACGTCTCGTTCGCGCCGCATCCATATGTGATCGTCGCGCCGCCGGATCATCCGCTCGTCGGGCGCAAGAACGTGCCGCTCGAAGCACTGGCGGACGAGCCGTTCATCGTCCGCGAGCGCGGCTCGGACACCTGGAATTCGATGGAAGAAGGCTTTGCGGGGCGGCTCGAAAACCTGAACATCGCGATGGAAATCACAAGCACGGAGACGATCAAGCAGGCGGTGATCGCGGGCATGGGACTGAGTTTTCTCTCCGCGCACACGATCAGCATGGAACTGCAGGTCGGCAAGCTCGCCGTGCTGGATATCGACGGCTTTCCGGTGATGCTCAACTGGTTCGTCGTGCATCGGCACAACAAGCGGCTGCCGCCCGTCGCGCTCGCATTCAAGGAATTCCTGATCGAGGAAGGCGCCGCGCAGATCGAAGCGATCACGCAGATCGTCGCGACGACAGGCAAACCCAATTCATAACTGATACCGAATAGATATTCGAAAAAAGTTTAACTATCGTATATGGATCGGTTTTCCTATCCTGCAGTGAAGCCCCACGGCCCTTCAGGAGACGAACATGATCCATGCAACGTACGGCGATGACCGCGAAGTTCACGCGCAGGTCTGCGCATTCAACACCGCCTTCGAAGAACTCGATCTGATGTTCCGCTGGGACGCGCAGACTTATCGGGCGCTGGCGTCGGCGGACAGCGATTACGGCAAGATCGCGCAATATATCGAGACACATTGTCCGCATTTGCTGAAGGCGTACAGCGCGGAGTTTCTCTGCCAGGCGATCGTCGCGCGCAAGAATTCGATGGTCGAAGCGTGCCGGCAAAACACGGTCCAGTATCAGGACAGCACGCAGCGCGCGCGACTTTGGCGGGCGCGCAACGACGAAGCTGCGCACGTCTGATCTTCGTTATTGGCGGTTCAGGGCGGCCCGAGAGATTCGGGCCGCCGTTTTGCGTTCTGGCGATTCGCCGCGCTGAACGCGGCGAATCGAGTCGGTTGCGTCAGGGATTCAACGCGATCCAGACCGCCTTCGGCTCGGTGAAGTTTTCGATGGCGACATCGCCATGCTCGCGGCCGAAGCCCGAATCCCCACCGCCGCCCCACGGCAGACGCACGTCCGTGTAGCCGTACGTGTTTACCCAGACGGTGCCCGCCTTCAGTTCCGCGGCCATGCGATGCACCCGGCCGATATCCGCGCTCCAGACACCCGCCGCGAGGCTGTAGGCCGTGCCGTTGGCGATACGCAGCGCGTCGGCTTCGTCGTCGAAGGGAATCACGCTCGCGACCGGCCCGAAGATTTCCTCCTGCGAGATGCGCATTTCGTGCTCGACGTTCGCGAACACCGTCGGCTCGACGAAGTAGCCGCGTTCGCCCGAGCGACGCCCGCCCGTGACGAGCGAAGCGCCCTCGCCCTTGCCGATATCCACGTAGTCCAGCACGCTTTTCATCTGTTTGGCCGAGATGAGCGGTCCCATGTTGGTCTCGCGCTTGGACGGATCGCCGAGTTTGACGGATTGTGCGCGTTGCGCGAGACGCTCGACGACGTCGTCGTAGACCGCGCGCTGGACCAGCACGCGCGAACCGGCCGAACAGACCTGTCCTGCGTTGAAGAAGATGCCGGAGGCGGCGGCGCGCACGGCGCTGTCGAGGTTGGCATCCGCGAAAATCACGTTTGCCGATTTGCCGCCCAGTTCGAGCGTGACGCGCTTGAAGTTGCCGGCCGCGCCCTGCAGGATGCCGCGCCCGACCGACGGCGACCCGGTGAACGTCACCTTGTCGACGCCCGGATGCGCGACAAGCGAGTCGCCGACGACCGAGCCCTTGCCCGTCACGATATTGAGCACGCCCGGCGGCACGCCAGCTTCGAGCGCGAGGCGGCCGACCATCAGCGCGGAGAGCGGCGTGATTTCGGCGGGTTTGACGATCAGCGTGCATCCGCACGCGAGCGCCGGCGCGATCTTCCACATGCCGATCATCAGCGGAAAGTTCCACGGAACGATCGCCGCGACGACGCCGACGGGCTCGCGCACCGTGTAAGTCAGTGCATCGGGGCGCGCGGGCACGACCTGGCCGTTGATCTTGTCGCACCAGCCGGCGTAGTAAGCGAGTGTGTCGATGGCGGCGGGCACGTCCTGGCGCTGCACACCGGCGATGGGCTTGCCGGCGTCGAGGCTTTCCAGCGCGGCGAGTTCCTCCTGATTTTCGCGCAACAGGTCGGCGAGTTTCATCAGGATGCGGCCGCGCTCGGCGGCGCGGATGGCGTTCCACGGCTTAAGCGCAGCGCGCGCGGCCTGCACGGCGCGATCGACATCGGCGGACGTGCCTTGCGCAACGTGGGCGATCGGACTTTCGGTGGCGGGATCGAGGTTCGTCGAGTACTCGCCGCCGCCCGGAGGCACGAACTCGCCGTTGATCAGCAACTCGTAGCGCTTGAGATCCGCAGTGTTTTCCATGTCTCGCTCCGTGTGTAATTTTCAGAATCACTTTATGTTGGGGCAGAAAAACCATCCGTGAAAGCAAAACATTCTTATCGTTTGTATAGGGCGCGATGTATGGGGGGATATAGCGAGTTGGAGGGTGGTCGGTGTCCCCGTCCGCTGAGGTGCCAGCCGGAACTTGACCCGACAACTGGTCGTGAGCGATAGAAAGGAAGCGATCGATTGGGAAGGAGCTTCTCTCCGGCCACGTCCAACCGCCGGAACACGAGGCTCGTATGCATCAGATCATCAGCCGTGTGAGCCGCTTCTCCGTACGCCGCCCGGCGAGTGCCGGAGCGGGTCGCGCACATTTTTTAGAGATAGCGAAACCGCTACGATCACCCGCACTTTCGCAAGCAACAGGTTGCAGATATGGAATATGTAATCGTCACCGCTCGACTAGAAGACGTGACGAATGTGATTACCACCGGACGATCGCCACAAACCAGCTTCAACGCAACCATTGAGGGTAGGCGCTATTGCGGCCTTGACATCGGTGGTCGACCAAGCCTGAAAAGCGGCATGACCGTGACTGCCGCGTTGCGTCGAGCCAACGACTGGTATTCACTGGCGGGCTGGATGAATCATGAAAGCGGCGAGGTAGAAGGAATCACGCCCCCAGAGCTATCGCTGTTTAGCGCATATGCAATGTTGATCGCGGCGGCGTCTGCCTTTAAGGCGTTTTTAGACCACGGCGAATTTGCTGCCTCCGCTTTCATGCTCGTTGCGTTGTTTGGCCTGGTCGCCGCTGACTTGATGCTCAGTTCAAAGACGTCCTGGGATGTCCAGAAGCAACTACGTTCTAACTGCGCGACCTTCTCTGATCCTCGATGACGTGTGCTCCCGGATCCTCGGGTTAATTACGTTCGGCTCCGCTACGCCGGCGGCGATGACCGTCGTGGTCGCGGCGACGTGACCGGCGGCGGCGAGCCTTCGCTCACACTCCGCGCGATGCAGGGACACCAGGTCCGCTCGCGTGATGAAGCCGTCGAACTTTGATCAGATCGGTGATCGGCAAACACGCGTCGGCCAGCACCGCCAGAGGGTTATCCCAGGCCGACTCGATCCGCTTACCCCGTGGGGGCGTCACGCCCACCAGGCCCGACACATAAAGCCAGCCCGCACCCGCCGGCGTCGACGCACTGTGGCTGTAATACGAAAACGGCGGCGTAACGCACACCGGGTTATGCAAGCGAATGTTTATATGGACTCCTAGTAATTATGAGAAGTCGAGATTTTCACCCAGCGAGGTAAGGCAAAAGGGAGAAGGGGTCGAGGACGCGCCGCAAATTCCGGCTTAACAAGGCGGAAGTCTCAGAGAGCGCGTGGTTTTGTGATCTACCCGTTAAGTCACAACGCCACGCTTTTCGATGAATCGCTATGGGCCATCAAACAATCATGTTGGCCAACTGTCGGCCATCAGACTGCCTTTTGCACGGCAGCGACACACTCGAACGTGTTCGGCCGAGAACAACGATGAACTTATTGCACTTAGCCAGATCAGTATCAATGCAAATTTCCATTCCATGATCAAAGGAAATCGCATGGCTGACCAAATCTGCCGATTTATTGATTCACGGGATTAATTTGCTTAGTAGTTCAAAAAATTATGAGGTAAAGAATGAAATTTGACATCCTTTCTCTTTCTCGAACTCAATCCCGCGCCGCGGGTCAATTGGCCGAAGTTCATAATCTGAGCGCGGTATTTCGTCTCACAGGCACTCCGGACGGCGAGCGTCTCAAGCAGTCAGTCGCGCTGCTCGCACAGCACTGCAGGCCTTTGCGCTGGCGCATGGTGCATGGAGAGGACGGGCCGCGCTATCTGCTTCACGAGACAGCGCTCGCCGAACTCGAGATCATCGACATCGAGCACGCGGACGAAGTCAGCGCGACGCCCATCATCGAAACCCTTTGCGCACAGCCGTTCCGCATGGATGCGGGCGCGCCCTGGTCCATCACGCTGCTTCGCGGCAAGACCCAAAGTTTTCTGGTGTTCGCCTGTCACGGGGGGTTGCTCGATCGCTTCTCGATCGAACCACTGTTCGAGGCGATTTCTCACGCATACAACCATGGCGCGCTGGCCGCCGATATCAGCCTCGACCAGCAGGCCGTGCTCGACGCCGAACGCGCGTCGCTCGAACCGCAGCAGTGGCGCCGCGACCTCGCATTCTGGGTGCACGAACTGGGCGATGGCGCGTTCTCATGGCAGCCGCCTTCGATCGAAGGTGAAACGGGCGAATCGAGCTTCACCGTGCCACTCGGCAAGGCGCTTTCCGGTGAACTTCGGGAGCAGGCCCGCGCGCTTGACCTGAGCATCGAGTTTCTGCTGCAGACATCGCTCCACATACTGTTGCAGAAGCTTGCGCGTCAGTCCGTGATCATCACTGCACACCATCGGCGTGGCACGCGGCAGTCGCTCGGGCAAATCGGCTACGACGAACGGGTGCGCTTCATTCGCAGCGATTTCGACGGGGGCATGACGCTGCGGCAGTTTCTCCTGCATGCCAGGTCCCGGTTTGCATTGGCCGACTATCACGCGAACATCCCCGCCGGCGACGTGCTCGACGAACTCAAGCGCGTGCATCAGGAATACGACCGGGCCACGACGGTGCTCATCGAGCGCGAAACCATGCCGTATAACGCACTTCGCCTGGACGGCCACGCAAGCACGTTCCTCGGACGCTTCTGCCGCAGGCCCGAGCGCGAGGACACGGCCATCTACATGCGCATGGACGACGAAATCTCGCTCGACGTAACCGTGCGTCATCGGGAATCCGCGCAAGGGCTCGCCCTTGCGCTCGAGCATTACGTGGCGTTGCTGGCGACGCTCGCGGCGCAACTCGACACACCGGTCTCTCAACTCGACTTCGATACCCCCGAACTGGCTTCGCGCCGACTGGAATGGTCACACGGCACGGCGCTCGCCAACCCGCCGCGCGACGTGCTCGCGCAGTTCGACGACATCGCGCGCCGACATGCCGACACGCTTGCCGTGAGCGGCCCCGATGCGCGTTTCACCTATTCGGACGTCGCTCGCGGGGCCGCGCGAATTGCCGATGCACTGACGCCGCATGTCACAGCGGACGCGCTGGTCGGCGTTTGCGTCGCGCGCGGCGCGCGCATCGTGCCTGCAATCCTCGGTGTACTGGCGGCGAACGCAGGCTATGTGCCGCTCGATCCGCTCATGCCCGAACAACGCCTGCGCTTCATGGCGGCCGATGCGAAGCTCGCCGCCGTCATCACCGACGCCGCCAGCGAAGCCCGTGTGCGCGGCACGTTCGAATGCCCGATGCTTCGTATCGAGGACATGCTCGCACCGGCAGAGCCCGGCACGGCTGTCACGGCGCTATGCCGCGAGGCCAGTCCGCAACACGCTGCATACGTCATCTACACGTCCGGCACCACGGGCCAGCCGAAGGGCGTCGTGATCGAGCGCGGCATGCTCGCACACATGATCGCATCGCTCGAGGGGCGTTATGACCGCGGGCCGGGCTCGCGCTGGCTGCAATTCGCGTCGGTCAATTTCGACGCGAGCGTGCTGGAGATCTTCAACCCGCTGACGCATGGCGGACATCTGATCGTCGCACCCGACTCGGTTCGGGCGGACCCGTCCGCGATGTTCCAGTTTCTCGACGACGAGCGCATCACGCATGCGTTCCTCCCGCCCGCGGTGCTGCGCCTGCTGCCGCGCCGTCCGCTGCCGGATCTGAAGACGATTCTCTGCGGCGGCGAAGCCAGCGACGACGACACCGTCCGGTTCTGGTCCGCCGTGGTGCGCCTTTCGAACATCTACGGCCCGACCGAGGCCACGGTGCTCGCAACGGAAAACACGTTCGGCGGGCGCAAGCTCGCGAATGAGCTGGGACGCCCGCTGCCGGGCTACGCCATTCATCTGCTCGATGCGCAGGGGCGCGGTGTGCCGCTCGGCGGGATCGGGGAGATTTGCATCGGCGGCCCATCGGTCGCGCGGGGTTATCTGCGGCGTCCGGAGCTGACGGCGCAGAAGTTCATCGACGACGCCAACGGCGGTGGACGCATCTACCGCTCCGGCGATCTTGGCCGCTTTCTGCCGAATAGCGATATCGAATTTCTCGGGCGCAACGATTTTCAGGTGAAGGTGCGCGGCTATCGCATCGAAATCTCCGAGGTCGAGCATGTCATCGCGGCTCAACCCGAGGTGAACGCGGTCTGCATCGGCACGTGCGCGCATCAGGGAAATATCGCGCTCGTCGCATGGTATGGCGCGAGCGGATTGACGCCCACGGAATTGCGGCGACGCCTCGAAACGCGTCTGCCGTCGTACATGGTTCCGGCGTTTCTTGTTCCCGTCGATGCGTGGCCGCTCAATTTGAATGGCAAGGTGGATCGCACCCGGCTGCCGGCACCCAACGCATCGTCAGCGCACGCGGCCGGGCGCGACTTCGATACGCTTGAGCGCGCGGTTCAAACCGCATGGGCCGTCACGCTGGGTGTGCCCGTCGAATCCATCGACGAACACAGCCATTTTCTCGATGCGGGCGGGCATTCCCTGCTTGCCACGCTGGCGTGCAAACGCATCGGTGAAGCGCTCGGCGCGAACGTGAAGCCCGGACTTCTGCTCGCGCATCCAGCGTTCGACGCGTTCTGCCGCGCGCTTCGCGAAGGGCTCGACGACCACGACGCATTGCCGCCTCTCATCGCCGATGTCGAGGCGCAAAGCGGCGTGCCGGTCATGAGCGGCATCGCGCAGGCAATCTTTCACCGCGCTCGCCATGACCCCGCGGACAACGCGTATAACATCGTCGTGCGTGCCGATTTCAGCCGCGAAGTGAATCCCCTCGCGCTGCACGCGGCGCTCAAGCGCCTCTTCGCGCGCGATCCGCTATTTTGCGCACACCTCGCGGATATCGACGGCAGCGTTCGGTTGATGCCGGCCGCAGCCGGGAACGTGTCGATCCCGCTCGAAAGCGCGACCACGCAAAGCATCGATGCGCAACTCGACGCCTGCCTCGCCTCACCCGTTCGACTCACGGAAGCGCCGGTCTGGCACGCGCGCATGCTGCTCGACGTCGAAAGCGGCGTAAGCACGGTGCTCTTCACCATCCATCACGCAACGTTCGACGGCTGGTCGCTGAAGTTGCTCCTCGAGGAACTTGCGGCGCTCTACGAAGGGAAGCCGCTCGGTGATCGCCGGCTGAACTGGTTCGATTACTGTGCGTGGATGGCGCGCATGAATGACTCGCAGCCGTTTGCCCGCGCCCGGGCTTACTGGTCGGACAAGCTCGCGGGCGTGCCGCTGCGCGTCGACTTGCCGTTCGACGCCGGCACGCGCGCGCCGAACGCCAATCGCGCGCTGACGATTCAGCTCACGCGCGTGCAGACCGACAAGCTGCGACGTATCGCGCAGACGCGCAACACAACGCTCTCGCCGGTGCTCTTTGCGCTGCACCTGATATGGCTGTGGCGTCTGACCGATCAAACCACGCTCGCAAGCGGCTACCCGCAGGCCGGACGCGATGTTCCCGGCAGCGAGTCGATATACGGCATGCTGGTGTCCATGGCCGTCATGACAATGCGCATCGATCCGCGCGAGCCTTTCGGAGATCTCGTCTCGGCCGTGCAAGCGCAAATGCTCGCGGATCGCGACCATCTGCTGGCTACGCCATATGAAGCGGGTGTCGCGGACATCGGCGCGGTCAACACGCTTTTCAGCCTGCAAAGCGGAATCGATCTGAATGGACGCATCGGTGAAGGAACCATGACTGTCGAAGAGTTGCCTTCACGAACATCCAAAGCCGACATCTCCGCGATCTTCTATATGAATTCGCATGGCGGAATCGATGGCCGCCTGGAATTCGACGGCTCACTCATCGAGGCGCAAGCGGCCGAACGCATGACCGAGGTGCTCGCGACGCTCATCGATGCCGCCGCGAACGAACCCGACGCACTGGTCGGCGAACTGTCATATCTGAGCGAGCGGCAGCGCGCGCTGGTCGGCGGCTTCTCGCACGGTACGCCGATGAACGATGCGCCGACTTCGATACCCGCGCGGTTCGCATCGGTCGCCGCGCACTACGGCGAGCACATTGCCGTCCGGTTCAACGATGAAACGCTGCGCTACGACGAACTCGACGTCCTCAGCGACCGGATCGCTAACCAACTGCTCGCACGTCTGCCGGCGGGATCATGCGTGGGACTTTCCATGGCGAAAGGGCCGCTCCTCGTCGCCGCGATCCTGGGCGTACTCAAGGCCGGCTGCGCGTACGTTCCGCTCGATCCTTCCTATCCCGCCGAACGGCTGAGGCACTTCGCTGCGAATTGCTCGCTGACCGCGTGCATCGCGGATGCGCAAGGTCGTACGGGACTTGTCGCGGCAAACCTCGCGCATCTGCAATGCGTCGATGCCGAAACGCTCGCGCGCGTTCAATCGGCTCCGCCGCATCCGTTGCCGGCAGTCGCGCCCGACGCGCTCGCTTATGTCATTCACACCTCAGGCTCCACGGGCAAGCCGAAGGGCGTGCTGATCGAGCATCACAGCGTGGTGCGGATGATCGATGGCGCGGCGCAGCCCCTCGAATACGGTCCCGGATGCATCGGCACGCTCGTTGCCTCGACCAATTTCGATGCGAGCGTGCTGGAGATGTTCATCGCCCTGCTCCACGGCGGCACGTTGGTTATCGCACCGGAAGAAGCCCGACGCGATCCGGACGTGCTGCACCGTTTGCTCGAACGTGAGCGCGTCACGCACGCCATTCTTGCACCCGTGCTGCTACAGGGCTTGCCGAAGCAGCCACTTCCCGACCTTCGGATGCTCGCGTTCGGTGGCGATACGCTGGACGACACCGCCGCGCGCTGGTGGGCGGCGCGTACGCGTCTGCTGTCACTCTACGGCCCGACCGAAGCGACCGTCATGGCGACCTGCGGCCAGATCACGCCGCTAGGCCGCGTTCGAGTGCTCGGCAAGACCCTGCCGGGCTACGAAGTCTACGTCCTGAATACACTCGACCAGCTTGCGCCGCCCGGTTGCGTAGGCGAAATCTGCATCGGCGGCGATAATCTCGCGCGCGGCTATCAGAACGAGGTTTCGCTCACCATGAGCCGCTTCGTGCCAGATCCCGTCGCCGGCAAGCCTTACGCGCGCATGTATCGGACGGGCGATCTGGGTCGCTATCTGGCGGACGGGACGATCGAGTATTTCGGCCGCAACGATGCGCAGATCAAATTGCGAGGCTTTCGCATCGAACTGGGAGAAATCGAAAACCAACTGGCGAGCGTGCCGGGCGTCGAAAGCGCCGCGTGCGCGGTTCACGGCGAAAGCGAACAGCGCTATATCGCGGCGTACTTTGTGCCGCGGTCCGGCGCGCAGGTCGATGAAGCGATTCTGCGTGAGCGCATCGCGGCTACGCTGCCGAGTTACATGGCGCCCACGCGCTATGTCGAATTGACTGCCTTGCCGCTTTCGGGCTCCGGCAAGATCGATCGGAAAGCGCTGCCCGTGCCGTCCGCGATGTCGACCGGTGAGCCGCCGCGAGCAGGCCTCGAAAGCGACATCGCCGCAATTTGGTGCGCGCTGCTCAAGCTCGACCAGGTGAGCCGCGATGACGACTTCTTCCGACTAGGGGGCAACTCGATACTCGCCATGCGCATGCACGCTCGGGTGCGCGCCGAAACCGGTCTCGAGTTTGCGATGCCCGCTTTCTATCGCGCGCCAACGATCACCGGGTTGACTGCGCACGACCGCGCCGACGATATCGATCGCGCTGTGGCCGATGCCGCCGCGCCGCTCGCCGTGATCGACACGGCCCTGCCCGCGTGGCACGAACGGAATGCGTCGACCATCGACAGCGTGATACTGACCGGCGCAAGCGGATTCGTCGGCATTCATCTACTCGACGAGTTGACCCGGCGGGTAGCGAAAGTGTTCTGTCTGCAACGCGCCCCCAGTCCAGCGGACGGTTTCGCTCGCATTGCTGAAGAAGCGCGGGCCGCGGGACTTGCGATCGACTTCTCGCGTGTCGAAGTGATCGACTCCGATCTGAGTCACGCCGGACTCGGGCTCGCTGCTGCCGACTGGCAACGACTCGCCAAGGAAGGGGATGCCATCCTGCACTGTGGCGCGCTCGTGCATCATCTGCATGGCTACGGCAGTCTCAAGGCAGCCAATGTGGGCGGAACGGAGGCGCTGTTGCGGCTGGCACTTTCCGTGCGCAAGAAACCTGTGTGCTTCGTCTCGACCATGTCCGTGCCGATGATGCTCAAAGACGCGCAACGTGTCGAAGAGCGTATCGATGCGGCGCGCCCGCTATCGGACAATGGCTATTTGTTGAGCAAATGGGTGAGCGAGCAACGCGTGGCCGCGTACAGCCGCGCATACGGTTTGCCCGCGACGGTCGCGCGCGTGGGCAATGTGACTGGTCATAGCGAAAGCGGCTTCAGCAACTATGAGCACAATCACTTCTGGCTGTTCAATCAGGGCTGCGTTCAACTCGGCGCCTACCCGGCGACGGGGCAAACCGTCGAAATGACGCCGGTCGATGTGCTTGCCCGCGCCCTTTGCGCGCTCGCGTTGCATCCGCGCGAAGGGCTCTCGGTTGCAAATCTTCAGAACCCGGAAAGCATGGCGCAGCGGGAATGGTTCGAAGCCCTCGACAGATCGGGCCTCAGTGCGCGGCCGGAGGCGCCGGACGTGTGGAAGCAACGGTTCGCAACGATCGATTCGACCAACGGGCTCTCGCTCCTGCGCGACTTCTATACGGGCGATCTGACCTGGCACGACATGCCGGTCGAGCAGATTGGCACGATTAGCCGCCTGGCGAGCGCCGATGTGAGTCTCAGCGTCGATTACTCGAGGCTAATCGGGGTTTATCTTCGCTACTTGCGCGCCGAAGGCTTCCTGAGGTCCGATACGCGCGGCACCGAGGCGGCGCACTTGTAACACGCAACCGCAGCGAATGAAGAACCGTCGCTGGCGTCGAGACTACAGGCGTCGGCGGGCTTCCAACGCGGAATGAAATGTCTCTCGCGGAATCGCGCCGGCATTGCGCGCGGGTGTTCATTGACACCCGCGCGAACCTGAGCCACTGGGCTGACCTCGGCTTCGCTCGCTTCGGTTGCGTCCCAAATGCTTACGAAGCCGCGTGCCACTGGATGGACGGCTTGCGCTTCCGCATTTCACCCGATCAGACGCGAATCGACACGCAAGGGGACGCGATCATGATCTGACGGCGCTCTACAGCACTTCATGACACTTCCGACGCGATCTCGACTTCGTTCAAGCCATGAACGACCGTTAATGGTGTTTCAGTGTCGAACACGAAACACCGCACATGAAAACCCTTCCCGCCACGACCAACGAATCCTGGAGATTCTGGGGAACGATGGAACATGTGGCTGCCGCTGCCTGACCGCTTGCGATCGAAGGCTTAGCCGACGCCACCGGCGAGTCACTGATCGCCGCGCAGGTCTTTCTCGACAGTCGGCATGGTCGCCACTTCGCAGACGACGTCCTGAACGTTCTGCACACCGGGGACACCCTCGAGAGCGCAATAACCGGGGCCATCGAAAAGCGGCAAAGCTGGACAATCGGTCGCGCCGACAGCAAACGGTTCGGCATCCCGCGCGGCCTGCCCTATCTGACAGGCGTCTCAATCCACTGCGACCTCACCGGCGACACGGCGAGCGCATGGAGAAGCAGATCAATCGCTGCGTTGCCCGCATGCTTGAGCACAGGTCCACGCCAGCTCAGCAAAGGGATTGATGTCTCCCGCGCCCTCGCGTTGGTTGACCGAATGTTCCCAGGCTTGTCACGTGGCTACCAGGCCGACCTTTGCCGCTCGGACCGGCCGAAACTCGCGGGTGGTTGCGCGCACACCGTCCATGGCATCTGGAAATTCAACCGCCTCGCGTCCGTGTTTTTGCGCATCGCGTCTCGTCTCCCAGAGCAGACTAAAAACATGTCGGGTCATTTTCATAGCTCGTTCCGGCCATTGGGCAAGGGCGTCTCGGCCTGCTTCGCGGCTTCGAGCGCGGACTTCGGCAGCGGCGGAGGGCCGTCGGTTTTGACGTTGCGCGCGGCCGTTTCGCGCTTCACGAAGATGCGACTAGGCAACGTGAAGCCGCGCAGATCCAGCAGTTCCAGCGGGCCTCGGCCCACATCCGTGCGCAGCATGTAGGTCAGCGGATGCGCGATGCCGGCGGGCGCGGGCGTGGCCGGTCCGCGCGCGTTGAGTGCATCGGGATCGGCGGCGTCGCTCGTCTTTGTCGTGGCGCGCGTGTCTTCGAACTGGGCCTTTGCCTGCCACGTCAGTTGATA
>FCOH02000034.1 GCA_001544595.2 Caballeronia peredens | reverse complement strand
CTGGCTCCGTTATCTAAACGCGCTCATCATGCTTTGAAAAAGTCAGCATGGGGAAACGGTCGGCCCGAGCCGCTTACCGTTGAGCAGCAATTTAGTGCGAATCATCTTGGGCATTTTCAGCTTTCTCAGCTTCTCATGCCGGCTTTGCGGAAAGCAGAGGGCGCAAGAGTAATCAGTGTCTCGTCACGAGCCCATCAACTCTGTGGCGTAGATCTTGAGGATCTGCACTACAGCCGACGTAGTTACGACAAGTGGACAGCGTATGCGCAGTCGAAGACTGCAAACGTTTTGTTTGCTCTTCACCTTGATCAGATTGCAAAACAAGAGGGGGTAAGGGCTTTCTCTTTGCACCCAGGTTCAATATTTACGCCATTGGCGCGGCATATGACCATCGATGACTACCGTCTGATGGGGGCGGTCAAAGAAGACGGGACTTTAAAAACTGCCGAGGACCCAGGCTTCAAGACGGTTCAGCAGGGCGCCGCTACGACCTTGTGGTGCGCAGTCAGCTCACAGCTTGACGGATTAGGAGGCCTTTACTGCGAAGATTGTGACGTCGCGCCGTTGGCAGCTGAAGATGGAATTGGACCGGGTGTGAAAAGCTGGGCGATTGATCCCGACATTGCAGCACGTCTTTGGACCGCAAGCGAGCGTCTGACTGGGATGGTCTCTTGATAGACTCGGGCGGAAAAAATCATCGAGACATTCCATCTTCGTAGCTACGAAAGCGGCCCTAGCATGGCTGCTCGGGCCGTTGTGGAGTACTACTGTGCATCGCTCGGAAGTTCGACACTAGACCGTAGCTGTATGAAGTTTGCTTGTGAGACCAACAAGCGACTCGCCGACCGCGCGCAAGAGTTTCTCCACGTCTTTGTCCTTTAGTGTTCCTTGTTCATTGAACGCAGATGCAGCGAGACCCAACGAGAACGATTGTGGTATCAAGATAAGTCCCAGTCTCTCAAGAACAATTTTGATACCAATTTGCGCTTTAGCGCCACCAAGTGGGCCTGGCGAAGCGCTGACGACTGCAACTGGTTTGTTAGCGAAGAGGGTAAGCCCGGGCGTGCCGGCTCGCGTCGCTCTGCTGCACCAATCAAGCGTGTTCTTGAGAATTGGGGTGTAACCACCGTTATACTCAGGTGAAGCGATGAGGATGGCGTCGCTCTCCGCGAGCATATCCTGAATGCGCAAAGCGTTCTCAGGTACGCCGCTTGTGCCCTCGGACTCGGCATCGTAGATCGGCATTGGGTAATCTGCAAGACGAACATCGAGAACTCGAGCTCCGAGTGCAGAAGCTCCGCTCGCAGCTACATCAAGCACTTTCTGATTAAACGAATCGCGCCGAGTGCTGCCGGCAATCGCAAGAATTGTCGTGCTCATTTTGGCTGTCTACCCTTAGCGTTGAGGTGGGAACTCAACGGACTTGGGATTCCGTTGAGGGTTGCAATCATCACCAGGTTAGGCGAAAGAAGGACCAAACGTTGCGTCGGGGAAGGACGACGACGGTGACAGTGGGAGGTGCCCTTCGATTATGGTTGTCGTACTAACTCAGACAAAGGGAATCACGTGCAATATCCTGTTGCACGTGATTCAATCTACCGATTGACTTACGTCGCAGCAGCAGTATCAAAAAGTGTCTGCGATTAATGCTGCAGGCGGATGAGAGAGCGGGTGGAAGTGCGAAAAGAGAACATGAACTCGATTCACTTCGCAGGTGAACATGTTTCACTGCGATGCTTTTTTGGTCCATGTCATGATGTAGAAATCCTTCCAGTGATTTCATCCATGAAGATTAATCGAGACACGCATCCAACTGCCAGCGTCATTGACGCCATCATTCGCTCCCGTCGCGCTGTGAGAAGGTTCAAATCTGATCAAGTGCCACGGAAGGTCATCGAAGAGATTTTAGATGTGGCGAGATACGCTCCGAGCAACTCCAATATCCAACCTTGGCATGTGTATGTGCTAAGCGGAGAAAAAAAAGCGGCGTTGAGCGAAGAGTTGGGTCGGGCTCACGCTGCCAATCTTCACCCGCCGTTGCGTCATATGCCAGATCCGCTTCCTGAACTCATGCGACTTCGGCAAGAGGCATTTGGAAGCGTTTATTATGGTGCACTGGGTGTTTCGAAGAGCGACGTGAAACAGCGTGCAGCGGTTACAGCAAAGAATTTTGATTTCTTCGGTGCACCCGTAGGATTGATTTTTGCAATTAACCCGTCGCTGACCGAGTTCAGTTGGCTCGACTATGGGCTGTTCTTGCAGTCGCTTATGCTCGCAGCGCGAGCGGTCGGATTGGCGACATGTCCGCAGGTATCCTTCGCGCGATACGAAGACATCGTCTCGAGACAACTCGGATTCCCTCAAAGCTATCGATTGGTGTGCGGTATGAGTCTAGGGTTCGCTGAGCAGGACTCGCACATTAACAGCCTTGCGATGGCTCGGGAGCCGGTCGAGGGATTTACGACCTTCTTCGGGTTCGATGCCGAGTGATTCGTAAAAAGGAGGGCGCCGGTGACCGGCGCCCTGCGGTTATTGTGCGTCCGGCGCTTTCACGTTGTATGCAATCCGTCCTGCAGGCAGGAAGAACAGCGCGATTACGGCTCCGCCTTTTGCCTCCGGATAGTGGTGGCTTCCCGGTGCAGGTGCCGTCCATCCCCCATAACACCATCCGTTCGGTCCGGCAAGCGCTGCGCCGTCATTGAGCGAGAAGACCATATTGAACTCGCCGTAGGGATGAGAGTGGTAGTCTCCGCGGAAGGATTGTTCAGGGTTGCTTTGAGTATTTTCGGTGCTATCCATGTACACCGTGGTGATGCTAAAGCCAAACGTTTCTTCAGACGGGTCCACTAGTCGGGCGCGGCGGTAGCGCCGACCTGCAATCTCGACGTTGGCGGCCCAACCCTCCTCAAGCACCCCCAGCTTAATCAGCCGCGCGGTCTCACGATAGAAGTCGCTGTCAACGCTATATTTCTCGTTTAACCAGCGCTCGACGTCGGTACCGGTAGTCAGATCCTTGACTTCTTCCAGAAACGGAATAATGTGCGCTACCAGTTGGTCTTTGTGCGAGACCGCTACTGTTGCTTCCATGATGTAAATCTCCTGATATAGCTGAGCTTTCAACGTCTCGGCCCGTTGCCGACGTGATTAGGGCGAGAAAACCGTACCGAACACATTGACATACGCAGAAACTAATCAGAAGGGATGTCTTTTCAACTTGC
Organism: Caballeronia peredens; assembly: GCA_001544595.2. GTDB lineage: Bacteria > Pseudomonadota > Gammaproteobacteria > Burkholderiales > Burkholderiaceae > Caballeronia > Caballeronia peredens. The sequence goes on along the minus strand of FCOH02000034.1, from coordinate 48,966 downwards.
CGATGAATAACATTCATGGGCAACTGATGGTCCATCTGACGCAGTGAAGAGTACGCTTGAAATCCGAAGTATTTGCTCGCCGCATCGAGCCGTGCCAAGAAAAATCAGTACTTTCCCTAGCGATTAATCGGCTTGAGGACTTGACTATGTTCTATCCAGATAGGTCCGGTGGTGCGCGGATTGAGATCAAAGGACAACTCGCGCTGTCGGAGCTAAGGACATATCTAACGTTGAGCCACGGCTTAGGCTGCAAACCCGATAAATGTCGACCCTATAACGCTGAAGTCCGAGCCATTGAATTGGGTGAAACAGCGTTTTCCACCGTCAGGATGACGGCGCTGACTCTGTTTCCCGACATCTCTACGCAGGAGCACAGTCAACACATCTACGTCAAGCTCGTGTCCCAAGGGAAGTTGCTCTTTGAGCAGGATGGCGACCGGAAAATTGTTGCGGCAGGCGAATTGCTCATCGTTGATCCGTCGATGCCGTTCACGGAGACATTTCAAGACGAAACAAGCTTGATCGTTCTGAGATGCAAAAAGTCCTCTCTGCAGGAGCGAGGCTTTCGTTGCCAGCTGAGCCACTGTATTGAACCGGATATGAGTTCTGCTGACGTAAGCGTGGTTTTTGACATGATCCGAGCAGTCGCTTCAAATTTTGCTGAAATGAGATACACGACCCAGGCTTTGCTCGGGTCGCATCTCATTGACTGGCTCGGCGTGCTTCTCGAGTCGAGTGGCGCTGCTGGCTCTCGTTCTACGACAGCGGCCTATCACAGAGCTAAGCGCCACATCGCCAACCATTTGGGAGAGGAGAGCCTTGATGCACACGCTATCGCAAGTGCGGCGGGAGTGTCAGTGAGCTACCTAAACCGACTTTTCCACGACGAGGGCACCTCATTGATGCGCTACCTTTGGGGTCAGCGCCTGGAGCGTGCGAGGCAACTGATCGAGGGGATTTGCAAGGATGGGATTCGGATCGAGGAGGTAGCGTGGCGTTGTGGATTTGCGAGTGCCGCGCACTTCAGCCGAAGGTTTCGCCAACATTTTGGCCATAGTCCAACGGAGTGGCGCGAGCGCGCAGGAAGTTTCGTCTCGGCCTCATCCTGAGACGGTCGGGACCAAAGTGCTCCACGGTCACAGACAGAATCGTTCCAGTCAAGAAGTTGAAGAAAGCCGGACAAGGTAAATATTTTTAGCGGGTCGATCATCTTCCAAGCCAGACGTCAGCGGAAGGACGGCGAGGCGAATCTTCAAATTAACTGGAGGAGCGATGATGGACCAACAATCGAGAGAACCTTGGGCCGAGAAGATCTACCTTGGCGAATGGGTAGATGGTCAGCGAGGTATCGCGACAGTAGTTGAGCCGGCAACGGGCGACGAGCTTGCTCGTATTGGCGTATCCGGGCCGTCTGACGTTGATGCAGCAGTTCAAAGTGCGCGGCTTGCGCAGCGTCGATGGGCCGACACTCCTTTCGATAAACGCGCGGCAGTGTTTTATGAGGCAGCGCGCCTCATCGGAGAACGATCGAAATTATTCAACTATTGGAACGTTCGCGAGTGTGGTTCGATCGAGCCTAAGGCCTCCTGGGAACTCAATGCGAGCAGGGAGCATTTGATTACAGCGGCGAGTCTCCCGCTACAGTCAAACGGAATGCTGTTTCCTAGTTCCGTGCCGGGTCGTGTGAATGCGTGGCATCGTATCCCAGTCGGGATCGTTGGCGTCATTACGCCTTGGAACTTTCCGTTGGTACTTGCGATTCGTACGATTGCGCCAGCGCTTGCATTGGGCAATGCGGTAATTCTCAAGCCGGATCCCCACAGCGCAGTGACAGGGGGCGCGCTGGTCGCCCAACTGTTCGAGGACGCAGGTCTTCCAAGAGGACTGTTGCATGTCTTGCCAGGTGGCGTTGAGGCCGGGGAAGCGTTGGTTCAACATCCACTGGTTAAGATGATCTCGTTCACTGGATCGACAGTTGTGGGTCGCCAGATTGGTGAGATTTGCGGCCGAATGCTGAAGAAGACGTCACTGGAACTCGGCGGGAATAATCCATTTATCGTCCTGCCAGACGCCGATGTCAATAAGGCCGCCTCATGCGGTGCATGGGGAGCTTTCCTTCACCAAGGCCAAATCTGCATGCAAGCCGGGCGACACCTTGTCCACCGAAGCGTCGCTGATGAGTACATCTCGAAGCTCGCCGCGCGTGCCGGACGCCTGTCAGTGGGGAACCCAGCAAAAGGTCAGGTACATCTGGGACCGCTCATCAACGAGCGGCAGGCCGCACGAGTTGAAACTATCGTCAGAGAGTCTGTCGATATTGGAGCAGTGCTTGTCACAGGCGGAAAGCGAACGGGAAACTTCTTCGAACCTACGGTTCTGACGGAGGTTACTGCGGACATGCCGGCCTTCACGGATGAGCTGTTTGGACCGGTTGCGCCTGTGACGGTCTATGACTCGATAGACGAAGCCATTGAGCTTGTGCATGCGAGTGACTATGGTCTGGCGGCGGCAATTCATTCGAAGTCAGTGTCAGCTGCGATCGCACTGGCTAAGCGCTTACGTTGCGGAATGGTTCACGTCAACGATCAGCCCGTGAACACAGAATCGCAGGTGCCCTTCGGTGGGATGGGCGCTTCTGGCAACAGTAGCCGCTTTGGCGGACCGGCAAACATCGAAGAATTCACGACGTCTCAGTGGATCAGTTCAGTTGAAACGCCGTCCGAATATCCCTTCTGATTTCGGTCTGAGCAACTCGAGTCTAGCGCCTCCAGACTGGAGGAGACACGTCAATTAGGCGGGAATTTTCCCTGAACAAGAACATGGCGATTGATCAATTCTCATTGGATATGTTGGCTCTCGCGGAAGAAAATGTGATGCGAGGAAAAATCACGCGCCGCGAATTCATTCGTGTCGCTATTGCCGGCGGACTTTCATTTGCAAGTGCAAGTAGCTTTGCTGCGAACGCCGCAAATGCAGTGGCGAATCAGTCTCGCAACGTCAAAGCATTGTCGCGGCGGTACGACTACGTTATCGTCGGGGCAGGAACTGCAGGAATAGTTGTCGCGTCGAGACTCTCTGAAAACCCTGCGGCAAAGGTGCTTCTCATCGAAGCTGGTGGTTGGAACGAGGTCAAATCAGTCGAGGATCCCGCACTCTGGCCGACGAACATCGGTACCGCCGCGAGCTATGTATATCCGTACGTTAAGGCCGCTCACTGCAACGGCCGCACGATACCTTTGGCGATGGGGCGCGGGATTGGCGGCGGAAGCGCAATTAACGCGATGGTCTGGGCCCGCGGCCACAGAGAGAACTTTGAAAAATGGGCGGAGCTGACGGGTGACTCGTCTTGGGGATACGACTCGGTGCTCGCCATCTACCGGAAGATTGAGAATTGGCAGGGCGACCCTAGCCGGTGGCGCGGGGAGCGTGGAGAGATTTTCGTTGATAAGGATCGACATAACAATCCCATCGTCCCCGCAATGATGCGGGCTGCGGCCAGCGTCGGAATTCCTTCTACTGATGATCTGAATGGACAAACCATGGAGGAGGACGGAGGTTGTGGGGTCGCGCAAACGCTGATCAAGGACGGGCGAAGATACTCCATTGCGAACGCCTATCTGTATCCAGCACTGAGTCGCCCCAATGTCACCGTCCTGACAGATTCCACAGTCATCGGCATCGAACTGACGGGCGACCGTGCGACCGCCGTTCGACTGCTGCATGCTGGAGCGGAAAAGCGGATCGAAGCAAGTACCGAGCTGGTGCTTTCGGCGGGTTCAGTCGCAACTCCAAAACTGCTCATGCTGTCAGGCATTGGCGACAGTGAGGACTTGCGCAAGCTTGATATTCGTGTCGCCGTACATTCTCCGAACGTCGGCAGGAATCTAAGGGACCACATCCTGATGGGTGGCTGCATCTACGAATATAAAGAAGCGCTGCCTCCGAGGAACAATCTTGGAGAATGCACGCTCTTCTGGAAGAGCGATTCGGCTCTTCCCGTACCTGACTTGCAACCATTCCAGATTCAGGTGCCGTATGCGACCGACGAGGTCGCAAAACAGTATGCGATTCCGGTGGCAGGTTGGTCGCTCCTCCCTGGCCTGGTGCAGCCTAAGAGCCACGGCCAGATTACGCTCCGGTCAAAGGACGTTCGGCAAATGGCAATCGTGGACCCAAACTACCTTGCTGAGCCTGATGACATGAAGGCGCTGGTCCGCTGCGTTGAGATTTGTCGCGCGATTGGCAGTTCGCCTGAACTGTCGGAGTACGTGAAGCGCGAAGTGGCGCCTGGTCGGCTCGATCGTCAAGCTACGGAGAACTTCATTCGGAACGCCGCAGGAACGTATTTCCACCTTTCCGGAAGTTGTGCGATGGGGCGCGAGGCAAGTTCGGTGGTCGACCCACAGCTCCGCGTGAGAGGCATTCGAAATCTTCGTGTCGCCGATGCATCTGTGATGCCGAATCTGACCACGGGAAACACCATGGCGCCGAGTGTCATCATCGGCGAGCGGCTCGCGGCGTTGTTAACTAGCTAGGCTCGAAGCAGGGCAGTACGACACCTTCGCACTGCCCTGCGAAGCTCGTCATAGAACAGCTTCAGTGACGAGATGTAGAGCGGGGGCTAGTTTGCGGAACACTTCCGGTCGTTCCAAGGCGAAGGTCAAGTTGCTCTGCGCAATTTGGACGTGCTCTGTTGCAATCGCCTGCGCGCGCGTCCCTTCTCCCTTCAGCATCGCTTTCACGAGGCTGTGATGCTGCTGGTGCGCTAGAAACAGCCATTGGCGTCCCTCTTCGAGGGCGGACTGCATGGGCAACATGGCGCTCGCCGCAGCAAAGGGCAAGCGATTATTGACTTCGATTGCTCTAATCAACGCGGCGTTACCTGAACCTTCGACGAGCAACTTATGAAAGCGGTTGTTCATATCGGTGTAGGCCGCGTAATCGTCGATGCCGAGCGCCGGTTTTTCGAAGAGCCTGTCCCCTGCACGCAAACACTCCTGGAGCGCATTTGCTAGCTGTCTCGGCACGCCATGCTCGGCGATGAGCCGGGCAGCCATCCCCTCCAGGTGCCCGCGGACGGCGATTGCGTCGGAAATCTCGTTGGCGGTGATGCGCCGCATCACGTATCCGCCTCCCGGCGACTGCTCGACGAGTCCTTCCTGCTCCAACGTAGTCAACGCAAGCCTGACGGGTGTACGGGACGCTGAAAGCCGCTCTGCAAGCGCTACTTCTGCGAGCCGTTCGCCGGGGACAAACTCCCCTTTGAGGATCAGATCGCGAAGGTACACAAGCACGCGCTCTTGCTGGGATTCCATTGCTTCTCTCCGATTCTCGTGACGCGACGACAACTAACTTCCACAGTCATTCTAGCAATAGTGCATGCATCAAGGTAAGCGAGGAAGTTGAAGAGTATGCATTTATACATTGAACGGTATGCATTGAGGAGATCGTTGCATACCAAGCGTTGATTTCGCAAGCAGCGGGTTTATGCTGACATACAAATAAAACAGTAATAAAATCAATGGTATTTATGGTATTTGCCGCTTGGTGTTTTCATTGAAGCGACGTCGATTTGCATGCAGATCTTGAACATTAGCGATTTGTTGGCTAGTCTCTCGTCATGTTGATGGCTTCTGCTGAATGCATAAGTCATCTTTCTGTGTACAGGAGGAAATTCGCCATGATGAGTCAGCAGCAGAACGACGTGATTACCCGCGTGGGCAAAGGGACGCCGGCCGGTCAGCTTTTAAGGAACTATTGGCAACCGGTTGCATTGGCTGAGGAACTGCCGAGTGAGCGGCCCGTTAAGGCGGTTCGCCTGATGGGGGAGCATTTCGTTCTCTTCAGAGATGAGCAAGGCCGTCTAGGGATGCTCGATAGAGATTGCCCACACCGTGGCGCCGACTTGGCCTCGGGACGTCTTGAGGACGGCGGGCTTCGCTGCGCTTTTCATGGTTGGCTTTTCGACGTCAACGGCCAATGCACGTCCACGCCGGGTGAGCCGGCGGGCAGCACCCTGTGCAAGCGCATTAAACAGCGCAGCTATGAAGTCATCGAGCGTGCCGGGGTGATCTTTGCCTACATCGGAAGCGGTACGCCACCTGCCTTTCCTCACTTCGACTGCTTTGCCGCTCCGGACGAGTATACGTTCGCCTTTAAGGGGCTTTTCGAGTGCAACTGGCTTCAGGCACTCGAGGTCGGCATCGACCCGGCCCATGCCTCTTTCTTGCATCGCTTCTTTGAGGACGAAGACGTAAGCGACAGTTACGGCAAACAGTTCCGCGGGGCGTCGGCGAACTCGGAGATGCCAATCACGAAGGTTCTGCGTGAGTTCGAGTCGCCCGAGATATTGGTTAATCCTGCGGACTACGGGTTGCGTCTTATTGCAAAGCGCGCTGTCGACGACACCCACATGCATGTTCGCGTGACGAACGTGGTGTTCCCTCAGGCATTCGTTATTCCGATGAGTTCGGAGATGACGATCACGCAATGGCATGTGCCCGTCGACGACGAAAATTGCTACTGGTTCGCCATTTTCACCAGTTTCAATAAGCCAACGAACAAGCAGCAAATGCGCGAGCAGCGGTTGGAGCTCTACGAGCTTCCGGAGTACACCTCGCGTAAAAACAAGAGGAACAACTACGGATTCAATCTGGCCGAGCAACAGAGCCAGACCTATACCGGAATGGGTTTTGACATCAATGTCCATGACCAATGGGCGGTCGAGTCGCAAGGCGCTATTCAGGACAGAACCAAAGAGCATCTCGGTACGACCGACAAGGGAATCATTGCGTACCGCAAGCTTCTGATCGACGCGATCGAGAAGGCTCAGGCCGGCGAGAAGACATTCATGCTCATCGACGAAGCGGAGGCTTCCAAGATGACTGGGCCCGCATCAATCGACGGTATCGCTCCTATCGACCGGTGGGACGAGTACTGGAAAGAGTCGGACCTCGAGCGTCGCAACGCGGCACCCTGGCCCGCAGCTGCCCAGTCCTAAGCAGGAATCCAATATCAGAATGGAGCGCCGGGCTTCCCGCCCGGCGGATGAGACATGTCTTTCGTCGATACACACGGCCTCTGGACGAGTTCGCAGTCGGACGCGTACCTACAGGTGCTTGAACGGTTAAAAAAAGGGGACATCGAGGTCGTACGATTCTCGTTTCCTGACCAGCACGGTTTGCTGCGAGGCAAAACGTTGGTCGTTGACGAGGCGATAAAGGCGCTTAAAAGCGGTGTGACGCTCACGACGACGCTGTTTGCAAAAGATACATCGCACCGCACCGTCTTTCCGGTGTATGAAAATGGCGGTGGCTTCGATATGCCCGAGATGCAGGGGGCGTGCGATACCTTGATGGTCGCAGACCCGGAGACATTTCGAACCCTTCCGTGGGCGCCACACACAGGATGGATTCTCTGTGACGTCTACTTTACTAACGGGAATGCGGTGCCATTTGGCACACGACATCTGTTCCGACGCGCGCTCGAGCAGTTGAGCGGCGAAGGCTACGACTTCGTCTCAGGTCTGGAAGTCGAATTCCATGTCTTCAAAATTACGAACGAGAACCTGGGCCTCGAACACTCAGGGCAGCCGGGTATCGCACCCGACATTGAGCTGCTCTCGCGGGGATATCAATACTTGACTGAGTTGCGCTACGACGCCGCGGATGAAGTGCTTGAAAAGATTCGCAAAGACGTCTTGGCATTGGGCCTACCTTTGCGGTCGCTGGAAGTCGAATATGGACCGAGTCAGTTCGAGTTCACGTTTGCGCCCACGAAGGGAATTCAAGCGGCAGATGACATGGTGCTTTTCCGAAGCGCGGTCAAACAAATCTGCCAGCGCAATGGATACCACGCGACGTTCATGTGTCGTCCCCGCATTCCCAACGTTGTCTCGAGCGGTTGGCACCTGCATCAATCGCTCACTGGCAAGACTGACGGAGCCAATGCGTTTGTGCCAGAGACTGTTGACTCACCGCTCTCAGTTGTCGGGCAGCGATATCTCGCCGGGCTGCTTGCTCACGCGCAAGGCGCGACGGCCCTCGCCACGCCGACGATCAACGGATATCGACGCTACCGCCCCTATTCCAATGCGCCTGACCGCGCCATTTGGGGTCGCGATAACCGCGGAGTGATGCTTCGCGTGCTTGGAGCTCCGGGTGACCCCGCGAGTCGTATCGAGAATCGCATCGGGGAGCCGACTGCGAATCCGTATCTCTATTTTGCTTCGCAGGTTTTTTCTGGATTGGACGGCATGCGCCGGGCATTAAACTTGCCGCCGTCGGCCGACACGCCCTATGAGACGCAAGCTGCGGCTTTGCCTCGAACCCTCGACGTCGCAATCGACGCGCTGCGGACAGACGAGTGCTTGCGGGAGGGATTCGGCGGCGCGTTCGTTGACTACTTCTGCAAGCTGAAAGAGGCAGAGGTGGCTCGCTTCAATCTCGAGGTGACGGAGTGGGAGCACCGAGAATATTTCGAGATGTTCTAAGCGGACCCACAAAGGAGAAACAAATGCCAATCGTCACATACATCCTGCGCGACGGTACGCCACGCGAAGTCGACGTCAAACCTGGCACCAGTGTGATGGAGGCGGCGATCCAGAACGACGTGCGCGGCATTGACGCAGAGTGCGGCGGTTGCCTGTCGTGCGCGACCTGTCACGTCTATGTCGAGCCGACCTCGACTGCGCAGTTGCCTCCTCCCGATGACTTGGAGGTGGAATTGCTCGATGGGGTCGCTGCTCAGCGTCGTCCCGAGAGCAGGCTGAGCTGCCAGATTATTGTCGAGCCAGCCACCGCCGGCCTGGTCGTCCGTATTCCAGACAAGCAAGGTTGATCCTATGAACGAACAACTTCTGATCATCGGAGCCTCCTATGCGGGGCTGCAACTTGCAGCGTCAGCGCGCGAATTGGGATTCGAAGGGAGGATCGACTTGCTCGGAGACGAGTCCTACGCTCCTTATCAACGACCGCCTCTGTCGAAGGGCTATTTGAGCGGCGCGTTCACCAGTGAGCGGCTCCCGCTTAAGTCGAACGCCTTTTTCGAAGATCAAAAAATCGACTTGACGCGCGGCGCACGCGTGACGGCTATCGACCGGGGCTCAAAGACGGTCGAACTCAACGACGGCTCGCGCCGAGGCTACGATTTCCTAGGCATAGCGACCGGCGCGCGGCCACGCATGCTCAACTGTCCCGGAGCGGCTCACGAGGCGGTTTTGTATCTCCGTAACCTGGACGACGCGTCTCGGCTCGTGGCCCGTATGCAAGATACTAAGTCAGCAGTCGTTGTCGGCGGTGGATACATCGGTCTCGAAGTCGCCGCGTCGCTTCGTCAGAAGGGCATTGACGTCACGGTAATAGAGGCCCAGAAAAATCTGCTTGCTCGAGTCGCCTCTGCATCACTTGCTTCTTTCGTCGAAGGTTTGCACTCTGAAAAGGGCGTCTCGATTCAGCTTGGTCGCACTATTTCCGAGATCAGGGACGACCACGGCCGCGCACGGGTCACCCTGAGCGACGGTACGACGCTCACCGCTGATCTCGTAGTCGTCGGCATCGGTGTCGAGCCGAATACCGAGCTGGCGCAGGGGTGTGGACTCGAGGTCCAGCGTGGAATTCTGGTCGACTCATTCACCCGTACGAGTGATTCGTCGATTGTTGCAGTGGGTGATTGTGCCGCATTCGTTCCGTACTGGGATCTGCAAGAAGGACGTCCTTGTCGCATCGAATCGGTACAGAACGCAAACGATATGGCGAAGGCCGCCGCTGCATTTATCGTCGGGAAGCCCCTTCCCTACCATTCGGTGCCCTGGTTTTGGTCCGACCAGTACGACGTGAAGCTGCAGATGGCTGGAATCAGTAGCGGCCACACTGATTTTGCAATCTCCGGCTCAGTATCGGACGCCAAGTTCTCGGTGTTCTACTTCCGCGATGGCAAACTCTGCGCCGTAGACAGCGTCAACAGTCCTCAAGACCATATGATGGCTCGTAAGATGCTCGCACAGGGGGCCGAGCTTGGAGTGAAACATGTCGAGCATCCGGGCTTCAGTCTGAAGGAGTATGCGAAGAGCCATCCGCATGACGGCGCAGGGGCAATCTGATGCGAGAAGTTGTTAAAAGAAGACCGATTGTCGGGGTTGTCTGCGATCGTTTCATGGCGGACAGTCATGATGTCCACGGTTCGAAGCATAGCTACCTGAGAGCATTGATTTCGATATCAGCAGTCGACCCCGTTCTTGTCCCTGCAACGGAGCTAATGGTTTCAACCGACGGGTATCTCGATATTTTGGATGGGCTCTTGTTTCCCGGTGGCGCTTCAGATGTCGATCCGGCGCGTTACGGCGGTCTTTCCGCTAGCCAATCGCTCATTGATCGAGACCGAGATCATGTCGCCTTGCAGCTTTTTCAAGGAGCAGCACGGCGCTCCATGCCGTTTCTTGCGATCTGCCGTGGTTGTCAGGAGATGAACGTTGCCTTCGGTGGCACCCTGTTCGAAGACATTCGACTTTATGGCTACTCGGAGGTTCATCTCGAGAAAGCCGACGAAGACATCCTGACCCGGTACCGGTACAAACACGACGTCTCCCTGGCAACCGGAGGCATTCTCAGTCGTTTGGCAGGAAGTGACCATGCGCACGTGAATTCGCTTCACCGTCAGGGGATTGCGAAAATTGCCCCGCCGTTATTCGTTGAGGCTATGTCGCCTGACGGATTGGTGGAAGCCTGCAGTCTGCCGGGTAATCACTTTGCGCTCGGCGTGCAGTGGCACCCCGAAGTTTTGACAGGAACTGACCGAGTCTCAAGGGCACTTTTTGAAGCACTCGGCGATAGTTGCCGACGCTACTCTCAAGAGAAAAAGCAAGGTTCGGTTGGAGGGGACAAGGAATGAGTCTCGACCGAATGGACCTCAATCTGCTTCGTGTGTTCGATGCTGTCTATGAGGATAGGAACCTTGTTCTCGCTGGAAAGCGATTGAATCTTAGCCAATCTGCGATAAGCCACGCGCTAGGGAGGATGCGACAGGTCGTAGGTGACGATCTGTTTGTTCGCACAGGGCAAGGCATGGTGCCGACCGTGCGCGCAACAAAAATGGCAGGTCAAGTTCGAGGAGCGCTGGCGCAAATCCGCGCAGCACTTGGCGTTGACCTGTTTGTTCCCGCCGAAGCACGTCGAAAGTTTGTTGTCGCAGCCAACGATTACATCACCTCCCTGCTTGTGGGGCGACTAAGCCAGCGACTAAGCGCCGAAGCACCGATGGTCGACCTAGTCGTGCGTCCATCAACCCGCCTGGACTTGGCTGGCCAAATTGATGTTGGTCGGATCGATATCGCCATCGGGATCTTCTCGGACATTCCTTCACGATTTCAATCGATGAAGCTCTGGCAACAGACTGATGTCCTTTTGTTGCACCGAAATCATCCCGCTGCGGACCGCGAGCTTAGCAAAGAGGACCTTCTATGGTATCCGCTTGTCGTGGTCTCGCTGGGTGGGGAGGAAGAGGGCGCGGTAGGCGGCTTCATTCTTGAACGTGGCTTGGCTCGACAATCTGAGATGTTCGATAGGCGAGCGCTTGAAAGAGGCTACTCAGGCGAAGATGAGGTACCGCGCGTCCGTGTGTCGGTTGCCCATTCCCTTGCGATGCCAGCGCTTCTCTCGTACAGCGAAATGATCGCGGTTTTGCCATCCTCGTTAGCCCGAGAACTTGAACGTTTTGGCGAGTTGAAGATTCATCAGATGCCGTACGACTGTCCCGACGTTGATGTTACTGCCGTTTGGCACGAGCGTAACGACTCTGACCCAGGAATGGTCTGGTTAAGGCAACAACTCACGGATGTAGCTCGTCAGGTTCGAGGTCGATAGCGTTGCACATTACCTAATATCGCGACGCAATGGGCCGTGCGATGACGAGGTCTGATCGAACTGCCCAGGCGATGTCCATCAGCGCCTTGTAGAGTGTGCCATCGGCAGAATGGAGTGTCGCCAAGTCGCTAGCTAAAAACAATTGCCCCAAGCGGTACAGTGGTTCAATGCGGCTCCAATGCTATCTGCCTTTTCGCTTGACCACGACCAATTGACGCAATTTTCGACTCCCAAGAAGCATATAAAGGGGAAGCGTTCAACTGCGCCATCCCGATTGAGGAAGCCCGTCGCTTCACCGATACCGCCTGTCGCCTGAGCTTCGGTGGTAAGTTAGTAAGCTGCTTCATAAAAATCGAAGTCTGTGTGGCAATGCATAAGCAAGATGCTCAAATTTCAACTGTCTCCTGAAAGGCAGGGGTGAAGTGCAATTGAAGTCAACGTCGCGCAAAATTGGAGTTCTTCGTTGATATTGCACGCAATTCGTTGGTCCTCGAAGAGTGTCAAGATACGCCCCTGCAATTGAGCAGTGCTTCACCCGGTTGTTGCCAAGAATAGCCAACTCTAAGCTCTGCGCATCAAAAGACCTTTGATGCAAAAGGGCGAATCAAACTAAGCGAATTTAGCGAATGAAGGTTTTCGCAGAACCGCTGCGTTGATCTGCATACCTGAATGTGAGGATTATATGGAAGAGACGAGCACAATGGATGTTCAAGACTTGCTTAATAGCAGCCGTTTTTCACCGTTTCAATGGCTAATCTTTGCGATGTGTTTTCTCATCGTGTTGATGGACGGGTTCGACACGGCAGCGATCGGCTTTATCGCTCCGTCGCTTGTGACAGAGTGGCATTTGAGTAAGGCTGCTTTGGCTCCCGTTTTAAGCGCTGCACTTTTCGGTTTGGCAGCAGGCGCGCTGATTTCAGGACCTGTCGCCGATGCCTGGGGGCGCCGCATGGTCCTTGTTATTGCTGTACTTCTGTTTGGCGGGGCAGCTTTGGCGTCAGCGTTTGCCAATAATCTAGGTGAGCTCACCGCTCTTCGCTTCGTGACGGGCGTGGGGCTCGGCGCGGCAATGCCAAATGCTTGCACGGTGATGAGCGAGTTTTGTCCGGAACGCAGGCGCGCTACGATCGTAAATTTGATGTTTTGCGGTTTTCCGCTCGGAGCGGCGTTTGGAGGCTTCCTGGCGGCATGGATGATTCCACTGTTTGGCTGGCGAGGTGTCTTGATCTTCGGTGGCGCAGTTCCTCTCGTCCTCGCTGTTGCGCTGCTCGCTTTTATGCCTGAGTCAATCCGATTTCTAGTGTCAAAGGGAGTTTCAGCCGAACGTATTCGATCGATCCTGGTACGTATCAATTCCAACGCGGCAAGCGCTACATCTTTCACCATGGCCGAGGCTGCAAAGTCAGACCAAAAGGGAGGGGTCGCCACGGTCCTGTCTAAGAAGCATATCTTTGGTTCCGTAATGCTTTGGGTTTGTTATTTCATGGGACTGGTCATTTTCTATGGACTCGTCAACTGGATGCCGCTCCTCTTCAGAGATGCGGGCCTCAATCCGCATCAGGCAGCGATGATCTCGGCGCTTTTTCCGCTTGGTGGTGTAGGAACTGTTTTGTGCGGAATGTTGATGGACCGCTTCGACGCCGACCGCGTCGTCGCGACTTGTTTTGCTTTGGGTGCGATTAGCGTGTATGCGGTAGGTCACGCACTAGGGGGGCAGACAGCGATGTTGATGCTCGCGGTACTTGTGGCGGGGTTGTTGGTGAACACTAGCCTTGCATCCATGCCATCGCTCGCGGCAGCGTTCTACCCGACTTCCGGGCGCGGCACCGGTGTCGCCTGGATGCTGGGCGTCGGGCGATTTGGCGGCATTGCCGGCTCGTTTCTTGTTGCTGAACTATCGCGCCACCAATTTACTCTTGCAGGCATTTTTACAGTCGTTGCCATTGCGGGTTTAATCGCATCTGGCGCGCTTGTAGCGAAACGTGCGATCTCGGGACGGCTTGGTGCGAACGATGATACGTCGAACGAGGGCAAGTATCTTGCGCACTGAATGCCACGAGCATTGCTGAATTGGTGATCTATAGGCATGCCGTAGCTTCATTCGGAGCGAGGGATTCTCGAAACTAAGCATTCCGCTCTCTCGGAAAGAAGTTTAGGAGTTTTTTGCGCATTGGACTGAAACGTCCGGCGCCGCTAGGACCCTTCGCTGTCTGCATCCTGCGCGCGCATCTTTTCCTCGATTCGCTTCAAAAATCCTCTTTGGAGAAGGCTCTGCGCGCCTCGGTTGCGCGATGGGGGTGGTGTCCGATCTCGGCCCGCTTTCCCTGTTCTTTTATATATAAATCAAACAAGTCGGTTTAGGAGATAGTATGAAGAAGGCTTTAATTTCATTCTTGGCACTTGAAGTCTTCAGTGTCTCTGCATTTGCGCAGAGCAGTGTCACTCTATATGGCATTGTGGATACCGGTGTGGAGTTTGTTTCACATGCTAATCCCGCGGGTAACTATGTGGTTCGAATGCCCGGTATTTCTGGGGAATACCCGTCTCGTTGGGGTATTCAAGGCAAGGAGGAGCTAGGTGGCGGCCTATCTACCATCTTCACGCTTGAGAGTGGATTCAACTTGCGTGGAGGGGATATGGGTCAAGGCGGCAGGTTGTTTGGACGGCAGGCTTTCGTCGGCTTGCAGGGAAACTGGGGGGCGCTAACCTTTGGCCGCCAGTACACCATGACTTACTGGGTGCTCACCGACGCCGATATGCTTGGTCCCGACATTCATGGGATAGGAGCGCTTGATTCGTATCTTCCTAACGCGCGGAGTGACAACACCGTCGCATATCGCGGAACCTTTTACGGCTTGACTGTTGGCGCAACCTATTCGTTCGGGCGCGACAGTGCTGGCACAGGCAATTCCCCCGGGCAAGGTACTTGTGCCGGCGAGGTACCAGGAGACGTGAATCAATGTAGACAGTGGAGCGCGATGCTCAAGTATGACAGCGCGAACTTCGGTCTAGCAACAGCGTACGATGAGCAAAGGGGAGGCACAAACGCCGCCGCAAACTTTTTCGACGGTCTTACACCTTTCCCAATTGCGACGAGCAACGCCAAGGACAGTCGGATTCAGGCAAATGGCTACGTTCGCTTATGGGGCGTCAAACTTGGCGGTGGTTGGATTGGTCGACGCGTCGAGCCTGACACAACAATTGCAAGCGTTCGGTCGAATCTCTTTTATTTAGGTGCGCAGTATGCCGTCACCCCTTCGCTCATCATTGACGGGGAGGCTTATCGGGACATCGTGCAACAGCAAGACGCGCGGGCAACGATGACGACAATCCGCGCGACTTATCTGCTGTCTAAGCGGACTGCTGTGTATGCGAAGGCCGCATATCTGTGGAACAGCGAACGCGCGCGCTTTTCAGTAAGCGCCGGAGGTGGCGGTACGACCCCGGCCCCTGGTATTGGTCAGCTTGGCGCTATGGTGGGCATTCGGCAGAGTTTTTGAGCGATCCCACATTCTGTGCGTCTAGCGACAATTCGCGGGACGCGGTTTCATCTGGGGGAACGTCTCAGCGCAACAGCTGTTGCTGGCCATTCGTGACGTAGAGAGGGGAACCAGCCCTGTTCTGCGCCGACGCAACCTGATTTTCGGGTTGCGTCGGACGTACATGAATTCGCTTCGGACCAAGTTTTCGGTTGAATGAAGATCTGATGATCAAGTTGCGTCTGCACAAATCTCAAGCCAATCTCCTCTCGAACTGAGCAGGCGGCGAAGCGCACGGGCCTGTCAGTGCTCGACTCGACTCAGTCGACGCCATCCTTACGCTTTTCCGGTCGTGTTGCTTGCCCGATACGATATCCCTCCCGATGGGTGTATTGGACTCCCTTCTAACGGGGGTTTTGGCGACTCGAGGAAAGTCCTAAGGTTTGAGCACGCGCCGAAATTTCCGATGCATCGTCCGACTCTTGCGAGCACCCATCGGAGTCAAATTGTCGAGCGCACTCGCGCATCGCTCAAAGCATCGCGCGTCCTCGCTACTCTGCGAAGAAGCCGTTTGACTAACGTCAAGTTTGTCTGACGCGGCCCTGCGTTTGGATGCATGCAAACCGATGTCGCAATTGATTTTCGCCTGCCGTGAAGGCTTGGCAGTCGGCATGCATCAGTCTCGCCAACCTCATTATCGAGCGAGTCCTACCATGTCCAAACATCTCCTAATACTGCCGTGGTCGCATCAGGCTCCGCTGGCGCGACGCAGGCGCGACGTTCTGCCAACGATCGTACACCTTCATTTCGAGCGCATCGCCCTCTTGAGGCGCCGATAGGCATTTCGCCATCGCCGGGCGGATCTGCAGGGACATCCGCGTAAGGGACAAGGCCCTCATTTATGTTTTGGGCAGAACGAGCCTGCGTCGATCCTTTTTCAGCTTTCGAATCCATGAATAGCTCTATTCCGGAATGGTAGTCGCTTCACATAACTGCATAGGCCCAGTCGAAAAAATCCAACTCTTCCGGAGAGATCGTTAACACGAGGAAAACCATGAAGCCGACCTGGATAGTGAGACTTTTCGCAGTGGTAATGCCGTGGCTCTTTCTGGGACTTAAACGGTCGATGATTCCCAGCACGTCTTGCGTGGTACTAGCTGTGTTTTTTTATGCTGTGCCGCAGAGCCAGGAAGTTCTTCACGGCTTGATTGAGGCTGACTTCAATACCCATCAAGAGGTGCATCGCTCATTGCTGAGCATCGTGAATGCAACGGCTTTAATGTCCTATTTCCTAACGTCGATACTACTTGCTCTTTCAATATGGTATTCGGCGCGACTCTTATGTACGGTGCAGTTTAGATTGATTTCACCGGCCGCGTGGACAAGACCTGGTGGCAGGTATGCGGGCCGTCAGATCAGGTACGCCGTGACGTGGCTGCCGCGTGCTCTGGGCGTCGCCTCGCTGGCCGCGTCAATGGGTGCGCTAATCTTTGCTAACTACGTGCATCTAAACCACTATCCGGGCAGAGTTGTCATTGCAATCGTCGGACTGGGACTCATAGCTCCGGTGCTGGTTGCAGCGGTTACCCTTAAACGCTTTCTGGATGGGCCGTCATCTTGGCAAGTATACGCCGTGACGCCCGCTGTGCTGCTTTACTTAGTGTCGGTAATTTGTTTTGCTGCGGCTGATGGCCCGCGTAAAGTCTTTGTGGTCAGTGTGATCGCAGCGCTTCTCCCAGCCTGCTTGCTGGCAGTGTTAGTTCTCAGACGCGTCGCAATCAATGGACGTGGCAAGGGCACCCTTGTCAAAACTCGCGACGTGCCTCTGCGTCGAGTACTTGGACGCGTCGGCGTGCTCACGCTCGCCGGGTTCATTGCGCTAGGCTTCCTTGCGCTTTCGCCAAGCGGGATAGCGCGCAGCATCGGTTCGGCATCCGCTATCATCGGTTCCCTCGCTGCGCTCGTGATGTTCCTGACGGGCCTGCAACTCGCGCTGAGTTGGGCCACGCAATGCGTCCCTGGCTTTACGACGGCTGTTGTTTTACTCCTGATCGTTCCCATCGGCATGGTAGCCAAGCGGAACATCGGCAGAGAAGCGTTCGAGCAGCAAGCGCTTCGCCGAATGCCACATGAAAGTACGCGTGGCCCGGCGAGCGAAGTTCCAGTATGGGGGTCGAAGGCTACGGCGGCCGGCCGAGAATCCAACGGAAAGAGCTTGGACGCTCGCGATAATCCGCGCGTTTTCCCATCATTGCCGTTGCGCCAAGCGGCCATCGAGATCCATCCTCGCTTGTACATTACAGCGTCCGGCGGCGGCGTGCGAGCTGCAATCTTTACCGCTCAGTTGCTCGCATTGGCTGACGACGCGTCCTGTGGAATGTTCGGGGAGCACATTGCTGCGACCAGCAGTGTGTCCGGCGGTAGTCTCGGCATAGCGGCTTATCTCGTGACACGGCAGGAACTCGTGCAGCATGCCTGGCAAACCAATCGAAAAATGTGGGACCACTGTACGCCTGGTGCTGTGCCCACGGAAACGCCCCTGCTTGACGCGGTCAACCGTGCGCTGGTACAGGATCATTTGTCGGCGACAATCGTGCGAGGTGTCACGCTTGATCTCGTACCATTCGTGAAACCGGGGCGAGGCATGGCGCTACTCGACAGTTGGAACGATGCACTAAAAGTTTCAATCGTCCAGTCAGATCTTTATCGGCAAGAGAAGGAACCGACGATCGCGCGTGCCATCCTTCCATTTTTCAAGGACGACAAACCCGAAGCGCTCAACATGCCGTTGCGAGATTTAACCGGTAGCATGCAGATCCAGCCCACTGTCTATTTCAACGCGACCGATTCGGAACACGGCGGGATAGTTTGGTTCTCAAACAAGGTTGCGGACATGCCTGACTGCGAATATGGCTCCGTTCCGAATGCTTACAAGGATGATCCGACTTTGTGTGGTGCGCTTACTGTGGGGCAAGCAGTTCTACATAGTGCTCGTTTTCCGCTCATCACGCCGCCCGGAGCCTTCCCAGCAGAGGAAGAATTGGCGGTGTTAGTTGATGGCGGCTACGCAGATGATTCAGGTGGTCAAACGCTGCGCTATCAGGTCGGCGAAGACAAACTCCGGGACTCCGATTCGAGGCTATTGGAAATCGACGGGAACCCGCCCGAACACGGCAAATTCTGCGGACTGAGTTCTCATGAATCCGTCATTCCTGTCGCGGTCGAGGCGCTGCTGTTATCGCGCTCGGCACGCGCGAGCTTAGCCTCTCAGCAGCTCATCGATATCGTTCCGCCTTGCAGTGCCGACGCTCAGAACTCAGGGCGATGCTCTCTCCAAGCTACATTGGATCTAGAGCAGGTTTTTAAGGTGACCAAACACGACAAGACTCAATGTGCACGCGTGCATCAAGCTCAGGTACCACCGCTTGGATGGTACACGGGGTCTCGCGCCGCTGCGCTAATCATGAAATCTGTGACGATGCAGGTTCCATCAATATGCCGTCTGGTCAATCTTGAATGCAGAAATCCTCCGCGCCTGGACTTGAACGAGGACGGCGACTCGGATGAGCCAGCTCTGCCTGTGCCTGTGGTATCGGTAAAACCTCCGGTGCCAATCGATCCAAACTGATGGAGAGTGAGAACGACGATCTTCGTGCGCGACCTGACTCGAAATTAGGTATCCGGATTTTCGTGTGGGAACAGCGTCACACGTAAGATTGCTTTCACCTTACCGAAGCTGCCCACGCACAGAATTACGAATTGGACTGTCTCGGGTCGGCAGGCCTACCCCGAGGCCTGCTGAATCGCTCAATGTGCCGGCGAACCAACGCAATAAGGAGTGCATCGCGCGTCGCCCGCCCGGTGCACGCCGTCATGTAGTTCCCCCGTGAACATCCGCGCAGTATTTCGTGACATCTTAGCGTCGCTTACCGCAAAGCTTGATGTTCATACGGCACGCCGCACCATCAATTCCTTGATCTTGCCGATCGCCTTGGTTGGATTGAGGCCCTTCGGGCACACATCGACGCAGTTCATAATCGTATGGCAACGGAACAGACGATATGGATCTTCCAGATTGTCCAGACGCTCACCGGTCGCTTCATCGCGGCTGTCCGCAATGAAGCGATAGGCTTGCAGCAGACCGGCCGGCCCGACGAATTTGTCCGGATTCCACCAGAAGCTCGGGCACGACGTCGAGCAACTCGCGCACAGAATGCACTCGTACAGGCCGTCGAGCTCATCGCGCTCGACCGGCGATTGCAGACGTTCTTTTTCCGGCGGCGGCGTATTGTTGATCAGGTATGGCTTGATCGAATGATACTGGTTGAAGAACTGCGTGAAGTCGCAGATCACATCGCGCACGACCGGTAAGCCCGGCAGGGGACGCAGGACAATTTTCTGCGGCAGGTCGTTCAGGTTGGTCAGGCAGGCGAGCCCGTTCTTGCCGTTGATGTTCATTGCGTCCGAACCGCATACGCCTTCGCGGCACGAGCGGCGGAACGACAGGGTTTCATCGACCGACTTCAGCTTGACCAGCGCGTCCAGCAGCATGCGTTCGTGCTCGAGTTCGAGCTCATACGTCTGCATGCGCGGAGCCGCGTCTTTGTCCGGATCGTAGCGGTAGACTTCAAAAGTACGTTTTGCCATTTCGATTCCCTTGCCCTTAGAAGGTACGCGCCTTCGGCGGCACCGATTCAACCGTCAGCGGCTTCATTTGCACCGGCTTGTATTCGAGGCGGTTGCGTTCGCTGAACCACAGCGTGTGGCGCATCCAGTTCTCGTCATCGCGATGCTCGTAGTCGCTCTGCGCATGCGCGCCGCGGCTTTCCTTGCGCGCCTCTGCCGAAACCATCGTCGCGCGCGCGACTTCGATCAGGTTCGCCAGTTCGAGCGCTTCCACCTTCGCGGTGTTGAACACCTTCGACTTGTCCTTCAGATGCACGTGCTTCGCGCGCTCTGCCAGTTCCGCGATCTGCCCGACGCCTTCTTCCAGCAGCGCCGAGGTACGGAACACGCCAGCATGCTTCTGCATGGTTCCACGGATGTCGTTCGCGATGTTCTGCGTGTACTCGCCCGACGTGGACTTTTCCAGCACTGCGAGACGTTCCATGGCGAAGTCGGCGGCATCGGCCGGCAGCGGCTTGTGCTCTTTCAGTTCCTTCGCATGCTTGATGATGTGGTTGCCGGCCGCACGGCCGAACACCACGAGGTCGAGCAGCGAGTTCGTGCCGAGACGGTTCGCACCGTGCACCGACACGCACGAGCATTCGCCCACGGCATAGAAACCGTTGATGGGATCGTTGTAGCCCTTCGCCGTGCCGACCACCTGGCCGTGCATGTTCGTCGGGATTCCGCCCATCTGATAGTGGATGGTCGGCACCACCGGAATCGGCTCTTTGATGCAGTCCACGTTGGCGAATTTCAGCGCGATTTCGCGGATCGACGGCAGACGCTTCATAATCGTCTCGGCGCCGATGTGCGACAGGTCCAGCAGCACGTGATCCTTGTTCGGACCCACGCCGCGGCCTTCCTTGATTTCCTGGTCCATTGAACGCGAAACGAAGTCGCGCGGCGCCAGATCCTTCAGCGTCGGCGCATAGCGCTCCATGAAGCGGTCGCCGTTCGAATTACGCAGAATGCCGCCTTCGCCGCGCACGCCTTCGGTGATCAGCACGCCCGCGCCGGCTACGCCGGTCGGGTGGAACTGCCAGAACTCCATGTCCTGCAGCGCGATGCCCGAGCGTGCCGCCATGCCCAGACCGTCGCCCGTGTTGATGAACGCATTCGTCGATGCCGCGAAGATCCGGCCCGCGCCGCCCGTGGCGAACAGCGTGGTCTTGCCTTCGAGGATATAGACCTCGCCGGTTTCCATTTCGAGCGCGGTGACGCCGAGCACATCGCCTTCGGCGTCGCGGATCAAATCCAGCGCCATCCATTCGACGAAGAAGTGCGTCTTCGCTGCGACGTTCTGCTGATACAGCGTGTGCAGGAGCGCGTGGCCGGTACGGTCGGCGGCGGCGCAGGCGCGCTGAACCGGCTTCTCGCCGTAGTTGGCCGTGTGGCCGCCGAACGGGCGCTGATAAATGGTGCCATCCGCATTACGGTCGAACGGCATGCCCATGTGTTCCAGCTCATACACCGCGTTCGGTGCTTCGCGGCACATGAACTCGATGGCGTCCTGGTCGCCGAGCCAGTCGGAACCCTTGATGGTGTCGTAGAAGTGGTAATGCCAGTTGTCTTCGCTCATATTGCCGAGCGATGCGCCGATGCCGCCTTGCGCCGCGACCGTGTGCGAACGGGTCGGGAACACCTTCGACAGCACCGCGACGGACAAACCCGCACGCGCGAGCTGGAGCGATGCGCGCATGCCCGATCCGCCCGCGCCGACGATGACCACGTCGAAACGGCGACGCGGCAGGGAAGTCTTGATTGCAGCCATGTTCTTTAAACTCTCCAGAGAATCTGTGCAGCGTAGCCGGCGCATCCGACGAGCCAGAGGATGGTCAACACCTGAAGCAGCAGGCGAATGCCCGTCGGCTTCACGTAATCCATCCAGATATCGCGAATGCCGACCCACGCGTGATAGGAGAGCGAGAGCAGGGCGACGAAGGTGGCGAGCTTCATCCACTGGGTTGCGAAAATGCCCGCCCAGCCTTCATAGGAGAAGTTGTGCGCGGCAAAGAACCAGAAGAGGAGAACGAGCGTGTACACGGCCATGACGACGGCGGTGACGCGCTGGCCGAGCCAGTCTTTCAGACCGTAGTGCGCGCCGACGACATGACGCTTTGGGCCGACTTTATCGTGGGTTGCCATATTTTTAGAACACTCCGAAAAGCTTGAGGGCCATCGCGAGCGTCAGCAGCAGCGACACGACCAGCACGATGAGAGCGGTCTGCTTGCCGCCTTCCTTGTTCACTGCGACGTGCGTATCGAGCAAGAGGAAACGGATGCCCGCGCAGAAGTGATGCAGATACGCCCACGACAGCACGAGCGTGATGATCTTGACGATGGGGTTGGCCAGGAAGCCTTTGAATGCGTCGAAACTAATTTCCGACGTGAGACTCTGTTCGAGCAGATACAGAATGAACGGCAGCGAGACGAACAGCAGCAAACCGCTGACGCGATGCAGGATGGAGACCTTCCCTGCTAGCGGCAAGCGATAGTGCATTAACTGACCGATCTGAATATTTCGAAATGCCCGCTTCCTCTCCGTCACTGGGCTCTGCATTCGATTCTCCTTTCGTTAGCGTCGTTCATAGCCACATCGATCATACGAGTGGAGCAAGAAGTCTTACCTGACAAATTAGTAATTCTTATCAAGAAAAGTCTGGGTGGCATCGACGATCGTATCCGCTTCGTCAGTGCACATGGTTCATATTGCAAATGATCTGCTGCACGGCCTTGGCCGTGTATACTACGAAGAGTGAAAAATCAAAGGGCTGGTCTGATTCGAGTACAGCAATGACTTATTCAATCAGACGATCAGGAAGAGAGGAAGGCACTGACCAGCGATCGATTGATAGGCATCCGCAGCACGCGATATTCGCATTGTTTATCAGTGGCTGATGCGCATAGTTCTCGTCGAACATTGGGGGCATGACGGGCGAAACAGTCTGCATACCTTTGTCTCATTGTATTTTTCTCTAGGAGCGTTGCCGGTAGCCCGCACATAGCATCCATGCGCTATCTGTTATTTTGTCCAACCCTTGCGTCAGGCACCACATAATTCTGAAGTCGCAATGCAAAAATTCGCGATTCTGTCACATTGAATATAAGCGAGTTCGGAGAGCAAAGATAGACATGTGCGTTCGGAAAAACAGAACGTTAGGTTCGTGATACGAGAAACCAATGCTCATCGGGCCGGCCGAGCCAAATCTATCGTGAGACATCTCGGCCAACGGCGTCATGTGTTTTCCGTCAGAAATCGCTGAATAGGGCATGCATGCGTGGTGTCCGGAAATTATGTCGGTGAACCAAGAAATCGCGGCGTGTCCCTAGACAGTTACGAGACGATCTCAATACAATTTGTGTGCACCTTGTCCAACCTCCCGTTAGATTCGTATCCGTCGCGACGCAGTGACTCAGAGCGCTGATGGACACATCGCGCTCAACGCCTTGAATTTGCACAGGCAGCGTAGGGTCCACCGGCCATCGTATTGCACTACATCAGTCACGCGACGCGTTCAGTAAAACAGAAAAGTCTTTGATGGCGCAAAGAGTTAAGAGGATCAACTGTTCCCTAGGCGTTTGTGATAATCAACCTAAAGGTTCTGCTTGAGCATGAGTCAACTCTGGCGATTTGTCCCGCTACTACACGCTATTTTTTTTGTGATATTCGCCGTAGCAATGCGACTATTTTTCGCTGCAAAACGAGGTGGACGCATTCTGTCCTTCGCGCGAAGCCAATCACCCGAGGGCTATGTCGCAAGATGCTTTTATCTGTGGTTGCCACTTGTCGATGCGGCGTATTTAGTTCTGCACGTGCTTGCAAATGACGCATACGGAAGTTTTGAATTTAACAGCGGAGTTATATCGGTCCTGAGAAAAGTGGGCGCCGTTGCCCTTGTCATTTCGCTTTGTTGGGTGTTGAGCGCGCAGTCAGCAATGGGAGATTCGTGGCGAATGGGTATTGACGATACTCCTCAAAGAGAATTAATTTCTCACGGCTTATTTAGGTTCTCGAGAAATCCGGTTTATCTCGGCATACGGTTTTCTCTGGTCGCTCAGGTACTTGTAATTCAGACTTGGCCAGTTGCTCTTATTGCGGTTTGCTGTGACTTACTTGCCCAAATTCAAGTCCGGTTCGAAGAAGACTACTTGAAGAGGCGTTTTTCAAAAGCATTTGCCGATTATAGCTCTCGCGTGCGTCGTTGGCTTTAGACGTTGAAATGTTTCGGTGGGAGCCAGTACCTGTGGGACGACGTCGCGGCGTCGTACAGGCGTTTCCCGATAGCGCCAAGTATTTGCGACGATCTCTGTATGTCAGAAGTCGTTGATTCGCTTCAAATCGTGATGCGACGGCGTACACCACGCAGGTTTCGATAAACAGCGCTTGCCGTCATCAGCTGCAACACGATTCGTCAGAAAAACGGCTATTGGAATATTCGAATCTGACGGAAATGCCATGTAGAAAACAACTTGAATTTGATTCAATTCAATTATGCAGAAACTACATTTGGCATCAAAACCCTTACTGCCTCTTACATAAAGCCTATAAGATCAAAACTCCTGTATCACTCCGTGGGAGTACACGATAGATTCACACCAAAAAATGCAATAGAATGAGTGAATTATACTTTCGCTTTCATCTGTTCGACGATAAGTCCAACTTCCGACTGGCACAGCCTTTGGCTTGCCGAAAGAAACAAGAACCCTTAACTTGGTCTGGCAGTAGCGATTGGTGTTCGATTGGTGTTAAGTCTTCGGGGAGAAAACTTCGGCATAGTGAGCGGTCGTACTTAGTCTCTTATTCTTGTGGAAAGGTTAAAATACTTTTAGCAACGTTAATTGTCCCATTGATACTGTATCAACACCGCAAAAGGCTCTTTCATCGCTGTTAGACAGCATAAAAGTAAATTCCGATGTTTCGTCTAACGTTAGGAATTGAGAACATGAAACTGCAAACAAGCGGAGCATGGCAACATACCTTATTGCAATCAGTGGAAAGACACTGGACAAGAACCGCTATCTTGAGGCGTGTGGTCGCAGAGGCCTATTAAGCCCGTCAAAGTTTCAAGATTGCCGCCCCGTAGTGACGATTCTTGATGCTCCTTCGCAAAAAACTTTGACTGTGTCTTGGCGTGACGCTTGCAGCGGAAACTTCGGCTATCAGACGTGGCGTCTCAAGATTGCACGCGCATCCGGAAGATGCGTGCTAACGGGGCAGTTGATAATGGCTGGAGAATTAACCTATGCGCCAAAATGTGGAAAGACGCCGCCGGCTAACGCTAGAGCCATGCTTTTAGCAAAACACGTTCATGAGTTTATGCACTAGGGCCGTGATTTATGTAGCAACCGGCATTTCAAATCAGTGGCGCTCATACTCGACTTTTTAATTAACATTACACGGTAGAACTTGGGATGCCAAGCGAGCGATTTGATTTTCTCGGAGCAGACGGGCAAAAATTGGCTGGACGCCTAGACTCGCCCACCGATGAGCCTCGCGCATATGCACTCTTTGCACATTGCTTCACGTGCGGAAAGGACGTATTCGCTGCGAGTCGAATAGCGCAAGCCTTAACTGATCATAGTATCGCAGTTTTACGCTTTGACTTCACGGGAGTCGGGGCGAGTGAGGGAGAGTTTGCCAATACGAATTTCTCGTCAAATTGCAACGACCTCGTGTCAGCGGCAGGCCGCCTTGAGGACGTGGGGCGCGCGCCATCAATCCTCATTGGTCACAGTCTTGGAGGCGCTGCAGTTCTCGCTTCTGCTGGCTATATCGGAGTTGTCAGAGCTGTTGTGACGATAGCTGCGCCCAGCGATCCGTCGCATGTGATCGGGCTGTTTAAGTCGGACGTGCCGCGCATTGAGGCTGAAGGCGAAGCCGACGTCCAAATTGCAGGTCGTTCGTTTCGCATTGGAAAGCAGTTTCTGCAAGACGCTGCTGAGCACAATCTGTCGAAGAAAGTCGCGGGACTGAAGCGGCCCCTACTTGTCATGCATTCACCGCAGGACACGACAGTAGAGATTCGGAACGCTGCAACTATCTTTTCTGCAGCGAAACATCCGAAGAGCTTTGTGTCATTAGATGGATCGGATCATCTTCTGAGCAAACGACGTGATGCCGTTTATGCGGCAAGCATCATTTCATCATGGAGCGCGCGATACATAGAGTAAGTTCAATTACCAACCCTAAAAATTTAGATAAACGATTTATTCCTTACTAGAAGCTACCATCCGCGTCGATGAAAGAACACGAAGCTTAGGCTCATCGGTGTTGAGTGGGCGTTTACTGCTAGTGCTGACGCCAAAGCTCGTCCGACCACGATACTGTAGAGAAAAAGATGTCTCTTTCCTCTATTGTGCGGTCCATCGCCCTTGCGCGTGAGTTTTTTAGCGCGACTTTGGAAACAGAGGCACGGGTGTGGGTCCACATACTTAAGACCGTCGGTGCGGCATTGATTGCAATGGGCCTTTCGATGCGCTTAGAGCTCTCGTCACCTCGGACAGCCATGGTCACGGTTTTCATTGTGATGCAGCCCCAAACCGGAATGGTAATTGCCAAGAGCTTCTATCGCTTCATTGGGACGATCGTAGGGGCGACGGTTACTGTCGGATTGACGGCACTTTTTGGCCAATTTTTCGAGCTATTTCTCCTGTCCATCACACTGTGGATCTGTCTCTGCACCATCGGAGCGTCACTGAATCGAAGTTTTCGCGCCTATGGCTTCGTGTTGTCGGGTTATACGACTGCGCTCATTGGCATACCAGCGCTAGCAAACCCTGACGGGGTGTTCATTTCGGCGATGACGCGCCTTTCCGAACTATCGATGGGAATCTTCTGTGCTGCAACAGTTAGCGCCTTGATTTTCCCTCAGCATGTCGCTGACACGCTGAGAGAAGTTGTACGCACCCGCTTTATACGTTTCTCGAAGCTTGTCGGTGACGCGGTAGGCGCTCAGGCAGTGCACGGTGCGCCAACAGAACTTCACGCGTTGTTTTCAGCGGATGTTGTTGGGCTCGAAGCGCTGAGTAGTGTCGCGGTGTTCGAGGATTTTGAGACAAAGTGGCGTGCGCGCCGGCTGTCGCAACTGAACACGGAATTCATGAATGTCACAACTCGAGTGCGCGCTCTACATCAGTGGCTGCTCAGATTGCGAGCGACCGAAGAGGGTGCCGTGGTGGATCTCATTGAGAACTGCCTTCAAGAGATTCCGTCGCTACTGGTGACAGCAGAAGGTCAGCCCGTACGCAACGCCGCAGAAGCCAAAGATGCTGCAGAGCAGTTGCTTGCGTTCAATGCGGCATTGCCCAGCCGGTTGGCCAACACTCGGTCAGCTATTGAAGAGTCGTCACTGACGATGCTCCCTGACTTCGATACTTCGGCTGAGTTGCTAGAGAGGCTCGTCGACGAGATGCACCGATACACCGAGGCCTACGCTTCACTAGCGGAAGACGCGTACGATGGGCCCGCTGCAACTGCACGGTTCGCGACCAAAACCAACCTATTGGCCGCGAGTGCGTCGGGGCTTCGGGCTGCCGCTGCACTATGTCTGAGTGCGATGATTTGGTACGTGACGGCCTGGCCTTCAGGCGCTGGAGCAGTAGTTAACACGGCAGTAAATAGTGCGCTCACTGGAACGATGCCCAATCCTGCCGTGGCCTCTAGACAGATGTTATGGGGGACCGTTACAGCATGCGTATTGGCGCCTGCTGTTCTATTTTTTGTGTATCCGCTTATAGACGGTTACGCTCTGCTTTGCGCGGTTCTAATCCCTCCTTTGGCTCTTGGTGTGTATATCAGCACACGTCCCGGGGGAATGGGCTTTGGATTGGGGTACTGCATTTCTTTCTGTTTGCTCGCTGGCCCCGACAATCCAATGGTCTACGACGTCGAACGCACTTTGAACGACGCTCTAGGGCTTGTGATATCAATGGTGATAGTGCTTCTTGCGAGCACGATTATTTTTCCTTCTGCTAGGCCGTGGTTGCGGAACATGCTTCTGCGCGATCTTCTTAGGCAAGCATCGCTTGCGTGTTCTACAAAGCTGTCACTTGCCCGCCTATATCTCGAAAGCCACACGAGAGATCTCGGCCATCAACTAAACGTAGCTTCCGCAGGAGAGTTGAAAGCTCAAGCATCGGCTGCAGCTTGGATGTTCACAATATTGGACTTTGGGCACTCGATCGTCGAGTTGCGTGTCGAGTTGCAGAAGTTATCGGATCTGCGAGACGATACGCGTGTCTCGGTACAGCGTCTACTGGACTGTATTTTCTCGATGTTCGAGACACCATCGGCCGATCAAGTAATTGTTGTTCGGCGCGGGTCACGTGACGCCATCCTCGCCCTTCGTGCGGAATTTGACGCGCGAGCGGACTGCATACAAGTTCGCGAACTGAGAAGACTGTCGGCGTACCTGCATTTTATCGACTTCAAGCTTGGTCAGCTACCAAGCACAAGCGTGGTTGATCGCAAAGAATGGCTAAGGCGATTCCTTGCGTGGGACGCTGACGGTGTTGCAAGTTGATGGCGGTTGTGACGTGTTGGAGCGGATTGTGAATACAGGACTGGTTGTTGGTTTCTCTGTCATTGCCATAGAAGTGCTGATATGGCGTATGCGTGTGCCTCAACGTGACTTGGCTCGGCTTGTTGTCAGAGTGGTTCTGTTCATGACGCTGAGTTGGGGGATTCTTTCATCCGGATTGAATCCATTCACACAAGCGCCGTTCCTGGAAACGCCGGACCTCCACTGGTTGTGGCAATTTCTTGAAGTCGCGTGGTGGTTCCTCGGTGCGCGATTGCTCACTTTGTTCGTCGACTCCCTGCTGCTGCCTGGTGCTTGGAGAAAGCAACGACTGTTCTCCGACATCTTTGGTGCAGTAGTATTTCTTGCGGCGACGGTTGCAGCTCTCGGATTTGTATTGGAACTCCCGGTTCGTGGACTTGTAGCTACATCGGGCGCGCTCGCGATTGTGCTTGGCCTCGCTATTCAGAGCACGCTGAGCGATGTGTTTGCTGGCATTGTTCTGAACGTGACTGAGCCATATTCAGTCGGTGACTGGATTGCATTCGACGACGTCGAGGGCAAAGTTATCGAAATGAATTGGCGTGCGACCCATTTACTGACAGGTCAAGGCAATTCTGTCATCGTACCGAACGCAGTTGCATCAAAATCTAAGATTGTGAATAACAGTCGACCGTCTCTAGTTCACGGCATTTCCATCGTCCTTGAGATCGATCCTGAAGCTAGGCCCAAAGCGGTGCTGGACGCAATGAATCTTGCGCTGACGGGCTGCAGCGAAATTCTGTCGGCACCCACACCATATTCGAGAGTGAAAAGTGCAACCCTAAATTCAATACACTACGAGCTCGTAGGGTATGTCGATGATTTGGGGAGGAAAATGCGCGTATCAAACGAACTATTCGACTTGTGCTACCGCCATTTGGCTTCATCCGGGGTGCGCTTGCGCGCACTCGGCGTACCGGCACCTAGTGCAACTACACGGGATGAACGCGAGTCGTTGTTGAAGCAAGTTCCGTTGTTCAGCAGCCTTTCTGGCGATGAAATATCACGGTTAGCTCAGCGGCTTTCGCGACACGAATATCAATCGGGCCATCGAATATTCGCACCGGGGACGATTCCAGAGAGTCTGTCCATTATCTACTCTGGTGTGCTGTCTGTGAAGTTTGATAGTGGAACTGGGGAACGCGAAATAAATAGAGTAGGGCCAGGTGAGGCGTTTGGTGAGTCTGGGCTGCTCGCCGGGCTGCCGATGAACGTGACTATCACAACGCTCACCCCTTGTGTTCTTTTTCAGCTCAGTAAAGAGGATATGACGTCGTTCTTAAAAGAGTTTCCCGACGTCGCGACGCAAATGTGTTTGCTATTGGCCTTCCGTCAAGACAAGCTTGGGAAGCTCGCGATGCCAACGTCGGCTGCGCGGGAAGAGGGGCACTCACTTTTCCACTGGCTCGTCGAAAAAGTGCGGCATTTGCACTCACTACATGATGGTGGTTGAGTCGGGATGACGGCATAATGTTGAAATCGCAAGATCTACTTAAGAGATACGATGGACACGCTTCAGAACATGCGAATTTTCGCCCGCGTCGTCGAGGCCGGAGGATTTACTGCAGCCGCGCAGCTGCTAAAGACGACGACGGGGAACGCATCGCGGGCCGTTTCGGATCTTGAAGCGCATTTGCAGACAAGGTTGCTTCACAGAACGACTCGGCGCATCGCGCTAACTGACGCCGGCCAACGATATTTGCAACGCGTCCAAGAGATTCTTTCTAGTATCGAGCAAGCCGAAGCGGAGGCGGGAAATTCGACCGCTCGGGCGATGGGGAAGCTAAGAGTGCACTCGATGACAAGTTTCGGGCAGCATCATATCGTCCCGATGATCTCGCAGTATCAAGAGCAGCAACCCGGCGTTCAGTTCGAATTGACGCTCGCGCAACGGATACCCGACTTGCTTGAGGAAGGTTATGACATGTCGGTCATCCTTGCGTCCAACCTGCCTGACTCCGCGCTGGTGTCGGCAAAACTCGGTTCGATTTTCAGCATTGCCTGCGCATCACCGGCCTACATCGAACGATTCGGAGCTCCAAAAGTACTTGCGGACCTGCTGCATCACAAGTGTTTGTACTTGATGAACCCCAAATTCACTTCTGACTCGTGGGTATTCGAAGGGCCGCGAGGACAGGAAAGCGTGGCTATCGGTCCTTCAAGTTTAACGGTCAATAACGCGGGAGCAATCGAGAACGCGATTCGACAAGGTATGGGAGTGGGCGTGCTTCCAACGTATTCAGCATTGGCGGGATTGCGTACCGGGGCGCTGGTCCGCGTTCTGACGGAGTACACGACGCTCGAAATGAATGTCTACGCTCTTTACCCCTCCCGTCAATATCTAGATGCGAAAGTTCGTACTTGGTTGGATTTCCTAAGAGGGGTGCTACCTGAGACGCTCAAAGCGGACGTCGAGTTGCTTAACGAAAGTGAACGCGCGTCGCAGCTTATTGATCGCGCAACATCGGTTTGAGAGGAATCTTGCGCTAAAGCGTAAAGCTAATAGCGCAAGTGGTCTAGGCTACTTCAAGGTCGTGATGGAAACTGAGAACGCGCTTTGAGATTTCTGAAGGAACGTCGTAGGTAGCGAAATGTCCCGCTTCCAATACGTTGATGATCGCCTTAGGCTGCTCCCGCTGCATCGCCCAGGCGCCTTTCACTGAAAATAGGGGGTCATGCTGCCCCCACAGAACGAGTAGTGGTGGACGCTTGGTTCGCAGGTACGACTGCCATTCCGGATAGCGCTTAAGATTGTTTTGGTAGTCGAAGCTCAGATTCAATTGGATTCGATCAATCCCGGGCCTTCGCAGCGAGAGTATTTCGTCCATCCAAAGATCGGGATTGTAACGCTCGAGATGCGGCCGATCTCCGACGTGACGCGCAATGCCGGCAGGCACAGAGAACATACCTTCACGGATCGCGGCTTCATGAGCATCGCGATTCGTCCAGTATGCCTTTCTTGCGTCCCACAGCCCTGTCAAACCTTCCTCGTGAATGACTGCATTCTGTACGACGAGGGAATGGATGCGCTCGGGACGAGCGGTTGCCATTCCGAAGCCGACAGGGCCACCATAGTCCTGCATGTACAGAGAATAGCGCTCTAGCTTTAAGAGGTCTGAAAAATCCAGTATTGTCTGTGACAAATTCTCGAACGTATATGCATACGCTGATGGATCTGGCGCATCGGACCAACCAAATCCGGGGTAGTCAGGCGCTATGACTCGGAACCACGCAGAGAGCTTTGACATGATTGATTCGAACATCCGCGATGATGACGAGTAGCCATGTAAGAGCAGCAATACCGGTCCGTTTTCCGGCCCTGCTTCGCGGTAAAATATTTTCACGCCCTTGACGTCTACTGTTCGATACGAGACGAAGTCTTTTGCGTCGGGTTGGCTCGGACGGAAACTTTCCCGTTCCGCCGGAGCCGCTATCGCGCCCCCAGCAAGAGGAAGCGCCGCGATAGCGCGCAGCACGTCTCGGCGCATATTCAAAGATTCGTTCCCGCGCTTTGATGCTTGCGAAGTTAGGCTGCTTTCGTTTTTGCGTTTTTGCATAAACAATTTTCTGAAAAGCGCAGCACGCCAATCGGACAATCACGTCTATTCGCTGCGCCTCGCTCGTACGGGTGAGATTACTCTGACTCGGACAGGGTAAAGAAACACGCGCTCAACAGACCGATGATATTAATGGAGGCAGCATCGAAATTCTGGTTTTGTCATCGTTCCGCGTGATATGTGTCGCAAATGCTTGATTGACAAGGGGTCGTGTGTACTATGGAGGCGAACGAAACGAGGAATTTCGATGCGCCAACCGTAGATACACTTTGGTAACGCTCATTGCTGAGGCGGGAAATTTCTCGCGATATCTGCCATGGACGATGCGCAGTTACCGTCAAGGCGATTGCCTGCGAACGCGCTGGCGACAAAGCGCGTCGAATCGACAAGCGAGCCATTGACGGTCTCGGAATGGTTGAGAGCAGGGTACAAATGCCATTCGATCCGATCTCCAGCTTTGCAGGCATTGGCCACCAGCGCGACCTGGCTTGGAACGAACACGTCGCGGTCCTTGCCGCCTGTACCAATGAAAATGGGAATGTCCGAGTTTAAGGTCGGGTAGGCTGCCATCCGTTCGATGTTGTTAAACACCGCTGACGGGGAGCGCACAAAACTATCGTTATACGTAAGTTTCTTCTCCACGATGTCGCGTTCGATTTCGTGGAGACAGGCACGCTGGCTCAAATGAAACGTCTCTATCGCCCGACTGCTCAGATAGTCGGCCGGAGTGAACGATGAGTCCAGGCGCTCAGCTGTGGTGAGGCGAAGTACGTTGTAAGCAAATGTCGGAACAACCGACCGATGTGCCTCCACATGCTCTGCTGCTGCTAAATCCTGGCCGGTCGAGTACGGGGTTCCCGTTGCGACCACGCCGACGATATCGAGATCGGGCGCGTAAGATTTCGCGTAGACGGCTGTTGCGAACGCGGCACGACCGCCCTGAGATTGGCCAAAAACGACAACACGCTTCGAAAGTGGGAAGCTCCCGTTTTGCACTGCGCGGATGCTATCAAGTACGTCGTATGCAAGCGGGCGGGTCAGTCCGTAGGGGTGAATTCCCGGCGTGCCAAGCCCTTGATAGTCGGTGGCGACAATTGCGTAGCCCCGCGCCAGCCAGTAGTTCAGGTAATGGATATCGCGGTCGCTGCGACCTGTGAACGACGGCGCGCAAATGTCCGCGCTTCCAACAGTGCCATGGGCCCAGGCCATTAGCGGCCAGCCTCCGCGTGGCGGCGTTCCCTTTGGCAAAAACAGGGCGCCGGACACGACAACGGGGGTATGATTATCGATGCCATCTGTTGAAACGTATAGGATCCGAATGTTCTCCTGAGCGGACGCCAATTCCTGTTGTCCCGTCAACGGCTCTGTGCGCAGAAGCTGACCTGGCTTGGACGGTATTGCTTTCTTCCAGTTGTAAAAAGCTGGCACGCCCCCGTCGCCGGGTGCCGACAATGAGTCGGCCGACGCGATGGACAGACCCGCTGAGGCAAGCGTCAACAATACGGCGGCCAAGTGCTTTGGAATGTTGACCATATTCATTTCCTTTTCTCTCTATAGCGGTGGCGTGAACGCCTGATCTCGCGACAACGGTGTTAGTAACAGTGCGCAATCTCGAATGATCCTGCAGGAAGCCCGTTGCTCTGCTCAGGCCCTGCGTTCAGCGCAGCGATTTGTTCCCAGTTTCCTTGAGCAACGAGACCGCGAGCAGTGACACTGCCACGCATGCTGTTGCATACCAGGCCGGTGCGACAGGATCGCCACTGATTCGGACGAGCCATACGCTAACGAACTGCGCGGTGCCACCGAAGACGCAAACGCTGACGGCGTAGGCAATCGAAATTCCGGTTGCCCGCACGGCTCGGGGCAACGATTCACACATCAAGGTGAACGAGGTTGCCGAACCGAATGCGTAGAAGAAAGTCAGGCAAGCAGTGATTGGGAGAATCACGCTCACGGAGGGTGTGCGATTGATAAACAGAAATGCGGGAAGCAGCCCCACGAGAAGTGCACCGCGCCCGATGAAGATTAGCGTCTTGCGGCTCCTCAAACGATCGGACGTTGCGCCCGCCAAAGGACCCGCAAACATCGTAACCATGCCCGTTGACACCCCGACCAACATGGACGTCGCCATTGGCAGACCGAATGTCTTGATTGCATAGATCGGCATGAAATTGAGAAGGTACACCGTGACGGTTCCGCCCATACCCGTCAGAGTGATCAATATCTGTGTGCGAAGGTGGGTGGTGAAAAGCTCCCTCAGGATGCCTGTGGCTGAGCCTTCGGTGGCGGAGGCTACCCAGTCTTCGTGGAGATTTCGTCGCAGGTAGATGCCCACGGGCGCTATGAGAACGCCAAATATAAACGGCAGGCGCCAGCCCCAAGCGTCCAAGGCCTCTCTCGAGAGTGTCGCCGAAAGTAGCGCTGCCAGGCCTGCACCCAAGATCGTGCCAGTGCCTTGCGTCGCAAGCTGCCAACTCACGCGAAGGCCACGGGCTTTCTGGTCACCGGCCTCAAGCAAGGTGGATGTAGCCGTTCCAAATTCGCCGCCCTGCGAGAATCCCTGTAAGAGACGTGCAAGCACGATGAGAATCGGCGCTGCGACACCGATTTGGTCGTAGGTCGGCGTGATGGCGATGAGACCGGTGCCGAATGCCATTAGCAAGATTGTGAGGCTGAGAGCGGCCTTTCGACCTCGCCGGTCGGCATAGAGACCGAGGAGCAGGCTGCCTAGCGGACGAGTAATGAACCCCGCCGCGAAGGTTGCA
This sequence comes from Caballeronia peredens, assembly GCA_001544595.2. Classification (GTDB taxonomy): domain Bacteria; phylum Pseudomonadota; class Gammaproteobacteria; order Burkholderiales; family Burkholderiaceae; genus Caballeronia; species Caballeronia peredens. The sequence goes on along the minus strand of FCOH02000034.1, from coordinate 14,078 downwards.
ACTGAGGACATCAAAGACACCGTCGGGTCTTGAGAGGGGAAATACAATTTCCCAATAATGACGGCAAAGTAGGTGTAGACCGTGAAGTCGTAGAACTCGAGACAGTTGCCGATGACGGTTCCGGCAATCATCATCTTTCTCGAACCGCTGCGCACAGTAACCGTAGCTGCAGCATCCGTGTTGTTCGTGGTAGGCATCAATTGTCGATCCTTGACATCTGTTAGGTAGGGTCGTTCGTCGTCAGTGGGCGAGGTATCGCTCGACGAGCCGAGCCCAGAAGGCAGCACCGATCGGTAAATTTTCGTCGTTGAAGTCGTAGAGCGGATTGTGTACGGAGCAACCCCGTTTTCCGGTACCGTTGCCTAATCTAAGGTAGGTTCCGGGGCGCTGTTGCAGCATGAACGAGAAATCCTCGCTCGCCATCACGAGGTCCGCATGAGTATTAACGTGTTCGTCGCCAACGAGCTCCCTCGCGACTGCAATGGCGAAATCCGTTTCTTCAATGGTGTTCACGACTACGTCTGGCCCATGCACATAGTCGACCGATGCCTTCGCGCCAAAGCTTTCGGCTTGCGATTGAATGAGTTCTCGGATCCGTCTCTCCATGACTGAGCGAATCTCGTCATTGAACGAGCGCACGCTTAACTGCATCTTGGCAAAAGAAGGTATGACGTTGTGGGTCTCGCCAACTTGCAAAGCGCCGACCGTTACGACCGCAGGTTGGGACGGGTCGACGTTTCGAGACACAATTGTTTGCAGCGCCATGGTGATGCTGGCCGCAACCACGACGGGGTCGACGCACAAGTGCGGGCGCGCTGCATGGCCACCGACGCCATCGATATGGACGTAAACCTTATCGCTGGCGGCCATGAACGGGCCCCTGCGAAACAAGAACGTACCGATTTCCACACCGGGATGGTTGTGCATCCCGAAGACTGCGTCGCACGGGAAGCGCTCGAATAGGCCGTCAGCAATCATGCTTCGCGCGCCTCCTGCTTTTCCCAGTTCCTCCGCGGGCTGGAAGTACAAATGCGCCGTGCCGTTGAATCGGCGAGTAGCCGCCAGATGGCGAGCGGCGCCGAGCAACATGGTTGTGTGTCCGTCATGGCCGCAGGCGTGCATTTTTCCCGGTTCGACGCTGGCGTACGGTAGACCAGTTTTTTCCAAGATGGGCAGAGCGTCCATATCAGCCCGAATTCCAATCTTCCGATGACTGTTCCCTATCTTGAGCGTCCCAACGACCCCTGTTTTTCCAACACCTCTGGTCACGTCCCACCCCCACTGCTTGAGCTTGCTAGCAACCAGATCTGACGTCTGCAATTCTTGGAACCCGAGTTCAGGGTGCTGATGAAGATGTTGGCGGATGTGAGACAGCTCGCCAGAGTGAGGCGCGAGCTCGTCTATAGAGGTAAATCCAAGGTGCGACATACGATCAGTCCTTTTTCGAGGAGAGCCTTGACGGCAGTCCCCCTTAGATAGGTGGTGTATCAAGAAGCGTTTGGGCCTTCAACATTTGAGTGTTCGCGGCAACACGAGCAGATCCAATTTGTGATTCGGAACGCCACACATCAAGGCCTGCGGAGCGGATTGCTGACGTGATCGCTGCGATGACCGCAATCATGGCGACGTCTTGCGACGGCTTATTGCGCAGTGGTCATCTATAATTTCCGGTCGACGCTGAGCGTTCGCGAATACGTATCGATCCTGTTTTTCCGTCCTTAACCTCATGGGTTCGCCTGCAGTTAGGCATGGAGCACGCAGTGAAACAGCAGCAATTGCTTGCATTTGTGTATGCCGCGAGGTTGGGTAGTCTTCGTGCAGCGGCACGACAGCTAGGGCTTACGCAACCGGCAGTGACGCACACAATTCGCGAGCTCGAAAGCTCTCTTGACGTCGAACTGGTCACGCGAACAAACCGGGGCATCGAACTTACTGAGGCGGGTGATGCTCTGTTACCACGTGCGGAACAACTTCTTGCTGACATGCGGCGCGTTAGGGAAACGATAGAGCAAGTTAAAAATCGACCCGTCGGCAATGTCTCCGTGGGCACGCTTTCGACGATTGCGCTAACGATCCTTCCAGACGCGGTGCTCAAGTTTCGCGAGATGATGCCCTTGGTGAAGCTGCGCATCCATGAGCTTTCAGTCGTCGAGACTCTTGCCCGCTTGCGCAACGGGGAACTGGACATTGCGGTAACGCACCGCGCGCCAGAGCTGGACAGCGACTTCGAACACGATTCGTTATTTACTTGCCGGTTCGCGATCGCGATGCGGGCCGGGCACCCTCTTGCTAAATCCACTCGGCTCACTGAATTGCTGGATGCAGAGTGGATTGCAACCCTGACGTCAGAGGGTTTGTCCCAAAGCGTGATGAAGGCGATGTTTGAAGCGCAGGGACTTCCTTTTCCGAGACGCATGCTTGACGCACCTTCTTCATTTGCCGTGAGGGCCGGTTTGCTTGCAAAAACCGACGTGATTGGCTGCTATACCCGACCCTTGGTCCGTTCGATGATTCCGCTCGGAATCACGATGGCACCGATCCAAGATGAACTTCCTGAACTTGATTTCGCAATCATCTCTCGACGAGACCTTGCGCCGACACCGGCGGTTCTGCGATTCAGCGAGTGTTTGCGTCAGGCGGCGCGCGAGCAGGCGGATTCGTTGCAATAGGCTCAAAAACAAGTTCGGGAATTGCGCTTCCAGCGGTTCGTATGTCGCGCGTTAGAAGCGCTGAATGATGCCGGCATTCACCGCAACCTGATTCGGAGTTGAGGAGGCGGTGAGTGTGTTGATACTCGCGACCGCCGGTTTATTGACCGAATTCGTTCCAGAAGCGTGTTGATAGATACCGATGGCGTACAGCTCAGTTCGCTTTGAAAGCGCGTAGTGGGGGCCGAACATCGCTTGACTGTAATGCGCCGTGCTTGTACTCAAATAGTCGAACGCTGCACCCAGCAACGTGCTCGTGTTGACTCGGTAAGTGAGGTTGGCCTGGACGTCTTGAAACGTGTGACTTCCAGCAAGTGGAGTTGAGGCAGTCCGAATGACGTCTCTGAACTGTGTGTTGGTGTAGACGGCGCCAACGGTCAATTGGCCGAATTGATACGTTGCGCCTGCGCCAATCACCCGCATGTCCGATGCCGACTCATATCCGCTGAAGATGGGGTTGCTCGCGGGACTGACAAACGTGGGAGTAACCACAGTGCCGTCGTAGAGCGACGTCGCGGGATTGTGCACGTTTTCATAGGCTGCGGCCATTTGCAAGCCTCCGCGCACATATGATGCGCCGAGGCCAAAGATTTCGTTTGTCCCAATGTTTCCCGGCGTGCCACCGACACGGTAGAGCGCACTTACACGCAACCCCGCTAAGTCGGGTGTCTCGTAGCGAAGCGTGTTGTCGACCCGATTTGTCGCGCCGACATTGTCTACGTCACCAATGTGACTTCCGATGTACCCGGCCCACAAGCCCGAGGCACTGATTTTTCCCAAAAACGCGGTCGTTTCCTCGTATTGCCGGCCAGCGGTAACCTTGCCCCATGGTGAGGCGATTCCGACCCACGCAGAGCGGCCGAACATTCTCCCATTCTGCCCAAGCGTCCCGGAATAGGCGTCAAAACCGTTCTCTAGCAGGAAAATACTTGAGATGCCGCCGCCGAGATCCTCGGACCCTTGGATGCCCCAACGACTACCGCCCCACGCGCCGCTCTGAGCCTTGAATAATGGCGACCCCTTTGCGTTGTTCTGATAAGTGAGGCCAGAATTGATAAGTCCGTAGAGCGTTACGTTTGATTGCGAGTATGCGTTCATAGCTAAGCCGGAACACAGTGCACCGGTTAGCAGGGCGATTTTTGCCGTCATCATGTCTCCGCTTGTATTCACCGAGCAGCGTTTTGCCTGCTGGTGCCTGCGGTTGTAGGCGAGGATTTTGCCTACCCGCAAATTAAGAATGAGCGGAGTTTAGTCGCGGACGGTGACTCGAAAAAGATGCTATTTTTTTTACCGCGATAAGAATATTTTATCGCGCATGAATCGATGACAGGGGAGTCTCCATGTTCCGTTGCGTTGCCAATCTCTAAGCCGAGAGCGGGAAAGCAAGGAGTTATCGAGATCCAGCATACTCAACGAAGAACGGCTACCAGCACGGTTGCGCTGAGAAATCGGAGAAAATGTCCTGCTCAAGATCGTGGCTGCCGCATGCCCGTGTAGGTGTCATCCTGTTGCGCGAACATAGCGGCCGCCGTTACCGTCGGTATGGTGCCCAATGACCATCGCCAATTATCAGGAGCGCCTTTGAGCGTCCAGAGCCGTCGCCGCCATTGAACCAGTTTCACGAACGTTTTCAGAAGTCGGTTGGCAAGGACGTTCGGTGCCGCGGAAGAGTCGACCCATATCAAGGCGCGACTATCTTGCCGGTTGCGTCAGCTTCTCGATCTTCAACTGGTTTCTATGCTAGGACTGCGTCAGGCGGCGACACTGAACCGCCCGGTATGATAATGCTTGGATGACGTTTCTCTTACCAGGTACAACATGAAGAAGATCGACGTTAGAAAACTTAAGAAGGGCGACATCATTCTTTCGACGTCGACCGGAAAGATTAGTGCGGCCATTCGCTTCTTTACCAACAGCGATATATCGCACGCGATGCTGTATGTCGCCAACTCGTCCGTGATGGACTCCACGTCCGAAGGTGTGCAAGCGAGAAACATCGACAAGATGCGCTACCATGAGAGCTGTGCGATATACGCCTATCGTCCCGTTGTCGAGCTGCCGGAAGCGACTCTTGATATGGTGGTTGGCTACGTACGGTCTGAAACGGGCGCGCCCTATTCGTTAGCAGAAGCGACCGTATCGCCTGTCGCGGCGTATGTGCGAGGGGGAACTAGGCAGTTCTGTTCTCGGCTGATCGGTCGGGCATATGCGAGAGTCGGGCTGAGGATTGGTAGTAACCCGGATTTCTTGACACCTGCGGAGATTCAGAAATCAACTCAGCTGATCAAGCTAGAGGATGTGACCGTCTCGCTCAGTGCCGAAGACGTTGCGGCGTTGGCGCAGGAGCTTGACACGACAGAAGGGATGCGTGCAGTTACGAGCGCTCTGCTGAAGCGCGTACGGGAACTTAGTAAGTCAATTCGTACTTTAACCGACATTGAGCCTTTCCTATTGAAAAATCCGCAGTATGACGCTCAGTTCGCGTCCGCCTTGGTCGAGTCTGGATACACAACGTTCTGGCAAGTGGAGGTTGCGCGATTTCCGTGGAGATATGATTCAGTCGCTCTCGCCCAGCTTTATCATGCTGTCGAAAACAAGGAAGAGGTTCTCCAGTATTGCAGAGACACTCTTCGACATGATGCTGAAGGCGATTTCGAACACTGGAACGACAACCTCAGAAAGCTTGGGAAGCTCATGAAGACGGTGCCGCTTGAGACATTCAAGCTTCAGACGGATCTGTATCTGAAGCTTTGCTTTTATCATCAACAGCGGGTGGAATCGGCGAAAATGCTGCTGAAAGTCTACGACCGTTGATACGTTGACGTTAGCGCTGACGCGCGCTCTCTGTCAGTTCTCGTCCTTCTTGTTGTCCACCGAAATCATGTTTCTGCAATCAATTTATTCATTGTCTCTGTAACCGCGGGACAGGCTGAGCCGAACTAGATCAAGACTATCCACAACGCAGGAATATCATGCGCGTCTTGATCTCGTCTGTTCCTCTCATGGGCCATCTGAACCCCATTCTGTCTATTGGCCGAGGCCTCGTGAACCGCGGGCATGAAGTAATAGGCCTGTCAGCCCGAAGCTTCCAACAACGAGTGGAGGCTATCGGCGCGACCTTTCGAGCCTTTGAAGGAAATGCGAACAGGGACCTCAGCAACTTTGTGCAATACTTCCCTGAGATATCGTCTATCCCGCCTGGCGTTGAGACCAACAAATTTTACTTTGAGCGGGTGTTCGCGGATCCTATGTTGGCGCAATACGCAAGCGTCTGTAAAGTTCTCGATGAGTTCCCTGTCGACCTGATTGTGTCGGACAATCTCTTCTTCGGCCTGCTTCCTTTGCTCTTAGGTGCACGCAAGAAGCGCCCGCCAATCGCATACTTCGGCATAACGTTTCTGTTGTGGCACCGAGCAGACGAAGCGCCTTGTAACATGGCGCTTCCGCTGGCAGCGCCGGGGCACTATAACGAGCTGGCAGCCGAAGTCAAGGCGACGTTCGATGATCCATATCGGACGTATCTTAACAACATATTGGCGAAAACATGTAGTTCGCCTCTGAACGACAGCATATTCGACTCGGTCGTGCATCTGCCGGACCTGCACCTGCAAACGACAGTGCCTCAGTTTGAGTATCCTCGAAGTGACATGCCTGACTCTGTCCGCTTCATTGGCGCAATCCCCATTGTTCCCAAGCAAGCCCCGTTGCCGGACTGGGCTGGCGATTTGGATGGCTCAAAGAAGGTCGTCTTGGTGAGTCAGGGGACGCTGTCAAACTTTGACTTCACACAACTAATTCGGCCAACTCTTGACGCATTGGCAGACGACCCCTCCTTGCTTGTTGTTGTCACCGCTGGCGGACGATCTGTTGACGACGTACCTGGCTCGATTCCTTCGAACGCTCGAATCGCGTCATACCTGCCGTTCGAATGGCTTCTGCCTCGTGTCGATGTGTTCGTGACAAATGGTGGTTATGGGAGCGTAAACCAAGCACTTAGCTACGGGGTGCCAATAGTTGGCGCAGGCAACTCCGAAGATAAGGCAGAGGTGAACGCACGGGTCGCTTGGGCCGGAGTAGGGATTGATTTGCAGACCAACACTCCCACAGTGATGGCATTGCGAGATGCCGTACGGAAGATCCTTTCGGATGCGAGATATAGAGCTAAGGCCCGTGAACTCGCTTTAGAGTACCGGCGACACGCATCGAATGGTGATGTCGTTCAGATTCTCGAATCAATGATTTGATAAGAAAGTTGATAAGACCTTTCGATACGCATTTATTTTGAAAGGTCTTCCGGTCTGAGACAACAATTGCTTTTTTGGGATCTTGGTACTTTGTTGAGTCGAGCCTTAAAGAACGAAGATCACCAACTACCGGTATGGGATCAAGCGCGTAACGGAGATAGGATGAGATGAACGATGAGGGCGCTGTTGCAGCGCGTTATAGGTTGAGCTATTCTGCTGCGATTTATTCGCAATCGCGTTCGACTAGACTGTCGGCATGCTGCTTCGTAAGCTCTAAAAATCCCATGTCGAATGACGCAGAAACACGCTTAAGGGCGCTTCTTGTTGACGGCCTGGACGGAGACGAGAGCGCGTACCGTGGATTTCTTCGAGATCTAACTCAACACCTTCGAGCATTTCTTAGGAAACGTATTCCGCAACATCTAGATGACGTTGAAGATCTAACTCAAGAGATTCTGCTTGCAGTCCACAATGCTCGTCACACCTACCGGCTGAACGAACCGTTGACGGCTTAGTTGCACGCCATTGCGCGCTACAAGCTGATGGATTTCTTTCGCTCGCGAGCACGGCGTGAATCGCTCCATGTCGTAATTGGCGACCCGGAAGAGCTCTTCGGAAGTTTGGACAACGAGCCAAAACAGGCTCGCCGCGACATCAGCAAACTCCTCGAGTTTTTGCCAGATAAGCAGCGCTTGCCGATCGTTCACGTAAAGATTGAAGGTCTATCGGTAAGCGAAACAGCTCAGATGACCGGACTTTCGGAGTCGGCCGTGAAGGTTGGAGTGCATCGCGGATTAAAAGCCCTCGCCGCGAAAATTCGAGGTCTCCGATGAAAACTGACGATCTCATCAATGTTCTTGCCAGCGGTGTGGTTGAAGTTGACCGTACTATGGTTAGGCGGCGCTTCGCGAAGGCGTTGCTGTGCGGTGTCGCGGGCTCTCTGCTCGTGATGAGCATTGTATTTGGCTTTCGTCATGACCTTGCCAGCGTTGCTCGCACAGGCGTGTTTTGGGCGAAACTCGCGTTTCCGTCAGCAATATCATTGGGCGCATTGCTAACCATTGAGCGCGTGGGGCGTCCAGGGGCCCGTATAGGGCTCACTTGGTGCTTTCTCGTCCTGCCATTTTTGGTCGTGTCAGTTGCCGGCTGAATGACGCTCGATACCACAACCCCAAGCGCTCGTTGGCCGCTTGTGCTTGGCCATACATGGCGGAGTTGTCGTTTTAACATTCTCCTTTTGTCCTTGCCACTTTTTCCTGCAGTCATCTGGGCGATGCATTCTCTAGCGCCCACACGTTTAAGAACGGCCGGCGCGGCGAGCGGCGTGCTGGCAAGTTCAATGGCTACTGTGGTGTATTGTTTGCACTGCCCTGAAATGAGCCCGGCTTTTTGGAGCGTTTGGTATGCAATGGGCATGCTCTTGCCAGCACTGATTGGTGCGTGGCTGGGTCCAAAGCTCTTGCATTGGTAGAAAACGCTGACATAGCAAATATCGAATACGCACGATCCCGGCCGTTGCAGCAAGCTAACGCTCTTCGCGCTTCGTGTCTGGCTCAAGGCTGATTATGAATTACATAGTTTTATTGAACAATCCGTTTCTTCAATCAAAGATTCGAAGCACGTAAATTTCTGTAGAATAAGTCCTAACGATGCTTCGGGATCGGAGTTCTCTCAGGTTCGTCGCCACCCCTCGGAAAGACGGACTTTTCACGCCGGCAACACGCCGGCGTTTTTTTCTTGGCAGCAAAGTCACATGCCGATGCGGTGGCTTTAGTCGTCTCTTCGAGGGCGCCCAATTACTTTTTGGGCGCTTGAGAGTCGATGTATTTGCCAAGAGCGGTGGCTAACGCTTTGTCTGTGTTTTCGAGCTCTGTCTTTGCCGCTCCAAAGTCCGGCGCTCCTGTTCCAGATTCAGTGACGCTGACGGTGATGGTCCCTGGAACGCAATCCCCTTTACATTGTTGAGCACCGGCTTTGTCGGTCTCGGGAATGATGAACCATGGCGTAGCGTTGTAGACACCAAGAGGGAGCTTGGTGTTGTCATCGTGCCATTGTCCCTCACTGTTTTGGGCGCAGTCCTTCGCACTACCGCCGGGAAGGCAGAGTCCCTTCAACGCGATAGAAGTGTTAGCTACGGATTGGTTTCCTTTTTCCGTCACACCTGAAATTGCGATACCAACTGTAACGTCGACAAGACCCGACCGATCGGTTCGAGCCGAACTCTTTGTAAGTTTGAAATAAGTTGGGACCCACTGCCAAGCTATAGGCTGTGTCGCGCCGCTCATCTTCAAAGTGGCCGCGAAAGTCAAGTCGGCTTCCGCAGGTTTATCTTTGTTTAGCAAGCGAATCACCAAGCAATTGAAGGTCGGGCGGCCTTCTCTCACAAGTGCAGCTACGTTTCCTGCATGTTCTGTGTTGAACGAGAACGCCTGCTTTTTCTTGTCTGCGTACCTAGCGAACGAGGTTTCCGCTTCCGTTGTTGCTACCGAGAACGCTGCGACCAGTGCGATGCCGACAAGTATCGGTACCACAAATACTTCGTCCGGTCCCTTGCTGTGGACGGGCTGCGTCCGCGATTGAAGCGATGCCTTGCAGAATCTATTGAAGTCTGTTAGCGGATCCTCGTTGCCGAGCCTTTCGCCGCGCAGGTCCGTGCTACCCATGAGCTCGACTTTGAGTTGTCCCTGTCCAGTCTCGCTGGAGGGATGTTTCTCGTCACCTACGACATGCAGGAACTGACAGCCGCTCAGCAATGATGCTGAAACGATGCTCGCCGTCAATTTGTTTAACGCTGGTTGCCGTGGCATGACGACCCCCTGAGATTAGCTCTCGGGATACTGAGGAGTTATTTTTGGCCGGTATGTTGTGCAGCTCACATTCGGACATCGACGTGATCAGAAATTGGATGCCTGTGAACGACTGATGAATGCAACCTTGATGATAAGGTAGCGACAGGAGCACTGAAGCCACGTGAGGTCGACTATCAAGATCGCTGACGTCGAAAATCTTGGAAGCCGCTGTAAAGGCGGTGATTGGCCCTGACCAATTCGAAAGTGCCGGCGTTCGTGGGATGGGACGATACCGTCCAATCCCTGATAGCGGAGCATGCGCTGGCCAGCTTCCGAGGTCTTTTTAGGTACGCTTTTTTGCGCGTAAGCGGACTCTGCCGTCCAAGTCAGGTCTCGAATCGACTTGACCTCGCGCTCGACAGATCGAGTTGCGAAATGGCGTCGTGTGCTTTTGGCGACTCTGTTCACGATGGGCTAAATCTCTGGCCGAGGCGTGTACATGCATATCTCAGTCGGAGTGAGAGTCGAGAACCCATCAGCCGATATTAAAAACCTGTGATGGGTCGTGACCGCACTTTCGATCATGACTGAAGTGGCGCTTCCGGCTGCCACTGCGGCGAGAAGTCCCTCGTGATTTAGGCTTGTGTACGCAAATCGCCAATCCGTTTTCTGCTTGTCCAAACGCCGCAATGCCTGCTTTGCGATCCAGGCAGGCTTCGGGAAATACCGCTAGCGGGAGGGGAGTTTGCCGAAAGACTTGGCTGCTCTCCTGACACATCCGAGCGAGCCCCTCTTGCAAGGAGCCGCCGTCGCTCGTGCGCAGAAATTTCGTGGCGACGACGAGGTTGATGTTGTGGGAATCCGCTGATTTCAGCAGCTTCCAGCTATGTCTTCAACGAATTTCCACCTCAATATTTAGAAATGTTGTTCTGATGGTGCGCAGGATGGGCGGCATGAGGCACGACGCGAAGATCTCAGACGTGGCAAGCTTGGGGCTGCCGGCTGCGAGTCCGTGCTGAAGTGCAAGGGACGCGTCTTCGTGAGCCTCGATTAGGCGCTGTGCCACGCTCGTAATAATCTCTCGCCGACAGAAGTTAGTCGCACGATTGTAGTGTCGCGTTCAAACAGGCGTTGACCGATAAGCTCTTCGAGACGCTCGATCCTCATGCTCACTGCTGTTACGTTTGGTGAAGACGGGCCGCAGCTTGCGTGAAATTGCGGATGTCCGATACTGCAACGAATGCTCGCCCGAGAAGTAGAGCGAAGTCTTGAGGCATCACCTGGCGCTCTCCTTAAACAATTCGCAGCTCGTACCGATCTGTACCGCTAGACGCATACTTCATGCTGGAATCTCGTTTTAATGCGCAAGAGCAACATGAGGGCAACGATGTTTCACGAAGCTCGCATAATTGCACGTCGCAGTTAGGCTATATTTAGCTTAAATCGCCCACTATATTAGCTCCGACTATCTCTGCGTGTCTTGAGTGAAAACTTCAATCTCGACCTGTGCGATTTTTCCTCAATCGGGCTCGTCCGTATCGGGCGGGAGTTGGCAACGGCGAGATGAACGCCTTAAAGACATGTGCATCGAGGCTCGAACCACGGTGGGGGTTAAGACAGCTGCGCGAAGATCCATACAAGTGCGACCGGACGAAGAAATGTTGATAGGTGAGAATCTTCGGGAGACGGCCGATGCGAGAACGTTGCGTCTGAGCCGAAATTTCGCTCGAACTTCTGATGACAGTTATGCTGCCGCGAAGTGACCGACTTTTTGCGCTTGCTCGGCCGCGAGGTCTGACGCCGGATTCAACCCGGCCGTATATTCCTAATAGCCCGTCAGCCACACCAGTGGCCGACAGTTCGAAACAACCGAGCTTTGCTCATTTTCTCAGGCTTTCAGGTTCCTGCATGTGCGAGCTTACAAAGCGCATGTGCCTTGATCGCAATGACGCTTTGGCCTTTGTGGAGCATCAAGACGCCTACCCACCATGCCAATTCCGGAATCGTTGAAATAGAAAGCCAGGCAAACAGTCGTCTAGACGATCAAATTACACTTTTAGAGCATGGTAGTCGCTGCGCTTTTCGGTCAATTCAAAAGCGCGATCAGGGGTGCGCGACCTCGGTAACTCCAGTTTCTGCAACCGGCGTCACCGTTTCGGCCCGTGCCCAGCAGCACGTTCGAGTACGGCAAAGAGGTCGTCGGATCCCGCCCACGTTTGTATCAACGCTTGTCTCTCAGCCTTTATGTCTTTGTTGAGAAGATCGTGGGTGTGCATATCGAGACAGAACGCACAGTTATTGATCTGCGACACCCGAAGGTACTACAGCTCGATTAGAACATGCAATGGGGCCATCTTTGCGACGTCGCTGTAGATCCCGCCGAGAGCTTCAACACCGCCTACAGCGACTTGCGCGTAGGCAGGTCGATTACTATTCGCTTCTCCCTTCGTTCGATAGGTTGTTGCTACGGGTGTGTCTGGAAGATATCGTTGGCATTATTTCAGGACGCTAGACACCCCCTATCTTCAAACTTCAGCGACAAAAGGTAAATGACGACCCGCGTCGTTGTTTTTTGCGCGCCGAACGCGTTGTTCTGAGTTTCAGAACGCGTGATGGATGTAGGGTGTTCTGAACAGCGGATCTGACCATGTATCCAAAGCTGAACGAAGGGTAAACGCGTTCTAGGTATAAGCGAATCGCGCTTGAGTCAAGCTTCATTTTCTTACAGTCTGTTCAGAGCCGGAAGTCTTCCATGGACGCGATAGAAGTCGAGCATAAGTGCCCTCTCATAAAAAGCGATGGTCACTGACAGTAGACCTAAGGGCGGTCTGCCCTGATGGCTCCATTCGGATTGCCAGGTCGCAGAGTGAAGACGTTCACATCGCCTATCGCGATATTGCAGGCGGTATGCTTTGACCGGGTGATGTGCTTCCTTTAGACGCCGATCGACGTGTTGCGACATGCCGATGTAGATGACTTTGGGGCAAAGATGCCGCCCGGTGCTTGGACGTTTGCAGCAGCTGTCTCCGTGCCCGTCCGCCAGTAGATACAAACCAAAAATGCCGAATTCACGGGGAACGTCGAAGTCGGCTGATGGCCGATCGCGCAGATTCCACGCACGCCATGGTGAGAACGGCAAATCAGGTATCTCAAGTTTCATTTGCTCGTACCTCGGAGGCGTCAACTGCTGTTTATTTGCAAGGTCGAATGGCAGTGAATCTCCCTGCGCGAAGCCTTCAGTTTGACCGTGTTTTTTCCTTTGGGGGCACCGAGGGAGCGGACTATCGCTGCAAAGGATCGTTAGCTTTTCGCAGCTTTCGACTCGGTACCTCTCGATTGCTGCGCCTTCGCGAGTGGGCAACCTAAAGTAGAATGCATCAGTGCCGACAACTAATAGATCGCGCGGTCAATAACGGCGTAGCGTTAAGATGTTATCCGGTCCCGTAGTACACCTTCTGTGGCGGCATGGGCAAGCGCGCGTCGTTAGCTCTTCGATATGCAGTGCCGCCACAAGCGGGACGCTTCTCGGGATTGCGTCATTTATCAGTTTTACCGTTTAGATGTCCAATGGAAGTCACCCTCCTGCAATTGCCTTCAAGTAAGGCGCACCGCGTCATGGCTGCCGTAGTTGTTCTTGTCGTTCTGATTGAGACAACGATCGTCTGGCACTTCTCCTCGCAGCGAACGACTGTTATTGTTCAGTTTCTGCCCATATTTGGAACTTGGGTGGCACTTACCGGATCGCTGACTGCGTATCTTTTATGGACTGAGTACAAGGTTACTGGGCGGTTGATGTTTGCCTCGCTGAGCGGCGCTTATGCGTTTGCTAGCTTAACAGCTGTTCTGCAGCTGGCTTCCTTTCCTGGTGTGTTTGCCCCAAATGGGCTACTTGGAGCTGGCTCTCAAAGTTCGCTTTGGATCTGGGTTTTTTGGCACTGCGGCTTCCCGGCCCTTGTTACGACTGCCCTCGCATTTCGGATGCGTCGAGTGAGCGAAAGCCAGGTTGGCGTCGGACGGTATTCCGTCGTCGGCGCGCTTGCACTTGCTGCGGGCTTCGGAGTCGTAGCGATAGCAGGTAAAACTCATCTCCCAGAAATTGTCTCAGCGACCGGATCGTACGCGCGTCTTCAGATGAGTCCGGCTTCCGTGTTGGTTCTGTCTATCTCGCTCGTGGCGTTATGGGCCCAAATCATGGTCACTCGGCTGCGCTCGATGTTGGATTTGTGGCTCGCTGTTGTGTTGTTTGCTGATCTCGGTGATTGGACTTGCCCCCGCATAACCGGACACCCGGTCACGCTTAGGTTGGAGAAACTGCTTGCCGACGAAACTCACGAGGC
>FCOH02000033.1 GCA_001544595.2 Caballeronia peredens | reverse complement strand
CGCCCGCCCAAGATTCACCAGCCGAGGAATCGGCGCTCGTGCCTGGGCGAACTGATTCAGATCGATGGCAGCGATCACCGCTGATCCGACTGACGATCGAGACGCCACACACGGCGTCCCACCGGCCATCATTTCCCACAATCCAGTCAAGCGCAGAACTGGCGCAGCATCCGGTCCAGCACGGTCGCAGCATCGATCGAATCACCCTGCGCGCCTGCGTCCGCGCCGAGCGTCAGGCCCTGCCGCACGGCTTGCTCCAGCATGGCGAGCAATGCCGCGCGCGTGCGCTTGCCATCAATGTACGGCAGCATCAACTGGCCGGCCGCATCCAGAACGACGGGCTCGTGCCACACGTTGAAGGTGTGCGGCACTTGCCCCTCCGAAAGACGCGCTGGATATCCGCGCGCGACCTCCGACAAACACGGATTCGCCTTGCTTCGCGCCACAGGCAAAAGACGATAACGCGCGAGCCCGTGAATCACGATCGACTCGACGAACGCAGTCAGCGTCGCGTCGAGATCGTCCGCGTCGGCGTCCTCGATGCGCTCGCGCACCGCATCGCGCATTTGGTCGAAGTTCAGCGTAAAGGGCGCAGCCTGCGTCAGCGCGAGCGCGGCCGCCTTTTTCACTCGCCGATCGAGAACGACGGCCCTGCCCTCCGGCGTCACGAACCGTTGAGGCGAATCGTCGAAACGCACTTCGCCGTCGCTGCAAACGAGCGACGCGGCGACATGCAGCGCACGCAAACGCGCCTCGTCCAGACGATAACGCACGCCCTCCTTGCGTTCACCGCGCACAAGCAGCGACGAGCGAAACGACCGGTCGCCGATGAAATCCAGATACTGTTCGAGCAGCGCCTGACTGCCGCCGCATTCATCGAGGAGCGGCCGCGCGATGTCTTCGCCGTAGTTGATGGCGAACATCGTCTCCGGGTCTGCGTCGGCGAAACAGGCCATGCCTTGCGCCTCGGCTTGCCTCACGAAGTCGAGGAAATAGCAAGGCGCGCTGAAGTCGGCAAGGTAATCGTGAGCGAGATAATTCGCATCGGCATGGGCGATGGTCGCGTGATCCTGCGCCACCGCGTGTGCAAGCACGCTGCCGGCCCGCGCATGAGTGCGCAGAAAGTCGATCATCCCGCGCCCGAGCGCCAGCCGATGCCTGATGTCGCCCTCGCGCCCCGCGCGCAGCAACATCGCATCGCGCACCGTCTCATGCGCCTTCCAGCCCGGATAGGTTTTATACGAGATGTACGCGACGCCAGTGGCCGAAAGATTGTCCCGGCAGATGCGCAGAATCGCCTCCCGCACGTTCTCCGTCACCCAGCTGTACAGGCCATGGCAGACGATGTAATCGAACTCGCCGAACTCCGGTGTGATCGACGTCAGGTCGAGCGCGCGCAACTCGATGTTCCTGAGCTTCAATGCGCCGATACGCCGGCGCCCTTCCTCGATCTGCACCGCGGACAAGTCGACACCCACCACCCGCGCCTTCGGATTGCGCGCGGCGAAGGGAATCGCATTGCCGCCCGACGCGCATCCCAGTTCGAGCACGCGCGCGCCGCGCACGTCCGGCGCGTCGAGCCCGAACAGATGCGCTACGACTGCAAGATTTTCCGGCGCACTTTTTCTGTACGGAAAAGAGTGATACGGAAATTCGTCGTAGCTCGCGCGAATTTCCTGGATGCCTTCGTTCATGTCGGTTGCCAAACTGACTGCCCTCACAACACTGTGTTTCGATTTTTTGATGCGCGCACATGCGCTCGCATCGGACAGTGTAGAAGCTGGCCCGACTTTATCTGTCGAAATGCGTCAATGGAGCATGTCTATTATCGGAACGGTCGTGCGTCCGCACGCACACCGGAGTCCGCCGCTCGGCGGCAACTCGATTCCGCCGAAGAACGGCAAGAAAAAAACCGGAGGCCGGGAAACCCGGCACTCCGGCTCGAACACCTCACCTACCCTCTTCTTATCGCGTCGACGTCCTGATGCCGTATTCCTCGCGCGCACCGTAGCGTCCCGGTGCGAAGCCGTTGAACACATGCCCGCCCACTTTCGCGCCGACATTCTCCAGACGGCGCAGCGTCTCCTCCAGTTGCCGTGCGCCCGTGCGATCCGCGCGCGACACGAGCAGCACGAGGTCGCAGTTCTGCATCGCGATCGAGAGCGCATCGCTCACCGGCAGCACCGGCGGCGAATCGATCACGATGTAATCGTAGATCTCGCGCAGCATCGTCATCATTTCCTGGAACGCCGGGCGCGTCAGCAGCTCCGCCGGGTTCTCCGGATACTCCGCGCCCGCATCCATCATCGAGAGGCCGCCGTTGCCGAGCGGCACGATGGCATCTTCGACGCGCGCCGTACCCGCGAGCACCTCCGCGAGACCCGGGCCTTCGCGGCCATCGACCAAATGACGCAGACGGCCCTGACGCATGTCGGCGTCGATCAGCAGTACCGAGGCGCGCGTCTCCGCCAGCAGATACGCGAAGTTCGACGACACGAAGCTCTTGCCCACGCCCTGCGTCGGGCCGGTGAAGAGAATCACGCGGCCGCCGCCGTCGTTCGTATCGGTTGCCTCGACGACATAGCCCGGATTCATCACGCTCATCGTGTTGCCGACCGCATGGCTCAGGGCCATCGGGTTCATCGGATTGAGCGGGTTCATCGGATGCAGACCGTGAAAGCCCGGATGATTCGCGAGCGGCACGCCGGAGAGCATCGCCCGCACGCTGCTGCGCAGCGAGCGCAACGCTTCGACGCTCGGATCGGTCGGGCTCGTCATCGCGAGCAGCTTGGCCGGCGCGGCGTTATGCGTGAGCGCACGCACGTCCTGACGCAGTTGCGCCGTCGAGCGCGCGATCACGGCGAGACGCGGCACTTGCGAGAAGTGATCGATTTCCTCGGGGCTGCGCAATTCGCGGCGATGCAGCGCGATCAGATAGATCGACACGGTGCTCACGAACAGGCCGCCGAAGATCGAGCCGAGCAGCACGATCCACTGACGCGGCCACGACTGCTTCTCGGGCGCGACGGCCCAGTCCACGACCGCGATGCCCGGCGGCGTGCTGGCCGCGGCCACTTCGAGCTGCTGCGTGTTGGTGAGCACGCTCGTGTAGAGCTGCGTCGTCACCGCGACGTCGCGCGCGAGTTCGACATACTGGCGCTGAATCGAAGGCAGATTCGCCGCAGTCTTCGACGCATCGCCGATCTCGCGCTTCACCTGATTCAACTGCGTGAGCGCGGCCTGATACTGCTCGCTGTCCGGACGATAACGATGCTGCGCGGCATCGAGCGCGAGTTGCAGTGTCGTCTGCCGTTCCTCGAGGCTGCTCATGCGTGCGATGAGCGCGACGTTTTGCTGCTGCATGTCGACGGTGCCGGTCTGCGTGCGGAAGCTGTTCAGGCGGCCTTCCGCGCGTTCAAGATCCGCCCGCAGCGCGGGAAGACGCTGGCGCAGGAAATCGAGGCTCGTCTGCGCCTGCGCGGCGCGGCGCTCGATGTCGCGCTGCTGATACGTCTTGATGATCGCGTTGACCATCGCCTGCGCCTCGAACGGCGATTCGGCCTGGTAAGTCAGATGGATCAGCGCCGGGTCGCGCAACGACGACTCGCGCGGCGGAATCGACGTGCGCAGCCGCTGCAGCACGTTGTCGAAGGTCATCTGCTGCGAATACTTCGTGATCTGGAACGAGACGCCGGGACGCGCGCGCAACGTGTCGATGCGCAGTTCGCCGGGCGCCTGACCGTCGGGCGTCGTGACCTGGAACGGCACGGTTTCGCCGACGCGGCCTTCGGCGAGGCGCGTGTCGTTCTTGTCGAAGAGCGTCCAGCGTCCGCCCTCGCCCGCGACGACGTGAAACTTCATCTGCAGCGCGGCCTTCGGCACATCGAAGACGCCGGGCGTCAGGCGCTCGCCGCCCCACGCGTACTGATCGAGTCCGAACAGCGCGGGCGCGAGTTCCCGGTCGGTGGCGTGGCGCGTGGCGAACCAGCGGCCGATCACCGGAAAGAAGCTCTGCGTCTCGACGACCGTCTCCGCGCCCGTCTGCGCGATCGCCGCGCTCACGACCGAGCGCGACGTGAGCACGTCGCTTTCGTCGCTCGCGGATCCGTCGGCGGCCATCGAACCGGATACGTCCGACAGCGCGCTGATCGCGACACCCGCCTTGCTTTGCACGCGCAACAGCGCCTCGGCGCGATACTGCGGCGTCGCGAGCAGGATGTAGAGCACGCCCGCCGCACAGCACGTGCCGGTAACGGCGCCGAGCAGCGTCTTGTGGCGCACCACGCTGCGCCAGAGATCGACGACTCCGTCGCCGCGCTGCGGAACTGGCGTCAAGGTGGGGCGCATGTTGTATGAAAGCATGTTATATCCCTAACAAAGAAATGAAGACCAAGGACGTCAGTGGCGACTGGCCATCGTCGGCAAAACCATTACGTCATCCGAACCGATACATGAAGAGAGGCGCGTCTTCCCCGTACGCGCCCCTCTCCTTCCCGCACTCACCGCACTCACTGCATCAACCGCACTCACTGCACTTTCACGAAGCCACGCTGATGAAAACCGGACCCTGCGCTTCGGTGACCGCCAGCACGCCGCGCCCGGTGCGCGGCTTGCCGTACAGATCGGTGACGATCGCGCGGTCGGGCAGACGCGATACGTCGAGATTCATTACGTTGCCCGCGCCGTAGCACCACACGACATACTTCGTCGCGCCATTGGCCTCGAACTTGAGCACCGCATACTTCTCTTTCTCGTCGATGAACCAGCGCGCGTTCTTCACGCCCGCCGTGAAGCCGAAGAGATGCTTCACCGCGTGATACGCCGGCAGCTTCGCGTTGCCTGCATCGAGCAGCCCGAAGTTGTGCTCCATCTCGCGCGGGTTCGTGCCGTCATTGCGCATGTCGTAATACGAAGTCAGGCCGATCTGCGCAATCCAGTTCATCAGAAAGAGCCGCACCGCATACTTCGCCTGACGTGCACGCGCTTCGGGCGAATGACCATCGGCGATGTCCGCTACATATTCGTATGCGAAGGTCGGGTATGACCATTCGGTGGCCCACACTTGCGGACGCTTCGCGTATGTAGAGAGGTCTTCGCGCAACGCCGCGTAGTCGTCGAGCACGGTCTCCGGATACTGCTGTCGATACGGATGCACGCTCACGGCGTCCGGCCCGCTGCGCGACTTCGCCGCGCTCATGTCGCCGACCGAGCGGATGAAGTCGCGATCGACCTGCTGCACCCCGCCCGTGGCGATCGTCACGTCGGGATTGGCCGCGCGCGCCGCGCCTACCGCCGTCTCCAGCAACGCGCGATACGCACGCGGCGACGGCGTTGCGAGCCAGAAATCCTTGTGGTCCTGCTCGTTCCATACTTCGAAGCGCACCGGCGCGTTGCGATAGCGAAAGGCCGCCTGATACACGTACGTGCGGAACGCGGCGAGCTGCGGCGCGGACGTCGGCGGCTGGTCCGGGCTGAACATGTAATGCTTGTAGCCCAGGATGAAAAGCGCGCCGAGGCCGCGCGCCGACAGGTTCGAGACGAGCCCGTCGAACCCGCCGAAGTGCCAGCCGTCCGGCGCCTGCACCGCTTCCCAGAACAGGTCCGTGCGCACGAACGAGAAGCCGACGTCCTTCACGGCATCGAGCAGGCGCGTATCGTTGATCTGGTGGATAGCAACGCCCGTGTTCGCGCGCGACGCCGCGAATCTCGGCACGGCGGCATACGGCACTTCGGCGGAATTCGCTGCGCCGTCGAGCGTGACCGTCGGCGCGGGCGATGCCGCGAGCAGCGCGCCGCAAAACGCGAGGAGCGCGGCAAGCGTCACGCGCCGCGCCATGCGAGGACCGGGGCGCATCACGTCAGATGCCTCCCGAAGCTGCCGCGCGACGCGTCCAGCAACGTATCGTGATGTTGCTCGACGCCTCGCTCATCGACGACGAAGCCGTTCGCGCGCATCGACGGATGGGCCGGCATGCGGCTCATCCGGCTGAAGGTTTCGGGCACGCTCTCGCGCAGATAGCGGATCGTGACGCCGAGAAACAGCAGGCAGCCGATCGATTCGCAGATGTCCGTGCTCGCGCAGGCGAAGAGCAGATAGAGCAGCATCGCCCAGGAGGCGCGGTCGGTCGGCTCGGCCTTGAGCATGAGACGCACGAGCGCCCAGACGAGCACCAGCGCGCCGAAGAAGCCGAAGCTCGCGACCGCGTAGAGCACCGTGTTGTCCGCATACGCGACGTTGAAGCCGAAGGCGCTCTCGTAATACGTCGCCGCCGAGCCGAAGCCGCCCGGCCCGAGGCCGAGCCAGATGCGGTTGTCCTTGAGCAGGCCTTCGATCAACAGCGGCCACGTATTCCACATGCGGTCCTGAAACGACGCGAGCGTCGTAAAGCCGGTGCCCGCGAGATTGATCGCCGAGGTCGCGAGGAACGACACGATCGGAAAGGCCACCGCGAAGCCGGCCGCCCACAGGCAGGCGCGCTTGATCGTCGACGAAGCGAGGAAGCAATGCGCGATGACGACGAGCGCCAGCGCGACCGGCGCCGTCTTGTTGGTCGTCGCGTAGACGGCCGCGCCCGCGCATCCGAGCAACGCGAGCTGCAGCAGCTTCGAGCGCATGCGCATGAGCAGGAAGGTCGTGAGCAGCCCGACCATCAGGCCGGTGGACGCGCTGTCGCGGCCGAAGCCGGTCAGTCTCTTTGCCATGCCCACATACGACGACATCGCCACCGAAACGTTGTGGCCGCCCACCGACACGCTCTGTCCGATCCACGGCATCGGCGAGTAGCTGTTCAGCAAGAGCCCGATGAAGCACAGCGCCGCCAGCACGAAGAACGCCACGCGCGCCCCGCCGCCGTTGAGCAGCGCGAGCGCCTGCGGCGAAGCGGTCAACGCGAAGAGCATCGGCATCACGGTCCACACCCAGAAGCCGACGGCCTCGGGCGCCACGCCGTGCGACAGCGACACGAAAGACTGCGCGAGCAGATACAGCGCGATGATCGCGTGACTCGCCTTCGGCCGCTTGAGCAGGATGAAGAGCACCCAAGCGAGCATCAGCACCTTGGGCAGATAAGTGATGGGAGCCGCGCCGACCAGCGACGTGGCGTAGCGGATCACGCCCGAGAGAACGTCGCTCGCCACGGCGACGATAAAGGTCGCCACCCAGAGTCTGTCTTCCAGCGATGCCCTGTTCATTGAATCCCCGTCGAATGTCCGTGTTCGGATCGTCGTTTCGTTGTTTGCCGCTGTACCGCCGGACGCGTCGTTGTTGTGTGCAGGCGTCGTGCGATAGGCGAGTCGAGCCTGGCCGGGCTCGTTTGATGGTCGAAAATTACCCGTCCGCTTAATCGGGCTCAGTGCGCGGACGCACGTATCGGCCGGGGGCGCTCGCGGCCAACGTTTGCTGTGTCCGCTGGCGCTCATAAGGCCGGGCCGCAAAACGTTTGCCGAAGTTGCACGGACGACGCGCCGCGTGAAATTTGTCGTACCGCTCCGGGTTTCTCCGATGTGCGGGCCGCCGCTTCTCGCGTGCGCCGTCGTACATTCGGCGCAGAGCCTCAACGATAGGATTGCCGAACAAAGTACAAAAATGTACTGACTGGTTAGTGCCCGCGACGACGGGCAGCCGGACGGACGGGACGGGTTTGACAGGAACCCGAAAGCAAATCAGAACAGAAGCTCAAAACAAGAAACCGCCATGAGCGAGACCAACAGGCACGCGTGGGCAGCATGGCCCCCGGATGGACCGACCACCATCGACATCGGCGGCGCGGATCCGTGAAGCGTGGCACGACCTCGTGCGCGAGAAGCCGCGCACGGCCTCCCGTCGAGTTCGGGAGTGACGCCGGCGCCGGCATGAGGTCGTCGCAAGGACGAGAAACCAATTATGAGAACGTCGGCCTCTGACACGTCTTCACGTTGCCAGTCGATCGCAGTTTCAATTATCGGAATATTTCGGGGTGCATATGAAAAAACAAGACCATGACGCGTTGCAACGCGCGTGCCGGGGAGAACTGGCTGTCTTCGAATCGGTCGTGCCCGAACAACTGCTCGCCGAGATCAAGTCGAAGCTCGACGTGGCCCACGACGCAACGCCCGATCACAAGCAATTTTTCACCAGCGCCAAGGATGTGCTCCACACGCTGCGTGAAATACCGAAGTTCAAGGAACTGGAAAGCGAGTCGGTGCGCCTCGCGTCCGACTGGGTCGACTCCACATTGAAGGCGAAGGCCGCGACAGGCCCGTGGTTCGGTCTGCGCGTGGGCAGCCCCACGACGGATTCGAACAGCCACTGCCGTCACTACGATTCACACGTGCTCACGCTCGTGATCCTGCTGCAGTCCGCCGACGACGAACGCGCGGGCGATCTCATCGCCTATACGAAGCCGCGCCGTCTGCCGGGCCGCACGAGCAATCTCTTCACCAAGAGCCTGCAGTGGACCGAGCGCAACATGCCCTTCGCGCTGCGCCTCGCACGCACGCAACGGCATCTCGATCAGGGCATCTGCACGCGCATCAAGGGCAAGCCCGGCAGCGTCTTCGTGTTCAACGGCTTTCTGATGCAGCACTGCAATCTCGACGTAGTGAACGGCGAGCGTCGCAGTCTCATCGTTCACTATCTCGATCCGGGACTGTCGATGGGACTCTCCGCCCTCAACCGCTTCCGCCGCGATTTCGCGCCCCCGACCGAGCCGGTGCGCCCGGTCGAGCCGGTCACCGGCATGGATGCGACCTGATCACGCGAAGCGCGTCTCGAGCGTCTGCGGAATCGGCGTGCTGCGCGTGAGCGCGCACGTCGGCATGTCGTGGCGCGGGCCGCGCACGTAGCTCTCCAACTGATCGATGGCGAACTGCTGCTCGTCGATCAGATGCCGCACCATGTCGCCGATCGACACCATGCCGAGCAGCCTGCCGCCGTCGATCACCGGCAGATGACGAATGCGGTACTGCGTGATCAGCGCCATGCATTCGTCGGCGCTCGTCCAGGGGCTCACGGACATCACGGGCGCAGTCATGATTTCGCATACCGTGGTCGTCCGCGAGGCCTTGTCCTGCAGGATCACCTTGCGCGCATAGTCGCGCTCGGTGACGATGCCGCACACCGCATCGCCCACCGTCACCACGAGCGCGCCCACCTGAACCTTCGACATCAGCGCGACTGCATCGAAGACGCTCGCTTCGGCATCGATCGTATGGACCGATGTTTCGGACTTCGCCCTCAGGATCTGCTTCACCGTTGCCATTGCCGTTCTCCCTGTTGTCCGCGTCGTGCGGTCCGTGCTGCATGAATGGGTTTGCCGATCGGCTCGTCGCACACGCTCAATCGAAATCGAACAGATCGCCGAGAAAGGACTTCTTGCGGCGCGGATGCTCGCGCCGCACGCGCGGATCGCCATAGCGGTATTCCTCGTGGCGATGCCCGTCCGGGCGATGCGTGCGCCGCTCGCGCTCCTGCTCGCGCCATTCGGCACGGTCCGCCTGGACCTCGGCGAGCACGGCCTGCTCGGCGCGGCGGATCAGCTGATCGAGCTCGCCCCGGTCGAGCCACACGCCGCGGCACTGCGGGCAATAATCGATCTCGATGCCTTCGCGCACGCTCATCAGCAGTTCGGTCGCGGGACACACTGGGCACTTCATGTCGAATCCTTTCTGTTTGCTTTCGATTTGAATAATGTACCGAAAGGAACGACATCGAGAAATGCGAGATTACGGGGGCTTTGGTTCGAAAAAACCGAAGTTGACGACGCCGGCCAGCGAAGGCATCTCGCAACGCACCATATCGGTGCATACGAAAAGCGAAATAATCGAGCTGACTTGCGATCCGTCTCAAAAATGCGCAAGCTTTCGGTCTGAAGCGGCACGCGCCGCGCGACAGAACCGCACAGCAGAGGCAACCCATGTCCGACAGATCCGCGATGAGCGAAGAACGCGAGGGCTCCGACGCGCCCGATCTCCTGTATCTCCTTCAAGGCGCCGACGATTTCAGCCACTTCGTCTTCCCCGACAGCGAAGCGCTCTTCAAGAGCCTTGCGCGCCGGCAGACTCCGCACACGCTGTTCATCACCTGCGCGGATTCCCGCGTGTCGCCGGAAATGATCACGCAGACGCGTCCCGGCGAGCTTTTCGTGTGCCGCAACATCGGCAATATCGTGCCGGCCTATGGCGAGATGCTGGGCGGCGTGTCGGCGGTGGTCGAGTACGCGGTGCTCGCGCTCAACGTGCGGCAGATCGTCATTTGCGGCCACTCGGACTGCGGCGCGATGAAGGGGCTCGCCTCAGGCGCGACCATCGCCGATGAAATGCCGACCGTGCACGCGTGGCTGCGCAATGCCGAAGCCGCGCGCAGCGTCGTGATGGCGCGCAAGCTCGAAGAGGAGCGCATCGTGCATGCGATGGTCGAGGAGAACATCCGTCTGCAGCTCACGCACTTGCGCACGCATCCGGCGGTCGCGGGACGTCTCGCGCTCGGCAAGCTCCAGGTTCAGGGCTGGGTGTACGACATCGGGCGCGGCAAGGTGTCGGTGTACGACGAAGCCGACAGCAAGTTCGAATCACTCGAGGAAGCGCGCCTGCGGATGGTGCGCCAGGCCGCCCGCTAGCACGTTGCCGGCACGCCGCCGGGCGGGCCGCGGCGTGCGTCGCGTGAACGCTTACTGCACGCCCTTCTTCGCGGCGAGTTCCTGCGCCATCTTCAGATGCTGCTCGATCGTCGGCAGCGCCTTATGCGCGGCCTCCTTCAGTTTGGCGTTCTGTCCTTCCTGCGCTTCCTTCCGAAAGACCTGCACCGCCTCCTGATGTCCCTGCACGCCGACCTTGCGGATATACGCGTCATCGAAATCCTTGCCGTGCAGCGCCTTGAGCGACTCGAGCGCGGACGGGTCCGAGTTGCTCATCGGCACGGTGACGCCGTGGGGCGCGGCCATCTTCAGCTGCAAGGCAAGCCGGGTGTGATCGATCATCATGTGATGCGCGAAATCTTTCACGTCCTTGTCCTGCGATTGCTTCGTCGCGAGCCTGGCCGCGTCGATTTCCGTGGATCCGGCGGAAGACGCCGCCTGCACGAAGGCCTTGTCGACGGGCGGCAGATCGTTGGCCATGGTCGTGCTCGATGCCTCGGTCTGAGCGCGCGCGAGCGGCGCGGCGGCCACGAGAATGGTCGATGCGAGCGCCGCGACCAGCGTTGCAGTGCGTTTCATGAAGCCTCCTTGAGTGTCGTCCCGACGAATGATTCCGGCCTTGTTTCAGCAATGGCGATGCCACGGCGGGTTTCATCCAGGAGGCGACGCATCGGCGATCGATCGCCCGCCGCACGCTTGCTAAACTGAAACGACCGATCAGACTCACCCTCTTCTTTCAAACGGAATCGACATGCCTGTCTACGATTACGAATGCGCCGGCTGCGGCGCATTCGAAGCCGTGCGCCGCATCGCGGAGCGCGACGAACCCGCCGCCTGCCCGCAGTGCGGCGCGACGGCTGCGCGCGTGACCATCGGCGCGCCGAGCGTCGGCGGCGCGGGTGCGTCGGACGGCGGCGCCGAGGACGCCGGCGGCTACGGCATGCGTCATCGGGGCGGCTGCGCCTGCTGTCGCTAGCACGGCCGGGCACGGCCATTGCAAAGTCACCCGGACGCGCCCGGGTCGCATGGCGGGCGTATGATGCAAGACGACGGTGCCCGAAGCACGATGCCGCGCGAGGCGGCATGCGCCGTCGATGGCATCTTCATCGCAAGACGTGCGGGTTTCCCGGCCGCAGTTCATCCGCGCAAACAGCGTTCTGCGCGTGCTGCGTGTTCTGCATGTTCCCAACGAATAACAGGAGGTGATAAGGATGGCGATAGAGTTCAGCGGGCGACGTCATGTCGTGGCGGCAGCGCGTGTCGCATTCGAGGCCAGTGTCGATGGCCGCGAGGTCTGGTGCAGCGTCTCCCTCGATGCGCTCAACGATCACTTCGGCAATAGCGGGACCTCTTCGCACGACCTCCTCTCCGCATTCGAAGGCGGACGCGTGCAAATCGAAGATGCAGCCCGGCGCGCGCTCGAGCGCAATCACGGCCAGTCGGTGGAACTGGAAACCAACGATTTCAAGACTTCCCGGAGCATGTGACGCGTCACGGCGGACGGCGGCGTCACGGCCGTCCGCTTAATTCGCCTGGTTTGCGCTTCAATTGAGATAGAAGCACTTCAATACGTCGTATAGCCACCAGACCGGACAGGGCGTCCGGCAGAAGCCGTCGTAAGCGGCTTCGTGCAGCGCGTCGCGCGGATCGCGCGTGGCGTCGGCGGCGAGAGCGATCATCAGTTGCGTCTGGACTTCGGCACCCGCTGCCGCGTCCGCGAGCGCCTCGCGCAACTGGCGTGCGAGCGCATGATCGTGCACCTCGCCGATGAGCGTATCGACAAACAATACCTGCGGCCGCCATTGACGCGCGAAGCGCAACGCCGCCGGCACATCGGCGATCTGTACCGCTTCGTAACCGCGCATCGCGAGCAGCAACGCGAAGGACTCGCCGACGTTCGATTCCGAATGCGCGATCATCACGCGCCGCGAGCCGACTGGCGCCGTGGTCCGCGGGTTCCATATCTCGCACCGGCTGGTGCGCCTGACGTACGATCGTTCTTCCATGGCGGGCCGGCATGACGATGAGCGCCATGCCGATGCAATTACTACAGCAAGGGCGGGGCCCGCTGCCCGCGCCCGCCGCCGCACACTTCCATATAAACGCGCCGCTCAGCGCGCGGCCAGTAATCCGACGATCAAACCGCCGACCGCCGCCATCGCGATCGCTTTCCACGGGTTGTCGTGCACGAAGTCGTCGGTGGTGTCGCTCACGCGGCGATAGCGCGTCACGAGCGCGTCCTGCGCGTCCGCGAGCACCTCGCGCGTGCGCCGCGCCGACCGAGGCGCCGGATGGAACGCACTGCCCTTTCCCTCGGCATGCGCGGCGGCCGGTTGCGCAAGCACGGCCGGGCTGTCGCCGCCTTCGAGCACGCTGCCGTGGACGTGATACGGCGCGTTCGTCGCGGGCCTGTGCGCCGCGCCAGGGGCGAGCGGCGTCACGTTCACCTCGTTCGCGTGCGCCATGCCCGGCGCGAGCGCGGCCTCCATGGCGCTCGCCACCGTGCGGCGGGCGAGCGGCGGATCATCGGACTGAATTGCAGGTGCGCTGCCGTTTGCTTGGTCCATGGCTTTCTCCAGAGTTCACCGCGTCTGTCGCGCTGCAAAAAGCGATCTTTCCGACCGATCCAGCTAGGTTCGCACCGAATCGACGCGCCGGCAATCCGTCCATACGCTTGCGGGTTTCCCGACGGTCGCTTGCTAATCCGACTCGCAGGAAAGCACGAAATAGGGCAATTTTTCTCACATATCGGTGAGAATTGCTCGTTTGTGGCGATACACGCGCGCGCCTTACGATGCGGGCGTAGAGCGAAGCCGCGCGCGTGTCCCCGCTTCGGCTGCAACGGCGTCAGCCGAGCGCATCTTTCGTTTCACGCCGCGCCGAAACGTCGTCCCGTCGCGCACCGATACGATGGCTTCGCGATCCACTCTCAACACGAAGCCCGCCATGAATCCCGTCAATCTCGCTCAACTGTTCGTGCTCGCCGCACTGTGGGGCGGCTCGTTCCTGTTTATTCGCGTCGGCGTGACCGATCTCGGCGTCGCGCCGCTGATGGCGCTGCGGGTCGGCATCGGCGCGCTGTTTCTGCTCGCGATGCTGGTCTTTCGCGGCACGCTGCGCGCAGCGCTCGCCACGATGCGCGAGCGCGCGTGGCCGCTTCTCGTAGTCGGCGTGCTGAATTCGGCCGCACCGTTTTGTCTCTTTGCGTACGCCGAGCTGACGCTGTCGGCAGGCGTGACCTCGGTGATCAACGCGACGACGCCGCTGTGGGGCGCGCTCGTCGCCTTCCTGTGGCTCAACGATCGTCTGACGCGCATGCGCGTCGCCGGGCTCGCGATCGGCTTCGCGGGCGTGCTGGCGCTCGTCTGGGACCAGATGTTCGTCCACGATGCGAGCGTCGCGCCCATTTCCCCGACGGCGACCGCCCTCGCGGCGCTCGCCGCGCTCGGCGCGACGCTTTGCTACGGCATCGCCGCCAGTTACACGAAGCGGCATCTGACGGGCGTCGACTCGCTGACCGTCGCGGCCGGCACGATGAGCGCGGCGACCATCGTACTCGCGCCTTTCGCGCTCGTATGGTGGCCGGCCGCGGCGGTATCGACGCAGTCGTGGGGCGCCGTGCTGGGACTCGGCGTCGCGTGCACGGGCGTCGCCTACATGATGTTCTTTCACCTGATCGCGGTGGCCGGCCCCGCGCGCGCGATCACCGTCACGTTCGTGATCCCGATCTTCGGCATTCTGTGGGGCGCGCTGTTTCTCGGCGAGCGCGTATCGGTGGGAATGGCGGCGGCGTGTGCCATCGTGCTGATCGGCACGGCGCTCGCGACGGGCGTCGTCAAGCGCGTGCCGCTGCTCGGGGCGCGCCGCGCGGAATGCGCCAAACAAAGCAAGGCGTGATGCGCATGAAACGGCTGATTCGATGACTCGCGCGTGTCAGCGCCAGTGGCGAACGAGCGGCCCGTTTTCACCCGCGACGGGATCGCACGGCGGAAACGGCAACGCTTCCATTACGGCGCGCGCAGCCTCGCTGATGGCCTCGCGCCGGATATCCCATTGCTGACCGGGCGGGTACGCGCCGACCACCTGAAAGCGGCGGCCTGCGCTCAGCAGACAGTGGCCGGTTCCGGCGGGCAGCACGAGCGCATCGCCTGCGCTGACGGCGATCCTGCGGCCGTGCGGGCCGCCGAGAATCAGTTCCGCGTCGCCGGATGCGATGCCGAGCGCTTCGTGCGCCGTCGAATGAAAGTGGTGATAGTCGAAGACGCCGTCGCGCCACTGCGGCGGCCAGCCATTCTGCGCGAACAGGGATTCGAAGCGGACGGCGCCATCGACGGCGCGGGTAGGAAGATCGAGCGCGCCGCGCCAGACGAGCACCGGCAAACGTGCGTTGTTCGGCACCCAGCCGTTGGGCGGCAACATGAAATGCTCGCAGCGCGCGTTATGCGCGAGCAGGTTGACGGTTTGTTCGGCCATAGTGCGATTTCTCCGGAAGAGTCAGAGAAAACGCAGCAACGGCCGTTCCAGTGACGAATGCGAGGCCGTCGACTCAGTGGCCGTGCCAGTGCCCGCCTCCGCTGCTGAAGCCGACCCCCAGCGACACCGACGGCGCCGCGTAATATCCCGGGCCGTACGCGTAGCCATAGGCCGGCGCGTAGCCATAACCATAAGCCGGCGCGGGCGCATAGCCATACGGCGGCGCATAGACGCAACCGCCGATGCCCGCGCTCAGCACGAGCGCGACGGGTACGATCAAGCGGCGCGCGAGGCGCGCCCTGCTGCGAGTTCGAGACGTGTTTTCCATGATTTCTGCTCCCCGGCCACTCGATCCTTACCAGTGGCGATAGCCGTAACCGCCGTGATACGCATGCCAGTCGCGGCGATTCCAGTAGCGATATCCATCCCAGTAGCGGTCGCCATGCCAGCCCACGATGATCGCCGGCCCCGGCGCCACGACCACCGGCGCGGGCTGATACACGACCGCGGGCGGCGGAGGCGGCGGCGCGACATAAACCGGCGCGGGCGGCGCGACGTACACAGGCGCGGGCGCGTACACCGGCGCCGGCGCGGCATAGACGGGAACCCCGAGGTTGATGCCGACGCTCACGCGCGCCATGGCGGCTTCGCACGCGAGCCCCGCGGTGAGTGCGATGCCGATGCCGATCAAGCCCTTGACGTTCATTTCTGCCTCTTCTTGTCAAACCGAGTAATAACTGCGACGAGAACCGCGATAAGAACCGCGCCGGCCCGGATACGGCCATGAATTCATGTTAGCCGCCGCGATCTCGCGCTGAGTTACAAGCCCTGTAACAGATGTGAATCCTGAAACGAATGTGCGAAAACGCGGCAGGCGCGGCGACAGACGTACGCTGTGCGGCGTTCTGCGGCGTCCGGGTTGCGCCGCCGTGCACCCGCGTGGGATAGTTCCGGCTTCCTTGAAACGGACGGCCGGACGATGGACCTGTTGCGGAGCATGAGGATCTTTGTGCGTGTGGCGGAAGCGGCCAGCTTCACGAGCGCGGCGCAGCACATGGACATAACCACGGCGCAGGCGTCGCGCGCGGTGACCGAACTCGAGACGCATCTGCGCACGCGTCTTCTGAACCGCACGACGCGCCGCGTCGCGCTCACCGACGCCGGCAACCGCTATCTCGCGCGCTGCAAGGAAGTGCTCGAACTCGTCGATATTTCGGAAGCCGAGGCGGGCGACGCGCAGACTTCGCCGAGCGGCGTGCTGCGCATGCACGCGCCCATCACGTTTGGCCATCACTACGTCGTGCCCGCGCTGACCCGTTATCTGGAACAGTATCCGCAGGTGCGCGTCGAGCTGACGCTGTCGCAGCACGTGCCCGACATGCTCGACGAAGGCTTCGACGTTTTCCTGCAGGTCTCCACGTCCTCCCTTCCCGATTCCGCGCTCGTCTCAACGAAGATCTGCTCGATGCCGAGCGTGCTGTGCGCGTCGCCTGCGTATCTGCAGAAGGCCGGCGCGCCGCAGAGCCTCGAAGACCTGCCGAAGCACGCGTGCCTGCAGATGGTGACGACGTTTTTCCCGATCGACCGGTGGATCTTCGAAGGTCCGCGCGGCCATGTCGCGGTGGATCTGGAACCGGGCCGGCTGCGCGTGAATTCGGCCGACGCGGTCGCCGTCGCGCTGGCAGACGGCCTCGGCATCGCGCCCCTGCCGATGCTCGCGGCGCTGCCGTGGCTGCAAAGCGGCGCGCTCGTGCGGGTGCTTCCGGAGTGGGAACTCCAGACCATGACCATCTACGCGATGTACGCATCGCGCCAGTATCTCGACGCGAAGATTCGCACCTGGGTCGCGTTCCTGCGCGAATATGTCGAAGAAACGCTCGCGAACGAACCCGCCTGCGCGCTCGCCAAAACATCGAGTTCGTAAGACAAATTAAGTAGCCATGTGCGTGGCCGAACGCACACAGCCCGCACGCGCGCGCATTCTCTAAACGCGTAGTTGCAAGCATGATTCGGAACACTAAACTGCTTGATGGTGCGCCCGCATTCGTTCCCCGACGGTGCAGCGCAACAGAAAGGGGTCGGCCGACATGATCAAGACTCTGCGCGCGGGCGCCGCGTCCCCCGCGCTGCGGCTGTGCGTCGCCACGCTTCTGAGCGCGTTGTGCGCGCATGCGCGTGCCGAACCGGTCGGTGGGCGCGTCGTCGCGGGGTCCGGCACGGTCACGACGAGCGGCGCGAGCACCACCATCCAGCAGAACAGCAACCGCCTCGCCATCGACTGGAATGCCTTCGGCACGCGGCCCGGCGAGTCCGTGACCTTCAATCAGCCGGGCGCGAACGCGATCGCGCTCAATCGCGTCGTCGGGCCGCGTCCTTCGGCGCTGCTCGGCAAGCTGAGCGCAAACGGACAGGTGTTCATCGTCAATCCGAACGGCGTGATTTTCGGGCCGGGCGCGCAGGTCAATGTCGGCGGATTGCTGGCATCGACGCTCAATCTCTCCACCAGCGACTTCATGAGCGGTCATTACGCGTTCGCGGACGATGGCCGCCGCGCCTGGCGCGAGCGCCGCTGGCATCGCGGTGACGATCACGACGACGGGGCGGCCGTCGTCAATCTCGGCTCGATCACCAGCGCGCCGGGCGGCTATGTCGCGCTGATCGGCGCCCGCGCGATCAACGCCGGCAAGATCGACACGCCCAACGGCGTCGCCGCCCTCGCCGCGGGCGAGCGGATCGCGGTCACGCTGGGCGACCACAGCATGATCGGCCTTTCCGTCGAGCGCGGAACGCTCCACGCGCTGGCCGCGAATCACGGACTGATTCAGGCGGACGGCGGCCAGGCCTGGCTCAGCGCGAACGCGGAAGACGCGCTGTTCGCAAGCGTCGTCAACAATACCGGCGTCATTCGCGCGCGCAGCGCCGTGAGCGAGAACGGCGTGATCCGGCTCGTCGCCGAGGGCGGCGTCGTGCGCGTCGGCGGCACGCTCGATGCTTCCGCGCCGAACGGCGGCAAGGGCGGCGTCATCGAGACCTCGGGAACGCAGGTGCGCGTCGCGCCAAATGCGCAGATCACGACGGCCGCGGCATCGGGGCAAACCGGGACGTGGCGCATCGCGAGCGATTTCGCCGCGCTTGTCGGCTCGGGAAACCGCTTCGGACGGCGTTTCGGCACAATCCAGAGCGCGACGCTCTCGCGCGTGCTCGAATCGACCAATGTGAGCATCAGCGCGGCCGCGCCCGCCGGCTTCCAGCCCTTCGGCTTCGTGCTGATCGACGGGCCGCTCGCGTGGCGCGGCGCGAACACGCTGTCGCTCGCCGCGCAAAACGGCATCGTGCTCGACGCGCCCGTCAGCGCGCCGAACGGCACGCTCGCGATGACGGCCGGCGGCAACGCGATCCAGCGCGCGCCGATCGAGGTCGCCGGTCTCGCGCTGCAAGGCGGCACGGGAAGCTACACGCTGTCGAACGCGGCGAACCGCATCGGCACGCTTGCGGCGAACGCGGCGTCGGTCGTTGTAAATAGCACCGCGCCGATGACGATCGGCAGCGTCGCCGGACTCGCGGGCGTCTCCGCGAGCGGCGCAGTGACGCTCGCGGCGCCTAAGCTCACGCTCGTTGCGCCGGTTTCGAGCCGCGCGAGCGGCACGGCCATCACGCTCGCGTCCGCCTCGCTCGACAACCGCGCGGGCGCGCAGGCGCTCGCCACGCCCAACGGCCGCTGGCTCGTCTATTCCGATTCGCCCGACACCGACAACTTCGGCGGCCTGCAAAGCGGCAATCTCGCCCTCTGGGGCGACGCGTACAGCGGCGGCGCCGATGCGCGCGCGACGTCCTCCGGCGGCAATCGCTTCGCTTTCACTGCGCTGCAGCAGGTGACGCTCGCGGCGGTGAACCTCGACGTGCCGTTCGACACGCCGCGCACGCTCGGTCCCGACGACGTGACGATCGCGATGCGCTACGACGGCTCGAACTACGGCCACGCCTTCGCCGACAGCGCGACCGTGCACGAGCCGTTCGTTTTCACCGTGACGAGCACGGGCGCGGCTCCGGGCGCGGCGAGCGGCGAGTACACGATCACGATCACCGCGACGGGCGGCCCGACCGGCTACCGGATCACGACGCAAAGCGGGACGCTGCGCATCGCCGCGGCGCCTCCGCCGCCGCAGCAGCCGACCCAGCCCACGCAGCCGACGCAGCCTACGCAGCCGACGGGAACGGTCACGCCGCCCGCGCCCCCGCAGCCACCGCCGCCGCTGGCGCCGGCTCAGCCGGGCGCACCGGATGCCGTCGTCACGACCGCGGCGACGCTGCCCGGCATTCTCGATTCCGTGCGCACGGACGCGTCCAACCCCGCGAATCTGAGCGGCGCCGCGCCGGGGCTCGAGCCGCAATCGGCGCCGCTCGTGCAGCAGCGCACCGATTCGTCGAGCGACGGCAGCCGCCTGCCGGACGACGCATGGCCCGGCCACGTATGCCGCATGTGACGCCCAGGCGCGTGCGACGCTTGCGGCCTTCCGCCCGACCGAGCCTCAGCGCGGCGCGGCGCATCGCCGCGCTGTTCGCGGCGCTCGTCGCCGCGTCGGCCCGCGACATGCACGACGCCCGCGCGCAGGCGCTCGCTCAGGTCGCGCAAGTCGCGCCGGCGCTGCCGAACGCGGGCAGCATCCTGCGCGAGCAGCAACAGCAGACGCCCGCCGCCCCGCCGCCCTCCGACCTGCGCCTGAACGTGACGCCCGCGCCCGAGCCGCCGCCCGCAGCGGCCGCGCCGGGCGGCATCCGCTTCGAGGTAAAGGGCTTCGAATTCGCCGGCAACACGATTTTTCCGGCGGCCGAACTGCTCGACGTCGTGCGCCCGCTGATGGGTCCCGATCGCTCGCTCGACGATCTCGAAAGCGCGGCGGACCGCGTGAGCGCGTTCTACCGCCGGCATGGCTATCTGGTCGCGCGCGCGTATGTGCCGCCGCAGCAGATCGACGGCGGCATCGTGAAGATCGCGGTGAGCGAGGGGCGCTACGGGCGCATCGATACCGACAACCAGTCGCGCACGCGCGATGCCGTCGTCGCGCGCTTTCTCGGCTCGCTGCATCCGGGCGACGTGATCGACGAAAGCGCCCTCACCCGCGCGACGCTCCTCGCGCAGGACGCCGCCGGCACGACGGGCGCGAACGCGACGATCTCGCCGGGCATTCTGCCGGGCACGTCCGACATGACGCTGCAGGTGCCGCGCGCGCGGGCGTTGTCGGGCAGCGTGCAGGCCGACAACTACGGCCAGGCGACAACCGGCACCGCGCGTCTGATCGGCGCGCTGCAATGGAACAATCCGCTCGGCATCGGCGACCAGCTCGGCGCGCGGCTGCTCGGCTCGATCACCGGGCAGTTCTACGGCAACATCGGCTATACGGTGCCGGTCGGCGGCAGCGGGCTCGCGTGGGGCGTCGGCTATACGCGCTCGACGTACTCCGTCGGCGGCCAGTTCGACGAACTCGATGCCTACGGCAGCGCCAACGTCTGGTCGACGTTCGTGAGCTATCCGCTGCTGCGCTCGCCGGCGGCCAACCTGTACGCGACGCTCGGCTTCGATCACAAGCTGCTGTCGGATCATCTCGGCGCGTTCGATTCCGTCGACGACAAGAACAGCGATGTCGGGCGCCTCGCGCTGTCCGGCAATCTCACGCTCGAAAAAAGCATCACGACGTTCGAGACGAGCATCCAGCAGGGCAACCTGCGCTTCAAGTCGCCGCAGGCGGAACAAATCGCCGCGCAAATCGCGGGCTCGTTCACGAAGTTCGTGTTCGCCATGACGCACACGCAGGTGATCGGCGATCAGGCCAACGGCACGCAACTGTACTTTTCGCTGACCGGACAGGCGAGCTCGCGCAATCTGGATTCGTCCGAGCAGATCTCGCTCGGCGGCCCGTACGCGGTGCGCGCCTACGCCACCGGCGACGCGCCCGTCGACGAAGCGTATATCGCCACGTTCGAAGTGCGGCAGACGCTCAGGCAGTCGCTCGTGCCGGTGCTCGTCACGCTCACGGGCTTCATCGATACCGCCGACGGCAAGGTCGTCGCCCATCCGGTCGCGCCGGGCAGCAATCACGTGCGGCTGTCGGGACTGGGCGTCGGCGCGACCTTCGCCGCGCCGCACGACATCCTGCTCTCGATGTCCTATGCGCACACACTCGGCTATGTCCCGGCGACGCTCGGCACCGGCCACGCGAACCGCTTCTGGGTCGCGCTCACGAAGTCCTTCTGAGACCGCCCATGACGCGCGCCCGACATGTCCTGCTGCTTCTCCTTCTCGCCCTCGCCGTGCGCGGCGTGTGCGCCGAGCCGGTCGCGACGATCACCGCGCTCGTCGGCAATGTCGCGATCCAGTCGGCGGGCGGCGCGCAGCGCGTGGCGACGGTCGGCGGCGGCATCGACAACGGCGACACCGTGCAGACCGGCGTCGCCTCCGAGATCGTCATGATCTTCACCGACAAGCAGCGCGTGTATCTGAAACCGGGCTCGGTGTTTCGCGTCGACGATTTTCATTACGCCGCGACCGCGCCGCAGGAAGACCGCAGCTTTCTGTCGCTCGTGAAGGGCGGCCTGCGCGCGGTGGACGGCCTCGTCGCGAAGGAAGGCAAGCCCGAGAACTATCGCGTGAAGACGCCGACTTCGACTATCGGCATACGCGGCACCGAATATTCCGTGACCGATTGCGCGAATCTCGATCCCGGCGGCAACGCGGACTGCAAGGGCGATCAGATCGTCGTCTACGACGGGCAGATCGTCATCGTCAATCAGGTCGACCGGCGCATCGTGCGCGCGGGCGAAGGCGCGATCGTCGTGAGTCCGCTGCTGCCGTTTCGCGTGCTGCCGGCGACGCGGGTCGCGCCGGTGATTCCGTCGGCGGCGTGCCGCTAGCCGGGCCAATCATGAGCGAGAACACGAGCGACGAGTCGAAATTCCGCCGGACGCCACCCGCGCGCGCGGCGGCATCGGACGCGCCGCATGCGCCGTTCGCCGAGCTCGGCGTGGACGCGCTCGCGGGTCTGCTCACCGCGCTCATCGCGCTGTCCTACGCCGCGGGCTACGGCGCGATGATCTTCTCGGCCGGGCTCTCGCCGTGGATCGCGGCCGGCATGCCGACGGCGCTCCTGAGCTGCGTGATCGTCGCGCTGGTGGTCTCGCTCGCGAGTTCGCAGCCTTTCATGATCGCCGGCCCCGATTCGAACGGCACCGCGCTGCTCGCGGGACTCGCCTCGGCGCTCGCGCTGTCAGTGCATGCGGCGGGCGGCGGCGACGATGCCGTGCTCGCGACCGTGCTCATGCTGATCGCGGTGTCGTCGCTCACGACCGGCGCGCTGCTCTTCGCGCTCGCCTACTGGAAGCGCGGCAACGCGATCCAGTACATTCCGTTTCCCGTGATCGGCGGCTTTCTCGCGGGCACGGGACTGCTGCTTCTGGAAGGCGCGCTGCGCGTGCTCACCGACGTTCCCGTCGGCGCCGCGACGCCGCGCATCTTCATGCAGTTGCCCTGGTTCGCGAGCGTGCCCGCGCTCCTCACGGGCATCGGCCTGCTCGTGATGACGCGCATCACGCCGCCTGCGCGCTACGTGATCGTCCTGCCGTCGATGATGACGCTCGGCATCACCATCTTCTATGTCGGGCTCGCGTGGTCCGGCAAGAGTCTGGAAGACGCGCGCCACATGGGCCTGCTGTTCCACTACGAACCGATCAGCGGCATGCGCCTGCCGTTCGCGCTGCTGCACGACGCGTGGCTGCCCGCGCTGTTCGCGCGCGCGCCGGAGATCCTCGCGATCGCCGCGGTTTCGTCGATGACCGTGCTGCTCAACACGACGAGCATCGGCGTGACGACGTCGCGCGATATCGACTTCAATCGCGAAATGCGCGCGGCGGGACTCGCGAATCTCGTGAACGGCCTGGCGGGCGGGCTGGTCGGCGCGCAATCGATGACGCGCACCATGACCAACTGGCGCCTGGGCGTGCGCGACCGGCGCGCGGGCGTGCTCGCGGCGTGTTTCTCGCTCGTCGTGATCGCGTTCTTTCCGAGCCTGATGGCGCTGCTGCCCAAGCCGGTGCTCGTCGGACTGCAGATCTTCATCGGTGCGGCGATGCTGATCGAATGGCTCATTAATTCGTACCGGCGTCTGCCGTGGCACGACTATCTGCTGATTCCGGCGATCATGGTGTGCATCGCGGTGTACGGCATCGTCGCGGGCGTGCTGCTCGGCGTGGTCGCCGCGTGCATGCTGTTCGTCGTGCGCTATGGACGCGTCAGCTGTTTTCGCCTCGAATTCGACGGACGCGGGCGGCGCTCGAACGTCGAGCGCACCGTCGACGAAAACCGCGTGCTCGATGCGCAGGCGCACGCGCTCTACGGCGTCGCGCTGCAAGGCTTTCTGTTTTTCGGCACCGCGTATTCGATCCTGACGCACATGCGCGCGCGCATCGAGACGTCGCCCGGTGCGAAGAACGGCCGCTCGAGCGTGCGCTTCGTGCTCGTCGATTTCGCGCGCGTGCACGGCGTCGATGCGTCGAGCACCGCGAGCTTCATGCGGCTGCGCCAGGCGTGCGCGCGCGTGAACGCGCACCTCGTGCTGACCGGTCTTTCGCCCGCGTTGAGGGCGTGGTTCGCCAAAGGCATCACGGATCTGAAAAGCCCGCTCGGACCGCATGTCTTCGCCGATCTCGACAACGGCCTCGAATGGATCGAAACGCAAATCCTGAACGCGGCGCGCGGCGCGGATCCCGCGCTCGCGCCGAACTCCGGCACGTTCGCCTCGACGCTGCCCGATACGCTCGACGCGCTGCGCCCGCACCTGGAAACGCTCACGCTCGCGCCCGGCGCATACGTGTTCCGGCAGGCCGATCCGGGCGATTCGATCTACTTCGTCGAAACCGGGCGCGTGACCGTGGCGCTGTCCGTCGACGGCGGCCGCATGCTGCGTCTGCGCAGTTTCGGCGCGGGCACGATCGTCGGCGAGATGGCCGTGTACACCGGCGCGCGGCGCAGCGCGGACGTCGTCGCCGATGAGCCGACCGTCGTGCTGCGCCTGGCTCTTTCGACCCTGAAACGCCTCGAAACCGACGATCCCGCGCTCGCCGCGCGCATGCACAAGTTCGTCGCGCGCGTGCTGGCCGCGCGGCTCGTCGTCGCGAACGAGCAGATCCGGGCGGCGCAATGAAGCGTGCGCAGCGCGAGCCCTTCGCCCACGTGCTGAAGCGCTCCGGCCTGCGCTGGCTTCTGGGCCTCGCGATCCTCGCGGCGCTCGCGGGACACGCGCTCGCACGCTACGAACTGCGCTTCGTCGATACCCTCGACGCGATGATCTACGACGCCAAAGTGCGCCTCTTCATGCCGCGCACGACGGACCCGCGCATCGCGATTCTCGACATCGACGAAAAAAGCCTCGCCGAACTCGGGCGCTGGCCGTGGGACCGGGCGCGCATGGCGGAACTGGTGAATGCGCTCTTCGTGCGCGAGCGCATCGCGGTGCTCGGCTTCGACATGGTGTTCGCCGAACCCGACACGAGTTCCGGTCTCGCCGTGCTCGACGAACTCGCGCGCGGCGCGCTCGCGAACAACGCCGATTACCGCGATGCGTTCGCCCGGCTCGCGCCGCGCCTCGACTACGACCAGCGCTTCGCGGATGCGCTCGCCGGCCACCCCGTCGTGCTCGGCTATTACTTTTCGAACCAGGATGTGTCGAGCGGCGCGATTCCCGCGCCGCTCATGAACGCGCGGGCGTTCGGTACGCATCCCTTCACACTGTTCGACTGGACCAGCTACGGCGGCAATCTGCCCGCGCTGCAGAAGGCGGCGCGGCGCGCGGGCTATTTCAATCCGGTGATCGATTTCGACGGTTCCGTGCGGCGCGTGCCGCTCGTCACCGAATTCCGCGACGGCGTGTACGGCGCGCTTTCGCTCGAAGTGATCCGCGCGCTGTTCAGCGACGCCGACGTGACGCCGCTGTTCGACGATCCCACCGATCCCGCCGCGCCGCTCGCGGGCTTCGCGCTGACGACGCCGCGCGGCGTGCGCGTCATTCCCGTCGATGCCAACGGCGCGGCGCTCGTGCCGTATCGCGGCGCGGCCGGCAGCTTCCCGTACTACTCGATCGCCGATGTGCTCGCGCGGCGCATTCCGCCGAACGCGCTCGCGGGCAAGATCGTGCTCGTCGGCACGACGGCGCCCGGTCTCATGGATCAGCGCACGACGCCGGTCGGCGAGGTGTATCCGGGCGTCGAGGTGAATGCGAATCTCGTGAGCGGCATGCTCGATGGCGCGATCCGCTTCGAGCCGCCCTTCGCCGCGACGCTGCAGACGCTGGCGCTCGCGCTCGCGGGTCTTGCGATGATCTTCCTCTGGCCGTGGCGCACGCCCGCACGCGCGACGCTCGCGACCGCGCTTCTGCTCGGCGCGATCACAGCCGCCGATCTGTTCGTGTTCGCGCGGCTCGACTGGTCGATTCCCGTCGCCTCGCTGCTGCTCGCGGTGCTCGCGCTCTACGTGCTCAACATGTCATACGGCTATTTCGTCGAGGCGCGCGCGAAACGTTACTTCGCTGCATTGTTCGGGCAATACGTGCCGCCCGAACTCGTCGAGGAAATGAGCCGCCATCCCGAGGACTACAGCATGACGGGCCGCCGCGCCGAACTGACCGTGCTCTTCTGCGATGTGCTCGGCTTCACCGCGATCGCCGAAACGCTCGAACCGGAAGCGCTCGCGCGCCTGATGAACGAATATCTCGGCACGATGACGGAAGTGATCCGCGCGCATCGCGGCACGCTCGACAAATACATGGGCGACGCGATCATGGGTTTCTGGGGCGCGCCCGTCGACGATCCGGAACATGCGCGCCATGCCGTCGCGGCGGCGCTCGGCATGCGCGCGGCGCTCGTCGATCTGAACCGCACGCTCACGTCGCGCGGATGGCCGACGCTGTGGATCGGCATCGGCATCAATACCGGGCCGATGACCGTCGGCGACATGGGTTCCACCGTACGCAAGGCGTACACCGTGATGGGCGATGCGGTCAACGTCGCCGCGCGCCTCGAAGGCCTCACGCGGCGCTTCGATATCGACATCATCGTGGGCGAGGCGACGCGCGAGCAGGCGCCGGATGTCGTGTTCCGCGAAATCGACCGCGTGCGCGTGAAGGGACGCAACGCGCCGATCGCGGTGTTCGAGCCGCAGTCGTCCAACCGCAGCGCCGACGAACTCGCGCGCTGGCACGCGGCGCTTTCGCACTATCGCGCGCGCGCATGGGACGAGGCACAGGCGCTGCTCGACGTGCTCGCGGCGCAGTATCCTGAACGGCAGTTGTATGCGCTGTATCGCAAGCGCATCGATGCATTGCGCGGCGTCGAACTGCCCGAGGACTGGGACTGCGTGAGCGCATTCGATACCAAATAGCGAAGTAGTGAAACAGCGAAATACTCGGGGAACCGTCATG
The DNA here is from genome assembly GCA_001544595.2 of Caballeronia peredens. Taxonomy (GTDB): domain Bacteria; phylum Pseudomonadota; class Gammaproteobacteria; order Burkholderiales; family Burkholderiaceae; genus Caballeronia; species Caballeronia peredens. The sequence continues at coordinate 27,800 of FCOH02000033.1, read as the reverse complement.
AAAATTCGCGTGCTCGGCTGCAACGGCGCAATCGGCAACGGCGGCGGCACCACGGCGCTGCTCGTCGATCACGATGTGCTGATCGATGCGGGCACCGGCGTCGCCGTGCTCGGCGATGACGAACTCGCGCGCATCGATCATGTGTTCCTCACGCATTCGCATCTCGATCACATGGCGTATCTGCCGCTGATGATCGATGCCGTCGGCGAGGCGCGCGAGTCACCGCTCGTCGTGCACGCGAGCCGCGCGACGCTCGATATTCTGCAGAAGCATGTCTTCAACAATCTGATCTGGCCGGACTTCACGCGCATTCCATCGGCCGATGCGCCCGGCGTGCGCTTCGAAGCGCTCGAAGCCGGCGAGCGCGTGGTGCTGAATGGCCGCAGCGTCGTTGCGCTGCCTGCGTGTCATTCGGTGCCGGCGATGGGTTACGCGCTGTGCAGCGATGAAGCGTCGCTCGCGTTCAGCGGCGACACGACCACCAATCCCGCGTTCTGGTCCGCGCTTGCTGCGTTGCCGGGATTGCGCTATGTGATCGTCGAAACCGCCTTCCGCGATGAGCAGATCGCGCTGGCGCACGCGGCGCATCATTATTGTCCGAGTCTCATTGCGAACGATTTGCGGGGCGTCGAACTGCGGGCGGAATTGCTGATCTCGCATCTGAAACCGCCGCACGGCGCGCAGATTCTCGAAGAACTGCGCGCCGCGTTGCCGGACATCGCGCCCGATGCGTTGCGTGCATTGCAGGCGGGCGAAGTGCTGGAGGTGTAATGCCCGACCGGTAGTTGCGTTGTCAGTCTGGTTCAGCGCGTGCCTGCCGCCGCACGGCGTTCGATCGGGCGCACGTTGCCGCTTGAAATCGCGACCACCGGCGCGACGAGCGGCGCGACATTCACCGGTGCCGCCGGCAACAGCTTGCCTTGCAGCAGCGCGCGCACGGTTCCCGCGATCAGCAGTCCGATCACCACATTCGCCACGACGAAGGCCACAGGCGCGATCCATTGCATCGGACCCGTGGCGCCGCGTTCGAGCATGCGGATCGCCATCGTCGGCAACGCGGCCGCCCCGAAGCTCACGGTCCAGTACGAAGGCGTGAACGCGCTTTGACGAATCCACGGGACGAGCCGCGTCAGCGTCAGCGCCTGATACATCCCGTATCCCAGCAGCATGTAAGCGAAGAGATCCGGCACGCCATGCGTGATCGCCAGATACGACACGCCTCCGACGACCGGCGGCGCAAGCTGAATGCCGAGCGTCGGGCGCAGCGCTTCGGGCAGCGGTTCGTGCACGGCTGCGCGATGAAGGACGATGGATTCGATCGCGAGCCACGAGAACACGCCCGCGCCGAAGAAGAGCGCGCCGATCTGCGTGAAGCCGAGCGCGGCGGCGGCCGTTCCCGCGACGAAGCTCGGCGCGACGGTCGGCAGATAGATGGCGGGCGTCGTGAGTTCGGGCTTGCGGCCGCCTTGCCAGAAGCGTCCATGCAGATAGGCGCCCAGCGCCAGCTGACTCGCCACGCCGATCGCGAAGAGCGCGACGGCCAGTTCGCGCGAATAGGCTTGCACGGCCTGGGCGACGAGCATCGTCGACACCGGGCCCAAAGCCGCGAACGACGACTGCACCGGATGCTGCATCTCGGCGATCGCCGCGTCGCGTGCGACGAGCCACTTGCGGGCATACGCGACGAGCACCACGAGCCACACGATGAGCGCGGCCGCCGTCAGAAGCTCCGGCACGGCATCGGGGATGCTCCACACGCGGGCCGCCGCGCGCCATGCGCCCCCGAGCGCGAGCGCACCGACAGCGATGCCGAAGAACGCCACCGGCATCGGCGCGTGCCCGCTCCCGCCGTTTCGATTGTTTGGATTGTTCGTACCGTTGTTGCTGTTCATGGCCCTTCTCCGTGAATGTCCGTGGAAAGCGCGTGGCGCTCTCTTCCGTCGTTGGAGAAAGGTTAGTGGCGAAGGGCCTCCGCGCGAATGTCGCAGCGTCTCGTTCGTCCGCTCGCGCGTCTCAATTCACTCGCCGCCGCGCAGTTTCACCGCGATATCGTGCCAGTCGGTCACCGCGTTTTTCAGTTCGCGGCACAGTCGCGGGTCGAGCGCATGCAATCGCGTCCAGAGATCCGCGAGGGCTTTCTCGCGGGCCTCGAACACGGCGACGGCAGCGAGCCGGCTCGCGCCGGAAAGGCGCGCTTCGGCATCGGCGCATTCCATATACAGGTGCGCGAGATGCGAATCCGCGAGTTCGACGGAGCGAAGATGAACAGCCGTAAAGCGTGACTTCATGATGTTTCCCCGGTCTCTCTTTTAGTTTTCAACGCGCCTGCTTCTCCACGCGCCGCTTTTCGGGCTGAGCCGGCACGGTCGTGCAGCACGTTTGCGGGTCAGTATGAAGGCGCGTCGTCGGCCGTGACAAGACGATTCGCACCCGTTTTGTGCGGTATGGATCGGCAAACGTTTTCGGCGCGACGCCGCACACCGATGGCAACATCGCGATGCGAAACAACGCCGCCATCCGGCGCGGTAACATGACTTTCATGTCCCGATCCACCCACTCCTCTTCGCGTTCGACGTCCACGCCCGCCGCTGAAGCGCACGCGAAGCGCCGCGGTCTCCTGCGCGGCGTGTTCGCGCTGCGTCACTCATGGGCGGGCATCGCCGCGACCTGGCGCGACGAAAGCGCGTTTCGTCAGGAAGCGTGCGTCGCGGCCGTGCTGCTGCCGATCGCCGCGTTCGTGCACGTGAGCGCGGCCGAACGCGTGCTGCTCGCGGGCTCGGTGTTGCTCGTGCTGCTCGTCGAGCTGATCAATTCGAGCATCGAGGCGGCCATCGACCGCATTTCGCTCGAACGCCACGAACTCTCCGGACGCGCGAAAGATTGCGGCAGCGCCGCGGTCACGATGGCGATTCTCATCGCCGTCATCGCGTGGGCCGTGATCTGCGGGCCGCTTGCGTGGCGCTGGATGCGCCTGCATCTCTGATTCAGCGCGACACGAAGGCGTCGATATGCCGCGCCAGCTCGATCGGATATTGATACATCAGCGCGTGCCCTGCATCGGCCACGATATCGAGCGTGGCGCGCGGAATGATCTGCTCGAGATGACGCGCGTTGCTGTCGGCGAGAACGTCGTCGTTCGCGCCCGCGATGATCAGCGTGCGCACCGGCGAGCTCCGCAACGCAGCGGCCGCGGCAGCATCGGCGAACCAGCGCGTCATCGCCTGATTCTGCTGCGCGGCGACCGCATCGGGCACGGGCCGGCCTTTGTAGTCGGGCGGCGCGAACATGTCGCCGACGAAGCACTTCGACGCATCCGCGACCACGTTCGCCGGGAACAGCACGGCCATGATCTGCGCGAACGCATCGCGGCCCGAGCCCGACAACACCTGCTGCACCTGCGGCGTCAACGGCACCGCGTCCGGCCCCGGCGGCGCGGTCGCGATCAGCGTGAGCGACGCCACCTTCTCGCGCGCATCGAGCGCGAGCTGCTGCGCGATCATCCCGCCCATCGACCAGCCGACCACATCGACGCGCGAAAGCCTGAGTCCCGCGATGACATCCGCGGCATCGGCGGCCATCTCGCGCATGCCGTAATCCGGCCCGAAGCGCCCTTCGACGATCGCCGAGCGCCCGACGCCGCGGTTGTCGAAGATGATCACGTCATGATGCTTCGCGAGTTCGCCGAGAAAATACGCGTTCCATTCGCCGAGCGTCGCGCGGTAGCCGGTGACAAGCAGAAGCGGCGAGCCGCGCCCGAAGCGCGCATAGCCGATCGGTCCGTTCCTGCCCTGCACGGTCTTCACCTGCACGGCGGGATTGCGGTCGGGGCGCGCGGTGTCCAGGCCGCAAAGCTGGTTCTGGCCGAAAGAGACGTCGTCGGCGCAGGCGGGCGGCGCGAACACGGCGAGGATGGCTAGCGCGGCGAACGCGCACGACGACACAACGCGTGCGAGCGGCATGGATTTCATCGGCGTGCTCCGGGCGGACGAGTCGAAAAACAGGTTGAACGATCTGCGCAAAAACGCGACACGCGTCATGGCCGCGAGGAATAATAGGCGGCGGATCACGCGCCTTCAACAAGAGCTTAAAAAAGGAGTGTCAACCGATGAACCGACTCTTTCGCACCGGCCTGCTTTGCACCGCCGTGCTCGCCCTCGCCGCCTGCTCGACGCCCGTCGAATTCTCGGCGAGCGCGAACCCGCCGCCCTGGAACGACCCCGGCGGCGACGCCGATTTCAGCGGCATGGACAACACCATGTCCGCGTGCAAGACCACCGCGAAGGCAGCGGGCGCGGGCCGCTGCACGCAGGTGCGCGCCTACGAGGCGTGCATGAAGGACAAGGGTTACATCACCGTGCTCGGACCCGAGAATCCGCCGAACTGCGGGCAGCCGGAATGGGAGCAGGACGTGCGCAAGTGGCTGAAATGAAAAATGAAGCGCGTTATTTTCGCTTCGCCATGTGCATGAACAGCACATAGAGCAGCGCGCCGACCGCCGCGCCGATCAGCCAGCCGAGATTGTTCGGCGGCAGCAGCTTGAGCATCTGCGTCGACAGTTCCCAGCCGACGGAGATCACGCCCGACACGACGAGCGCCGCGAGTCCGACCTTGTTCCAGCCGCCGTCGTAATAGAAGCGCCCGCCGGGCTGCATTGTGTAGAGATCGGCGGTCTTCACCTGCTGGTGCTTGACGAGGTAGTAGTCGGACATCATCACGCCGTACATCGGCGCGAGCACGGCGCCGAACACCGATACGAAGATGGTGATCGCCTTCGGGCTGTCGACGAAAATCCACGGGCACACGAGCACCGCGAGAATCGACGCGATCAGCCCGCCCTTCTTGAAGTCCACGTGCTTCGGAAACAGATTGGCGATGTCGTAGGCCGGAGACACGAAGTTCGCGACAATATTGATGCCCATCGTCGCGATGACGAACGTGATGCTGCCGATCGCCACCCACACCTTGTTCTCGATGCGCGAGACGATCTCGACCGGGTCCATGATCATGGTGCCGAACACTTTCTCGCTGCCCGCCGTGACGATCACGGTGATGATCGCGAACGCCACGAAATTGAACGGCAGCCCGAGAAAATTGCCGATCTTCATCTGCCGCTCGCTCTTCGCGAAGCGCGAGAAATCGCCGAAATTCAGCAGCAGCGCGGCGAAATAGCTCACGACGAGCAAGATTGCGTTGATCATCGCGTGGAGTTGCTCGTCGCCGGAGAGCACCTTGCCCGAGAGCGTCAGATTCAGGCTGCCGAGGCCCGCGCGATAGAGAATCCAGCCCATCAGGACGAACATCACGACATACACGGCCGGCCCGCAGAAATCGATGAACTTGCGGATGATCTCCATGCCGCGCTGGAAAATGATGAGCTGCAGCAGCCACATGAAAAGAAAGCTCACCCAGCCGAGCATGTCGAGCCTGAGAAAGCTCGTGTCGCGCCATGCGGCGACCGACGGCACGAACAGAAGCAGCAGCGTCGCGACGGCTTTCGACGCGAAGTACGTCTGCACGCCGTACCACACGATGCCGACCACGCCGCGAATGAGCGCCGCGAGATTCGCGCCCATCACGCCCATCGAGACGCGCGCCATGACGGGAAACGGAATGCCGTGCGTGAGGCTCGGCTTGCCGACCCAGTTCATCAGCACATAGACGATGAGAATGCCGATGGTGAGCGCGAGCAGCACCTGCCAGCCCGAAATGCCCAGCAGAAAGAGGCTCGCGGCGAACGTATAGCCGCCGACGCTGTGCACGTCCGACATCCACATCGCGAAGATGCTGTAGCCGTTCCAGGTGCGCTTCGCGCGCGGCACGGGGGCGAGGTCGTGGTTATAGAGGCGTTCGTCGGCATCGACGATTTCTGCATCGGCACCGAGCGAGACATCGGTGGCGGAGGTCGCGTGGGAAGCTGACATTGTTTTCCTCCTGATCCGATGCGCGGCTCGCATCATGCACCAAGAGTAATCGATCAGAAACGAGAGGGTGAGGCCGCTGCGCGCTGCACCGCCGCATATTAAAGTCGGCCCGGGCCGCTGCCGATATGTGGTTCATGAGAAAAAAACGCCTTAACTCCCGCGACATGAACGACGCCTTCGCCGCCGCAGCCGAGGCGCTGGCGCTCTTTTGCCGGCTGCGCAACATCGATGCGGAGGACTTGCCGGCGCAAGAGGTCGACACGCTGCTCGATCTCGCGTTCGAGGAAGCCGCGCAGAGAGCCGCCGCACGCAGCGAGGCCCGCCGCCCCGGCTGATTGTCATCGACCCGCCGCATGGGCGCGGAATTTGCTCGCCCGCAGAGGATGCGGCAGCGTTCGCGCCGCGGAGGGTTCATGTCCAAGATTCTCGGCCCCGTGCTGGGCCCGCAGGTGCGAAGCGTCGCGCGCAATCCGTTCGCCTTCGCGATGCGCACGCTCAAGGCCTTTCGCGCGAACCAGGGCTTGCTGCTCGCGGGCGCGGTGGCGTATTACGCGCTTCTGTCGATCGTGCCGCTGCTGATCCTGATCGTCATCGTGCTGTCGAAATTCGTCGGACAGCAGGAATTGCTCGAGACGCTCGCCCATCTGCTCGAATGGCTCGTGCCGGGTCAGGCGCGCGCGATCGTGCGGGAACTGGCCAACTTTCTCGCGCATCGCGCCGTGCTCGGCTGGCTCTTGCTCGTCACGATGATCTTCTTCAGCTCGCTCGCCTTCACCGTGCTGGAGAACGCGATGTCGGTGATCTTCGTGCATCGCGTCGCCGTGCGCCGCCGCCATTTTCTGCTCTCCGCGCTGCTGCCCTATTGCTACATCCTGTTTCTGGGCGTGGGCATGCTGATCGTCACGTTCGTGTCGAACGGATTGCAGGCGATGGGCACCAACAGCGTCGACCTGCTCGGCGTGGAGGTGTCGCTGAAGGGCGTGTCGCGGCTGCTGCTCTATCTGCTCGGCTTCGCCGGCGAAATCTTCGTGCTTACGTCGATCTATCTCGTCATGCCGGTCGGACGGCCGTCGCTGCGGCTCGCGCTGCTCGGCAGCATCACCGCCGCCGTGCTGTGGGAAATCACGCGGCACGTGCTCGTGTGGTACTTCGCGACGCTCTCGCAAGTGAGCGTGGTCTACGGTTCGCTGACCACGTCGATCGTCGTGCTGTTCAGCCTCGAAGCGCTCGCGACGCTGCTGCTGTTCGGCGCGCAGGTGATCTCCGAGTTCGAGCGCTTCGGCGTCGAACGCGATGCGCCGCCCGAGCCCTTCACGACGGATTGAAGCAGCGCAGCATGCCTTCGCGGCGCGCGCACGATACAGTGGTGCGCCCATGATCCGCGCGCTGCCGATGTCCAAGCTCACACCCGACGCCGCCTCCTCCGTCAGATCGCCGCACGCCATGCGCGTCGCGTTGCTGACCGTCGTCGCGATGCTCGCCTTCGCCGGCAATTCGCTGCTCTGCCGTCTCGCGCTCAAAGGCACGCAGATCGACGCGGCGACCTTTACGCTCGTGCGCATCGCGGCGGCGACGCTCGTGCTGTGGGTCATCCTCGTCGCGCGCAGCGGTGAGCGTCGCGCCGGAAGCTGGCCGTCGGCGCTCGCGCTGATTGTCTACGCGGCGGCGTTTTCGTATGCCTACGTGCGGCTCGCGGCCGGCACCGGCGCGCTGCTGCTGTTCGGCGCCGTGCAGGCGACGATGATCGGCTACGGACTCTTCAAAGGCGAACGGCTCGCCGCGGCGCAGTGGCTCGGTCTCGTGCTCGCGCTCGCCGGACTCGTCTGGCTCGTGCTGCCGGGGCTTGCTGCGCCCGAACCGTTTTCGTCCGTGCTGATGATCGCCGCGGGCGCCGGATGGGGCGTGTATTCGCTGCGCGGACGCGGTCTCGCCGATCCGGTCGCGGCCACGGCGGGCAACTTCCTGCGCGCGCTGCCGTTCGCGCTTGCGGTGTCGGCGCTGGCGTTCGCGCACGCGCGTGTCGATGGCCCGGGTTTCGCGTGCGCGGTCGCATCGGGCGCGCTGACGTCGGGCATGGGCTACATCGTCTGGTATGCGGCGCTGAAGGATCTGCGTCCCGCCACGGCGGCGACCGTGCAGTTGAGCGTGCCTGTCGTCACGGCGGCGGGCGGCGTGCTGCTGCTCGGCGAAATGCTCACCGCGCGGCTCGTCGTGAGTTCCGTCGCGATACTCGGCGGCATCGCACTCGTCGTCCTGTCACGGCGCACGCGCTGACTCGTCCGGCAGCGGTCGTATGTGCGGAACCTCACATACGCGCAGGAACTTCCTCTGAAGAATGATGCATGCGGGATTCTCCAATTGGGGCTGGAACGGAGCGTGCTACCTTAGGTTTCGGACATGCCTCGACAGCACGTCGCGCGATGTGGCGACTCGTTTCGCATCGGTCCGCCGGGCGCCGCCAGAGCCCGGCGCGTCACGCATCGCGCGAAAGATCCGCATCTGGCATCAGCGCCTGACTGCCGCTCGAATGGCCGCGGCATCCGGCGCAAGTTACATGGTCCGGGCAAAAAAAGCCTGCCGGCGCGAGCCGCGCGGGCGTCCGCTGTCATGTCCGGCCAGACGGCTGCCGTTTCATCGGTTGATATTTTCATACGATGAATCGGTGCTGAAAACAGCGATAGCGCGCGCGCATGCAGCGCCTGCGCTTGTCGCGCCGTCCGGTTGGCGCCGGACATGTGCACGCCGGGCCGGCGCGCCTGCCCGCCGTCCGACGAATACGTTCTGGAGAGCGCTGTCATGCCTCACCAAGCTGAACTACCACCCGACGAGCGAATCGCGGGCCGCGCGAGTCCCGCGAATGACGCCAACGTCATCAATCTACCCGCGCCCGCAGCCGATTTCGACGAAGAATCCGGGCCCGCGCGCACGCCGCTGCGCTTCGGACGTCTTGCGCTGTGGATGGCGTCCGCGACCGCGCTCGGCATCGGCGTGCTCGGCACCGTCGCCTACAGCATGTGGTTCAACCACGATCAGCGCGTGTACGCCGAGGCAATGGCGAGCGCGCGCAGGACGCTGGGCATCGATCAGCCCGCGATCGTCGCGCAGACACAATCGGCGGGCGTGGTCGAAGCGCCCGTGGCGACGACGCCCGTGCATACGAGCACGCTGGCGTCGTCGGACGGCCTGGCATCGAACGATACCGCCGATGCCGCCGGCACCGCCGCCCTCGCGGCGACGTCGGCAGCAGCGGCACAGTCCGCGCAAGCGACACAATCGGCCGACGCAACGCAGACCGCCCCGCCCGCCGGCGCGCAGCGCCGCGCGAACGCAACGTCTTCGCAGACGGCCGCGAATCGTGGAAATCAGGGTGGAAATCAGGCGACGCAATCGGCACAGGCCGCACAGGCCGCGCAGGCTGCTCAGGCCCGCAAACGCGCGGCCCACGCCAAGCCCGAAGGCGGGCTCTTTGCCCGCGTCGGCGCGTTCTTTCATCGAGTGAGCTATCGACACAATGTCCCGACCCGTCAGCGAGAGGAGTATTCCCGCCCCTGAAACGCCGCTTTCGAGCCGCGTGCGGCACGCGCTCCGGGGCGTACGCGTGCCGGGCCCGACGCCGCTCGCGGGCGCGGCGCTGCTGTGTCTCTTGTTCGGCTTGCTGTTTCTCGCGTTTCAGGTCCGCGCGATCTTCTCCGCGCAATTGCAGCAGGAATATGTCGGCCTCGTGCTCGAAGCGGTCGAGCGCGCCGACGCGGTGCGCGCCACCGCGCTGTCCTTGCAGAGCACGCCCGCCGACGATACGCAGCATCGCGCGGCATATCGCGAAGCGCGCATCGAACTGGCCGCGCGGCTTGCGGCGCTGCATGCGCTGATCACATCGAGCCCGATGGCGGCGCCGCCGTTGCCGAGCTCCGCGCTCTCGCCCGCCACGGAGCTCGGCGAGGCAAGCAGCGCGCTCGATTCCGCCTACGCATACTGGCGCACCGAGCGCGACCGCGCGAGTGCGGACGTGCGCGAGCGGATCCTGAGCGTGTCGCATACGCTGATCGCGCTGTCGGCGATCGTGTTCGGCGTGCTGATCACGGCGCTCGGCATGTATGCGAAGCGCAACCGCCAGCTTCTCGGCATTTCGAACGAGTTCGAACATGCGTCGCTGCACGATCCGATGACGGGCCTGCCCAACCGCCGCAAGCTCTTCGCGGCGCTGGAAGGCGCGGCCAGCGCGCTCGCGAGCGGCATGCGCGGGTCGGCGCGCATCGCGGTGCTGTATATCGATCTGGACGGATTCAAGCGCGTGAACGACACGCACGGCCACCGCATCGGCGACGAATTTCTGATCGCGGTGTCGCGGCGTTTCCGCCAGACGGTACGCGGCGGCGACATGGTCGCGCGCATCGGCGGCGACGAATTCGCGCTGCTCGTGCGCGAATATTCGAGCGATGGCGAACTCGCGGCGATCGCGCAGCGGATCATCGCGTGCGTCGGCGAAACGGACGCGCAGATGGGACTGTCGATCGTGCGCGCGAGTATCGGCATCGCGAGCTTTCCGGACCGCGTCAACGATTACTGGCGGCTCGTCGCAGCCGCCGACGAAACGATGTACACCGTCAAGCGCAACGGCAAGAACGGCTACGCGTTCGCGTCGGCATCCGCGTCGAACTAGCTTCGGGCGAGCGCCGCAACGGGCCCTCAGGCCGCGGCGCGCAGATCTTCCTCGCCGCCCAGCGCGCCGGTCAGGTCCGACAGCATGCGCGCAATCTCGCCCGTCATCAGGATGAAATCGGCTTCGAAGCGCTCGTCGTCGTTTGTCGCGGTCGGATCGGCCGCTTCCTTCAGGACGTCCAGCGCACTTACGCGCTTGAGCGTCAGCGACGGCGTCAGCACGAACGACACGCGATCGTCCCACGACATCGCGAGCCGCATGCACTGCTTGCCCGCTTCGATGTGACGGCGCATGTCCTCGGTTTCGAGCGCGTGGCCGACATAGCGCACGGTCGCGTTGCCCTCGCCCGTCGAGCGCAGTTCGGTGTCGCGATCGAGCGTGAAGCCCGCGGGCGCGTCGCCGGAGAGCAGCCATTCGGTCATCGCCGATACAGGCGAGCGCGCCGTGCGAACGCTTCCAAGCGGCAGATCGGTGAACGACTTCACCAGCAGGCCGATGATGTCGTCGCACAGCGTCGCCGACGATGAATCGATCGCGAGCCAGCCATTGACCGGATCGATCCACACGCGCGTGTCGCGGCGAATGCTGAAAGCGCGCGGCAGGAGTTCATCGGTGACTTGTTCCTTCAGTTCGCGCAACTGCTTTCGGCCCGGCTTGAAGCCCTGCTGCTCTTCGAGTTCCGCCGCGCGTTCCTTGACGAATTGCGTGACGACCGATGCCGGCAGAAGCTTCTTCTCCGCGCGATAGGCGATGAGCATCTGACGGTTCGCCGTGTAGACGAGCGCATCGTCGCCGCGCGGCGAGACCCAGCCGCGGCGCTCGTTCTCGATGCTCGACGCCGCGCTGAACGCGAGCGGTTCGAGCCATTGCTGCACTTGCTGCGGCGTGACGGACCAGTGAGCGGGAAGACGGTGAAGCTGGAGATTCTTGAACCACATGGCGCGGATTTCGATGTAGTCGGGAGGGGCGCCATTCTATACGAGGCGGCGTCAGTCGTTCGCGCGCACGCGTGCCGGCACGATCCGCCATTGCAGATTCACGCCCGCCGCGGCGAGCAGAATGAGCGCGGCGCCCGCGACTTGCAGCCACGCGAGCCGCTGCCCGAACGCGAGCCAGTCGACAACGATCGCGACCACCGGATAGATGAACGACAGCGCGCCGATAGTCGCGGTCGGCAGCTTCTGGATCGCGCCGTAGAGCAGCACGTACATGAGCCCCGTGTTCACGACGCCCAGCACCACGAGATCGGACCAGCCCGCGAGCGACGCGGGCGCCTGATCGAAGCGCGCGAACGGCGCGAGCATCGCGATGCCGAATAGCACGTGCAGCATCGCGATCAGATGCGGCGGCGTGCCCTTGAGGCGCTTCGTGACGATCGACGAGATTGCGTACAGAAACGCCGCACCGAGCGCGTACGCGATGCCTTCGAGATATTGCCCGGGCATCGCGAGCACGGCGGGTTCCACGCGCACCACCATCACGAGGCCGGCGAAGGCGATGCCGAGCCACGCGACCGTCGAAGCCGACACGCGCTCGCGCAAGACGATCACGCCCAGCGCGACGAGCATGAACGGCTGCGTGTTGTAGACGGTCGTCGCCATCGAGATCGACGCGCGCGAATACGCCGCGAACAGCAGCAGCCAGTTGCCGACGATCGCCACGCTGCCGATCAGCACGAGGCCGATCATGCGCCACGAAAAATAGCGCGCTTTCAGAAAGCCCAGCGCCGCGCACACGGCGACGAGCGTCGCTCCGCCGAACACGCAGCGAAAAAACACCACGTTCCAGGGCGTCTGCCCCGACGACACGACGAGCCAGCCGATCGTGCCCGACATCAGCATCGCCAGCGACATCTCGATCGCGCCGCGGCGCAAGTCGTTTCCGTGCGACGCGCCCGCCACGCGCGCGTTGATGTGTTCGGTGTTCATGCCGCTCCACGCAAAAGGAGTTTCGATGCGTTCAAGTCTAACGATGCGCTTCGTCTAAAACCATGCTTAAAATGAGGCGCGCAGGACGTTCATCCTTTGAATCGAAGGCCATCATGACAAAGAACCTTGGCAACGCTCCGCAAACGGGAATCGATGCCATCGACCGCGAACTGATCGGCGTGCTCGCGGCGGACGGACGCATCGCGATCAGCGAGCTCGCCCGCCGCATCGGGCTGTCCGCGCCGAGCACGGCCGAGCGCGTGCGGCGGCTGGAGACGCAGGGCGTGATCCGCGGCTTTACCGTCGATATCGATCCGCGCGCGCTCGGCTACACGTTGCAGGCCATCGTGCGCGTGCAGCCGCTGCCGGGGCAGTTGCATCTCGTCGAGGAAGCGATCCGGCGCATTCCCGAGTTCGTCGAATGCGACAAGGTCACGGGCGACGACTGTTTCGTGTGCCGCCTCTATCTGCGCTCGATCGAACATCTCGACGATATCCTCGGCCGCGTGACGGAGCGCGCCGCGACCAGCACGGCCATCGTGAAGGCGACGCCGATCGAGCGGCGCCTGCCGCCGCTCGGCTGAAGCGCGCGTTTTTACCCGCATCCGAACGGCGTTACACTAGGAGCGCTTGAAAACGCATGACAGGCTATGCGCGAGAGGAGCGACCATGAGTGACTTCGACGCCAACCGCACCTTCCGCGGGCTTCCGCTGACACCCGAACAGGATGCCGAAGTGCGGCATTACATCAAGAAGAAGAAACAGCGCGACGAGCCGTGGGACACGCCCGAACTGGAAGCGATGCTGCAGGACATGCTGGAGCCGCCCGCCGACGACGACTCGGTGATCGATGAGGACACCGACGAGGAAACGCGCTCGGCCGCCGAACGCGCGACGGCGTTCATCGACGAAGGCATGGATCCGATCGAGAACAGCGAGGAATGGCACGCGGCGATGGAAGCCGAAGCCATGAAAGGGCCACGGCGCTGAAAACCCGCGGCGTCGCGCGAAAAAAAAGCGCCGGTCGATGCCGGCGCCCGCTTCAATTTCTTTCCGTGCTGCGCTGCACTTCAGCGCCGGTGCATCCAGTCACGCGGCGGATGCGTGTCGAGCCAGCGCGCTTTGGGCGTATGGACGTGCGGATGCCGGTGATGCATGACGAGAACCACCGCGATGCACAACACCAGGATGACGCCCGCCATCAGGCTGATCATCGGCTCGGTCATCGGGACCTCCTGTCGGTCAAGGGACGATGCCTTCATTCTAGGCGCTGTTTCGCGCGCCGTTTCGTGCGTCCGCACGAAAGCTAAGCTGCAGGACAGATAAGCGAATCCGGGCAGGCGAAAGCGGCCGGCGTGCTTGTGTCCTATAGTGCTTGGGCAATCGACGATCACGCAACCGACGATCACGCAACCAGGAGACGCAGCATGGCGACATGGAAACCGGATCCGAGCTTCTACCCTTCCCCGCGACTCGCGGCGAAGGCTCCGCGCGAAACACTGGCATACGTCGCGACCTTCGATCCCGAGCGCAAGACGCCGGACAAGATCGCGGTGGTCGACGTGGATCCCGCGTCGTCGAGCTATACGAAGATCGTCGGCGAAGTGGCCATGCCCGATGTCGGCGACGAGCTGCATCACTTCGGCTGGAACGCGTGCTCGTCGTGCCTGTGCCCGAACGCGCCGCATCCGCACATGGAGCGGCGTTATCTCGTCGTGCCGGGGCTGCGTTCGTCGCGCATTCATATTCTCGATACGAAGCCCGATCCGAAGCAGCCTGTCATCGTCAAGACGATCGAGCCCGAAGAACTCGCCGAAAAGACCGGCTATACGCGCCCGCACACCGTGCACTGCGGACCGGGCGGCATCTATATCACCGCGCTTGGCAACGCCGAGGGCAAGGCGCCCGGCGGCGTGCTGATGCTCGATCAGCAGAGCTTCGATCCGCTCGGCCGCTGGGAAGTGGATCGCGGCCCGCAACGCTTGGCCTATGACGGCTGGTGGCATCTCGGCTACGACACCATGGTCACGAGCGAATGGGGCACGCCCGATACCTTCGAGGACGGCCTCGTGCCCGAGATCCTGCTCGGCGCGAAATACGGGCGCAAGCTGCATTTCTGGGACTTCACCAAGCGCAAGCATGTGCAGGAAATCGACTTCGGCGACGAATATCAGCTCGTCTTCGAACTGCGTCCCGCGCACGATCCGACCAAAGCCTACGGCTTCGTGAATTGCGTGATCAGCCTGAAGGATCTGTCCTCGTCGATCTGGACCTGGTATCGCGACAAGGACAAGTGGGCCGTCAGGAAAATCATCGACATTCCCGCCGAACCCGCGGACGCCGACAAACTTCCGCCGCTGCTCAAGGGCTTCGGTGCGGTGCCGCCGCTCGTCTCCGATATCGATCTGTCGATGGACGACCGCTTCCTCTACGTCTCGTGCTGGGGCACGGGCGACATGCTGCAATATGACGTCTCCGACCCGTTCGCGCCGAAACTGACGGGCAAGGTGCGCATCGGCGGCATCGTGTCGCGCGCGACGCACGCGGGCGCCGCGAACGGCGCGCTCAACGGCGGCCCGCAGATGGTCGAAGTGAGCCGCGACGGCCGCCGCGTCTACTTCACGAACTCGCTCTACGGCGCAGTCGATGCGCAGTTCTATCCGGAAGGCATCGACGGCTGGATGGTCAAGCTCGATGCCGATCCGGACGGCGGGCTCGCCGTCGATAAGGACTTCTTCATCGACTGGCCGAAAGGACATCGGCCGCATCAGATCCGGCTGCAAGGCGGCGATTGCTCGTCGGATTCGTACTGCTATCCCTGATGCGCCGCGAGCCGCCCGCATGAACGCCGCCTCGCCCGCGCTGCTCCTCACGGCCGCGGGCCTCGGCGCGTTTCATGGCCTCAATCCCGCGATGGGCTGGCTGTTCGCGGTCGCGCTCGGGCTCTACGCGAAAAGCCGGCGCGTCGCGCTCGTGTCGCTCGTGCCGATCGCGCTGGGGCACGCGGCGTCGGTTGCGCTCGTGCTGGCGGGCGCGCTGACGCTCGGAGTCGTCGTCGGCCACGACAGCCTCGCGCATGCGTGCGGCGCGCTGCTGATCGGCTGGGGCGTGTGGAGCGCGTGGCGCGGGCATCGCGGGCGGCCGACCGTCGGCATGCGCACGGGCCTGGCCGGGCTCGCGCTGTGGTCGTTCGTGATGTCGAGCGCGCACGGCGCGGGGCTCATGCTCGTGCCCGCCCTGCTGCCGCTGTGCACCGGCCAGATGTCGGGCGGCGCACTCGAAGCCGGCGCCCTCGCGCTGACGGTGCACACCGGCGCGATGCTCGCGGTGATCGCCGCCATCTCGATGTTCGCGATGTCGCTGCAGGCGCGCGGCGGACTGGGCTTCCTGCGCCACGGCTGGATCAACATCGATTGGCTCTGGAGTGTGGCCCTGATCGCATGCGGCGCGCTGCTCTTCGTGTAGCCTCGACTCATTTCCCGTGTGTGCGCGCGCCGCTCGGCGCTACGCGCGTGGCATGGCCGAAGTCGGCTTGAGTTCGGCGGGGAACGCCTACCGGTGTCGATTGCGCGCGCATGCGACTCCCGGCAATATCGCCCGGACAGAACACGAATATCGCGGCGCACCACCGAATCATCCAGCCGACAACAACGTGGGGAGCTTCCCGATGCGTGAAATTTCATACGAAGAACAAACAGTCAATTCCGGCAATCCGCTTGCACGCTTCGCCCATCGCAGCCGCATGACGATGGCGATCGATCTCGTCAGCAAACTGTGCGCGAATCGCGGCACGGTGGTCGATTTCGGCGCGGGGCCGGGTCTGTTTCTGCACACGCTCGGCGGAGCGCGCCCGGACGTCACGTTGATCGGTCACGACATGTTCATGGCGCCGGCTTTTCCGGAAGTGAACTACGCCGAATCGCTCGATTCCGTGGCATCGGACAGCGTGGACGTGCTCACCGCGTTCGAAGTCTGCGAGCATCTCTACGACAACGAACTCGATGACCTGCTGAGCGACGCCGCGCGCATCCTGAAGCCGAACGGCGCGTTCGTCATCTCGGTGCCGATCATGTACGGGCTCGCGATCGGGCCGAAAGTATCGAACTGGATGATCCGCAGCCGCTCGTTCAAATCCGAGTACTCGCCTGCGGAACTGGTCAAGGCGATGGTCGGCATTCGCGTGAGCCGCCCCGAGAACCCGCGCACGACGCACAAAGGTTTCGATTTCCGCGAACTGCGCGACGTGGTGAGCAAGCGCTTCGTGATCGACGCCACGCATCTGAGCCCGCTGCCGATCGCGCCGTGGTGGATGAGCTCGCAGTTCTTCATGATCTGCCGGCCCAAGTCGAAGGCCTGATCATTCGGTGCCGGATTCGATGCCGGGATTCGGTCCCGGCATTTTGCATGCGTAATGCCGGATGGCGTTTTGTATGCAGAACGCAAAGCGCTTAAAAAAACCTGAGCCGGGCTGGCGATCGTCAGCCCGGCTCTCGCATTTGGTCTTTTATTTTGTCTTTTGCATGCGTTATTCCATTTGGAATCGCGCATGCAAAATGCGCATTCAATCCCGCCGTGACACTTCGTCGGCACTCGGCAATTCGGCCGTCGTCCAGCCGCCGCCGAGTGCCTTGACGAGCGCGACGCTGGCCGCCATTCGCCGGCGCTCGATGCGCACGGCCGTGCGCTGATCCGACAGTACGATCGCCTGCGTCACCACCACGCTCAGATAGGTGATCGCGCCGTTTTCGTAGCGGTTGCTGACCTTGTCGAGCGCGCGCTTGGCGGCGTCCACCGCGTCGCGCTGCGCCTCGCCCTCGCGGCGCAGCACTTCGAGCGCGTTCAGGTTGTCCTCCACCTGCCCGAACGCCGTCAGCACGGTCTGCCGGTAATCGGCGACGCTTTCGTCGTAGGTTGCGCGCGCGGCGTCGCGCGCCGCTGCCCGTCCGCCGAAGTCGAGCACGGTGAACGCGAGTTGCGGCCCGAGCGACCAGAAGCGGCTCGGCGCTTCCAGCCACGAACTGAAACGCGTCGCTTCCAGGCCACCGGTCGCGGCCAGCAGCAGATTCGGGAAGAATGCCGCCGTCGCCACGCCGACGCGCGCATTCGCATCAGCGACGCGCCGCTCCGCCGATGCGATGTCCGGCCGCCGTTCGAGCAGCGCCGACGGCAGGCTGAGTGGCAACACGGCGAGCGCCGCCGAAGGATGCGGTGCGTGCGCTTCGTTGAGCGGCGCGACATCGAGCGTGAAGCTCGAAGGCGCCTCGCCGACGAGGATCGCGATGGCATTGACGAGGCTCGCGCGCGTGGTCTCGAGATCGATGAGTTGCGCCTGCGTGGCGCGCAATTGCTCTTCCGCCTGCGCGACGTCCGATTCCGCCGCGACGCCGCCCGCGAAGCGATCGCGCGTCAGGGCGAGCGCACGCTCGTAGGCCTGTAGCGTCGCCTGTAGCAACCGTTCTTCTTCAACCGTGCCGCGCAAATCGAAATAGCTGGTGGCGAGTTCGGCCTGCATCGAAAGAATGGCGCTTTGCAGATCCGCGGCGCTGGCCTGCGCCTCTGCCCGTCCGCCCTCGACCGCGCGTGAAATGCGGCCCCAGAGGTCCGGTTCCCATGAGATTTGCGCGTCGATCAGATAGTCGGGCACAGTGACGCCCGCGCTCGACTTGTACAGCACGTTCGACGACGCCCGCGTCTGATTGAACGCCGCATTCGCGGTGACGGTCGGAAAGTATGCCGAGCGCGCCTGTGCGACTGCGGCGCGCGCCCCGCGAAAACGCGCGGCTGCGGCGGCGACCGTCTGATTCGCCGTCGCGACGCGTTCTTCCAGCGCGTTCAGTTGCGGATCGCCATAGACCTCCCACCATGGCGCGCGCGGTTTTGCATCGGCGGGTTGTGCAGGCTTCCAGTCTTGCGATGCCGATGCCGTCGCCAGTGAAGGCGCGTCGAGCGGCACTTGCGACTTGTACGCCGCAGGCACGGCCACTTCGGGCCGCACATAATCCGGTCCGACCGTGCAGCCCGTCACGGCGGCAATGGTCGGGATAGTTAGCCATGCAACCAGTTTCAGCGGCCGGGGAAGAAGCGCGTGCATCGTCACGACTCGCTTCCTTCTGCTTTCGCCGGTGCGCCGCTCGCGCCCGCGCCCCCAGCCGCGCGGCCGACGCGCACGGCCGCGCCGTCGATGATCGAATCGGGCGGATTGACGATCACGCGCTCGTCGCCCTTCAGGCCCGACACGATGGACACGCGCGTGCCGTAGTCCGTGCCCAGCGTGATCGGCAGGAGCTTCACGCGATTGTCCGCATCGACACTTGCGGCATGCACGCCATCGGGGCGGAACAGCAACGCGTTGCCCGGCAGCGTATACGAAGGATTCGCGCTCGTGAGACGAAAACGCACCTGTGCATACGCGCCCGCGAACAACTCGCCGGTCGGATTCTTGACATCGACCTCGACACGCATCGTGCGTGCGACCGGATCGACCGCGCCCGCCGTGCGCACCGTGACGCCCTCGAACTTGCGATTGCGCTCTTCGTTGAGCAGCAGCTCGGCGGGCAAGCCCGTATTGACCATGCGCGCATACGCCTGCGGCACGTCGACGAATACGCGCAGCGTCGAGGCATCCTGAATGTGAAAGAGCTCGCGCCCTGCCGCGCCGCTGCCCGCATCGATCAACTGGCCGACATCGGTATTGCGCGCGGTCACGACGCCGTCGAACGGCGCATAGATCTTCTGGAACGATACGAGTTGTTCGAGCCGCGACACGTTCGCCTGCGCCGCGTTCAATGCCGCTTCTTTCGCGAGCATGTCGCCGTTCTTCTCGTCGGTCTCCTGACGCGACACCGAATTGTTCTTGAGCATCTGCGCCCAGCGCTCGGCGGTCGTCCTGGCGAGCAGATAATTCGCGCGCGCGGTCTGCGCATCGGCGCGCGCCTGACGCAACTGGTCGTTGATTTCGGGCGCATCGATCTCCGCGAGCAACTGGCCCTTCTTCACCTTCGTGCCGATATCCACGGTCCAGCGCTTCAGATAACCGTTGGTGCGCGCGAAGATCGGCGCATCGGAAAATGCGCGGATATCGCCCGCGAGCACGAGATCCTGCGAAGCCTTCATGCGCGTCGGCTTGATGACCTCGACCGTCTGCATGCCATGCTCGTTCGCATCGCGCTCGAGTTCCGCGTGCGCCGCACGCCGCGAAAGGATGCCCTGCGCGATGAGCGCGACGATCACGACGAGCGCGATCACGAGCCACAAGCGCCCGCGTTTCGTGTTGCCCGATCGTTGCGACAACTGCTTCTCCATTCTCACTCCGCCTGCAGATCTGTGGTTTTAGTGCGCCGCTTCATGGGCTGCCGCGTCCGGCCCCTTGCCACGCGCTTCCATGCGTCGATAGATGATCGAGAACACCACCGGCACGAAGAACAGCGTCGCGATCGTGCCCACCATGAGGCCGCCGATCACCGCGCGGCCGAGTGGCGCGTTCTGCTCGCCGCCTTCGCCGAGACCGATGGCCATCGGCACCATGCCGATCATCATCGCGGCCGCGGTCATCAGCACGGGGCGAAAGCGCGAATAGCCGGCTTCGAGCGCGGAGCGCACGGCGTCGCCGTGTTCGGCCAACGCCGTGCGCGCAAAACTCACGACGAGAATGCTGTTCGCCGTCGCGATGCCGATACACATGATCGCGCCCGTCAAGGCGGGAATCGAGAGCGTCGTATGCGTGAGGAACAGCATCCACACGATGCCCGCGAGCGCGCCCGGCAACGCGGTGATGATCACGAACGGATCGATCCACGACTGGAAGTTCACGACGATCAGCAGATACACGAGCACAACCGCGAGGATGAGCCCGAACGCAAGACCGGAGAACGAGCCGTTCATCGTCTCGACCTGACCGCGCATCTCGATCGACGAGCCTTTGGGCAACTCGCCGCGCGCCTCGTCGATGATGCGCTGCACGTCGTCCGACACCGCGCCGAGATCGCGCCGCTCGGTCGTCGCATAGAGATTGATCGTGGTCTGCGCGTTGTAGTGATAGACGACCGCGTCGCGAGAGCCGCGCGAGAGCGACGCAAGCGCGCCGAGAATATTGGTCTTGCCGCTCGCCGACGTGACCGGAATGTTGGCGACCGATTGCAGCGAGTCCATGTCGTACTGCGGCGCGGACGTGATGACGTTGTAGCTCACGCCGTTCACGGGATTGAGCCAGAACGTCGGTGTCGTTTGCTGGCTGCCCGATAGCGTTATCAGCAAATTGTTCGCGACGTCGCGCTGCGTGAAGCCCGCTTGCAGCGCCTTCGTGCGATCGACCTCGACATTGATCGAAGGCAGATCGGACGGCTGCTGAATGCGCGCATCGACGAGACCCGGCACGCGGCGAATCTTCTCCAGCAGACGATTCGCGAGCACGCGATTGCCACGCACGTCGCGTCCGGTGATCGCGATATCGATCGGCGCGGGCACGCCGAAGTTGAGAATCTGGCTGACGATATCCGCGGGCAGGAACGAGAACGCGACGCCCGGAAACTCCTGCGGCAGACGCTTGCGCAGTTCGTGGATATAGCCCTCGGTCGGCGCGTGATCTTCGTTCAGGCTGATGAGCACGTCGGCATCGGCGGAACTGACCGTGCCCGTGTTGTTGTACGAGAGATTGATGCCCGACACCGGCAGACCCATGTTGTCGATGATCGAGCGAATCTCGCCGCGCGGAATCAGTTGCCGGATGCGCGCATCGACGCGATCGGTGAGCGCCGCGGTTTCCTCGATACGCGTGCCGGTTTTTGCACGCATGTGCAGCGCGATCACACCGGAATCGATCGCGGGAAAGAAGTCGCGTCCGAGAAACGGCGCAAGACCCAGCGACAACAGGCAACACAGCAGAAACAGGGATGCGAAGCGTCCTGGCCGCGCGAGCCGCGCTTCGAGAAAGCGCGTGTAGCGATTGCGCACGGACTCGAAATGCCGTTCGAACGCGAGATGCACGCGCACGAACGGATTGCGCGAACCCTTCATCGATTCGACATCGCCGCCCATGTGTTCGTGATGACGCAGCAGATATTTCGCGAGCGTCGGGATCAGCGTGCGCGAGAAGAAATACGATGCGAGCATCGCGAAGACCACAGCTTCGGCCATCGGCACGAAGAGATAGTGCGCGACGCCGGTCAGCAGGAACATCGGAATGAACACGATGCAGATGGAGAGCGTCGAGACGAGCGTGGGCACCGCGATCTGCTGCGCGCCGTCGAGAATCGCCTGCTCCAGTTCCTTGCCCTGCTCCAGATTCTGACTGATGTTCTCGATAGCGACGGTGGCGTCGTCGACGAGAATGCCGACCGCGAGCGCGAGGCCGCCCAGCGTCATGATGTTGATGGTCTGCCCGATCGCGGAGAGCGCGACGATCGAGGTGAGCATCGAGAGCGGTATCGAGATCGCGATAATGAGCGTCGCGCGCCAGCTTCCGAGAAAGAGCAACACCATGAGCGCGGTCAGGCCCGCCGCGATCACCGCTTCGCGCAACACGCCCGACACCGAGGCACGCACGAACAGCGACTGATCCGCGACCGGCTCGATCTTGAGCGACTCGGGCACCATGCCACGCAGCGTGGGCAACAGATTCTTCACACGCGCGACGATATCGAGCGTCGATGCATTGCCGCTCTTGTTGATCGTGAGTAGCGACGCGCGCGTGCCGTCCACGCGCACGATGTTGGTCTGCGGCTGAAAGCCGTCACGCACGTTCGCGACGTCCTTGATATAGATCGTGCCGCCGGGGCCGGTGCGGATCGGTATGTCGTTCAGGCCTTCGATCGAGTTCGGGCTCGCATTCAGGCCGACGGAATATTCCATCGAGCCGATCTTCGTCGTGCCCGTCGGCAGGATGAGGTTCTGCGCGCTGATCGCGTTGACGACATCGGTCGGTGCGAGGTTCTTCGCCTGCAGCTTGCGCGAGTCGATATCGACCATGATCTGACGTTGCTTGCCGCCGTATGGCAACGGCACGGATGCGCCCTGCACGGTCGCGAGCTGCGTCTTCAGGAAGCTGTTGCCGAAGTCGTAGAGCTGCTGCTCCGTGAGTTCCGCCGACGACAACGCGAGCCGCAGAATCGGCACGGTGGAGGCGTTGAAGCGCAGGATGTTCGGCGGCGTGATGCCTGGCGGAAGCGAACGCAATTGCGTCTGCGAGAGCGCCGTGATCTCGGCGATCGCTTCATCGACATTCGCGTTCGGCTGGAAATAGATGCGGATCACCGCGATGCCCGGCAGCGATTCCGATTCGATATGCTCGATATCGTTCACCGCCACCGACAGGCCGCGCTCATAGTTGAGCGTGATGCGGCGCTCCATCTGATCGGGCGGCAGACCCGTGTACGACCAGATGACGCTGACCACCGGAATGTCGATGTTGGGGAAGATGTCGGTCGGCGTGCGCAGGATGACGAGCGGACCGATGATCAGCAGAAGCAGCGACAGGACGACGAACGTGTACGGGCGCTTGAGCGCGAGTCTGACGATCCACATCGAAGTTCCGCCTGCCCCGTTTGTTCGTTATTCGAATGCTGTTCTAGTGCGACACGAATGCACCCGCTACGATGACACAACTGAAGCTTACAAAACAATTTGCGCAAACGGTTGCGAGGGTTTATGCGGAAAGAATTCTGCAGAAGAATGATTGACCGCACCGGAAATGGAACGCGTGCTCCAGATGGTGGGAAGCGGATTGCGCCCCGCGGAATGCGGGGCGCTTGACGAAGCAGCTTGTCAGACGGTCGCGGGGCGCAGGTCGAGCACGCGCTTGGCCTTGCCTGTGGCGGTCGTCGGCAGTTCGCCGGAATCGAGCACGCGCACTTGTGTCGATACGCCGACGATCGTCTTGACGCGTTGCTGAAGTTCACGCGACAGGCCGGCACGATCGCCGTCGCTCAACGTCGCGCAAATTTCCGCGCGCGCTTCGACGGCAACGGCCAGCGAATCCATATGACCCTCGCGCGACACGCACAACTGATACTGCCCGCTCAAACGCGGAATCGCGAGAATCAACTCTTCGATCTGGCTCGGAAACACATTCACGCCGCGAATGATCAGCATGTCGTCGGAGCGGCCCGTGATCTTCGCGAGGCGTCGCATCGAACGCGCGCTCGGCGGCAGCAGCGACGTGAGATCGCGGGTGCGGTAGCGGATCATCGGCATCGCTTCCTTCGTGAGCGATGTGAACACGAGTTCTCCCGTGCTGCCTTCGGGAAGCACTTCGCCCGTCAGCGGGTCGATGATCTCCGGATAGAAATGGTCTTCCCAGATCGTCGGGCCGTCCTTCGTCTCGATGCATTCGCATGCGACGCCCGGCCCCATGATTTCAGAGAGACCATAGATATCGAGCGCCTGTATGCCTGCGCGTTTTTCGATCTCGCTGCGCAGGCCCTGACTCCACGGCTCCGCGCCGAAGATACCGATCTTGAGCGACGTGTTCGCCGGGTCCATGCCCTGACGCGTCATCTCGTCGATCAGATTCAGCATGTACGACGGCGTGACGAGAATGATCGACGGCTCGAAATCGCGGATCAGTTGCACCTGCTTTTCGGTCTGCCCGCCCGACATCGGCACGACCATGCATCCCAGACGCTCGGCGCCGTAGTGAATGCCGAGGCCGCCCGTGAAAAGGCCGTAGCCGAATGCGTTGTGCAGCGTGTCGCCCTTGCGGCCGCCCGCCGCGCGAATCGAGCGCGCGGTGACGTTGGCCCACGTGTCGATGTCCTTCGCGGTGTAGCCGACGACCGTCGGTTTGCCCGTCGTGCCGCTCGAGGCATGCACGCGCACCACCTGATCGCGCGGCACGGCGAAGAGACCGAACGGATAGTTGTCGCGCAGATCGGACTTCGACGTGGTCGGGAAACGCGCGAGGTCGGAGAGTTCGCGCAGATCGTCGGGATGCACGCCTGCCGCATCGAACGCGCGACGATAGTGCGGCACGTTGTCATATGCGTGACGCAAAGACCATTTGAGTCGTTCGAGTTGCAACGCCTGTAATTCGTCGCGGCTCGCGCGTTCGATCGGTTCCAGTTCGCTCTGTTGTGCAATGGCTTGAACCACGGTTGTCTCCTGCATGAAGGCTCAAAAAATGGATGACACGAATTCGCTTCAATGAAAGCGCTGGCCCGAATGACGCAAGGCCGCGATCAGCGGCGACGCGCGATAGCGGTCCTCGCCGTAGTGCGCCGCGAGATGGAGCAGCACGTCGTGAACACGTTCGATGCCGATGCGCTCGCCCCACGCGAGCGGTCCGAGCGGATAGTTCACGCCCTTCTCCATCGCGAGGTCGAGATCGGCGCTCGTGCAGACGCCCTGATTCACCGCGTCCGCCGCTTCGTTGACCAGCATCGCTACCGTGCGCATCACGGCCATGCCGGCGATGTCCCTGAAAGACACGACTGCATAACCGCTTCTCGCAAGCGCGCCGGCGGCGGCCGCGTAAGCATCGTCGCTACATTGACGCGCGCGAGTAATGGCCACGCACGGCGCGTTCGCATAGTCGAGCGCGAGATCGATCAGCACGACGTTGTCGATGCCGAGCGCATGCGCGCGTTCAGTCGCGGTGCGGCCATCGGTAAGAAAGAGACAGGCATCGTCGATCTGCGCGATGAGGCCGGGCAGATCTTCGCGCCGTTCGCTATCGGCGTGCTGCGCGAAACGCGATTGCAGACTCTCGTACAGCGAAGTGCTTGCGCCGAGCACGATCTTCGCAGGCGCGCGCGTGTTCGTCTCGATACGCGGCGCGGGCTTCGCGGCGTCCGCGGCATAGTCATAGAAACCGCGGCCCGTCTTGCGGCCGAGGAACCCCGCGTTCACCAACTCCTGCTGTATCAGCGAAGGCGTAAAGCGCGGATCGTTGAAGTAAGCGTTGAACACCGATTGCGTCACCGCGAAGTTCACGTCGTGGCCGATCAGATCCATGAGTTCGAATGGGCCCATTCTGAAGCCGCCCGCATCGCGCATGACGGCATCGATGGAAGCGGCATCCGCGCCCTGCTCGCCGAGCACGCGCAGGCCTTCCGCATAGAACGGCCGCGCCACGCGATTGACGATGAAGCCCGGCGTCGACTTCGCAAAGACGGGCTTCTTGCCCCACGCTGCGGCGGTCGCGTAGACGGTTTGCGCAATGGCATCGGCGGTAGCGAGGCCGCTCACGACTTCCACCAGCGCCATCAACGGCGCGGGGTTGAAGAAGTGCATGCCGACCACGCGCGACGGGTGCTTCAACGGCGCGGCAATCGCCGTGATCGAAATCGACGACGTGTTGGTCGCGAGAATGCATTCCGGCGTCACGATGCCTTCGAGTTCCGCGAACAACGCGCGCTTGATATCGAGCCGTTCGGCGACGGCCTCGATGACGAGCGCTGTCGTTCGCATGTCCGCGAGATTCGTCACGACGCGCACACGTTCGATGGCCGCGCGACCCGCCGCTTCATCGAGCTTCTGTTTATCGATCAGGCGCTGCACATTCGCCGCGATGCCCTTGCGCGCGCGGTCGAGCGCGTTGGGATCGAGGTCGCAAAGCAGCACGATGTGGCCCGCGAGCGCGGCAACCTCCGCGATGCCCGCGCCCATCGCGCCTGCACCGATCACGCCGACGGGCGCCTTTGTCGAAATGCCTGATGTCATGACGCGGCCCTCAGACTCGTTCGATGGCGATTGCAATGCCCTGCCCCACGCCGATGCACATCGTGCACAGCGCATAGCGGCCATTGCGGCGTTCGAGTTCGTGGAGTGCGGTCGTGACGAGACGCGCGCCGGACGCGCCGAGCGGATGCCCGAGCGCGATGGCGCCGCCGTTCGGATTCACGCGCGGATCGTCCTCGGCGAGCCCGAGTTGACGCAGCACTGCGATGCCTTGCGATGCGAAGGCCTCGTTCAGCTCGATCACGTCGAACTGAGCGAGCGTCAGGCCCGTGCGTGCAAGCAGCTTCTGCGTTGCCGGTGCGGGACCGATGCCCATGATGCGCGGCGCGACACCCGCCGTCGCCATGCCGATGATGCGTGCGCGTGGCGTGAGGCCATGGCGCTTGGCTGCCTCTTCGCTCGCGACGATGAGCGCGCATGCGCCATCGTTCACGCCCGATGCGTTGCCGGCCGTGACACTGCCGTCCGGACGCACGACGCCTTTCAGCCTGGCGAGCGTCTCGAGCGATGTTTCGCGCGGATGTTCGTCGCGCGCGATCTCGATCGTTTCGCCCTTCTTTTGCGGCACATTCACGGCGACGATCTCCTGCGCGAGCGTGCCGTCGGCCTGTGCGCGCGCTGCGCGCTGCTGGCTGCGCAGTGCGAAGCGGTCTTGCGCATCACGCGAGATGCCGAAATCGACGGCTACGTTCTCCGCCGTTTCGGGCATCGAATCGACGCCGTATTGCTCGCGCATCGCACGATTGATGAAGCGCCAGCCGATGGTCGTATCGAAGATATCGGCCGAACGCGAGAACGCGCTCGACGCCTTGCCCATCACGAACGGCGCGCGCGTCATGCTCTCGACACCGCCCGCGATATAAAGCGTGCCGTCGCCTGCCCTGATCGCGCGTGCCGCGCTGCCGACCGCGTCCATGCCGGAACCGCACAGGCGATTGATCGTCGAGCCGGGGACGTCGATCGGCAAGCCGGCCAGCAGGCCCGACATGCGCGCGACGTTGCGATTGTCTTCGCCTGCCTGATTCGCGCAGCCGTAGAGCACGTCATCGAATTGCGACCAGTCCACCGATGCGTTGCGCTTCATGAGCGCGGCGATCGGCACAGCGCCGAGGTCGTCGGCGCGCACGTCCTTGAACACACCGCCGTAGCGGCCGATGGGCGTACGAATCGCGTCGCAGATAAAGGCTTCTGTCATGGCAAGTCCCGATATGGAGAATGATCGATCGCGACGAAGCCGCGCAATAGTTGCATTGCGAACGACTTCGGCGCCTGAATGGTTTCAAATGCTTGGGCTTCGCGCATCGTTGCGATGCGCGCGATACCGCGAATGACCGGCGCTCAACGCTCGTCGAAACTCACGACGACACGCTCGCTCAGCGGATGGCACTGGCACGTCAGCACGAAGCCCTCTTCGATCTCGTGCGGTTCCAGCGTGTAGTTCTTGTCCATCTTCACTTCGCCTTCCAGCACTTTCGCGCGACACGTGCAGCACACGCCACCCTTACACGCATACGGCAGCGCGAGTCCCGCTTTCAGGCCCACGTCGAGCACGCTCACGCCTTCGTACGGCAGACGCAGCTTGCGCTTCTTGCCATCGATGATCAGCTCCAGCTCCGCTGC
>FCOH02000049.1 GCA_001544595.2 Caballeronia peredens | reverse complement strand
TTTGGTTACTTTCTTTGCAGCAGCAAAGAAAGTGACTGCCGCCCCGCACAGGGGCAGTGCTAATAGACCGACGCGAATTCAGGATTTCACGAACGAACAAAAAAAGCCGGCAAAAAACTACCGCCCATGCACCGGATGTGCATCGAGCACGGGCCCTTGCGCGATCCAAGCCCGTTTCTGCTTGCGAGGCCAATCGCTACAACTGGGCCATTGGCGCTTCGCCTGTGCCGGGGCCGGCGTGAGGTACTTTGGATGGGACAAGCTGCTTTCTTTGGTTACTTTCTTTGCAGCAGCAAAGAAAGTGACTGCCGCCCCGCACAGGGGCAGTGCAAATAGACCGACACGAATTCAGGATTCCACGAACGAACAAAAAGAGCCGGCAAAAAACTACCGCCCATGCACCGGATGTGCATCGAACACGGGCCCTTGCACGATCCAAGCCCGATTCTGCTTGCGAGGCCAATCGCTACAGCTGGGCCACGGGCGCTTCGCCTGTGCCGGGGCCGGCGTGAGGTACTTTGGATGGGGAAAGCTGCTTTCTTTGGTTACTTTCTTTGCAGCAGCAAAGAAAGTGACTGCCGCCCCGCATAGGGGCAACACAAATAGACCGACGCGAATCCAGGATTCCACGAACGAACAAAAAGAGCCGGCAAAAAAACTACCGCCCATGCACCGGATGTGCATCGAACACGGGCCCTTGCGCGATCCAAGCCCGATTCTGCTTTCGAGGCCAATCGCCACAACTGGGCCACGGGCTCTTCGCCTGTGCCGGGACCGGCGTGAAGTACTTTGGATGGGGAAAGCTGCTTTCTTTGGTTACTTTCTTTGCAGCAGCAAAGCAAGTGACTGCCGCCCCGCACAGGGGCAACACAAACGAACCGACGCGAATCCAGCATTCCACGAACGAACAAAAAGCGCCGGCAACAAACTACCGCCCATGCACCGGATGAGCATCGAACACGGGCCCTTGCACGAAGTGCACATCGAACTGCTGGAGCGCATTGAACTGCGCCTCATCGACGACATTCGAAAAGATGAGCGGAATCTTCAACCGATGCGCATAAGCCACCAGATGCTTCACCACGGAATCGCGCAACGCCGCGCCGGCATCCATCTTGATGAAGTCGAGCCGCGCCATATCCGACACGGCCATGATCTGTCCGGCATTGGGCAGATTGCCAGCCACCTTGAACCCGTAATGCTGATAGCTCTTGGTGAGATAACCAAGAAACGTCTTGTGCGCCACCGCCGCCGCGGGCAGTTCGATCACCACACGCGACGGACTCATCCCGAACTCGGTCAGCACCGACGAGAAGTGCAGTCCGTGGTCGTACTTCACGCTCTTCAGCAGCCGCTCATGCACGCGCAGAAACAAAAGCCCCGGCCGATGCGGCCCGAAGAAATTGAACGCATGCACCGCGCGCGACAACCGGTCCAGCGCAACCAGCTCGCGATCGTCCTCCAGTTGCCCGAACGGATCGCGCGGCGCATCGCCCTGAATGAGCGTGAGCGCCTGCACGCCGAGTTCATCGCCGAAACGCTCCGCGCTCTCGGGCGATGCGCTCAAAGTCTGCGGAAAGCTGTGCGTGCCGACATCGAAGATCGGCTCGTAGGCGCTCGAAATGCACACATCGCCGTAGTGCGCGACCGCTTCCCCCGCATGCTCGTTCTTCCCGAGCACGACATGCGCGCCGAGAAACGGATGTTCCGCGGCGCGGGCGACGAGTTCTGGCAACGAAGGGGCGATCATGAAAGGAGCATTCGAGTTCGTGAAACGTGCCGTTCCGGGCGATTTTCATGGGAAACGTCGATGGTATCAGCGCGCAACCCCGCGTCCAGCACCAAATTCACATATTGATATGCGGGAACAGGTGCGTCGATTAAGGGTTTACGATCAATTTCACTAATCGTAATTGGTTTTACTATGCGTAAATTGTAGCGACGATGAAGCCGCGCGTCGCCTGAACCGCCGATCAATCGCTGATCCATCGCCGAGGATTCCGACCATGCCAACGTTCGAGACGCACACGGACGCGAACCAGCATTACCAATCGGGCTTTGCCAACGACTTCGCCACGGAGGCGCTGCCGGGCGCGCTGCCGATCGGCCGCAACTCGCCGCAGCGCGCGGCGTACGGGCTTTATGCCGAGCAGATTTCCGGCACGGCGTTCACGGCGCCGCGCGCGCACAATCGCCGCTCGTGGCTCTATCGCATCCGGCCGGCCGCCGTGCACAAGCCGTTCACGCGCATTCCCGCTGACCGGTTGCGCGCGAAACTCGTCGCGAATTTTGCGGAGGTTCCGCCCACGCCGCCGAATCAGCTGCGCTGGGACCCGCTGCCGATGCCCGCCGCGCCGACCGATTTCATCGACGGCTGGGTGACGATGGCCGGCAACGGCGCCGCCGAATCAATGAACGGTTGCGCGCTGCATCTGTACGCGGCGAACCGCCCGATGCAGGACCGCTTCTTCTTCAACGCCGACGGCGAACTGCTGATCGTGCCGCAGCAAGGCCGGCTCGCGATCCGGACCGAACTCGGCAACATGGATATCGAACCGTATGAAATCGCGGTGATTCCGCGCGGTGTGCGCTTCTCCGTGACGCTGCCCGACGGCGAAGCGCGCGGTTATATCTGCGAGAACTTCGGGGCGCTGCTGCAGTTGCCGGATCTCGGGCCGATCGGCTCGAACGGGCTCGCGAATCCGCGCGACTTTCTCACGCCGCACGCCGCCTATGAAGACCGCGAAGGCCAGTTCGAACTGGTCACGAAGATGAACGGCGTGCTGTGGCGCGCGGACATCGGCCATTCGCCGCTCGATGTCGTCGCGTGGCACGGCAACTATGCGCCGTACAAGTACGACCTGCGCCACTTCAACACGATCGGTTCGATCAGCTACGACCATCCCGATCCGTCGATCTTCCTCGTGCTGCAGGCGCCGAGCGACACGCCGGGCGTGGATACGATCGACTTCGTGATCTTCCCGCCGCGCTGGCTCGCCGCCGAAGATACGTTCCGCCCGCCGTGGTTCCATCGCAATGTCGCGAGCGAGTTCATGGGACTCGTGCACGGCGTCTACGATGCGAAGGCCGAAGGGTTCGTGCCGGGCGGCGCGAGTCTGCACAACTGCATGTCGGGACACGGACCGGACGCGGAGACCTTCGAGAAGGCGTCGCGCAGCGATACCGCGAAGCCCGCGAAAGTCGGCGACACGATGGCCTTCATGTTCGAGACGCGCACGCTCATCAAGCCGACGCAGTTCGCGCTCGAAACCGCGCAATTGCAGGCGCATTACTACGAGTGCTGGCAAGGCCTCACGAAACATTTCAACCCGGAGCAACGATGAACGACGCGCTGAAGGCCACACTCGCGCCCACGCTCAGGAGCTGGATCGAGTCCGCGAACGATCCCGCGAGCGACTTCCCGATTCAGAACCTTCCGTTCGGCATTTTCAGCGACGCGGTGAACCCGCAGCCGCGCGCGGGCGTCGCAATCGGCGACTGGATCGCCGATCTGGCCGTGCTCGAAGAGGCGCGTCTCATCGATGCGCACGGCACGTTCCGCGCGCCGCGTCTGAACGATTTCATCGCGCTCGGCCGCGAGCGATGGCGCGCGGTGCGCGTCGCGCTGAGCGGCCTCTTCGCGCACGGCAATGCGACGCTGCGTGACGACGCCGCGCTGCGCCGGCGCGCGCTCGTGCCGCGCCCGGACGCGACGATGCATCTGCCGGTCGAGATTCCCGGCTACACGGATTTCTATTCGTCGAAGGAGCATGCGACGAACGTCGGCTCGATGTTCCGCGATCCGAAGAACGCGCTTCTGCCGAACTGGTCCGAGATGCCGATCGGCTACAACGGGCGCGCGTCGTCGGTGGTCGTGAGCGGCACGCCGGTGCGCCGGCCGAGCGGGCAACTCAAGCCGCCGGACCAGGAACGTCCGGTGTTCGGCGCGTGCCGCAAGCTGGATATCGAACTGGAGACGGGCTTCATCATCGGCCGGGGCAATGCGCTCGGCGAGCCGATCGCGTGCGAGGACGCCGAGGCGCATATCTTCGGCATGGTGCTGCTGAACGACTGGAGCGCGCGCGATATCCAGCAATGGGAATACGTGCCGCTCGGGCCGTTCAACTCGAAGGGTTTTGCGACGACCATTTCGCCGTGGATCGTCACGCTCGATGCGCTCGAACCGTTTCGCACCGCGACGCCCGTGCAGGAGCCGCAGCCGCTCGATTATCTGCGTCATCGGGGCGATCACGCGTTCGATATCGAACTCGCGGTGTCGCTGCGGGCCGAAGGCGCGCGCCGGGCGAGCACCATTGCGCGCACCAACTTCAGGCTGATGTACTGGTCGATGGCGCAGCAGCTCGCGCATCACACGGTGGCGGGCTGCAATACGCGCGTCGGCGATCTGATGGGCTCGGGCACGATCAGCGGCGCGACGCCGGAATCGTGCGGCAGCCTGCTGGAAAGCACGTGGAACGGACAGCGGCCCTTGAAGCTGGAAGAGGGCGGCGAACGCGCGTTCCTCCAGGACGGCGACGAAATCACGATCACCGGATGGTGCCAGGGCGATGGATATCGCGTCGGCTTCGGGGAATGCGCCGGGCGGATTTTGCCGGCGCGCGGGTGAGGCGGAGCGAAGTGAACGGAGAAGCGGCCCGAAGTGGGCCGCGTGATCAAAAAGGCGCTCCCTCGAATTCCATCAGCGGATAAAGCGTCTCTTTACCATCGATGTCCAGCACCAGCCGCATCGCATGGTGGAAGCTCGCATAACGGCCCACGAAGCGGCTCAGGACATCGCCGAAAAGCGCCACGTCGCCCGGCCCGTCAAAGGCTGTCGCGTCGAGCCGGACGTGCACGCGAATCTCGCGTCGCATGTATCCTTTGGCCACCGATTGATGCTCGGCCAGCCGCACGTCCTGAATCGCATCGATGCGCCGCGCGATGCCGTCGCCGGGCGACCAGTCGTAGAGTTCCAAGGCTTCGCGAAACGCCAGCGCGCCCGCCATCCCGATCATGTTCAGTTCGTTCGCGCCACCCGCCGCAAAATGCCCCTGCACGCGCCAGTCGTATTGCGCGTGATGACGCGGCGGATACAGCGGCATCGTCGGTGCGGTCAGATTGCGCACCGATGCGATGCCCGTAAAGCCCGACACCGTCTCGGTGATGGTCGCCTCGGCAAGCGCCATGCGCGGCAGGCGGCCATTGTTCGCGAGCGCGCGTACGGTGAGATAGCGATCCGGTTGCGGCCGATTCTCGTCATGCCGCGCGTCCGACTGGAAACCTTCCCAAAGCTGGCCTGAGAGCGTGAGCCAGAGTTCGCGTCCTGTTACGCCGAAGCGCATCGACGTGTGGAAATACCGCTCCGGCTTCTCGTAGCGCAGCATCCAGCCGCGATGCCGGAAGCTCGTGAACGCCTGATACGCATGGCGTGCGCTGTCTTCCGGATCGGCGGCGGTCACGGCGAGCACGTCATACGGCTCGATGTGATCGTCCGCGCCCGGCTGCACGAGAACGCGGTGCTCCCGGTCATGCCAGTCCGTGGGCCGCAGCGGCAGCGCATCCACTTCGAACAGATTGATCACGGGCGTGCAGAACAGACGAAAGCTCTCGCGGCTGACCGGATAATCGCCCGGCACGCGCCCGTCCAGTTCGATCTCGAAAGTCATGTGCGACTCGCCCGGCGGAAGCGTCGAGGCGTCGAACCCGCATAGATCGACGAAGTGGAATTTCTGCGGAAACACGAAGTATTCCAGCAGCGTCTGCTCGCGATCGAGCCTGCGATCACGCTCGGGCTCCGTCACCGGCCAAAGCCGCGTCGACGGACCGAAACCCGCCGCTTCGAAGCGCACGTCCGGAAGCGATTGCAACGCGCCATTGCGCGCGGACGGCAGGCGCAGGCCGATCGACGCGACCCGATGCATCAACGCCGCATACAGCGCGGCCGCCGCGGGACGCTCGCCGTGCAGATACAGCCGGATGCGCGACAGGTCGGTGGCCTCACGCTGCTCGCTCAGCCACAGCCGGAAGCTCAGGCGGATGACCGTTCGTCCGCCGTCGCCGGTTGCGAGCTGCGCGTCGTCCACCGAGAGCGGCAGCAACTGGACTGCCTGTGTCGTCCGATAAAGACACTGCACCCGATCGGGACCGATGGGCGCCGAGCGCACCATGGCGCCTGCCGGAATCTGAGCCGCCGTCGCGGCTCCGCGGCCGAGCGGCGTGCATTCGATGATCGACAGCGACGGAATCGCCCGCGCCGCATGTTCGTACAGGTTGTCGATCAGTGCTTCGGTGAACTCGGGGCTGCCGTCATCGAGCTTCATGCGCAGACGCGCCATGAGCAGCGCAAAGCCCTCGAAGGTTGCGCGCACGCTGTCGCCTAGCTGGCCGTATCGCATGTCCAGGCGCCTCGCGGCGTCCGGCTGGGCTCGGGCGAACTCCGCCGATGCGGCGCGCAGATAGCGCATTTCGGCGTCGAAGTACTTCAGGAACGGATTCTCGTGCTCGAGTGCGGCATGCTTCCACGGCGCGGTCATGGTTGCATCTCCGGCGGCAGCGGCGGAAGTGCCGGGGCGCCAGCGAGCATGGCAGTCTTGCCGACGAGAAACACACGCTGCGGCATCCTGAAACCGCGTAGCTTGAGAAGGTCGAGCGGGCCCGCGCCTACCTGCGTCTTGATGTCATAGTGCAGCGGAAAGCCGTTGCCTTGATTGAAGGTCAGCGCATAGGTCGTGCTATCGAGCGGCCTGACCCGCGCCGTGCCGAGCAAACGCAGCCATGCCCAGTCGCCGTTCGCGGCGAACGCCATGCGCGTGCCCGCGTCGAGCGATTCCCACGTGAGCTGCACGCGCGCGTTCTGGCCGCTCTGTCCATTCGCCGGCCATACGATCGATGTGTATGTCTCCAGTTGATTGAAGTACTCGATCTTCGTGCCGTCGATGGTGAGGATGCTGCGCGTCACCTCGGGCGTTGGATGCGGCATGATCTGGAATCGAAAGTTCGCATCGCCCTGCGCATACAGTTGTGCACCGAGCGTCGACAACTGGCGCAGCGCGGCGAGAAACTCGGGATCGAATTGCAGCGCCTGCGGCGCGAGTTCGTTCGGCACCCAGGCGTTGCCCTGAGGCTGAAGCATGTCTGCGAGTTGCGTCGTCACGAAGCGCGAGATCTGCCCGGTGTCCGGCTTGATGTAACGTCCCAACTCGACGAACGAGGCATCGGCGTTGGTGTCGGAGAACGGGTAGTGGCCGTCGAACGTGCTGGTAAAGGGAGCGGCAACCGACAAGCGCCATGCCTCGTTCAGGCTTGCCGCAGCCGGTTGCAGGATGGTCTGCCATGCCACGTCGAGCGGCCGCGCGAACAGCGCGTCGCCGAAGCCCGACCACTGCGAGCCGAGACTCGCCGCGGTGAGCGCCGCGTCGTCGCGTGCCTGCGTGAGTTCGGAGAGCTTGCCCTGGAATACCGCCTGCGCCATCTGGCGGGCCATCGCCTGCGCATCGGCGCTGGTGGCGATCTGCTGCAACTTCAGGCGCATCGTGGTGGCCACCGTCAGGAAGTGCGCGAGGCTCACGCCGCTGAAGTCGGCCGCGTTCTTGTTCGTCCTGGCGCCGGATTTGCCGTTTGTATTGACGTTGCCGGTCACCACGTCATCGCCCATGAGCGCCAGTAGCGGGCCGAAGGGTTTGTCCAGCGGATTCGTGTCCGGGGCCGTCGTGGCGCCTGTCTTGTTGCCGATCAGATCTTGTGCACGGCGCACGAGCGTATCGGAGAGCGCCTGCGACGGACGGCCCGCCTGCGCCTGATATTGAGCCGATTTCATCAGCGCGATCAGCGGCGAGGTCTGGGCGTCGGTCAGGCGTGTGAGCTGGGTGATCGCATCGCTCAGGTTCGACGCGTTGCGCCACTGGATGCTGTTGAGCATCGCCTGCCACGCGGCGGTGTAGTCGGCGAAGTAACGGGCGCGCAAGCGCTGCTTCGCCTCTTCGGTGTCGTGCTGTGCTTCGAGCGCCGCGCCCGGCACGCGAGCGGCGTGCTCGTCGGCGAGCACCCAGTCGGCGGCGATGCGTCCTTCCTTCGCGGCTTTGTCGATCGCCTCACTGATAATGCCGTCCCAGGCGGCGCGTGTGTAGATGCCCGGCACGGTCTGGCTCGTCGTAAAGAGACCGCGCGCGTCCGTGCCGTTGATGAGCGTGGCGAGCGACATGTCCGCGTACTTGCCTTTTGCCTGTTCGAGCACGGATTGATAGAGCGTGTCGTCGGAGTTCTGCAGGCCGATCTGGTTGGCCAACATGTTGCGGGAGGCCTGCGTCAGATCGCTGGATGCGTTCAGCCGCCATTCAGGATGCGCGCGCAGGTGCGACGCGTAGAAGGCCGCGAGGCGTTGTGAGGTGTCGAGCCATTCGCCCGTGTTCATGCCGGCGACCGTGGGCCATGCGGCGGTCAATTGCCTGGCGAGGTAGGCGGCGTCGGCGTGTTGAGGCTGCGCCAGCATCAGATATGTTTTGAGCGCGTTGTAATCGCGTTGCTGCTCGTCCGTGTTGGGCAGTGCGTCGGCGCGAGACTGGGCGAGTTGCGTGAGTGTCGCTTCGAGTTGACGGGCGGCCGGATCGCGCAGGTTGCGCGCCGCAACGTTCGCGTAGGACGGCCAGAGCGCCGCCAGAATTTGATCGTTACGGTTCAGACCAACGCGCAAATACCACGGTGCGCCGTGTTGCTGGCGATATTCCAGCTTGTCGATTTGCGACTGAAGTGCGAGTTGTGTCCGTAAAGCTGATGCGGTGCCCGGCTTCGTGGCGAGGGCCGCGTTGGCCGTGACTTGTGCATCGGTCATGACAGAGCGGTTGCCGATGAATGAGACGATCAGCGCCACGCACCAGGCGATCGTCGTGGCCATGACGAGCATGGCGAGCGCGTTGGGCCAGTAAAAGCCGATGCGGCGGCCATCGTGCAGCTTCATCCGCGTGCCGATTTCATGCCAGACGACTTGCAACGCGCGAGGCTGCTCGCGCGCCACGCTGATGCGCTGTGCCTGTCGCTCGGCGACGTCCTTCGCGATGTCCTCCTGATCCGCCGGCACGGGCGTCGGCACGGCGGGCGCTGCAAAAACCGGCGCGAACATCACGCCGGCGAGCGGTGCGCGCCGCCATTTCGATGCGCGATGCGACTGCCACGTCTCCACCATGCGTTCACGCTGTTCCGTGATGTATTGCGATACCTGAGCGAGCCAGAGAATCGGCTCGGGACGTGCGCACAATCCGACGCCTGCATCGGCCGTCGCCTCCTCAAGCACGCTCAATTGATGATCCAGCGTTCCTTCTGAGGCTTGCGCATAAGCGAAAGCGCCGACCGGACGGAACGCGTCCCGATACTTGCCGCTAGCCTGGACTGCGTGAAGGACGACGATCGGTGCACCCCAACCGAGATCGCGAGCGAGGTTCGACAGCGTGCGAGGCAGTTCGTCAGCGGAGAGCGATGGCTCGCTTGTCCGCGTCACCGGGATCACGGCATCGACCGGGTATCTACGGCGCAAGCGGCAAAGCTGAGAACGCCATGTCTTAGCATCGACGCCATTGGGCTCGGCGTGCACGAGGACGATATCGCTCGTGCGCATGACGCCGGTCTGCTTGAGATCGGGCGCCACTGCGTCGATCAACGCATCGTCACCTGTGAGCATGAGCCACGGCATTGCGTGCCGCCAGCGCCAGCCAAACGCGGTGCGCAGTTCCTCATGGAGATATTGCAGGCGAGCGTCGTATTTGAGCTTTGTCTCCGACTTCTGGCCGTTCCCCATCTGGCCCACGAAGTGTGCAATCTTCTCGTAGATGCCAAGCCAAAGTGCAACAGGATGCGCCACTAGCACAATGCCCAGCGTGCCAAATATCTTGAGCAGCGCCGAAATGCGCATCTCAAGGGTACTCAGCTTCGTTATCTCTGGACGGCCCCACCATGCCAATGCTGCCAACGCCGCCGCAATCAGGATCGCGGCCAGCGGCACGCCCCAGAGTTTGAGAAAGTCAGAGGACGCGCGTTCGGCGTGCTGAGAGTCAAGCGCCTTCAAGTTGTTGCTCGGGGTGGTCATGCGGAAGTTGGTGTACGTCAAGAACCGAAGCCTGCGTCCGATCGAGGATCAGGTGCGGACCAGTCGTGCCGGATTGAATGGCCGCCGCGATGGACAGCCAAGGCGTAGCGGCGTGTGTGTCGCCGACAAAACGATCGAGACGACGATGCGTTTCGTGCGTGGCGATGCCGGTGAAGGCGGATTTTTTTAGTTCATCGAGCAATGTGCGGTCGTGGTCGGCGTCCAGGCGCGTGATCCACGCGTGCGTGATCTCGCGCGTCTCGGTCTTGCCCCATAGCGCCGCATTGAGCACGAGGTCGCGCAGCGTTTTTACTTGAGCCTCGTCTTCGATCGGGCGATGCAGGGTCGCCACCGCTTGCACGGATTCCGGCAACTTATAGAAGCCAGCGTTCAGCAACACGGCGACAGTGGCCTCGCTGCTTCGTTCGGGCGGACGCGTGTCGTGCCATGCGTAGGCCAGAACGAGCAGCGCCCGCCGCTCGCGTGCGTCGAGCCA
The DNA here is from genome assembly GCA_001544595.2 of Caballeronia peredens. Taxonomy (GTDB): domain Bacteria; phylum Pseudomonadota; class Gammaproteobacteria; order Burkholderiales; family Burkholderiaceae; genus Caballeronia; species Caballeronia peredens. The sequence goes on along the minus strand of FCOH02000049.1, from coordinate 9,769 downwards.
GTCGTCAGCGACCATCAACCCTTGCGCGTCTGCGACCGCTGTGCAATCGAGCGCGGGCAATCCCGCCAGGCGCAATGCGTCGTGCGCGTACTGCTTCGCCTTATCGGCTTCATCCGGCGGAGCGAGCACACGCACGATCGGCGCATATTGAGGCCCGTACTGCGACAAGGCTTGCAGCACGGGCACGAGCGGTTCGATCGCGTTGACCAGCTTGAGTACCGCCGTGGCGATTCGGCGAGGCGGCTCGGGTGTAGCGGTATCCGGCTCGTTGTCGGGATCGCTATCGTGATCGTCGTCCCATTCGGCCGCAAGCTCAGGAACGGACATGGGCTCTTCGGACCACGCCCCCTCCTCGAAGCGATTGTGGACCACATGACCGACGCCATCGCGTGGTCCTTGCGATTTGAACAGCGGCTTCTTCTCCGTGACGATGTCCGCCAGATTCGATGTTACCGATGGCACGCAATAGCCCACGCCCAACACTTGTAAGGATTTCTGAGCGATACGCAGCCGTTCGGCGAGCCGTTTCGCGCGGGTTCGGTTGCGGTTGTGCGCGTAGGTCCACAATGCCTCATAACCGACGCGAGCGAAACACAGCAGTGCGAGAAACACGAAATTCGGCACCCCGATGACAGCGCACCAGAATGACGGGCCGCTCGCCGGCTCATTCGCCGGCCACGCAAGCAAGGTCAGCGGCACGCCCAGCGCGCAGCACGCGAACCATATGCCGAACCATGGCAGCAGACGCGGGCCATGAGCGGGATACGGATACGCCTTGCCGACTTCGGACAGATCAACCGGCATGCGTCAGGCGAAATTCACGTTGAGCAGCGATGAAATCAGGCGACAGCCGCAAGCGCAGCGGTGGTGATGCATCGCGTAGGGCTGGCCGTCGCGGTCGGGGAAGCGTGTGTCGCCTTCTGCAATTGTCGTGTTGCCGTGAAGGTCGCATTGGGCGCTGTCGCCTACGCGGGCGAGTTTGCGGCCCATGAACGTCGTGAACGGCGAGCCGCTCGTGACTTCGCCGCCGTGTTCCAGTTTGTCGTGTTCGCGGATGGGGGAGCGCATTTGCTGCTCCGGTGGAGTATTGGTTTTTTTTGGTTCGATCCAAACTTACTGCGACGCGTCTGGTCCGTACTTAGATTTTTTGAAAACCCCTCTTGAATTCAGTGAATATTGCCTTTAACTGGCGCATCGACAAATTCGATCGACTCGATGACCTTAAGTACCATAGGTACCACTCCGACCTTGTTGTGAAAGGGTATTGCTACGACGGGTGCGCTGCCACACAAAGCCACTGGAGGATGAAGCAAGCAGAACCCTAATGACGTGCTCCGGATCTCTGGATCTCCGGTGACAATATCCTGAAGAGCACCGAACCCGGAGCTATTTACTGCTTTCACAGAAAGCCACTTCGTAACAGGTGCCAACAATTTTCTATCACTTTCAGATAGCCCTGAAAAATCAGCTTCCCAGCGCTTTTCCTGTTCGTTGTATTTAGCAATGGTGTAGTCGCGAATTGCATCAGTGTCGACTGAACTCACGCAAGCGAAAGTAATGGAGAAATTTCCAATGCCAGTTTTATTGAATGGCAAGTCGTCAACGGCGTAGCTATTTCCTGAAATCCACCCTCCATAGGGGTCGTTAAAGTTGATAGCGCAGCTTTGAGTACCGGTTGTAATCACCGCTTGTTTTCGCTCGTTTGATAAAGACTTTGCGCACAAGGGATTTTGCAGTCCAAACGCGGCGATGCAAAAGAGCATACCCGTCAAGATTTTTTTTGGGGCTACAAAGCGACGTAGCAGTCGGATCCAGTTAGACATATTACCCCCTCCTCAAAATACCGTATTCTGGCGTATCAGATCGCTCCCCCGACGCCAATGGAAACTTAATTTCAGTCAAAACCGAAAGCGCCACGTTATAGGCCATGCAACGCGCTTCGAATCCGTTTAAACGGGCCGAATACAAGCTATTGATCGCACCAGGTAGGTTCACCGATGCAGATGCTTTCCAAAAGCTCTCGCTGCGGTAGTAGCTGTGCGCTCGACCGCCTGCTGTGATCGTAACTTGCTCCAACACATGCGGCTTGTCAGCGTAGCTGGCCATGCGCAAGCTCACCCAATAAAAACCTGCACTTAATGTGGCATCAGACTGATCTGAAAGTGACGTATCAGTCCGCCATTTATGCATGTCGGAAGTTAGTGCCTCTTCAGAGGACCGCCATGCTGCGTTATTGCGAGAATGATCCGCCTCTTTCTGAGCGTCAAGAAGTTTGACACGTACAGCAGCAGGTATCCGTGAGCCGCGCCCCTGAAAATCCCAGTAGTCCAGATAATTGCTTGCCCAAGTCAGCTGGAGGAATCCCCGCCCATACCAAGGATAATATCTTTGAGCCTTCGGAGAGCCTTCCTCCAACAACTGCAACCATTGAGATTCTTGAATTGCATTGCCAAAGAAACTCGCCATACGAAACGGCGTGTTGATGCCGTACGTCCGCATCATACGATTCAGTGGAACTCGTTGATTCTTAAAGATGTCCCTGCTGACGAAATTAGCCGGAACCTGCTCCCAAAGCATTTGCCCGGAATGCTTGCGCATCGCAAATGATGGTACCAGCTGTTTGAACTCTATCTCGCTCAACCATCCACACTTCCTAAAATGCCGAACGAACGCCGTCGGATGAAAGAACCAAAATTTCTTCCCTCCGCCCAACGGCGTCTGCTCCATAAACTGAGACTGCTTCACAAACTTGATGAAGTTCTCATATCCCTGCGGATCCGTCGTCTTGCGCTTGCCAAAGAACCCCTCCGGTTCATTCAGCCCGCGATACCGCTCGTCGTTGTTGCTCGCATCCCATTCGCTTTTGGCGTGACAGATGAAACCCTTCAGTTTCGTCCGCACCTCGGCCTTGCCCCGCACATAGGCCACCACTCGCTGGTCGTGACTAAATTCGCTGGGCATCGTCCCTTGCGAGGACGACTGTGCATCGGTCACTCCCGCAATTTGACAAAGCTCGTCATAACCGCACAGCCCCTCCTGATTAAACGGTGTATTACCATCTTCAATCTTCTGCCAATCCTTGAAACGCGGAAAATCCGCATCCGAAAGTTTCTGGATCCCACTGGAGTTGATATCGATATAGCCAACCTTGCCGCTTGCAAACGGGATCGCCATCCAGGTCGCTTGTTGATCGGCAGACAACGTTGGCGTATCGGTGCTCAGAATGCGCCCGAAGCGCAGCAATTCATAGCCATCGCTCGGACATGTTTCGTACAACGCAGTGGCGCGTTCGTAAAGGCCGTACTCGTATTCCCCGAATTTGTCCTGCACCGGATCTGATGTCAGAGCAACCAGTTTTCCGTCGCCCTTATCGATCCACGCGCGCGTGAAACGCTCGCCACGACTGAAATACGCTTCCACATAGAGTGTACTGTTGGCATCCAATGCGCCACTGTCCAATGCCGGGAAAAATGGCCGGGGCGACTTGCCCTTCGTCTTTAGGTTTCCGCTGCCCGGAGGCACGCTGACAAACGTCGAGTTTTTGGGAATCACATAATAGGTAGATCCCCAATAGTCCTTTGAGGCCGGTGTTTTCGGCTGCGTCTCACCTAGCGCGACTTTGTGTCCTGCCTGTTCGAAATACGCCGTGAAGTCCCCTTCGGTCATGAAAATTTCGAAGTGCAGATGCGCTTCACCATGGTTCTTGCCGACAAAGCCCAACCGATCTTTCCGGTACACCTTCTTCGTACCGCCCGCCTGCACGCCATCGGTATCCCTGAGCAGCCACGCGGGCAGCGCATTGGGTGAACTGTCCGGCGGAGAACTGTTCGGCTGCGGCACCAACGCATTCGTGCTAACAAGATCGAGCAGATGCATGTACAGCGAATAAAACGTGATGGTGCGGCCTTCACCGGTATCGGTCGTGTGCTTGAGCAGCACAAAACCGGTGTTGCTGTTGAGCGCATTCGTGCCATCGGCGTTCTTCTGTCCATCCGAAATGGCGTTCTTCGCAACGCGATAGGCGACGACGTCTCCATCCGCGATCGCGCGCACCGGCTCAAGCTGGCCAGCGCCACCGAACGGCACCAGATGCATACCGCTATGCCAGCGTCGATCAAAAGCGATTGGAAACACGCCGCTGTGCGTCAACTCGAATTCGTCGACCTTATCCATCATTGGATCGGTTTTCCACTTCTCGGTGGGCGTATTTAGGCCTTCAGCCGGAAGGAACGGTGGGCTGATAATCATGGTTAGCGTGACTGAATATATTGTTCTGCGATTTTGAGTTCGCTTTTCGGCAAGTTCGGCAAGGTGGGATTCAAGCTCTCCGGCCCTTCAAACGTGAACGACCCCGCCTTGATCTTGAAGTCCCCTGGACAGATCACCTCGACGCTGCCGTTCTCGATCTTGATGGCCGCGCCGCCGCTTGCGAGCACCGCCTTGGTCTTGCCATTCACGAGCACATCCGCGTTCGCACTGGACACATGCAGTTGCTGATCGGCGAACAGATCCATGGGCGCGTCCTGCGCCTGCATCTCGATCTTTCCTTTGGAAAAAATCCTGATGCCGAGCTTGTGGGCACACAGCGAAATCAGATCACCCGCCACCATGCGCAACCGCTGCGTGATGCTTACGTCCATGTCCCGGCCCGCCGTGACGATCACGTTCTCGCCCGCCGAGTGTTGAACCGATTTCGGTGTGGTGAACGCCATGCCGCCCGGGGCGCTGGCCAATAACCCTGCATCGCGAAGCTGGTTCAGCCCGTCCATGAGCGCTGCCTGCGCGGCTTTGTCGGCGGGATCACCTTTGGCCTGTGTTGTCGCTGTCGCCAGATCGGTCACGCGCCGCAACGCGGCCTTCAGTTGTGCAATAGCTGCAGGCATGTCAAGATGCGGCGTGTCCGCTCCTGCGGCTGCATCCGCCGAGAAGAACAGTCCTTTCGCCGCGCGCACGGTGCCCCACGCCTGCGTGGTCGCTTCGAAGCCCTCTCCGCGAGCGAGCTTCTTACTGTTGAGCAGATAGCCCTGGTTGAACGCCGTCTGACCGTACACCGTCGCGATGCGCGCGCTTTCCTTGCCCTGCAAGTCGTTGAATACGGTCTCCGCGCCAAGCAACGGTGAACGCCAGATTGCGTAGCTGAACATCGCATCGGCGCCGTGCACCACATCCGGATGTGAAAAGTCATGCAGCGCGCCCGTGATGTGCAAGCGATCGATGTCGGCGTGCGTCCCGTCCATCAAAATCTCGGTGCCCGGGAGCAAGGGCGAATGAAAGCCTCCCCGATACGATGAGGACGGACGCAACAGACGCAGCTTCAGCAGTTGTTTGTCGGTGCTGGCCGTGCCCTGCAAAAACTTCGGCAGGACAGGATATCGACCGCGATCATCCATGCAGCCGTAAGGCGACGAATCAAAAGTTATAACAACGCCGACAATGGGTCCCTTCAAAAATCTCCAGTCCCGCTCGTATACAAATGCGGGACGGTAGGCGAGATGCGCGGGCATCGCCTTGAAACGGACGAACGCGGGCTTGGTGCGGCTGCCCTTCATCGTCATCGACACCACCACGAATCCGTAGGGGGCGCTCGTCAACTTCGTGTTGGTCAACTTCACCACCACGCCCGGGGCCATGCCCTTCGCGTTGGTCGTGCCCGAAACCTTCGTCTGCTTAGTGATTTGCTCGTCGCGCCGCGTCTGCGCCAATGTTTCGCCCTGCTGCGGCGTCAGATGGAACTCCGCGCTGCGGTTGATATTCCCGAACACCGAGCGGTCGTTGGGCTCAACGGAGACGTTCGCTGTGGCCCGCAGTGCGTCTTCCGGCGTCCGATAATTGCGCTCCCACAACTCAATCGTGGCCGGCACCAGCGCGCGCGCCTCGCTCACGGACAACGCCGCTTCGTGCCAGTTGCTGTTCATACCCGAATCGGCGAGCAACGGTACGTCGATCGAGCGCACGTAGGCGCGCGGATTGTCTGTGAACACGAGGGTGTCGAGTCGACCATCCTCGCCGCGACCTTGTTTATAAAACCAGCAGATCCCCTTGCGTTTCGCGTGACGCGTGACGAAGTCCCACACGGACTCCTCGTACATCACGACCTGTTCCATCTTCTCCTGCGCGCCTTCCAGGTGGAACTCGATATCGAAGGCATCGAAGTTCTTCCGGTCCACGAGCAGTTGCGTGACGAGTTCCTGGAACGTGACGTCTTTGAACACGTCAGAACCTTGCACTCGCTTACATAAAGCAGCGAATCTAGATTCGATTCGAAGTTTGTAAGTCGCCTGGTCCCGGTTCGCACTCACACGTTTGAAGCGTGTGACGATGCCATTGAACGTGGCAGCCTCATGATCGACAGGCTCGACGTAGTTCACCGACGGCACGGCCACCCGCTCGTCGATTTGCAGACCCGCACGCCGTCCGACGCACAGCTTGCCGTCGAGATCGAGTTGCGACGAGGTGACGGTCACCTCCACCGTATAGTCGTCGCACAGCCTCGCTTTGACCTTGAATTTGAGCACGTCGAGATCGAGTTCGAGCGTACCGATCCATATACTCAAGTGCTGAGTCAGACGCGCGCTCGGATGTTGCAGCACATCGGTCAGCTTTTTCGTTATGGCATTCATTCTCAACCTATTCAGTTAGCCTAACGATATTGAATCGTCGAGTCCGGAGCTTTCCTCGTAGGAATTTAGGGTTACCGCGCGAGGGCGTCAATCGTTTTGACAAATTGACATCAATCTCTTGAAGAAAGATCAAATCCAATGTACTGCAACTCTGCTTATTGACAGCAACCAATCTGGTATGAAAATCGATCTAGAGCGTGTTATGAACTTGGATGACTGCTTCGCCGCAATCGTTGAAGCTAACCACTTAACTGATCGGCGGCGGCCCCTATATTATCAGGAGTGACTCATTATTTTGAAGAAGCAGGATATTTCTTCGCCAAATATTTGCGAATCGAATCAACGTCCTTATACTTTGCGCGCAAAGAACGGCCACCTCGAAAATCACACTCACATTGATCCATAAAAGGTGCGCTAGCGTCGCTTTGGAAACCTGCGAAGACAGCTCCTTTTAGCGCGCTTCCCGTTAGCTTGTAGATATAGCCATCGAAATACTCGCCGCCATAATCGTAGTGATTTAGTGGCGTGCGAACCAAAATCACAACCTCCTTATCTTTCGGATTGTGATCGGCGTTTGCGAAGAAGACGGTGGCAACTTCTGGAATACCGTCATCCTTTGAATAGCGATCGAAAAATACATTGTGCCAATGATGGTTTGCGTCAGAGAATAATAAATATGCATCTAACATGTAAGGCCTATTGTCTTTAGTATAGCCCGGCTCATCGGATGTGTTCGTCAAGAAGTAGATATAAACTCCTTCCAACGCAGGCCCTGCGTCGATAACTGGCAACTGCAATTTGTGGCCTACGTCGATGCGCGCATTCACAACAGCCTGAACTGCGGCAGGAACTTCAGCTGCTTCGGCTCGCAGTACAAAGGACAGAAAAAACAAAACCGCTAAAAAATGATAGGTAAAATCTCGTTTATTCGTCATTTAAATGGGACTCCTTCGATCAATCTGGCTCATGTTTAGGCTGGCAAACGTAAGCTTTTAATATTTCAAATAGGACTTACTATATAGGGTGCCAATTGGTCGTTAAACGTCCGTTTGACGCTCTAACGTGTTGTCCGCAGGCATATCTGAAGCATCTCCAAGAATAAAATTGGCGTAGCGAAAGAACTGTTGACGTGCAGCCAATCCGCCCGCGCCGCCCACCTTGCCAAAACACGCTTTGACATCGGTATCGTTCGCGCCGTGATCAGCCTGCCGGTTAATGTTGGTCTTGACCCAAAAATAGCCCGCGGAGTCCGCAGCCGATTCCGCGTCGCTCTGTAGAAGCAAGGGGTTGGGATCAGTGGTGAAATTTTTAGCGCGATATTCGCCGTACTCACGGTAACCCTTCCGCCATGTTAAATGAATCAGCCCGCGACCGCAGAAGCGCGCGCCGTCTCCCAATTGCACGTTTTCGCCAGCTACAGCTTTTCTATGAACCTCGCCTGGACGCTGAGCTATGTATGTGACACGATCGCGGTTTTTTAGAAAGCCAAGATTCTTAAGCCATTCGTGCTTGTGGTCAAAATCGTGCGCCGCGTCTTCTTCAGTGTAGTTCTCGTACATCTTTCGAAAGTAATTGGCATCACCGTTTTCGACGGTCGAGCGCAGCGCCCCGGTCTCTTTGAAAATTTGCCCAAAAAAATGCGCTTTTCGCAAGCTGCCTTGGAATCCGTATTTTTGGAACGTGTGATTCAGTGCTCGATGCAGACCGGAGGGGGAACTTCCGCCTTCGGGATTGGCTCCTTCGCTAAATCGTCTATTGCTCAGAGCCCATGAAATCTGGCCCCCAGCATCCGTTATTGATTTGCGCGGCAACAATTGAGTCTGGTCCCGCAAAGTCAACCACCCGCATTTTCGAAAATGCCTAACAAACGCCAGCGGATGAAAAAACCAAAGCTTCTGCCCTGCGTCCAACCCCGTCTTGTCCCAGAACTGAAACGACTTCAGCAACGTCATGAACGCGGCATAACCTTTATCGTCGCCGTGATAGAACTCGCCCTCGTCCTTCAGCTTGCGATACCGCTCCTCGTTGTGCGAACAGTCCCACTCACTTGGCGCTTCGCAGATGACCCCCCGCAATTGCTCACGCACTGACGCATTCGACTTGATGTACTCCGCAAGCACATCCTCCTTCTTGTACTCTTGCTTCAGAGCTGCATCTTGCGGCGTCTGATGATCTTTCACGTCCTTCAGGATCTTCTTCAGCGCATCGATATCGCACAATCCATCAGCACTAAACGGCGTGTTGCCCTCCGTAATCTTCTGCCAACCCATAAACGTCGAGAAATCCGCGTCGGACAACTTCAGAATGGTGTCATCGCTCACGTCGATGTAACCTTCCTGCCCAGCCGCGAACGTCACGCGCATCCACGTGGCGCGCGCCACTGGCGTATTCAGCGTGACTGGTGTCGACAGAATCCGCCCGAAGCGCAGCAACTCGTAGCCATCGCTAGCACATGCGGAATACAAAGCGGTAGCTCGCTTGTACATGTTGTATTCGTAGTCTGCCTCCTTCACCGGCGTCGGCGTGAGCAACGTTCGCTTGCCGTCGCTCGCCACCGCCCAGACATTCGTGTACTTGCTGCCCTTGTGGAAGAACATCTCCACAAAAAGTTGCCCGGCGTTCTGTCCGGCTTGCAATACGTCGAAGGTGATGCCGTTAAGTTTGCCATGCGAGTCTGCGCCATCCGGCAATCGCTTAAACGATTTGCCTCCAGGAATCATGAAATGGGTATGCCCCCAGCAATCGCTGCTCGTCGCCATGCTAGCAGTCGGATGGCCAAGTTGAGTGCGCCCGAAATACGCATCGTGATCCGATTTGGTCATGAAGATTTCGAAGTGCAGATGTCGCTGACCGTGGCATCCGCCGATCCAGCCGATCACATCCTTTCTGCGCACCTTGAGATTGCTGTTGCCTGACTGCGCGGGAGCGGGCTCCAGATCGCCACCGGGCGATGGCATACGCAGGAATTCCGGTAGCAGCTTCCCATCGGCGCTCATCGACTGATAGCTGTTCAGGTCGAGCAGATGCATGTACAGCGAATAGAACGTCAGTGTTCGACCTTCGCCCGTCTCGGTCATGTGCTTGAGCAGAACAAAACCCGCGTTGCTGTCGAGCGAGCCGTCGCCACCGTCATACGCCTTCTGGCACAC
>FCOH02000045.1 GCA_001544595.2 Caballeronia peredens | reverse complement strand
CGTCGAAATCGGGTCGTCAAATTATCGAGGCTGCCGGCTACGCACTTCTGGCGTCGCGACGGTATTTCAGCAGCCTGCTAGGTATTGTTTCTCGCACTATGCCATGCACGCGCGAGAGGCGCTAGAGGAAAAATCTTGCGAATCGGCTTAATTTTAATAAATAAAGCAAATCGAAAACCACTTTATTCCTGATCACGAGGGAAAAGGCGCGCCTTCGACTTTTTCAAAGACGCGCATTGAATCTCCTAAAGAAATGCAATTCAGAATCGACATGGCGGTACTCGCTTCATTTGTCCGAGCAGTTCCGTGTTGAGCTTGCAGACGTCACGACTCAGGAACGAAATGGTGAGTCGAATACATGACCAGCTTAGCTGCCGCGATACGTCCCGAAGCTCCAGGGGGAGCACAACAGCGGCACATGATAGTGTTGTGTCGCATCGGCGAGTGTGAAACGCACGGGCACGACGTCCGCAAATACGTCCGGCGTTTTGAAGTAATCCGCTACCCAGAACCTCAGTTCGAAGTCGCCCGCGCGTGCTTGTGCGGCGGGGAGGATCGGGGCGTCGGTGCGCCCGTCGCGATTGGTGCGAGTGCGCGCGATGAGCGTGGGGGGCTGAGTGCCGACGTCGAACAATTCTATCTGCATGCCGGCTGCGGGTTTGCCGAGCGCGACGTCGAGCACATGTGTGGTGATGCCTGCGGCCATGATGTTGAATCTCCTGATTTCGCGTTTCGTCTCGTTTCGCTTAGTTCAGCTGCCGCGGTAATAGTTATAGCTCCACGGCCCGAAGAGCACCGGCAAATGAATGCGTTGACTGGCATCAGTAACCCTAAAGCGCAGAGGAATCTTCGATAGGAACAGCGGCTGCGGCAGATCGACCTTGCGTGACGCGAAGTATTCGTCGACGTGCAACAACAGTTCATAGGTTCCGACACGATACGTGTCGCCGATAAGAAGCGGGGGTTCGCTGCGACCGCTTGCGGCAAGTGTGATCGTCTGCAAGAGCCTTGAGCGATCGCCTTCAATCGCAAAGAGATCGACGCGCATGCCGGCCGCGGGCGTGCCGTGCCAGGTGTCGAGTCCGTGCATCGTCAGACGCGGACTGAGCCCATCCTGCTGAACGGGGCCTGAAGTCTGATTCGGCGAAGTCGAATTCGGTGTATCGGCCGCGAATGCAGACTTCACCATCAGCATGCTGCTGCCCAAAGCCATCGACGCGACTGATTTCAAGGCGAAGCGGCGGCGGCCGAGATCGAGGGGAGTAGACGTTTCTTTTTCGCACATGTCAGACCCCTTCCTTGCCGAGCTTACGGATGCCGATGATGACGAGCACCGCCGCAAGGATTTCGATGACGGCCACGAGATACAGCCCTGTCGTGACTTTTCCCGTTGCATTCTTGATGAGCCCCATCATGTAGGGTGCACCGAAGCCCGCGAGATTGGAGACCGAATTGATGAGCGCAACACCGACCGCAGCGGCGCTTCCCGCGAGATAACGATTAGGCAGTTGCCAGAACACGGGAATGGCGCTCATTGTGCCGACCAGCGAAGCGGTCATGGCCAGCAATGCGACGACGGGCGACACGGCATTCAAACCCATCAGCACGGCAAGCACCGCCATCGACACGCCGCCGACGATCGCAGCGCCGCTGAAGTGCCAGCGCACTTCATTGCTGCGGTCCGAATGCGCGCCGTTGATGATCATTCCGAGTGCGCCGCAGAGATACGCGACTGCCGCGATCCAGCCGACAGCCATCGGTCCGCCGATTCCCACGTCCTTGATGACAGTCGGAATCCAGAATGTGAGCGTCGAGTTGGCGCAGAGCAGGCAGAAGAAGATTGCGATGAGTAGCCACACCTTGCGGTTCGTGAAGAGCGAGCGCCAGTCATGGCCGCGCTCGCCCATGGCGGCATTGTCGCGTTGCAGGGCGTCGAGCACGACGCGCTTTTCATCGTCGCTGAGCCAGCGCGCCTGCTCCGGCTTGTCGGTCATGTAGAACCACGCGAAGATGCCCGCCAGTATCGACGGAATGCCTTCGAGCACGAAGAGCCACTGCCAGCCGTGCATGCCGTGCGTGCCGCTCATCGACGTCATGATCCAGCCAGCGAGCGGACCGCCGAGCACGCCCGCGATCGCCGATGCCGACATGAACGTGCCGAATGCGCGCGCGCGCCGCTGCGACGGATACCAGTAAGTCAGGTAGAGGATCACGCCGGGATAGAAGCCTGCTTCGAATGCGCCGAGCAGGAAGCGCAGGATATAAAACTGCGTCGGTGTGGTGACGTGCGTCTGGAGCATGCAGATGATGCCCCAGCAGATCGTGATGCGCATGATCGTCTTTTTCGCGCCGATCTTTTGCAACAGCATGTTCGACGGCACTTCGAAGAGGAAGTAGCCGAGAAAGAAGATCCCCGCGCCGAGGCCATAAACAGCCTCGCTGAAATGCAGCGTGTCCAGCATTTGCAGCTTGGCGAAGCCGATATTCACGCGATCCAGCCACGCGAGGACCCACAGCACGCCAAGAAACGGCAGCAGCCGCCACGAGACCTTGCGATAGACGCTCGCCTCGGCGCTGTCCGCCTCGCTGACGAACGCCGGCATCTCCTGTTTGATGAGCGACATGGTTTCTCCTTTCCAGTCGGTTTGAATCGCGCGGCCTAAACCGTGCGCTCGGTTGGAAGCAAGTATAGAAACGGTCAAAAAATCGGGAACGGGGGACAGGCCAATAAGCCCCATAGCAATGCATATATAGGTCGCCGAGCCTTAAGCCACGGGGCTTTGCGCTATTTGAAAAAGCGCGTCTGCTTACCTATGGATTACCCTAGCGAGGCGCTTGGCAGGACGTCCTGGCGACGCCGGCTGGCAGAATAACGGCGCGTTCTTGCGCATCGACCGGGCACGGAAACCACTATGAATCGCACCGACGATCCATTCGATACCTATCTGCTGCGTGTGCTGTGCACCCTGATCGCCGAGCGCAGCGTGTCGCGCACGGCGATTCGTATGAATCAGTCGCAGCCCGCCGTCAGTTCGGCGCTCAAGCGCTTGCGCGCCATCTTCAACGACCCGCTGCTAACGCGCGAAAAGAACGTCATGGTGCCCACCCAGCGCGCCATACAGCTTGCCCAAAGCGCGCAGGCCGCACTGAGCGCGCTCGACAACCTGCTCGTATCGGATGAACATTTCGATCCCGCGACCACCGAGCAAAGTTTCACCGTGGGTATGCCCGATTATCTGGCGCCGCCCTTTTTTGCCCACGTCGTGCGCGAATTCAGGCGTGCTGCACCACACGCGCGCATCGTCGCGGTGCCGCTCTCGGCTTCGTTCAATTACGAGCAGGCGCTCTCGGAAGGCTCGCCGGATATCGTGATCGGCAACTGGCCCAATCCGCCCGAGCATTTGCATCTGTCCGTCCTGCTCGAAGACGACGTGGTATGTGTCGTAGCGCGCGACAGCGTCTACGCTCAGGCAGGCAAGTTCGATGCCGACGACTATCTGAGCGCCTCGCATATCGTGCCGGCGCCCTATTCACGCGATCAACGCGGCGTCGTGGAAACGGGGCTCAGCACCATGCGCGTGCATCGCGACAACCGCGTGAGCTGTCCATACTTCAATCTCGCGCCCAGCCTGATTCCGGGGACGGATTTGATTCTCACGACGGGCCGGCATTTCGCCAACTATCACGCGCAGTATCTGCCGCTTACGGTGCTGGAGCCGCCCATCGAATTTCCGTTCATGCGCTTTTATCAGCTGTGGCACCCGTCGCGGCATCGTTCGGCTTCGCATGTGTGGCTGCGCGGCATGCTGACGGCGGCGGCGCAAGAGTTGCGAACGTTGCGCGACATGCATCGCGTATAGAAACGCCCAGGCGTATCGCGATCTGTTATGCGGCTCATAGCTTCCAGGTTCTCGCCGCACGGGCGCACGCTTCCTATACTCGGCACGAATCGTCTTCGACGCCAGGCGAACGCGGCGTGCCTTATAGGAGAGAGCAGTTCATGTCACAGTCGATCAATCTGGAACCGATCAACGCGCTGGATCATACGGCCTTCGTCGGCGCATTTTCGAGCGTATTCGAGCATTTTCCGCGGGCGGCAGAAGCCGCATGGAGCGAGCGCCCGTTCGCATCGCCCACGGCTTTGCATGACGCGATGATGGATGTCGTCCGCAAGATGGATGATCAAGCGCAACGCGATTTTCTCAACCTGCACCCGCTTCTGTCTGGCGCGAACATTCGTGCCGGCACCATGACCGCGGATTCGAATGCCGAGCAAAAGAGCGCCGGACTCGACGCCATGTCGATGGCGGACGAACTTGCGCTCGACAAACTCAATGCAGCGTATCTCGAACGGCATGGCTTTCCGTTCATCATCTGCGTGCGGCATTACACGCGGGAAGGCATTTTCAGCGCTCTGGAGCGCCGTATCGGCCGAAGCACGCAAGAGGAACTGGATGAGGCGCTGGCGCAGATCGCGGCAATCACGCGCGCGCGGCTGAATGCGCGTCTGCGCAGTATGAACTGACTAAGCGGCAGCGAGGCGCGCCCGAAGCTACCCGGGCGCGCCTTTTCCTGCGATTGCGTCGAGGTTATTGCGCCGCGTTCCACGTGTGAGCGGTGGTGCGCCACTTTCCGTCTGCGCTCTTGGTCATGACCTTGAGCAGCACGCCCTTATAAGGCGTCTTCTTGCCGTCCTTTTCGGCAACGGCCGTCCAGTTCGCGGTCTCGTACATCACATTGCCGACACGCTTCGCGTGCACGACATCGATCGTATGATCGTGCACGCCTGCATCGAAGAAGCTTTGAAAGAGCTTTTCGATATTGGCGCGTCCCTGAACGGTCTTTCCGTTGCCGGGCGAAACGACCGCCTTCTCGTCATACATCGCGGCGAGTCCGCGCGCATCTCCCTTGTTGAACGCCGCATTCCAGGTGGCGTTCGCGTTATCGACCGTTTTGTCGTGCTGTGCGAGTGCAGGTTGCGAAGCGGCGAGCGCGAATAGTACGCATGCCCCACATTGCCTTAAGGACTTGTTCATCACGTGTCTCCAATGGCGATATTGCAGACCCGGACGAATTGCGCAAGCGCGTGGCGGCGAATAACCCGAACACTCTCTGGCCGGCGCCGGTATTCAAGTTGATTTCAGTCGCCCGTCTGCGCGTGGAGTATAGGAAGCGACATTCCTGTAATCAATTAACGGATTTGCCGCAATGCGAATCGCAGATGTATTCATCACCGCGCGGCGCATGCGCGCGGCACGCGATGAAAATTGCGATCGAAATAGATCAGGCCGTCGCCGTCGCGCACGCGGATCAACTTAGTTTCGACGAACATCACCGAATGCGATCCGACTTCCTTTGCTTCCACGATGGTTCCTTGCAGGCTCGCGAGTGCATCGCGTAAAACGGGTACGCCGTTCGCGCCTTCATCCCATACCGGCAGCGAAAAGCGCTCCTGCATCGACAAGTGCGTGAGGCCGGCGAAGTGCCGTGCAATTTCCTCGAAGTGACCGGGCAGCACGTTCACGCAGACGTCACGATTGCCGACGAACGCCGAATGCATCGTGCTCGAGCGATTGATGCATACGAGGAGGGTTGGCGGCCGGTCGGTGACGGAGCACACGGCGCTTGCAGTGATGCCGCATACTCCGTGAGACCCGGCCGTCGTAATGACATTCACTGCGGCGCCGAGATGGGTCATGGCCTGACGGAATTGCGCGCGTACGGTTTCGATGTCACCGCCTTCTACGTGGACGGGCTTGGCAGACATGGTTTCATTTCCTGTTCGTTTCATGCTGTATATATCAAACCGCGATTCGAGCGTAAGCGCTGGGCCGCACATATGAAAGCGGCAGGCATTGCCGGTTTGCATGAGCGTCGCCGAGCGCACAAAAGACCTGCCCCGAGCGCACATCTTCAGGCGGCTACGCACGCCTTTGCGCACTTTTCAATCGTGCATTTCTAGAATTGCGCTTTAACCTTCAGACAAGAAGAATTGAAAAGCTTGACGCCAGAAAAACTAATATCTATAAAGCGTCGCTTGGCTTACGACGCAAAATCAGGAGGAGGGCATGTACGCCAGCTATGAAATCTTCGAGGACGCCGACCGGCACGCCCATGCGCTGGCGGGTTGGGAGCAGCGCTACGATCAGGTCGGCGAAGGCGCCTTCCGCAGCGCGGTAAAACAGGTCTCGATGGCGGGCGTGCAGGTGTTTCAGGAATCGGCGAACGTTCGTGTGGTTCAGCGCGGTCGGCTGCCGGCGGGCTACGTCACATTCGGTCTCGTTCTCGGCGGTGGCGCGCCATTTTCATTTCAGGGCGTCAAGGTCGATGGGAACGGACTCGTTGCCGCACCCGGCGAAAGGGAATTTTTGCTGCATTCGCCTGCGGACATGTCGCTGCTCGGCATCGCGATCGAGTCGAAGCGGCTGGAGGCGGCATCGGACGCTGCGGGCGTCGATTTCCGCAACGAGCTCTTCAATCAGCACGTCTTGAGCATCCCGGGCGCCGCGGGCGCACGCGCGGGCAGACGAATCATCTCGACGGTCGAAGCGGTGCTGGCCAATCCAGGCGCTTTCTCGGCGTTCGAGGGCCCGCAAAGCTTCGCGAACGCCGTCACCGACAGCATCCTGGAGTTGCTGACCTTCCATGTTCCGAGCCATGAGGACCGGCTCACTTACGCATGCAGGGCGGATATCGTGCGGCGCGCTCACGATCTCGTGCTCGCGCGTCCCGAGCAGCCCGTGTCGATTCTCGACTTGTGCGAGCGCTTACGCGTCAGCCGCCGGACCGTTCAAAACAGCTTCCAGTCGGTCACGCAGATGAATCCGTTGAGCTATCTGCGCGCGGTGCGTCTTGCGCAGGTTCGGCGCCTGTTGACCGCGACGCCGCAAAGCGAAGTTCCAGTGCGCGAAGCCGCGATGCGTTGGGGTTTCAGCAACCTCGGTCATTTCGCGAGCGATTACAAAAGCCTTTTCGGCGAACTCCCTTCTCAAACGCAGCGCGCCCGCTAAGCGCGACGCATTTCCTGGCTAAAGATCGCAAGCCGCCTTTGGCGCGGCGTTGATCGGCTGCGCCTTCGTTTTTACCGCTTGAACAAACCCTTGAGGCGTTTGCACGCCCGATCCGCGCGTCTCTGTCGGCTCGCTTTCGAATGCTCCATTTCGGCACGTACGCGCTGCCGCTTCCGAAGTGCTCTTTTTTATTGATCTCTTTAGAGTCGGTTCGACGATAAACAAGGAGGAGCACAGATGAAGCACAGACGGCTGGCCGCCGCGACAGGGGCCTTATTTTATGGACTGCTTGCGTGTCTGCCGCACGCGAGCGCGGCCGAAAAGCCGGAAGAATTGACCGTGGCGAAGGTCCCGCCGTATAACCCGCATCGCGTGTATGTTGCGGACGTGGCGTTCGGGAGCATGACCGATGCGCGCGTTCGCGTATTCGACAGCGATACGAAACGCTTTGTCGGCGAAATCGATGGCGGCTTTGCGCCGGGCTTTGCAATCTCGCCTGATCACAAGACGAGCTATGTCGCGACGACGTACTTCGCACGCGGCGGGCATGGCGCACGCACCGACGTGGTCGAGATCATCGACAACACGACGCTCGACGTGACGGGTGAAATCGTGATTCCGGCCAAGCACGCTCAGGCAGTGCCCACGCCCTACAACACGGCGCTTTCGGATGACGGCAGCCGCCTTTTCGTGTCGAACATCACGCCATCGACTTCGGTCACAGTCATCGATACGGCGGCAAAGAAGGTCGTCGGCGAGATCGACACGGACGGCTGCGTGCTTGCCTATCCCACGGGCAACGATCGTTTCTCCGCGCTCTGTGAGAGCGGCAAGGCGCTCACCGTGAAGCTCGACGCGACCGGCAAGGAAGCGAGCCGCAAGCTGTCGGATGCGTTTATTGACGTGGACAAGGATCCCGCGTTCATCAACGCCGTGCGCGATGGCAACAAGTACGTGTTCACGACCTTCAACGGCCGCGTGCGCACTGCGGATTTCTCGGGCGACACCCCCGCTTTCGGCGCGCCGTGGTCCTTGCTGAGCGACCAGGAACGCAAAGCCGGTTGGCGGCCCGGCGGTCTTCAGCAGACGGCGCTGCATGTGGCTGGCCATCGCCTTTACGTGGCGATGCATAAGGGCGCCGACGGCTCGCACAAAGACCCTGGCACCGAAATCTGGGTCTACGACACCGAGAGCAAAAAGCGCGTAGCGCGCTGGGATCTGGCCAAGCAAAAGATCGATCCGTTGCTGGCCATTCAGGTCAGTGTCGACGACAAGCCGCTCCTTTACGGCCTCACGCCGACGTCCGATCTCGTAGTGCTGGATGCGGCCACGGGCAAGCGCCAGCATGTCGAAAAGCAGCTCGGCACGACGTCGACGTTGCTGCTCAACCCGTGAGGTGACGCGATGATCGATCCAGTCTTTCTCATGGTGTGCATCGCGTCTGCCGCGATCGTCGCGCTTGCGGGTGCAGTGCCGAAATGGCGCGATCCGGCGCGCTTTCGTGCGGCGCTCGAAGCGTTCGCATTGCTGCCCGCGTTCGCGGTGAAGCCGCTGTCATTTGTGTTGCCGGCGCTCGAAGCCGCGGGCGCACTCGGGCTGCTGTTCGCCGACACCCGCGTGCCCAGTGCAATCATGCTGAGCGCGCTTTTCACGCTCTTCGCCGTCGCGCTTGCGATCAACGTCATTCGCGGCAATACCGATATCGACTGCGGCTGCTCGGGCTTTATCGCCGCGTCGAACGCGTCGGCACGCACGCCGAGGTCCATTGGTTGGTGGCACGTCGCACGTGCTTTCTCGCTCGCAATGCTGGCCGCTTGCACGCTCGTTCCCGAAGCGAGCCGCGCCCTCGTATGGTTCGACTATCTGAGCGCAACCGCTTGCGCGCTCTTCGCGGTCGCAGCGTGGTTCACGCTCGACCTGCTGCTCGCCAATCTTCCCAAGCTCGATTCTCTGAGGAATTCATGATGCAAACCGCCCTGATGATTTCGGCCGCACTGTCGTGGGCCGCCTTGCTCGCGCTCGGCGCGATCTGTCTCGCACTCGTTCGCCAGGTCGGCATTCTGTATGAACGCATGATGCCCGCGGGCGCGCTGATGATCGACAAAGGTCCGGCAGTCGGCGCCATCGCGCCGGTATTCGAACTCGCCGACATCGCCGGCCGTGCCGTGAAGATCGGCGGCTTGTCGGCGGTGAAGCGCAACACACTGGTCTTCTTCCTCTCGCCGACTTGCCCCGTATGCAAGAAGCTGCTGCCTTTGCTTCCGTCGATCCAGGCGCGCGAAGGGGCCACCGACATCGTGCTCGCGAGCGATGGCGATATCGACGAGCATGCCGCGTTCTATCGCAAGACGGGGCTCGCCAAGTATCCGTATGTCCTGTCGCAAGAGCTCGGCCTTTCTTATCAGATCGGCAAGTTGCCATACGCCGTGCTGCTCGATGAAGAAGGCAAGGTGCGCGCAAAAGGCCTCGTGAATACGCGTGAGCATCTGGAAAGCCTTTTCGAAGCAAAGGAACGCGGCGTTGCCTCATTGCAGGAGTTCGTGCACGGCAAACATGACGACCACGCGCATCACGATCACGCAGGGCAAGTCGGGCAGCACGCCTGAAGACGCCAATAAATCATTTCGTTAATACAGGTGAGCGTCCATGAAATGGCTGGATTCATTCTTTGAACACAAGGCGCGCGGCGTGGCGCAACGCAGTTCGCGTCGCAGCGCGATGGCGAAGCTCGGCAAGGTATTGGTCGGATCGGCGATGGTGCCGTTGCTGCCGGTCGATCGCACCGCGTATGCGACCGAGCCCAAAAAGCCGGGCGCATCGGCAAGCGATGACCCGATGAGCTGCGATTACTGGAAGTATTGCGCGATCGACGGCTGGCTTTGCAGTTGCTGCGGCGGCACGTCGAGCAGTTGCCCGCCGGGCACGACGCCTTCTCCGATCACGTGGATCGGCACCTGCCGCAATCCGCACGACGGCTCCGACTACATCGTGTCGTACAACGATTGCTGCGGTAAGACGACTTGCGGTCGCTGCTTCTGCAATCGTAACGAGCGCGAGAAGCCGCTTTACAAACTATCGCTCAACAACGACATCAACTGGTGCATGGCAAACGGCAATTCGAACTACCACTGCTCGGTATCCGTATTGCTTGGAGCGGCGACGCAATGAAGATCTCACGTGTTTTGATGACCGGGCTCGTCGTTGGCGCCATGGGTCTTTCGTCGCAAGCATTCGCGCAGACGGTGCATTATCCCGGCGGAAAATCGGCGTTCGACGGCAAGTGCGCCGTCTGTCATCAGGCAGGCGGCAAGGGCATGGATGGACTCGCGCCGCCGCTCGTCGAGTATCCCGGTAAGTACGCCGGTTCGTCCGATGGCCGCGCGCAATTGGGGCACACCGTGCTTTACGGCATGTTCGGCCCGATCAAGGTCAAAGAGAAAAGCTATAACTTCAAGATGCCGAGCTTCGCGTCCTTGAGCGATGAAGAGATCGCCGACGTGCTGAACTATGTCGTCTTCGATCTGAATGCGCAGCACGGCGCCGCAAAGCCTTTCGATGCCGCCGAAGTCAAGGCATGGCGCGCGGGACCGATCGATGCATCCGCCGTGCATCAACGTCGCGATGCGGTCGTGAAGGGCCTCGGGCTATGAAGCCGCGCGCGGTCTTGACCGTCGCGGCGTGCGTCGCGCTCTGCACGGCGGCCGCATCGCAAGCGCAAGAGGTCGACGCTGCCCGGGCGCGTCAGGGCTGGGTGCTCAATTGCATGGGCTGTCATACCGCCGATGGATCGGGTATTCCCGGCAAGGTACCCGCCTTGCGCGAATCGCTCGGTCACTTCGTCGCGCTTCCCGAGGGCCGTCAGTTCGTGATGCGCGTGCCCGGAGCATCCAATTCGGCATTGAACGATGCGGAGCTCGCAAACGTCCTGAACTGGTTGCTCGCCACGATGAACGAAAAATCGCGGCCTGCATCGTTCAAGCCTTATACGGCGGAAGAGATCGCGGCGCATCGTCGCCCCGCGCTCAGCGATGTTGCACGCACGCGCCTTAAGCTCGTCAGGGAATTGCAGGAGAACGGCATCGACGCCGTCCCGGAACACTACTAGGAGACATGGAATGAATAACAATCAGCATCTCGCGATGCTCGACTCGACGCGCGCGTTCATCGCGTCCGCCAGAAAAATGTCGATCGACGGCGCATGGGCAGACAGCTTGAGCGGCGCAACAATCGACGTGCTCAATCCCGCCGACGGCGAGTTGCTCACGCGTGTGCCTAGCGCCGACGAACGCGATGTGGATCTCGCGGTACGAGCCGCGCGCCGCGCATTCGACGATTCCGCGTGGTCACGCATGAAGCCGACGGATCGCGAGCGCCTGTTGTTGCGCGTAGCCGATCTGATCGAAGCGAACGCGCGCGAACTCGCGGAAATCGAATCGCTCGACAACGGCAAGCCCGTGACGGTCGCACAAGGTCTCGATGTATCGATGGCCGCACAATGTTTTCGCTACATGGCCGGTTGGGCGACGAAGATCGAAGGCAGCACGCCCGAGGCATCGATTCCCTATAGCCCGTCGAACGACTTTTTCGGTTATACGCGCAAGGAACCGGTGGGCGTCGTCGGTGCGATCATTCCGTGGAATTTCCCTTTGCTGATGGCTTCGTGGAAGCTCGCGCCCGCACTCGCGACGGGCTGCACCGTCGTGCTCAAGCCCGCTGAAGATACGCCCCTTTCGGCATTGCGCCTCGCGATGCTGCTCGAAGAAGCGGGCATCGAAAAGGGCGTCGTCAATGTCGTCACGGGTCTTGGCCGCACGGCCGGCGCGGCGCTCGCCCGTCATCCCGGCATCGACAAGATCGCCTTCACCGGCTCGACGCCGACAGGCAAGGCGATCGGACACGCGGCGCTCGACAACATGACGCGCATGTCGCTCGAACTGGGTGGCAAGTCGCCGGTCATCGTATTGCCCGATGTCGATATCGACAAGGCGGCGGAGGGCGTCGCCAATGCGATCTTCTTCAATTCAGGACAGGTTTGCACGGCGGGCTCGCGCGTCTATGTACACGACAAGATTTTCGATCGCGTGATGGAACGCGTTGCCGCGATCGCGCAAGCCTTGCCGATCGGACCGGGTCTCGACGCATCGACGCAGATCGGGCCGCTCGTCTCCGCACGGCAGATGGATCGCGTGCTGAGTTATATCGATGCGGGCCGCGACGAAGGCGCGCGCGCAATCGCGGGCGGCGCCCGAAAAGACGGCGCGGGTTTCTTCGTCAAGCCGACCGTGCTCGTCGATACGGATCACTCGATGAAGGTCGTGCGCGAGGAAATCTTCGGGCCGGTGCTCGTCGCAATGCCGTTCAACGATATCGACAGCGTGGTCGCCAAGGCCAACGATACGCCGTACGGACTCGGCGCGAGCATCTGGTCGAACGATCTCTCGGCGGTGCACAAGCTCGTGCCGCGCATCAAGGCGGGCACCGTGTGGGTCAATTGCCATTCGCTTCTCGACAATGCGATGCCTTTCGGCGGCTTCAAGCAATCCGGCTTCGGACGCGAACTCGGACGCGCAGTGATCGACATGTACACCGAGACGAAGTCGGTGCTGATCAACTACGCGTAAGGACGCCGCATGACATCGAATACGATTTCGCGCAAGCTCGTGGCGGCAGGGGCGCTGGCCGTGTGCGCGAATGCAACGGCACAAGGATCGGTGACGCTGTACGGCACCGTCGATGCCGGACTGACCTATACGACCAATCAGCAGTTCACGAATGCCGACGGCAGCATCGGCTCGGGACACAACTATGCGTTCTCGGGCGGAAATCTGGTGCCGTCGCGCTTCGGCTTTCTCGGCGTGGAGGATCTCGGCGACGGCCTGCAAGCGAAGTTCATGCTCGAGAACAGCTTCTATACGGGCACCGGAAACTTCGTGCAGGGCGGAGCGCAGTTCAATCGGCAAGCGTGGGTGGGCCTGGCGCATGAGCGATACGGCACGCTGTCGTTCGGACGTCAATACGATTCCTATTCGGATTTTCTCGGGGCATACGTATCGAGCAATTCGTGGGCGACACTATATGGCTCGCATATCGGCGACGTGGACAACCTGAATGAAGCGTTCAACTTCAATAACGCGATCAAGTACACGAGCCCGGACTGGAACGGCTTCTCCGTGGGTGGCACCTATAGTCTGGGCGGCATAGCAGGCGATTACGCGCAACGGCGCGGCTACGCCGTGGCGGCGGCGTACACGCGCTTGCCGGTTTCGATCAGCGCGGGCTATCTGAACCTGCACAATCCGCTCGATGCGGCGTTGGGTGGCGCCAACGGCTATATCGGCGATTTCGCATGCTCCAATCCGACGGCGATGTACTGTCAGTTACAGAACGCGGAAGCATTGAAGGCATACGGCGCGGGCGCGTCGTACGCGATCGGTCCCGCGACCATCGCGCTGACTTATACGCATAGCCGTCTGGAACACAGCCAGTATTTCGCCGATAGCGCTAATCCGCAGGGACGCAACGTCGGATTCGATATCGGTGAAGTGAATCTGACGTATGCGGCGACGCCATTCCTGCAGTTGGGACTCGCCTATATCTACAACAACGCGAAGGTGGATGGCGGTTCATCGACGCGCTTTCATCAGGTGAACGTCGGCGCGAACTACGCGTTGTCGAAACGCACCGCGCTGTATGGCGTCGCGATCATGCAGAAGGCGGTCGGCGCGGGACTCGGCATCGATCCCGCAACGGGCGGAAGCGCGAATTATGCGCAGATTCCCAATCTGCCGAATTCGAACAGTGATCGCCAGTTGTCCGTGACGCTCGGCATACGCCATAACTTCTAAACATTCCGAGGGCGTGTATTGACCCGGCGGAGAAGTCTTCCGCCGGTTTTTTTTAACCTCCGCGCGCGGCGATCGTTGCTACGATTGCCACATGAACAACGAACGCAACGCGCCAGCCGATCTGATCGGCGTCGATGGCTGCAGGGCAGGCTGGTTCGTCGCGCAACAGTGCGGACGCACCGGCGATATCTCGACCCGCGTCATCGCGCGATTCCGGGACTTGATCGACTGGGAGCACGAGCATGCCATCGTGGCCGTCGATATTCCTGTTGGACTTGCTCCCGACGGCACTCGCGCTTGCGATACGCACGCGCGCAAGCTGCTCGGAGGTCCTCGCGCAAGCTCGGTCTTCTCTCCGCCGACACGCGCGGCGCTCGCCGCAACGACCTATGAGGAAGCGTGCGCTATCAATCACGCTGCAACGGGCAAGCGAATCTCGCTTCAGGCGTTCCATATCCGAGGCAAGATCGCCGAAGTCGATCACGTGCTGCGCACGCATGCGCGAGCGCCGGGACGCGTATTTGAAGTGCATCCCGAGCTGAGCTTCATGCATTTGCGGATGCAGGAAGGCGGGCCGGCGCACGGCCTGCACGAAAGCAAGGCTCAGGCATCCGGCTTCATGTTGCGTCATGCGATGCTCACGCGCTGTTTCGGCAGCGCAATCGACACGGCGTTGTCTGCCAGAAAGGCCGCGCAGGCGTCGCGAGACGATGTCCTCGACGCCTTCGCCGTTCTATGGAGCGCGCGCCGCATCGCTGCGGGCGACGCGTTGCGCATTCCTGATGCGATCGAGACAGATGCCGCCGGCCTTGCAATGGCAATCCATTGCTGACCTACTGCCGGCGATAATGCGCCACGTGCAGCGCCTTCACGCGTTCGGCAAACTCTTCGACGGGTCCGTCGACGACCGTGTCGACGATCACGTCCTGTATCGCGAGCGGCCGCACGCGGCCCGGCTTCGCGCCCAACTCCGCGCGCCATTGCGTGAACTGCTTCGTCGATGCCGCATACACGATGCGTCCCAGCCCGACCCACGCGTGAGCAGCGGAGCACATCGCACAGTGCTCGCCGGACGTGTACACGACTGCGTCCTCGCGCTCGGCTTCGGGCAGATTCTCGGCGGCCCACTTCGCGATGGCGAATTCCGGATGACGCGTGTGGTCGCCGCCGCTCACGCGATTGCGGTCTTCGAAAAGCACGCGTCCGTCCTTCGCGACGAGCAGCGAGCCGAACGGTTCGTCGCCGTCGTCGAGTGCTTCCTGCGCGAGCGCGATGCAACGGATCAGGTGCTGCTTGTCGGTATCGTCAATCATCTTGCCTCCCTGTGAATGAATCGCAAGTTGCGATGCTATCGGACTAACGGAACGCCCGCATCTGTGCCGTCATGAGCTGAAGCATCTTGTTCGATGCCACCGACAGCCTGCGTCCGGCACGCGTGACGAGATGCGCTTCGGCGTCGGCGAGAATCGGATGCGCGATGTCGATGGCGAACAGATCGCCCGCTTCCATCTCGCTCGTGATGGCGAATGCGGGCAACACCGTGATGCCGAGCCCCGACTTCACGAACTGCTTGAGAATGGCGATCGAATTGGTCGTCACGACCGGATCGAGCCTGAGCTTTTCCGCATATTCGACCGCCTGCAGCATCTGCCGTGTGCCGTATGACGCGTGCGTCACCGCAAGCGGAAACTGCGCGAGTTCCTGCACGCTCAGCGATTTGCGCTCGCGCCGCGGAAAGTCCGCGCCGACGATCGCCATCATCGGCTGGCGCTTGATCGCGCGCGATACGAGCTTCGGCTCCTGCGGCGGGTTATAGACGAGACCGATCTCGCCTTCGTCCTCGGAAATCTTGCGGATGACGTCGTTGGTGCCGCCGAGATCCAGATTCACCTTGATGCCGCTGTATTGCCGGCAGAACTGCTGCATCGGCCCGGACAGCAGATCCGATACGAAGCCTTCCCCGAGCACGATGTTCACCTGGCCCGTCCGCAGCCCGCGCAATTCCTGAAGGCGCGAAAGCAGGTCGTCGCGATGCGCGAGCTGCTCGCGGAAATATTCGATCACGCATTGCCCGGCCTCGGTCGGCTTCACGCCGCGCGCGTGCCGCTCGACGAGGGCCGCATCCAGTTCCTTTTCCAGCAGGCCGATCTGCCGGCTCACCGCCGACGGCGCCACGTTCAGAAAGTCGGCCGCGGCGCGTATCGTGCCGCAGCGCACGGCTTCGAAGAAATAGACGATGCGGCTGTCGGTGAGGTTGTCGGTCATGATGCGCGAGTGTTCTAAAAATTAGAACACATTCAATATTGGCGTTGATTGATTGTACGGCTTCGCGGACCGAATATGACGGGAACGCACAACGCGCGGGGCGGCGGGCAGACGGGCTGTTCAGAACCGCATCGCGCACGAGACGGAGATTTCGCTGATGAAGACGGTGGGTGTGATCGGGCTGGGAAACATGGGGCGCGGCATGGCGCGCTCGGCCAGGCGCGGCGGGTATCGCGTGCTCGGTTTCGATGCGGCGCCGGGCGTCGCGCAAGCGCTCGAGACGGACGGTATCGAAGCGCGTACGTCGGTCGCGGCGATCGCGAGTGAAGCCGATGTGCTGATTCTCTCGCTGCCGACGTCCGCGATCGTCGAGGACGTCGTGCTCGGACAGGGCGGCGTCGCGTCGAGCGGAAAGCGCGGTCTGATCGTCGTCGATACGACGACCGCCGATCCGGCCAGCACGAAGAAAGTGGCGGCCGCGCTCGCGGAATGCGGAATCGGCTTCGTCGATGGCCCGGTCAGCGGCGGACCGAAAGGCGCCGCGACCGCCACCATGACGATGGTCCTCGGCGGCTCGGAGGCCGACGTCGCCGCGGTCGAACCGATTCTCGCCGTGATCAGCGCGAAGCGCGTGCACGTCGGGCCGGTCGGCGCGGGGCATGTCACGAAGATCATCAACAACATGCTGACGGGCGTGCATCTGCTCGCCGCGAGCGAGGCGGTGCGCGCGGCCGAGGCATCGGGCGTCGATCCGGAGAAACTCGTCGAGGCGCTCAACGGCGGCTCGGGGCGCAACAGCGCGACGCTCACCAACTATCCGACGTGGATCTTCAACGACAAGTTCGACTCCGGCTTCACGATGAAACTCATGCGCAAGGACGTGCGCCTCGCGATGGCGCTGCTCGACGGCGTGCACGCGAACGCGCCGATCGCGCAGGAAGCGGGGCGCCTGTGGG
Source organism: Caballeronia peredens (assembly GCA_001544595.2). Taxonomy (GTDB): domain Bacteria; phylum Pseudomonadota; class Gammaproteobacteria; order Burkholderiales; family Burkholderiaceae; genus Caballeronia; species Caballeronia peredens. The sequence continues at coordinate 8,041 of FCOH02000045.1, read as the reverse complement.
CGGCGAGCGAGACGAGCATCGGCGACGCGGAGGATTTCAACCGCATCGTGCAGTTCATCGAATCGAAGTAAGGGGAATCTCCGGACATGGAATACAACGCAGCAGAACAGCTTCTCGCGGCCTTCGCGCATTTTTTTCCGAACGCCAAAACCATTGGCTCGTACGTCGGCGGGGAATTGATCGAAGGCGCGGGTGAAACGATCCAGCTCTACGATGCCGCCACCGGCAAGCCGAGCCTCGCGTACAAGGATGGCGGCGCGGCGGTCGTCGAACAGGCGGCGACCGCTGCCACGCGCGCGCAGAAGCAATGGTGGGCGCTCACGCATGCGGCGCGCGGCCGCGTGATGTTCGAGATCGCGCGCGAGATCCGCAAGGAAGCGGAACCGATCGCGCGGCTCGAATCGCTCGGATCGGGCAAACCGATCCGTGATTGCCGCGGCGAAGTGGCGAAGGTCGCCGAAATGTTCGAGTACTACGGCGGCTGGGCCGACAAGTTTTACGGCGATGTCATTCCGGTGCCGACTTCGCATCTGAACTACACGCGTCGCGAGCCCGCCGGCACCGTGTTGCAGATCACGCCGTGGAACGCGCCAGTCTTTACCTGCGGCTGGCAGGTCGCACCCGCCATTTCGATGGGCAACGCCGTGCTGCTCAAGCCGTCCGAGCTGACGCCGTTCACGTCGCTCGTGATCGGCTTGCTGGCCGAGCGCGGCGGCGCTCCGAAAGGCCTGATCAACGTGCTCGCGGGACTAGGGCAGACGGTCGCGCAATCGGCCATCGCGCACAAGGCGGTCAAGAAAGTCGTGTTCGTCGGCTCGCCGGCGACCGGCGCGCGCATCGCCGAGGCGGCCGCGCGGCGCGTGCTGCCGTGCGTGCTGGAACTGGGCGGCAAATCGGCCAACATCATCTTCGCCGACGCCGATCTCAAGCGCGCGGCGCTGACGGCGCAAGCCGCGATCTTCGCGGGCGCGGGACAAAGCTGCGTTGCGGGTTCGCGTCTGCTCGTGCAGCGTTCTGTCTACGATGAATTCGTCGCGATGGTCGCGGCGGGCGCGAAGAAGATCAGGGTCGGCGCGCCGCTCGACGATGCGACCGAAGTCGGCCCGATCAATAACCGGAAGCAATATGATCACGTGATGTCGATGATCGGCAAAGGCATCGCCGACGGCGCGACGCTCGCCGCAGGCACGGCCGAGCGTTCGGACGCGGGTTATTTCGTGGCGCCCACGGTGCTCGCCGGCGTGAGCAACGACATGGACGTGGCGCGCACCGAGATCTTCGGGCCGGTGGTCGCGGCGATCCCGTTCGACACGGAAGAAGAGGCGGTCGCCATCGCCAACGACACCGAGTTCGGCCTCGCCGGCGCCGTATGGACCAACGACGTCGCGCGCTCGCTTCGGGTCGCGGCTCAGGTCGATGCGGGCACGTTCTGGGTGAACGGTTACAAGACGATCAACGTCGCGTCGCCGTTTGGCGGCTATGGTCTTTCGGGCTACGGGCGCTCGAGCGGCGTCGAGGCGCTCTACGAGTACACGCAGACGAAAAGCGTGTGGGTCGAAACGGCGAAAGAGCCGGCAACCACGTTCGGCTATCTATGAGCCACGCGCCCGTGCGTGTCCGCGACGGCACGCACGGGCAATCAAGGGGAGAAGGGAATGGAAAGCACGTTGAGCGCGGAAAGCGCACAAAGCAGTGGTCTCAGAACCGCGAAGCTGTTTTTCTACGCCGCGATCATCCTGTTGATCGCGGAATTCATCGGCTCGTTCACGTTCAAGATAGGACCCGGCAAGGTCGTCCTGCTGCCGATGATCTGGGCGCTCCTGCTCGGCGCCGCGCTCGGGCTCGTGTCCGAACGCTGGAAGAGCCCGGCGCGGCTCGACGTGCGCAGCCAGTTCTATGCGGCCGCCATTCTCCAGCCTGCGCTCCTGTTGTTCGTCGCGAAGCTCGGGCTGATGGTCGGCAGCGCGTTGCCCAAACTCGCGGCGGCCGGCTGGGCGCTCGCGTTCCAGGAACTCGGGCATTTCGTCGGCACGATCCTGCTCGGACTGCCGCTCGCGCTTCTGCTCGGCATCAAACGCGAGGCGATCGGCGCGACGTTTTCCGTCGGGCGCGAGCCGAGCCTCGCGATCATCGGCGAAAAGTACGGCATGGATTCGGCGGAAGGACGCGGCGTGCTCGCCGAATATCTGACGGGCACGGTCTTCGGCGCGGTTTTCATCGCGATCTTCGCGGGCTTTGTCGCCAGCTTGCATATCTTTCATCCGCTCGCGCTCGCGATGGGCTCCGGCGTCGGCTCCGGCAGCATGATGGCGGCGGCCTCGGGCGCGATCGCCGCGCAGCAGGATCCGGAGACGGCCAAGTCGGTGCTGACTTTTGCGGCGGCGAGCAATCTCATCACGACGACCATCGGCACGTATTTCACGCTGTTCATTTCTCTGCCGATGGCCGTGTGGGGCTATCGGCTGCTGGAACCGCTCATCGGCCGCACGACGAAGGCGTCGAGCGCGCGCGAAGCGGCTTCGTCGGCGCCGAAGCTCGGCGAGGTGCAGACCGAGGCGCCGCATCTCGGCTACGGCGGCAAGCTGCTCGCCTGGGGCGTCACGGCGGCGATGGCGCTCGTCGCGGACTGGATCACGCACGGCACGACGCCGCTGCAAGCCCTGCCGGGCATGGCGGTGATGGTGCTCGCGACGATCGTCGGCGACGCCGTCGCGCAGGTGACCGGCCGCAAGATTCCCGCGGTGTGCTGGGTGTCGATCGTGGCGATGTTCCTGACTTCGCCGTGGTGCCCGTGGAGCGCGCAGATCGCGGCGGCGAGCGCGCAAAACGACTTCCTCGGGGTGACGACGCCGATGCTGACTTTCGCCGGACTCTCGATCGCCAAGGACATTCCGGCGTTCAGAAGGCTGGGATGGCGCATCGTGCTGGTGTCGTTCGTGGCGAACGCCGGAACTTTCCTCGGCGCGGCGCTCGTCGCTCAGCTTTTCCATACCTGAAGAACGGCGGCGGGCCGCGCGGTATAAAATCAGTATGTACTTGTCTCGCGCTCGAATGCGCCCGCCGCCATGGAAACTCCCTCGGGCAAAGAAGCCTCTCGCAAGCGGATGTCGCCGCGCATGCTCAACGTGCTGACGGCGCTTATCGGCATTGCCACGCTCGCGCTGGGCGTGGCCTGGCTTATCTACACGTGGATCGTCCATCTGGAAGTGCCGTACTTCGCGATTCCGCTCGTGCTTACGGTGCCGGTGATCGTCGCGGTGGCGTTCCGTAATTGCTGGGACTGAAGCGCGACTGAAGCTTTGCTGAAAGCCACGCGTCAATAAAAAACGCACCGCCGCGAGATGAATCACGATGGTGCGTTTTTAGCAAAGTGCGTTGGTAGGCTCGATTGGACTCGAACCAACGACCCCCACCATGTCAAGGTGGTGCTCTAACCAGCTGAGCTACGAGCCTACGGAAGCCGCGCATTATAGGGGAAAGTTTCGCGTTGTGGGAAGTCCTCGGCGAAAATTTCTTCATCTGCATGTTTGCGGTTGCCCTTGCTTAGGCGCCGGTTCGCGTCTCAACCGGTCTGCGTTTTCCGCCTTTTCCTCGCTCCCGGACGACAGCGCCGGGCACGCGGTCCGTCGCTGCCCGCAAAACGTCCGATTCGACATCGGTTCTGGCGGCAAATAGCCGGGCGCTGCGACCAATAATCCCTTGAACCCGGCTTGCCGATTACTTCCTCTAATTATTTCGGATTCCGATCTTCATGTGTCATCCGCTCGCGATGGCCGAAGCATCGGATATGTGCCGTCTCGCTCTCCGATTACGACTTGAACCAAGCGTGAGCGAATGCGCATTGATGTATGTGAACCCTTAGTCTGGAGACCGCCATGTGGTTCGATCATCAGATCTTTTTCTCTGAATACGAAAGCGCTTTCTCGAAGCTCTCCGCGCCGCAGTTGTCCGGGCTCGACCGCATGCTCGGTTTCGTGCAACTCGATCCTGACGTGAACGACGTCCGCTGGGTCGCGTACATGCTCGCCACGGTCAAGCACGAGTGCGGCGACACATGGCAGCCGATCACGGAGTGGGGCAAACCCGATTACTTCAAGCAATACGATCCGGTGTCCGACAAGGCCACGCGCCTGGGCAACACGGTCGTCGGCGACGGCTTCAAATACCGGGGCAGGGGATTCGTGCAGATCACCGGCAAGGGCAATTACATGAAGCTCGGGCAGCGTCTCGCGCTGGGTAGCGATCTCGTCACGAATCCGGAACGCGTGCTCGATCCGCTGACCGCTTATCGGATCATGTCGGTCGGCATGCGTGAAGGCATTTTCACGGGCAAGAGCCTGAAGGCATACATCAACGACAACGGCACGGACTATCTCGGCGCGCGCAGAATCATCAACGGGCAGGATCGCGCCGCCGATATCCAGGGCTACGCGCAGAAGCTGGAAGCGTCGCTGAAAGCATCGTTGCAGGCACAGCCTGAAGAGGCGAAGGTATGAACATGCATCGCGCGAACAAGCTTGGGCTGCGGTTGCGCGGCTATCTGACGACGGCCGCCTTCGTGATGCTGACGAGCGCGGCGTGCACGACGATCCAGATCGCGCCGGACTACGATCCTGCGCTCGTCGCGGGCATCGGCAAGTCGACGAACGACATCATGAGCATGTATGCATCGACGAGCCTCGGCACGAGGGCGGACAACTTCGCGAGCCGGGTCGATCGATACGATCAGATTCTCGGCGAACTCGATGCGCTCGCCGTGCAGGCGCAAAGCCGTCCGATACCGGATGAGGCATTGCGCGACAAACTCGAGCAGTATCTGAAGGACCGGCAAGCGCTGCCCGCGCCCATCTCGCCTGAAAACCAGCAGAAGCTCGCGGACATCGCCGCGCGCAACAGCGCGAAATGCGCCGCGAAGCTCAAGCTCGAACCGCCGAAACTGAGCCTGCCCGCCGACGGGCTCAGCGGGCAGGGTTACGTCGTGCCGAGCGCGCTCGCGCTGATGCAGGCGTCCAGCACGATTGCGAACATGCGTAACGAGGATTGCGCGCAGGGCCTGTCGCCGGATCTCGTTCGTGTGTACAAAGGCCAGACGCAGCACTATCTGTTCGAGGCCATGGCTTACGAACAATTCTTGAACCGGCAAGGCAACGCTAAGTAAGGATCTGTCATGGCACTCGATCTGACGAACACTGCGAAGCTCTTCGTATCGAACATCACGACTGCGGTGAAGGGAACCACGACCCACGACCTGACGACGCTCAAGGGTTTTTCGGAGCAACAACTCGATTCGCTTGCGCGTCAATCGGCGCTCGTCGCGGGCATGATCGAAGCGAACGAGTTCACCGATGACGAACGCGATTTCTTCCTGATCGGTTTGCAGAACATGGCGAACAGCTTCGTGCACACGCTGATCGGCATGATTGAAGTCGAGATCGAGAAGATCTACAACGCCATCGTCAAGGCAATCTACGATTCGATCAGCAGTCTGGCTCGGGTGGCGTTGGCCGTGCCGGTGCCGGTTTGAGCGGAGCGTCGGGCGGCAACGGCGCCGTCCGATGTTATCGGCTGGGTCGCTGAAGGCATCGCACGATACGTCGATCGTCTCGACCCTTTCACGTTTCCGAAGGTCGGGAACGCGATGCCGATAGCGCCACGAGACTCGCTGCGAGCAGCACCTCGGCAGCGACGAACTCCGCCGTGCGGACGCCCGTCATGCTCACCGGATCGCCGGGCAACGCGCCGAGCACGGCCACTCCGACCACGCCTCCCATTTGCCGCGCACTGTTCAGTATCCCGGACGCGAGCCGGCTCTGATGCTTCTGCACCGAGTCCAGCACGGAGAGGCTCATCGCGGGCGTAGTGACGCCCGCCCCGAGGCCGATCACGATGAGCGGCGCAATGAGTATCGCCGGCGCCCAACAGCAGGCTCGCGAAGATCATCGCGTAGCCGTCGACGAGCCATTGCAGCGCGCTCAGATCGGAACGAAAGTCGCTGCCGATCCGGGGAAGCGCGAGATTGACGATGGAGGTGTCGAGCACGATCATGAAGAACGCCGAACCCGCGGCAAAGACCGGAAACCGGAAATGGACCGGCGAGGATGAACCGCTCGTGGCTTGCAGTTTGATCGAACTCATAGCGGCCGTGCCGATTGCGGAGGATGCGTCGACATCGACGGCTTGATGATGCCCGCTTCGAATCGCTTCTTGAATGGATCGAAAATGAGTTTCATCTTCTCGATTCCCGAGCAGGCGAACACGTCTGACAGAGAGCCGCCCGATGCGCTACCCACAAAGAGCAAAGTTGCGTGAAGCAACGTTGGGTGGTAAAAAAGACATCATGTATAGAAAACGCTTCGAAGGAATGAACTGCTCGATCGCTCGCGCCCTCGATGAGGTCGGTGAGTGGTGGACGCTTTTGATCGTTCGGGAATGCACCCAAGGCACGACCCGTTTCGACGAGTTCCAGAGCGAACTGGGTATCGCACGCAACGTGCTGACGGCGCGTCTCGAGCGGCTGATCGAACTGGGTATCCTGGAGCGTTTTCCTCTCGAGGAGCGGGCGAATACATTCGGTTACCGTCTCACGGAAAAGGGCAACGAGCTCTATCCCGTGCTGGTCGCGCTGATGCAATGGGGCGATCGCTGGCTTGCGCCGAATGGCAAGCCGCCGGTTACTCTGGTCGATCAGTCCAGCGGACAGCCCGTCAAGCCGATGGCCGTACAAGGCAAGAGCAGCAAGGCCCTGACATTTCGGGACGTACGCTTCGCACCGGGTCCCGGCGCGACGTCCACGACGCGGGCGGTCATCGAGACGCGCAACGAGCGCGTGCTGAACAGCAAGCTCAAACGCGGCTGACTACCCGGACAAAGCAGTGGACCGCCTTGAATCCATGGGAATGTTGCTCGCCAAACCGCGGTTGCAGGTAGCGACACCGGACGCGGCGGTCGAAGCGGCCATTCGCGGCCTCAGCTTCGCGTATCTGTTGGACTATCACGTCGCGCGCGCTGTCGAGGCAAGCGAACTGTCCATCGTGCTATCGGAGTTCGAGGTAGAGGCGATACCGGTCCATCTCATGCACGTGTCCCGCGGACAGCTGCCGATCAAATTGCGCCGCTTCATCGACTATGCCGTGCCGCGCTTCAGGGAATCGTTGGCGGCGCTGAGTCGTTATCCGTAGAACATACGAACACACCGCTCGAACCCGCGCCAATGGATCAGTGCCAGGCAGGGCGTTACTGGATCGCGTCGCGACATTTTTCGTTGAACACGCGCTCGGTCGAAGCTGGATACTTCGACAGTTTCGCGGCGGGGCGTCGCGGTCGGGCCAGAAGTTCGCCGCCGCAGTTTGGGCACGTTCCATTCAGCAAGGTCGAACACGCTTTGCAGAAGGTGCATTCGAATGAGCAGATGAGCGCTTCGCTCGAGTCCGCCGGCAGATCCTTGTCACAGCATTCGCATCCGGGACGAAGTTGCAGCATGGTGTGGTCCTCTCATGTCAGTTTGAAAATGCGCTTCGCTCATTCGCTCGCCTTGGCGATTGTGCCTGCATCTCCCGGTTCGAGCCCGGTCGTGCGATCCCATCCGCCGCCGAGCGCCTTGATCAGCGAAACATCCGAGGTCATACGGCGCGTTTGAATGTCGATGGCGCTGAGCCGTGCGCTCAACTCTATATTCTGGGCCAGGCAGCCGGAATAGAGATGGGTTGCCTGGCCAGTCGATCGTGGTGGCGCACGGGGACTCGCTCTCGGCCGCGAACAACGCCGGATCGGGCGCCACGCTCAGCTTTCAGGTGCCGATCGAGCATCCGGAGATTCCGGAAGCTTGATGGAATCGAGCGAGCTGGAGGTCGCGGGAATCGAGGTCCAAGGTGTCGGGCGATGGAGGGAGCTGAAGGAAAACGGATGCCTGACTTGGCGGAAGGCTTCGCTAGATTGGGCATTTAACATAAGATAAATTATCAAAGCTGTTGGTATGTTTTAGGGTGTTGCATGCTGGACTGCTTTCTGACCCTAGATACCGCAACAACTGTATGTATTTATG
>FCOH02000007.1 GCA_001544595.2 Caballeronia peredens | reverse complement strand
GATCGTTCGATCGCGGCCGTTTTTTTACATGCGGCATTACTTCTTTTCCTGCTCCGATCGTTTCATGAGTTGACCGATGTCGTGCGCCGCGCCGCCCGTGCCCGCCGCGAGCCGCGCGAGCGCGGAGGCCGCCGTGTCCCGCCGCACGCCGCTCTCGGGACGAAACTGCTGCGGCAGCGCCAGATAGAACGTCGCGCCGCCATCGGGCGTGCCTTCGGCCCACACCTTGCCGCCGTGCCGCTCGACGATGCGGCGTACATTGGCAAGGCCGATGCCGGTGCCGTCGAATTGCTCGTCGACGTGCAGCCGCTGGAACACGCCGAAAAGCTTGTCGATATATCGCATGTCGAAGCCCACGCCGTTATCGCGCACGAAATAGACGCGGTGCCCGACGAGTTCTCCCGTGCCTTCCCGCGCACCGATTTCGATCTCGGGCGGCTTGCGCGTCGCGCTGAACTTCACGGCGTTGGAAAGAATGTTCGCGAACGCGACGTGCAGAAATACGTGATCGCCTTCGACGGCCGGCAGCGCGTCAACCTTCCAGTGCACGCGCGCCGAAGCCTGTTCGTCGATATCGTTCTGAATGACCGCATGCACGAGCGCGTGCATGTCGATCTTGTGCGGGCGCAGCGCCGCGCGGCCGAGTTGCGCGAACGAGAGCAGATCGTCGACGAGACGTCCGCCGAAACGCGCCGACGTGACGACGCGCTCCAGATAACCGCGCCCGCGTTCCGACAGCTTGTCGCCGTCGATCTGCCGCAGCAGATCCGCGAAGCTCACGATATGCCGCAGCGGCGCGCGCAGATCGTGCGAAACCGTGTACGAAAAACCTTCGAGTTCGTGATTCGCGCGCCCGAGTTCCGTCGCCAGTTGCGCGATTTCCTCGGCGCGCCGCAGCACGATGCCGAGCACGGCCGCGCGGAATTCGAGCGCGATTTCGCGTTCTGCGGGCCGCCACGGCAGCGAGCGGTTGCGCACGACATCGGTCCAGGTTTCGAAGCTCACGCGCGGCGAGAGCGACGTGGACAAATCCGTCAGCTTCGCGCGCGGATCGCCCGCCCATTCGATCGTCTGCACGACTTCGCGGCGAAACCAGATCACATAGTTGCGGTAGATCTTCGAGATCGACACCGCCAGAAAACCCGCCACGTCCGACGAATCCGTGAGCGCCGGACAATCCTGCGACGCGCGGTCGGACAACACGACGTCCTCGCTCTGATCGTCGAGCCAGTCGACGAGCGCGCTCACGCTGTGTTGATCCGGCGTCACGCCGACGAGCGACGTGCGTCCCTCGAAGATCACCGCCGCGCCGGACGAACGCGTGAAGCCGAGCAGGTCCGAGGCATCGCCGACGAGCGCTTCGACGAAACTGTCCGTGTTCGCCATCGACGAAAGCAGCTTCGACAGCATGCGGCGCAATTCGAGCCGGTAATGCGCCTCGTCCTGCGTTTCGCGCGCCTCGATCTGCAGCGACACGATCTGCGCGACGTGCTCGCACGCGGTCCGCACCTCGAACGGCGGCAGGCGCGGCGTTGCGTGATGACAGGAGATCAGGCCCCACAGCTTGTCGTTGACGAGAATCGACATCGACATCGACGCCAGCGTGCCCATATTGCGCATGTATTGCAGATGCACGGGCGACACGCTGCGCAGCGACGCGTACGTGAGATCGGTCGAGCGCCCGGTGGCCGGATGCAGCGCGGGCACGAGCGGCGCGGCTTCGTAGTCGGCGTTCGAGATCAGCCGGATGCGGTTCTTGCGATACAGCTCGCGCGCCTGCGCCGGAATGTCGGATGCGGGAAAGTGCTGGTTCAGATACGACGGATAGCCCGGCTCGACCGCCTCGGCAAGCACGTTGCCGTGGCCTTCGTCGTCGAACTGGTAGACGAGCGTGCGCCCGAAGCCGGTGATGCGCGCAATCTCCGTCGCGGCGAACTGGCAGAGCTGTTCGACCGTGTGCATCGTCTGCACTTCGGTGACGAAGGAGCGCACGAGCGGATACATGGTGGAGAAGACATCGGCGGTGTCCTGCGCCGGTTCGATTTCGACGAACAGCAGCCCGTCGTGCCGATGCACGATGATCGCGGCGGGCGTGCCCGGTGTCCATCCGTCGATGATCGCGTTGCCGGCGTGAATCGTCGCGCCGTCGCGCGCGAGTTGCCGGAGCCCCGCGCTCGCGCGCTCGCCCGCATGCTGGCCGATCACGTCGGCGAGCGCGCGGCCGAGGCACGCCTGTGCTTCGATACGCGCGAACTGCGCAACGTTGCCGCTGACCTGCAGGACGTGACAATGCGCATCCACGCTGAAGAGCACGCCGTGTGGCTGAATGCCGCCGGGAATGTGGATGGGTTCGCGCGCGCATTCGGCGTAGGCCGATGCGTCGGGTGAATTGCGGTCGGTGATGTCTGTCGTGAAGGTTTTGTCCATCATCGTCCTGGATGCCGTGTCGGCCGGATGCGGCGCCGATAACGAGATCATAGATTGGGTTGGCGTCCGGCATGAAGTCTAGCCGTATGTCGTAGACATCGCGTGTTCCCGCAAGATGCGTGGCCGGTGATTTCTACTTGCCGTCGCGGCGTGGCGTGTCATTTCTACGCGAGACGCACGCGCAGGCTAGTGCGCGGCCGTGAGCACGTTCGTGGCGCGCGACCCGTGAAGTCTGAAGGAAATGGAAAGGCGCGGTCAGCGCGCGGGCTTGCGCTTGTTGCTGAGTTCGGACTGGCACTCGCGATAGATACGCTGCACGAGCGGGCTTTCGTAGTCGAGGTCTTCGCCTTCGAGAATGCGCTCGATGTCGCCGCGCGCGGCATCGGCGTCGAGCAAGGCGGAGAAGCGCGCGGCGAGCGCCTGCGCCGCTACCGAGAGACGCGCGGTTTCGATCCAGTCGGCCGCGCGATGATGCCGGTCGAGCCAGCGATGCGCCGCGCGCACCTGAAACGACGTATCCGGCCAGTCGCCTTCGAGGTAGAACGCGGCGAGGAATCCGCAGGTGAGCCAGCACAGCAGATGCACCCGGTCATCGGGTCCGAGAGGATAGCGGACTTGACTCATGATGGCGGCATGCAGCAAGCGATTCGTGACGCAACGACGATAGCACGCCGCGAGTCGGTGAGACATGCCGTGCGCGTATGTGCGCGCGGGCGGGCAGCGATGGCGGCATCGACGCCGCCATCGCGCCGCGTTAAAACGCGTGCCGCACCGCCACCCGCGCGACGAACTGCTCCGAGTTCGACGACAAGCCCTGCGTGCCCGGCACGAACGCCTGATCCATGACCGAGTCCGTCGACTTGCCCGCGATCTTCTGATACGCGCCCTGCACGTAGAAATCGGTGCGCTTCGAGATGAAGTAATCGGCCATGAGCCCGGCCGAATGGATGCGCGGCTTCACGGTGCCCGCCGTGGCGTCGTAGGTTTCGATCGAGTACACGTACTGCGCGCCGACAAAGAACGACGGCGTGAATTGATACTTCCCGTTCACTTCGAAGTTCTGATACTTCAGGTTCTTGAGCGTATTTCCCGCCGACACGAGCGGCACGCCGATATATCCGTTCGTCACCGGATCGCGATAGCTCGAATTCGTGTACGCAAAGCCCGCCGTCGCCCGGCCGAAAGTGTAGTTCACGCCCGCGCCGAAAATCTGCATGCGCGACGCGATGAAGCTCGCATCGTTCGTCGCGACCGCGCCGTTCGCATTCAGGCCCGTGCCGTCCGCGCGCAGATAGGCCGCGCCGAACAGCAGTCCGCCGTTCGCATACGACGCGCCCACGCTGTACTGCCGGTTGTTCGCGAAGTTCGTGTCGTTGCTGAAGCTGTACGTGCCGCCGAACTGAAACCCGCCGATGCTCGGGCTCGCGTACTTCACCGTGTTGTTCACGCGAAACGAGTTGTCCGTGTTGTCGTTGTCAAACGGATGCGCGAGCAGATAGCCGCCCCAGTTGCCGTTCGCCGTCGTCGGCGCGAGATAGTCGACGACGGAATCGTACTGGCGGCCGAGCTTGATCGAACCCAGACGGTCGTTGCTCACGCCGACATAAGCCTGCCGTCCGAACATGCGCCCGCCCTGGCCCGCCGCGCCGTTGCTGATGTTCACGCCGCTTTCCAGCTGGAACACAGCCTTCGTGCCGGAGCCGAGATCCTCGACGCCGCGCAAGCCCCAGCGGCTGCCCGATGCATACCCGCTCGTCAGTTCGTACGCACGATTCGACGCCACATTGCTCGTGAAATCGAAGCCTTCGTCGAGGATGCCGTACAGCGTAACGCTGTTCTGCGCATGAGCGGAAGTCGCGACGCACGCGAGCGCCGCCAGTGAAATTGCTTTGATTCTCATGAAAGTCTCAAGTCTTTTACTTTTCTTCAACAAGTCCCGGCGTGCAGTGCGCCGGAACGGCGAGCGACGGATTTTGCTGCATGAACGTGGCACTGCAAAAGGATTTAGTCGAAGACCAATCGTGAGTTTTTTGAATGTTCCTCCCGCAAATTCTTCGCTTGTCGTTGCAGCGCGACGCAATGAAGAATGAGCCGCAAATGCGCTGCAATGTCGCACCGGCTGCCGAAGCACGGACGGTCGTGCGGCGCGCGCACAGCGATCAAGGACACCATCGGAAATGAAGCCAGAACGGAATTTCGTGAACGGGCGTTTCGTCGAGCCCGCCGGCAATGACGTCACCGTCATCCTCAATCCCGCGACCGAGGAAGTCGCGGGCCACGTGCAGAACGCGTCGCGCGAGCAAGCGCTGCTCGCGGTCGGACAGGCCGCCGCGGCGCAGCGTCAATGGCGCCTGATGCCCGCCGCCGAGCGCGGCGCGCTGATGCAGCGTCTCGCGGATGCCATCGCCGAGGCGTCGGCCGACATCGGCGCCGCGCTCGCCATGGAGTCCGGCAAGAGTCTGACCGATGCCACGAACGAAGCCGTCTACGCCGCGCAGATCACGCGCTACCACGCCGAATGGGCGCGCCGCATCGAAGGCGAAGTCATTCCAAGCGATACCCCCGACGAAAACCTCGTGCTGCATCGTGAGCCGATCGGCGTCGTCGCGTGCCTGATTCCCTTCAATTTCCCGATCTACACGCTGATGCGCAAGGTCGCGCCCGCGCTGATCGCGGGCAATACGGTCGTCGTGCGTCCGAGCAACAACACGCCGCTGTCGGCGTTCGAACTCGCGCGCGCCGTCGAACGCGCCGCGCTGCCGGCGGGCGTCATCAACGTTCTGGCGATGGATCACGCCACGGCCGAAGCCGTCTGCACGCATCCGTCGGTCGGCATGATCACGCTGACGGGCAGCGTCAACGCAGGCCGCAAGGTGCTGGAGTATTGCAAGGCGAACATCGCGAAGCCGTCGCTGGAACTCGGCGGCAAGACGCCCGCGATCGTCGAGCCTGACGCCGATTTGCAAAAGGCCGCGCGCGAACTCGTCGCATCGAAGCTCACGCACAGCGGCCAGCTTTGCACGGCAATCGAACGCGTGTATGTGCATGAAAGCATCCACGACGAATTCGTCGGCATGCTGCGCGAGCAGATGAAAGCGAAGCAGATCGGCGACCGCTACGAGGACGCGAGCCGCATGGGCCCGCTCGTGAACAAGGCGTCGCGCGACGGCATTCACGCGATGGTCCGCCGCGCGATCGAAGCGGGCGCGAAGCTCGAAACCGGCGGCGAAGTGCCGGATCGCAAGGGATTTTTCTATCCGCCGACGCTGCTCTCGAACTGCCGTCAGGACATGGAGGTCGTGCAGGAAGAGACCTTCGGACCGGTGCTCGCGGTGCTGAAGTACCGCACGATCGACGAAGCGCTCGCCATGGCGAACGATCATCAGTTCGGGCTTTCGTCGGTGTTGTACACGGAGAACTATCGTACGGCGATGAAAGTGGCCAATTCGATCGAAGCGGGCGAGCTCTACATCAATCGCACGCCTGCCGATCCGTATCAGGGGTTCCATGCGGGCTGGAAGCGCTCGGGCATCGGCGGCGACGACGGCAAGCACGGCATGCTCGAATTCACGCAGACGCGTCTCGTCGTCATGAAGTACTGAGTCCGCATTCCGGATTCACCCTTTTCACTCACCACAAAAACCATATTGAAGGTTCGGCCGCACGGCATCCGCATGCCGCGCGCCGCCGCCCTTCGAGGAGCACACCTGTGTCATCGAATCCCGCGCAATCAGGTCAGAGCGTTGCCGCGCCGCGTGAAGGCACGCGCGCCGATCGCTATATTCAGCTCGCGCTGCTCGTTCTGGCCGCCGGCGCCATCTATCCGATTCTGTATCTGCGGCAGGTCTATCAGCCGACGATGCTCGAAGTCTTTCATATCACCGAGTCGCAACTCGGCTATCTGTACTCGGCGCTCGGCACGATTTTTCTCGTGTGCTATCTGCCGAGCGGCTGGCTCGCGGACCGGATCGCGCCGCGCGTGCTCATCAGCTTCTCGCTGATCGCCACGGGCGCGCTCGGCTTGTGGTATTCGACGGCGCCGTCGTTCGGCTCGCTGATCGTGATCTTCGGCTGCTGGGGCCTCACGACCGGCCTCACGTTCTGGGCGGCGATCATCAAGCGCGTCTCGATGATCGCCTCCGCCGACGAGCAAGGCCGCTTCTTCGGCTTCCTCGACGGCGGCCGCGGCCTGATCGAAGCGCTGCTCGCGACCATCGCGATTTCGCTTTTCGCGTGGACCACGCAGACGCGCGGCGAGTCGACGGCGGCGGGCTTCAAGCTCGTCGTCTATATGTACGCGTTCTTGTGCATCGGGCTGGGCATCGTGCTCGGCATGGTGCGCGATCCGGCCGCAGCGGCGCCGAAAGCAGCCGCGCGCCGCGACAGCAACGTGCTGCGCGATCTCGGCGTGCTGCTGAAGAATCCGCAACTGTGGCTGCTCTCCGCCATCGTGTTCTGCGGCTATCAGGTGTTCTGGGCAACCTATAGCTTTTCCGCTTATCTGCACGAGCAGGAGATTGGCCTGTCCGTGGTCGCGGCAGGCTTCATCACGACGCTCAAGCTGTGGATGCGCCCGATCGGCGGCATCGGCGGCGGCTTTCTCGGCGACCGCTTTTCGAAGACCTCGGTGCTCGTATTCGCGCTGTTCGCGGCATCGGCGGCGCTGCTCGTGTTGATGGCGGCGCCGTCCATCGGCAGCCACGCGCTCATCGCGGTGATCGTGCTGTTCATCGGCGTGATGACATACGCGATTCGCGGGCTCTACTGGTCGCTGCTCGATCAATGCAAGGTGCCCGCCGAAACGATGGGCCTCGCCATCGGCCTCGTGTCCGTGATCGGCTATTCGCCGGATGCCGTGTTGCCGCTCATCAACGGCTATCTGACGCAGAACTATCCGGGCGTGCACGGCTATCAGATGTACTTCGGCTATATCGCCGGCATGTCCGCGCTGGGCGGTGTGGCCGCTCTCGTCTTCAAGCATCGACTCAACAAGCAGGAATCTCAACGATGAAAATCGCCGCGCTGGAAACGCATATCGTCGCCGTGCCGCCGCCGCATATCGGCGGCATGTACTGGATTTTCGTGAAGCTGCGCACGACGTGCGGCATCGAGGGCGTCGGCGAGATCTATTCCGCGACGTTCCATCCGAAAGCGATGACGCCGATCATCGAGGACGTGTTCGAACGATATCTGCTCGGCCACGATCCGCATCATGTGGAACGCTTTTATCGCGAGGCTTATTCGAGCGGCTTCACGCAGCGTCCCGATCTCACGATGATGGGCGTCGTCAGCGGCCTCGAAATGGCGTGCTGGGACATCATCGGCAAGGCGGCGGGCAAGCCCGTGTACGAACTGCTCGGCGGCCGCGTGCACGAGCGGCTGCGTTCGTACACGTATCTCTATCCGAAGAACAGCCGCGGCGAATACGACTACGACGATCCCGATCTCGCCGCCGAATGTGCCGCGCACAACGTCGCGCTCGGCTTCACGGCGGTGAAGTTCGATCCGGCGGGACCGTACACCGCGTACTCCGGCCATCAGATTTCGCTCGACGTGATGGACCGCTGCGAGACGTTCTGCCGCAAGGTGCGCGAGGCCGTCGGCAGCAAGGCCGATCTATTGTTCGGCACGCACGGGCAGATGGTGCCTTCGTCGGCGATCCGGCTCGCGCAACGCCTCGAAAAATTCGATCCGCTGTGGTTCGAAGAGCCCGTGCCGCCGGGTCAGGAAGACGCGATGGCGCAAGTCGCCGCGAAGACGAGCATTCCGATCGCCGCGGGCGAGCGCCTGACCACGAAGTACGAGTTCTTCAAGCTGCTGGACGCGCGCGCCGCGTCGATTCTGCAGTTCAACGTCGGGCGCGTGGGCGGGCTGCTCGAAGCGAAGAAGATCGCCAGTCTCGCCGAGGTCTATTACGCGCAGATCGCGCCGCATCTGTACAACGGCCCGATTGGCGCGGCGGCGAGCGTGCAGATCGCGGCGTGTTCGCCCAACTTCCTGATTCAGGAAAGCATCGGCACGTGGGACGGCTTCCACGCCGAAGTGCTCAAGACGCCGATCCGCTGGGAAGACGGCTACATCATTCCGTCGAACGAGCCGGGACTGGGCGTCGAACTGAACATGGATGTCGTGCGCGCGCATACGCCCTACACCGGCGAGCGCCTGCATCTGCAGATGGCGAACAAGCCGTTCGACGTGAAAGATCTCGCGCCCGCAAAGGGCTGAACTGAAGGCATGAAGAGCATGGATTTCGATTACATCATCGTGGGCGCGGGATCGGCGGGCTGCATTCTCGCGGACCGCCTGTCCGCCTCGGGGCAGCATTCGGTGCTGCTGCTCGAAGCGGGCGGCGCGGACAGTTCGTTCTGGTTCAAGGTGCCGGTCGGCTTCACCAAGACGTACTACAACCCGCAATACAACTGGATGTACTACAGCGAGCCGGAAGCGCAGCTCAACCAGCGCAAGCTGTATTGCCCGCGCGGCAAGGTGCAGGGCGGCTCCGGCTCGATCAACGCGATGATCTACGTGCGCGGACAGCCGCACGATTTCGACGACTGGGCGCGCGCGGGCAACCGCGGCTGGGGCTTTCGCGATGTGCTGCCGTATTTTCGCCGCCTCGAATCGCACTGGGCCGGCAACACGGAATATCACGGCGCGGACGGCAAGATCGCCATTTCGTCGATGAAGGACGGCGCGCATGCCATCTGCAAGACGTTCCTGCAGGGCGCGCAGCAGGCGGGCTACGCGCTCACCTACGACATCAACGGCGCGCGCTACGAAGGCGCGACCATCTACGACATCAACGCGCGCAACGGCGAGCGTTCGTCGAGCAGCTTCGAGTATCTGCATCCGGCGCTTTCGCGCAAGAACCTGCGCGTGGAGCGCGATGTCACCGTGCATCGCGTGAGCTTCGACGGCAAGCGCGCAACGGGCGTGATCGCGTCGCGGCACGGCGAATCGCTGCAATTCCGGGCGAAGCGCGAAGTGATTCTGTCGGCGGGCGCGGTGGATTCGCCGAAACTGATGCAACTGTCCGGCATCGGCGAGCGCGCGCTGCTCGCGAAGCACGGCATTGCCGTGGTGCACGAGTTGCCGGCCGTCGGCAAGAATCTGCAGGATCACTTGTGCGTGAGCTTCTACTATCGCGCGACGGTCAAGACGCTGAACGACGATCTGCGCTCGCTGTTCGGCAAGGTGAAGGCGGGCCTGCGCTATCTGACGGCGCGCAAGGGGCCGCTGTCGATGTCCGTCAACCAGTCGGGCGGCTTCTTCAAGGGCGACGCGCGCGAAGCCGAGCCGAACATGCAGCTGTATTTCAATCCGCTGTCGTACCGCATTCCGAAGAGCAGCAAGGCGCAACTGGAGCCGGAACCGTATTCGGGCTTTCTGCTGTGCTTCAACCCGTGCCGTCCGACGAGCCGCGGTTCCGTCGAGATCGGTTCGAATCGGGCGGAAGACGCCGCGAAGATTCATCTCAACGCGCTGACGACCGAGAAGGACCTGCGCGAAGCGGTGCAGGGCAGCAAGCTCATTCGCCACATCATGGGCACGAGCGCGCTGCGCGGCATCACCGCGGAGGAAATCTCGCCGGGGCCGGACGTCACGAGCGACGAGGCGCTGCTCGACTATTTCCGCGATCAGTCCGGCTCGATCTATCACCTGTGCGGATCGTGCGCGATGGGGCCGGATGCGGCAACGTCGGTCGTCGACGAGCGGTTGCGCGTGCACGGCATCGATGGCTTGCGTATCGTGGATGCGTCGATTTTCCCGAACATCACGTCGGGCAATCTCAACGCGCCGACGATGATGGTCGCCGAGAAGGGCGCCGACCTCATCCTCGAAGATGCGCATGCGGCCGTCGCGCGCGCGTCCGCGCCGGCGGAGATCGCGACGGCCGTCTGAGCCGAAGCGGCATAATTCGCCTCGATTCGTAAAATGCTGCCTCAGAGCGGCATGCTCCGGCGCGGATGCGGTTAAATGCGCCCGTCGTACGCCGGAACCTCCGGCGGAGTGAAACCCGGGCCGGGCGCGAAAACGCCCGGCCCGGGTTGCGAAGGAGACCGTCTTGAAGCGAAAAATGCCCGCCCTCAACGCGCTGAGGGCTTTCGAAGTGGCCGGCCACACCGGCAGTTTCACGCGGGCGGCGGAAGTGCTGCACGTCACGCAGAGCGCCGTGAGCCGCCAGGTCCGGCAACTCGAAACCCAGCTCGGCGAGGCATTGTTGCTGCGCCGGCATCATCATCTCGAATTGTCTGCCACCGGGCGTCTGCTGTTGCAGGCGCTCAAGCTGTCGTTCGACCGCATCGAACTGACGGTGCGCAGCATTCAGGAAAAGACGCACCTGACGCGTTTGCGCATCAACGTTCCGCCGACCTACGCGAGCCGCTGGCTCATGCCGCGCCTGCAATCCCTGCGCGCGGCGGCGCCCGAACTCGAACTCACCATCACCACGAGCCTGAAGGACGACCTCGTCGAATCGGGCGCGCTCGACTGCGCGATCCGTTTCGGCGACGGCGAATGGGACGGTCTCGACAATCAGCTCCTGATGAACGAGCGGCACATCGCGGTGTGCGCGCCGGCGCTGCTCGGCGGGCGCGCGGGGCCGGTGGAGGATCTGAGCGCGTTCACGCTGCTGCATGTGCTGGCGAGCAGCGACCAGCGTTATCTCACATGGCAGCATTGGCTCAAGGCCGCGCATATCGACGATGTCGAACTCGGCGGCGGCTACGAGTTCGATCTGCTCGATCACGCGATTCGCGCGGCCGTCGACGGGCTCGGCGTCACGATGGCCGACCGTCACATGATCGCGCACGAGTTGCGGCAAGGCACGCTCGTGCCGCTGCGCGATGTCGAAGTGGACGGGCATCAGTCGTATTGGCTCGTCACGCGCACGGGCCAGGACGATGCGCCGCAAGTCGCGCTGTTCCGCGAATGGCTGCATCGCGAGATCGAGGAACAGGAGCGCGGCTGGCCGTCGCGCGCGCGCGAATAGACTGTCGGTGCGCCGCAGCCGCGAAAAAAACAGACGAAGGAGACAACCGTGCGCCGCCTGCCATCCCTCACCGCGTTGCGCTTTTTCGAGGAAAGCGCGCGCCACATGAGCTTCAACAAGTCAGCGACCGCGCTGTGCGTGACGCCTGGCGCAGTCAGCCGGCAGATCCGCCTGCTCGAAGACGCGCTCGGCACGAAGCTTTTCGATCGCGATCACAAAGGCATTCGCCTGACGAAGCAGGGCGAAGAACTGCTCGCGTGTCTGTCGGAGGCGTTCGATTCGATCGAGCGGGTGACGCGCGCGCTGTCGGCCGCGAAGCCCGGCGAGCGCAAGCGCCTGACAGTGACCGCGCCGCCGACCTTCGCGACGCGCTGGCTCTCGCCGCGGCTCGGCTCGCTGATGGACGCCGTGCCCGACATCGATCTTTCCGTGCGCACCGATATCGTCGAGGATCGGCATTGCTGCATTCGCTTCGGCTACGAAGCGCGGGCGGATCATCGTTCGGAACTGCTGTTCATCGAGCGGCATGTGCTGGTCGGCGCGATGAAGTTCGCGGGGCAGGCCGTCGAAACGCTGCTCGCCCGCGTGCCCACCTTGCATGTGCTGCACAACGATGCACGGCTCACGCTCTGGCCCAACTGGCTCGATGCGGCGGGACTGTCGCGCGAGTATGCCGCGAACGGCATCGAGTTCTCGACGCTCGATCAGGCGATTCATGCGGCGCTCGCGGGTTCGGGACTCGCCGTGGTGGACCGCAACATGATCGCCGATGAACTGCACGACGGCGCGCTGGTGCAGTTGTCGCCGGTGGAATCGACGGGGCCGTATGGCTACTGGCTCGATATCGCGTCGTCGCATGCGGGCGAAGACAGCGTGCAGGCCTTCGCGGAATGGCTGCGCGGCGAGGGAGCGAAGGCCGTGCAGCCGTGATGCCGACCGATCAACTCTGGCCGACGCTCAAAAGCGAGGCGAGTTGCGGCAGATTCGACGCGGTGACGTCGATGTACGGCTCGGGCGACGTATCCGCCCTGGTCGCGGGCCCGTTTTCATAGGGACGCGGAACGAATGCCGTGAGCAGGCCGCTGCGCTTTGCCGCCATCAAATCCCATTTGTGAGCGGACACCATCAGAATTTCGCCGGGTGCAAAGCCGAGATAATCGGATGCGAGCCGGTAGACGCGCGGATCAGGCTTGAACGCGTGAACCAGTTCACCGGTGAGGATGGCATCGAACGGGAGGTTCTCGCGTTTGACGAGCGCGATCATGCCAGCCATCGACGCGTTTGTCAGCGTCGCGATCACGAACGCTTCGCGCAGCGATGTCAAGCCCGCCGCCGAATCGTCCCACGGCTGCATCTTCCCCCAGACGCCGAGCAATCGGGCCTTGTCGTTGTCGGAAAGCGTATTTCCGCCCGGATAGCGCGAGAGCAACGGGCTCAATACATCTGCATAGACGGCGCTGTTGGGTCGCCACGGCCTGCGACCGGCCGAGATCTCGACGATAGCGTCGTGTGCCGACGCACTCCATCTGCCGGCGAAGGTCGACCAGTCCTGAGCGTGCGATGCGATGGACGGAATCCGGGCAAGTTCACGCATCATCGGATCATAGAAGTCGAAGACGGTGCCTTGCATGTCGAAGACCAGGGCCTTGGGCCGAATCGGCCGCGTTGCGGTCGTCATTACGGTACCGGACGGTATCGTCGATTGCGCATGCGCGAATGCAGTGCTCGCGACGAACGGCAGCGATGCGAGCAGTTGCACGAAGCGTCGTCTTCCCGGCTCAATCAATTGCGGATGTGATGGATTCATGATGTGACTCATTGCATGGTTCGGTGTCGCGGCCGCCGGCCATATCGACCCGGACGGCGAGACTGCAAAGCGTTTGGTGCGCGGGCGGAACGCGTTCACGCATACCGCTGCCGCGCCGTTGATCAGGTGCGGCACTCTTCGAGCGCGTTGCGGGGCGCCGCGGCGGAAGGACGCGCGGACCATCGATACATCGCGACGACAGCCAGCCCTGCGGCCGCCAGCGCCACGCCGACGTAGACCGTCGCGAGGACGTGCGCGCCTGCCAAGGCGAGTCCGCCAAGGAAAGAGCCGCCGGAGATTCCCAGGTTGAACGCCGCGACATTGAGCCCGGAGGCCGTACCGACGGCCCGAGGCGCCACGCGTCGTGCGATCAGAACGACGGTGGCCTGCATGATCGGCGGAACGGCGAAGGCGAACGCGCCCCAGACAAACAGATTGATCATGACCAGAACGGGCTGATGCGCGGTGACCCACAGCGTCGCTACCGACATGGCGAGCCCCGCCAATGCGATGTTCATGCTGAGCTTCGGCCCATATCGATCAGAAAGGCGGCCGCCGCCGATAGTCCCGATCACCGAGCCCAGACCGAAGACCATCAAACCCAGCGTCACGCCGTTACTGTTCAGACCCGTGATATGGGTCAGCAATGGCGACAGATACGTGAACACGGCGAACGTTGCGCCCATGCCGAGCGCGGCCATCACGTAAAGCGGCATCAGCGCGCCGTTCTTGAGCAGAGCAAGCTGCGAGAAGACGTTGCCGGAACTGCGCTGCGACGAGAGCGCGGGCAGGAGCCGCCAGAGTCCGACCGTCGCCAGGGCGCCCATTGCCGCCACGACGAGAAAGGGAAGCCGCCAGTTCATCAGATCGCCGAGCCACGTGCCGCCGGGTACGCCGGTCACCATCGCCACAGTCAGGCCGCTGACCATGACGGCAACCGCTCTGCCCGACTTCTCTTGCGGCACGAGCGACATCGCGACGGTCGTCCCCAGGCCGAAGAAAACACCGTGCGCGACGGCCATGACGATCCGAATCGCGAGCAGGGCCGGAAACGCTCCCGAGAGTCCCGCGGCGAGATTGCAGAGCGTGAAGAGCGCCATGAGGGCAAGAAGCAATGCCCTGCGAGGCAGCCGTGCGGTCACGGCGGAGACTAACGGCGTGCCGATCGTGATGGCCAGCGCGTAGAAACTCACCAGCAATCCGGCCGTCGCTACGGAGATTCCGAAGGCCTTTCCTATGTCGGGCAACAAGCCGACGATGACGAATTCCGTCGTTCCGATCGCGAAGGCCGCGAACGCCAGAGAAAACACTGCAGCAGGCATGATGATGTCCTCGATAAAGTCATTTGAATTCGCGTACGCGATTTCAAAGCAGGTCGAGTGACGGGTGTTTCATCGCCGAACGTCGCTCGACTCGAACCAAAAAGCGTCCAACCGGACTCGGCGGGCGACGACGCGTCACCGTCCGTCCTGCCCGCCGGCCGAATGCCGGTAAAGGCGTTGCCGATCCTCAGAAATCCTGCACGGTGGGACGAATCACGATCTCGTTGACGTCGACCGAATGCGGCTGTTCGACCGCATAGGCGATGGCTTGCGCGATGGCGTCGGCGGGAATGGCCATCTTGTAGAAATCGACGACGAAGTTGCGGCTGTCGTCATGGCCGGAACCGAACTTCAGTTCGGTGTCGATCGCGCCCGGGGAAATCACGGTCGTGCGAATGTGGCCGCCGACCTCGTGACGCAAGCCCTCGGAAATGGCGCGGACCGCGAACTTGGTGCCTGAATACACCGTGCCTCCGGGGCTGAAGACCTTCAGGCCCACCACCGACGCGATATTCACGAAATGCCCGGATTGCTGCCGTTCGAATACCGGTAACGCCGCCGCGACACCGTAGAGAAGACCTTTGATGTTGATGTCGATCATGCGGTCCCATTCCTCTGTCTTGCGCAGCGACAGGGGCGCGATCGCCATCAGGCCTGCGTTGTTCACCATCACGTCGAGGCGGCCGTGTTGCGACACGACATCGCTGATCAGGCGTTCGACCTGAGCCTGATCCGTCACATCGACCTGATGAACGGACGCGGTGCCGCCCTTTGCCTGGATTTCGGCGGCAATGTGCTGAAGTTGGCCGAGTCTGCGGGCGGCCAGTGCGACGATGGCGCCTTTCGAGGCGAGGAGCCTGGCGGTGGCTTCACCGATTCCGCTGGAAGCACCGGTAATGACGACGACTTTGTTAGCCATGATTTCTCTCCGAGGGGATTGAATTGCGTGGAGAGAACTTTCGCTCAGCGCGAGATTCTTGATTAGACTGGAATATATGGAATGTCTTTTCCACTCATGCAAAAGCCCGCGACGAGCCTCACATGACCGAACTGGCCGACCTGAACGATATCGCCGTGTTTGTCCGCGTCGCGCAGTTCGAGAGCTTCAGCCGGGCTGCGCGTGCGCTCGGCATGCCCGTCTCGACCGTGAGCCGCAAGGTGACCGCACTCGAAGAACGCCTTGGCGTGACGCTTCTGCAGCGCACGACCCGCAAGCTCAGCCTGACCGCGCAGGGGCGAGCCTATTTCGATCAATGCAGTGAGCCGCTGAGTCATCTGTATGACGCGGAACGCGTGATCACCCAGACGCAAAAGAAGCCGGAAGGTCTGCTACGGATTTCCGGTCCCGTGATGCTCGAGCAGGCGTCGTTTTATGGATTCCTGTCGGGATTTCTGAACGACTATCCGCAGATTCAGGTCGATCTCTACTTCACGAATACGTTCCTGGACCTGATCGCCGAAAACGTCGATGTCGCGATCCGCTTCGGCGACTTGCGAGACTCGAGCCTCGTCGCACAACGCGTCGGAAGAAGTGTCCGCAAGCTCGTCGCGTCCGCCGAATACGCACGCAATCACGCGCTGCCGTCACGGCCCGACGAACTCAGCCAGCATCCATGCGTGCTGATCAATGCCCGGAACAACGAAACGGAATGGCATCTGGTCAGTGGTCGAAAATCGGCCAAAGTGCACGTGACGGGTCCGGTCGCCGCGCGCGACTTTCACATCGTCAGTGCATTTGCGCTTCACGGGCACGGCATCGCGCTCGTGCCGTCGAGCTATTGCGATCCGCATATCGCGAGTGGCGAGCTGGTTCGCGTGTTGCCTGAATGGGCGTCACCGGAAATATTCGTGCATGCCGTGTATCCGACGCGGCGCTTCATGCCGTCGAGGCTGAAAGCGTTTCTCGACGCGCTCAAGGCATGGGAAGGCCCGCTCTGGCTTCCATTGCGATAAAGCGGGCAATCGCGCGCTAACGCCAGCCCAGCGCCGGGGCAACGTGCGTCAGGATCGATTCGATGACGTGCGCGCAGTACTCCACGCCCAGTTGATTCGGCACGGTCAGCAGAAGCGTGTCGGCTTCCGCGATGGCCTCGTCCGTTGCAAGTTGCGCCACGAGCGCATCAGGCTCCGCCGCATAATTGCGCCCGAAAATCGTGCGGATGTTGTCGTCGAGCAGGCCGATCGTGTCGTCGCTGTTCGGCTCGCGCCCGAAATACATGCGGTCGCGATCGTTCATCAGCGCAAAAATGCTCCGGCTGACCGACACGCGCGGTTCGCGAGCGTGTCCGGCTTCTTTCCAGGCCTGCCGGTAAGCGCGAATCTGCTCTGCCTGCTGAACGTGAAGCGGGCGTCCGGACTCATCGTTTTTCAGCGTCGAGCACTGAAGGTTCATGCCCATCCTGGCGGCCCAGACCGCTGTCGCATCGGAGCCCGATCCCCACCAGATCCGGTCGCGAAGCCCTTCCGAATGAGGCTCGACGCGAAGCAGACCCGGCGGGTTTGCAAACATCGGTCTCGGATTCGGCTGCGCGAAACCTTCGCCGCGCAGCACTTCGTAAAACACTTCCGTGTGGCGCCGCGCAAGATCCGCATGTGTCTCGCCCTCGCCCGGCGTGTAACCGAAGTGACGCCAGCCGTCGATCACCTGTTCTCCGGAGCCCCGGCTGATGCCGAGTTGCAGACGCCCGCCCGCGATCAGATCGGCCGCGCCGGCATCTTCCGCCATATAGAGCGGGTTTTCGTAACGCATGTCGATGACTGCGGTTCCGATTTCGATGCGGCTGGTCTTGGCGCCGACCGCGGCAAGCAGCGGAAAGGGCGACGCGAGCTGTCGCGCGAAATGATGCACGCGGAAAAACGCGCCATCGGCGCCGAGCCCCTCGGCAGCGACGGCAAGGTCGATGGATTGCAGCAGGACATCGGACGCCGAACGCGCCAGCGAATGTCGCGAAGCGCTCCAGTGGCCAAACGAGAGAAAACCGATCTTTTTCATTCAAGCGTCGTGCGAATGCGTGGGTGGACAGTGACATCATCTTGCACGAGTCGTGCTGATGTCGCTTGCATCGAGCTTTGCGTGGACGTCGATCGATTTCGAGTGCAGCACCGTCGCCGTTCTACGTTGATCTGATCGATGTCCGCTCGAATCCTTCAGGCCGGAAAGTCGGTGGATGCCGACAAAGCCTTCCACGTTTCGGTTTCCGCCGTCACGTAGGCGTTCTTTTCCGCAATCGCCTTGAGCGTGTCGGTGCCGAGCGGCAAACGCAGCGGCGGCTCGGGCGCGTCGGCGAGCCTGACGAGTGCCGCGGCGAGTTTTGCCGGATCACCCGGCTGATTGTGATTGATTTCGACTGCCAGACGACGCAGCTTGCCCGACGTGTCCGCATAGTCGTCGATGATGTTTTTCCCGACGACGAGCGACGACGCATCCAGAAAGTCCGTGCGGAAGAAGCCCGGTTCGATAAGCGTTGCGTAAACGCCGAGCGGCTTGAGTTCCGCGTGCAATGCTTCCGTGATGCCTTCGACGGCGAACTTGGTCGAGCTATACACGCCGACCCCTGCTGCCGCCTGATATCCGACGATCGACGAGGTGTTGATCACATGGCCCGAGCGCTGTTTGCGCATCACCGGAAGCACGGAGCGCGTCACGTTGAGCAAGCCGAAGACATTGGTCTCGTAGATGCGGCGTACGTCTGCGTCGCTCGATTCCTCGACGGCGGCGAGCAATCCGAAGCCCGCGTTGTTGACCAGCACATCGATGCGGCCGAATTTTTCGACGGCAGCTTCGACGGCTGCCCTGGCCTGTGCCTCGTCGGTCACGTCGAGCGCGACGGACAGCAGCGAGGGCGACTCGCCAAGCCGCTCGATGATTGCGGCGGCGTTGCGGCCGGTGGCGACGACAGCATTGCCATCGTCGATGGCTGCTTGGGCGATCAGCGCGCCCAGACCGCGCGACGCGCCCGTGATGAACCAGACGCGCTTGAACGGCTGTTTCGTGAAGTTGCTCATGTTCCTGCTCCCAAATTCGTAGTGGATGTAAAACGAATTGCGTGGAGAGGAGTGTCGTGCCGATGAGGATTTTTGATTAGACGGGAATGAATAGAATGTCTTTTCCATCTACGCAAAAGCCGCGCGGGGAGTGAGGTTCATCCGGCCTTTCCCCGCGCGCCCTTTGCGTTCCGCTACTTCCCGCCGCTCGCCTGAGCGAGCGTCAGATGCTTCGTCTCCGGCGCCCACGCGATCGATACGATCATCCCGACGAGCAGCACGGCGGCAAGCGCGAGCATGGTCATCTGAATGCCGGCCTGCGCGATGCCGATGGGCAGCAGGAACGTCCCCACCGCCGACCCGAGCCGGCTGCACGCAATCGACAAGCCGACGCCGCACGCGCGCGCCTCGGTCGGAAAGCATTCGGGCGGAAACACGCCGACCAGGTTCGAGAACGCCGACATCGTCAGCGTGAAGATGCCGAACGCGACGATCATGCCCACATTCGCCGATGACGGCAGCACGGCCAGCGCAAGCAGCGACGCGCAGCATACGGCGAACGAACCGATCAGGAACGAACGCCGCGACAGCTTGATCGTGAGCCAGATGCCGAGCAGCGCGCCGAGCACCAGAAACGCGTTCAGCAGCAGATCGGCGCCCGAACCTTCAGGCAGACGGATCGCCGTCAGAATGCTCGGCAGGAACGTGTAGATCGCGAAGTACGGAATCACGAGGCACACGAAGAACGCGCAGTTGAACATCGTGCGGCGAATCAGATCGGGCTTGAAAAGCCGCGCGAAACCGCCTGCGGGCGCATCGTGGCCGCCGGCGTCGGCGCCGAGCGTCACATGCGGGCCGAAGTGCTTGAGCACGATGCGCATCGCTTCGTCCTTGCGGCCCTGGCCCATCAGCCATCGCGGCGACTCCGGCGTGCCGATGCGCATGATCAGCACGAGAAACGCCGGCACGCCCGCGGAGGCGAGCAGCCAGCGCCATGCATCGGGCGAGGCATCCGCGTAATGCATGCCGAGCACGTTGGCGATCACGTAGCCGATGGTCCAGATCACGCTGAACGAGCCGAGCAGCGTGCCGCGATGCTTGCGCGGCGAGAACTCGGCGAGGATCGCGTGCCCGACGGCGAAATCGCCGCCCATGCCGAAGCCGATCAGCACGCGCAGGCCGACGAGCATCGCTGGTGTCGTCGCATAGAACTGCGCGAACGCGGCCGCGGTGATGATGATGAAGCTCAGCAGGAAAATCTTCTGGCGGCCGAGTTTGTCGGAGAGCCAACCGAACACGAGACTGCCGACGAAGATGCCGATCAGCGCCGACGAGCCGAGCAGGCCCATCCAGAACGCATCGAGCGGAATCTGCCGGTTCAGCGACGTCAGCGCATATCCGATGGTGCCGAGCGCATAACCTTCCGTGAAATGCGCGCCGAACGTCAGGCCCGCGATCTTCACGTGAAAGCGGTTCAGCGGAACATCGTCGAGCGCGATGCGTTCGTGCGTCGCATTGAAGGGCGCGGCCGCGCGAGGGGCGAGCGTCTGCGGGCTCAGGCTTTGCGTATCCAAGAGTATCTCCTCCACTTCGAGTGGAGCGGCGCAGGACGCGCCGCATGAAAGCCGCGCACGCGATGGTTTTGTCGTTCGTGCGTGCGCGGTGAGGGACGAATCAGCGGCCGAGTCCGGCCATCATCATGTACTTGAGCTCCATGTATTCATCGAGCCCGTACTTCGATCCTTCGCGGCCCAGTCCCGACTGCTTCACGCCACCGAAAGGCGCGACTTCCGTCGAGATGATGCCTTCGTTGATGCCGACCATGCCGCTCTCCAGCGCCTCGGCGACACGCCACGCGCGGCCCAGGTCGCGCGTGTAGAAGTACGCGGACAGGCCGTAGGGCGTGTCGTTGGCGACGGCGATCACGTCGTCTTCCGTGTCGAAGCAGAAGCATGCGGCTACCGGACCGAAGGTTTCTTCCTCGGCGATCAGCATGGAGGGCGCGGCGTCCGCGAGCACCGTCGGCTCGTAGAACGTGCCGCCGAGCGCGTGCGGCTTGCCGCCGGTGAGGATCTTCGCGCCCTTGCTCACGGCATCGGCGACGTGCGTCTGCACTTTCTTCAGCGCAGCCTCGTTGATGAGCGGGCCCTGATCGAACGGGCCTTCGAGACCGTTGCCGACGCGCATCGCGTGCACGGCGCGCGTCAGCGCCTGCGTGAACGCATCGTAGATGCCGTCCTGCACATAGAAGCGATTCACGCACACGCACGTCTGCCCCGTGTTGCGAAACTTCGAGGCGATCGCGCCCTGCACGGCGGCGTCGATGTCGGCGTCGTCGAAGACAATGAAAGGCGCGTTGCCGCCGAGTTCGAGCGAAAGCTTCTTGAGCGTATCCGCCGATTGCTTCGCGAGCAGCTTGCCGACGCGCGTCGAGCCCGTGAACGACAGCTTGCGCACATCGGGCGATGCGCTCAGCACTTCGCCGATGGCGACGGCATCGCCCGACACGATGTTGAACACGCCCGCCGGAATGCCCGCTTCTTCGGCCAGCGCCGCGAGCGCAAAGGCGGAAAGCGGCGTTTCCTCGGACGGCTTCAGCACCATCGTGCAGCCTGCGGCGAGCGCGGGGCCGGCCTTGCGCGTGATCATCGCGAGCGGAAAATTCCACGGCGTGATCGCCGCGACGACGCCGACCGGCTCGCGCGTGACGATGATCTTCGAATTCGGCTTCGGACTGGGAATGACGTCGCCGTAACTGCGCTTCGCTTCTTCCGCGAACCATTCGAAGAAGCTCGCCGCGTAGGCGACTTCGCCGAGCGCTTCGGCGAGCGGCTTGCCTTGCTCGCGCGTCAGCAATTCGGCGAGCGTGTTGCGGTTGGCGAGCATCAGTTCGCCCCAGCGCTTCACGCGTACGCCGCGCTCCTTCGCGCTCAGCGCGCGCCACGCGGGAAACGCGCGTTTCGCGGCATCGACGGCAAGCTGCGTTTCCGCGCCGCCGCCACGCGCGACGTTCGCGATGACATCGCCCGTCGCGGGATTGCGCACCGGGTACGTGCTCGCGCTCTCGCGCCATGTTCCGTCGATGTAATGCGTCGTTCGCAGAAGGTTGTTCATGCCGCGCGCTCCAGTGCGTTTTCGAAGACACCTTGCGCGGCACGCGCCTCGCGCGCGATGCGCCGTCCCGCCGTGTAGTCGTTGATCAGATCGCACGGCGTGTAGTTGCGATCGAGTTCGTGCAGTTCGTCGGCGTCGAGCTTCGTGTCGAGCGCGGCGAGTGCGCTGTCGAACTGTGCCGCCGAGTCCGCGCCGACGAGCATGCTCGACACGCCCGGCCGGCTCAGCACCCACGCCTGCGCGATCTGCGCCGCCGGCACGCCGCGCCGCGCCGCCACGCGCGCCACCGATGCCGCCATCTCCTGCGACGCCCGATCGCCGTACATCTGCGCGGTGAAGAAATCGGTCTGATTGCGCGTGGATTTCGCATCCGACGTGAGCAGGCCGCGTGCAAGCGGGCTGAACACCGAGACGCCGACGCCCTGATCGATGCAGTACGGAATCATCTCGCGCTCTTCCTCGCGATACGCGGCGTTCAGTTGCAGCTGCATGTTGATCGGCTTGTGCCAGCCGTGGCGCTCGCACGCCTGCATGATCTTCGCGAACTGCCACGTGTACATCGTCGATACGCCGATGTAGCGCGCCTTGCCCGCGCGCACGATGTCGTCGAGCGCGCCCATCGTTTCTTCGACGGGCGTGTTCACGTCGAAGTAATGCAGCATGTAGATATCGACGTAATCCATACCGAGGCGCGCCAGCGACCCGTCGATGCCGTCCATGATGTGTTTGCGCGAATGGCCGCCCGCGTTCGGATGGCTCGCCATGTCGTAGCCGACCTTGGTCGTCACGACGACTTCCTCGCGGCGCGCGAGCCGCTTCAGAATGCGGCCGACGACTTCTTCGCCGACGCCCGTCGAGTAGAAATCCGCGAGATCGATGAAGTTCACGCCCGCGTCGAGCGCGTGGCGCACGATCGGCTCACTCTGCGCTTCATCGAAGATCCACGGTTTCCATTGCGGCGTGCCCATGTTCATCGTGCCGAGGCACAGGCGCGAAACCTTGAGGCCGGACTGGCCGAGACGTACGTATTCCATTTGCACCGGCTCCTCAGCGCGCCTTCGGCGTGTAGAACGGATTCGAGACGTCGCGCGCGGCCTTGAACACGGCGTCCTTGCGCGGCAGGCCTTCCATCGCGGCGATGATCGCGTTCTTGCACGCGCGATAGTTGTTCTCGAAGACGGCATCGAGATCGTCGGTTTTCGGATTGACCCAGTTCGCCGACACGACAACCCAGTCGTTTTCGGCTTCGGGCGGCAGCGTGCCGTTTTCGAGCGACTCGGCGACCGCCTTCGCGATGCCCGCCTGCGACGCGCCCCACGTGGCGTTGCCGTGGAAATCGCCGTCGATCTGCGCCTTGTTGACGTACAGCGTGAGCGGCTTGGTCGGCACGCCCGGCTGCGCGATCACGACGAACGGCGCGTGACCGGCGGACGGCGTCGCCAGTGCGGTCGCGAACGCCTGACCGGCGGGACCGTTGCGCGGTCCGACCAGCACGTTGATGTGGGCGAGATTCACGCCCGGGCCTTCGAAGCCTTCGCCGATGAAGAGATTCCTTTCCATGAACTCCAGTCCTTTGCGTCACGTTGAAGATGGAGGAATTCTGCGGCGGGCGTCGCGCAAGGAGGAATCGAGGATTTTTGAGGGCGGCGTTGAAGAAAGCTCAACTCGGGGTTGACCCGTAGGCGGATTGTTTCAATTTTTGACGAATACGCGCGGCTTACAATTTCCTAAGCGTCCCATAAGGTTGTCGTCCGAAAATGGTTCTTTCTCCCTGAATGCGGAGCGTTTCGGCGCGTGCGGCTCGCGCGCCGCAGTCCCGCTCGACGCGCATGCCCGCCACCGATCGCACGTCCATTCATCGCGCCACCGATGCCGCCTGGCATCACTACGATCTCGCCAAGGCGCGCGTGCGGGTCCACGCGCCGCCCGCGCCGGGCGAAGTCTGTCTGTGGCTTGTGCCGAGCGAGTTCCGCTTCGCGTCGGCGTCCAATATCGGCAACTGGCTCTCGGTAGCGGAGCGCAGACGCGCGCGGCTGCATCCGAATTCCGCGCTCGGACGGCGCTTCAGCGTCGCGCGCGCGACCTTGCGGCTCGTGCTCTCGCATATGTTCGACTGCACGCCGAACGACGTGAATGTCGAAGACCAGCCCGACGACCGCATCGTGGTGACGAATCCGCGCGACGAGGGCGCGATCCATGTCGATGTCGCGTATTCGGGCATTTGGATCGTGATTGCGGTGGCATCGGTGAGAATAGGGCTTGGCGTGGCCGTCGAGCCGGCCGGACCGCACGATGTCGTCGCCCGGAATGCGCTGTGGAGCGAGGCGGCGCGGATCGGCCGGGCGCGCGCGGAACGCGGCGAAACACGCGAAGCCGATGGCCGGCCGCAATGGCAAGGCCTCACGCTGCCGATGCCCGGCGACATATGCGGCGTGCTTGCCGTGGACCGGTCCGTCGCGCACGTGCAGGCGTTCGGCTGGGAGCGCTCGCTCGAAGCGGAAGGGCGCGCGCTCGCGACGTGAGTTCGTGCGCGCGCGGCACAAACATCGGAGAACCGTCACATGGATTACATCGCGCTCGCGCAGCGCCACGCGATGGCGATCATCGCGATCGTGCTGCTCGCCGTTCCCGTCGCGGCGGCCTGCGCGTGGCGATGGTCGGCGCGCGAAGCCCGTGCTTCCGCCGCGGCCGTCGCGTTCGCGGCGCTCGTGCCGGTCGCGCTTGGCGTGTCCGTGTACGTCGCAATCGCGATGCGCATCGCGCACGGCTCGGCGTTTTCATCGGCGGATCAGCTTTTGCTCGACGCCGTGCGCGACGGCACGCCCGCACCGGCCGCCCGATGGTTCGCGTACGTGACGCATCTCGGCGACCCGCCGTTGCTCGCGCTGCTTTGCGCGTTCATGTGCGCGGCGCTCGTTCTGACACGCCGGTTCGGACTCGCCGTATATTTCGCGGCGGTCACGAGCGCGGGCGGTCTGCTCAATCAGGCGCTCAAGGCGATGATGCGCCGCGACCGTCCCACCGGCTCGACGGTTCCGCTGCCCGAAAGCTTCGCGTTTCCGAGCGGGCACACGTTCGGTTCGATCGTCTGTTACGGCATGTGCGCGTATGTGTTGCTGCGCCTCGCGCCGACGCGCTGGGATCCGCTGATCGTCGCGCTGGCGTGTTTCATCGTGCTGGCGATCGGCACGAGCCGCGTCGTGATGGGCGTGCATTTCCCCGGCGACGTGGTCGGCGGGTTCGCGTCGGGCGGCGCGTGGCTGGCTGCGTGCATCGGCGTGGCGGAAGTGATGCGGCGGCGCACGCGGTCCGGCTCGCGAATCGTCTGAGCGAATCTCGCGCCGCAGTTTCGGACTGGGGCGATTGAGCGACGCGTCGCGCGCGGATACTCTGCGGGTTTTCCCCCGTGACCGAAGCGATGTCCCATCCGAAACCGCGCCTTGTAGTGACCGTTTTCTGTCTTTTCTCTCTGCTTGCCGGCTGCGCGATCCACCGCGATCCGGATCCGAAAGAGGTCATGAGCCGGGTGCGCATCGGCATGACGAAGGACGATATTATCGACCGCATCGGCCCGCCCGACGACAACTGGGGACCGGTTTATTCCGAATGCAGCGAATACGGTTTCGGCAAGTTTGGCGCCGATCGTTACGCAATCTACTTCAACAACCAGCGACGCGTGATCTTCAGCGAGCACGCGCCGTGCAGCCTGGATCGCGCGCGCACGCTCGGCACGCGCTGAGCGCCAAAAACGACAAACCCCGCGTGTTTCCGTGCGGGGTTTGTTGTCGCCACAGTCAGAAATGCATCAATTCGCCGTGGGCCGCCACTTCAGCAAGCGCTGCTCGACCGCCGTCAGCAAGTAGTCTGCCGCGAGCGCAACGACCGCGAGCACGATCATCGCGGCGAACACGCCGCTTGCGTTGAACGCGCCTTGCGCCGTCGAGATCAGCAAGCCGATGCCTTGCTTCGAACCGAGAAACTCGCCGACCACCGCGCCGACCAGCGCGAAGCCGAAGCTCACGTGCAGGCTCGCGAGAATCCACGAAAGCGCGGACGGAATCACCACCGAGGTTGTCACCTGACGACGCGACGCGCCGAGAATCTGTGCATTCGCGATCATGTAGCGATCCGCTTCGCGCACGCCCTGAAACGCATTCGCGAACACGACGAAAAACACCATCACGACCGCGAGCGCCACTTTCGACGCCATGCCGAGACCGAGCGCGATCACGAACACCGAGCCGAGCACGACGCGCGGAATCGAGTTGGCGATCTTGATATAAAGACTGAACACATCCGACAAAAGCTTGTTGCGGCCGAGCACGATGCCGCAGATCACGCCCGCCACGGAGCCGATCAGAAAGCCGAGCACCGTCTCTTCGAGCGTGACCCAGACTTGCGTGAGCAGCGGCCCTTGCGAGGAGCCCTCGACGAACCATTCCACTATCTGATCGAAGATGGCGGAGGGCATCGAGAAGAAGAACGGGTCGATCCAGTGAAGACGCGCGGAGAGTTCCCAGCCGCCGAGCACGAAAACGAGCACCGCGATCCGCAATCCGATGACGAGCGCGTGGCGCTGCTTGATGCGCTTTCGCGCTTCACGTTCGACTTGCGCGAGCGTGCCGGGATCGATGCCCGCGGGCATCGCTTGTTGGGGCGTTGACATGTGTAAGGTTCCTCTCGAACGGGTTCAACCGATCTGCACTTCTTCGCGCAGGTCGTGCCAGATATCGCGCGAAATTTCGATGAAGTGCGGGTGATAGCGAATTTCCGACGTGATGCGCGGACGCGGCAGGTCGATTTCGTAGACCTTCTTGAGCGTCGCGGGGCGCGCGGTCAGCACGAACACGCGGTCAGCCAGCGCGATTGCCTCTTCGAGATCGTGCGTGACGAACACGACCGAGCCCGCGTTCGCCGACCACAGTTGCAGCAACTCGTCCTGCATCAGCGTGCGCGTCTGCATGTCGAGCGCGGAGAACGGCTCGTCCATCAACAGGATTTCCGGCTTGTTGATGAACGTCTGCGCGAGCGCCACGCGCTTTCGCATGCCGCCCGACAACTGATGCGGATAGTGCTTGCCGAACTTGTCGAGGCCGACGCGGCGCAGCCATTCGTTGGCTTCGTCGTAGGCCGCGGACTTCGAGCGGCCGCGATAGAGCGGACCGGCCGCGACGTTGTCGAGCACCGAGCGCCACGGAAACACGGCATCGGCCTGAAATACGAAGCCGATGCGCGGATCGATGCCGTCGACCGGCTGGCCCATCACGCGCACTTCGCCCGTCGTCGGCTTGAGCAGGCCGGTGATCATGCTGAGCGTCGTGGACTTGCCGCAGCCCGTCGGGCCGACGATCGCCACGAACTCGCCCCGCGCCACCGACATGCTGAACTCGCGCAGCGCGACCGTGGCCTTGCCGTCCGGCGAGACGAAGCGGCACGAGACGTTACGCAGTTCGATTGCGGGCGTGCCTGTCTGATTGATTGCGGTCATTGCGTCGCGCCTCACTTGGATGCCGTCGCCGTGCCCGACAGATATTCGTTCGAATACGTGCGCGCGAGGTCGATATGCTTGCCCTTCACCGAAGGATTGAACGCGGAGAGCACCTTCAGAACGGTGTCCGGACCATCGGCGGGCATCTTGCCGTCCTTGGTGAACATCGGCAGCGAAGCCTTCAGCGCGGCCACGTACAGGTTCTTGTTCTTCGCGTAATAGTCCTTCGGCATCTTTTCCGTGATCTGTTCCGCGCTGTGCGTCGCGATGAAATTCAGCGTCTTCGCGAACGCGCGCGAGAGCTTCGCGGCGTCCGCCTTGTGCGATTCCGCCCAGGCGCGCTGCACATAGAAGCTCGACGCGGGATACGTGCCGCCGAGCGCGGCGCGCGTGCCTTCGAGCGTGCGCATGTCGACGAGCACCTTCGCTTCGCCGGTCTTGATCAGCTGCGAGACGGTCGGCTCGGTGGTCATGCCGGCATCGATGCGCTCCTGCTTGATCGCTGCGATGAAGCTCGCGTCCGCGCCCACCGGCAGCAGCGTGTATTCCTTCGAGGAGACGCCCGCGCGCTGCGCGAGATATTGCGTGAGAAAGCTCGTCGACGATCCGAGGCCCGTCACGCCGAGCGTCTTGCCCTTCACGTCGGCCATGCTCTTGACTTTGTCGGCGGCCTTGGTCGAGACCATTTCCACTTCGCCCGGCACCTGGCCGAAGATCACGAGGGCCTGCACTTCCTTGCCCTTGCTCTGCAAGTCGATGGTGTGATCGTAGAAGCCGACGACGCCTTGCACCGCGCCGGCAAGCAGCTCGTTCTCGGCATCGACGCCGGCGGGCTGCGAGAGGATTTCGACATCGAGCCCTTCGTCCTTGAAATAGCCGAGCTGTTCGGTCAGCTTCGCGGGCAGGTAGATGATCTTGGTGGCGCCGCCGACCATGATGGAAATCTTCTCGGCGTGAGCGGACGCGGAAGCGGCCGCGAGTGCGAAGGCAATACCGGATACAGCAGCGATCTGGCGCAGAGTACGCATCAGGAGTCTCCTTGATCTGGGCCTTCGTGGATGCGAGGCCCGCTTTTCGAATGTGTGCGGCGATTATAGGAAGGCGAAACCTTCTGCCAGCTTTCGGCCCCGATGGCAAATCATGGGTGTTAACCCGATGCGCCCGCGCGCGGCCAGACGCCCTACAATCGCGCGCTATGCCGCAAACGAGCGCACGACCGCCATGAAGCTGCTCCTGATCGAAGACAATCCGACGCTCTCGCTCTGGCTCGCGAAGATGCTGGAGCGGGAGTCGTTCGCGCTCGAAGCGGTGCAGGACGGCGAATCCGCCGATCATCTCCTGCGCACGAATCATTACGATGTCGTGTTGCTCGACCTCAATCTGCCGCGGCTTTCCGGCAAGAACGTGCTGCGGCGGCTGCGTCAGCGCGGCGACGCGACGCCGGTGATGATCCTCACGGCGAGCGGTTCGATCGATGAAAAAGTGGAACTGCTCGGCGCGGGCGCCGACGATTATCTGGTCAAGCCGTTCGAAGTGCGCGAACTCGTCGCGCGCGTGAAAGTGATGATCCGGCGGCGCACGTCGTCGACGGCGAACGAGGTCGCGTGCGGCGATCTCGTGTTCGATATCGACACGCGCCAGTTCACGCTGAAGGGCGCGCCGCTCAACGTGACGCCGCGCGAGCGCAGCGTGCTCGAAGCGCTGATCCTGCGTCTCGGCAAGACGGTGTCGAAGGCGTCGCTGCTCGATGCGATCTTCACGCACGAAGACAGCCCAAGCGAGGACGCGCTCGAAATCTACGTGTCGCGGCTGCGCAAGAAGCTCGACGGCAGTTCGGCCGCGATCGTCACGCTGCGCGGGCTCGGCTATCTGCTGCGCAAGAAGGACGATGACCAATAGCCTGCGCGTGCGCCTTCTGTGGTGGCTGCTCGTGCCGCTCGCGATCTACGTGTTCGTGACCGGCAAGGCCGCCTACGACAACGCGCGTCACACCGCGGATCTCGTGCAGGAGAACACGCTGCTCGCATCGGCGCGGATGATCGCGGGCGAAGTGGAGTGGTCGGACGGCAGATTGCTCGTCGATATTCCGCCGGCGGCGCTCGAAGTATTCGCGTCGCCGCAGGGCGATCAGGTTTTCTACAACGTGAGCGTCGACGATGGCCGTCTGCTCGCGGGCGCGCCCGATTTTCCGCAAGGGCCGGAAAGCGCGCTTCACGATACCCCGCTGTACTACGATGCCGACCTGCACGGTAAGGCGATTCGTGCCGTCGGCTTCGTGCGGCAGATGTACGACAACGGCGCGATACGCCGCGTGCTCGTCTCGGTCGGCAAGACGCAGGCCTCGCGCGATGCGATGGTGCGCGAACTCTGGCGTCCGCAACTCGTGCGGCAGATCGAGATGGTGCTGCTCGCGGTGGCGCTCGCGTGCATCGGACTGACGTTCGAATTGCGGCCGCTCCTGAAGGTGAAGAAAGAAGTGATGGACCGCGATCCGATGCAGCTTGAGCCCTTGCGCGTCGAGCGATTGCACACGGAATTGCGGCCGATCGTCGAGGCGATCAATCAGTGCATCGCGCGGCTTTCGCTTCAGGTGGCGGCGCAGCGGCGCTTCATCGCGGACGCGGCGCATCAGTTGCGCACGCCGCTCACGCTGTTGGCGACGCAACTGCAGTTCGCGCGGCAGCATGGCGGGATGGAGCCATCGCTGAATGAGGCGCTCGCGGCGATGCAGCGAAGCAATCGCTCGATGGTCGGCCTCACGAACAAGCTGCTGTTGCTCGCGCAGGCCGAAGCCGCCGATTACGCGCAACTCGCGAAGCAGAAGGTCGATCTTGCCGCGATCGCTCAGGATGTCGTCGAGGACCTCGCGATGTTCGCGCAGAAGCGCGAGATCGACCTCGGCGCGGAACTGGTCGAATCGGCGTGGATCATCGGACATGAAGGGTTGTTGTCGGCGCTCGTCTACAACGTCGCCGAAAATGCGATTCGCTATACGCAGCCAGGCGGGCATGTGACGGTCGCCGTCACGCGCGATGCGCAGCGCGTCACGCTTACCGTTTCCGACGACGGCCCGGGCATTCCCGCGGAAGCGCGCAGTCGCGTGTTCGAGCCGTTTTATCGTGCGTCCGCCGACACGGAAGGAACCGGGCTGGGATTATCGATCGCGAAGGAAATCGTGCAGGCACATCGCGGAGAAATCGCGCTGGCGCAACGCGATCATCCTGATCGCGGCGTGATCGTTACGGCGATATTCACGGATACTTCGTGAATACTATGGAATGAACAATCGCGTTTGATCAAGCGTACGGAAATATAGTTATCCTACATTGCGTCGCGGGCAAATGCGGAGAAGAAGATGAAACGAATCGGGGCGTGGCTATTCGCATTATTGTTAGGAATGCTGGTTAGTGGATGCGGCGGAAACGACAGCGCCGCCGACGCGGTGAATTCGTCGGCCAAGGACTCGGCCGGACAATCGAACGCGCAGATGAGTGCCACGGACAAGGGATCCGGCTTGTCCACGGTCATCTGGAAGTAGATGCCCATCGGCGTGTGCTGGGACTTGAGCAATGCCGATTTCGCGCTGTATGCCACGCAGCGCAACTGGAGTCAGCTCGCGGTTCAGGCGAGCTGGGAGGCGCATTCGGGCGTCGTGTCCACGGGCTGGCAGCAATGCACCAACCCGCCGAACTATTTCGGCATACGGATATCGCTCGCGGACAGCGCCACGAGCGGACCGCACACGCAAGGCCTCGGAACGCAGCTCAATAATGTCGTCGGAGGAATGGTGTTCAACTTCACGTTCAAGAGCTGGAGCCCGAGTTTTGTGGGCCGTGAAGAGTATTGCATTTTCAATATCGCCGCGCACGAATTCGGTCATGCGATGGGTTTCGCGCATGAGCAGAATCGGCCGGATACGCCGTCGACCTGCGGTGAGCCCGCGCAAGGCACGTACGGCGACACGATGATCGGCGCGTGGAATCTGGCGTCAATCATGAATTACTGCAATCCGGACTGGAACGGCAACGGGTAGTTGAGCGCGACGGATATCGTGATGGCGCAGATGTTCTATGGGCCGCGGTGAGGGATTGTCTAAAGGCATAGATTTGCACATTGACACAGAAATACGAAAGATTTGGAAATATTCTGTAATGAATATTGCATTTTGATTACGTCATAAAAATATACTTCTCCCACCCGCATGAGGACTCGTGGGTTGTCGTAACGGAGAAGAAGATGAAAAGGTTAAGAGGGGTACTGTTGGCTTTATTGGCAGGAATGCTAATTAGTGGTTGCGGTGCAAGTGACGGCGGTGGCGATACGCTCGGCTCGACGGCCAAGACGCCAGCGGAGCAATCGGAGGCGCAGGGCAAGGCGACGGTGAAGGGCTATGTGTTGTCGACCAAAACCTGGAATCGGTTGCTGCCAATTGGCGTCTGTTGGGAGCTGGACAATACAGAATTCGCACAATTCTCGACAGAACGCGCGTTGACTCGCCAAGCAGTTCAGGATACTTGGGAGAAGTACTCGGGCGTTGAGTTCACCGGATGGCAACAGTGCACCTCCGATCCGAACTACTACGGGATCAAAATCGCGCTTAAGGACTTGGCAGATGACTTGAGCGCTTGGAC
The DNA here is from genome assembly GCA_001544595.2 of Caballeronia peredens. Lineage (GTDB taxonomy): Bacteria > Pseudomonadota > Gammaproteobacteria > Burkholderiales > Burkholderiaceae > Caballeronia > Caballeronia peredens. The sequence continues at coordinate 237,154 of FCOH02000007.1, read as the reverse complement.
TGAAGGTCTCGGTACGAGTTTGAACAACAAACCAGCAGGGATGGTACTGAATTTTACGTTCGAGAACAATTCGCAGGTTTGTCAGCGGTACAAGGAGTGGTGTATACGCCGCTTGAGTGTCCATGAATTCGGCCATGCCTTAGGTTTTGCTCATGAGCAAAACCGCCCAGATACCCCCTCGACTTGCACGAAAAAGCAGGAGAATGGTCAGGATTCGAAAGGAGACGATGAGGTCGGCGCATGGGACCAGATGTCGGTCATGAATTACTGCAACGCGGAAAGGGACAATCCCAATAGCGATGCCGCGTACAAACTGAGCCCCACCGACATCGAGATGGTTCAGAAATACTACGACCCTCCCCGACTCAAGGAAACCATCTACACGTTGACGCGCGCCCAGGCTCCCGCTCAAGTGATTGCATACGACTTCTCGACGCGTGCCGTTAAGGCGACGATCGACCTGTCGCTGGCGGGAGACTACAAGCAAGTCGACCAGATGTTCGCGAGCGCCGATGGCAAGCGCCTGCATGTCCTCCTGGAGAGAAGCTCGACGTCGATCGACCTGGCAACCATCGATACCGCGACCAATGCGATCATTCGGGTCACGCCTATCGCGCCTCTGCTGACTACTTTCACCGATTATGACCTGCAACCTGCCTACGATGGCAGTCAGATCTATGTGTCGAACAAGAACAGGATCAGCGTCGTCGATACGGACTCCGGGCAACTGATGAAGAGCATCGTCCTTCCGGACGGCTATAGCCTGATCAAGGTCGCGACGGCCAAGGATGACGCTGGAAGCATCTACGCACTGTCGAACGCGCCCGGTACGAAGCTGCAAGTTCTTCGCATCGACGCGGCTAGCGGTTCGATCGCGCGTGCCTATCCGGTCGGGTCTGCATCGAGCACGATCAGGGATCAGTTCGCGGTTACGCCTGACGCGAAGAAGGCCTACTTCGTCAGCTTCACGTCGTTCACGGGCGAGGGCAGTCTGACGGAGCTGGATCTGACGAGCGGTACGGTGCGCGTGCTGACCGACCTGCCGGAAAAGAAACCGAAGTTCCTGGCCACGATCAGCAACCAGCAGATCCTTTTCGGCGACGACAATTACACGAGTCCGAGCCCGATCATCATCTATGACGTGACAAGCGGCAACAAGACGAGCTTGATGGCTGCGTCCAACTTGCTGGGCTATCTGCAGTACGAACCGAGAACCAAGTCCATTCTCCTGGAAAGAAACGGAAAGTGGTCCGTCAACCAGTTGCAGCCGCAGGCGGACGGCAGCTACAAGAGCATCGATCTCGGACTGAAATCGTTTAGTAGCGGCGCGGCATACGGCGGCATCGCTCCGTTCGTGTTCGTTTCACGCTAAGACTTCACGCGATTCATTAGAGAGCAGAACCGGCAGGCCTCGGATGTACCGAGGCCTGTTGCTCGTGATGGCGCAGAAGTATCTATTACTCGGCGGACAACGCGATAAGCGTGATCGATGTAGAGAACGGGACGGTTGGCAATGTCATGACCTTTCCCAAGTACTACTCTGTCAAGGCGCTGGACACCACGCCTGACGACAACGACACCGGGTACCTTCTGGCGACCACGTCTGGCGCGCAGCAGACCACGCTACGCGTGAACATGAAGACGACGAGCGTGATGGCTTCGTTTCCGGCTGGACAATTGCCGTCTCGGGACTATCACCAACTCGCAGTCACGCCGGACAGAAAGCGCGCGATTTACATGAGGCCGGTAGCGAATCTCGGCGGATCGAACATGTCGAAAATGGACTTGTCAAATGGCAAAATTAGAGAATTACCGAGTATGAGCGGGTACAAGTCCCCCAAGAATCCGCAGGCGATCAACGATCATCAAATTGTGCTCGTCGACAATAACGAGAACAACGTCGCTCCGATCGTCATTTACGACATCGATTCCGGCCAAAGATCATTCCCCGAATGGGACGTCAAGTACATTCCCGAGACTCAGTACGACGCAACGCAGACTTTCTTCCTGATGCGCGATTCGAAAAACTCTGTCGAGCAGTTAGCGCCGCAGGAAAACGGCACCTACAAGAATATCGACTACGGGTTCAAGGCTTTCACCGAAGGAACAAAGTGGCAACCCTTGGCAGCACCATTTGTGTTCGTGAGGCGTTGATCAAGGCTTGAACTAGTCGGATAAGCGAGGCGGCAGGCGATCGGGAGATCGTCTGCCGCCTCGCATCGCTTTCATAGGCGAAAACATCGGCTTCAATTTTGGATCCAAAATCCTTGATTCAATTTTGATATAGGCGCACAATCCTTCGGACCCGCACCCCACGCGACCGAGGGAGCCACCATGTCCGACCGCGCCAACGCCGTTGCCAGTCCATACGCCGCAAGCGATGCACCGAAAGCGTCATCCAGCTCCAGCCGCGCCGTGACCGCCGCCGTCGTCGGCAACATCCTCGAATGGTTCGATTTCGGCACGTACGCGTTTCTCGCGACCGTCATCGCCAAAGTGATGTTCCCCGCCGGCGACGACTTCGCCGCCATGCTCGGCACCTTCGGCGCATTCGGTCTCGGCTTTGCCGCGCGTCCGCTCGGCGCGATCATCTTCGGCTGGCTCGGCGACAAGAAAGGCCGCAAATGGACGCTCACTTTCGTCATGCCGTTGATGGCCGCCGCCACGCTTTTCATGGCGCTGCTGCCGTCGTATGCGTCCATCGGCATCATGGCGCCGGTGCTGCTCGTCGCCGCGCGCATGTTGCAAGGTATTTCCGTCGGCGGCGAGCTGGGTAACGCGGTGGCGTTTCTCGTCGAATGGGCGCCGCCCAAGAAACGCGGTTTCTACGGCAGCTTCCAGCAATGCAGCACGCTCGGCGGCATGCTGCTCGGTTCCGGCGCGGCCGCGCTCATGACGACGCTGCTCAGCCCGCAAGCGATGCTCGACTGGGGCTGGCGCGTGCCGTTCATCATCGGGGCAATCGTCATCGGGCCGATCGGCTGGATCATCCGCAAGCGCAGCGAGGAATCGCCCGTCTATCAGCAGGCAAGCGACGAAGCGCCCAAGGCAAAAGGCCGCGCGCCCGCGCTGCTCGGCCTGCAGGCGTGCGGTCTCGTGATCGTGTGGACGGTTTCGCTCTATGTGCTGCTCAACTATCTGCCGTCGTTCACGACGAAGTATGTCGGCATAAATGCGTCGACCGCGCTGTGGCTCAACACGGCGGGACTGATCGTGATGACGATATCGATTCCGTTCTGGGGCGCCGCCTCCGACCGCTTCGGCCGCAAGCCGATCTATGCCATCGGCTGCTTCGCGTTTCTCGTGCTGCCGTATCCGATCTTTCATGTGATGCTGGAGTACAAGTCGGCGGCGGTCGTTGGCGCGGTGCAGGTGCTGGGCGGCGTGATCATCGGCATCTTTTCGGGCGTGGGCCCGGCTGTGTTGTCGGAACTGTTCCCGACGAAAATCCGCACGACGTGGATGTCGATCGGCTACGGCATCGCCAACGCCATCTTCGGCGGATTCGCGCCGATGATCTCGATCGCGCTCATCAAGGCAACCGGTTCGCCGCTCTCGCCCGCCTATTTCGTGATGCTGGCCGCACTGCTCTCGACGATCACCGTCGCGACCATCCGCGAAACCGCGCACGATCCCTTGCAATGAACATGACGGCTTCGAACGAAGAGAAAGCGGATGTAGTGGTGATCGGCGCGGGCATCGTCGGACTCGCTTGCGCGTGGGCCGCGTTGCGCGACGGCGCGCGCGTGACGATCGTCGATCGCGATTTCGAAGGCGATCGCGCGTCGCACGGCAACGCAGGCGGTATCGCGGTGACGGAGAGCACGCCGCTCGCCGTGCACGGCATGTTCACGAAAGCCGCGAAATGGCTGATGGATCCGCTCGGGCCGCTCGCGCTCGACTGGAAGCACCTGCCGAAGGCGCTGCCGTGGTTCATGGCGTTCCGCCGCGCGAGCGAGCCGGAGCGTTATCAGGCGATCTCGCACGCGCTCGCGTTGCTGAACAACCGCGTCTACGACGACATTCTGCCGATGTTCGACGATATCGGCGCGACCCCGATGCACTATCGCAAAGGCGCCCTGACCGTCTACGAAACCGATGAAGCCTTCGCCGCCGATCAGGCCGAATGGATGCTCAAGCGCGAACTCGGCGTCCGCTGGCACGCGATGAACGCGCAGCAGGTGCGCGAATGCGAACCCGCGCTCGCGCCCGTCTTCAGACACGGCGTGTATCTCGACGACTGGTCGCATGTCGGCGATCCGCGCCGCATCGTCACGCTGTTGCGCGAGCGCGTGGGTGCGCTCGGCGCGCGCTTCGTGAAGGGCGTTGCGCGCGCGATCGAAGCGCCCGATACCGTCGTGCTCGAAGACGGGGCGCGCGTCACGGGCCGGTGGATCGTCGTCGCGACGGGCGCGTGGTCGGCGGCACTCGCGAAATCCATCGGCGATCACGTGCTGCTCGAAAGCGAGCGCGGCTACAACGCGACCTTGCCGCGGCACGGCGCCACGTTGACGCGCGAAGTGATCTTCGCCGAGCGCAAATTTGTTGCGTCGCCGCTGGATGTCGGCTTGCGCATCGGTGGCGCGGCGGAGTTCGCGGGCGTCGACGCGCCGCCGAACTATCGACGCAGCGACGCGTTGCTCGCGCTCGGCAAGCGCTTCATTCCCGGCATCGACGACACGGACGCCCGCAAATGGATGGGCAATCGCCCCGCGACGCCCGATTCGCTGCCGGTGATCGGCGCGTCGCCGCGCGTGCCGTCGGTCGTCTATGCGTTCGGCCACGGTCATCTCGGCCTGACGCAATCCGCGACGACCGCCGCGCTCGTCACCGATGTGCTCGCGGGCCGCAAGCCGCGCGTGCCGCTCACGCCTTATTCGATTGCGCGCTTTTAATAACCGATTTCGATAACCGAGACTCGAATCCACCGGAGGAACGAACATGCAAGTGAACTGGAAAGGGGTATTTCCTGCCGTCACGACGAAACTGAAGCAGGACGGCTCGCTGGATCGCGACGCAATCGTAAGCGGCCTCAACCGGCTGATCGACAACGGCGTCGGCGGCGTCGTGATGATGGGCATGGTCGGCGAAAACGCGCAGCTCACGCCCGATGAAAAGCGCACGGTGCTCAAGATTGCCGTCGAAACGGTGAAGGGGCGCGTGCCGGTCATCTCCGGTCTCGCCGAGTTGAACACGGCCAACGCGGTGCAGTTCGCGAAGGACGCGGAAGCGATCGGCGTGCAGGGACTCATGGTGTTTCCGGGCCTGACGTATCGCTCGGACGATCGCGAGACGGTCGAATACTATCGGACGATCGCGCGCTCGACGAAGCTCGGCATGATGATCTACAACAACCCACGCGGCTATGGCGTGGACATGCGTCCCAATCTGCTCGCGCAACTGGCCGACGAAGCGAATGTCGTCGCGATCAAGGAAGAGACTTACGACACGACGCGCGTCACCGACCTCTATGCGCGCTTCGGCGATCGTTTCGTCGTGTTCTGCGGCGTCGACGATCTGATCGTGGAATCGGTCGCGCTCGGCGTGACGGGCTGGGTGTCGGGCATGGCGAACGCGATGCCGAAGGAATCCGTCGATCTCCTGAATCACGCCGTGAACGGCGACTATGGCCGCGCTCGTGCGCTGTATCGCGCGTTGATCGACCTTTTCCATCTCGACACACATGTGAAGCTCGTGCAGTACATCAAGCTTGCCGAGAACATCACGGCGGGTTATCCGGAATACGTGAAGGCGCCGCGTCTCATGCTCGAAGGCGAGGAACGGCAGCGGACGATAGCGATCGTCGAGAAGGCGATCGCCAACGTGCGGGCGCTCTCGCAATGAAGTCCACGTTCTTCTGCATCGACGGGCACACGTGCGGCAATCCGGTGCGCGTCGTCGCGGGCGGTGCGCCGCCGCTCGAAGGCGCGAACATGATCGAGCGGCGCGCGCATTTTCTGCGCGAGTTCGACTGGATACGCACCGCGCTGATGTTCGAGCCGCGCGGCCACGAAGTCATGTCCGGCAGCATTCTCTATCCGCCGACGCGGCTGGATTGCGATCTGGCGATTCTCTTCATCGAGGTGAGCGGCTGCCTGCCGATGTGCGGACACGGCACCATCGGCACGGTGACGACCGCCATCGAAAACGGCCTCGTGCGGCCGCGCGAGCCCGGCGTGCTGCGGCTCGATACGCCTGCGGGTGTCGTCGTCGCGCGCTACCGGATGAACGGCGAGCATGTCGATTCGGTGCAGCTCGTCAACGTGCCTTCGTTTCTGCATTCGCGGGACTTGTCCGTCGATGTCGAAGGCCTGGGCGAGATTCGCTTCGATGTCGCATATGGCGGCAACTTCTACGCGATCGTCGAGCCGCAAGGCAATTACGAAGGCCTGCACGCGCTGAAGCCTTCGGACATTCAACGCCTGAGTCCGTTGCTGCGCGCGAAGGCGAACGAGAAGTACGCGTTCGTGCATCCGGAGAACGACGTGATACGCGGCCTGAGTCACGTGATGTGGACGGGCGCGCCGACCGTCGAAGGCGCGAGCGCGCGCAATGCCGTGTTCTACGGCGACAAGGCCATCGATCGCTCGCCGTGCGGGACGGGCACGTCGGCGCGCATGGCGCAGCGCGTCGCGAAGGGACAGTTGCAGATCGGCGAGCGCTTCGTGCACGAAAGCATCATCGGCACGTTGTTCGAAGGCGTGCCGATGCAGGCGGCGCGCGTCGGCGACTACGATGCGATTGTGCCGGCGATCGAAGGATGGGCGCGCGTGACGGGACACAACACGATCTTCGTCGACGACCGCGATCCGCTCGCTCATGGATTTCTGCTGAAATAACGGGAGAAAGACGTCATGTTGATACTGAAGAACGCCCGCGTGCTCGACGCCGATCACGAGCGCGACGACGGCCGCTACTCGATCGTCATCGAAGGCGACACGATTCGCGAAGTCACGCGTGAGCCGGTGGAGGCGAGCGGCGCGCAGGTCATCGACGTCGGTGGCAGGACGGTGATGCCCGGCATGATCGATTGTCATGTGCATGTGATCGCGTCCGTTGCGCATCTCGGCAACAACAGCCGTCTGCCGAACACGTTCGCCGTGTTGCGCGCCGTGCCGATTCTCGCGGGCATGCTCAATCGCGGCTTTACGTCCGTGCGCGATGCAGGCGGCGCGGACTACGCGTTGTCGCGTTCGATCGAGGACGGCGTGATCGCGGGACCGCGCCTGTTCGTCGCGGGCAAGGCGCTTTCGCAGACCGGCGGCCACGGCGATTTTCGCGAGCGCTTCGACAACTCGGACCCGGACCCGTGCGGCTGCAATCGCAATCTCGGCGCGATCGGACGCGTGGTCGACGGCGTCGACGAAATGCGCAAGGCCGTGCGCGAAGAGATGCGCGCGGGTGCGCATCACATCAAGATCATGGCGTCCGGCGGCGTGGCTTCGCCGACCGATCCGATCGGGAATCTGCAATTCTCCGTCGATGAAGTGAAGGCCGCCGTCGAGGAAGCGGAGTCGCATCAGACGTATGTGATGGCGCATGCCTACACGCCGAAGGCGATTGCGCGCGTCGTGAGGCTCGGTGTGCGGACCATCGAGCACGGCAATCTGATCGACGAGGAAGCCGCCGGCGTGATGGCCGAACACGGCGCCTACGCGGTGCCGACGCTCGTCACGTATGACGCGATGTCGAAGGTCGGCGCGCAGATGGGCCTCGGACAGGACACGCTCGACAAGAACGAATCGGTGCGCAAGCGCGGCCTCGAAGCACTGGCGATGCTGCATCGACGCGGCGTGAAGATCGGTCTCGGCAGCGATCTGCTCGGCGACATGCATCAGTATCAGAGCGACGAGTTGTCGATACGCGCGGGCATCGTCGGCGCGTTCGAGGCCATTCGTCAGGCGACGGCCACCGGCGCGGAGATCATCAACATGAAGGGCAGGCTGGGTGTGGTCGCGGCGGGCGCGTATGCGGATTTGCTCGTCGTCGACGGCGATCCGCTGAAGGACATTCATGTGCTGACGGGGCAGGGCGAGCGCATCGCGGGCGTGATGAAAAACGGCGCGTGGGTGCGCGAGACCTTGCGCTGAACGTGCGTCCGCCGAGGCGCTTTCCCGCGATGCGCCGCAGGAAAGCCGCCTTTGGCGCGTGCTACGATGCCGCAACCCCATCAATAAGCGTTGAACGAAACACATGCCTCCGGTCGCCATCAAATCACGCCGCATCGACGAAGCGCCGAGCGCGAGCGACTCGACGCGCAAGATCGTGCGCACGACGACAGTCGAACTCGTCACGACCGCGATCCGGCAACGCATTCTTTCCGGCGACCTCGGGCCCGGCGAAGTGTTGCGGCAAGAAGCGCTCGCCGATGAACTCGGCGTGAGCCGCGTGCCGATTCGCGAGGCGATCACGCGTCTCACGGGCGAAGGCCTGCTCACGAAGGTGCCGCACAAGGGCGCGTACGTCGCGGAGTTGTCGATCGAAGAAGTGCAGGAGACGTTCGAGATTCGCTTGCGGCTGGAGCCGTGGCTCTTTTCGCAGGCGATTCCGCATATCAGCGATGCGGAGATCGCAAAGGCCGAGAAACTCGTGACGGAGATGGATCAGGCTGAATCGGGCATGTGGGGGCAGTTGAACTGGCGTCTGCACGAGACGCTTTATCTTCCCGCAAGGCGCGATATCACGCTGCAGATGCTGCGCGTGCTGCACGATCGGAGCGATCGCTATTTCCGCTTTCAGGTGGTGCAGGTGCCGATTCGCGAGCAATCGCACGAAGAGCACATGCAACTCGTCGAAGCGTGCCGGAAGCACGATGCGAAGCTCGGCGCGAAGCTGCTCGAACAACACGTGAAGACGGCGGCGCAGCAGATCATTTCGGTGGTCGAGACGATCATGTCGCGCTGAGTTGGACGCTCGCGGGACGCGCGCCGTCGCGCGCATCGATTTCTATTTCGACGCCGGCGGCTACCGCTGCGATCTGCGCGAATGCCGTTTCATCGACCATCACGACGGGCACGTTCGACGCATACAACTCGTTCGCCACGATCGCGCCGATCGACAGAATCAGATCGCGCTCCGTCAATACGATGCCCACCGGTCCCGTGCCGTTGCGCAGTGCTTCGGCGAGTACGCTGCTGCTCGAACTCGACCCGCGTGCGCGCGGCATCACGAGCACGCGCGCGGCGAGACTATTGCCGTGTCCCGCGTGCGTTGCATCGACGATGACGCCACGCTCTGCATCGTAGCCGCCCCAGAAGCTGAGCGGCGCAAGCGCGATGCCGCGGGCGCGCGCGTGACCGGGAACGAGCGCGACAGCGTCAAATGTTTTCATCGATGCACACCTTTCCTTCGAAGGCCGAGCGCACGCATTCGCTCATGCTCCCGAACGCCACCGTCACGCCGATATTCGCGGGCGCGTAGTGGGCCCATTTGCCCGAGTTGGTCATGACGAGTCCGCTTACCTGCTTCATCACGGGCGTGATGTACGTGCACGTATCGGTCACGATCTGCACGCCGCGTTCCGTCAGCCTGTGCGCGAGACCTTCCTCTTCGAGTTGCCAGAGTACGAAGCGGCTGGTGTTCACGTAGAAATCGCTGCGGAGCGCGCCTTCGTGACGCTCGAAAAGCGCGGCGAGCCGGCGGAATTCATCGACGGAAAAGTGCGGCGTGCCGAGACTGACCGCCGCGAGCGCATCGCCCGGTCTGGCACGGCTCCAGCGCGCACGTACGGCGGCGAGGTCCGCGGTGCTCACTCGCAACGTGCGTTCGGGCGCGCGGCCTTGCAGCGCATCGTCGAGCGTGGCGGCTTCCGGCGTGATGCCCACCGCGTGAAAGAGCGCCACCGATCCGCTCGATGCAGCCGCCGCGCCGAGCGCCTTCAGTTCGTCTTCAGTGGTGTCGCCGGGCAGGCCGGTGATGGCAGCCACGGTCGCGCCAACTTCGCTGCCGAGCAGAAAGCCGAGCGCGGCGAAGTTCGCATCGCGATGTGAAGACGTGCTCAGATCGGGTGCATGGATCACGATACGCGCCGCGCGATTCTGCGCGACGTGCAGGCCGGCGTACGGCACGCGCCCTGTGATGGCGGCGGCCAGATCGAGGAAGTCGCCGTAGCGGCTCGTGCGCGCGCCGAGCACGGAGTTGGCGAAGACGATCGCGTTCGATTCGGCCCACGCGATCTGATCGCCCTTTCGCGGCCGATGCTTCAGCTGATACGGCGCGCAGGTGAAACTCGCTTCGCAGCCGAGTTCGATGTGCGCTTCCATGAGGCGCTTGCCGGCGCTGGCGATATCGGCTTCGCCGCGAAAGAGTTCTGGGTGAATCAGATCGAGGGAGCCGACGTTGAGCGTGGTCGGCACGGCGACCTTCGCGCCGCTCGCGACGAAGCGTTCCACGAAGTCTAGGCTGGCCGCGCCGTGATAGAGACAGCCGTCGATATGCGCCGACGTGATGTCGATGAGCGTGTCGGCGTTCATGACGTGAGCCGTCGCCGCGACGATTCGCATCGCGAGCGCGAGGCCTTCGCCTGAGTCGCCGTTGAGCATGGCGGTGTCGCGGGGCGTCAGGGTGAGCATCGGTGATGAAAGGGATGGTTTGCGTCAGGATAGCGGAATTGCGCGCTTGCTCAAAGCGAGCCATTGGTTACCCCGCAACTACGTTTGCATGCGCCTCACACGGGCTCGCAGTGGACGTCGAACTTGATGAGCTTTGTCGGACCGAAGGTATTGCTGATCGCGACGTCGGCGGCATCGCGACCGCGCGCCATCAACACGCGGCCGATGCGCGGCACGTTGTTGCGCGGATCGAAGGTCTGCCACGAATCGCCTACATAGGCTTCGAACCAGGCCGCGAAATCCATCGCGCTATGAGGCGGCGGCACGCCGACATCGCTGATATAGCCGGTGCAATAGCGCGCCGGAATGTTCATCGCGCGGCACAGCGCCACGGCCAGATGCGCGAAGTCGCGACATACGCCCTTGCGTTCCTGCCACGCCTGAAATGCGGTCTTGGTCGGCCGCGCGAACTCGTAACCGAATGTGATGTGGCCGTGCACGTAATCGCAGATGGCCTGCACGCGGTCGCGTCCCGGGGGCGTCGCGGAGAACAGTTTCCAGGCGATATCGGACAACAGATCCGTTTCGCAATAGCGGCTGCCGAGCAGAAACACCAGGCATTCGTCGGGCAGGGCTTCGACGGCATGCTGATGCCCGAGCGCTTCGCGCGTCTCGGGTTGATCGGAGATGTCGAGCAACGCGCTCGTGGAAAGCGAAATAAGCCCTTTCGGCGCGACGATGCGGCTGCACAGATTGCCGAAGCTGTCGCGATACTGCGTGATCGGCACGGGCGGATCGACCACCAGCAGATCGGCCGACAGCACATGCTCCGCGCGCGAAAAGTGCGTGTTCAACATCAGCATCATCGGAGTCGGCTGCTCGCACTCGTAGATCAGTTCATAGCCCACGCGGAGTTTCATCTGATCATCCTTCCAATGGAAAAGTCGTGACGAGCCGGTGCTCGAATGTCGTCGGTCAGGTTTCTTCGGTCACGCTCACGTCGACCTCGAGGCTGCGGAACGAATGCATCGCGCCGTGCCATGTGCCCCACAGCGGCAATGCCTGATCCGAATTCCACGCGACCGCCACGCGAATCAGATGCCGGTTGCCGATGATGCTGTTGGTCGGATCGAAATCCACCCAGCCCGCGCCGGGAAGATAGATCTGCAACCATGCATGGGTCGCGCCGCCGCCCAGCGTGGCATCGTGATCCGGCACGAAGATGTAGCCGCTGACGAACCGGGCCGCGAGGCCCAGCGAGCGAACCGCGTCCATCATGAGCACGGCGAAATCGCGGCAACTGCCGCTGCGCGACCGCAGCGTCTCTGACGGCCGATTGACGCCTTTCTCCTCGCGCCGCATGTACGTGAAGCCGTTCTTGATCTCGAGCGTCATGCCGCGAAGCAAGGTCATCGTGTCGGTCGAGCCGCCGGTGCCGATGAAGCGTCGCGCCCATTCGTCCACATCGTCGGTCGGGAACTGGCGGCTTCGTGCGTTCACGAGGTTCGAGGCTTCCTCGTTCGTATAAGCGAAGGGCCACGTCGATGCGTAACGTTCCAGCGAATAATCGGGCAGCGGCGCTTCGTAGTGTTCGAGCGTGACCTCGCTTCTGAAGAGCAACTCGGATGCTTCGCCCGAAAACGTCGCGACGGCCACCGAATTGTCGAACAGATCATGCAGCCAGTGCAGGCGTTCGGGCGTGGGCGTAATCAGCAACTGTGTGGTGAGCAACCGCAGATCGTGACTCGCGCGCGGGCGAAACATCATGCGATGCTCGCCGAAGCGCACAGGTTCGGAGTAACGGTAGACGCTTTGATGCACGACAGTCAGACGTTGCGGCGCGTTCATGGCGTCGCGCCGCGATGCGACTCGCTCGCCATTTCGCCTCCAAAGGAAATACTCACTGTCGCGGGGCGAATGCAGACGTCAAGCGATGACAGCGGCCATACGCGCTGGAACCGTCCGACGTTCTGAAGTCTCGATGAACAGTGTGCGTCAATCGACGTTCATATCCGCAAGCGCACCGCGCATTGCGGCAGTCTTTACCGGAAGGACGCAAGAGCGATCGGAATTATGCGGACGGGCATGCAAGGCATGCGGCGGTCGCCTACTTCTTCTTCGTGACGCTTGCCGCTGCCGAAGGTTTCGCCGCGGGCACCTTGAATGGGTCCGTCACGGGAGATGACAGCTTTTTGGGTTGCTTAGGCTTTTTTGCCTCCCGGTTACTACGCATCTGACCTTTTGCCATTTCACGCCCCTTAGCGGCGGCCATGGACGAGGCCGCTCTCCGACTCATTCTGGACGTATTTTCAATTACTGTCGCGATGTATTTAAAAGTACTTGAGCACATGCGCCATAACGTCGAGCCGCCATTTCGTGCTAAGCGACCTCGCGCGCGTTGCCGATTGTTCTTGCTTTAATGCGACTTGCAGCGCACCCTTGAGCAGCCACACTCGTGGCGCCGAGGCCGCTGCCTTGACTTAGCCCTTTACTTTGCAGGCATCCACATGCTGAAGCGAACTACGATAGCTCCGACCACGTCTATCAGACCTCAGGACCATATCGCGACGCAGAAGGCCCGCGCCGAGGCCTTGCGGCGCGCGGACTCCGACCGCGCCCAGAAGCGTCTCGACGACGATGCGCGTATCGATGTCAACGCCGCGAAATGGCGCTATGTTTCACCGAAGGACTAGATGACATGAAGCCGGAGCACGCTGTTCTTTCGCTCGCCAGGCCGCGCGGCCCGGTGAGCATCGAGCGGATGGCGTCGTTTTAGCTTTTCGGGGGCGTACGAAACGCGACGCCGAATCGATTGAACGCGTTCATCAAGCCGATCGCGTAAGTCAGATCAGCCAGTTCCTTGTCACTGAATTCCTCGGCCGCGGCTTCGTAGTCGGCATCGGGAACGTGAGTGTCCGCCACGCGCGTGACAGCTTCCGCCCAGCGCAATGCGACGCGTTCGCGCACAGTGAATACTTCTCCCGAATCCCGCCACACGGGCACGAGTGCGAGCTTCTCCACTTCGAGGCCGTGCTTGAGCAAATCGCGCGTATGCATGTCGATGCAGAATGCACAGCCGTTGATTTGCGAAACCCTCAGATAGACGAGATCGATCAGTCGTTTCGGTAAGCCGCCCTTTTGCAGGGTGACGTACACCGCGCCAAAAGCCTTATAGCCCTCCGGCGATGCGAGAGCGTAGTCGATGCGCTTGCTCATTCAAAGTCCTGTATTCGCGTGTTGAAAGACCGTATCGTGCGCTTTCTTGGTCTAGTGACAAAGATCCATGATGCGGCACCCGAACTAGGCCATGATTGCCGTCACATCAGACTGAGGATGCGGCGCCCCAGATTCTCCGCCGTGCGTTGATCGCCGATATTCGTGAAACTGACGAGCACGGCCGGATTTCCTTCGCCGCCCGCAGTCCAATCGGTCAACGCTTCGCCGTACAAGCCGTCTTGAAGCATGCGCGAAACCAGGCGCCGGTCCGAGCGCCGCCCGCGCATCCGCAAGATCAGGTGCATTCCCCCGGGTTGAGAGCCGATCTGCACATGTCTGCCGAGCACGCTTTCCAGTCCGGCGACTGTCACTTCCCGACGCTCTGCGTAGAGCTTTCGCATCCGTTGTACATGGCGCGCGAAGTGTCCATCGGCGATGAAGGCCGCGACGATGGATTGCGTCAGTTCCGGGCTGCCTCCTGAAAACGCCTGCGTGATCTGTTCGAATCGCTCGACCTGCGCTTCCGGCACGACAAGATAGGCAAGCCGAAGGCTCGGCAAAAGTACCTTGCTGAAAGTGCCTGCATAGAGCACGCGTCCATCGCGATCCAGACTCTTCAACGCGGGTAAGGGGCGACTGACATAGCGGTATTCGCCGTCGTAATCGTCCTCGATCAGCCATGCGTTGTTGCGCGCGGCCCAGTCCAGTAAAGACAGACGCCGCGGTAACGAAAGCGACACGCAAAGTGGACTCTGATGCGCGGGCGTGACCACGGCAGCCCGGGCTTTCGGAGCCAGTTTGAGAGCATCGGATACGACCATGCCTTCGCCGTCCACGGGCACTGCCACCGCCGAAATATTCAAATGCGCGAGCAACGCCCGCGTCGGCGGATATCCGGGATTCTCGAGCCACACACGGTCTCCGGCCTTCAGCACGGCATGCGCAATCAGTTCGATGGTATGGCGATAGCCCGATGTCACGAATACCTGAGACGGAGAACAATTGATTCCCCGCGAAACCTGAAGGTATGCGGCAATCTCGGTCCGCAGTTCCGGCAATCCGAACACAGACGGGTGAACCATGCCGGACGGCTGCATGGCGCGTACGCAGCGCGCGCCGAGACGCGCCCAGATTTTTCGAGGAAACGCGTCCAGAGCGGGCAAGCCCATCTGGAACGGGCGGATCGAATCGGGACGAAAGCTCGGCGCCTCGGTATGGTCGATGGGTCGAGGTTTCGCGAGTACGACGGGAACTCGCGCTTCGATGCCCGGCGTCACGATCGTTCCGGCCTGGCCGCGTGCCTCGATATACCCTTCGGCGGTAAGCAACGAGTAGGCGGCGTCGACAGTGCCTCTTGCCAGGCCGAGTTCGTTCGCGAGCGCGCGTGCCGAAGGTATGCGATCGCCCGGCTTCAGCACTCCGCTGGCAATGGCGGCGCGAAATCGATCGTAGATCTGCCGATAGAACGGCGCGGCCGATTTCGTATCCAATGGCGAAATAGGGTGAGTCTTCGCGGCGGTCATGGACTGGTCGAACAGGCATGTTCGGAGAATTCGATTGCGCCATGATGATTCACGCCGATGTCCGATGCAACATGGACCAGTCCAAATTCACGTTTGTGGATCTACTGGACAGGCTTCGCGATTCTTAAAATGAGGCTTTCGCGCATTGACTGCCGCGCTGACGTCCACGCTACGGGTATTCGTTCTGACATGTCGAAAGATTCAATCAAGTCGATCGCCGTATTTTGCGGATCGAACTACGGTGTGTCGGAGGCGTTCGCCGACGGTGCGCGAGCGCTCGGCCACACGCTGGGGAAAGCGGGTATTGACGTAGTCTATGGCGGAACGACGAAGGGCCTGATGGGCGTTGTCGCGGACGCTGCGCTCGCTGCCGGTGGCAAGGTACATGGCGTGATCACCGAAAGCCTGCATCAGCGCGGACATTCGCATTCAGGCCTGAGCCAGCATGAAATCGTGCCGACGCTGCGTAGCCGAAAAGAGCGGATGATCGAGTTGGCCGACGCCTTTATCGCATTGCCCGGAGGAATCGGGACAATCGAAGAGCTAATGGAAGTATGGACGATGAACCAGCTTGCGGAGATAGACAAACCGGTCGGTCTGTTGAACTCCTGCAACTTTTTTGCGGCGCTTCTCGAGTTCATCGATCATATGGTCGACATGAGATTTTTACCGTCAGCGCATCGATATTCGATATCGGTCGATGCGGACGCGGAAGTCTTGCTCGACAAACTCCGCAGTCATACGCGCGTCGATGTGCCGAAATGGCTTTAACGCCCGCTGAATACGACGATCGGAAAGAAAAAAGGCACGTTCACCCAACCAGCGAACGTGCACAAAGGACAACACACGCCACTACTCAAAACGCTTATTGCAAATTCCCGGCCACCGCCACCGTCTGCCCGGTGATGTAATTGGACTCCGGCGAGCAGAACAGATAAACGCCGCCCGCCGCTTCATCGGGCGTACCACCGCGGCCAAGCGGATTACGCTGCGCGTGTGTCTTGAGCATTTCCGAATTCAGGCCGACGCGAATATCCCTTCCATCGATCTTCACGGTTGCCGCTTCTTCGGTGCTCACAGTCATGCGCGTATGAATCAGCCCGAATGCCACGCAGTTCACGTTGACATTGAAGCGTCCCCATTCACGCGCGAGCGCCCGCGTCATGCCGATCACGCCCGCCTTCGCGGAGGAATAGTTCATCTGGCCAGCATTGCCGTTCAACGCCGACGTCGATGAGATATTGACGATCTTCCGGTAATTCTCCCGTCCCGCGTCCTTGTCCGCCGCGTGCAGTGCCTTGATGTGCGGATAGGCAGCCCGCAGAATCCGGAACGGCGCGGTCAGATGACAGTCGATGACCGCATACCATTGCTCGTCCGTCATGCGCTGCACCACGTCGTCCCACGTGAAGCCCGCATTGTTCACGATGATGTCGATGCCCTTGTACGTGCTCATCGCCGTGCCGATCAGGCGATCAGCAAAGTCCGCCGCCGTCACGTTGCCGACGCACGCGACCGCTTCCGCGCCTTCCGCTCTGAGCATCTCGACAGTCTGCATCGCGGGTTCCGTGTCCAGATCGTTGATGACCAGACGCGCGCCTTCGCTCGCGAGCTTGCGGGCGATCGCCTGACCGATGCCGCGTCCCGAGCCGGTCACCAGCGCGACCTTACCTTCGAGCTTTCCCATGATTGCGTTTCCCTCAATCCAAAATGAATGATGTCAAAGTGCGATCACCGCGTCGCCGATCACGCGCGGCTCGCCGTATTGATTGACCGTCCGAACTTCGAGCCGTACGCGCTGCTCGCCCTCGGCTTCGTATTTATCGACGACCTTGCCCGCGCACGTCACGACATGCCCCAGTTGCGTGATGCCGACAAAGCGCACGCTGAACGCGCGCACCTGACGCTGATCGACCCAGGAGGTCAGCAGGCGGCCGAGATAAGCCATCGACAACATGCCGTGTGCGAAGACATCGGGCGCACGCGCGCGACGCGCGTAGTCGGTGTCGATATGAATCGCGTTGTGGTCTCCTGACGCGCCTGCAAAAAGGGCGAGCGTGGTGCGATTGATCGACGGCAACATAAGCGGCGGCAAGCTGTCGCCGATGTTGATCGAATCGAATTTGATCGTGTTCATGTCCATGCTCCGCTTATCGCTGAACGATGACGCTGCGCAGATCGGCCACATGCTCGCCGCGCGAATTGCCGACGCGCGTCTCGCGCACGATGAACCACAGCGCGCCGTTTTTCTTGTCGTAGATATCGGCGATATGGCTCTCGAAACGCAGCACGTCACCGGCAAACGCCATGTGGTGGTACGTGAACGACTGCTCGCCGTGCAGGATGCGCGACGGCACGATGCCGAGCGCGTCGCGCCAGGCCGTCGACGGCTGTTCGAATTCGAGCGAGAACAGGAACGTGGGCGGCAGCGGCAGCGCAGGATAGCCGGCGTCGCGCGCGGCGGATTCGTCGAAGTAGACGGGATTGGTCTCGCCGATCGCTTTCGCGAAGAAGCGCAGACGCCATGCATCTGCCGTCGCCGTATAGACCGGCAACTTCATGCCGATGTGCGCTTTATCGATTGCCATTACGCGGCCTTCTCGTAAATCGTGACGACGCCCGCGCCGCCCAAACCGAGGTTGTGCTGCAGCGCGAGCCGGGCGTTCGACACTTGCCGGTCGCCTGCGGTGCCACGCAGTTGATGCGTGAGCTCGTAGCATTGTGCGAGTCCGGTGGCGCCGAGCGGATGTCCCTTCGACAGCAGACCGCCCGACGGATTGGTTACCCATTTACCGCCGTAGGTGTTGTCGCCGTCGAGCACGAGGCGTTCGCCTTCGCCTTCCTTGCACAGACCGAGGCCTTCGTAGGTCAGCAGTTCGTTCTGCGCGAAGCAGTCGTGCAGTTCGATGACGTCGATGTCTTCGGGGCCGACGCCCGCCTGTTCGTAAGCCTGTTGCGCCGCGCTGCGCGTGATGTCGAAGCCGACGACGCGGATCATGTCGGCTGCTTCATACGTGCTCGGCAGATCGGTCGCGAGCGATTGGCCGGCGATCGACACGTCGGTGCGCAGCCCGTGCTTGCGCGCGAAGGCCTCGGAGACGATGACCGCCGCCGCGCCACCACAAGTCGGCGGGCATGCCATCAGGCGCGTGAGGACGCCTTCCCACAGCACCGGCGCATTCATGACGTCCTCGGTCGTGACGACGTTGCGGAACACCGCGAGCGGATTGCGTGCCGCATGCTCGCTGGCTTTCGCGCGAATCCGGGCGAACGTCTCGAGCTTTGTGCCGTACTTGCGCATGTGCGCGAGGCCGGCGCCCGCGAACTGGCGAATTGCCGTGGGAATCTCGGTATGGCCGACGAGCTTGTTGGTCAGATCGAGCGCGCGTTCGAGCGCGGGCGCGCGGTCTGTCCATCTCGACGCCAGCGCGCCCGGCTGCATGAATTCGAAGCCGAAAGCGAGGGCGCAGTCGACCACGCCGCTTTGCACGGCCTGGCGCGCGAGGAACAGCGCGGACGAGCCCGTCGCGCAGTTGTTGTTGACGTTGATGACCGGAATGCCCGTCATGCCGACGCGATAGAGCGCCTTCTGGCCGCAGGTCGAATCGCCGTACACGTAGCCTGCGTAAGCCTGCTGGATGGCCTTGAAGTCGAGCCCGGCATCGGCGAGCGCGGCCGTGATCGCCGTAGCGCCCATCACGTCATACGTTTCACTCGCGCCCGGCTTCTTGAACGGAATCATTCCGACGCCTGCGACATACACCTTGCGACTCATATGCTTCTCCTGGTTAGCGATGAAACTTGAGTGGATTCGATGGATTCACAGCTTGCGCGAGATGAGGTCGCGCATGACTTCGCTCGTGCCGCCATAGATGCGCGACACACGGGCGTCGACGAATGCGCGCGCGACCGGATACTCGAGCATGTAACCGTAGCCGCCGTGCAACTGCACCATGTCGTCGAGCGCCTTGCCCAACGCTTCGGTTGCGTAAAGCTTCGCGATGGCGGATTCCTCGAGCGTCAGGCGGCGGCGCGCGTGTTCGCCGATGTAGTGATCGATCATCAGACGCACCGCGACGGCCTGTGCCTTGATGTCGGCCAGCTTGAACTTGGTGTTCTGGAAGTCCCACACGGTCTGCCCGAACGCGCGGCGATCCTTGACATAGTTCAGCGTGTGTTCGAGACACACTTCGAGCCGCGCGGCTGCGCTGACCGCAATCGAAAGCCGTTCTTGCGGCAGCTCGCTCATCAGATACGCGAAACCCTTGCCTTCTTCGCCGAGCCGGTTGGAGACGGGCACGCGAACGTCGTCGAAGAAGAGTTCGGCCGTGTCTTGCGCGTGCATGCCGATCTTGTCCAGCTTGCGTCCTCGTCTGAAGCCCTCGCGCGTCGCCTCGACGACGATCAGGCTCACGCCCTTCGCGCCCGCCGACGGATCGGTCGTGCACACGACGACGATGAGATCCGCGTTCAGTCCGTTCGTGATGAAGGTCTTGCTGCCGTTGATGACGTACTCGTCGCCTTCGCGCCGGGCGCTGGTGCGCACGGCCTTCAGATCGCTGCCGACGCCGGGCTCGCTCATGGCGATCGCGAGAATCTGTTCGCCTGCGCAGATGCCGGGCAGCCAGCGCTCCTTTTGCTCTTCGCTGCCGATGCGCGCGATATACGGCGCGACGATGTCCGAGTGCACCGCGAATCCCGGTCCGCTCACGCCCGCGCGCGCCAGTTCTTCGGCGAGCACGGCGACGTGTCCGAAGTCGCCGCCGCCGCCGCCGTATTCGGCGGGAATCGACACGCAGAGCAGCCCCTGGCGGCCCGCCTTGAGCCACGTTTCACGATCGACGCGGCCGGCTTTGTCCCACTCCGCCTGACGCGGTGCACATTCGCGCTGGAAAAAGCGTTGTGCAGTAGGCCTAAACATTTCATGATCGTCCCGAAAGACGGTGCGTTGGACGTGCATCAGAGTCTCCTGTACTTGTTTGCTTGCTGTCGTCTTGCGTGTGCTATCGGCGCGCGCGGGCGATATGCGCCGCGGGAACGGGTTCGTACAACGCGTCGATCAGATGCGCGCGCCGCGCGCGCGTGGTCGCCTGATTGACGTAGCCCTTTTCGGCGATCTCGTTGGCGTCGAGCGAGGGCGGCTCGGCCATCAGCAACAGTCTTTCGATGACGAGCGTCGCGCCCGCCGCGTCCTGCTTCCCGAGCCGCTCGCTCAACGCAGCGACGACGCGCGGATGTTCGACGAGCGCCTTCGCGTCGAGCGACGCGAGTTCCGGCGCGATGCCCTGACACGCGGCGATGTTCGGCCACGCGAGCGCGGCGAGATGATCGCGGTCGTGGCCGCAGATCACGGCATCGGAAAGCAACGGAGCGCAGCGGTCAATGAGCGCGAGACGCAGCGCGCCGGTGCGCACCCAACTGCCGTTCGCGAGCTTGAAGTCTTCGACGGTGCGGCCCGCGAAGACCATGCCCTGCGAAGGATCCGCGGGATCGGCGAGGCGCACGGCGTCGCCGAAGCGGAAGAACCCTTCGTCGTCGAACGCCGCGGCGGTCAGATCCGGCTGGCCGATATAGCCGCCGAACACGTTCGGGCCGCGCATCCGGATCTCATAGCGGCCGTCGTTGCCCTCGAGCGGCAGCAATTTGACTTCGGCGCCGGGCACGGGCACGCCGATGTTGCCGGGAGTGTCGGTCGGCCAGCTGCAGTAGGTGCCCATGCCGGACGTCTCCGTCGACGCGAGCCCGGAGCAGAACGTCATGCGTTCGCCGATGGTGTGCTCGGCCACGCGCTGAATGCGGTTGTAGACATCGACGGGAAGACTGGCGCCGCCATATCCGAAGAACGCTGCGTTCCTGAGGAGATTGTCTGCAAGCAGCGGATCGCGTTCGAGTTCGGAAGCCAGTGCCGCCCAGGCAGACGGCACCGTGGTGAAGCTGGTCGGCGCGACGTCACGCAAATTGCGCACCGTGCGCCCGATCATGCCGGGGACGGGCCGGCCATCGTCGATGTAATGCGTCGCGCCGAACTGGATCGCGCGGCCCAGATGCAGCACGCCGCCCAGACCGTGATGCCATGGCAGCCAGTCGAGGAAAACGGGCTGCGACTCGCGCATCCAGCCGAAGTTGTCCGAAAAGTAAGCGGCGACGGAGCCGAGGTTCCGGTATGTCAGGCGCACAGCTTTGGGCGCGCCAGTCGAGCCGGACGTGAAGAGCACGCGGGCGGTGTCGTCGTCGCGGATGGCGGCGTGCGCGCGTTCGACGAACTGCAGGCGCGCATCGGTCAGCGGCGCTTCGGTCATTCCCTGCCACTGGACGTGTCGGCCGGAGGCATCTTTTACCGCGATGACCGGCGCGTTGCCGAGCGGCAGCGCGGCCAGCGCCGCTGCGTAAAGCGCCGTGTCCTGAGCGAACACGGCGCCGGGCGGAACCCGTTCGCAGATGGCCTTGAGGCGCGCGAAGTCCTTGCTCATGAGCGCGTAGCCGGGCGATACCGGCGCGGCCGGAACACCGGCATACTCGGCCGCGAGCAGCACGACCGCCTGTTCGATCGAATTGCCCGACAACAGCATGAGCGGACGCCGAGGGCTCAGATCCATTTCGAGCAGCGCGCCGGCGACGGTCCGAACCTGCCGCCACAGTTCACGCCAGTTCAGCGAGCGCCAGTCTCCGTTCTCGTCGCGCTCGCAAAAGGCGGGCGTATCGCCGCGCGTTTCGGCCCATTGCGGAATGAAATCGGCGAATGAACGCTCTTCGATGCGGGGCAGCGCGCGATCCGAACGAAGGATCAGCGTACCGTCGGCGCGGCGCTCGACGAGTGTGCGACGTTCCGGAAACGGCACCGAACGATAAGACGACCTGATTTTGCCGCTTGCCTCTGGCGTGCTCATTAAGCTGTCTCCTGCGCGTGGATGCGCTTCGTGGCTGCGATGGACGCATGCGGTGCGCATGTGTTGCAAGCCCGAAGCGATTGGTATGGGGAGAGCGCTTGCCCTGTCTCGAAAGCATACGGCTCTGCCTTGCAGGCACGACCACCCGAGGTGGGTGGCGGTTCCACCGATGCCGCGGCGTATCGTGAATCCATCGTCTTCAGACTGCAACCCACTCATATGCTCCGCTGCGGAGCGCGCCAGGAAAAACCGTCAATGAACCTGAGCTATTCGAGCGCGGATCTCGCATTCCGCGAGGAAGTGCGCAGATTTCTTCAGCAATTCCTGCCCGTGGACCTGCGTGACAAGGTGCTCGGGCATCGCCATCTCGACCGCGACGATCACGTGCGCTGGCAGCGCATCCTCCAGCGGCGCGGATGGGGTGCGCCCGGCTGGCCGGAGCGCTTCGGCGGCACGGGTTGGACTCCGCTTCAGCGGCTCCTGTTCGACATGGAAAGCGGCATCGCGGGTGCGCCGCGCCAGCTTCCGTTCGGTCTGAACATGATCGGCCCGGTGCTGATGAAATTCGGCAGCGAGGCGCAGCAGGCCCGCTTTCTGCCGCGCATTCCGACTGCCGAGGACTGGTGGTGTCAAGGCTACTCGGAGCCGGGCGCGGGGTCCGATCTCGCCTCGCTGAAGACACGAGCCGTGCGCCGCGGCGATCACTACGTCGTGACGGGGCAGAAGACCTGGACCACCTACGCTCAGCACGCGGACTGGATGTTCTGCCTCGCGCGCACCGATCCCGAGGCTAAGCAGCAGAGCGGCATATCGCTTCTGCTGATCGACATGAATACGCCGGGCATCAGCGTGCGTCCGATCGAAACGCTCGAAGGAATGACCGACGTCAACGAAGTCTGGCTCGATGACGTCGAAGTGCCGCTCGAAAATCTGGTCGGCGAGGAGAACTGCGGCTGGACCTACGCCAAGTATCTGCTCGGTCACGAGCGCACCGGCATTGCGGGAATCGGCATTTGCCAGCGCGAATTGCGCTACCTGAAGAAGCTCGCGAAAACCGAGCGCAGACATGGCAGGCCGCTCGCCGACGACCTGCGCGTGCGCGAAAAAATCGCGCGTATCGAGGCGGAGATCGTCGCGCTCGAGATGCTGCTCTTGCGCGTCGCCACCGATGCGAGCCGGCGCGATCCGGGCCCGGAGGCATCGATTCTGAAGATTCGCGGCTCGGAGATCCAGCAGGAACTCGCCGCGCTGCAACTGGAGATCGCCGGGTCGAATGCGCTGCCTTTCTCGCCGCAATGGCTGGAAGACGGCTTCGACGGCTGGACACCGGAGCCGGGCTATTCGGCGGGCGTGAGCAGCTTCTTTCTAGAGATGCGCAAACCCACCATCTACGGCGGCACGAACGAAGTGCAGAAGGAAATCATCGCAAAAGCGATTCTCGACTTGTGAGGCGGCGTCATGGACTTTTCATATAGCGACGAGCAGCGTCAACTGGCCGACAGCCTCAGGCGGTTCGTCGCGGAGCGCTATCCGATCGAAACGCGCCGTGCCGCCGTGCGCGAACACAACGGCTTCAGCCGCGACGCGTGGAGCGCCTACGCGGAGTTCGGCCTGCTGGGGCTGAACATCTCGTCGAACTATGGCGGCTTCGACGGCAGCGCGCTCGATACCTTCGTCGTGCAATACGAGGCGGGCCGCGCGCTGTTGCCCGAACCGCTGATTCCTTGCGCGGTCGTCGCGGCGGGACTGATCCAGCGCTACGGCAGCGAGTCTCAGCGGCACGATTTCCTGCCCGCAATCGCCGACGGCAGCGAGATCGTCACGCTCGCCTATCAGGAGGCCGACACGCGCTACGACTTCACGCGGCCTGCCACGGCAGCGCGGCGCGTCGAGGGAGGCTATCTTCTCGATGGCCGCAAGACGCATGTCTGGCACGCGGAGCACGCGCGCACGCTGATCGTCCCGGCGTGGAACAGCGCAGCGCAGACGGTGTCGCTCTTTCTCGTGCCGGTCGCGTCGGCGGGATTGTCGGTGTCGCCTTATCCGGTCATCGATGGCGAGCGTTGCGCCGAAGTCGAGCTGCGAAGCGTGCGCGTGCCTTACGGGGCGCTGCTGGGCGGCGTATCGCACGGTATCGAGATGCTCGAGACCGCGCTCGATCTCGGCATCGCGGCCGTCTGCGCGTCCAGCGCCGGCGCAATGGAGCGGCTTATCGAAATGACGGCGGAGTATTTGCGCACGCGCAAGCAGTTCGGGCAGCCGCTCGGGCGCTTTCAGGCGCTGCGGCATCGCATGGCCGACATGCTCGTGCAGAAGGAACTCGCGCTTTCCATGGCGCATGTCGCGGCGGCCGCCATCGATGTTGCCGACGTCACGCAACGCCGGCGCATGATCGCATCCGCGAAGATCGTCGCGAGCAAGGCGGCGCGTTTCATCGGGCAGCAAGCGGTGCAGTTGCACGGCGGAATGGGCGTTACCGCGGAACTCGCGGTGGGCGATTATCTGAAGTACCTGATCGCATCGACACTACGTTTCGGCGATACGGACTTTCATACCGAAATCCTCGCAAATCTGCCCGAAGACGCGCACGCGGACTGAGCGGATTGTTTTAGTGTTTGTTCGTTATGCAGATAAACAAGGAGAAAGCACTTGTTTATCTGGCCTCGTTGACGAAACTAGTCGTCCTCGCGCTTCGGGGTAATCCCGTTCCCCCTCGTTATGGGTAGTGAAGCCTGTATGGCCCGCTGCAACACTGGTCCGGAGCGCGGAGCGTCGGTGCGCGGTCCGCGAACAGGATTCACACAACGAGGAGACAAGCATGCGTTTCATCAGTAAGGGCCTGGTCGGTGCGACGGTTGCGCTGGCCATGGGCAGCGCGGCGGCGCAGTCGAGCGTCACGCTGTATGGGGTAGCGGACACGTTCTTCCAGTTTCTGAATAACGGCGGTCAGCAATCCTGGTCGTTGAGAAGCGGCGGCAACAGCGGGTCGCTGTTCGGGCTGAAAGGCACGGAGAATCTCGGCGGGGGCCTGTCGGCGGTTTTCACGCTCGAGAATGGCTACAACATCAATAACGGAACGTTCCTCGCGGATTCGTCCGCGATGTTCTATCGTCAGGCGTGGGTCGGTCTGGCGCACGAGAAATATGGCTCCATCAGTCTCGGGCGTCAGTATCAGCCGACTTTCTGGGTGCTCTATCCGACCGATCCGCTGCGCGCGAACGAAATACTCTCGCCGCTTGCCGCCGCGTCGCAGAGCGTCGATCGCAGCACGATGGGCGTGCAGACCGGCGGCGGCCGATCCAGCAACGCCATCGTGTACAAGAGTCCGAACCTGTTGGGCTTCCAGGTGTGGGCCATGTATGCGCTTTCGTCTACCGTCACGCAGCCTATTCCGCAAACCAACGGCAATATGCTCGACGTCGCCGCGACCTATTCAGGCTACGGCTTGTACGCGGGGATGTCGTATCAATATCAGCATCCCGGGTCGAAGACCTTCCCCGGCTTGCCGAGCGCGCTCAACACGGTCTCGACCAAGCACTACACGGGCGCCGTGGGATATCGCTTCGGCATCGTCAATCTGTCGTTCAACTATGCGTATCACCAGCCGGACGACGCTCCCGCGAACTCGCTCGCCGCTCGTCTGAACGTCGTGCATCCGTTCAGCGTGATGGAGGCCGGCGCGACGATCCAGGCCACGCCGTTCGACACGATCGAAATCGCGGGCCTCCAGCGCGTCGTACGCGGTGTGCACGACAACGCGTGGGGGCTGCAACTGGGCGTGGACCACAGTCTTTCCAAGCGGACGGCGCTCTATGCGCGCGCGGGCTACATCAAGAACAACGGCACCGCGACAATCAGCTGGCCGAGCATCACGACGAACGGCGTCGAAGCGCCTCAGACGCTCGTCGGTGTCGGCATGACGCATCGTTTCTGAGGTCTTCTCGCGCGGGCATTACGGTGTCCGCGCTTCGCATATTTTCATCAGGGCAACAAACGCAATGAACATCACTCGATTCACACAACTCGCGGTCGGCGCGCTCGTGATCGCTGTTTCCTCATATGCGCATGCGCAAGCCAGCGGCGCTGCATCGGCGAGCGTGGAAGCGCCGAAGGTTGCGCCAGGCGCTTCGTCGAAGGCGGATGATCGCGCATTGCGCCGGCGCGTCCTGACGGCGCTCGGCAAGGCCAAGGGAATGCGCGCGACCGGCATCACGGTTCGCGCGAAGGACGGCGCCGTCGTGCTCGAAGGCTGGGTGCCGGAAGAGGCGCAGATCGAACAGGCGACGCGCGTCGCGCAGGGCGTGCCCGGCGTGCAATCCGTGCGCAATACGCTGACACTTTCGACCTTCTGACGCTTCCACGTTTTACGACTCACGCACGACCTGCCGGAAAGAAAAAGAGCGCGATGGGCATACCATCGCGCTCTTTTTTCGTCTGTACGCTTCAGGCGGCAGTCGTCGCGACCGGTCGCGGCGATCGGCGCAGCGCGCGATCCGGATGCAGCCAGCGCAACGCGACGATCGCGGCGAGTATCAGTATCGCCGCGCTGGTAGCGAAACCGAGTTCGTACGCGTGAGGATTCGTGACGCCGTTCGCCTGCACGATGCGCCCGATCAGCACGGGCGCGATCGCGGCACCGAGACTCGACAGCGCCGTGTGGATCGAGATCAGCGCGCCGCGCTGGCTGTCCGGCACGATTTCGGAAAGCAGCGCGGGCGCAACGACGATGGCCACGGTCGGAAGCGCGCCGGCGAGCGCGAAAACCGCGATCTTCTGAAGCGGCGCGAGTGCGAGTCCCGCGAGCGCAAGAAACAGAATCGCGCTGCCGATGGCCGCCATGCACACGAATTGCACGCGCGCCCGCCGCGACGGTACCCCGCGTGCGAGCATCCGCTGCGAGAGCCAGCTCAGACCGAGGTTGATGGGCGCCGCGGTGCCGATGACGACCGCGAACCAGCGGCCCGCGCTCAGTCCCGAGAAGCCGAGCGCCTTTTCGAGATATGTGGGCAACCAGGTCGTGTTGGCGCCCAGCATCCAATAAGTGGAGAAGCCGAGGAGGAAGGTCGACAGGACGGTCGGACTGGTGAGCAGCTTGCGATAGGGCACGCGCGTCGCGCTTGCGTTTGCGCCGAGTTGGCCCGGATGACGTTGTGTCAGTTTTCCCTCGCGGCCGATAAACAGCCACAGCACGCTCCAAACCGCGCCGATGACGCCCAAAATGATGAAGTTCGTGCGCCATCCCCAGTGATGCGTCACGACCGGAATCAGCAGGCCGGCGAGCAGCAATCCGAGCACCGCGCCCTGATTCAGCAACGCGACGGGCATGTTGCGCTTCTCGTCCGGGAACCATTTGTAGAGCGAGTGGATGGCCACCGGATGATACGGACCTTCCGCCGCGCCGAGCGCGACGCGGCTCAGCAGAAACGCGGTCATGGTGCCGAACAATGCTTGCGGCATTTGCAGAACGGCCCAGAGAATCCCCATGCCGAGCAGCAGCCAGCGTGTCTGCACGCGATTGGAGAGAAAGCCAACCAGTATGGTCGACAGCGCGAACAACCAGTAAAAGCTCCCCGCGACGAGGCCAAACTGAGAAGGCGACAGGTTCAGCTCGCGCATGAGCGGAACCGCGACCATGCCGAGCACGATCTTGTCGAGGAAGTTGATGAGGGCGAGTGCCGTCAGCATCAGCGTCATGGTCCACGCCGCGCGTGGCCGGTAACCGTCTGGAGGGTTCATGGTTCGGGTCGGCTCAGGTATTCGGCGCGTGTGCGGCGCGCCTCGTTGGTCGATGAAAGATCTGGCCACGCCGATTGCGTCGCGGCGCGGCCCGCACGCTCGTGTCACGTTAAGTGCGGGCTCGCGCCGATCCCCCACCCGAAACAGGGAGGACAGGGAAAACGCCGTCGCGCGCAATGTGTCACGCCGCGCGGACAGTGTGTCTCCGGGACGCCGCCGCGCGCGCCTGCGGTGCATGATCGGCGGCGATGGCATCGTCCTTGCGTGCGGCTTCTCCTTCGATCTTTCGAACCCCGTTTAGCCCTGAAAGGAGAGCACCCATGAGTCTGGATCTGACGTTCCGTGCAGGCGAAGCAACCGTGCTGGCTGCCCCCGGACAAGCGACCGACGCGATGCCCGAAATACTGATCGGCCGCGTCGATGGCCCGGTCGGTCACGCGTTCGCCAACATGATGGCGCAGTCGAAAGGACACACCGCGATGTTCGCGATACGCGCGTGCAATCAGATGGTCCGCCCCGCAACGATGATCGTCCCGAAAGTGACGCTCAAGGACATGGCGAACATTGACCTGTTCGGCGGCGTGGTGCAATCGGCGACGGCGGACGCGGTTGTCGACTGTCTGATCGAAGGCATCTTGCCGAAGGATCAGGCGAACGAGTTGTGCATCATCAGCCTCGTATGGATCGATCCGCGTTGCGCGACCGACGCGAATCTCGACAAGAAGGACATGTACCGCACGAATTACGAAGCGACCAAGCTCGCCATCCAGCGCGCGATGAGCAACGAGCCGAGCGTGGAAACGCTCATCGCCAACCGGCACAGCATCAAACACGACATGGACGACTGGAGTTGAATGGTCGTCACAAAGCGGTCAGGAAAACTGAATAAAATTGCCTGGCCGACGAAAGACCACAATTCGTCTGGCCTGCGGCAAAGTGACTTCGGTATTGGTCACATCGACGACACATTGATGCGTCACAGGATGGTGCGACAGGCGGTTGCTTGCCACCATCCGCCAGACGGACGAATTGACGCATCCCCGGATATCTCGAACGCTCCGCCAGCCAGCCGAGGCATACGCTGCTAGACTGAAAACCCCGCTGAAAAGCGACTGACGCGCCGGGCAGTATTTGCGCACTGCAGCAAGCCAGAGTGCAAAAGCCCTATAGCCGCGACCTATCAGCGGCATTGCAAAAATCGCCTTCTATTGATGGCCGCTCTCACGTATTTTTTAAGATGCGGAAGGACCGCCGGAAGAGTCATGCTCGCCAGACGGCATGCCGCGACCTCCCTCATTTGACCCGTTTCGGGCAGCACGAAAACCTGACGTCGTAGCAGTAGAACAACTAGTGGGTACGTCCTCGCAAGGAGATAGCGCATGTCAAATGAATCGAAGTGCCCGTTTACTCATGCCGCCGGTACCGGCACGACGAACCGGGACTGGTGGCCGAAGCAACTGCGGGTGGATCTGCTGAATCAGCATTCCAGCAAGTCCAATCCGCTCCAACCCGATTTCGACTACGCCGAAGCATTCAAGAGTCTCGATCTGGCCGCGGTCAAGCGCGATCTCGCGGCGTTGATGACCAATTCGCAGGAATGGTGGCCGGCGGACTTCGGCCACTACGGACCTTTGTTCATCCGCATGGCGTGGCATAGCGCCGGCACGTATCGCACCGGCGATGGCCGGGGAGGCGGCGGACGCGGACAGCAGCGTTTCGCGCCGCTCAACAGCTGGCCCGACAACGTCAGTCTCGACAAGGCGCGTCGTCTGCTCTGGCCGATCAAGCAGAAATACGGGCAGAAACTCTCGTGGGCCGATCTGCTGATCCTGACCGGCAATGTCGCGCTCGAAACGATGGGCTTCAAGACGTTCGGCTTTGCCGGCGGCCGCGAAGATACCTGGGAGCCGGATCAGGACGTCTACTGGGGCAA
Organism: Caballeronia peredens; assembly: GCA_001544595.2. Classification (GTDB taxonomy): domain Bacteria; phylum Pseudomonadota; class Gammaproteobacteria; order Burkholderiales; family Burkholderiaceae; genus Caballeronia; species Caballeronia peredens. The sequence goes on along the minus strand of FCOH02000007.1, from coordinate 207,309 downwards.
TGAGCAGACCTGGCTCGGCGGCGATGTCCGCTACGGCAAAGGCGCGGCCGGCAACGACGACGATCAGGGCGTCATCACCGCCGATGCCGAAAAGCACGGCGAGGAAGTCAGCCGCACCGATGCCGGCCGCAATCTCGAAAACCCGCTCGGCGCGGTGCAGATGGGTCTGATTTATGTCAATCCGGAAGGCCCGGACGGCAATCCCGATCCGCTAGCGGCGGCGCATGACATCCGCGAGACGTTCGCGCGCATGGCGATGAACGACGAGGAAACGGTGGCGCTGATCGCGGGCGGCCACACGTTCGGCAAGACGCACGGCGCGGGCCCGGCGGACAACGTCGGGCCGGAGCCGGAATCCGCCGATCTCGAAAACATGGGGCTCGGCTGGAAAAACACTTTCGGCAGCGGCAAGGGCGCGGATACGATCACGAGCGGTCTGGAAGTGACCTGGACCACGACGCCGACGAAGTGGGGCAGCGGTTTCTGGGAAAGCCTGTTCGGTCACGAATGGGAACTGACCAAGAGCCCGGCAGGCGCGAATCAATGGGTCGCGAAGGATTCCGCCGAGACCGTGCCGCACGCGCATGACGCGTCGAAGAAGCTGAAACCGACGATGCTGACGACCGATCTGTCGCTGCGCTTCGATCCCGAATACGCGAAGATTTCGAAGCGTTTCTGGGAGAATCCCGATCAGTTTGCCGATGCGTTCGCGCGCGCCTGGTTCAAGCTGACGCATCGCGACATGGGTCCGAAAGCCCGCTACCTCGGCCCGGAAGTGCCGCAGGAAGACTTGCTCTGGCAGGATCCGATTCCGGCGGTCGATCATCCGCTCGTCGGTGAGCAGGATGTTGCGGCGCTCAAGCAGAAAGTGCTGGCGTCGGGTCTGTCGGTGGCGGATCTGGTGTCGACGGCGTGGGCATCGGCATCGACGTTCCGCGGTTCGGACAAGCGCGGCGGCGCCAACGGTGCGCGTATCCGCCTCGCGCCGCAGAAGGACTGGCAGGCGAACGCGCCCGAACAACTGGCGAAGGTGCTGAAGACGCTTGAAGGCATCCAGAGCGGGTTCAACGGCGCGCAATCCGGCGGCAAGAAGATTTCGATGGCCGATCTGATCGTGCTGGCGGGCGGCGCGGCGATCGAGCAGGCGGCGGAAAAGGGCGGTCAGAAGGTGACCGTGCCGTTCACGCCGGGCCGCATGGACGCCACGCAGGACAAGACCGACGTGGAATCGGTCGGGGCGCTCGAACCGGTCGCCGATGGTTTCCGCAACTTCATCAAGGAAGGCATTCGCGTGGCGCCCGAAACGCTGCTGATCGACCGGGCGCAGTTGCTGACGCTGACCGCCCCCGAGATGACGGCGCTGATCGGCGGATTGCGGGCGTTGAAGGTGTCGGGCGGGCAGAGTGCGCACGGCGTCTTCACCGACCGGCCGGAAACGCTGTCGAACGACTTCTTCGTCAATCTGCTCGACATGAACACGGAATGGCTGCCGGTTTCGTCGGGCCGCGATGTGTTCGAGGGCCGCGATCGCAAGACGGGTCAGCGGAAGTGGACGGGCAGCCGCGTCGATCTGGTCTTCGGTTCGCATTCCGTGCTGCGGGCGCTGTCGGAGGTCTATGCCAGCGCCGATGGACAGGAGAAGTTCGTCAAGGACTTCGTCGCGGCCTGGACCAAGGTGATGAATCTCGATCGCTTCGATCTGAAAAAGTAAGCGGCAACGGTAGCATTAGCACGCAAGGCGGCGGCTCTTCGGAGTCGCCGTTTTTTCATGCGCGCTCATGCATCGGCAAACGGGATCGCACGCGCGTTTGCGGCGATTCGCGTATCTTCTACGCTTGACTCGTTGGTTCATCGACTGGAGACAACTCATGCCCCGCACCGTCGCTGAGAAACGCGCCGCCTTTCGCGCACTGCACGAATCAGGCTGTTTCATGCTGCCGAATCCGTGGGATGTCGGGTCCGCGCGCTATCTCGAATCGCTCGGCTTCAAGGCGCTCGCAACCACCAGTTCCGGCTTCGCCTGGTCTCGCGGACACGCGGACAACCACGTGACACGCGACGCCGTGCTCGCGCATCTGCGCGAGATCGTCGGAGCGACGGACCTGCCTGTGAACGCGGACTTCGAAAGCGGCTTCGGCGCCACGCCGGACGACGTCGCGCAGAGCGTGAAGCTCGCGCTCGAAACGGGCGTCGCGGGTCTGTCGATCGAAGATTCGACCGGCGACGAAGCCGCGCCGCTGTTTCCGCTGGATGTCGCCGTGGAGCGCATGAAGGCGGCGCGCCGCGCCATCGATGCCGGCGGCGGCGACACCTTGCTCGTCGGCCGCGCGGAAAATTTCTTCGCGGGCAAGCCCGATCTCGATGACGCCATCGCGCGTCTCAAAGCCTATTCCGACGCGGGCGCCGACTGTCTCTACGCGCCCGGCATCAAGACGCGCGAGCAGATCGAAGCCGTCGTGAAGGCGCTTGCGCCGAAGCCGGTGAATCTGCTGATCGGCGGCGTGTCGGAGTTCGTGTTGAGCGACGTGGCCGCGCTGGGCGTGCGGCGCGTGAGCGTCGGCGGAGGGCTGGCGCGCGCGGCGTGGGGCGGCTTCATGCGCGCGGCGCAAGGTCTCGTCGACGGGCGTTTCGACGGCTTCAAGGACGCCGCCGCGGGCAACGATCTCAACGGAATATTCGACCAGCGTGCGTAGTTCTTCATACCAGAGGAGACGATGAACATGGCTCGCGAAATCATCCGCGTCGAACCGCTTTCGACCTGGCTCGAACGCTTCAAGGCGCCGACTTCGGCGGTCACGCGTCACGGCGACACGGTCTACGTGTCCGGCTTTCCGCCCTTCGATCCGGCGACGGGAGAAGTGGTCGCGAATGCCACCATCGAGCGGCAGACCGAACTCGTGCTGGAGCAACTGAAGCTGTGCGTGGAGGCGGCGGGTTCGTCGCTGGATCAGGTGCTGAAGTGCAACGTCTACTGCACGTCCGTCGATGCCTTCAGCACGGTCAACGCGGTCTATGCGCGCTTCTTCGGGCCCAATCCTCCGGCGCGCATTTTCGTCAACGTGCCGGCGTGGCCGGGCGGCTTCGACATCGAGATCGATTGCGTGGCGGCGGTGGCCTGAGCTTCGGCGTCGCGAAGCTCAGGCGCGGCGCGCGTCAGTCCGCGTGCGCCCGATCGAACGCCCAGACTTCCGGAAAGCCCATCAGGTCGCACATTTCCGCGAACGGATACATGCCGCTCGCGGCGCCTTCGGTTCCCTTGCGCGCGCGAATCTCGCCGTACACGTCCTTCAGCGCCTTCGCGACGGTCAGAAAGCCCGACGCCGGATAGATCGCGAGCGAGAAGCCGAGCTTCTGCAATTCCTCGGGCGCGAGTTGCGGCGTCCTCCCGCCTTCGACGACATTCACGAGCAGCGGCATGTCGAACGTGCTGCCGATCTTTTCCAGCTCTTCCACGCTTTCCGGCGATTCGATGAACAGCACATCCGCGCCGGCCTTCGCGTATGCGTCGGCGCGGCGCAGCGCCTCGTCGAGTCCGAGCGACGTACGCGCGTCCGTTCGCGCGACGATCTGAAAATCGCGGTCGCTGCGGCTTTCCACCGCGACCTTGATCTTGCGCACCATGTCTTCGAGCGCGATCACCCGGCGCCCGGGCGTATGGCCGCATTTCTTGGGGAATTCCTGATCTTCGAGCTGAATCCCGGCCGCGCCCGCCTGTTCGTAGCCGCGCACGGTATGCGCGACGTTGAGCAGGCCGCCGTAGCCGGTGTCGCCGTCGCAGATCATCGGCGTATTCGTGCCGCCGCAGAACGCCGCGACGCGATTCACCATGTCGGTGTACGTGGCGAGCCCCGCATCCGGCAGGCCGAGATAGGACGCGACCGTGCCGAAGCCCGTCATGTAGAGACAGTCGAAGCCCATCGAGTCGGCCATCTTCGCGGAAATCATGTCGAAAATGCCGGGCGCGGTGACGATCTCCTTGCGCGCAAAACGTGCCTTCAACGCCTGACGTCTGGCTTGATGTGAAACGCTCATGATGTGTCCCGTAAGTGTGTGCGAGGAAAAAAGTTCAACGTTGCGATTCGTGCGACAGAGACGACGTCGCGAGCGCGCCGTCGAGATCGGTCGAAGGCGCGATGTCTTCGAGCGAGCGGCGATTCGTCTCGATGCCGAACACCGCGAGCACGACCGCCATCACGACGAGCGTGCCGATGATCATCGACAGCACGTCTTTCACGCCGCCCGCCGTGTACATCACGACGACCAGTTGCGGCGCGAAAATGCCCGTGATGCGTCCCGCGCATCCCGCGATGCCGTTCGCGCGCATGCGGTTTTCCGTCGCGAAGAGTTCGGGGATGTACGTCGCGATGCCGAGCGCGACCATCAGATAGGTGAGCGTGAAGAGCAGGAAGCCGAGCAGCGTCGCCATTTCGACGCCGGTCGAATGTCCGTAGAGCCAGCCGACGACCGCCGCGAGCGCGGACACGGCGATGAGTCCGTTCTTGCGCCCGACGCGGTCGGCGATCAGCACGCCGACGAGCGCGCCGGCCGGTCCGCCGAGCGCCATCAGCGACGAGTAGCCGAGCGACGACGCCATGCCGACGCCCTGCTTCATCAGGAACGTCGGGACCCAGACGATGAAGCCGTAGATCACCATGTTGACCGCGACCTGCACCACGATCGACACGAACATGCGGCGAATCTGCGCGGGCGAAAAGAGTTCGAGCAAGGTCGTTTTCTTCGTCACGGTGCGCGGCGCGTCGGCGATGGGCGGCAGCGGTGCGCTCCGCGCGGACTCTTCTTCGGCGGCGCGCAGGATTGCTTCGGCCTCGTCGTAACGGCCTTTCGATTCGAGCCAGCGCGGCGATTCGGGCATCTTCTTGCGAATGACCCACACGACCATCGCGCCGACGCCGACGATGGCAAACATCGCGCGCCAGCCGATCGTCGGGATGATGAGATAACCGAGAAATGTCGAGAAGAACAGTGCCGAGTTCGTGATGAGCGACAGATACGCCGACCACTTGCCACGCACCGCGGGCGGCATGAATTCGCCGACCGAGCCATAACCGACGACGATCTCCGCGCCCAGTCCGAGTCCCATGAAGAAGCGGCACACGATGAGCCACGTCATGTTCGGCGCGAACGCCCCGGCAATCGACGCGAGTCCGAAGACCGCGAGATTGAACTGATACGTGAACTTGCGGCCTTTCGCGTCGCCGAGCACGCCGGCGGTGAAGGCGCCGAGCAACATGCCGATGAACGTCGACGAGAGGAACGCGGCGTTCAGCTGCATCGTCGACCAGCCGGTTTTCGCGAGTGCGCCGAGCACGCCGCCCGCGAGATAGATGTCGAACGAATCGAGAAACATGCCCGCGCCGATCAGCCACAGCACGCGCTTGTGAAAGCCGGAAATCGGCAGGCGGTCCAGGCGCGGACCGGCGCTGACCGAGCTTATGGTGGTGGCGGCGGTGCCGTCGGTGCTCAGCATGTCGTGTCTCCCTTGTCGCTGCGGCGACTATCCAACGACTGTTCAAATGCTGTTGCGGCTCGAAACGCGCGGCTCAGACGGAGGCGGAATGCTCCCGGTCGTAGCGATCGAGCACCGCCTTTTCGGCGGCGAGAATATGGCAGCGCGTGACGGCTTCCGCCCACGCGGCATTGCGCTGTTCGAGCGCAAGAACGATTTCGAAATGCTGGCGCGCGCTGCGTTCGCGGTCGGCGTCGCTGTAGGTGTCGAAGGTCCACTTGATGAGCGGCGTTTCCTTCATCGATCTGAGCGAGCGATCGAGGCGCGCGTTGCTCGCGGCGGCCGTGATGATCGCGTGGAATTCGCCGTTCGCGGCGAACCACGCTTCGCATGTTTCGGGCGTGGATGGGCGCTGTGTGATCGCGAGCATCGCGTCGGCGAGCGTTTTCAGATGCGCGATGTCGGCCGCGCCGATCGACAACGCCGCGCGCCCGGCCAGATACGGCTCGATCAGAAGACGCGCTTCGAATATCTCGCGCGCGTCCTGCAAGGTCCACGCCTTCACGCGGACGCCATAGTTCGCGCGTGTTTCGACCCAGCCTTCGGCGTCGAGGCGGCGCAAGGCTTCGCGCACCGGCGTGCGGCTCACGCCGAGACTTTTGGCGAGCTGTTCCTCGCGCAAATACTGGCCCGCGCCGTACTGGCCGCCCGCGAGCGCATGCTTGATCGCGACGTAGACGTCATCCGCCGAACGCGCAGGTTCGGGCAGGATTGTATGCAAAAGACTTTCTGTCTGCGTCACGATAATCCAGTTTGGAGCATTTGACGGGATTATTGTATGCAATGTGGGCGCAATGAAACGTGGGGATTTCCCGCAGTACCCGCTTACTTCCGGCGTTTCGCCATGTAACCGAGATACGCGATCACCGCGTCGAGGTCGCTGTCGCTGAGCGCGTTCTTGTCGAAGCCGGGCATCTTCATCTCGGGCCACGCGCGGATCGATTTCGGATCGCGAATGAACGACTTCAGCACCCACGGCTGGAAATATTCGGTTGGGTTGTGCGGGAGATCGAGGTCAGGGCCCATCGATGCATCGCCGGCGCCGTTCATCTTGTGGCAGACCATGCATTGCGACGCGAACACCGATTGGCCGCGGCGAACCGGTGAATTCGCGGGCACGCTCTTGTCGACGGCGAGTTGCGGCCATCGCGCGGCAAGCGTCGGCGCGATGCGGATCGCGTCGACCTTGAACGGCCACTGTTCGCTCGTCACGCCCGACGAGGCCGGATCGATCCACACGACATAGAACGGCCCGATATCGCCGCTGCCGGACACGCGCGGCCACGGCTCGTCGGGCGATTCGATCGCGAGCCACGGCTCGGCGCGCTTTTTCGCGTCGCCGAACAGGAGATCCGACGAAAAATGCGTGACGAAGCCGTCGGTGGCGGTGATCTGAAGCTCGGTGCCGGCGGGCAATTGCGCGATCCCGAGCAATGCGCGCAGCGGCACGGCGCGATACGTCATCGTGCGATGAAACGTGACGTCGTTCGGCACGCGAATGGTCGCGACGTCGGGCCGTGTGAGCAACTGATCCGTCGTGAGCGAACGCTCGCCGCCGACATTGATCGCGAGACTCGCGGCCATCGACTGCGCGCAGGCGAGCATGAGGCTCGCGAGCGCGAGCGCATGTCTGAAGCCGATTCGTTTGCGTTTCAACGCACTCTCCCGAACAACGGCGAAGCGAGGCTCGCTGCCGCAAGTTCCTGCGCGGCCGCGAGAAGCGTCGGCCCGAGCGTCATCATGCGCTTTTCGGTGAGCCGCACGAGCGGTCCCGCGATGCTGATCACGCCGATTGCCGGATAGCCGCGACGCTGCACGGGCGCGGCCATCGCGGTCATGCCGGGCGCGAAGACTTCGTTGATCGTCGCGTAGCCGCGCGTGCGGGCGGCGTGCACGAATTCGAGCAGGCCCGTGACCGTGGTCGGCGCGCGCGGGCCGTATTGTTTCGGCGATCCGAAGCCTTGCCGCGAGACGAGTTCGAGCGCGCGTTCGTCGGACATCGTCATCATCCACGCGTGGCCGGTCGCGCTGCACGAGAGGATCGTGTCCATGCCCATGTCCGGATCGTAGCGCAGTCCCTTGAGCGCGCCTTGCGCTTTGGCAACCCATGTGAGCCGGTCGCCGTCGACGATCGCGAGCCGCACCAGTTCGCCGGAGGTTTCGGCGAGCCGGTCGAGCATGCTTTGCGCGATATCGACGATGCCCGACGTCGCGAGATAGCTCAACCCGAGACCCACGAGCTTGGTAGTCAGCACGTAATCGCCGTGTTCGCGCAATTGCCGCACGTAGCCGCATTGCTTCAGATCGACGAGCAGGCGATGACACGCGCTGCGCGGTATTTCGAGCTGGTCGGAGATCATCGCGAGGGGCGTGCCTTCCATCTGCGTCGCGAGAAATTCGAGGACCGCCAAGGTTCGTTCGGTGACGCCGGGCATCGTTTTATCTCATGGTGCTGGACTCGATCGAGCCGCATGATTGCATATTGCGGGATGAAATTCCACCCTGGAACGGTGTCCCACCCGTGCTGTTAATCTGTGCGCCATGCCGATTCCAGGCACACAAGAGGAGACGACACGACATGCTTCAGACATCATCCAGCCAGTCCATGCGCACGCGCGCCGTGACCGCCGCCGCGATCGGCACGGCGCTCGAATGGTTCGACTTCACGCTATACGGCGCGCTCGCTGCAACGGTGCTGCCGAAGCTGTTTTTCCCCGCGATGGACCCGACTTCCGCGCTACTCGCGTCGCTGGCGACGTTCGGCGTCGGCCTGGCGGCGCGGCCGCTCGGCGCGATCATTTGCGGCCATCTCGGCGACAAGCTCGGCCGCCGCAACCTGATGCTCGGCACCGTCACGGTGATGGGCGTCGCATCGATGATGATGGGTTTCCTGCCGACTTACGCGAGCATCGGCGTGTGGGCGCCGCTGTTGCTCGTGATCCTGCGCATTCTGCAAGGCTTCGCGCTCGGCGGCGAGTCGACCGGCGCGCAACTCATGGCGATCGAACACGCGAGCCCGGATGCGCGCGGCAAGTATTCCGGTTTGCTCGGATTGTGCTCGCCGCTCTCGCAGATCATGGCGAACGGCGTGCTGCTCGCGCTTTCATCGACGATGTCCGCCGATGCGTTCGACAGCTACGGCTGGCGCATTCCGTTCGTGTTGAGCTTCGTGCTGGTGATCGTCGGCGTGTATATCAGGCTGCGCGTGTCGGAGACGCCCGCGTTCGTGGCGTTATCGAAGACCGAGGTCGCGGATGTCGGCAGTCCGCTGCGCGATGCGTTGCGCCTGCACTGGCGCACCGTGCTGCGCTGGATGCTGTTCTTCTGCGGACCGGCGGCGATCTTCTATCTGATCGTGGTGTTTTCGCTGAGCTACGTGACGAAGACGCTCGGCGTGCCGAAGCAGACCGGCTTTCTCCTGCTGATGGGCGCGAACGTCTGCGCGATCGTCGGCGCGCTGGCGGGCGGCATGCTGAGCGATCGCATCGGACGGCGCCGCGCCCTCGCGATCGGCTCGACCGCCACCCTGCTGATGCTCTTCTTCTATTTCCAGATCCTCGATACGAAGAGCTTCATGCCGATGCTCCTTGCCATGGGCTTCTTTCTTGGCTTCACACAATTTCAGAGCGGCATTCAGCCGGTCGCATTTGCCGAAGCATTCCCGACGAACGTGCGCTATTCCGGCTCGGCGCTCGCCTACACGGGCGCAAATCTGGTCGCGGGCGGCCCGATGCCGGTGCTCGCCGTGTGGCTCTTCGCGGTCTGCAACGGCTCGCCGTGGGGCGTGGTGGCGGTGTGCGTCGTGTTCAACGTGATCTCGCTCGCGATGATCCTGAGCGCGCCGGAAACGCTCGGCATCGACCTGAATCGCACCGACTCCGCCGCTGAGGTGGCGGGCACGAACGCGTCGAACTCCATGCAGTCCCATTCTCACTGAATTCACGATGCACATGAAACCACTCATCTACGTATTGAACGGCTCGAATCTGAACATGCTCGGCAAGCGCGAGCCGCATCTCTACGGCACGACGACGCTCGCGCAGGTCCAGTCGCGCACCGAGTCGCTCGCCGACGAACTCGGCCTGCACTGCGAATTCCGCCAGACGAATCATGAGGGCGTGATGGTCGACTGGCTTCAGGAGGCGTTCGAAAAAGATGCGGCTGTCGTGATCAATCCCGCAGGTTTTTCCTTCTCGTCGATTCCGGTGCTGGATGCGATCAAGCTGATCAAAAAGCCGGTGATCGAGGTGCATATCACGAACATCCATCAGCGCGACGAGCAGTATCGGCATTCGCTCGTCTCGCTGGCGGCGCGCGGCGTGATCTGCGGTCTCGGCGTGCAGGGCTATGCGCTTGCGGTCCGCGCGGTGGCGGAGATGCTGCGAGACGCGGCCTAATCGCTTCCCGGCGTGAACTGCGCGCGCAACGACTTGCGGATGACCTTGCCTGTCGCGGTCATCGGCAGTTCGGCGACGAAGCGCACTTCACGCGGATATTCGTGCGCCGCGAGCCGTGTGCGCACGTGTTCCTGGAGTTCGCGCACGAGCGCCTCGCCGGGTTCGAAGCCGTCGTTGAGCACGACGATCGCGCACACGATCTCCGTGCGCTTCGCATCCGGCACGCCGATGGCGGCCGCGAAACGCACGGCCGGATGGCGGATCAGACAGTCTTCGATCGGTCCCGGCCCGATGCGATAGCCCGCGCTCGTGATCACGTCGTCGTCGCGGCCGATGAAGCGGAAGAAGCCGTCGTCGTCGAGCGTGCCCAGGTCGCCGGTCAGCAGGAAATCGCCTCGAAATTTTTGCGCGGTCGCGGCTTCGTCGCGCCAGTAACCGAGGAACATGACCGGATCGGGCCGTTCGATCGCGATATGTCCTTGCACGCCGTTGGGCAGCGGCGCTCCGTTGTCATCGACGATCGCCACGCGATGTCCCGGCACCGCGCGGCCGATCGATCCGTTGCGCGGCTCGAACCACTTTTCGCACGAAGACAGCACCATGTTGCATTCGGTCTGTCCGTAGAACTCGTTGATGGTGACGCCGAGCTTCTCGCGTCCCCACGACAACAACTCCTCGCCGAGCGATTCGCCGCCGCTCGCCACCGAGCGCAATGCGAGGCCTGCGCGCGTCGTGCCGGGCGTCGCGCGCATCATCTTGAGCGCCGTGGGCGGCAGGAACGTGTGGCTCACCTGATTGCGCGCGAGGAGATCGAACGCGGCTTCGCCGTCGAACTTGTCGAAGCGGCGCGCGAGCACCGGCACGCCGTGATGCCACGACGGCATGAGGACATCGAAAAGTCCGCCGATCCACGCCCAGTCGGCGGGCGTCCAGAACAGGGTGGCGTCGCGCGGAAAGCATTGCTGCGACATCTCCACGCCCGGCAAATGTCCGGGCAGGATGCGATGCCCGTGCAGCGCGCCCTTCGGCTTGCCCGTGGTGCCCGACGTATAGATGATCACGGCCGGATCGTCGGCGGCGGTGTCGACGAGCGTTTCGTCATCGGATGCGGATTCGATCGCGGGCCAGAAGTTCGAGTCGGTGCAGAAGATGTGCTGCAAATCGGGCAATGCGCCGCGAACCTGCGCGATTTTCGCGGCGCCTTCCGCGTCGGTGATCACGGCTTTCGCGCCGGAATGCGCGAGGCGGAACTCGATCGCGTCCATGCCGAACAGCGCGAACAGCGGTACGGCCACGCAGCCCATGCGATACGCGGCGAGATGCGCGAGCGCCGCCTCGACCGACTGCCGCACGAAGATCGCGACTCGGTCGCCGCGCGCGACGCCTTGCGCTTTCATCGCGTTGGCGAAGCGGTTGGAGAGATGCTTCAGGTCGTCGAAGCTATAGCGCTTCTGCGAGGCGTCGGAGGCTTCGACGATCAGCGCGAGGCGGCCCGAGCCGTCCGCCCATTTGTCGCACACATCCTGCGCGATGTTATAGCGCGCGGGAATGCGCCATTCGAATTGCGATGCGACGGCTTCGTACGAATCACCTGACGGGAGCATGGGCTGAGTGCGAGAGGGTTGGTCGTGCGCTCATGATACTTCCACACGGTCGCGCGATTCGCGCGCGGGAACAGTCAGTCGATTCGCTTCTGCCATATCGCGATCACGCTCGCACACAGCGCAACGCCGATGATGCAGTAGAAGCCGTCGAGCGATCCGAGGAAATTCGCCTGTTGCGTGACCACGCGGCTCAATTCGCCGAGCGCCAGGCCTTTCGCTTCGGACGCGCCGTATCCCATGTTCTCGAAGCTGCCGAACAGGCGTTCATACGCGTTCTGAAAAAGCGGGTTGTACGGATTGATCGCTTCGACGAGCCGCGTCTCGTGCAATGCGACGCGATGCTGTTCGAGAATGATGATGGTGGCCGTGGAAAACGAGTACGTCAGTTGCTTGACGATGTTCTTCAGGCGATAACTGTGGCTGTATTCCTCGATCGCGAATACGCGAAACGTGAGATTGGCCACCGGCAGCGCGATAAAAAGCAGCAGCATGCCGCGCAGGACCAAAGGCGGGATCAACCACGGCATGCTGACGTCGGGCGGCAAGCTGACCATCCACGCGCCGATGAAAGCCGCCAGCAAAAAGCCCGCCGTGATCAGCCACTTCTTGTGCTTGATGCGCGCCGAATAGCGAAAATACAGAACGGCCATGCCGAGCGACACGATAGACGTGAAGCCGACGAGCCGCCCCGCGTTTTCCACCGGATAGCCCAGGCCGACTTCGAGCGAGCGAGAGACTAGAAAGCTCATCGCGTTGTTGATGTAATAGAACGCGATGTACAGCACGATGCCCACCTGAAACGTCTTTTCGCGCAGCGCATGCAGACGTAGCAACGGCCGCGGATGATGCCACTGATGCCACGCGAACCAGCCGAGCGAAAGCAGCCCGGCGACAGTCAGAAGAATCAGTTCCGGCGACGTGCTGAACAACTCGAAGCGCACTTGCTGCATGACGATTTGCAGCGCGCCCTGCGCGAACGCGAACACGATGTACGGCCAGAAATGCGTGTCGCGGCGTTCTTCCGGCTGGACGCGTCCCGTGGACGGCACCGCAAGACACGCCAGCACGCCGAGCGCGACGCCCGCGAACGCAGTGGATGTGAAGAGCGCGCGCCAGCCCAGTGACCCGACGAGATAGCCGCCGCACAAGGGCGCGAGCGCGGTGCCGAGCAGGATCATGTTGAGAAAGCGGCGCGTGGCGCCCGGGCGTTGCTTCTGAGTGAAACGCGTCTGAATCAGGATGCGCGCCGCGCTCATCATCGGGCCGATGAAATAGCCTTGAAATCCGCGTGCGAGCGCGAGTTCAATTGACGATTCCGACAACGCGGCGGCCACCGCGCCCGCAGCGAACAGGAAGAGACATGCGGCGATATAGCGTCGATTGCCGATCTGTTCGATCCACCATTGCTGCTGCAGAATGCCTAGCACGGATGTCACCGCATACGCGCTCGAAGCCCACACCAGTTCGTCGGGCGTTGCATTGATGCCGCCCGCGATATAGCTCGTGAAGAAGGAAAAGACCGAATTGTCGAAGTAATCGAGTCCGGTTGCGAGCGCGATGGCCCACGGAAACAGGTTGCCGTTCAGGCGCTCCATAAATTGATTCGGATCACGAAATAATCGGGAGATCATTCTGTATCGCGCGTAGTGTTTCTCGACTTGCGCTGGTTGCGCGCGCTCAAGCGCTCCTGCAGCAGCGTCTCCTTGCTCTCGCCCGCGATTCTGCGCCGCAGATAGTCGAGGTCGCGGGACAACTCGCCGCGGACCGCCTGCGCTTCCTTCAGTTCGTGGCGCACCGCGGCGATGCGCGCATCGACGGCTTCGATTTGCTGCGAGAGCGCTTGTTCGATCTCGCGCAACGACGAAGCCGAAAACCCCGTGCGGCCTTCGCCGAGCGTTTCCATCGGCCGTTTGAGCATTTCGACGATGCCCTGAAGCGAAAACCCGAGCGAACGCAACCGCAGAATGCGCGCGAAACGTTCGAGGTCCTGCTCGCTGTAGAGACGGTAGCGCCCTTCGCTGCGCGTGGGTGTGACGAGTCCTCGCTCCTCGTAATACTTGAGCGTGCGCGGCGTGACTTGCAGGCGTTCGGCGGCGTCGCGGATAGTGAGCAGCGCGGGCGGGGTCTGAGGCATGGCGGGCGTCGAAAGCGCGGTGTCGATGCCGTGCAGTATAACGCAAACCTGTACGTTCGCGTACAGGTCTGGCGGGCATGCCACGTGCTTGCCGGCTGGCGCATCACGCGCTTTCGACACAGGGCGCGATGATAGACTCGACACGCGGCGTTCGCGTCGGACGCCGCTCGACCGACACGAAAACAGAAACGAATGAAACGATTCTCGATGATCCGCGAGTTCAACCTGGCCGACTGGTTCACGCTGGGCAATGCGGTATGCGGCACGGGCGCTCTATTTTCGGCGATGTCCTATCTCGACGATTCCGACGTCCTGCATATCTATCTGTCCTGCGCGCTGGTGTTCGCGGCACTCGTGTTCGACGTTCTCGATGGCCGCATCGCACGGTGGCGGCAGAAGGCCTCGCTGCTGGGCAAGGAACTCGACTCGCTCGCCGACGTGATCTCGTTCGGCGTGGCACCGGCGATCATCGCGTACGGATTCGGCATGCGGGGACTTTACGACCGCGTGATCCTCGCGTATTTCGTCGCGTGCGGCGTGTCGCGTCTCGCGCGCTACAACGTGACCACGGAAGAAATGTCGGGCGCGAGCGGCAAGGTCACGCATTTCGAAGGCACGCCCATTCCTACGTCGTTTCTGATCGTGCTCTTGCTGACGCTCGGCGCGTGGATGGGCGCGATTGGCGAGAACATGTGGTTCGGTGCGTGGCGCATCGGCGGTTTCACGCTGCATCCGCTCGTGCTGATCTACGCGATATCCGGCTCGCTGATGATCAGCCGCATCCGCATTCCTAAGCCGTGACGAGATGCGGCGCGCGCACGTCGTCCGCCATCGCGCGCGCGGCGTGTTGCGGCTTCACATCGAACTTGTCCCTGAACGACGTCGCGAGAAATTCCACGAAGGTTCTGATCTTCGCGTCCACGTGTTGACGCGACGGATACACCGCGAACACACTCGCGTTCTGCAGCGCATGGTCGGGAAAAAGGCGCACGAGCCTGCCCGCGCGGATGTCGTCGGCGACGAAGTAGTGCGGCATCGCGGAGACGCCCGCGCCTGCCAGCAGCGCGACGCGAATCGCCTCGGCGTCGTTGACGATGATCTGATCCGGCTGCGCGCCGTGCGCCGCGTCGGGCGCGAGTTCGGCGTGCCAGTCGCACGGATGCGCGAAGGGCGCGTTGATGCGCGTGAGCGCGTGCATCGGCAGATCGCCGATCGACTCGACGGCGTTGCGCTTCAGATAGCCGGGCGCCGCGACGAGCACGCGCTGAAACTTGCCGACGATTCTGTAGCTATTGCCCGAATCGGGCAGTGACGCCGCCGAGAGCACCGACACGTCGAACTGCTCGTGCACGAGGTCCGGCATGCACGGCAGCAGCTTCAGATCGACAGTGACTTCCGGATGGGCCCGCCGGTATTCGACGATCGTCGACATCAGTTGCGCGAGGCCCAGATCGGGCATCGCATGCACGCGCAGGCGGCCGCGCGCGATCGTGGCGGCGTCGCTGGCTTCGGCGTCGGCGGCATCGATTTCGGCGAGAATCCGCTTGCACTTGTCGTAGTAGCGCGCGCCGCTGTCGGTGAGCGAGACGCGCCGCGTCGTACGCTGCAGAAGCCGGGTGCGCAGGTCGTCTTCGAGCGAAACGACCGCGCGCGAGACGATGCCCACACTGCAATCCAGATCTTTCGCGACGCCGCTGAAGCTGCCGGTCTCGGCGACGCGCGAAAACACGCGCATGCTGAAGAGCTTGTCCATTCCGCTTCACCTCCCGATCGTTCGAGTCAGGCGCAGTGTGCTGCGCGATGAACTCAAGATACGGTCGGGCGCGGCTTCACGCCATCAGCCGTGCATACAGGCAACTCATCCTTGCGTATAGGTGCGGGCGGAGTGATGTCGCCCGATCAGGAGGAAATGCGCCATCGCGACGAGCGGAAACACCGTGGCGACGAGCGCGACGAGCGTCCAGCCGCCGTGATCGTAGAGCTTGCTCGCGAACGCGGAGCCCAATGCGCCGCCCACGAAAATACTCGTCATGTACACCGCGTTCAGCCGGTTGCGGCTCGCGGCATGCAGCGCGTAGATTTCGCGCTGGCCGAGCACCATGTTCATCTGCACGGCGAAGTCGAGCAGGACGCCCGTCACGACGAGCGCGCCCACGCCCCACGCCGGGTGCAGCACGACCGGCAAATAGGCGAGCGCCGCGAGCACGAGCGCGATGAAGGTCGCGCGCACGGTATGGCCGGCATCCGCGAGGCGCCCGGCGATAGGCGCGGAGGTCGCGCCCGTTGCGCCGATCAGCGCAAAGATGCCGATGGCCGTCTGCGTGAGCCCGTAATGGCGCGTCAGCTCGACCGGCACCGCGGTCCAGAAAAGACTGAACGATGCGAACATCAGACCCTGATAGAGCGAGCGATGACGCAGCACCGGCATCGAGCGCACGAGATGGCCGAGCGAGCCGATCAGCTGAAAGTACGTCGCCTGATGGCTCGGCTGGCGGCGCGGAATGGTGAGCGCGAGCACGGTCGTGATGACGACCATCAGCACGGCGGCGGCGCCGAACATGGCGCGCCAGCCGAAGTGGCCCGCGACGAGACTCGAAATCGGCCGCGACAGCAGAATGCCGAGCAACAGGCCGCTCATGATCGTGCCGACGACCTTGCCGCGCGTTTCGTCCGGCGCGAGGTGCGCGGCAAGCGGAATCAGGATCTGCACGGCCACCGACGAAAATCCGATCAGCAGCGAGATGACGAGGAACCAGCCGGGCGTGTGCGTGAAGGTGGCGGCCACGAGACTCGCGATCGACACGAGCGCGGTCGCGATCATGAGTTTGCGGTTTTCCAGCAGGTCGCCGAGCGGCACGATGAAGAACAGGCCGAGCGCATAGCCGATCTGCGTCAGCGACACGATGAGGCTCGCCGTGCCGCCCGCCATATGCAGGTCGGGCGCGATGAGTTCGGTGATCGGCTGCGCGTAGTACAGATTCGCGACGATGGCGCCGCAACAGAACGCAAAGAGCGCAATCAGGCCGCGCGTGAGCTCGACGTGTTTCGTGCCGTCGAGTGCGGTCGATGTTGGAGTCGACATGAAAATTCCTTGAGTAGCAGAGGGGGAATATACGGCGTCATTGCATAACGTGCTTAAGACGCTTTCGTGTTCCCGGATGATCCATGCTGCAAAGCTTATTCGTTGCGGGAATTTTGTTGAATAGCCTTAAAATGCGAGCTGATGTTGCGTCTCACGCAACGCATACGAGGCGGGCATGGACAAACTTCAGGCACTCGAAACGCTACTCGAAGTGGCCGACGCCGGCGGTTTCGCCCGGGCGGCGCGACGTCTGGGCGTGGCGACATCGTCGGTGACGCGTCTCATGGACGCGCTCGAAGCCTCGCTCGGCGCGGCCCTGCTCACGCGCACGCCGCGCAAGGTCAGCCTGACGGATGCGGGCGTCGCCTATGTGGAGCAGATCGGCAAACTGCTAGACGACCTCGCCGAAGCCGACGAAAGCGTGTTCGACAGCGGCGCGTCGCCAGTCGGCGTGTTGCGCATCGCGGTGCCGTCCACCTACGGCCGGCTGCGGCTGGCCGCGCATCTGGCGGCGTTTCTGGCCGAGCATCCGCGCGTGGTTCTGGATGTCGTCGTCGCGGATCATTACGCGGATTTGGCGACGGAACGCATCGATGTTGCCGTGCGCATCGGCGTGCCGGACCGCGATGCGAATCTCGTCGTACGAAAGCTCGCGGACAATCCGCGCGAGGTCGTCGCGAGCCCGGACTATCTGGCGCGTTGCGGCACGCCCGTGGCGCCCGAAGAACTCGCCGGCCACGAATGTCTGCGGTTCGCCTACGGCGGGAGTCATCGCGCGCGGCAGGAATGGACGTTCCGCCGCGCCGCGGGTGCCGATGCACGCGTGGAAGTGCACGGCCATCTGCTGTCGAACAATATCGACATGCTGCTCGAAGCGACGCGCGCGGGACGCGGCATCGCGCTGTTGCCGGCGTGGCTCGTCGATGCCGACGTGCGCGACGGGCGGCTCGTGCGGCTGTTCGAGCATCACGAAGCGACGCCGCACGACATCGACGCCATCGTCTATGCGGCGTTTCTGCCGAACCGAAGGCAGTCGAGCAAGGTCCGGGCGCTGGTGCGGTATCTGGAGGCGCGCGTCGGCGGCGGCAGCGCCGGCGGCATATCGGGCGGCGAATAAAGCAGACGCTTCAATTCCTATACGTACATATGATTTCGCCGCTTGCGCCGCGTGCGTAAGATGGGTTCATCCAAGCGGTGGACCAGTCCCATGCCCGCCGAACTTCACGCACGGTCCAGGACAACGCCCTTGCTATCGCCTTCTAGAGTTTCCGTGGTCGACGACGACGAATCCGTCCGCGTCGCCTCCTCCAGCCTGCTGCGCTCGCTCGGCTGGGAGGTCAGCCTGTATCCGTCGGCGGAAGCGTTTCTCGACGCAGATCCGCTCGACGGCCTCGCATGCGTCATCACCGACCTCAACATGCCCGGCATGTCCGGCCTGCAGTTGCAGCAGCGTCTGCGCGAGCTCGGGCTCGGCGTGCCGATTATGTTCGTGACCGCGTTCGCATCGGACGCCGCGCGCCGTCAGGCGCTCGACGGCGGCGCGGTGTGCTTTCTCAGCAAGCCCGTCGACGGAACCGCTGTCGCCGATTGCCTCGAACGCATCAGGCAAGGCTTTTGGAAGGATTAGAATCATTCCGGAATCGGGCTTGCGCGCATGGGTTGTTTCGGCGCGGCGGGTGCGATATTCATCAACGAACGCTTTTTCGAACGCTCATGACCCTGTCGCTTGCTTCGTTCGTCGTTCGTTTCCATTCGCCGGCGTCAGACCGGCCGTGATGGAGACATTCCAGAGCGCGCCGCGCGCGGTGCGTCACGATACCCGCATCGTGTCGATTCTCGCGGCGGTCATCGGCCTTGCCGTTTTCCTCATCGACGCCCTCACGCCGCTCGATATCGCCATCGCGGTGCTGTATGTGGTCGTCGTGCTGCTCGTCTCGTCGACGGGCAATCGCACCGCGACCGTCACCACCGCCTGGGGCTGCGTGCTGCTGACGCTCGTCGGCTTCATTCTCTCGCATGACGAAACCGTGTCGAGCGGCGCGCTTGCACGCTGCGCGGTGAGCCTGCTCGCGATCGTCACGACCGCGATCCTCACGCTGCGCAATCAGTCCGCCACGACGAAGATGCAGGAGCAGCTCGAACTGCTCAATCTCGCGCACGATGCGATCGTCGCGCACGACATGAACGACCGCATCACGTTCTGGAATCGCGGCGCCGAAGCGCTCTACGGCTTTTCGGCGCAAGAAGCGATCGGGCAGCCGATTCAGCGCATGACGCAATCCTGCTCGCCCGTGCCGCACGCGCAGATTCGCACCGAACTGCTGCGTTCGGGTCACTGGGACGGCGAGATCACGCGCGTGCGGCACGACGGCAGCGCGATCGTCATCGCGAGCCGCGCGGCGCTGTTGCGCGACGCCAAAGGCATGCCGCGCGCCGTGCTCGCGACGAGCAACGACATCACGCAGCGCAAACGCATGGAAGCCGAGTTGCAGCGTCAGCGCGAGGAACTGCGCAAGACGATCGATGTGATTCCCGGCATGGTGTGGAGTTCGTCGTCCGACGGGCGCCTCATTTTCATCAACCGCCGCTGGAACGATCTCGGCGTGGCGCTCGACGAAGGCGGCGGCGACGTCTGGCGCGAGATCGTGCATCCTGCCGACTTCGCGCAGATGCAGCGCGACTGGCAGGCGGCGATCGCGGCGGGCACGTCGTTCGAGAACGTCTCGCGCATTCGCGGCGGCGACGGCGGTTATCGCTGGATGCATCTCGGCGCCGAACCGCTGCGCGACGGCGCGGGAGAAATTCTGCGCTGGTACGGCGTCAACACCGATATCGAAGCGCGCAAGCAGGCCGAACATGCGCTCAGGCGCAGCGAGGCGTTTCTGCTCGACGCGCAGCGTCTGTCGCGCACGGGCAGCATCGCGACGCGTCTGCCCGCCGGCACGATGTGGTGGTCCGACGAGGCGTACCGCATCTTCGACTATCCGCGCGAACTTGCGCCGACGATCGACGCGATCCTCGCGCGCGCGCATCCCGACGACATCGCGATCGTGCGTGCCGCGCATGAATCGGCGGTGAGCGGCGCGTGCGAGATCGACGTGGAACATCGGCTGCTGTTGCCCGACGGCACGATCAAGCATGTGCATTTCGTCGCGCATCGGGCGTCGAGCGAAAGCGACGGCGACGAGTACGTCGGCGCGCTGATGGACGTCACCGAAACCAAGCTCGCGCAGGAAGCGCTCGCGCGCTCGACGGCCGAACTCGCGCACGTCACGCGCGTCACGATGCTGGGCGAGCTGGCCGCGTCGATCGCGCATGAAGTGACGCAGCCGATGGCGGCCATCGTCACATGCGGCGGCGCGGGCCTGCGCTGGCTCGGGCGCGAGAAGCCGGACATCGCGGAAGCGCAGGAATCGATCACGCAGATGATTCGCGACGCCAAGCGCGCGAGCGAGGTCATCGCACGCATCCGCGCGATGGCGCGCAAGCGCGACAGCCAGCCGGCGACGCTCGAGGTGAACGAGATCGTCGGCGAAACGATCGAACTCGTGCGGCGCGAACTGGCGCGTTATCGGGTCGACGTGCGCACCGATCTCGCGACGCCGTCGCCTGCGGTGGTCTGCGATCGCGTGCAGTTGCAGCAGGTGCTCATCAATCTGATCATGAATGCGGCGCAGGCGATGTCCGGCGTGACCGGGCCGCGCACGTTGCGCATCGCGACGGGCGCGAGCAGCAGCGATCCGGGCTGTGCGCAGATCACGGTACAGGATTCGGGCACGGGCATCAGCGAAGACAACGCCCGCCGGCTTTTCGACGCGTTTTTCACGACGAAGGCCGAAGGCATGGGCATGGGTTTGTCGATTTGCCGTTCGATCATCGAGGCGCACGGCGGCAGAATATGGGCGGAGTCGCCCGATGAAGGCGGCGCGCGCTTGCGCTTCGTGCTGCCCGCACACGAAGGGGGAGACGATGAGCACTGACAAGGACGCGAACACGAAGGCAAACAGCGCGATGGTCTACGTGGTCGACGACGACGATTCCATGCGCGACGCGCTCGACATGCTGCTGCGCTCGGTCGGCATGAGCGTGATGACGTTCGGGTCCGCGCACGAATTCCTCGCGTACGACATGCCGGACGTGCCGAGTTGCCTGATCCTCGATGTGCGTCTCAAGGGACAGAGCGGCCTCGCGGTGCAGGAGCAGATCGCGGCGAGCCAGCTCGGCCTGCCGATCGTCTTCATGACGGCGCACGGCGATATCGCGATGACGGTGAAAGCGATGAAGGCCGGCGCGAAGGACTTTCTCGCGAAACCGTTCCGCGATCAGGACATGCTCGACGCGGTCTCGCAGGCGCTGGAAAGCGATGCCCAACGGCGCGCGGCGAGCCGCTCGGTCGCGGATTTGCGGCGCTCGTACGAATCGCTCACGCCGCGTGAGCGCGAGGTGATGGCGTTCGTCGTGTCGGGGCTGATGAACAAGCAGATCGCGGCGGAGATGAATCTGAGCGAGATCACGGTGAAGATTCATCGCGGTCAGGCGATGAAGAAGATGGCGGCGCGCTCGCTCGCCGATCTCGTGCTGAAGGCCGAAGCGCTCGGCGTGAAAATGCCGCAGGGCGCATCCACGCCGCCGCGCGCCTGACGGTTTATCGCTGCGGCGTCTGGTCTTGCGCGAGCATCGCGGGCGCCGCTCGAGCGTCGTCCAGCGCAATGCGCTCGAGCGGCAGCTCCGTGTCGTAGCCCGCGCGGTCCAGCGCGCTCCAGTCGTGCGGCGCATTCAACGAGTACCACGTGCCGAACGCCAGCACGGCGGCGCAACCCGATAACAGCCTGCGTGTCGATGTATCGCTCATGATGCGCTCCCAGTGCTTGACCATGACGTCAGCTTAAGGAAGCGCACGCGCGCGGACCATTCTACGAACGACTCGGCGCGCTTATACGAACGTGTGATGCACGGATGATTTGCGCCGCTCAGGAGCGCTTCGCGCAAGCGCCGCGCTCAGCTTCTGTGCGCGACGATTGCGCCTTCGTCATCGTGTTTCATGAGACCGGCATCTTCTCCCGCGAACCGATACCCGCCGCGCTCGTGCTGCTTGGCTTCGTACAGCGCGGCGTCGGCGCGCTTCAACGCGCTTTCGAACGCTTCGCCCGGTTTCGCGAGCGCGATGCCCATGCTCACGCCGACACGCACGGTCACGCCCGCATCGAGCGCATAAGCCGGCGACAACTCGCGGATGATCTTTTCCGCGAAGGTTTCGCAACTCCGCTTCGACAGATAACTCGCGACGATCGCGAATTCGTCGCCGCCCAGACGCGCAGCCAGTTCGCCGCGCCGCATCGCGTTGCGCAGGCGGTCGGCGACGCGCCGCAGCAGTTCGTCGCCCGCGTTGTGGCCGTGCGCGTCGTTGACGCGCTTGAAGCCGTCGAGATCGACGTACATCACCAGCACCTTCTCGTGGCCGACGCCGCCCGCCATCAGCCGTTCGGCGTGATCGCCGAGATAGCGCCGGTTGGGCAATCCCGTGAGCGAATCGTGATGCGCCCAATGCAGGATCTTCGCTTCGGCTTTACGGCGTTCCGTCACATCCTCGATGATGATCACCGCGCTGCCGTCGGGCACCGGGTTGCGGCTCAGTTCGAGCTGCCGGCCATCGCAGAGTTGCAGATCGAGCGGCGGATTGCCTTCCCGCAGCCATTGCGTGCAGCGTTCGGAAAACTGCGCGCGCAGCACTTCGCCGAATTTCGCCAGGCCGACGAAGCCGATGAAATCCGGCAAGGACACGTTCAGCCGCAGCATTTCGACGGTCGCGCCGAACAGCTCCGCCGACTTCCGGTTCGCGATGACGACCTTTCCCGCGGCATCCACGGTGCACAGGCCGTGCGGCATATGAGCGAGCGCGGCGTCGAAGCGCGCGGCGATTTCGGCGTGGCCCTGCTCGGCCGTCATCAGCGCGACGAGGCCGCGGTAATGGCGGCCCACGACCGCGCACATCGCGCCGATGTAGAGAAACAGCGGCGGCACGAGAATCCAGTAGCCGGGCGGCCCGAACAGCGCCCCCGCGCCGATCGGCACCGCGCCGAGACACACCTGCCCGATTGCCAGATGCGGCGTCCCCGCGTTGCGCGACGCGATGCCGCCCAGCAGACCCGCCGTCACCATGATGGCGAGCGAGGCCAGCACGGCGTCGCCGGAAATGACGCAGGCCATCGTGCCGAGACCGGTCACGAGACACGTCGCGAGCGCGAAGGGCGCATAGCGCGCGGCCCACGGCGCGGGATGCGGCACGGCGTGGGCCGCGGCCGGCCGGCTGAGCGCGCGATAACGGCACACGATGCCGACGCGCACGGCGAGCAGCAATAGATCGGCGGCGACCCAGACGATCGTCCAGAGCGCGTCCAGACGCGCGAGCGCGATGATCGCGACGAACGCGCTCGACGCGCCGGACAGCAGCAGCGGGCGGATGTCTTCGACGAGCGTCGACAGCAGCGATGCGCGAATGGCAGCCGTGATCAGCCCGTCGTCTGTCGCCGGCGTGGCCAGAATCGAATCGATCAAAGACGGGTTGCCTGACATACGGTGGACCGACGGGCCGAAGAGAGCGCGAAAGTAGTGCGGCGGCGATATCGTCACCGCCGGTGATCGTGTTTACGGCGGCGTTTGCACAAGCTTTAGGCAGATCTCGGCGCGGCAGGCCGCGCAGATGCCTATTATTCGCTTGGAGCGCATTCTGATTTTCATCGGAAGCCGATTATGTCTTTCCAAAGACATAGTAATTTAACGCCGAAGCCTTTCACCGAATACGCGGCGCGCGGGTTTTGCCTCATCGAAAGCTTTCGTTTCAGCGCCGATCATGACTGGATGCCTGCCGCGCCGGGCAGCGGACGGCGCCGGGCGAAGCAGGAGAGCGGAAATGTGATATCGGTGTAAGGACATCGTCGTGAGAAAGGGCACAGAAACCGTCTAACGGTCAGAAAATGGAGACGTCATGGACACGAATTCCCTCGCACCCGACGCAAAAGACGGGTCGCACGCCGAGCACCGCAAGCAGACGAAAAAGGCCACCGCGAGCGGCTGGATAGGCTCCGCGCTCGAGTACTACGACTTCTTCATCTACGCGCAGGCGGCGTCGCTCATTTTTCCGCAGATCTTCTTTCCGTCCGGCAATCCGAAGGTGGCGATCGTCGCGTCGCTCGCGACATACGGCGTCGGCTACGTCGCGCGGCCGATCGGCGCCTTCGTGCTCGGTCACTGGGGCGACACGCACGGCCGCAAAACCGTCCTCGTGCTGTGCATGTTCCTGATGGGCTTCTCGACGATGGCCGTCGGTTTCCTGCCGACCTACCAGAGCGTCGGGATGCTCGCGCCCGCGCTGCTCGTGATCCTCCGGCTGATTCAGGGCTTCGCGGTGGCGGGCGAAATCTCCGGCGCGAGTTCGATGATTCTCGAACACGCGCCATTCGGACGACGCGGCTATTTCGCGAGCTTCACGCTGCAAGGCGTGCAGGCCGGACAGATTCTCGCCGCCGCGATCTTCCTGCCGCTCGCCTATTACATGCCCGAAGACGCGTTCAATTCCTGGGGCTGGCGCATTCCGTTCCTGCTCTCGGCGGTCGTGCTGATTGCGGGTTACATCATCCGCCGCGAAGTGCACGAGACGCCCGCCTTCGAAAAGGAAGGCGAGAAGGGCGCGGTGCCGCGCTCGCCGATCGTCGAGGCCTTCCGGTACAACCTCGGCGACATGATCCGCGTCGTCTGCATGGCGCTGATGAACGTGATTCCCGTCGTCGCGACGATCTTCGGCGCCGCTTACGCGGTGCAGGCGGCGTATGGCGTCGGCTTCCACAAGAGCGTGTATCTGTGGATTCCGGTCGTGGGCAACATCCTGGCCGTGCTGGTGATTCCGCTGGTCGGCAATCTCTCCGACAAGATCGGGCGCAAGCCGCCGGTCATTTTCGGCGCGATCGCTTCGGGCCTGCTGTCGTATCTGTATCTCTACTCGATCAGCATTCACAGCGTCGGCCTCGCGATCGTCGCGTCGCTGCTGATGTGGGGCATCGTCTATCAGGGCTATAACGCGATCTTCCCGAGCTTCTATCCGGAACTGTTCCCGACGCGCACGCGCGTCTCCGCGATGGCCATTTCGCAGAACGTCGGCACGACCATCACGGCGCTGTTGCCCGCACTCTTCGCGACGGTCGCGCCGCCCGGATCGACCAACATTCCGGTCACGATCGGCTCGATCACGCTCGTGGTGACGATCATCGCGGCAATCGCCGCATGGACCGCGCGCGAGACGTATCGCATTCCGCTCAGCCAGCTCGGCGAGCCGGATGCGCGGCCGGTCGAGAAATCCGAGTACGACCGCCTGCGCGCGGAATCGGTGGCGAACGCGCGCGCATCCTGACCGGCGCACGGGCCCGCGCAACGGGCCCGTGCGCTTCCCGCTCATCTGTTTTCCCTTTCGGCGGCGCGTGACCGCGCCGTCCGCGCGCCTTCGTGCGCGCGCTTTCTTCTCGATACGGTGAACCGAAGTGACTACGAACTCCAGCAAGACGCGCATCGCAGTGGCCGGCGCGGGTTATATCGGACAGGCGCACATGGGCGTCGCGCAGAACAGTGCGACCTGCACGCTTTCCGCAATCGTCGATCCCGCGCCCGCGGCCGTCGATATCGCGGCGCGGGCGGGCGTGCCGCTCTACAAGACGCTCGATGAGCTGCTCGCGAAGGATCGCCCGGACGGCATCGTGCTCGCGACGCCGAATCAGTTGCATGTCGAGCACGCGCGCATCTGTCTCGCCGCCGGCGTGCCGACGCTGCTGGAAAAGCCGATCGCGCCGACGGTCGCCGAAGCGCAGGCGCTCGTCGATGAAACGGAGCGTTCGGGCGTCAAAGTGCTGATCGGGCATCATCGCGCGCACAGCCCGATCATGGCGCGCGCGAAACAGGTGATCGACGAAGGGCGGCTAGGCAAGCTCGTCGCCGTGATGGGCAGCGCCGTGTTCTTCAAGCCCGACGAGTATTTCGCCGGCGCGGCCTGGCGGCGCGAGCCGGGCGGCGGCCCGATCCTGCTCAACATGATTCACGAAGTGCACAACCTGCGCATGCTGTGCGGCGACATCGTCGCGGTGCAGGCGTTCGCCTCGCACGCGACGCGCGGCTTTCCGGTCGAGGATACGGTCGCGATCAATCTGCGCTTCGCGAGCGGCGCGCTCGGCACGTTCATGCTGTCGGACACGGCGGCGAGCCCGCGCAGCTGGGAGCAGACATCGCGGGAGAACAAGGCGTACTCGACCTATCCGGACGAAGACTGCTACGTGATCGCGGGCACGTTCGGCTCGCTTTCCGTGCCGACGATGCGCCTCAAGTCCTACGCGAAAGCCGAAGACCGCTCGTGGTGGAAGCCGTTCGAGGAAAGCGTCGTGCCGGTGCAGCGCGACGATCCGCTCGCGCATCAGATGGAACATTTCGGCCGCGTGGTGCGCGGTGAAGCCGAGCCTATTGTCAGCGCGCGCGACGGGCTTCAGAATCTGCGCATCACCGAGGCTATCGTCGAAGCCGCGAGCAGCGGCAAAATCGTCGAAACCGTCTGAATTCTCATCCCATCAAGGACAAGTCATGGCAAAGATCCTGACGCTGCACGGCGTCAACCTCAATATGTTCGGCAAGCGCGACCCGAAGACCTACGGCACCGCGACGCTCGCGCAAATCGACTCGCAACTGGCCGCGCTCGGCAAGGAACTGGGCGTGGAAGTGGAGTGCTATCAGACGAACATCGAAGGCGAGATGTGCTCGCGCATTCATCGCGCGTTCGAAGAAAAGGTCGATGCTATCGTGATCAACGCGGGCGCGTGGACGCACTACAGCTACGCGATCCGCGACGCGCTCGCCATTCTGACGGCGCCGATCATCGAAGTGCACATGTCGCACGTGCACGCGCGGGAAGAGTTCCGCCACAAGTCGGTGTTCGCGGAGATCGCGAAGGGCCAGATTTCCGGCTTCGGCGTGGAGAGCTATCTGCTCGGCCTGCGGGCCGCGGTTGCCGCGCTCAACGCGGGCAAGTAAGGCAAGTCTGGTTCGAATCTGTCCGGCGAGGCGCGCGCGTCGCGCCGGATCGGGGTTCCGGGCGTCCGCTCGTCAGACAGTGCGGCCGAAATCCTTGGAACGTTTGCTGTTCAGCTCATGCTCGTTGGTGTGGATCCGCAGCGGTTCCTGATTGCGCTGGGTCGCGCCGCGGATGAACAGCACGGCGCAGAACGCGCAGATCGCCCACACAGCCGCGATGATCGTCAAATAGTTCATGCTCTTCTTCCTGATGCCTTTCTGATGCGATGAACGCGGGCGGCTTGCGGCCGCCGTCGCGTCGGCTTCCTTGTGTTTGCGTTACGCCTGCGATGCGGGCAGCGTCAGCAGACGGCCGATCAGCTGCTGCGCGAGCGCCTGTTGCTCGGTGATCGACGCGGCGTCGTCGGCGGTGGCGTCGCGCCCGGCGCGCAGCTTGCCCGCGAGGCGCATGATGTTGTCCGACACCGACTGCAGCGTGCTCAGCAATTCGGCCTGCGTGGCCGGCCCGCCCGAGTGCATTTCGTGAGCAATAACTTCGGCCGTGCGATGCGGCCTGGCGTTACCTTCCATCGTCTGAAACATGGCGACCCCTCGTGAGTGGATGGTGCGATTCTGCTGCCCGCGCGTCCGAAGCAATCCTCCGAACAACACCCGATTCCGGCCTCAAATCGGCGGCCGTGTCGCCCTCAAGATTGGGGCGCCGGCGCGGCAGGTCCGCCCATCAAGGCGCAGCGGCCGCCGGGCGGTAAAATCGCGAATTCGTTTTCGGGCGGTCAGCGCATTTGCGCCGGCCACCGGGGGCCATCCGCACAAAAAAACAACACTTTTTACCCGAAAAATCGGCGGTGCAGGTGGTCGAAAAGACACGAATTCAGGTGCAGGAAGCTTTTACGCGGTAATTTTTGCGGTTCGCGCAGGGAAGAAAATGGTGTCAGGCAACACAAATGAAACAATGCCGCGCGATGCACTCAGGCGCGGGCTCAAAAGCCGCCACATTCAGCTGATCGCGCTCGGCGGGGCGATCGGCACGGGGCTCTTTCTCGGCGTCGCGCAGACCATCAGGCTCGCCGGGCCGTCGGTGCTGCTGGGCTACGCGATTGCCGGTCTGATGGCGTTTTTCATCATGCGGCAACTGGGCGAGATGATCGTCGACGAACCCGTCGCCGGTTCCTTCAGCCACTTCGCCGACAAATACTGGGGCCACGCCGCGGGCTTCGTGTCAGGCTGGAATTACTGGGCGATCTACATTCTCGTGAGCATGGCCGAGCTCTCGGCGATCGGCATCTACATGCAGTACTGGTGGCCGGGCCTGCCGACGTGGGTATCGGCGCTCGCGTGCTTCGCGATCGTCAACGCGATCAATCTGACCAGCGTCAAGTCTTACGGCGAGACGGAGTTCTGGTTCGCCATCGTGAAGGTGGCCGCGATTGTCGGCATGATTCTGTTCGGCGGCTTTCTGCTCGCGTCGGGCCGCGCCGGGCCGGACGCGAGCGTCGCGAATCTGTGGCGGCTCGGCGGCTTCTTTCCGAACGGCGTGAGCGGCCTCGTGATGTCGATGGCCGTCATCATGTTTTCGTTCGGCGGACTGGAACTCGTCGGCATCACGGCGGCGGAAGCGGAAGATCCGTCGCGCAGCATTCCCCGCGCGACCAATCAGGTTATCTACCGCATCCTGATTTTCTATGTCGGCGCGCTCGCCATTCTGCTGTCGCTGTATCCGTGGGACAAGGTCGCGACCGGCGGCAGCCCGTTCGTGCTGATTTTTCGCGAAATGAACAGCACGCTCGTCGCGAACGTGCTCAACGTAATCGTGCTCACCGCCGCGCTGTCGGTGTACAACAGCGGCGTCTACGCGAACAGCCGCATGCTCTACGGCCTCGCGCAGCAAGGCAACGCGCCGCGCGTGCTGGCGCACGTGAGCGCGCGCGGCATTCCGCTGCCGGCGCTCGCGGTGTCGGCGTTCGTGACGGCGGCGTGCGTCGTGATCAACTATGTGATTCCGGGCCGCGCGTTCGGACTGCTGATGGGCCTCGCCGTGTCGGCGCTGGTGATCAACTGGGCGATGATCAGCATCATCCATCTCATGTTCCGGCGCCAGAAGCGCGCACGCCGTGAAAATGCGGCGTTCCCGAGCTTCGGACATCCGCTGACGAACTACGCGGTGCTGGCGTTTCTCGCGGGCATCGTGTGGGTGATGTACGAAACGCCGGACCTGCGCCTGTCCGTGTACCTGATCCCCGTCTGGCTGGCCGTTCTCGGAATCGGCTACTATCTCAGAAAAAGGGGCGGTGACGCGAATCGCGCCAACCGCCTTCCATCTCGCTGATCTCTCGTCCTGATACCACTACCATGTTCGAACATATCGATGCCTATCCCGGCGACCCGATTCTCTCGCTGAACGAAAACTTCCAGAAAGATCCGCGCACCAACAAGGTCAATCTGAGCATCGGCATCTACTTCGACGACGAAGGCCGCCTGCCCGTCATGCAGGCCGTGCGCGAAGCCGAACTGTCGATGCTGAAGAACCTCGGCCCGAAGCCCTATCTGCCGATGGCGGGTTTCGCGCATTATCGCGACGCTGTGCAGTCGCTCGTGTTCGGTCACGACATCCCGGCGCGCGCGGACGGCCGCATCGCGAGCGTGCAGACGCTCGGCGGCTCGGGCGCGCTGAAAGTGGGCGCCGATTTCATCAAGCGTTATTTTCCGCAATCGAAGCTGTGGGTGAGCGACCCGACGTGGGAAAACCACCGGTTCATCTTCGAGCGCGCGGGCTTCGAGGTGAACACGTATCCGTACTACGACGAAGCCACCGGCGGTCTTCTGTTCGACGCGATGCTCGCCGCCATCGACAAGCTTCCCGCGAAGAGCGTCGTGCTGCTGCACGCGTGCTGCCATAACCCGACGGGCGTCGATCTCGATCAGACGCAGTGGGTGAAGCTCATCGACGTGCTGCAGAAGCGCGATCTGCTGCCGTTCGTCGATATGGCGTATCAGGGCTTCGGCGCCGGCCTCGACGACGACGCCTTTGCCGTGCGCGAAATCGCGCGGCGCGGGCTGCCGGCGTTCATCGCGAATTCGTTCTCGAAGAATTTCTCGCTGTACGGCGAGCGTTGCGGCGGCCTGCACGTCATTTGCGACGATGCCGCCGAAGCCGATCGCGTGCTCGGCCAGCTGACGAGTGCCGTGCGCTCGAACTACAGCAATCCGCCGACGCATGGCGCGAAGATCGTCACGCATGTGCTGAATACGCCGGAACTGCGGCAATCGTGGCAGGAAGAACTCGCGTCGATGTGCCAGCGCATCGCGCGCATGCGCCAGGCGATTCACGACGGCCTGAAGGACCACGTGCGCGGCGAAATGCTGACGCGCTACGTCAAGCAGCGCGGCATGTTCACGTATACGGGGCTCGTCGCGGAACAGGCGGATCGTCTGAAAGAGGAGTTCGGCGTGTATATCCTGCGCTCGGGCCGCATGTGCGTCGCGGGCCTGAACGACAGCAACGTGCAGATCGTCGCTGACGCAATCGGCAAGGTGCTTGCAACGAAATAAGCGTCACAACGCGGGACAGGACAGCACTTTCTGCTGCGGCAGGCTGCCCGGTCCCGCGTCCACCTTCGTGCCGTGCGGCGGCGTCGCCACGAGCCGCACGCTGTTGTCGCCGGCATTCGCGAGCACATATTGCTCGCCGCTTCCCTCCGGCTGCCAATACACGCGATACACCTCGCCGTCCTTGTAGACGTGCAGCGCGCCGTGTTTTACGGCGCCGCCGCGCCAGAAATTCACGCTTTCTCCCTCGCGCAACGCGAACATCGCGCCTTGCCCGCCGGTTGCGCTTTCGAGCGTGCCGCACGCGGCGTCGTCGGCGCGGGCATGCGTGCAGAACACGGGCGCCGCGAGTGCCGTCAGTGCCGTCAGCGCCATCAACGCGGCGGCGCGCAGGCGGATCGGTCCGCGCTTCATCGTCATTCGATTCTCCATCGAGAAAAAACTGGCGCGTGCGCCGTGCCGCGTTCCTCGCAAGATCCGCGCCGCCGTTCTTTTGCGCGTGTGCTACTTTGAATGAAGCAGGGTGAATGAAGCAGCGCCCGATCATGGAGGCCGACATGTCAGTGATCGCACCGGACGAACGAGCGGATTTTCTGGCGATCCTGTCACGCCATCGTCTCGAAGAAAGCGATTTTCTCGTGCAGGAAGGCGGCGCATGCGATGTCGTGGACGACGTGTATCCATTGCAGGGACTCGTCACCATCACGCGGCGCTCGACGCTCAAGGAACGCGAATATCGCACCGGACACGGCACGGAATGGCCCGCCGCGTTCGAGAAGGATTTGAACAAGGGCGTGTTCGGCTGACCGGACACGCCTCAGGAAGTGAATTCACGCAGTCATTTGTTACGCACTTTTCCACGCGGAGCAGGCGATGAGACCGACCGAATTCAAAGCGTTCAAGGCGCATGTCGCGATGCTGCTGCGCGATCTTCCCCACGGCATGACCGCCGATCTGACCGATGTCGCCGTCGCGTACTGGAACGGCAAGCAGGTGGTCGGCGCGTATCTGCGCGACAACGGCCGCATCGACGAGGATTTCGATTTCGACGAAAACGCGTGGGGCAACTGGCGCGAGGAATTTCTCGTCTGGCTCGATGCACCGCGTTTCTCCGAACGCGCCGATCTGAAAGCGGCGTTCGTGGCCGGCGCGCTGCCCGCGAATCAGTGCGGCGGACTCTGGCCGAGACACGTCTGATTCGCGCGTCTGTTGGCACGTTTCTCCGAAAGTCATCTGTAAAGCCGCCACGCCCGCGCTTTCTCCCGCAGCAACGGCACGTTGATTGCTCCATTCGACGACGCGACAGCGTCCGAACCACGATCGCCTGCGATCGTGTTCCGCCTTTCATCGTCACGGAGGTTTCAGCATGGCTGGCAACGGCAGACTTCATCCGCTCACGTTCTTCACGGCCATCGCGTTCATCGTCATCGGCGCGCTGCTCGCGGCGGGCGGAGCGTATCTCGTGACGCTGAAAGGATCGTGGTACTACGCGATCACGGGTGCGGCCATCGTCCTGACGGGGCTCTTGCTTTTGATCCGGCGCCGCTCCGCGCTCCTGCTCTTCGCACTCGTGCTGTTCGGCTCGACGATCTGGGCCGTCGTCGAAGTGCGCTTCGATTTCTGGCAACTGATGCCGCGTCTGTGGATCTGGGTGCTGCTCGCGTTGTGGCTATTGATTCCGTTCGTGCATCGGGGCGCGATGTTCGGGCCGCCCGCGACCGCCCGCGGCGCGCGCACGCCGCTTGCCGCCGCGATCGTGCTGGCGCTTCTGCTCGGTGTCGGCACGTTTTTTCACGATCCGCACGATCGGCCCGGGCGCATCGACGTGGATGTCGCCGCCGACGCCAATCAGCCCGACGCCAACGCGGGCACCGGCCGCGCACCCGGCGACTGGACCGATTACGGCGGCTCGCCGCTCGCGCAACGCTACGCGCCGCTGGCGCAGATCACGCCGCAAAACGCGTCGCAGCTGAAAGTGGCGTGGACGTATCGCACCGGCGACATGCCCGGCCCCGACGATCCCACCGAGACCACCGACGAAAACACGCCGATCAAGGTCGGCGACACGATCTTCCTGTGCACGCCGCACAGCAAGGTGATCGCGCTCGACGCCGCGAGCGGCAAGGAAAAGTGGCGTTTCGATCCGCAGATCCAGAGCCCGATCGGCTTCAAGCACTGGGAGCACATGACCTGCCGCGGGGTGGCCTATTACGATCCGGCGATGCACGCGAGCGCCGCCGTCGCCGCGCCGGCAGAAGCGAGCGCGCCGGTCGCGTCGCCGGAGGCGCACGCGCCGGCGCTGCCCGCGTCCGACACCGCGGTGTCGGCGGACCAGGCATCGGCAGCACAGGCCGCATCGGCGACACCCGCCGCGCCCGTGCAAACGCCCGCGCAGACCACGGCGCTGGCCGAATGCCCGCGCCGCCTGTTCCTGCCGACCGCCGATGCGCGCCTGATCGCGCTCGACGCCGATACCGGCAAGCCCTGCGCGAGCTTCGGCAAGAACGGCGCGGTCGATCTGCGCGCGAACATCGGCCCGTTTACGCCCGGCGGCTATTACTCGACGTCACCCCCGGCGGTGTTCGGCAAGCTCGTGATCGTCGGCGGCCACGTGACGGACAACGAATCGAACAACGAGCCGTCGGGCGTGATCCGCGCGTTCGACGTCAACGACGGCCATCTCGTGTGGAACTGGGATCCGGGCAATCCGGACGCCACCGCGCCGATCGCGCCGGGCGGCACTTACGTGCGTAACTCGCCGAATATGTGGTCGATGTTCAGCGTCGACGAGAAGCGCGGCATGATCTATCTGCCGATGGGCAATCAGACGCCCGATCAGTGGGGCGGCCAGCGCACGCCGCAGGCCGAGAAGTTCGCGGCCGGCCTGGTCGCGCTCGATGCCGCGACCGGCAAGCTGCGCTGGAATTACCAGTTCACGCACCACGATCTGTGGGACATGGACGTCGGCGGCCAGCCGACGCTCGTCGATCTTCAGACGGCGCAGGGCACGCAGCCGGCGGTGATCGCATCGACGAAGCAGGGCAGCATCTATGTGCTGAATCGCGAAACCGGGCAGCCGATCGTGCCGATCAACGAGACGCCGGTGCCGCAGGGCGCGGCGAAGGGCGATCGCACGTCGCCGACGCAGGCTGTCTCGGCGCTCAATTTCAACCCGCCGCGCGTGACGGAAGCCGACATGTGGGGCACGACACCGTTCGATCAGCTCTGGTGCCGCGTCAAGTTCCGCAGCTTGCGCTACGACGGGCCGTTCACGCCGCCGTCGGAGCAGGGCACGCTGGTGTTTCCCGGCAATTTCGGTGTGTTCGACTGGGGCGGGATTTCGGTCGATCCCGTGCGGCAGATCCTGATCGCGAATCCGGATTACATGGCATTCACGTCGAAGCTGATCCCGCGCGAAAAGCTGCAGGAAGGCGCGACGAGCACGAGCGAGACGAGCGGCATCAAGCAGGCGCGCGGCACGCCCTATGCGTATGAAATCAGCGCGTTTCTGTCACCGCTGGGAATTCCGTGTCAGGCGCCGCCGTGGGGCTATGTGGCGGGCGTCGATCTGCGCACGAGCAAGATCGCGTGGATGCACAGGAACGGCACGATCGTCGACAGCGCGCCGCTGCCGATCCCGATGCCGCTCGGCGTGCCGAGCCTCGGCGGCACGATCGTGACGGCGGGCGGCGTCGCGTTTCTGACGGGCACACTCGACCAGTACGTGCGCGCCTACGACGTGCACGACGGCAGGAAACTGTGGGAAGCGCGCCTGCCTGCGGGCGGCCAGGCCACGCCGATGAGCTACGCGGATTCGACCGGCAAGCAGTATCTGCTCGTGACCGCGGGCGGGCACGGCTCGCTTGGAACGAAGGCGGGGGATTACGTCATCGCTTACACGTTGCAATGAGTCCGGCAACAAGCTGCGATGACGCGGCACTGAGCGCGGCGGAATGTTTCCCCGCGCTCGGACGTTACATCGCTCGACGATAGGCTTCGGCCATCAGCGCGCTGACTTTGGCGCGGGCCTTGAGGGCGTCGCGCGTGGCGAGGCGCAACTTGGCGGCGATGAGCGAAACGAGGGCGATAGGGGTAGCGGCGATGATTCCCATGGTGAACTCCTGCTTAAGGGTAACTATCTAGGTAATAACCCTAGGTTAGCACATGATGACGCGTTGCAACAAATTTCTTTCGGGAAATTGAGCATTTCGGACGGGCGCATCTGCCGCTTTGTTCGTCCTGCTTGTCCGGAAAGGGAGAATGCAGATGAAAGCGCATTTCTCGGGAATGACCGCGAGTTTTGGGGGCGCGATCATCGCGGCAATCGTCGTCGCGTGTAGCGGCGGCGGCGGATCGAGCGGCGATTCCGCCTCGACCACGACGGGCAGCGGCGCGCCTGCGGGCGCGTCGAGTCCGTCGGGCGCGTCGTCGGGTGGTGCGGCGAGTGCGCCCGTCAGCGGAGGCTCGGGCACATCGGGCACATCGGGCACGTCGGGCACAGGGAGTTCGGGCGGCAGCGGAACCAGCGGCAACGGATCCGGCGGCACGGCATCCGGCGGCAACACCGGCGGCGCTTCCGGTTCCGGTTCCGGCGGCGGCAGCGCGGCGCCGGTCGGCAATCCGATGGACGTCGCCACCTATCACAACGACATCGCGCGCACGGGACAGCAACTCGCGGAAACCGTCCTCACGCCGGCCAACGTCAACGCCAGCACCTTCGGCAAGCTTGCGGTCTTTTCCGTCGATGGCGCCGTCGATGCCGAGCCGCTGTTTCTCGCCGGCGTGACGATCGCGGGCGGCACCCACAATGTGCTGTACGTGGCAACCGAGAATGCGAGCGTCTACGCGCTCGATGCCGACAGCGGCGCCGTGCTCTGGAAAACGACGACGCTCGGCAGCGGCGAATCGCCCAGCGACGATCACGGCTGCCCGCAGATCACGTCGACGATCGGTGTCACGGCGACGCCGGTCATCGACCGTTCGCGCGGGCCGCATGGCGCGATGTACGTCGTCGGCATGTCGAAGGACGGCGCGGGACGCTATCACCAGCGCATTCACGCGCTCGACATCGCGACGGGCGCCGAGCTTTTCAACGGTCCGGCGGAAATTACGGCGACCTATCCCGGCACCGGCTCGGGCAGTCAGAACGGCACGCTCACGTTCGATCCCGGCCAGTACGCCGAGCGCGCGTCGCTGTTGCTGCTGGGTGGCGTGGTCTACACGGCGTGGACCTCGCACTGCGACATCCTGCCGTACACCGGCTGGGTGATCGGCTACAACGCCAACACGCTGCAGCAGGCGAGCGTGCTGAACGTCACGCCGAACGGGCAAATGGGCGCGATCTGGATGAGCGGCGCGGGCCTCGCATCGGACGGCACGTCGATCTATTTTCTCGACGCGAACGGCACCTTCGACGCGACCCTCAACGCGCAGGAAATGCCGATCCACGGCAACTTCGGCAATGGCTTCCTGAAGCTCGGCACGTCACCGACGCTTTCCGTGACGGACTATTTCCAGCCGTCGAACACCGTGCAGGAATCGAACGCCGACGAGGACCTGGGCTCCGGCGGCGCGCTCGTGCTGCCCGATCTCGCCGATGCGGGCGGGGCGGTGCGTCATCTCGCGCTCGGCGCGGGCAAGAATTCGACGATCTACGTCGTGAACCGCGATTCGATGGGCAAATTCGATTCGAACGCCGATCACATCTATCAGGAACTCGTCGGGCAGATTCGCGGGCCGATGTTCGCCGCGCCCGCGTACTTCAACGGGACCGTGTATTTCGGCTCGATCGGCGACAGCATCAAGGCGTTTACGATCACCAACGCCAAGCTGTCCGCCGCGCCGACGAGCCAGACCGCGAACACGTTCGGTTCACCCGGCGCGACGCCCGGCATTTCCGCGAACGGCACGGCGAACGGCGTGCTGTGGGCGGCGGAAAACGGCACGATTGCCGGCCTGCGCGCCTACGACGCGACGAACCTCGGCCGCCA
The DNA here is from genome assembly GCA_001544595.2 of Caballeronia peredens. GTDB lineage: Bacteria > Pseudomonadota > Gammaproteobacteria > Burkholderiales > Burkholderiaceae > Caballeronia > Caballeronia peredens. The sequence goes on along the minus strand of FCOH02000007.1, from coordinate 170,967 downwards.
GCTCTACAACAGCGGCGACACCGGCGGGCGCGACCAGTTCGGCCAGGGCAACAAGTTCATCACGCCGATGATCGCGAACGGCAAGGTGTATGTCGGCACGAAGAACGGCGTCGGCGTGTTCGGGCTGTTGCCGAAGTAGTCTCCGGCCCGGCGCGGGATGCGCTATATTCCAGAGTATACAGCGCATGATTTTGCGCGACCGACACTCTGGCAACCGGCATCATGCTGACGCGTACCCGAACACCCTTTTCCATCGAACCCTTCGAGCCCGATTCCGCCGGCGGCGGTTACGGCGCGACCATCGTCGTCGTGAAGGCGGCGCGCGATCACGAGCGCGCCGAGTCGATACGCGATCTGGTCGACGCGCATCGGCGGCTGCAAGGCAGCGTGTTGCGCTTTCTCTCCCTGTTCGACGATGCGCGTCGCGGCGCCGGACGCGAAAGGCCGCAGCCGCTGGAGACGCTCGTCGGGCAACTGGAGAAGAAGGCGCGTGCCGCCGGGTTTGCGCGCATGCGCGAACTGAGCGCGGCCGTACAGGCGGCGCGCGAGGCGGCGCGGCAGCGCGAGTGGCTTTTTTCCGATTCGTTCGGCATCGATTCACCCGCGCTGTGCGAGGCGGCGCGTGGGCTGGAACGGCTGGACGCGACGCTCGTCGGGTTGTGCGTCGAACACGTCTTGCAGACGACCGCGCCGCGTGCTGTGAAGAGCCGCGCGCGGCGCGCCTGAGCACGCACCCGGCGACGAACTCAAGCCGGCGGATTCACGCCGCGCGGCACGGCGTCGAGCTGCCGGAACACGCTCAGCCAGTCTTCGAGATGCCAGGTTTTCGACACGCGGCCGTCGCGCACTTCGTGGAACGAGTGTATGGCGAAGCGGATGGCCTTCTTCGTCGCGGCGATGCCCATCAGCGGGCCGGACTGCGTTCCGCTCACTTCGGCCCGCACGCCGACGCGATGGTCCTGAATCAGCATGTCGAGAATCTCGATGCGCATGTCCGGCAGCGCGGTGGCGAGGTCGGCGAAGATGGCGATCATCTGGTCCGGACCGGGCGCCTGTCCGGGTGGCTCGGGGAGATATTCCCAGTCCGGCGTGACGGCCTCGCGCAGGAGCGCGACGTCCTTGCTCGAAAACGCGCGGTAGAGACGTTCGACCGCCTCGCGCGCGGCCGCCTGAGTGAGTTGATCTGCCTGCATGGTGCCTCCGTCATGGTGCGGTCTGCATGAGCCGGGAACTGCGGCATAACGCGCTCACTGTACCGCAATCGACGCGAACGACGCCGGAACGGCCGATAAGTCGTGTTAAGCTCACGTTTCTTCGCTGGGGAGTAGCCGGCTTTTCCGCAACGGAAAAGCGCCCATGTCAACACACTCGGTCGGTCAGACCGTGGCATGGGCAGCCATAAAAAGGTTGGCAAGACCATCGACAAAACTCGCGACCGGTCGGGCGCGCGTTCTGTCGTTCCATCTTGCCCGACCAGAGCCCTACTCGATGAACCTCGCTTCCACCCTATTCCTGGCGTTCGCCATGTCCACCGATGCCTTCGCCGCCGCTGTCGGCAAGGGCGCGACCCTGCACAAGCCGCGCATCGCCGAGGCGCTGAAGACCGGCCTGATCTTCGGCGTGATCGAAGCGCTGACGCCGCTCGCCGGCTGGGCGCTCGGACGTGCCGCCGCGCAATACGTGACCGCGTGGGACCACTGGATCGCATTCGGCCTGCTGTTCCTGCTCGGCGCGCGGATGATCCGCGAAGGCCTGAGCGCGGCGAGCCACGAAGAGGAGAAGCCCAATTCCCATTCCTTCTGGGTGCTCGCGCTGACGGGCTTCGCCACCAGCATCGACGCGATGGCGGTCGGCGCGGGCCTCGCGTTCATCGACGTCGATATCTTCTCGACGGCGGCGACCATCGGCTTCGCGACCATGCTCATGGTGACCATCGGCGTGATGGTGGGACGCGTGGTCGGCGCGACCATCGGCAAGCGGGCGGAAATCGCAGGCGGGCTGATTCTGATCGGCGTGGGCTGCGTCATTCTGGCTGAGCATCTCGGCTACCTGAACTAAGCCGGCGCGCCGCCGCGCCGCGCGGGGTGAACGCGGCCAGCGCGGCGGCGACGATGAAAAGCGCGGGAACATCGCCGAGCAAATGCGCCAGATGTTCCCGATGGCCGTCGCCGCCGAACGACTGCACGGCCATGATCGCGCCGTGCACGATGCTCGACCACACCGTGAACCAGATCAGGCTCAGATGCCTGAGCGGCTCGCGCGACGCATTCAGCAGGAACACGCCGAGCGTCGCGTAGATGCCGACGATCATCAGCGCATACTCCGAGAGGCCTTCGTGGCCCGCTTCCCAGGCCCATCCCGAGGGCCAAAATCGCATCAGCGGATAGAGGCCGAACAGCGCGATCAACCCGACGATCACGAGCACGATGCGCAGGCAGGCGAGGCGGCGGACGTCGTTCATGGCGGGCTCCTTCGCGAATCCGTATGAGCCAGACGATACCGCGTCGCATGCCGGCGCGGCCGGGAAAATGCCAGCAGGCGTTAACACCAAAATAGCGTAAAAATTTATTAACAACCACTGGCTGTTGGTCGATACGATTCGCTATTCCACTGCGATTTCTCCTAAAACCAGCCATGCCACGTCCTATTTCGGCGCGCATCCATCTCGACGCCATTCGTCACAATCTGCAACTGGTCAGGCGCACGGCGGCATCGTCGCGCGTGTGGGCCGTCATCAAGGCGAATGCGTACGGTCACGGCATCGAGCGCATCTATCCGGCGCTCGGCGAGGCGGACGGCATCGCGCTGCTCGATCTCGACGAAGCCGTGCGCGTGCGCGAACTCGGCTGGACCAAGCCGGTCCTGCTGCTCGAAGGCGTGTTCGAACCGAAGGACATCGAGACGGCGGACCGCCATCGGCTGACGGTCACCGTGCATTGCGACGACCAGCTCGACATGCTCAAGGCAGCGCGGCCGCGCGAGCGCATCGGCGTTCAGTTGAAGATGAACTCCGGCATGAACCGGCTCGGCTACCGGCCGGCGGAATTCGAGCGGGCCTGGGAGCGCACGTCGAGCATCGACGCGATCGGCCAGATCGGTCTGATGAGCCATTTCGCGAACGCGGATGACGGCGCGATCGACTGGCAAATCGACGAATTCGATGCCGCCACGCGCAATCTGCCGGGCACCCGTTCGCTGTCGAATTCCGCGGCGGTGCTGTGGCATCCGCGCGCGCATCGCGACTGGGTGCGGCCCGGAACGATTCTCTACGGCGCGTCGCCGACGGGCTGCGCGCGTCATATCGAAGGCTTCTCGCTGCGCGCCGCGATGTCGCTGGAGAGCCGCATCATCGGCGTGCAGACGCTCGCGGCGGGCGAAACCATCGGCTATGGCCGCACGTTCACGGCGGATCGCGCGATGCGCATCGGCGTGGTCGCGTGCGGTTACGCGGACGGCTATCCGCGTCACGCGCCGACGGGCACGCCGGTCATGGTGGACGGCGTGCGCACGCGCATCGTCGGACGGGTGTCGATGGACATGCTCACGGTCGATCTCACGCCGTGCGCGGCGGCGGACATCGGTTCACCGGTCGAGCTGTGGGGCGAGCACGTGAAAGTGGACGAAGTGGCGGAACCGGCCGGCACGATCGGCTACGAGTTGCTGTGCGCGCTCGCGCGGCGCGTGCCGGTGAGCGTCGGCGCGGGCGTGCCGGGCGACGCGGAAGTCCATTCCGCGTGAGTCCGGGGATTCGTGTCAGCGCGTGGCGGCGAGATAAAAGGCCGTCGAGCGCTGCGGTGTGACGCCGACGATCGTCATCTGATTATTGACGACGGTCGCTTCCACCGACATCGTTCCGCCGCTGCCCGTCGCGCAGGAGGCGTTCGTGAAGTTCAGCGTGCCGTCCAGAATATGCTTGCCGGTCGCGCGCGGTTTGAACGTGCCGTCAAACGTGCAGGCGCCTTGCGCGCCGGTCATCGAGCCGTCGGAGCGGAACGTGACGGTCGTCGTCGTCGCGATGTTCGCCGGATTGCGCCAGACGCCGAGCACGTCGCTGATGGCGAGCGGCGTGTCATACACGGCGTTGTAGTTGCCGTTGAAGTTCAGGGCCGTGGTGTTCGGCGTCGTGTTGATCGATGCCGTCGCCGAGAGCGTGCTCTTCGCCGTGAAATTGCCGGACAACTGCCCCGCGATGATCGCGCCCGAGGAATGCACGGCGACGGTCGCCGGATCGGTGAAGGCGCCATCGGTGGCCGTGACGATGCCTTCCGTCAGCCAGACCAGAGCTTCGTTCGACGTGTAGATGCTGAAATACTGCCCCGTCTCGAGGACGATCGTCTGCGCCGCAAGCCCGGTGGTGGTCGCGCCGAACCAGATGCCTTCGGGAATCGCGTGCGACGTATTGGCGACGCATGTCCGCGTAAGGTTCGCGCTCGTGACGCATGTCTCGTCGCTGCCGCCGCCTCCGCAGGCAGCGAGAACGGGCAGGGCGAGCAGCATGATCTTCGAAGGCAGTTTCATGAGAACGTTTTGAGTTGTTGTAGTCGATGAGCACGAGGACCGCGCGCTCATGGCGCGCCAGCCCCGTGTTTACGACACGTTCTGCAGAAACTTGAATGCACGCCGGCATGGCGTCGTTCGATGCAGCCGGGCGCCGGTCAGCCGAGGCTCCAGTCCGGCGCCGAACTTCCCGGCGGCGCCGAAGGCCGCGTGTAGGCGGCCGGCGTCCGCGCGAAACGCGCACTCGGCCGCACTGCCATCAATTCGCCGAAGCCGGATTCATGGCGCTCCATATGCGGCGCGAGATCCGGCGTCGCCGTCTTCGATCCGTCGTCGATCCGCCCGAGACCGCGCAGCCACTGACCCGTCTGCGCAAGCGACACCTCGACATGCCAGCTTCCGCCTTCGCGCTGCTGCTTCCACGACGCGGCCGCCGCGCCGAACGCCATCAGAAAGCCGCTTGCCATGTCGAGCATCTGCATCGGCAGGGGGCGCGGCTTGCTCTCGTGCGCCGCCTCGGCTTCGGCGGCATTGAAGCCCATCGCGGTCTGCACGAGCGAATCGAAGCCTCGCCGTTCGGCCCACGGTCCTTCGGTACCATATGCGGTCAGCGACGTATACACGATGCCCGGCCGGCGCTTCGCCAGTTCCTCCGGCCCGAAGCCGAGCGCCGCGATCCCGCCCGGCCGATATCCTTGCGAAAACACATGTGCGTCGTCGATCAGCCGCCCGAGCGTCGCGCGATCCTGCGCCGCATGCAGGTCGAGCAGCGCCGAGCGCTTCCCGCGGCTGGTATCGGCGATCGCGGGAATATTCGGCAGATGCGGCGAATTGACGAGCATCACGTCGGCGCCGAACGCGGCCAGCGCGCGGCCGCCTACCGGGCCCGCGAGAATGCGCGTGAAATCGAGTACGCGCAGGCCGTCGAGCGGACGCGCATCCGCTGCCAGCGGCGGCAACGCGAGCGGCGGCGCGTCGCCGATGCGCGTGATCGTCATCAGCGGCTGCGCGGCGATGGCCTGACCTTGCGGCGTCGCGTCCCATTGATCGAAAGTGCGCAGCATCGACACGACGAGACCGCGCTCCGCCGCCGCGTTTTCGTAATCGCTCGCGCGCCACGAAAGCAGCGCGCGTTCGGCGTCTTCACGCGCGGCCGTGCGCGGATCGAGTCCGAGCAGACGCAGCGCGCCGTCCTGATGATGTTCGAAATTCGCGTGGATGCGCACATAGCCATCGGCGCAGCGATAGAGACCGGAGAAGCGTCCCCAGGTTTCCGGCTCCCGCCCGTCGACGGTAAAGGCGCCGGTGCATTCGACGGCCGCATCGGTCATGTCGACGCAGACGCGCTGCCGTTCGACGCCGCGCGCCACGCCGAACTCGCACGCGGCGAGCGCCGCCGCGGCGATGGTCGCCTGCGCCGCCGTGCCGACAGCAAAGCTGGTGGGGAAAACCGGCTCGTGGCCGGCAAGGTCGACGTAAGAAAGCGCATCGTCGGGCAAGCCGGCGATGCGCCAGATACGGCTTAGGACATCGAAGGAATAGAGGGCGGGCATGATCGGTCGGCGCGAGCGCATCGTGTAGAGCGCTCATTATCGCGCCGACCGCCCGAAGGCGTTGCGTCGAGGAACAGGTTACGTCGAAAGAATCGTGACGAGCGCGACGGCGGAATCGCCCGCGAGCTGGCCGCCGTTGTTCTCCGCGAGCGCGACCGTCGCGCCGGGCCGCTGGCGCGCGCCGGCCTTGCCGCGCAACTGCTGCGTCAGTTCGACGATCTGCGCGACGCCGGTCGCGCCCACCGGATGCCCGCGCGACAACAGCCCGCCGCTCGGATTCACCGAAATCCGCCCGCCGATGCCCGTGTCGCCCGAACGGATCAGCTTCGGCGCATCGCCGGGTGCGCACAGGCCGAGGTTCTCGTAGTGGATCAGCTCGGCGGGCGCGGACGCGTCGTGCAATTCGACGACATGCACGTCCTCCGGCCCGACGCCCGCTTCCTCATACGCTTCGCGCGCGGCACGCACGGCGACGAGTTCGCCGGAGCCGTCGGCTTTCGCGGACACGATCGAACTCGCGCGGATGAACACCGGGCGAATGTCGTGCCGCGCCGCGAATTCCTCCGAGCAGATGAACAGCGCCGCGCCGCCGTCGCCGATCGACGAGCACATGAAGAGCGTCAGCGGATCGCTGACCATGCGGCTCGACAGCACTTCCTCGATGCTCGTTTCCTTGCGGAACTGCGCGTGCGGATTGAGCGAGCCCGCATGACGGCTCTTCACGACGACGCGCGCGAAATCGCTGGCGTCGGCGCCGGTTTTCTCCATCCACTTGCGCGCCTTCGCGGCGTACAGATCCATGAAGAGCGAGCCGGTTCCGGTCGTGACGCCTTCGGGCAGCGGCTCTTCGAGATCGACCGCTTTCGCGAATGCGCCGAACGACACGGCCTTGTCCTCGTGCGACAGCTTTTCCACGCCGACGACCAGCGCCGTCTCCGCCTGCCCCGACGCCACCGAAAGCCACGCGAGATTGAGCGCCGAACTGCCGGACGCGCAGGCGTTCTCGACGTTGAACATCGGTTTGCCGTCGAGTCCGGTATTACGCAGCGACGACTGCGCGCGGATCATCTCCTGCCCGGTGACGACGCCCGCGGCCGCGTTGCCGAAGAACACGCGATCGACATCGTTCACGCCGACGTGCGCGTCCTTGAGCGCGAGCGTCACCGCTTCTTCCGCGAGCGACTTGAGATTGCGTTCGAGAAACTTGCCGAATGGCGTCATGCCGACGCCGCCAATCACCACTTTACGCATGGTTGCCTCCATTGCATTTGAAAAATGAGCGTCTTAGTCGAGCGTCTTGCCGCGCGTTTCCGGCATGCGCGCATAGACGACGCAGCCCGCCGCGCACACGACGGCCACGTAGATCCACAGGTATTGAGCGAGTCCGGCGTTGTTCATCGCCGTGACGATGGTGGGCAGCGTGCCGCCGAAGAGCGCCGCCGACAGCGCGTAGGGAAGCGCCACGCCCGTCGCCCGGACATGCGCGGGGAACTGTTCGGCCATCACGGTCGCGCAGGTCGCGGCGAAGCCGGACGTGAGCAGCATGCCGATCGTGACGATGAGCGTCGCGCTCCAGTAGTCGTTCGACAGGAAGTGCAGCGCAGGCCACGCGAACAGGCCCGAGCCGGCGGCGAACGCGAGCAGCACGGGCTTGCGTCCGATGCGATCCGACAACATGCCGAGCAGCGGAATCGCGACGAGCGACACGACGATGGACACCACGCTCGCGCTGAATGCGTCGCGCAGCGGCAGGCCGCGCATGTGGGCGAGCGTCGGGAAGAGCACGAGCCAGAGATAGATGGACAGGTTGCCCGCCATCGCGATGCCGATCACGCGCAGCGCCGCGCGCCGATGTTCCCGCACGATCGTGACGAACGGATGCCGCGTGTGCTGGCGTGCCGACGCGCTCTTTCTGAACGCATCGGTTTCCGCGACCGCGAGACGCACCCAGAGCGCGACGAAACCCATCAGTCCGGCGATCGCGAAGCCGATGCGCCAGCCCCACGCGCTCATCGCGGGCGCGTCGATCATCGACGTGAGCAGCGCGCCGATCGAAGCCGCCACGAGCACGCCCGCGTTCACCGCGAAGTGCTGCCACGACCCCGCGAAGCCGCGTCGCGAGGGCGCCGCCGATTCCATCAGGAAGGTCGATGCCGAACCGAATTCGCCGCCCGCGGCGAAGCCCTGCACGAGCCGCGCCGCAACGAGCACGAGCGGCGCCGCGACGCCGATCGACGCATAGCCCGGACACGCCGCGATGACGAGCGAGCTGCCCGCCATCAGCGCGACGGACAGCGCGAGGCCGTTCTTGCGGCCGTGGCGGTCGGCATAGGCGCCGAGCAGCGCGCCGCCGATGGGTCGCATCACGAAGCCGACCGCAAACACGGCGAAGGTGGCGAGCAGCGCGATGCTGGCGTTGTTGGCCGGGAAGAACTGCCGCGAGAACAGCGACGCGAACGTGGCGTAGATGATCCAGTCCGTGAACTCGACGATGGTGCCGAGCGTCGCCGCGACGATCGCTTTTTTCTGCGCCCGTGTGAGCGTCGTCGCGGCGGGTTCCGCGACCTGGGGAAGCGTGGTGTGCATGATGCCGTCTCCGTGTGTGGTTGTGATGGACGCATCGTAGGTTTGGCTTTTACCGCGCTCAAACGACATTTTTTGCGCGCTCGATTGAGTTTTTGTGCGCCGTCCGTCGATTGAGAAGAACTCAATCGAACGCGCAGAAAATGTCGTTTGAAGGCGTGGCATGCGGCGGCCTAGCATCGAGTCAATCGATCAAGGAGACAGCAACATGAACGCTTCGACACACGACATCAACGCGGAAGTCGCCATCGTCACCGGCGGCGCGAAGGGCATCGGCTTCGGCATCGCGCAGGGACTGGCCCGCGACGGCAAACGCATCGCGCTTTTCGATCTCGATCGCGCCGCGCTCGACGAAGCCGCGACCCGGCTCGCCGCAGCGGGCGCGGAAGTCATCGCGCTCGCCGTGGACGTGACGAACGGCGCATCGGTGAATCGCGCGGTGGAGACCGTGCACGAACGCTTCGGCCGCGTCGACGTGCTCGTGAACAACGCGGGCATCGTGCGCGACAAGCGCATCACGCGCATGAGCGACGACGACTGGGACGCCGTCATCGACGTCAATCTCAAGTCGCAGTTTCTGTGCTGCCGCGCCGTGCTCGGCCACATGAGCGCATCGAAGTACGGGCGCATCGTGAACATCTCGTCGCGCGCGTGGCTCGGCGGCATCGGACAGGCGAACTATTCGGCGGCGAAAGGCGGCGTCGTGAGCCTCACGCGCAGTCTCGCGCTCGAATGGGCGAAGGACGGCGTGACGGTGAACGCCGTGGCGCCGGGCATCGTCGATACGCCGCTTTTTCAGGCCTTCGATCCCGAGCTTCAGGAGAAGCTCAAGAAGTCGGTGCCCGTGCAACGCATCGGCACGCCGGACGATATCGCGGAAGCGGTGCGCTTTTTCGCGCGGCGCGAGGCGTCGTACATCACCGGGCAAGTGCTCTATGTGTGCGGCGGGCGCTCGCTTTCGTCGCCGAGCGTCTGAGAGCCGGGAGCCCATCATGACCATTCGCTACAGCGTGTCCGATCACATCGCCGTCGTGACGCTCGATCGTCCCGACGCACTCAACGCACTCGATCTCGACACGCTCGCCGAACTGCGGGCGCGTCTCGCCGACGCACGCGATGACGACGACGTGCGCGTGATCGTGCTGACCGGCGCGGGCGCGAAATCGTTTTGCGTCGGCGCGGATCTGAAGCGCACGTTGCCGCCGACGACATCGTTCGGTGCGTCGTTCGTGAAGTCGATCGATCGCGCGGGCGCCGAGGGCATCTATGTGCGCCTGATGGAACTGAGTTCGCTGCGCATCTTCAAGCCGATGATCGCCGCCATCAACGGCTATTGCCTCGGCGGCGGGCTGGAACTCGCGCTGCAATGCGACCTGCGCATCGCGTCGACGCGCGCGGTGTTCGGCCTGCCGGAAGCGGTTGTCGCGAGCATTCCGGCCGTGTGCGGCATTCAGGCGCTGCAGCGCGCGGTGCCCTCGGCCATCGCGATGAAGATGCTGCTCACCGGTTGCAGGATCGATGCCGCGTATGCGCATCGCGTCGGGTTGATATCGGATCTCGCGGAACCGGAAGCGCTGATGGACGATGCGCTCGGCCTCGCGCGCGCCATCGCGGCGAACGGGCCGCTCGCGGTGCAGATGATCAAGAAGGTCATCGAGACGAGCGCGAACGTGCCGCTCGCGCAGGCGCTCGAATTCACCGAACTGGCGTGGGGCGCGATGCGCGAATCGGAAGATCGCGTGGAAGGACGCAAGGCGTTCGCGGAGAAGCGCAAGCCGGAGTACGTCGGGCGTTAGCGCGTCACGTTGGCGCTTCGCCCGTGGAAAGCAGCCACGTGCGGAATGCGGCGAACTCCGGATTCGACAGATGCGCGGGCGGATAGATCAGGTAGTACGTGAACGCGCCGAGATCGAGCACGAAGGAAAACGGCATGACGAGCGTGCCCGCGCGCAACTGATCCGCGACGAGCACGCGCTGCGCGATGGCGACGCCGTGCCCTTGCGTCGCGGCGAAGTACGCGAGGATCGAGCTCTCGTAACTCAGGCCGCCGTGCGGATTCACGCTGCGCACGCCTGCTGCGTCGAGCCACCTGGCCCAGTCTTCGCGGCGCGCGAGCGAATGCAGCAGCGGCACGTCGCGCAGGGATTCGGGCGCGGCGTCGCCGAGACCGGAATGCGCGCGCAGGAACGCCGGGCTGCACACCGGCACGAGTTCGTTCGGCACGAGCCGGTCGAAACCGAAATCCGATGACGGCGCATGCGACAGGCGAATCGCCGCATCGACGTCTTCGACGTTGAAGTCGACGGGTTGCAGCGAGGTCGTCAGGCTCACTTCGATGTCCGGATGGTCGCGATGAAACGTCGAGAGGCGCGGCAGCAGCCAGTTCATCGAGAACGTGGTGTAGGCGCGGATCTTCAGCGTGCGGCGGCGGCGCGCCTCGGTGAGATTGACGGTCGCGGTGCGCAAGGTGTCGAAGCTGCGGATCACGTCGGCGAGATAGCGCGAGCCCATCGGCGTCAGTGTGATCGCGCGATGTCCGCGCTCGAACAGCAGCACGCCGAGCTGGTCTTCGAGCAGCTTGATCTGCCGGCTGACGGCGGCGGGCGTGACGTTCAGCTCATCGGCGGCGAGCTGGATGCTGAGCAGACGCCCGCAGACTTCGAAGGCGCGCAGCGCGTTGAGTGACGGAAGGGTTCGCATCGGACGATGGTAGCAACGCGGGCGCGGGCGCGCCAGCCGTGTAGATACGAAGGAAGGAGACGATCATGCTGGAAGGTTTGCAAGTACTCGCCTGCGGCGCACGCGACGCAGTGAAGCTCTGCGCGACGCTGCTCGAGCGGGCAGGCGCGAAGGTCGATTGCGCGGCGGCGCCCGCGGACGTGGCGGGTTACGACGTCATCGTCGTGTCGTCGGATATGGACGATGCGAACGATATCGTCCGCTGGAAGGCGTCGGGCGCGCATATCGTGTGCGACATCACCGCGACGGGGCCGCAAGACACGCGCGCCGGCACGCGCTGGTCCGACGCGCAGATCCAGGCGATGAGCGGCCTCATGGACACCACGGGCTTCGCGCAGGGCGCGCCGGTGCGCATCGGCATTGCGCTCGCGGAGATCTCGGCGGCGCTGTACGCGGCGGCGGCCGTCGCGGCGGCCGTGCGCGTGAAGCGCATGCGCGGAATCGTGCAGAACATCGACGTGACGCTTTCCGGCTGCGCGGCCAGCGCGCTGACGACGTTTCTGCCGGCCGCCTTCGCGCGGCGCACGGCGGGGCGCGTGGGCAATCGCCATCCGGCGTGCGCGCCGTGGAATGCGTATCGCACGCGCGACGGCTGGATTCTCATCTGCACGAGCACCGAGGAACAATGGCGCAAGCTCCGGCAGGAAGCGCGCGTGCCGCAACTCGACGACGCGCGTTTCGCGACGCTCGCGGATCGCGTGCGCCATGTCGATGCACTCGATGCGCTCCTCGAAACCTGGACCTCGACGCTCCCCACCGACGACTGCACGCGCCTTTGCGAGCGCATCGGCGTGGCGGCGGGGCCGATCGTCGCGGTCAATGATCTGCCCGATGAGCCCAACTTCCGCATGCGTCATCCGCTCGCGGCGCGCGCGATCGAAACAGACGGCATCGATGACGCGACGTACCGGCGGGTTTCGATCTTCGAAACGTCCGCGCTGAGCGATGCGGGATTCGCCGCGCAACCGGCCACGCGCGCGAAGGCCGCCGCCGCGCCGGACGCCGGTCCGCTCGCGGGCGTGAAGGTCATCGAGATCGGCCAGTACACGACGGCGCCGCTCGTCGGCAAGCATCTCGCGGCGCTCGGCGCGGAGGTCGTGAAGATCGAGCCGCCCGGCGGCGAAGTCGCGCGGTCGTGGAAACCGGGGCAGGGCGGCACGAGCTATTTCTTCGCGCTCAACAATACCGACAAGCAGACGCTCGCGCTCGACCTGAAGCACGAAGCCGATCGCGCGCATCTGCGCACGTTGCTCGCCGACGCCGATGTGCTCGTCGAAAACCTGCGCCCCGGCGCGCTCGCGAAACTCGGCTTCACGCGTGCCGCGCTCGCGCAAATCAATCCGCGTCTCGTCTATTGCTCGATCTCGGGCTTCGGGATCGCGTCGGCGTATCCGTCGCGGCCCGCGTTCGATACCGTGATTCAGGCGATGGGCGGTCTCATGGACGTCACGCGCAGCGACGGCGCGCCGGTCAAGATCGGCGCGTCGGGCGCGGACATTCTCGGCGGGCAGGCGGCGCTGTTCGCGATCGTCGCGCGTCTTGCCGCACGCGACGAAAACGAAGGCGCGTTCGTCGAAATCTCGATGCAGGACGTCGCCGCCTGGTGCGCGCTGTTCGCGGCGGGCAGGCCCGTAGCGCGCGGCCAGGCGCTCGCCTGTCTCGACGGCCATGTGTGGGCCGAAGGCGAAGTCTCCGACGCCGATCGCGCGCGCTGCATCACGTTGCCGAAAGCCGTCGCGGCGAAGGCGCTCGCCGGCGCGGTGCCGGTGATGCGCGTCGACGAACTGCTCGAAGACCGCGATTTTCTCGCCGACGTGCTGAGCGCCGCGCGCGATCCGCAAGGCGCGTTCTGGCCTGTGCTGAAAGTGCCTTACCGCCTGACGAAAACGCCCGCGCGCGTGCGCGCGGTGCCGGGCGCGCCGCTGAGCGTCACGCGTGCGCCGCCAGCGCCAGCACGCGCTCCAGTTCCGGAAGATCGACCGGCTTGACGAGATGCGCGTCGAAACCGGCGGCGCGCGTGCGCGCCCGGTCTTCGTCGGAGCCGAGACCCGTCATGGCCGCGACGATCACGCGCTTGCCCTCGTCGCGCATGCGGCGGATCACGTCGAAGCCCGTCAGGCCCGGCATCGACAGATCGAGCAACACCACATGCGGACGATGCGCTTCGAACGAATCGAGCGCCTCCGCGCCGTCGTAGGCTGCCCGCGCGCGATGTCCGAGCATGTCGACGAGCAGCGTCATGCTGTCGGCGGAATCGCGGTTGTCGTCGACGACGAGCACGTCGAGCAGGCGGCCCGCGATCGCGGCGGGCTGCGTGTCCGCCGGCGCGCCGCTCGCCGGCGCTTCCGCGAGCGGCAGCCAGAGCGAGAACGCGCTGCCCTTGCCCGCGCCGCCGCTCTTCGCCTCGACGTGCCCGCCGTGCAGTTCCGTGATCGCCCGCACGAGCGTGAGGCCGATGCCCAGGCCTCCTTCGTCGGGATGTGCGCCCGGCGCGTGTTCCTGCACGAAGAGATCGAACACCGTGCCGAGCGCATCGGCGGAAATGCCGCGCCCCTGATCGACCACGCGCACCATTACCGAGCCGCCGCGCGGGCCGACTTCGAGCGTGATCGTCGATGCGGGCGGGCTGAACTTCGAGGCGTTATTGAGCAGATTGTTGAGCGCCTGCACGAGCCGCGTGGAATCGCCGTTGACGTAGAGCGGCTGCCCGCTGTCCTGCAGGACGATGCGCTGCCCGCGCTGATCGACGAGCGGCTGGCTCGCCTCGACGCTCAGGTGCACGACATCGGCGATATCGAGAACATCGGTCGACAGGCGGATCTTGCCCGAGCTCACGCGCCCGGCTTCGAGCAGGTCGTCGACGAGATGGGTCAGATGCGCGAGCTGCCGGTCGACGATCTGCCGGCTGCGGATCACCTCGGCGTCGTCGGATGCCTTCAGCTTGAGGATGCTCACCGCATTGCGGATCGGCGCGAGCGGATTGCGCAATTCGTGGCCGAGCAGTGCGAGAAACTCGTTCATGCGCCGGCTCGACGCTTCCAGTTCTTCGAGGCGCCGCCGCGCGGTCATGTCGCGCGTGATCTTGACGAAGCTCTGCTCGCCGCTGCTGTCGTTGGGCAGCGCGCTCAGGATCATGTGCGCCCAGAACTCGGAGCCGTCGCGGCGCACGTGCCAGTCTTCGTGTTCGACGCGGCCGCGTTTGGCCGTCAGCTTCAGATCGTCGCCGGGACGGTCGCGGCCGTGTTCGTCGGACGTATAGAACAGCGCGAAGTGGCGGCCGATCGCCTCCGCCGCCGTGAAGCCGTAGATGGCGCGCGCGCCGTCGTTCCACGAGCGCACGTAACCGTTCTGATCGAGCATGCAGATCGCGTAATCGCTCACCGAGTCGATCAGCAGACGCAGCCGCTCGTTCGCTTCGGTGGCGAGGCGCCGGTCGGTGATGTCGTGCACGAAGCACGCGAACTGGCGCTGGCCTTCGTACCAGACTTCGCTGATCGTCAGCTCGGCGGCGAACTCGCTGCCGTCGCGACGCAGCGCGGGCAACTCGACGCGCTGGTTGATCATGCGCGCCTCGCCCGTCGCGAGATAGCGCGTGAGCCCGGCGCGATGCGCGTCGCGCAGCCGCTCGGGCACGATGAACGACGCCAGTTCGCGGCCCGCGACTTCCTGCGCCTTCCAGCCGAACAGCAGCGCGGCAGCCTCGTTCCAGTCGACGGTCATGCCTGCTTCGTCCATCGACACGAATGCGACGTGCGCGTTGTCGAGCACGGTCTGACGGCGGCGCATGGCGTCGGCGAGTTTCTTTTCGTATTCGATGCGCAGCGCCGATTCAACATTCAGATCGGCCGCGACGCTGGCGTTTTCCTTCAGCAAGTCGCGGTTTTCCTGCGCGATCTGCTCGCGTGCGATCGTTTCGGCGATGCACGCGCAGAACGCATCGAGAATGCTGATGTCCGACTGGCCGAAGTAATCGACCTCGCCGGAGATGAGTTTCAGCACCGCGACCGAGCGGCCTTCGTAGACGACGGGCGCAACGACCATCGACACCGCGCCGACCGCCTCGCACGCGGCGCGGTCCACGCGATGGTCGGTCGCCGTGTTGCGGCTGATCAGCGCTTGCTGGCGCGTGATGCACAGCCCGGAAAGACTGCCGGCCGTGGGTAGCCGCACGCCGACGTGCGCCGCCGCCGCGCCGCTCGCCGCGCGATAGACGAGTTCTTCGCCGTCGATCCACTCCACGACGGCGGACGCGACGCCCGCGACTTCGCGCAAGGTATCGGTGACTTTCTGCAAGTAGGCGGGTAATGGCAGCCGCGAATGCGCGAGGCTGGCGAAAGTGGCGAACCAGCGCTGGAAATGCGCCTGGCGCCGGTGTTCCGCCTTGAGCTTATTTTCTGGTATGGACGCCTCGTATTGAGTCCGCATAGGCCAATTTCCAGTCGACGGCTCGCGATGTTAATCGCGGAGGCATCGGGTAGGTTGAGACGGATTTTGGCTTTAATTGGAACACAGAATCAGCGTCCGACGTTCGGTATTTATGACGGCTTTCTGATTGGCGATTCATTCGCGTAATTCGCGTGTGATATTGCGGAGTTCGCTTGATTTACCGCGTGATTCGTGCATGGAGATTCGCGCGCGATTAATTGCCGCATTAACCGCGCGCGCATCGGTAAATCTGCGGCGATTAAGCCGTTATTGCGCGGACCACTGGCGCGCCGCGTCGGCGGCGAAATCGCGGTAAGTCCGCAGCGGCCGTCCCAGCAAGGCCGTCAGCCGTTCGATTTCGCGCGGCGAGGCCACCGCGCCGTCTTCCTGATAACGCTGCATCATGAGGCGCATGTCATAGGCGAGCCATTCGGGACCGGCGCTTTTCATGCGCGTTTCGAGCGCGTCGAGATCGTCGCCGCCGTAACGGATTTCGCGATTCAGCGCGGCGCTCCAGATTTGGGCGATGCTGTCCGCCGTCAGCGCGTCCGGGCCGGCGAGTTCATAGGTTTCGCGCGGCAACGGCGTATCGCTGCGTTCGCGGCGCAAGAGTTCGCGCGCGGCGGCGTCGCCGATATCGCGGACATCGATCATCGAAATGCCCTTGGCGCCGATCGGCATGCCGTAGACGCCGTGTTTCAAAAGCGCGTCCTTCAGCCGGATATCGTTCTGGATAAAGTACGCGGGACGCAAAATCGTCGCGGGCAAATCGCGCTGCGCGATCATGCGTTCGACCGCGTACTTGCTCGTGAAATGCGGCACGTCGGTGTATTCCTCGCCCTTGAACACCGACAAATACACGATGCCCTTCACGCCCGCCTCGCGCGCGATGCTCACCGCCTGGAGCGCCTGCGTCAGTTCGTCCGCCGCGTTGGGCGCGAGCAGGAAGAGCGTGTCGACGTCTTTCATCGCGTCACGCAATGCGGTGATATCGGCAAGGTCGCCTCTGAACGCCGCGACGCCCGCCGGAAAGTTCGCGCGCTCCGGCGAGCGCGTCAGGGCGCGCACGTCCGCGCCGCTGCCCTGCAAATGTTCGATGACCTGCGTGCCGATCACGCCGGTGCTGCCTGTCACGAGGATAGTCATGTCGATCTCCCTGGATGGATGCGTTGAGGACAGTGCTACGATAAGCGTTCCGTTTTCGAGCCGATAGACCGAAATTCGAGACGGCTCGTCTCATCGATGGAACGATCATGGATCTGACCGCCCTCGCCGATTTCAACGCCGTCGCGCTTCACGGCGGTTTCGGGCCCGCCGCTCGCCACACGTGCCGTCCGAAAGCGACGCTTTCGCGGCGCGTCGCGGAACTGGAGCAAAGTCTCGGCGTGAGGCTGATCGAACGCGGCTCGCGCACGTTGCGCCTGACCGAGGAAGGCCGCGCGCTGCACGAACGCACGCGCGGCCTGCTCGCCGAAATCGACGACGCCGGAGAAGCGATCGCATCGCGCGCGCCCGTGCCGCGCGGACGCTTGCGGGTCAGCGCGCCGATCGTGTTCGCGCATGTCGTGCTGCCGCGCATTGCAGCGCGCTTCGCGCGGGCGTATGCGCAGGTGGAACTGGAAATCGTCGCGGAGGATCGCGTCGCCGACCCGGTGCAGGACGGCTACGACCTCGTGATCCGCGTCAATCCCGGCAACGACGAACTGCTGATGGGACGCCGCATCGCCGCCGACCGGCGCATGCTGGTTGCGCCGCGCGGCTTCACGCTGCCCGATGACGCATCTTCCTTGCCTGCCGTCGTCCTGACGCGCGCAGCCGGCGAGCCGTGGCGCATCGAAACCGGCGATGGCCGCGAACGCGTCTTCACGCCCGAGCCGGCGCTGCGCCTTTCGTCGCTGTTGATGGCGCGCGAGGCGGTGCTCGAAGGCGCGGGCGTCGCGTTGCTGCCGGGCTTGCTGGTCGAGCCGGACGTCGCCGCGGGACGGCTCGCGCTGCTGGGCCGCGAAACGGGGCCGGCAGTCGAATTGTGGGCGCTGTACAGTTCGCGTCGCTTGCTGAGCGCCAAGGTGCGCGCGTTTCTCGACATGTTTCAGGACGCCGGTGTTCAGTAAGCGTGCGCCTCCACGATTTCCGCGACGCGTCGCAATGCCTGCTCGAGCGTCGCCGCATCGACCGATCCCAACGCCAGCCGCAGCGCATGCGGCACGTGCGCCGTCGTGCAGAACGGTTCGGCCGTCGATACTGAAATGCGCTCGTGCATGAGCGCCGCCGCGATGCGGTCCGCGCGGACTTCCTCCGGCATCGGCAGCCACAGGAAGTACGAAGCGGGATGCGTCACGCGCTTCAGACGGCCCAGCGCTTTCGCCGCGATGACCTGCCGCATCGACGCGTCCGCGCGCTTCTCGGCTTCGAGGCGGTCGACCGTGCCGTCCTCGATCCAGCCGCACGCGATCGCGGTCATCACGCCGGGTGTATTCCACGTCGTCACTCGGATCGCGCGCTCGATCTTCGGCACCCAGTCGAGCGGCGCGACGACATAGCCCACGCGCAGACCCGTCGCCACGTTCTTCGAGAAGCCGGACACGTAGACCGTGATCTCCGGCGCGAGGGCCGCGAGCGGCGGCGCGGCGTCGTCGGCGAGAAAGGCATAGGCGGCATCTTCGATGATGAAGAAGCCATGCTTGCGCGCCAGCGACACCAGTTGCCTGCGCCGGCTCGCCTTCATGACCCAGCCGAGCGGATTGTGCAGCGTCGGCATCGCGTAGAGGGCGCGCACGCGGCGGCGCCTGCATAGTGCGTCGAGCGCATCGAAATCCGGGCCCGCGCCCGCGGCGGGCAGCGGCGCGAGTTCGAGCCGGTACGCGTCGGCGAGCAACTTGAAACCGGTATAGGTGAGCGCATCGACGGCCACGACATCGCCCGGCTTCAGAAGCGCCATCACCGTGGTGGCGAGACCGTGTTGCGCGCCGTCGACGAGCATCGTTCGTTCGGCGCTCGCAGCGAGTCCGCGCCGCGCGAGATGGCGCGCGACGCTCGCCCGTTCATGCGCCCGTCCGCCGTGCGGCTGATAACGCAGCAAGGCCTCCAGATCGCCCGCCGACGACAACTGCCGCAACGCGCCGCGCAAAAGCTCCGTCTGGCCTGTGAGCGCCGGATAGTTGAAGTTCAGATCGACCATGTCCGCGGCGATGGCCGACTGATCGATGCCGAATTCTCGCGCCAGCGTCGTTTCCTTGACGAAGGTGCCGCGTCCGGTTTCGCCGCTGACGAGGCCCATCGCGTCGAGTTCGGCATAGACGCGCGTCGCCGTGACGAGTCCGAGCCCTTCGCGCGCGGCGAGTTGCCGATGTGTCGGCAGACGCGTGCCCGGCGCCAGCCGGCCCGATTGAATCTCCTCGGCGAAACGGTCGACGATCTGCTTGTAGCGAGGCGGTTTCGGCATGAAAGCGTACCGGATGTATCCATGACAATTTTTTGATTGTATTCGCCTTTGGCCATAGGATGCGCACATGCGGTCTTCACGATGAAAGGAGCACACGATGCACATCGCCATTCTCACGTTCGACGGTTTCAACGAACTCGATTCGCTGATCGCGCTCGGCATTCTCAATCGCATCAAAAAGCCGGACTGGAAGGTGTCGATCGCGTGTCCGTCGGCGGAAGTGCGGTCGATGAACGGCGTCGTCATGAAGGCGCAGGCCACGCTCGAAGACGCCGCGCGCGCGGACGCGGTGATTGTCGGCAGCGGCGTGAAGACGCGCGATGTCGTCGCCGATGCGGCACTGATGGCGCGTCTGACGCTCGATCCCGCGCGCCAGCTGCTCGGCGCGCAATGCTCGGGAACGCTCGTGCTCGCGAAACTCGGCCTGCTTCAGGACGTTCCCGCATGCACGGATCTGACGACGAAGCCCTGGGTCGAAGAAGCGGGCGTGCGCACACTCGACCAGCCGTTCGTCGCGAACGGCAACGTGGCGACGGCGGGCGGATGTCTCGCGTCCCAGTATCTGGCCGCCTGGGTGATCGCGCGTCTGGAAGGCATCGAAGCCGCGCGCGGCGCGATGCACTACGTTGCGCCCGTCGGCGAAAAAGAGACGTATGTCGAGCGGGCGATGCGCAACATCACGCCGTATCTGAGCGTTGCCTCGCACGTCTGACGATTACCGGAATCGTGCACTGCAAAGCCCGTCGCGACGTGCGTGACGGGCTTTTTCATGCTGCATCCGCGCATTAAACGCTCCGGGAAAATCCCTAAAGGAACATCAGACGTCTGATGTATATTTCAGGCACTGTGATCCGAGAGACCTTCATGCGCCTGAGCGTCGAACCGTCGATGAGCGACAAGATCCAGGAGTCGCTCCTCACGATGATTCGCGAGCGCAAGCTCAAGCCGGGCGACCAGATTCCCACTGAAATAGAGCTTTGCGAACTGCTCGGCGTCGGCCGTTCGAGCCTGCGCGAAGCTGTCGCGCAGATGATTTCGCATGGTTTGCTGTCGCGGCAGCAGGGCAAGGGCACCTTCATCAGACAAATTTCGCTGAAGCTGCACGGCGGCCTCGATGATCTGATGTCGGTGACGGACATGATCCGCAGCGTAGGCGCGGTGCCGTCGACGAGCCGCATTCAGATGGACACGGTCGCGGCGTCGGAGAGTCTCGCGGAAAAGCTCGGCATGCGGCCCGGCGATCCCTGCGTGAGGATCGAGCGCGTGCGACGCGCGGACGACGCCATCGCCGCGTATTGCATCGACACGATCCCGAAGCGCGTATTCGATGCCGCCGAGGGCGAACTGGGCGAGTCGCTCTTCGGCATGTTCGCGCGCACGGGGCGGCGGCTGTCGCACACGCATACGTCGATACAGCCGACCATTCTCACGCCGCGCGATCTGCCGGAACTGGGCGACGGCTTCGGCCTGTTTCTGCTGCTGGACGAAGTGGATTTCGATCAGAGCGGCGAGCCGCTCTGCTATAGCAACGACTACTACAACACGAGCATCTTCAAGTTCGATCTCGTGCGCAAACGTCGCTAACGGGGACGCCCGCGCCGGAGCAACATCGGAGGAGACACCGATGGAGTTTGAAGCTTTTACCGCACAGGAACTGGCCGCCTATCTCGGCGGCGTTCCCGATGTGCGCGCTTTGCTCGGCGACCCCGACGACCTCGAAGTCGCCGAAGTGGGCGACGGCAATCTGAACTACGTGTACTTCGTGACCAACGCGAAGACGCCGGAGCGCAGTGTCGTCGTCAAGCAGGCGCCGCCGTTTCTGCGGCTCGTCGGCAAGACGTGGCCGCTTTCGTGTCAGCGCATGGAGCACGAGGTCGCGGCGCTGAGGCGCTTCGGCGCGCTGTGTCCGCAGCATGTGCCGAAGGTCTATCACGCGGACAGCAAGCGCTTTCTCATGGTGATGCAGCGGCTCGCGTCGCATCGCATCCTGCGGCAAGGACTGATGGATGGCGCGACGTATCCGCGCCTCGCGGAGCATCTGTCCACCTATCTCGCGCATACGCTGTTCTACGGCTCCGATTTATTCCTCGCGCCCGACATCAAGAAGCAGGCCGCGAGCACCGCCGTCAATGCGGAACTGTGCAAGATCACCGAAGACCTCGTGTTCACGTTTCCGTTCGAAGATCATCCGTCGAACGTGTACAGCCCCGCGTTGCCGAAAGCCGCGATCGAACGGCTGAGGACGCACGAGCCGTTGCGCGTCGCGGCGGCCGACATGAAGTGGGCGTTCATGAATCACGCGGAGACGCTGCTGCACGGCGATCTGCATACCGGCTCGATCATGGTCAACGAAGACGAGACCTTCGTGATCGATCCCGAGTTCGCGTTCTATGGACCGATGGGCTTCGATGTCGGCGCGGTGATCGCAAACCTGCTGCTCGCATACTTCTCGCGCGACTGGCATGGACGCATCGACGGACGCGATCCCGCCGCCTATCAGGAATGGCTGCTCGAACAGATGATGCGCATCTGGACCGGCTTCACCACGCAATTCCTTGCGCTATGGCGCGATTACGAGAGCCGCAGCAAGCGGCGCTTCATCGGCGCGCAAGCGGAGACTCATGCGGTCGCGGCGTATCGCGCGCATTTCATGCGGCGCCTGCTGGCCGATACGCTCGGCTTCGCGGGCTGCAAGATGATCCGGCGCATCGTCGGCATGGCGAAGGTCGCGGAGATCACGCGTATCACGGATGCGCAGGCGCGCGCGCGTATCGAAGTGCGCTGCCTGCGTTGCGCGGAAGCGCTGCTCGTGCAGCGTGCGACGCTCGGCGATATCGAACAGGTGGCGATGCTCGCGCGCGAGATTGCCGGCGACCCCGCCACCTCATGACGATGGCGACAGCAGCTTCTTCTGCACAGGGAGAGTCCATGGTTTCGCAGCCCTTGTTCACCACGCTTGCGCCGACGATCGAATGGCGCGACGGCGATCTCCTGCTGCTCGACCAGACGCGCTTGCCGCATGAGATCGTGGTGGAAAACGTCGCCGATGCCGCGGCGGTGTGGCGCGCCATTCGCGAGTTGCGTGTGCGCGGCGCGCCTGCGATCGGCGTGGCGGCCGCGTATGGACTTTGCATCGCGATGCGCGATTCGACCGCGTTGCCCGTCGCGCAGTTTCGCGCCGAACTCGAACGTCATGCGAACTGGCTCGAAACGGCGCGGCCCACGGCGGTCAATCTGAGCTGGGGCTTGCGGCGCATGTTGCGTCATGCACGCGATGTCGATGCGGGAGACGCCGCGACACTCTACGACGCGCTCGTCGACGAAGCCATGCGCATCCACGCGGAAGATCGTGCGCTGTGCGAAGGCATCGGCGAACATGGCATGCCGCTCATCGCGCAGGGCTGCGGCGTGCTCACGCACTGCAACGCCGGCGCGCTCGCGACCACGGGACTGGGCACCGCCACCGCGCCGATTTATGCCGCGCATCGCGCGGGCGTCGCGTTCAAGGTCTATGCGGACGAAACGCGTCCGCTGCTGCAAGGCGCGCGTCTCACCGCATTCGAATTGCAGCAGGCCGGCGTCGACGTCACGCTCATCATGGATAGCGCCGCCGCTTCGATCATGTCGCAAGGGCTCGTGGATCTCGTGATCGTCGGGACGGATCGCGTCGCGGCGAACGGCGATTTCGCCAACAAGATCGGCACACTCGGCCTCGCGATCGCGGCGAATCATTACGGCATACCGTTCTATGTGGCGTGCCCATCATCGACGCTCGACCTGCAGACGCCCGCTGGCGCGCACATCGAAATAGAGGAACGCGATGCCGAAGAAGTCACACATCTCGCCGGACGACGCATCGCGCCCGACGCGATGAAAGCGCGCAATCCGGCGTTCGATGTCACGCCGCACGCGCTCGTCACCGGCTTCATCACGGAACGCGGCATCGTGCGGGCGCCGTTCGAGCGCTCGCTGCGAAGTCTTTTCGCCACCGAGGGGAACGCCGCATGAGCGCGGCCGACGAAGGCGCGTTGCGCCGTGCGATCGTCGGGACGGCGCTCGAAATGGAGCGGCTCGGCATCAATCAGGGCACTTCGGGAAACGTGAGCGCGCGTCACGGCGACGGCATGCTGATCACGCCGAGCGGCGTGCCCGCGCGCGAACTCGACGAGACGCAGATCGTGCGCCTGCCGCTCGATATCGCCGACGATGCGGCGCTTCTGCGCGTCGAACGTCCTTCGTCGGAATGGCGCATTCATCGCGACATCCTGCGCGCGCGCGCCGATGTTCACGCGGTCGTGCACACGCATTCGATCGCGGCCACCGCGCTCGCCATTCATAGCCGCGACATTCCCGCGCTGCATTACATGGTCGCGGCGGCGGGCGGCAAGTCGATACGCTGCGCGCCCTATGCCGTGTTCGGCAGCCAGCAGTTGTCGGATCACGCGCTCGCGGCGCTCGAAGACCGTCGCGCGTGTCTGCTCGCGCATCATGGCGTGATCGCGCTCGGCGAGGACCTCGCGCGCGCCGTATGGCTCGCGCATGAAGTGGAAGTGCTCGCGAAGCAATATCTGCTGGCGCTGCAGATCGGCGCACCGCCGTTGCTTTCCGACGAACAGATGGATGAAGTGCTGGAGAAGTTCAAGACTTACGGCAGGCGCAACAAGGAGCATCGCTGAAGCGCGCTTCACGCTCGCGAAACCCATCGCAATGAAACTGCACTGAACAACTCGTACAACGGAGACAGCCATGGCCTGGAGTTCGACAAGATTCGACAGCTGGGGAACGTTCGGTAAATCCACGAGCGCCGTATTGCTATGCACGGCCGCCGCGTTGAGCGGATGCTCGAAGAGCGACAACTCGTCGACGGCGAGCAGTACTGCCGCGAGTGCGAGCGCACCCGCCAGCGCGCCGGCGAGCGCGCCCGCGACGAGCGCTTCGGGCGGCAAGCCGAAGATCGGCTTCTCGATCGCGACGCTCAACAACGCGTTCTTCGTCGGCCTGAAGGCGGGCGTGGAGCGCGGCGCAAAGGACCAGAACTTCGATCTCGTGCAGACCAACGCCAACGGCGACGCGCAGCAACAGGTCAACGATGCGATCAATCTGCTGAGCCAGGGCGTGACCGCGCTCGTGCTCAACCCGATCGACTCGAAAGCGATCATTCCCGCCGTCGAGAAAGCGAACTCGATGAACATTCCGGTGTTCACGCTCGATCGCGGATCGGACGGCGGCAAGGTCACGTCGTTCGTCGCGTCAGACAACGTCGCACTCGGACAAACGGGCGCGCGGTGGATCGCCGAGCAACTGAAGAAACGCTACGGCAGCGAGAAGGGTAACGTGGTCGATCTGATTGGACTCGTCGGCACGACAGCGGCGACGGATCGTGAGAAGGGCTTCAGCGAAGAGATCGCGAAGTATCCGGACATCAAGGTGGTCGCGCGTCAGGAAGGCGCATTCGATCAGGAGAAGTCGCTCAACGCGATGACCAATATCCTGCAGAAATTCCCGCAGATCGATGCGGTTTTCGGCGCGAACGACGACAACACCGTGGGCGCCGAGAAGGCCATCGACAACGCGGGCCGTTACAAGCCGCTCGGCGACAAGGAGCATATTCTCGTGATCGGCGCGGACGGCACGGCGCAGGCGCTCTCGGCGATTCGCGCGGGCAAGCAGGACGCGACGATCTCACAGAACCCGATCCAGATGGCGGCGAAGTCGCTGCAATTCATCGCGGATTACAACGCGAAGAAGGATGTGCCCGCGAACTATGCGTGGCCGACGATGCTCATCGACAAGTCGAACATCGATTCCGACGAGGTGAAGAAGTACGGGCTCTGGTCCGAGGAAGTGAAGCAGTAATCGCAACCGGCGGCCGCGTGCTGTCATACGCACGCGGCCCGTACGCGGAATGCACGACATGACAGTGGAAACGGAAGCGCGAGCACAGGCGCCGGCGCATTTGATGCCGCCGCTGTTGCGCATGCAGGGCATCGTAAAGAGCTTTCCCGGCGTGAAGGCGCTGCGCGGCGTGAGCCTCGAATTGCATGCGGGTCACGTGATGGCGATCGTCGGCGAGAACGGTGCGGGCAAGTCGTCGCTCGTGAAGGTGTTGTCGGGCGCGTACGAACCCGACGAAGGCACGATCGAGATCGACGGCGTGCCGCTCGCGCGCGGCACCAACGCGGCAATCGATGCGGGCGTGGCCGTCATCTATCAGGAGTTGTCGCTCATCAACGACATGACGGTCGCGGAGAATCTGTTCCTCGGCCGCATGCCTTCGCGCCGCGGATTCGTGATGATGCGCGAGGCGAACGCGATGGCCCGTGAAGCGCTCGCGCGCGTCGGGCTCGACAACGTTGCGCCGTGGATGCGTCTCGGCGATCTGCCGCTGAACAAGCGGCAACTCGTCGAAGTGGCGAAGGGGATCGCGCGCGATGCACGCATCCTCGTGATGGACGAGCCGACCGCCGCGCTGCAAAGCCACGACATCGCGAATCTGTATGCGGTGGTGCGGCGGCTGCGCACGGAAGGCATGGGCATCATCTTCATCTCGCATCATCTGGAAGAAGTGTTCGAGCTTGCGGATTCCGCTGTCGTGATGCGCGACGGCGCGACCGTCGGCGCGCGCCCGATGTCGGAATGGACGGAAGCCGATCTCGTGCAGGCGATGGTCGCGCGCAATCTCGAATCGTTCTATCCGTGGGAGCCGCGCGAGTACGGCCCGGTCGTGCTCGAAGTGCGCAATCTCGCGAGCGCGCCGCTGTTGCGCAACGCGAGCTTCTCCGTGCGCGCGGGCGAGATCGTGGGCATTGCGGGCATCGCCGGCGCGGGGCGCACGGAGTTGCTGAAGACGATCTTCGGCGCGTTGCCCGTGACAGGCGGCGAGATTCTCGTGAGAGGCAGGAAGATCACCAATCATTCGCCGACGGAGGGCGTGCGTCACGGGCTCGTCTATACGTCGGAGGATCGCAAGCTCGAAGGGCTCGTGCTCGAAGCGAACATCGAAGAGAACATTGCGTTGTCGAGCCTCAAGGCGCTGGCGAGCGGCGGCTTCGTCAGCCGCGCAAAGAAGCGCAAGCTCGCGCAGGATGCGAGCGCGCGCTTCGGCGTGCGCGCGTCGTCGGTGTTGCAGATCACGGGCACGCTATCGGGCGGCAATCAGCAGAAGGTGATCCTCGGCCGCGCGACGGCGACAAGTCCCGCCGTCATCATGCTCGACGAGCCGACGCGCGGCATCGACGTGGGCGCGAAGTCCGAGATCTACGCGCACATGGTGACGATGGCGCGCGCGGGCGCGGCGGTCGTCATGGTGAGTTCGGAACTGCCGGAGTTGCTCGGCATGTCGGATCGCGTGCTCGTGATGTATCGCGGCAGCATCGTGACCGAGATCGCGCGCGACAAGGCGGATTCGGAAACCGTCATTCAGTGGGCAACGACAGGAGCAGGCGCATGACCTCCACAGCAGCCGATCGTTCGGACACGGAGGCGCTGTCGCGCCGCGTGATCCGTCAGTTGAGGAGCGGCATCGGTCCATTGTTTGCAGCGCTCGTCATCATCTGCATTGCGTTGTCGATCGCATCGCCCGAGTTCCTGACGACCAGCACGCTGACGAACATCATGGTGCAGGTATCGGTGGTGGGCATCGCGGCGGTGGGCGGCACGTTCGTCATCATCACGTCGGGGATCGACTTGTCGGTGGGCTCGCTCGTCGCGCTGAGCGGCATGGTCGCGGCGACCGTCATGGCCGGATCGAGTCCGGGCGCGGTGGGACTGGGCATGACCGGGCTTTGCGTCGCGCTCGCGGTGGGTGCGCTCGCAGGCGCGCTCAACGGCCTCGCGGTTTCGTGGCTGCGGCTCGTGCCCTTCATCGTCACGCTCGCCGCGATGGCCATGGCGCGCGGTCTCACGCTCGCCATTTCCGATGGCCGCACCAAGTTCGATTTCCCCAACGCGTTCACGCTGTTCGGTGCGAAGACGGTGGCGGGATTGCCCATGCCGATGATCGTGATGCTGGTCGTGTTCGTCATCGGCCATGTGTTGTTGCGCAAGACTACGTTCGGGCATCAGGTGTTTGCCGTCGGCGGAAATCAGGAAGCGGCGCGGCTCGCGGGCATTCCGGTGCGTCGCGTCGTGTTCTTCACTTACATGCTCGCGGGCGTGACGGCGGCGATCGCGGGCATCGTGCTCGCGGGGCGTCTGAATTCCGCGTTGCCGTCGGCTGCCAACGGACTCGAGTTGCAGGTGATCGCGGCCATCGTGATCGGCGGGACGTCGCTCGCGGGCGGGCGCGGGTCGATCGTCGGGACGTTCATCGGCGTGGTGTTGATCGGCGTGATCAATGTCGGTCTTTCGCTGCTCGGCGTGAATCCCTTCTGGACGCAGTTCATTCAAGGCGGTGTGATCTTCGCTGCTGTTTTGCTCGATGCGTTGAGTCAGCGGAGGAAAGTGTGATCGGGCTTGCATGGACGCGCAACGAAGCCCGAGCCGAAACCGAAACCGAATCGAAACCGATCAAAACGGAGACACTTCGAACATGAAGAAGATCATCAATCATCCCGAGCAGTTCGTCGATGAGATCATCGACGCGCTACTGCTCGCGCATCCGCAATGGATCAAGGCCGCGACCGAGGATCGCCGCGCGCTCGTACGCGCCGATGCGCCGAAGCAAGGCCGTGTGGGCATCGTGACCGGTGGCGGTTCGGGCCATCTGCCGGGCTTTCTTGGCTACGTCGGCGAGGGATTGTGCGGCGGCGTGGCGGTGGGCAACGTGTTCTCGTCGCCTTCGTCGGAGCAGATTTTCGAAGCGACGAAAGCCGTGAACGGCGGCGCGGGCGTGCTCTATGTCTACGGCAACTATGGCGGCGACGTGCTCAACTTCGACCTTGCGGCGGATCTCGCCGAAGCCGAAGGCATCGACGTCAAAACGGTCGTGCTCACCGACGATGTCGCCTCCGCGCCGAAAGAACGCGCCGACGATCGACGCGGCGTCGCGGGCATGCTGTTCGCGTTCAAATGCGCGGGCGCGGCGGCCGAACGTGGCGACTCGCTCGACGAAGTCGCGCGCATCTGTGCCAAAGCGAACGCGAATTGCCGCACGATGGGCGTGGGCCTCTCGCCGACGATCCTGCCCGCCGCAGGCAAGCCGACCTTCACGCTGCCCGAAGGCGAAATGGAAATCGGCATCGGCATTCACGGCGAACCGGGCACGCATCGCGGCAAGCTCGAATCCGCCGATGCCATCGCCGAACGTCTGACGAAACAGATCGTCGGCGATCTCGCGGCGCCCAAGGGCTCGCGCGTCGCGCTGCTCGTCAACGGACTCGGCGCGACGCCGCTCGAAGAGCTCTATTTGCTGTACCGGCGCTCGGCGAAACTCATCGCCGATGAAGGACTCGAGGTTGCGCGCTCGTATGTCGGCGAATACGTGACGAGCCTGGAAATGGCGGGTGCATCGATCACGGTGATGTTGCTCGACGACGAACTCGAAGCGCTGCTCGAAGCGCCCGCGCGTTCGCCGTTCTTCCGCGACGGCACCGTGTCTTGAGAGGAGCGTGCGATGAGTGTGACGAGCAAGGAACTGCGGGACATTCTCACGCGCGCGCTCAGCGCGCTTCCCGCCCACGCCGATGAACTGCGCGATCTCGATGCGGCGCTCGGCGACGGCGATCTCGGCATCACCGTGCAGGCGGGATCGGCGGCTGTCGTGAAGGCGCTGGCCGCTCTGCCCGATGAAGCGTCATTGAACGAAGTGCTGCTCGCCGCGGCGAAGGCGTTTTCGACGGCGAATCCATCGACGTTCGCGGCGCTCGTCGGCGGCGGCCTGCTCGCGGCGGCGAAGACCGTGAGCGGCAAGGACGCGATCGGGCGCGACGAAGCGCTCGCGATCGGCCAGGCAGTGGCGGCGCGCATCATCGAGCGAGGCAAGAGTCAGGTCGGCGACAAGACCGTGCTCGACGCGCTGGTGCCGAGCCTCGATGTGCTGGCCGCATCGCAAGGCAACGCGCAAGACGCGCTCGATGCGATGATCGCCAAAGCAAGCGAACAGGTTAGCGCAACGGCCTCGATGCAATCGAAGAAGGGCCGCGCGGCGTGGGTGCAGGAGCGCAGCATCGGACACGCGGACCCCGGCGCGACTGCTTACGTCAGATTTCTCGAAGCGTTGAGAAATGCGCTCGCGTCATGAATGTTGAAGCATTCATGCGCGCTTCTTTTTCAGCGTGACTTCACCCTTGCCCTTGCCCGTGTGCACGACTTTCAGTTTCGTGCCGGCGAGGGCGAGCGCTTCGGCGCGCGTCGCGACGCACGGTCCCGATCCCAGCAGCGGCTTGCGCGCGGTTTCTCGCAAGGCGAGCACGGATACGATGCCGATCACCGAAGCCGCCATCAAGTAGTACGCCGGCATCATGAGATTGCCGGTCCGGTCGACGAGCCAGGCGGTGACGAGCGGCGTCGTGCCGCCGAACAGCGATACCGACACGTTGAAGCCGATCGCAAGCGCACCATAGCGAATGCGCGTCGGAAAGAGTGCGGGCAATGATGACGGCATCACGCCGGTGAACGTCGAAAGCAAGACGCCGAGCATCAGCAGGCCAGCGAATACCGGCAGCATCGCGCCCGTGCGCACGAGCAGCAGCGCGGGAATCGAAAGCGCGAACAAACCGATGCAGCCGCACAGCATCACGGGCTTGCGGCCGATAACATCGGACAGGTGGCCCGCGAAGATCGTCATCGGGATCATCAGTACCATGACGAGCAGCACGAGAAAGAGGCCGTGCGTTTCGTCGAAGTGCAGCGTCGCCGACAGAAAGCTCGGCAAGTACGACAGCGCCATGTAATCGGTGACGTTGAAGATCAGCACGAGTCCCACGCATTGCAGCATCGGCTTGAACTGCTGCGCGAGCAGTCCGGTGAACGATTGCTTCGGACGCGTGCGTTCGTCGGCTTCGCGCGCCTCGGCTTCTTTCCTGAACGCGGGCGTCTCTTCGAGCTTCATGCGGATATACAGGCCGACGAGTCCGAGCGGTCCCGCGATCATGAAGGGCACGCGCCAGCCCCACGCATGCAGCGCGTCGTGCGAGAGCATCGACGTCAGCAGCGCGACGGTGCCCGCGCCGAGGATATACCCCGCGAGCGTACCCACTTCGAGAAAGCTGCCGAAGAAGCCGCGCCGCGCATCGGTCGAGAACTCGGCGATGAAGGTCGCCGCGCCGCCATACTCGCCGCCCGTAGAGAAGCCCTGCACGAGACGCGCGACGAGCAGCAGCGCGGGCGCGAGTATGCCGATCGAGTCATAGCCCGGAATCAGGCCGATGCAGAACGTGCCGGCCGCCATCATGATCATCGTCATGGCGAGCACGCGCTGGCGGCCGATGCGGTCGCCGAGCGGGCCGAAGACCATGCCGCCGATCGGCCGCACGACGAACGCCGCGGCGAACGTGCCGAAGGTCGCGATCAATTGCGCGGACGGACTGCTCGACGGAAAGAACACGCGGCCGAGCACGACGGCGATATAGCTGTAGACGCCGAAGTCGAACCACTCCATTGCATTGCCGAGCGCCATCGCACTCACTGCGCGTTTGAGCAGCGCATGATCGACGATGGTGATGTCATCCAGTGCCAGGGGCGGCGACGGCTTGCTTGCGGCATGGCGCTCTTGCGAAGGACTCACGTGTCTCACTCCTGAATTGCTTTGATCGCCGATGAAGCGCGAGCGCGCCCGGCATGATGTTCTGTGGAGTGTGCGGATCGTCGCGCGCGCGTGCCTTCGCTCACGCGTCCGGAAACCGGCGGAAAACGACACATCGGATTTCGGCGATGTCGGATTTCAGCCGACAAGCCGATGCGATTGCGTTGGCCACATCCCGACAGTCAGCCGACGAAAGTCGCACCCGCGCGAGTGCGCGAGTCGGACCGCGCCCCTTTGTTTTCAGGCCATTCAGCCCGATAGAGCGATGCATCTATCGGCATTGGCACAGGCCATGCACTTGTCGGCTCGAACGCCGTGCGTTTTACGACCAAGTCTATGGAGTCGCCATGAAAGCCAAACTCACCGCCATTCTTCTCGCTGCGAACGTGGCATGGTCCGCCGTTCCCGCGCTGGCCGACGATTGCAGCATGGCGAAGATGCATTGCCAGGGCGCGGTCGCGCCGGTGTCGCATAGCGCGCACGCCGCGCAGGTCGGCCATGCGATGAGCGCGAAGGACATCACGCAGGACATACCCGACTCCGGCACGAACGCCGTCGGTGGCGGCGACGCGTACAGAACGCAAGCGGGAAAGCGCGAGCAACGCGATAGCATCGATGCGTGGTATCGCGGCGGCTGATTCGAATTCAGCGCCGCAGTTCGCCAGGCCCCTTGCCGGTCCAGCGCTTGAGCGCGCGGCGAAAATTCGCGGCATCGCTGAAACCGAGGAGCATCGCGACATCGTCGGTGCTCATCTTGGTCGTCTTGAGATATTCGAGCGCAAGAGAACGGCGCACGTCATCGACGATGGCAAGGAACGATGTCCCTTCCGCCTCGAGACGCCGTCTCAGCGTGCGCGTCGTCAGATGCATGGCATCGGCCACTGCATCCATGCCGGGGAACACGCCGGGCGTGCTCATCAGGATCTGATACACCTCGCCCGATACGCCGCTCGATGTTTTTGCCTGCCCGATCAGCCGGTCGCAGGTTTCCTGCAATAGCGCGGCCGTGAGCTTATGCGCGAGCTGCGGCTTGCGATCGAGAATCGCGCTGTCGTAGACGAGCTCGCATTGCCCGGCATCGAAAAAACAGGGACAGCCGAGATACGCGGGATAGACATCGGCATGCGCGGGCGCGGGATACGAAAAGCACGCTTTCACCGGCGGACATACGCCGCCCGCCACATCCTGAAGATGCGTGACGTGCTGCGTGTATTGCTGCTCGATGATGAACTCGCGCAACTCGCGCGAAGGACTCGACTTGAACGCGTCGGGGAAGGTCCACACCATGCGGTCGGGATATTCGGTCCATTCGATCGTGACGGTGGGCGTCGCGAGCCCATGATATTTCACGCCGAGCTTGAAGTAGTCGCGTAGCGAAAGGCACGACATCAGCGCATAGCCATACATGCCGTATGCCGAGAGATGCAGACGCTGTCCGACCCTGAACGGCGTGTCCGGTGCGCAACGCAGCGCGACCGCGTTCCTGCAGACGGTCGCGTATTGCCCGACCGATGTCATGACCGTTGCATCGTAGATTTCATCGCTGCCGACGCCCGAGCCGCGCAGGCTGTCCTCCGGCGCGATGCCCTGTTCCGCCAGCACTTCGACGAGCGCAGCGATCTTGTAGGGCGCGTACATGCGCTCGTTCAGCGGTGGCCGTGTCGATGCCATGAATAGCGTTTGCCCTGTCCGCGCGGGACACACGTGTGTCCGAAAATGACCTTTCCGGCGTGATGCTACCTCACTAAGATTCGTGTCACAAGGAGACAAACGCCTGCGAGGCAAACCTATGAAAGACACAGGCCGCAAGGTCATCATTTCCTGCGCCGTCACGGGCGCGACGCATGTTCCGTCGATGTCGGAGCATCTGCCGCTCACGCCCGGCGATATCCGCGATCAGGCGATCGAGGCGGCCGAAGCCGGCGCGGCGATCATCCATCTGCACGCGCGCGATCCCGAAGACGGACGCCCGACGCCGAGTCCCGACATATTCCGGCGCTTCGTGCCCGCAATCGCCGAGGCAACCGATGCCGTCATCAACATCACGACAGGCGGCAGCACGCGCATGACGCTGGAAGAGCGTCTCGCGTACCCGCTGCTCGCGCGCCCCGAGATGTGCTCGCTCAACATGGGTTCGATGAACTTCTCGATTCATCCGCTCGCCGCGAAGATTTCATCGTGGCGCTACGGCTGGGAGAAGGCTTATGTCGAAGGCATGGAGGACATGATCTTCCGCAACACCTTCAAGGACATCAAGCGGATCCTTCTCGAACTCGGCGGTCATGGGACACGTTTCGAGTTCGAATGCTACGACCTGGGCCATCTCTACAATCTCGCGCATTTCGTCGACGAAGGTCTGATCAAGCCGCCGTTCTTCATTCAGTCCGTGTTCGGGATTCTCGGCGGCATGGGCGCCGATCCCGAGAACATGACCGTGATGCGCTCGACCGCCGACCGTCTGTTCGGGCGCGAGAACTATCACTTCTCGGTGCTCGGCGCGGGACGCCATCAGATGTCGCTCGTCACGATGAGCGCGATCATGGGCGGCAACGTGCGCGTCGGACTGGAAGACAGCGTGTATATCGCGAAGGGCGTGAAGGCCGAATCGAATGCGCAGCAGGTACGCAAGATTCGCCGCATTCTGGAAGAGCTATCGTTCGAAATCGCCACGCCCGCCGATGCACGCGAGATGCTGGGGCTCAAAGGCGCGGACAAGGTCACGCCCTGATGCGATGGCCCAACCATAACGATTAAACGGAGACACGATGAACACCGCTTCACTCAACGAAAGCAGCGACGAAGTCCATCGCCTCGCGACGCGCCGCGCGATGATCCGGCTCATCCCGCTCATGTGCGCGATCTACTTCATGTCGTTTCTCGATCGCACCAACGTGGCGCTCGCGAAAGTGCAACTGGCGGCCGATGTCGGCATCAGCGCGGCGGCTTATGGCCTCGGCTCGGGCATCTTCTTCATCGGTTACGCCTTGCTCGAAGTGCCGAGCAATCTCGCGGCGCATCGTATCGGGCCGCGTCGCTGGATCGCACGCATCGCCGTGACTTGGGGAATTCTTTCCACCGCGATGATGTTCGTCACCGGCGAGTGGTCGTTCTATGTGCTGCGTGTCTTGCTCGGCATCGCGGAAGCAGGACTGTTCCCGGCGCTCATGTACATGGTGACGCTGTGGTTCGCGCCGAACGACCGGCCTGTCGCGGTCGGCTGGATCTACACGGCGCCCGCGCTTGCGCTCATGCTCGGCAATCCGCTCGGCGGCGCGCTGATGCAGCTCGGCGGCATCGGCGGCCTGCACGGCTGGCAATGGATGTTCATGATCGAAGGCATTCCCAGCGTTCTCGTGGGCGTGCTTCTCTGGTTCAAGCTGCCGGAGCGCCCGCGCGACGCGAAATGGCTCACGCGTACAGAAGCCGGCGCGCTGGAAGCGCGCGCCGTCATCGATGCGCAGGGTCATCCTGAACTCACGTCCGCCGACTGGATCGCGGCGCTCAAGCGGCCCACGACGGTGCTGATCGGCCTGATCTACTTCCTCAATCAGGTGGCGTTCGTCGGCCTGTACTTCTTCACGCCCGCGATGATTCATCAGATGCATGTCAACACGCCGTTTCTTGTCGGCTTGCTGTCGAGCAGCGTCGGCCTCGGCTTTCTGCTCGGCGTGCTGATTCTGCCGCGCATTCATCGCCGCTACGGCAACGACTGCGTCTATCTCGGCGTGCTGACCGCCGGTCTCGTCGCGGGCGCGTGTGCCTTCGTCGCGACCGCGAGCCCTGTCGCGCGCATGGCGCTGCTCGTGGTCACGGCCTTCTTCGGCGGCGGCGTTCTGCCTTCATACTGGGCAATCGCGATGAAGCGGCTGCAAGGCATCCAGGCGGCCGCCGGCCTCGCGTTCATCAATACGATAGGGCTGATCGGCGGCTTCGTCGGCCCGTATCTCTTCGGCATGACGGAGACGGCCACGGGCCGCAGCGACTCGGGCTTCATGGTGATTCTCGCGGCGTCCGTGCTCGGTCTCATGCTGGTTCCCCTGCTCGACCGTGCGATTCGCCGCGAGGCCAATCCGCATTCGGCTGTCGCGATCAATCGAGCGTGATGCCGTCGAAGCGATGCCCGCCGAGCGGGCTGATCAGATAGCCGTGCACGCGCTTCGAGATGGGCTGGAAGATGTTGGCGTGCGCGAGCGGCGTGTACGGCACCTGATCCTTGAAGACCACTTGCGCTTCTTCATAGAGCTTCGTGCGCGCGTTCTGATCGGTGACGAGGCGCGCCTTCGCCAGCAGATCGTCGAACTGCTTGTTGCACCACTTCGCCATATTGCTGCCGTGCACGGCGTCACAGCCCAGCGTGGTCCCGAGCCAGTTGTCCGGGTCGCCGTTGTCGCCGAGCCAGCCGTAAAGAATGGCATCGTGCTCGCCGTTCGTCTTCGCCCGTTTGTTGTACTCGGCCCATTCGTACGTGACGATGTTCGCCTTGACGCCGATCTTCGCCCAGTCCGATTGAATCAATTGCGCCATCAGCCGCGCGTTCGGGTTATAGCCGCGTTGCACGGGCATGGCCCACAGCGTGATCGTGAAGCCGTTCGGGAAGCCCGCTTCCTTCAATAGATCGCGCGCCTTCGCGGGATCGTGCGGTGCGTCCTTCAGCGCCTTGTTATACGACCATTGCGACGGCGGCATCGGGTTTGTCGCGATGGTCGCCGCGCCTTCGTAGACGGTCTTGATGATCGCCTGCTTGTCGATGGCCATGTCGAGCGCGCGGCGCACGTTCACGTTGTCGAGCGGTTTGTGCGTCGTGTTGTAGCCCACGTAAGCGACGTTGAAGCCGACACCCGAGAGCACCGTGAGCTTCGGATCCTGCTTCGACGCGGCGATATCGGCGGGGCGCGGAAACGACGTCAACTGGCATTCGCCGCTCGAAAGCTTTTGCTGACGCACGGCGGCGTCGGGCGTGATCGAGAACACGAGCTTGTCGATGTGGACATCCTTCCTGTTCCAGTATGTCGGATTCGCGTCGTAGCGGATGGTCGAATCCTTCTGGTAGTCACGGAACACGAATGCGCCCGTGCCCACGGGCTTCTGGTTGAGGTCTTCCGGCTTGCCCTGCTTGAGCAATTGCGCGGCATATTCCGCCGACACGATCGACGCGAATTCCATCGCGACGTTACGCACGAACACCACATCGGGCGTCTTGAGCGTGAAGCGCACGGTGTAGTCGTCGAGCTTCTCGACCGAAGCGATGTTCTTGTCGTAGCCGAGGTCGGTCAGATACGGAAAGCTGACGGGATGCGCCTTCTGAAACGGCTCGTTCGGATCGATCATGCGCTTGAACGTGAAGACGACGTCATCCGCGTTGAAGTCGCGCGTGGGCTTGAACCACGCTGTCGATTGAAACTTGACGCCGCGCCGGAGATGAAACGTAAAGGTCTTCGCGTCCGGCGACTCGTCCCACTTTTCCGCGAGGCCCGGCGTGAGATCGAGCGTGCCGCGCCTGAACTCGACGAGCGTGTCATACACGGAGTGCGCGCCCGCGTCGAAGTCCGTGCTCGTCGTGTACTGCGCGGAGTCGAAGCCTGCGGGGCTGCCTTCGGAGCAGAACACGAGCGTCTTGCTCGCGGCCGATGCGGCTTGCGAACTCATTGCAAGCGCCGCAGAAAAGGAAACAGCAAGGAAACGTCTCGTCAGAAGCATTTTTCTTGTTTGCTCGGAAGAGTTGGCAAGCCGCCTCGCGGCGGGCGTGAGCCATACTCTACCAAGCAAACGTTTTTGAACGAACCGACGATTTCTGCTTTCCTTGCGCACGCTTTACATCGCGCGCAGCGCAAAGCGTTTGAGCTTGCCTGTTTCGGTGCGCGGCAGGGCATTGAGGAACGTCACGATGCGCGGATACTTATAAGGCGCGACATTGCGCTTGACGAAGTCCTGCAACTCGGCAATGAGCGTATCGCTGCCTGTGAAGCCGGGATTGAGCACGACGAACGCCTTCACCACCTGGCCGCGCGTTTCATCGGGCACGCCGATCACGCCGCATTCAGCGACCGCTTCGTGCTGCATCAGCACGCTTTCCACTTCCGGCCCCGAAATGTTGTAGCCCGCGGACACGATCATGTCGTCGGCGCGTGCCTGATAGAACACGTAGCCATCTGCGTCGATCACGACGGAATCGCCGGGCAGGTTCCAGCCGTCGCGCACGAACTTCTGCTGACGTTCGTCGGCGAGATAGCGGCAGCCCGTCGGGCCGCGCACGGCGAGCTTGCCGATCGTGCCGGGCGGGACCGGCTGCATCGCGTCGTCGACGGCTTGCACGACATAACCGGGCACCGCGCGCCCGATCGCATGCTCGCGAACGTCGGCGGCCGACGACGAAACGAAGATATGGATCATCTCCGTGCCGCCAATGCCGTCGATCATCTCGATGCCACTCGCTTCGCGCCACAATGCGCGCGTGGAGTCGGGCAGCGCTTCGCCGGCGGATACGGTCTTCGCGAGGCTCGCAATGTCGAAGCGTTCGATGAGCGGCGCCATCTGCCGATAGAACGTCGGCGCCGTGAACATGATGGTGGCACGAAAACGTTCGACCGTCTGCAGCAGCGTTTCGGGCGTGAGCTTTTCGAGCAGCACCGTCGATGCGCCCGCGCGCAGCGGAAAGCACAGCAGTCCACCCAGCCCGAACGTGAACGCGAGCGGCGGCGTGCCGCAGAAAATATCGCTCGACGTGGGCTTGAGGATATGGCGCGGGAAGAGGTCGCACATCGCGAGCACGTCGCGATGAAAATGCATGCAGCCCTTCGGCGCGCCGGTCGTGCCGCTCGTGAAGGCGATGAGGCAGACGTCATCGGAGGCGGTGTCGCATGCGTCGAATCGATCGGGCTTCGATGCCGCGAGCGATTCGAGCGAAGCGGGCGCATCGTCGTGAAACGTGAGGACCTGTGCGAGCGTTTCGCAATGGAACTCGTCGCCTTGGGTTCGGCATCGGGCGAGTTCATCGGTCAGACGAACGTCGCATAGTGCGGCGGAAATCTGCGCCTTGTCGAGGATCTGCTTCAGTTCCTTCGCGCGCAGAAGCGGCATGGTCGGCACGACAACGAGTCCCGCCTTCAGCGCCGCGAAGAACGCAACGGCCATCTGCAGGGTATTTGGCCCGCGCAAAAGCACGCGATTGCCCGGACGCAGCCCCATGTCATCGACGAGGACATGCGCGCTGCGATTCACGAGCGCGCGCAGTTCCCGATAACTCGTTGCGTGCGGTACGCCGTTCATCTCGGACCAGATAGCCGGACGGTCGCCGTGACCGGCGTCGATCGCGCGATCCAGCAGTTCCGTCGCGCAATTGATGCGCGCGGGGTAGGCGACATCCGCGTTGTCGAGCAGGAGAACCGGCCACTGATCTTGCGGCGGCAGGTGATCGCGCGCGAATGTATCGACGTGTGCTGACCGTTCCATCGTGCTCTCCGCTTAGTCGGGGATGACTGCCGTGGCTTCGATTTCCACCAGTGCATCGTCTTCGATCAGCGCGACCACTTGCACGGCGCTCATCGCGATGTCGTAGTCGCCGATCAGCTCGCGAAACGCCGCGCCGATTTCCTTCGCGGCCGCGAGATACGCGCGCTTGTCGGTCACGTACCACGTCATGCGCACGAGATGCTCGGGCTTGCCGCCCGCTTCGCGCAACACCGCGACGACGTTGCGCAACGCCTGCGCCGCCTGCGCACCGAACTCGTTGCTGACGAAGCGCGCCTCTTCGTTCCAGCCAATTTGTCCCGCGATGAACACCTGCGTGCCGCGCACCGCGACGCCGTTCGCATAGCCGCGCGGCTTGATCCAGCCCGAAGGCAGAAGCGTCTTTTTCATGTGCCTGATTCCTCCTGCAATGTGCGGCTCGTGCCCGGCGCGAACCGTTCGAGCGCGCGGGCGATATCGCCGGGAATGTCGATCGAGCGGCCATCGTCGAGCGACGTCGTCACCAGAACCTGCTTTGCGCGAAAACGCACTTCGCCGTCGCAATGACACACGATGTCGATGCGAATCGAACGTTGGCCCACGGAATCGACGGCGAGTGTGAGCGTCACCGTTTCACCCATGCGGCTCGGCCGCGAGAACTCGCAACTGAGCTTGACGATCGGAAGACCGACGCGTCGCTTCGAGATCATGTGGGCATATTCGATGTCGAGCGCGCGGTCGAACCAGTCTTCGACGAGCATGTTCGTCATCACCAGGTACTGCGGAAAATAGACGATGCCGGCCGGATCGCAGTGCGCGAAGCGAATGCGCATCGGCATGTCGAAGGTTTGCGTCATTGCCGATGTTCTCCGTGCGCCTTCAATACGTCTCGTCCGACGATCAACTGCTGCACTTCCGTCGCGCCTTCATAGATGCGCAGCGCGCGAATCTCGCGATACAGCGATTCCACGGCGGTGCCAGTCTTTACTCCGAGGCCGCCCCACAGTTGCACGGCGGCGTCGATGACCTGCTGCGCGCCTTCGCTCGCGTGCCACTTCGCCATCGCGGCTTCGCGCGTGACGCTCTCGCCCTGATCGCGCAGCCACGCAGCGCGATAGACGAGCAACGCGCTCGTATCGATGGTCAACGCCATCTGCGCGAGCTTCGCTTGCGTCAATTGAAAGTCGCCGAGTGTGTGGCCGAACATCTTGCGCGATGCGGCGCGGTCGAGCCCTTCCTGCATGGCGCGCCGCGCGAAGCCGAGCGACGCCGCCGCCACCGATGTGCGGAAGATGTCGAGCGTGCGCATCGCGATCTTGAAGCCTTCGCCGGGCGCACCGAGCATCTGACTGCGCGGCACGCGTGCGTCGGCGAAATGCAGGCGCGCGAGCGGATGCGGCGCGATCACGTCGATGCGCTCGGCGATCTGCAGGCCCGGCGTGTCGGCATCGACGATAAACGCGCTGATGCCGCGCGCACCCGGCGCTTCACCGGTGCGCGCGAACACGACATAGAAATCCGCGATGCCGCCGTTCGAAATCCATGTCTTGTCGCCGTTCAGCACGTACGCGTCGCCGTCGATGCGCGCGTCGAGCGACATCGCGGCGACGTCGGAGCCCGCTTCGGGTTCGGACAGTGCAAACGCCGCCAGCGCAGTGCCTTGCGCGACGCGCGGCAGATAGCGGGCCTTGTGTTCATCGGTGCCTGCGAGCGAGATCGCGCCGGAGCCGAGGCCTTGCATCGCGAAGGCGAAATCGGCGAGACCGTCGTGCTTCGCGAGCGTCTCGCGCAACAGGCAGACGGCGCGCGTATCGATCGTATCGTGCGATGCGCCGTATCGCGTTCCGCCGATGCAATGCGCGAGCCAGCCCGCATCGCCGAGCATGCGCACGAGGCGTTTGCAGGCTGCATCGGTATCGGCATGATCAACGTGCTGCAAGTGCGTGGCAGCCCACGCATCGGCATCGCGCGCGAGGTCGCGATGCCGTTCGTCGAAGAAGGGCCACGCAAGCGCGCCATGTAGGTCGACGTTCAATTCAGTCTCCTTCGAACACAGGACGCGCCTTCGCCGCGAACGCGCGATACGCGCGCTCGAAGTCGCGCGTGCTCATGCAGATGGCCTGCGCCTGCGCTTCGGATTCGATCGCCTCGTCGATGCTCATGCTCCACTCCTGATGCAGCATCTTCTTCGTGATGCCGTGCGCGAAGGTCGGACCCGCGACGAGTTCGGAGGCGAGTTTGGCTGCGTCGTCGAGCAGGGTTTCGGGCGCGCAGAGGCGGTTGTAGAAGCCCCAGTCAAAGCCTTCGTCGCCCGTCGCGGCGCGGCCCGTGAAGAGCAGTTCCGCCGCGCGTCCCTGGCCGATGATGCGCGGCAGGATCGAGCATGCGCCCATGTCGCAGCCCGCGAGACCGACGCGCGCGAACAGAAACGCGAGCTTGCTGCGCGCCGTGCCGAGACGCATGTCGGACGCCATCGCGAGAATGGCGCCCGCGCCCGCGCACACGCCATCCACTGCCGCGATGACCGGCTGCGGGCAATGACGCATGGCCTTGACGAGATCGCCCGTCATGCGCGTGAAAAGCAGCAGCTCCGGCATCGGCAGATC
This sequence comes from Caballeronia peredens, assembly GCA_001544595.2. GTDB lineage: Bacteria > Pseudomonadota > Gammaproteobacteria > Burkholderiales > Burkholderiaceae > Caballeronia > Caballeronia peredens. Next base: position 129,993 of record FCOH02000007.1, on the reverse strand, counting down.
GATGAGCGGCGCGATGATTTCGTGCACGTCGCCGCCGGAGCAGAAGTTATCGCCCGCGCCGTGTATGACGACGGCCTTTACGTCGGTCGCGTATGCGAGCTTCCGAAACAGGTCGCGCAGCTCGGCATAGGATTCGAAGGTCAGCGGGTTCTTGCGCTCGGGACGATTCAGCGCGATGGTCGCGACGCCGTTGGTCACGGACCACAGGAAATGTTTCGCGCGATAGTCCGCGAGCGTGAGGCGGTTGCCGGCGAGGAGCGCGTCGGCGGTGAATGAGGTCATGAAAATCTCCCTTAATCCTTGAGCGTGTTCAGCAGATGCTGCTTCAGCTTGCCGAGCCGCTGATGCGTCTGCGATTTCTCGTTCAGTTCGAGTCCACCGAACATCTCGACGACCCATTGTTCATGCGCGGTCGCCATCTTGTCGAACGCGGCGCGGCCTTGCGGCGTGAGGCGCACGCTGATCGAACGTCGATCGTTAGGATCGGTATAGCGCGATACCAGGCCTTCCTTTTCCAGTTGATCGGTGATGCCCGTGACGTTGCCTCCGGTGACCATCATGCGGCGCGACAACTCGGTCATCTTCAGTCCTTCGGGATGACGTTCGAGCTGCGCCATCAGGTCGAAGCGCGGCAATGTAGTATCGAACTCGTTGCGCAGGCGCTTGCGCAGTTCGGTCTGCACGAGGTTGGTCGTGGTCAGCATGCGCAGCCACAGGCGCAGGCCCATGTGACTGTCGGCGCCCGTGCTCATCTCCAGATCGACGACGTTATGCGCCGGCTTCTCGACGCCTTTGCGCGGCGCCTTCGCTTCCGCCATCGGCGTGGTTTTCTTGTTGCGTGCGGCGTTGGTCACGTTACTTCTCCACCGGATACGGATATGGATTGGCCATTCATCGATTCGGAACCGGGCGCGCAGAGCCACAACACGGCATTCGCGACTTCTTCCGGTTGCACGAAACGGCGTTGCGGGTTGTGGCGCACGAGCGCATCGCGCGCGTCCTGTTCGCTGCGTAAAGTCTTCGTCATGATCTGATCGAGCGATGCCCGCAGCAATTCGGTCTCAGTGTAGCCGGGACACACTGCGTTGACCGTGATCCCTTTGGTCGCGACTTCGGCGGCGAGCGCGCGCGTCAGGCCGATCACGCCATGCTTCGCGGTGCAATACGCGGCAACGTACGCATAGCCCGTTTGCCCCGCCGTGCTCGCGACATTGACGATGCGCCCGTATCCGCGTTCGAGCATCGCGGGCAGGGCGGCGCGCGTGCACAGAAATACGCCGGTCAGATTCACGTCGAGCATGCGTTGCCACAGTGCGGCGTCGGTGTGCGTGAAGGGCGCGGCTTGCGCGTGCCCGGCGTTGTTGACGAGCAGATCGACGGCGCCGTGCACTTCGGCCGCGCGTGCAAAGGCTTCGGTCACGGCGGCTTCGTTCGTCACGTCCACGCTGATGCACGCGACTTCGCCGTGGACGCGCATCGCATCGCGCTGGGCTTCGAGGCGTTTCATGTCGCGGCCCATCAGCGTGATGCGCGCGCCGGCACGCGCGAGCGCTTCGGCACACGATGCGCCGATGCCGCTGCCGCCGCCCGTCACCACTGCGTGCCTGCTGGCGAGAGATGTCATGATCAGATGCTTCCTTCGGCCCGTTGTGCGCGTTCTTGCGGTGACAGACGCGCGTTGTCGGTGGCCACGGCGCGCTCGCGTTCCAGATTGCGTTCGAGTTGCGATTTCGCGGCCGCGTATTGCTTCGGCCACGCGATATCGAAATAGCCGATCTTCGCGGCTTCGGTCAGCGTCCACGAAGGATTCGCGAGATGCGGTCGCGCCACGGCGCACAAGTCGGCGCGACCGGCCGCGATGATGCTGTTCACGTGATCCGCTTCCGATATCGCACCGACGGCGATCGTCGCGATCCCCGCTTCGTTGCGGATGCGATCGGCGAAAGGTGTCTGGAACATGCGGCCAAAGACGGGCTTTTCGTCCTTACTGACTTGCCCCGAAGAGACGTCGATCATGTCCGCGCCCGCCGCCTTGAAGGCGCGCGCGATTTCCACGGCGTCGTCAGGCGTCGTGCCGCCATCGACCCAGTCGTGTGCGGAGATGCGCACGGAGATCGGCTTGTCTTGCGGCCATACGGCGCGCATCGCCTCGAAAACGCGCAGCGGATAGCGCAGGCGATTTTCGAGCGAGCCGCCATATTCGTCGCTGCGACGATTCGTGAGCGGCGAGAGAAAGCTCGACAGGAAATAGCCGTGCGCGCAATGCAGTTCGAGCCAGTCGAAACCCGCAAGCGCCGCCATTTCGGTGGCGCGCACGAATTGCGCCTCGATCTCGCGCAGATCGTCATGCGATGCTTCGCGCGACCACTGGCTCACGTCGCGCAGATACTGTTGCGGCGACGCGGATACGAGCGGCCAGTTGCCCTCGGCGAGCGGTTGATCGATGCCTTCCCAGCTCACGCGCGTCGAAGCCTTCGCGCCCGCGTGACCGAGCTGCATGCCGATCTTCGCATCCGATTGCGCGTGCACGAAATCGACGATGCGCTTCCACGCGTGCAGATGTCCGGGTGTGTACATGCCCGGGCAGCCAAGCGTGATGCGCGCTTCCGGCGACACGCACGTCATCTCGGTCATCACCAGCGCGGCGCCGCCCATGGCGCGTGCGCCGAGATGCATCAGATGGTAGTCGCCCGCGATGCCGTCGACGGCGGAGTACTGCGCCATCGGCGACACGACGACGCGATTCTTGAGCGTCACGCCGCGCAGTTTGAAAGGCGTGAACATCGGCGGAACGGAGCGCGTTTGATCGGCGCGTTCGAGTCCCGCGCGGCCGGCGAGCCAGTCTTCGAACGACGCGAGATAACTTGCGTCACGTTCGCGCAGATTCTCATGCGAGATGCGCTGCGAGCGCGTGAGCAACGAGTAAGCGAACTGCTCCGGCTCGAACGATGCGTAGCGGTCCACGTGTTCGAACCATTCCGTTGAATTGCGCGCCGCGTTCTGAATGCGCAGCACATCGACGCTGCGCACGCGCGTGTAGTGATCGAGCGCGCCTTCGAGGTCGCCGTCCTGTTGCGCGAACGCGGTATCGATGCTGTTCGCGAGTTCGATCGCATCTTCGAGGGCGAGCTTGGTGCCGGAGCCGATCGAGAAATGCGCGGTATGCGCGGCATCGCCCATCAGGACGACGGGCGTGCGCTTGCCGATCGCGTCGCTTCTCCAATGCACCCATTCGCGGTTCACGACGCGCGGGAAGCGGATCCATTGAGCCGAGCCGCGCAAATGCGTGGCGTTCGATATCAGCGGATGACCGTCGAGATACTTCGCGAAGAGCCGCTCGCAGAACGCGATGCCGTCTTCCTTGCTCATGTCGGCGAGGCCCGCTGCACGCCACACACGCTCCGGCGCCTCGACGATGAAGGTCGACGTGTTGTCGTCGAAGCGATACGCATGCGCCTGAAACCAGCCCCATTCGGTTTGCTCGAACGCAAACGTGAAGGCGTCGAAGCACTTGTTCGTGCCGAGCCACACAAAGCGGCAATCGCGAACGTCGATATCCGGCTGATACGTGGACGCGTATTTCTGCCGGATCGCACTGTTCAGGCCATCGCTTGCGATGATCAGGTCGGCTTCGTAGTCGTCGTCGTTCGTCACCTGCGTTTCGAAAACGAGCTTGACGCCGAGTTCTTCGCAGCGCGCCTGTAATATATTCAGCAGACGTTTGCGACCGATGCCGCAGAAGCCGTGGCCCGACGAACGAATCATGCGGCCGTTGATATGGACTTCGATATCGTCCCAGTGGTTGAAGGCGTCGAGGATGGCACCGGCGCTTTCCGGGTCGGCGGCGCGCAGGTTGCCGAGGGTCTGATCGGAGAAGACGACGCCCCAGCCAAACGTGTCATAAGGGCGGTTGCGCTCGACGATGGTGATGTCATAGGCAGGATGGCGGCGCTTCATCAAAAGGCCGAAGTAGAGGCCCGCTGGGCCGCCGCCGATACAGACGATGCGCATGTTTGCTTCTCCGACTCGTGTGCCCGAGTCGATAATTTAGGTTTATATAGTTTAGATGTCAAGTAAAAAGGCGCGCGGCAAACCCGGTGCATTGTGTCGATCGCGGGGCGCCGAAGCCACGATGCTGAAGTATGCAAACCTATACGATCGTTTTGTCGACGCAAGCATGCTCAAGCGTTAAATTACAGGCGATTGAGCCGTGCGGCGTGATGCATCGGTCATGCTCGTCAGCGAAAAGAACGGCCATTCGCCGCAGTCCGGATCCGCAATCGAACGTCAATCGTGAGGAGCTCGACATGAGCAATGGACAGAGGTCGAATACGGTCGAGATGAAGCTCGAAGTCGTCGTCATACCCGTGTCGGACGTCGACCGTGCGAAGCAGTTCTATGAAACCCTGGGCTGGCGGCTCGACGTCGATATCGCGAAGGACGATCAGTTTCGCGTCGTCCATTTCACGCCGCCGGGCTCGCAGTGCTCGATCCTGTTCGGCCGCGGCGTCACCACGGAAAAGCCGGGTTCGGTGCAGGGCCTTCATCTCATCGTGTCCGATCTGGACGCGGCGCATGCCGACCTCGTCGCGCGCGGCGTGCGCGTGAGCGAGATCTTTCACGACGTCGGCGGCCTGTTTCACCATGCCGGCGAAGAAGGACGCGTGAGCGGAGCGCATCCGGCGCGCAACAGCTATGGTTCGTTCGCGTCGTTCAGCGATCCCGACGGCAACGGCTGGGTCTTTCAGGAAGTGACCGCGCGGCTTCCGGGACGCGTGGATACGTACGCGTCGTTTGCTTCGTCTAAGGAACTCGCCGGCGCGCTTCGCCGCGCTGCGGCCGCGCATGGCGAGCACGAAAAGCAGACCGGCCAGCATGACGAGAACTGGCCCGATTGGTACGCCGAATTCATCGTGCGCGAGCACACCGGCGCCAAGTAACTGAAAAGCCGGCGAAGAACGCCGGCGCTCAGCGGGCGTCGGCCATCAGATACGCATGAATCTGCGCGACGACGGCCGCGCCTTCGCCGACCGCGGAGGCAACGCGCTTGATCGATCCCGAGCGGACATCGCCGATCGCGAAGATGCCCGGAACGCTCGTCTGCAAGGACATCGTGCGCACGTCCGAACGCGGATGATCCGCGCCCGTCAGCACGAAGCCCCTGTTGTCCAGCGCGACGCCGCATGTGCGCAACCAGCCCGCATTCGGCTGCGCACCGATGAACACGAACAGATGATGCGTCGCCACGCTGCCCCGTTCGCCGTCCGCGCCGCGATAGTGCACGCGCTCAAGCCGCGCCGCGCCTTCGAGCGCCGTCAGGTTCGTGTCCGTGTGCACCGTTACGTTCGGCAGCCCTTCGATCCGCTCGATCAGATAGTGCGACATGCTGTGCCTGAGACTCGCGCCGCGAATGCACAGATGAACATGCTCGGCATGCGACGCCAGAAACACCACGGCCTGTCCCGCCGAATTGCCGCCGCCCACGAGCAGCACGGGCTCCTTGCGACATAGCCGCGCTTCGATCGGCGTCGCCCAGTAATAGACGCCGGTGCCCTCGAAGCGCGTGAGGCCGTCGATGTCCGGACGCCGATACTCCGCGCCCGTCGCGATCACGATCGTGCGGGCGGTGATGCGCCGTCCGTCCGTCAGTTCGACGACCGGTTGCGGCTCGTTGCAGTACAGCGCTCGCGCTTCGCACGGAATGCCGATATGCGCGCCGAATTTCTGCGCCTGCACGAAGGCGCGTCCTGCCAGCGCATGCCCTGTGATGCCAGTCGGAAAGCCGAGATAGTTTTCGATGCGCGAACTGCTGCCGGCCTGTCCGCCCGGCGCGCGGCAGTCGAGCGCCGCGACCGACAGTCCTTCCGAGGCCGCGTACACGGCTGTCGCGAGTCCGGCCGGACCCGCACCGACGATCGCCACGTCGTATACATAAGCGGGATCGAAGTCCGGAATCAGCCCGAGGCACGACGCGAGTTGCCCTTCGTCCGGATTGCGCAGCACCGTGCCGTTCGGACAGAGCGCGAGCGGAAAGTCGTCGGGCTGCGGCGTGAGGCGTTCGAGCACTTCGAGCGCTTCCGCGTTTTGCCCGGCGTCGAGCACGGCGCACGGAAAGACGTTGCGCCGCAGGAAATTCTGCAACGCGAGCAGACGCGCGTCGCCGGATGCGCCGACCAGCACCACGCCTTGTCCGCGTTCGAAGACGAGCACGCGCCGCAGAATGAGCGCGCGCATGATTTTCTCGCCGAGATCGGCCTCGCCGATCATCACGGCCCGCAACGCGTCGGGGCGCAGCAGAAGCGCATCGACGTCTTCGATGACATGTGCGTCCACGACTGCCGGCTTGCTGGAAAGCTGCGTGACGTCGGAGGTGAATTCGCCGCGTTGCGTGTAAGTGTGGATGACCTGCTCGTGCCCCAGCGCATCGCGACTGACGATGCGCACCTTGCCCGCCAGCAGCACGAACACGCCGGGACACAGACTGCCCGCGCGATAAAGCAGTTCGCCTTTTTCGTGACGGCAGGGTTCGCCGAAGCGGCGCAGCCGGTCAAGCTCGGGCGCCGTGAGCACGGGAAACATCTGCTGATGCCGCGGATATTCGGGCACCCCGGGTTCGTCGAGCGCGGCATCGCCGATGACGGGTTCGGCCGCGCTCGCGTGAGGTTCATGCTCGGGCTGCGTCGTCATCGAGGGTGTCCTCCGACGATGGATCGAAACCTGAAACCGTCGAATTTCCCATGATAGGCGCGAAGGAAGGGAAATGTAAGGCACGGACTTTTTCCGACAGGATTCGCGCGAAAGCTTGCGAAACACTTGTATTTACCGCCCGTTGCGGACCTTCGCGCCATCAGACGATGGTTTCGCTAAACATGCCATCGTATGGCGCCCCGAATTCGCGATCGGGCGACGATCGGCGTTGACATCATCCATGAAGAAGCCTATAACCATCCATATGGATGGTGTGGAGATGATTTAAAGTTTATGACGAAAGAGACAGCAGTCGAGCCCGCCCGCTCCCGAGGCGGCGAAACCGAAAAAATCACGATCAATATCGGCCCGGTGGATCTGGGCCAGATCGATCTGCTCGTGGAAGAGGGCTTTTATTCGAACCGTACGGATCTGATCCGCACGGCGATTCGCAACCAGTTGTCGGTTCACGCGGTGGTCGTCAAGGAGACGGTCACGCGGCGCGAACTGGTGCTGGGTCTCCAATATTTTTCGAAGCGCGATCTCGAAGCGGTGCGCGCGGCAAACGAACGGCTCACGATCCAGGTGCTCGGATTGGCCAGTATCGCCGCCGACGTCACGCCCGAACTCGCCCTCGCAACGATCGACTCGATTCTGGTGCGCGGTGCGCTGCATGCATCGGCGGCCGTCAAGGCGGCGCTCGCTGATCGTATTCGCTAGCGCACCGGATTCGCGTCCGACCAAACGGAATGAACAATGAAACTCAATGAAGGATTTCTGGATTCGATGAAAGAAGCGTTCGCGCGCTTTCGCGAACACGATACGGCCGGCGCCACCGACGTCATCCAGCGCGCGTTGCGCGGCGGCTCGACCGCGGCGGACGCGGCGTCGGCGCCGGCTGCACCGCGGGCCGATCAATCGATTTCAGGGCGTCTCGCCGACGTCCTGCATCGGTTCGGGCATGCGCGTGCGGATCACACCGCGCATGAAGTCGAAGACCGCGGGCATTTCAGTACGCGCAGCTACGCGAACGCCGCCGGCCAGCGCGATTACAAGCTCTATGTGCCGAGCGGCTATGACAGCGAGCCGTTGCCGCTCATCGTCATGCTGCATGGCTGCACGCAGGACGCCGACGATTTCGCGGCGGGCACGCAGATGAACGCACTCGCCGAAAAGCACGATTGCATCGTCGTGTATCCGGTTCAGCCGCAGCATGCGAATGCGTCGAAATGCTGGAACTGGTTCAACACGGCCGATCAGGTGCGCGAGCGGGGCGAGCCGTCGCTGATCGCGGGCATCACGCGCGAAGTGATCGCGAGCCACTGCGTCGACACGAAGCGCGTGTATATCGCGGGACTGTCGGCGGGCGGCGCGATGGCGGCGATCATGGCGCAGCGCTATCCCGATCTGTACGCGGCGGCAGGCGTCCATTCCGGGCTGCCGGCCGGCTGCGCGCACGATCTGCCTTCTGCGCTCGCGGCCATGCGAGGAGGAAAGCGTCCCGCGCACGCTCGCGCGACGGAGCAGCCTCGCTGTCCGCTCATCGTGTTTCATGGCGATGCGGACGCGACCGTGCATTATTCCAACGCACACGAACTGATGCGTGCATATGGCGAAGAGACGTCCGCGCGCGACCGGTCGTCGGCAGGGCACGCCGACACACGTAAATACACCGTGCGGCAAACCACGTCGCCCGATGGCGTGCCCGCTGAACTGTGGACCATTCATGGCGCCCCGCATGCGTGGTCCGGCGGCAGCACGCGCGGTTCCTTTACCGATCCCGCCGGGCCGGACGCCAGTGCGGAAATGCTGCGCTTCTTCCTCGCGCATCCCCGGCGTCACTGAGCGAACACATCGGGCATCGCGCTTACTTTGACGTGAGCGCGTTACTTGAGCGATCCGTGACGCCGGTCGAGAAACTTCCTCGTGATAGCGGCGATTTCGTTGGGCTTTTCATCGAGCGCGAAATGACCCGCGTCCAGAATGTGTACTTCGGCGTTCGGCAAGTCGCGTTGATAGGCCGCGACTTCTTCCACCTGAAAAGAGGGATCGTACTTTCCCCAAACGATCAGCGTCGGCGGCCGATGCTGCCTGAGCCACGCCTGCCAGACCGGATAACTCGCGACGTTGGTCTGATACGAATAAAACAGATCGGTCTGGATGTCGGCCTGGCCCGGACGGCTCAGGAAGGCGAACTCGTCGGTCCAGAGATCGGGATCGATCGTTTCGGGATGCGGATTCGAGCCGACGTGCCGTTGACGCGTCGATTCGAACGAGAGGAAGTTCTTGCGCAACGCGGCTTCGTTCGCCGCACGGTCTTTCCAGAACGCGCGCCGCGTGGCCCATAACGGCCCGAGTCCGTCTTCGTGCGAGACCGCGTTCTGAATGATCAAGGCATCGACGCGCTCCGGATGCTGAACGGCGAGCCGCATGCCGATCGGCCCGCCATAGTCCTGAACGTAGAGCGAATAATGCGTGAGACCCAGCGCCTCGGTGAAGCGCCCGGTCACTTCGGCGAGGTGATCGAACGTGTAGGCGAAGTCTTTGGCATCGGGCGCGTCGCTGTGTCCGAAGCCCGGGTAGTCGGGCGCGACGAGATGGTATCGGTCCGCGAGTCGCGCAAGCAGCGGCTCGTACATGCGCGACGACGATGGAAAGCCGTGCAGCAAAAGGATCGTCGGGGCGTCGGGACGTCCGGCTTCGCGGTAGAAGATCGAAAGTCCATCGACATGCACCGTCCGATAGTAGACCGGCCGGTCCATTGTATGTGTGGCCGAGGCGACTGACGCGGCATGCGACGGAGAGACCATCATGCCGAGAACGGTCGTCAACATCGCGAGTTTTCGAAGCCGGAACATGCGTTCTCCTGCGAAGGAAAGCCCAGGGCTGCGCCAGTCTACGACGAGGCCCGAATGCGCGCAGAAGACGCCTCGTGTTCGCGGCGAGCGCTGCACACTTCTGTCGCGGGCACTGAAAACCGCCGCGTGCGAGACGCTCAATCGTCATACGCATGCAGAAACGCGGCCAACCAATCCGCCAAATCATAGGCGTCATCCGACCATTTTTTCTGCTGGAACGCTCGCCGACGATAAACGCGAGAGCATCGGGCCTGGCCCCCTCCAAGAACGGAGTTCCGCAGATGAAAGGGCACTTGACGGTCGCCGCGATTGCGTTCGCTTTCGCCGCTGTGGTCGCCGGATGCAGCGGCGGCAGTTCGAACTCCGACGCCTCCTCGACGACCGGAGGCGCGACGCCGGCAGCGAGTCCATCGACCGCGCCTGCGAGTCCTGCGGCGGCTTCTAGTCCTTCGAGTCCTTCGAGCGCATCGAGTCCGGTGGCTGCATCGAGTCCTGCGATATCCCCTTCGAGTCCTGCGGCAGCTTCGAGTCCATCAGTTGCTTCGAGTCCATCAGCCGTTTCGAGTCCTTCAACCGTTTCGATTCCACCAGCAGCTTCGAGTCCCGCGGTCGCTTCGAGTCCATCCGTGGCATCGTCGCCGGGTGGTGCGAGTGCGCCGGCGGGGGCGAGTACGCCGTTGGCGAATCCGCCATCGGCATCGAACGCGATGGACGTGACCACGTATCACAACGACATCGGCCGCACTGCGCAGCAACTCGCGGAAGCGAAGCTCACGCTCGCGAACGTCAATGCCGCCACGTTCGGCAGGCTCGGGTTCTATAGCGTCGATGGCGCCGTCGACGCTCAGCCGCTCTTCCTCGCGAACGTGCCGATTGCGGGCGGCACGCATAACGTGCTTTACGTCGTGACGGAAAACGCGAGCGTTTATGCCTTCGATGCCGACACAGGCACGGTGCTCTGGCGCATCTCGACCGCGCTCGCGGGCGAAACGCCGAGCGACGACCGCGGCTGCAATCAGATCACGCCGACCATCGGCGTCACGGCGACGCCCGTCATCGACCGGGCGCGCGGGCCGAATGGCGCGATGTATGTCGTCGGCATGTCGAGAGACAGCGGCGGCGCTTATCATCAGCGCCTTCATGCGCTCGACATCACCACGGGCGCCGAACTCTTCAACGGACCCGCTGAGATCACCGGCTCCTATGCGGGCACGGGCTCGGGCAGCGTGAACGGCGTCGTGCCCTTCACGCCGGGGCAGTATGTCGAACGGGCGTCGTTGTTGCTGCTGAACGGCGTCGTCTATACGGGCTGGAGTTCGCACTGCGATACGCTGCCGTATACCGGCTGGGTCATCGCCTATAGCGCGGACACGCTCAGGCAGACCGGCGTGCTCAACGTGACGCCCAACGGCGAGATGGGCGGCATCTGGATGAGCGGCGCGGGCCTCGCGTCCGACGGCACCTCGATCTACTTCCTCGACGGCAACGGCACCTTCGACCCGACCACCAACGCGCAGGACATGCCGAACAAGGGCGACTTCGGTAACGGCTTCCTCAAGGTCAGTCCGACGCCGACGCTTCACGTCGCCGATTATTTCGAACCTTCCGATACAGTCCAGCAGTCGAGCGCGGATCTCGATCTCGGCTCGGGCGGCGTGCTGGTGCTGCCCGATCTCGTCGATATCAACGGCGTCGTCAGACATCTCGCGGTCGGCGGCGGCAAGACGCGCGCGCTCTTCATCGTCAATCGCGATTCGATGGGCAACTTCGACTCGAACGGCGACCACATCTATCAGGAGCTTTTCTCGACGATCTTCGGCCCCATGTTCAGCGCGCCCGCGTATTACAACAGCACGGTGTACGTCGGTCCGGCGGGCGATCATCTCAAGGCGCTGCCCGTCACGAACGCCGTGTTCGCCACGACGGCATCGAGCCAGAGCGCGCAGACCTGGAGTTTTCCGGGCGTCGCGCCGGTGATCTCGGCGAATGGCAGCGCGAACGGCATCGTGTGGGCGGCGGAGAACGGCGCCATCGCCGTGCTGCATGCGTACGACGCCGGCAATCTCGCGAACGAGCTCTACAACAGCAGCCAGTCGGGCACGCGCGATCAGTTTGGTCCGGGCAACAAGTTCATCTCGCCGATGATCGCGAACGGCAAGGTGTATGTGGGCACGAAGACGGGCGTCGCCGTGTTCGGCCTGTTCGGCGGCTGACGGGATTTCACGCGGATGGGCGCTGCATCGGGATAAGATCGCGGAACATCATTCCGTGGAGCGCTTCATGCAACTGACCCGCCTTCTCGTTCCGGCTTTCGCGCAGACCCTGAAAAGCCTGTCGGCATGGCTCGACAGGGCCGCCGCGCGCGAGCAGGAGCAGGGCGCCGACGCGGACGCGTTGTTGAGTCTGCGCCTCGCGCCCGACATGTTTCCGCTCGCGGCGCAAGTGCGCTTCGTGTGCTTTCAGGCGCTGGAGCCGGTGTATCGGCTGCGCGGGGAAGCGGTGCCGCAGACCTTGCTCGACGTACGGCAGGAAGGAGCGAAGTCGAACGAGGCGCCCGGCACGTTTGCACAGGCTCAGGCGCGCATCGCGGAGGCCATCGCGTTGCTTCAGGGTCTCGCACCTGATGCACTGGATGCCGGAGCCGATTCGCAGATCGCGCTCGACTTGCCGAACGGAATCATCTTCGACATGACCGGCGAGCAATACGCGCGCGACTGGTCGCTACCGCAGTTCTATTTTCACGCCGTGACCGCTTACGCGATTCTGCGCAATCACGGCGTGCCGCTCGGCAAGCCGGAATACGTTTCGCACATGTTCGCGTACATCCGGCCCGGCACCTTGCCGCAAGGTTGATGCAGCGCACGCCCGTTGCAGGCGTGCGCCGTCAGATCACGCGTTGGACATCACGCGGCGCTTGTCGTCGGCGGGCCGCTCGTTGCCGTGGCGCAGGCGCACGCTGCATGCCGCGGCAACCAGCAGCGCCACCGCGAGACACACCAGTCCGTTCATCGCGCGGCCGGTCGTCTGCTCGATGATGCCCATTACCGTCGGACCGACGAAGCCGCCCAGCAGGCCGCACGAATTCACGAGGCCAAGACCGCCCGCGAGCGCACTGCCCGACAGCCGCGACGACGGGAACGTGAAGATGATCGACTGCACGACGAAGAACATCGACGCCGACAAGCACACGCCCAGAAGCCCGATGACCGGCGTGGACCACGCGGCGATCAGCATGCCCGACGCCATGATGACGAGCCCGCCGACCAACATGCGACGGCTGCGCGACGAGTCGCTCGCGAAGCGCGGCAGCGTGGCTGCGCCGATCGCGGCGGCGATCCACGGCGTCGCGCTCAGAAGCCCGATGGTCAGCGGCGAGAAATGCCCCGACGCGCCGATGATGCCCGGCAGGAAGAAGATCACCGTGTAGATGGTCAACTGATGGCAGAAGTAGACGAGAATCGCGAGCCACACCTGACGATCCGCGATCACACTGCGCAATCCATGCGAGCCATGTCCGCTGCCTTGCGCGTCGTGCTCCGCCGCGAGACGGCGTTCGAGCGCGAGCGCTTCGTCGCGAGCGAGCCAGGGCGCACTCGTCGGACGATCGGGCAGCATTTTCCACACGACGAACGCGAGCAGGATGGCGGGCACACCTTCGATCACGAAAAGCCATTGCCAGCCGTGAAAGCCGAGCCGGCCGTCGAGTTCGAGCAATGCGCCGCCGAGCGGTCCGCCGACGATATTCGCCACGCACACGCCGAGCAGGAAATAGCCGGTCGCCCGGGCGCGTTCCTCGCGGCCGAACCAGTACGTGAGATACAGCATCACGCCGGGAAACAGGCCTGCTTCGGCGGCGCCGAGCAGAAGACGCATCACGTAGAACGAGGTCTCGCCGGTGACGAAGGCCATCGCCACGGACAGCGCGCCCCACGTCACCATGATGCGCGTGATCCAGAAGCGCGCGCCGACCTTGTGCATGACGAGATTGCTCGGAATCTCGAAGAGCGCGTAGGTCAGAAAGAACAGACCCGCGCCGAGTCCGTACGCGGCGGCGGAGATGCCGAGATCGATGCTCATCGAATGCTTGGCGAGCGCGATGTTCGTGCGATCGAGGAAGCTGATCACGTAGACGATCACCAGCAAGGGCATCAGCTTGCGCAGCAGCAGGCTGTTGAGCGGTGCGGGCGTTGCGCTCGTCGTGTTGGGCTTGGACATGATGACTCCCGGAATCAGAGTGGACGCGCGGCGCGCGGGGGCAGTGCGGTGTCGGGCGGGTGTTGCATGACTATGTCTCCGTTGGCGTTGTAGTTTTATTGGTGTGATGACAGACACGCGCCGCAAGCGCGGCGCGTGCATCGGGCAATCAGAAGTTCACGTTGTCGCCGCCCTTGAGCGACAGCATCTGACGCGCTTCGGCGGGCGTCGCGACTTCCAGCGACAGTCCTTCGATCACCTGCCGGATCTTGCGCACTTGCGCGGCGCTCGATTCGGCGAGTTCGCCCGGACCGATCCACAGCGAATCTTCGAGACCCACGCGCACGTTCGAGCCCTGCGCCACACCAATGGAGCCGAGCGGAATCTGATTGCGCCCCGCGCCGAGAATCGACCAGACATAGTCGTTGCCGAACAGGCGGTCCGCCGTGCGCTTCATGTGCGCGAGATCTTCGGGATGCGCGCCGATGCCGCCCAGCAAACCGAACACGCTCTGCACGAAGAACGGGCCTTTCACGAGCCCGCGATCGACGAAATGCGCGAGGTTATACAGATGCGAGATGTCGTAGCACTCGAACTCGAAACGCGTGCCGTTGGCCGAGCACGACGTCAGGATGTATTCGATGTCGGCGAACGTGTTCTTGAAGACGAGATCGCGGCTCTTTTCCAGATGCTGGCGTTCCCAGTCATGCTTCAGATCCTTGAAGCGATCGAGCATCGGATAGAGACCGAAGTTCATCGAGCCCATGTTCAGCGACGCCACTTCCGGCTGAAAATGATGCGCGGGCTTCAGGCGTTCCGCGACGGTCATGTGCGGACTGCCGCCCGTCGTCAGATTGATGACCGCATCGGTTTCCGACTTGAGGCGCGGCAAAAAGCGCTGGAACACGGCGGGATCCTGCGTCGGGCGGCCGTCTTCCGGATCGCGCGCGTGCAGGTGCAGAATCGCCGCGCCTTCCTTTGCGGCCGCGAGCGCGGCTTCGGCGATCTGATCCGGCGTGACCGGCAGATACGGCGACATCGACGGCGTATGAATCGCGCCCGTCGGCGCGCACGTAATGATGACCTTGCGTTTCGTTGCCATGGTTTCCTCTTGCTTCAAAGCGTTTCGACGTTGCCGCAGACGGAGAGCGCCTGACCCGAGATCGCGCTGCCGGCCGGCGAACTCAGATACAGCACGCTCGCCGCGACTTCTTCTTGCGTGACCATGCGGCGCAGCGAAATCTTCGCGAGATACTGCTTCTCCATTTCTTCGTAAGCGATGCCGAGCTGCTTCGCGCGCGCGGCGATCACGCCTTCCATGCGCGGACCCTTGACGATGCCCGGCTGCACCGCATTCACGCGGATGTTGTCGGGGCCGAGTTCGATCGCGAGACTCTTCGCGAGGCCGACGACCGCCCATTTCGTCGCGGCATAGGGCGTGCGGAAGCCATAGCCGAGACGTCCCGCCACCGACGACATGAACACGATCACGCCGCCATCGGGCGCATGGCGCAGCATCGGCACGGCTTCGCGCGAGAAGTAGTACTGGCTGTTCAGATTCACGTCGATGGTCTTTTCCCAGTCGGAGGAATCGATCGCGTCGATGCCGCCCGTCGGACCCGCGATGCCCGCGTTGTTGATCAGCACATCGAGGCCGCCGAGCTCGCGCTGCACGTCTTCGAAGACGCGCTTCACGTCGTCCTTGTTCGCGACGTCCGCGCGCGTGCCGGTGATCGACGGCGAGACGGTCGATACCGCGTCGATCGCTTTCGGATCGACATCGCAGACGTGCACGCGTGCGCCCGTCGACACGAACGCCTTCGCGATCGCGAGGCCGATGCCCGACGCGCCGCCCGTGATGAGCACACGCAAGCCCGCGCGCGGCGTGAGAAGTTTGATGAAATCCATCGTTCGGCTCCTTTCTGGTTATGTTCGGCGCGGACGAGCTGCGTCCTCGCCAAGGCGATTAGTCATGCTTACGATTATGTGAACCGGGCGCGCCGGATGCGCCCGCGTGTTTCAGCTGTGCGCCTGACGCCGCGGCCGTGCGGACTCCGAGCGCAGGCGCGTTTCGAGATCGCGTGCCGCATCGTGGATATCGCGCGCGATGCCTTCGCGCGCCGCCGCGCCGTCGCGCCGCCAGAGCGCATCGATGATCTGCCGGTGCGCTTCCATCGACACGCGCATGTGCGCGACATCAGGCGCGACCATGTTCAGAAAGGGACCGATGCGCATCCACATGTTCTGAATGGTCGCGAGCGTCATTTCGCTCGCGCCGTGCCGGTAGATGCTCGTGTGGAACGCGAAATTGCAGCGCAGATAGGCGCGCGCATCGTCGGCTTCGACGTGGGCGTGCATGTCGTCGAAGATGCGCTGCACGGCCGCGACATCTCCCTTGTTCATGCGCGCCGCCGCGCGTTCCGCGACACAGCCTTCCAGCGCGATGCGCACGTCGCGCAGCTCTTCGAGCAGATCGGGCGTCATCGGCGGGACCATGAGGCCGCGCGACGGGCCGTCGACGAGCGCGCCTTCCGCACGCAAGCGCGTGAGCGCGGCGCGCACGGGCATCGTCGACAACCCGACCGCCTCGGCGACACCGCGCAGGCTGAGCGGCTGCCCGGCCGTGAAACTGCCGCTCATGATGGCTTCGCGCAGTTGCTGGTACACCTTCGTCGCCATGGTTTCCGTGGCGATGATTTCGAGTTGCGGAATGGGCTGCGTTGCGGATCGGGGTGCCACGGGTCTTTCCTTGCTGATCTTTGATCTGTGATCACAGTTTGATTTCGATACCGCGTTTAGTCAATGCGAAGCGGCTCAGGGATAACCCGAGGCGAGGGTACGGCGGACTCCGTTGCTATCGAGGACGAGTGCGCGATTGTTGGGCACAATGCTTGCCAACGACACCGTGCGACATCGATCCCGCCGACCTTCATGCGACCCGCCGACCCCGACGTTTCTCCCGCTCTCGAATGCCGCCGTCTCACGAAAACGTACGGCGGCGGGCGCATCGTGCTCGACGAACTCGACTTCGCGCTCGGTGCCGGCGAATTCGTCGCGATCATGGGCGATTCGGGCGTCGGCAAATCGACGCTCCTCAATCTGATCGCCGGTCTCGACACGGCGGAAAGCGGTGAAGTGCTGATCGACGGCGCGCGCATCTCGAACCTCTCCGACGATGCCGCCACGCGCCTGCGCCGTCAGAAACTCGGCTTCGTGTTTCAGGCGTTTCATGTGCTGCCGCATCTGACGCTCTATCAGAACGTCGCGGTGCCGCTGCTGCTGAACGGCCTGCCGCCGGCGCCCGCGCGCGCGATGCTCGCGGCGGTCGGCCTGGAAGGCCGCGACGACGACCTGCCGCGCCAGCTTTCCGGCGGCGAGTTGCAGCGCGTGGCGATTGCGCGCGCGCTCGTGCATCGGCCGCGCCTGATTCTCGCCGACGAACCCACCGGCAATCTCGACCCGCACACGGCGCACGAAGTCCTCGACCTGCTGCGCGCCGAAACCCGGGCGACCGGCGCGGCGACGGTCATGGTCACGCACTCGGAGGCGGCCGCCGCTTTCGCCGACCGCGTGCTGATTCTCGCCGACGGCGCATTGCACGCCGCCGCGCTGGCGCGATGACCGGCATCACTGCCGCGCGCGGCCCGTTCGACACGCTCACGCGCTGGCTGCTCGACGCGCAATGGCGCAGCCATCGCGGGCGCGCGATCGTCGCCGTGCTGACAATCGCGCTCGGCGTCGGGCTCGGTTACGCGGTGCAGCTCATCAACGGCGCGGCGTTCAACGAATTTTCGGCGGCGGCGCGCAGTCTTTCCGGACAAGCCGACTTGCAGGTGCGCGGCGCGCAGCCCTTCATCGACGAAAACGTCTATCCGCGGCTGGCGATGCATGCAGGCGTCGCGGTCGCGAGTCCGGTGCTCGAAGTCGACGTCGCCGTGCCGGGCAAGAACGCGCCGCTCAAGGTGCTCGGCATCGACGTGTTTCGCGCGAAGCGCATTGCGCCCGATCTGACCGGCGCGCCGTCGCCGCAAGTGCCGCTCGACGTGCTCGCGAACGACGCCATCTTCCTTTCGCCCGCCGCGCAAACCTGGCTCGGCACGCGCGACGGCGCGCAGATCGAGTTGCAGAGCGGTACGTCGCCGGTGCGTCTGCGGGTGGCGGGCGGCATCGCACGCACGCGTCCCGGGCAGCGCATCGCGGTGATGGACATCGCCGCCGTGCAGACGCGTTTCGCCTTCGCCGGCAAGCTCTCGCGCGTCGATCTGCAACTGACGCGCGGCGTCGATCGCGACGCGTTCCGGCAGACACTGCAACGCGAATTCGGCGCGGGGCTCGTCGTGACGGAAACGCGCGATGTCGAAAGCCGCACCGATCGTCTGTCGCGCGCGTATCGCATCAACATGAACGTGCTTGCGCTGGTCGCGCTGTTCACAGGCGCGTTTCTCGTGTTCTCGACGCAGGCGGCGGGCGTCGTGCGCCGCCGCGCGCAATTCGCGATGTTGCGCGTGCTCGGCATGACGCGGGCGTCGCTCGTGCGGCAGATCATGCTCGAAGGCGCGCTGCTCGGCGTCGCGGGCGGCGTGCTCGGCATCGCGCTGGGTTTCGTGGTCGCGGCGCTCGCGCTGCGCTTCTTCGGCAGCGATCTCGGCGGCGGCTACTTTCCGGGCGTCGAGCCGCGCGTTTCGTTCGAGCCGGTCGCGAGCGCGATCTTCCTCGCGCTCGGCGTCGGCGTGGCGCTCGCGGGCACGCTCGTGCCGGCGCTCGAAGCGGCGCGCGCCCGGCCCGCGCCCGCGCTCAAGGCGGGCAGCGAGGAAGCCGCGCTCGCGCCGCTCGGCAAGCCGTGGCCGGCGCTCGCGTGTCTCGCGGCGGGCGCGGCGCTCACGCAGGCGCCGCCCGTTTTCGATGCGCCCATCGGCGGATATGTCGCCGTCGCGCTGTTGCTGGTCGGTGGCATCGCGCTGATGCCGCGCCTCACCGCAATCGCGTTCCGCCTCGCGCCGCGCCCGCGCAACGCCGTCGCGACGCTCGCGCTCGCGCGCCTCGCCAACGCGCCGGGACAGGCGTCGATCGCGATGGGCGGCGTGCTGTCGAGCTTCACGCTGATCGTCGCGATGGCGATCATGGTGACGAGCTTTCGCGTGTCCGTCGAAGACTGGCTCGCGCATCTGCTGTCCGCCGATCTCTACGTGCGCATGGCGTCGAGCGCCGACACCGGCGGCCTGCGGCCCGATCAGCAGATGCAGCTCGCCGCCGCGAACGGCGTGGCGCATGCGGCTTTTTCGCGCTCATCGAAACTGACGCTCGATGCCGCGAAGCCGCCCGTCGCGCTGATCGCCCGCGAACTCGATGCCGCCGATCCCGGCGCGACGCTGCAAATGACCGGCGACGTGCTGCCGCCCGCCGCGTGGCGCGCGGACGAAACGCCGGTGTGGGCCTCGGAAGCGATGGCCGATCTGTACGGCTATCGCGTCGGCGAGCGGGTGACGCTGCCGCTCGGCGGGGCGCGCGAGCGCTTTGTCGTCGCGGGCATCTGGCGCGATTACGTGCGCCAGACCGGCGCGCTGCAGATGCGCCGCGAAGATTACCGGCGCCTCACCGGCGACACGACCGCAACCGACGTCGCCGTCACGTTGCGCGCGGGCGCGAGCGTCGCGCAGGTCATCGACGCGATCAGGAAGCTGTCTTTCGGCGACACGCTCGAGTTCGCGCAGCCCGGCGAAATCCGCGCGCGCTCGCTGACCATTTTCGACCGCAGCTTCGCTGTGACATATCTGCTCGAAGCGGTGGCGATCGTGATCGGCCTCTTCGGCGTCGGCGCGACGTTTTCGATGCAGACGCTCGCGCGCGCCCGCGAGTTCGGCATGCTGCGGCACGTCGGCGTGACGCGCACGCAGATTCTCGCGTTGCTCGCCTCGGAGGCGGGCTGGCTGACGCTGCTCGGCATCGTGCTCGGTTGCGTGCTCGGTTTCGCGATCAGTCTGATTCTCGTGTTCGTCGTGAATCCGCAGTCGTTTCACTGGAGCATGTCGCTGCATGTTCCGTGGACGATGATCGCGGTCATCGCCTGCGTGATGCTCGTGTCGTCTTGCGCGACCGCCGTGCTGTCGGGGCGGCGCGCCGTGTCCGTCGATGCGGTGCGCGCCGTGCGGGAGGACTGGTGATGCGCGTGTGGCTTCTGGCGCTGCTGTTCTCGTCGATGAGCGGGTTCGCCGCCGCCCAGGCGTTCGCGCCCGTCGTGCCCGGACATGCGCTCGAATGGCCGCGGGACAGCGGCGCGCATCCGCCGTATCGCACGGAATGGTGGTACGCGACCGGATGGCTGGAGACGGCGGATCATCAGCCGCTCGGGTTTCAGATCACGTTCTTTCGTTCGAACACGGGCAAGGGCGGCGGCAACGCGAGTGCGTTCGATCCGGCGCAACTGATCATCGCGCATGCGGCGCTGTCGGATCCCGCGTACGGGCGGCTCGTGCACGATCAGAACGTCGCGCGGCAGGGCTTCGGCCTGGCGTACGCGACGGAAGGCAACACCGACGTCAAGCTCGACGCATGGCGCATGACGCGCGCGCCCGACGGCAGCTACGCGGTAACGGCCGATGCCGCGGGTTTCGCGCTGCATATCACCTTCACGCCGACACAGCCGCCGATGATCCAGGGAGAGCAAGGCTATTCGCGCAAAGGGCCTTTGCCGGAGCAGGCGAGCTACTACTACAGCGAGCCGCAACTGAAGGTGACGGGCAGCGTGACGCGTCCGTCGGCGGCGGGAAAAGCGAATGCGAGCGTCGCGGTGACGGGGCGCGCGTGGCTCGATCACGAATGGTCGAGCACGCTGCTTTCGCCCGACGCCGCCGGCTGGGACTGGCTCGGCGCAAACCTCGACGACGGTTCCGCGCTGATGGCGTTCAAGGTCCGCGCCCGCGACGGCCGCGCGGTCTGGGCGCATGCCGCGCTGCGCGACCGCGCGGGGCGCACGACGCAATTCGGCCCGGGCGATGTCGAGTTCACGCCCGAACGCCAGTGGCGCTCGCCGCGCACCGGCACGGTTTATCCGGTCGCGATGAACGTGCGCGTCGGCGGGATGCACTGGCGGCTGAATCCGCTCATCGACGATCAGGAACTCGACTCGCGCGATTCGACCGGCGCGCTTTACTGGGAAGGCGCGGTCACGCTGGATGGCAGCGGTCCGTCCGGACGCGGTTATCTCGAACTGACGGGTTACGCGAAGACGCTGGAAGTGGAGAAGCGGTGAGCTTCGCTCAGGCGACCGCCTTGACCGCCGCGCGCGC
Organism: Caballeronia peredens; assembly: GCA_001544595.2. GTDB lineage: Bacteria > Pseudomonadota > Gammaproteobacteria > Burkholderiales > Burkholderiaceae > Caballeronia > Caballeronia peredens. The sequence continues at coordinate 108,968 of FCOH02000007.1, read as the reverse complement.
GCTCGCCGCGACCCAGCGGCTCTTGCCCGCACGCTTCGCTTCGTAGAGCGCGTTGTCGGCGTCGCGGAGCACGCCGTCGAGTTCGTCGTGGTGATGGTCGAACATCGCGATGCCGATGCTCACGCCGATTCGCAGCGGCACGTCGCCATCGGTGTGGAACGGCTTCGCCAGCTCGCGCACGAGGACATCCGCGAGCGCGAGCGGATCGGCGTGCGGCTCCGTGACGATCACGAACTCGTCGCCGCCCAGCCGCGCGACCAGCGACGCTTCGCCCGACAAATGCCGCAGGCGCCGCGCGACGAGCGCGAGCAGCGTGTCGCCGACTTCGTGGCCGTGCGCATCGTTGACGGACTTGAAGCCGTCGAGATCGAGGTAGAGCAGCGCCGTGCGCGCACTGTCGCGCGCGTGCCCGGGCGCGCGCGACCGCACCGCCTGAAACAGCCCCGCGCGATTGAGCAGGCCCGTCAGTTCGTCGTGGCGCGCGCGGCGGTCGTTTTCCTGCTCGGCTTTCATCGTCGTGACGAGCATGCCGTTCAGGCGCCACGCGGCGGCGCTCATCGCGAAAAGATAGAAGGGAATCTGCAGCAACGTGAGCCACAGCGTCGGCTCGCCGGACAGCACCGCGCCGAGGCAGCACGGTCCGAGCGACAGGAAAATCATCACCGCGACGAGACGCGGCGCGCCGAAATTGCGGAAGCAGATGCCGCCGACCATCGCCGCCGCCGACAGAAACGACAGCGTCGCCGCGATCCAGTCGCCGGAGAGCACGGAAACGAGCGCGCCGTAGCCGACCGTCGCGCCCCAGAGCGGCGCTAGCAGCACATAGGTGTCGGTCGGCGTGGGCTTGCGCGCGCGCGCCCGCCGCCGCGCGACGACGAGCACCAGCAGCCGCACGAAGCACACGGCCATTTCGAGCGCGAGCCAGATGTGGAAGGACATCGTCGGATGGCGGCGGTCGAGCACCCAGGCGACGGCGACCGTATTGAGCACCCCGCCCGCGAAGATCGGCAAGGTGCCGAACAGACTCCCGACGAGGGCGACGCGGATCGCGCGGGGAATGTCGGCTCCCGCGTGCAGCAACCATGTGGCCGCACGTCCGCGCGGCAGGGTGTACACCTCAGTCTGATGATCCATGATGGTTTCCGGCGCGGTCCAGGACGGCTGAACCCTTGCGGGAAAGCCGGACCACATATCGGATAACGGTCGTGCGGTTCCAAACTTTAGGCAGACCGCGGTTTCCAGTGCGCGGGCACACGCTCGCTGCGTTCGCCGGTCCGCAAAGGTTTGCGCAAGACAAAAAATATTAATTTCTTTCGCATCCTTGACATTTAGTCCGCTCCCCGGACTCCCGCGCCAGCACTCGCATGCGCCGAAATCGGGCACAACATTACAACCCGCTGACATGTAGGGCTGACATTGAGAATGATTCGCGTTTACGTTAGCTTTCCGAGTCCTACGGAAGTGGAGCACGATTTATGGCTTACCTGCGCGTCCAGCCGGCAGTGTCGAAACATGCGTCGACCTCGCCGCCGCCTTCGTCGAATCTGTCTCTTTCCGCGTACTGGCGTCCGCCCGTCACGCGCGCCGCGCCCAAGCCGCCGCCGCGGGAGAGCGAGGCCGCCGGGTCGAGTCTGCTCGATCTCGCCGTCGCCAACCGGCAGATGCTCGTGAACATCGCGCGCGGCGTGGTCGGATGCGCGAGCCGCGCCGAAGACGTGGTGCACGACGTCTTCGTGAGTCTCATCGACTTGCGGCAACAGGACGGCGTGCGCCAGCCGATGGGCTATATCGCGCGGATGGTGCGCAACGCGTCCATCGACGCATGCCGGCGCCAGAGTCTCGAAAACACGTATCGCGCCGATGAAGAAGACGGTCTCGACGTGCCGTCGCAGGAACTCACGCCCGAAGCGCGCGTGCAGGCGCGCGACACGCTGCGCCGCGTCTGCGATGCGCTCGCGCAGTTGCCCGACCGCAGCCGCACCGCGTTCGAAATGGTCCGCGTGCGCGAAGAGACGCTGCAGAGCACGGCGCGCGCGCTGAACGTCTCGCAGACGCTCGTGCATTTCATGGTCCGCGACGCCGAAAAACATTGCGCCGATTGCCTCGACGCGCGCGAGCGCAATGTCGCGTGCCCGGCGTTCGTCGGCGGCCGGGCGCGGCGGCGCTGAAATCGCGCCGAGACCATTGTTCGAGCGCCGGGCGGGTAAAAATGCGCGCGCGTCGAACGTCTCAAACGATGAAGGCGGCGCAATTGCGCGCCGCTCAGGCATTCCAGGAGAGTCATCACCATGACGCAACAACAGAATCTTGCAGCGGACGATCTCGTCTACACGGTCGTCATCAACGAGGAAGAGCAGTTCTCGATCTGGCCGACTTTCCGCGACGTGCCCGCCGGCTGGCGCGAAGCCGGCGTGCGCGGACCGAAGGCCGACTGTCTCGCGTATATCGAAAAAACGTGGACCGACATGCGTCCCGCGAGCCTGCGCCGTCATATGGACGCTGTGAACGCGCAAGCGAAGGCGCGCCTCAACTGATCCGCCGAAACGATTTCGCAAGAGGGCATTGCATGACCGAACTCACCGTTCCCGCGTCCGCGCCCGAACTCGCCGACCTGCGCATCGAGCCGGGTCTGCCGCTCGTCGTGTCGCCGCGCGCGGGCACCGATCTCACGCTCGCCGACGCCGCGCCGCTGTTGCAACGTATCGTCGCCGAGTCGCTCGAACGCGCCGGCGGCGTGCGGTTCAGCGGCTTTCGCGTCGAGTCGATCGAGGCATTCCAGCGCTTCGCCGCATCGTTCGGCGATCCGCTGATCGGCTATGAATTCGCCTCGACGCCGCGCAGCCAGGTCGAAGGCGCGGTGTATACGTCGACGGAATATCCGCCGCATCGCTCGATTCCGCTGCACAACGAGCAGTCGTACACGCGCGAATGGCCGATGCGCATCTGGTTCCATTGCGCGCTCGCCGCGCGCACGGGCGGCGCGACGCCGATCGCCGACAGCCGCGCGGTGTATCGCGCGCTCGATCCGGCGCTCGTCGAACGCTTCGCACAACGCGAACTCCTGTACGTGCGCAACTTCGGCCAGGGACTCGATCTGCCGTGGCAGAACGCGTTCGGCACGGAAGAGCCGCGCGAGGTCGAGCGCATCTGCGCGGCGCGCGGCATTGCGTGCGCATGGCGCGACAGCGACGACGGCGAACTGCTGCTGCGCACCGAAGAGCGCTGTCAGGCGGTCGCGCGCCATCCGCGCACCGGCGACATGGTCTGGTTCAATCAGGCGAATCTGTTCCATCTTTCATCGCTCGACGAAGACATGCAGGAAGCGCTCGTCGATGCCGTCGGCCTGGAAAACGTGCCGCGCAACGTCTATTACGGCGACGGCGCGCCGCTCGAAGCCGACGCGCTCGCGGAAATCCGCGCGGTGCTCGATGCGCAGCGCATCGTGTTTCCGTGGCTCACCGGCGACGTGCTGATGCTCGACAACATGCTCACCGCGCACGCCCGCGATCCGTTCGACGGACCGCGCAAGGTCGTTGTCGCGATGGCGCGCAGCTATCGCGAGGCGCGATGACGTCAGGTACGGCGCTTCGGGCGCGTTCACTGAGCGTCGGTTATCGCGACGACGTGGTGCTGGAGAACCTCGATATCGATATCGCCGCGGGCCGCGTCACCGCGTTGTGCGGTCCGAACGGCTGCGGCAAGAGCACGCTGTTGCGCACGCTCGCGGGACTGCAGCCGGCGCGCGCGGGCGTCGTGGAAGTGAACGGCAAGCCGGTTGCATCGATGCGCCGCCGCGCGCTCGCCCGCACGCTCACGATGCTCGCGCAGTTCAACCAGATTCCCGCCGGTCTGACGGTGCGCGAACTCGTCGCGTATGGACGCTACGCGCACGGCGGCTGGATGCGCGGCTTGTCGAGCCTGAGCCGCGCGGACCACGCGGCCATCGATGCGGCGCTCGACGCGAGCGGTCTCACCGACGACGCCTCGCGCGACGTCGCTGCGCTCTCGGGCGGCGAGCGTCAGCGCGCGTGGATCGCGATGGCGCTCGCGCAGGAAGCGCCCATCGTCCTGCTCGACGAGCCGACGACTTATCTCGACATCCATCATCAGCTCGATATCCTGCGCGAGTTGCGGCGGCTCAATCGCGAGCGCGGCCTGACGATCGTCTGGGTTTTGCACGATCTGAATCAGGCCGCCGCGTTCTCCGATGAAATCGTGCTGATGCGCGCGGGACGCATCGTCGCGCAGGGAACGCCCGAAGCGATGATCGATCCGCGTCACTTGCACGAGACGTTCGGCGTGCGCATGCTGCGCGTCGCGCATCCGCAGACGGGCGCGCCGATGTGCGTGCCCGCGTACGAGGGCGTCGCCGAATCGGCTGAAACGAGGAACATCGCCGCATGACGACGCTCGCCACCCGTCGCCGCCTGCGCCGCACGCATTCTTTCTGGGCGCGCGTGTCCGTCGTCATCGGCCTGATCGTGGGGCGCGGCCGGACATGACGACGCTCGCTCCCGCGAAGACTGCGGCGCGGCGCGTCGCGGCGCCTGATCGCGTCGGCGTGACGGCGGCTGCGTTGATCGCGCTGATCGTCGTGCTGGCCGCGCTGCGTCTCGGCCCGGACCTGCGCGCGTGGCTCGACGCGCCCGCCGGCAGCGACGCCGCGCAGCTCGCGCATCTCTTTCTCTTCGATCTGAACGCGCCGCGCGTCGCGGCGGCACTGATCGCGGGCGGCTGTCTCGCGGTGGCCGGCGCGCTGTTTCAGGCGCTCACGCGCAATCCGCTCGCCGCGCCCGATCTGCTCGGCATTACCGGCGGCGCGCAACTCGGGCTGCTCGCCGCGATGATCGCGCCGGAGATCGTCGGCGCGGCGTCGGTGCCGTTGCTTTTCGTCTGCGGACTCGCGGCGGCGGGCTGCGTTGCTGCAGCGGCGGGCGGCTGGCGCGCGACGCCGCTGCGGCTCGTGCTCGCGGGCAGCGTCTGCATGCTGCTGTTCTCCGCGATCACGACGCTCCTGCTCGCGTTCTTCGAGCAGACGGTCGTCGGCGCTTCGCTGTGGGCGAGCGGCAGTCTGTATCAGCCGGGCGCGTCGGGTCTGATGTCGGCGCTCGCGTGGCTCGTGCTACCGCTGCTGGCGTTGCCCTTCGTGATGCGTCCGCTCGATCCGCTCGCACTCGGCGACGATGCCGCCGCGGCCGCCGGCGTGCCCGTCGATGCGACGCGCCTCTTCGCGATGATCGTCGCGGTCGGCTTCGCGAGCGTCGCCGTGGCGATTGCCGGGCCGCTTTCGTATGTCGGACTAATCGCGCCGAATCTGTTGCGGCAGGTGCGCGGCGCGAAGTCGTCGAAACTGGGCGCGCTCGTGCCGTTGTCCGCGTTGGCGGGCGGCGCGCTCGTGCTCGCCACCGACAGCGCCGTGCTCGCCCTCGACCTCGATTCGACGATCTCGACGGGCGTCGCGATCGCGTTCGTCGGCACGCCTCTGATGCTCGTCATGATCCGCAACGGCGCGGCGTGGAGCGGCGCGCTGCACGCGGGCCAGGCGCGCGCGACGGCCCGGCGCGGCATGCGCATGGTGCGCGCGTTGTCGGCGCTGCCGTGGCCGGCGCTCGCGGCGGCGCTCTTCGCGATCGGATGCGCGGTGCTGGTGACCGGCGCGTCCATCGGTCCGACGATGCTCGGCCCCGCGCGCTGGATCGATGCGCTCACGCATCGCGACGACATCGCCCGCATGCTGCTCGAACTCCGCGCGCCGCGCCTGCTCTGCGCGTTGCTCGCGGGTGCGCTGCTCGCGGCGAGCGGCGTGCTGATGCAGAGCATCGTGCGCAATCCGCTTGCGGGACCGGAAGTGCTCGGCGTGACGCAAGGCGCGGGACTCGCGACGCTCGCCGCGCTGATGGTCTGGCCGCTCGCGGGCCACGTTTTTCTGTCGGGCGCCGCGTTGCTCGGCGGCGGCGCGACGCTTTTCATCACGCTGCTGTTCAACCGGCGGCATCAGTACGCGCCGCTCGCGGTGGCGTTGACGGGCATCGTGATCGGCACGCTGTGGACGACGCTCGCGCAGTGGCTCATCACGCAACAGAGCGTGCAACCGGCGCGCTTCGTCGTGTGGCTGGTCGGCGGCACCTACGGGCGTAGCTGGGGTGAAGTCGCGATGCTCGCGCCGTGGTGCGTGCTCGCGCTGCCGGTGCTCGCGCTGGTGGCGAAGCCGCTCGATCTGCTCGCGCTCGGCGACGAACAGGCGTCCGCGCTCGGCCTGCCGATCGCGGTGCTGCGTCCGCTCGTGCTGACCATCGCGACGCTCGCGGCGTGCGCGGCCGTGGCGGCGGTGGGACCGGTCGGCTTCATCGGATTGATGGCGCCGCATCTCGCGACGATGCTCGGCGCGCGCACGCACGGCACGCGGCTCTGGCTCGCGGCGTTGCTGGGCGCGCTCGTGCTCGCGGCGGCGGATCTCGCCGCGCGCACGCTGCTCGCACCGCGCGAGATTCCGGCCGGCGTGCTGACCGCGCTGATCGGCGCGCCGTACATGCTGTCGCTGCTCGTCATCGAGACGCGGCGCGATCGCGGCCGAGGCCGCGCGCGATGAAGCCCGAAGCGCGCAGCTTCGCCGAATTCGCACCGCCCGGGCTCGCGCCGTATCTGCAGCATGTGTGGCTCGGCAAGCCCGCGGCCGCACCCGGCGACGATACCGTGCGCATTCCGCTGACCGCGCTTCCTGAACATCGCACCGCACTGCTCGACGCGATGACCGCGTTGTACGGCGGCGACGCCAAGCATCATGCGCGCGCGTTGCTTTCGCAATGGAGCAAGTATTACTTCGGGCTGGCCGCGCCCGCGGGTGTCGCGGCGGCGCGGTTACTCGGACGGCCGCTCGATATGTCGCCGGAACGCACGCATCTCGTGCTGAAGGACGGCATGCCCGCCCAACTTCATTTCGATGCCGCCGCGATGCAGCCCGCCGATGCCGATCCGGCGCGACGCTACGCGGGACTCGTCGCGCATCTCGACAGCGTGATCGGCATGCTTTCGGGCATGACGAAGATCGCGCCGCGCGTGCTGTGGAGCAACGCAGGCAATCTGCTCGACTATCTGCTCGCGAACTGCCCGTTGATTTCGAGCGATGCGGACATCGACGCTGAATGGCTCTTTCGCGCGTCGGACGACAATCCGCTGCGCACGCCGCTGCGCGATGCGACACCGCGTTCGCCGCTTCTGCCCAACCCGTTCCGCGCGCGCCGCGTGTGCTGCGTGCGCTATGAGATTCCCGGAGAGACGCAACTGTGCGCAAGCTGCCCGCTGCTGTTGACGATGCGCGACGAAGAACTCGCCTTGCAGGACGCCATCCGGTGAAGCGCGCGGTTGCGCTCGCGGCATGCGCGTGCATCGCGTGGGCGTCGCGCGGGGCGTTCGCTGGCGAAACCGGCGCATGCGCGCCGCTTGCGGGCAATCCGACCATCTCGCAGTTCAGCCAGTCGATGCCCGCGCGACCGCAACGTATCGTCGTGCTCGAATTCATGTTCGCGGAAGATGTGGCGGCGCTCGACATGACGCCCGTCGGCGTGGTCGATCCCGAGTATTACGACGGCTGGATCGGGTATGACAGCGCGCGCTTCAAGGGCGTGCCGGTGGTCGGCACGCGCCAGGAGCCGAGCCTGGAAGCGATCGCATCGACGAAACCGGATCTGATCATCGGCGTGGGCTATCGTCATGCGCCGATCTTCGCGGCGCTCGATCGCATCGCGCCGACGGTGCTGTTCCAGTTCAGTCCCGATGTGCAGAACGGCAAAGGCGCGCGCACGCAACTCGAATGGACGCGCAGCATCTTCCACACGATCGCCTGCATGACGGGCCGCGAGCAACAGGCGCGCGACGTCGATGCGAAACTCGATGCCGGCCTCGCGCACGATGCGGCGCGCTTGAAACAAGCGGGGTTGACGGGCACGCATTTCGCGCTGTTGCAGGAACTCGGCTTGCCGGACCGCTACTGGGCTTACACGGGCAACAGCACGGCGGCGGGCGTGGCGCGCGCGCTCGGCGTTCATCTCTGGCCTGAAAAGCCGACGCGCGAGGGCACGGTGTATGTGACCTCGGCGGATTTCCTTCAGCGGCCCGATGTGGCGGTGTTGTTCGTGACCGCGTCGGGCGCGGATACGACTGTCGATGCAAAACTCGATTCGCCCGTCTGGCGCTTCACGCCGGTCAGGAAGGAAGGGCGCGTGACGATCGTCGAACCGAATATCTGGGGATTCGGCGGACCGATGTCGGCGCTGAAACTCGGCGACATGATCACGGAAAAGCTGTTGGCGCTGCCGAGGAAGTAAGAGCGGGACACCGCATCGGTTCGCTTTCGCGTCGATGCCGTGTCCCGTTGTTCATCGAGTCAGCCCATCGAGTCAGCCCATCGAGTCAGCCCATCGTCCCGTTGGCCTGCGCCTCGCCCATCACCGCAGCCCGCACGCCGCCGCCGCGCGTCTCGTTCACCACCATCCCGTTCTCCAGCTTGAGCACGCGATCCGCGATGGAGAAGTAACGATCGTCGTGCGTCACGACGATCACCGTCTTGCCGCGCGCGCGCAACTCCGGCAGCAACTGCTCGTAAAACACCGCCTTGAACGCCGGGTCCTGATCGGCCGCCCATTCATCGAAGAGATAGAGCGGCCGGTCTTCCAGATACGCGACGACGAGTGCGAGCCGCTTGCGCTGCCCGGTCGAAAGCTCGCGCGTCGAGAACGCCCCGTCGATCACCTTCACCTTGTGATCGAGCGCGAGTCTGGCAACGAGCGCATTTGCCCGCGCATCCGCCGCCGCGCGCGATGCATCGTTCGGATCGACGATACCGAGCAGCCCGTCGAACAGATGGAAGTCGTTGAACACCGCCGTGAAGCGCTCGCGATACGCGGCGCGTTCGCCCGCATTCACCGGCTTGCCATCGACTTCGATCACGCCCGTCTCCGGCTCGTAGAGCCCTGTCAGCACCTTGGCGAGCGTGGTCTTGCCGCTGCCGTTGCCGCCGACGATGAACACGAGCTCGCCCGGCGCGAATGTCAGATCGACCGGACCGACGCGGAACATGCGTTCATCGCGTTCATGGAAGTACGAATGCGTGACGCCGCGCATCGTGAGCGTGCTGAACTGCGCATCGTGCGTCGATGACATCGGCGCTGACTGCGCGCGCAAATGGCCGAATTCGGCCATCACCTTTTCGATGCGCCCAAGCGACACGCGCGCGGCATTCAAGGTCGGAATATTGTTGAGCAGACCGTCGAGCGGTACGAGCATAAAAAGAAACACGACGACATAGCCCGCGGTCGCGCCCGCATCGGCGCGCACGCCGAGCGACGGCCAGAACGCCGCCGCGCCGAGAAAGCCGTAGAACAGAAAGATGATCCAGCCCACGCCCACCGCATATGCGCTGAACGCGCGCCGCCGATGATCGCGCACTTCGCCGATCGCGGCGCCCAATTGTCCGTCGACGAATTGCTGCGAGCGCGCGCGATGCAGCTTCAACTCCTTCGCGCCCGCGAACAGCGCGCCGAGATAGCCGAACAACTTGTCCTGCGATTGCCCCGCGGCTTCAAGCGAGGCGATCGCGCGCCGGTCGCCCAGGTGATAGCCGAGTGATCCAGTGACGATGGCCGCGAGCGCGAGCAGACACACCGGCCACGACAGCCACGCGAGATAGCCGAGACAGCCGAACACGATCGAGCCATGCATCACGATGTTGGGCAACGCGAAGAAGAGCATCGACACGTTGGTGGCGTCGTCGGTGAGCACCGATTGCACGGGCGCGGCGCCGATGCGCTCGACATCGCGCAACTCGGCCGCCGCCACGCGTCGCGCGACGTGCTCGCGCAACTGCGCCATCGTGTCCTGCGAGAGCCGCGCGAAGAGCACGCCGGACACGACTCGCGTGATCAGCGCGACAACCGCGCACAGAGCGAAGCGCCACGCGAGCGAACTGTCGGCGGAAGCGGGCGCCGACAAGGCGCGATTGAGCGTCGCGACGAGCATCACGCTCGCGATGCCGTTCATCACGCACGCGACGAGCGCGACGGAGAACGCGCCGCGCGAGCGCTTCAGGAGCGCGAGGATCAGGCGTGTCGCGGGCTTTTGCCCGGAAGCGGGCGAGGTATCGAAAGGCTCGTGGATAGCGGTCATTGGGTCATCGGTTCATTGGGCAAGGTGTCGTCTTGATGAAGGCGCGGCGCGTGATGTGCCTCTACATAGAGACGTTTCAGCGCGCCGAATCTTTAGCGCAATGCATCGCGCATAGGTTGGCGCGTTGCCAGCAACGGCTTTCGCAAGCACGCCAAAAAAACCGGTAAAAATTCTTTTGCGCGATTCGTCATCCCGAGTGAAGCCGCTTTTCCAGTGGCGCCCCGTTCATGCCGCAGCTTTTACTGAAGCGGCCAGAACCGAAGGATTTAATGCCGATGACGAGTTTCCCGACCGCGCTGCATCTCCGTATTCAGGCTCTTGCGCGCCTTCAGCCCGAGGCGGGCGCGCTTGCCTTTGCTCATCAAGATGCGCGTCTGTCGCGCGGCGCACTCGACGCGCGCGCCGCACGGCTCGCCGCGCGTTTGCGCGCAGCGGGCGTCGGCGCGGAGGTGCGCGTCGGCGTGTGCGTCGAGCGTTCGTGCGAGTTGTTCGTCGCGCTGCTCGCCGTGCTGAAGGCAGGCGGCGTGTTCGTGCCGCTCGATCCGCATCATCCGGCCGCGCGGCTCGACTGGATCGCGAAGGACGCGGGCCTCGCGCACGGCATCGTCGATATGAGCGCGGACGACTCGATGCGTGCGCGTTTCGCTCATTGCCTCGACGTCCACGAAGATCATCGCGACACACCTGTCTTCGAGGACGATGCGCCCGTTCATCCGCGCGCGGCCGCGTACATGATCTACACATCGGGTTCGACGGGCACGCCCAAGGCGGTGGTCGTCGAGCATGGACCGCTTGCCGCACATTGCGATGCGCTCGTGGCGGCGCTCGGCATCGGCGAAGGCGACAGCCTTCTGCATTTCGCGTCGGTCAATTTCGATGCCGCGCACGAATGCTGGCTCGCGCCGCTCGCAGTCGGCGCGCGCGTCGTCATCACGCCGCCGCCTCCGTTCGCGCCCGAAGCGGCGCATGCGCTGATCGGGCGCGAAGGCGTAAACGTCGCGGCGTTTCCGCCCGCTTATCTGCGCGAGTTCGCGTCGGTGGCCGAGCGCGCGGGCGTGCCTCGATCGTTGCGCGTGCTCGCGTTCGGCGGCGAAGCGCTTTCACGCGAGGCATTCGCGCACGTGCGGCGCGTGTTTGCCGCGCAACGCCTGATCAATGGCTATGGTCCGACCGAAGCCGTCATCTCGCCGATGCTGTGGCCGGTCGAGCCGCATGTCGTCCCCGATCTGAGCGATGCCGATGCCTACGCGTCGCTGCCCATCGGACGCGTGATCGGCCCGCGTGTCGCGCGCATCGAAGACGACGAACTGATGCTCGGCGGCGCGTGCATCGCGCGCGGCTATCACGGACGTCCGGCGCTCACGGCCGAACGTTTCATGCCCGATGCTTCGGGCGAGCCGGGCGCGCGTATCTATCGCACGGGCGATCTTGCGCGCGAACGTGCCGATGGCGCATTCGATTATCTCGGCCGCATCGACGATCAGGTGCAGATTCGCGGCGTGCGCGTCGAGCCTGCTGAAATCGCCGCGTGCCTGCGCGCGCATCCGTCAGTGCGCGACGCAGCCGTGATCGCCGAGTCGACGAACGGCCGCACGCAACTAACGGCCTGTCTCGTGTTCCACCATCAAGCCGTCGATGCGCTCGCGTTGAAGCAATTTCTCGCTGCACGCTTGCCCGCAGCGTGGCAGCCACATCGTTACGTGCGGCTCGATCGCTTGCCTTATACGTTGAACGGCAAGCTCGACCGCAACGCGCTCAGGACGCACATCGCTTCTGCGCACGCGTTGCGCGATGCGGACTTCATCGCGCCTGCGACCGATACCGAACGCCGTCTCGCGCAAACGTGGCAGCGTATCCTGAACGACGACGCGTCCATCGGCCGCGCCGATCGCTTCTTCGATCTCGGCGGCGATTCACTCGCGGCCATGCAATTGCAAGCGGCCATCCGCATCGAGTGGCGCGTGAACCTGCGTCTCGATGCATTGTTCGACGATCCATCGCTCGAAGCGCTGGCCGCGTCGATCGATCGCAGCGAACGCGAGACGACCGGCACATCGATTCTGAAGCGCGCCGTTTCAGCGAACGCGCCGTTTATCGACCGCGCTGCTTCGTTCGCGCAGCAGCGCTTCTGGGTGCTCGCGCAGACGCGCGATGCGGGTTCCGCGTATCACATCGCGGGCCATTGGGACATTCACGGCAAGCTCGATGCAAATGCGCTGCAACGCGCGCTCGATTGCGTGATCGAGCGTCACGAAGCATGGCGTACGACGCTCGTCGAGAACGACGACGGCATCGTCATGCAGCGCGTGCACGCGAGCTTGCCGGTGACGATCGAACGCATGGATGCCGATGCATCCGGCGATATGGAAGACCTGGCGCGACGTCACGCGAGCGAAGCGTTCGATCTGTCGAACGGACCGCTCTTGCGCGCAACGCTCGTCGCGCTGGGCGACGAGTCGCATCGTCTGATGCTGACGGCGCATCACGCCATCACCGATGGCTATAGCTCGCGAATCGTCTTCGACGAACTGGCTCACGCGTATGCGGCGCATGTGCAAGGACGCACGCCGTCGCTGCCCGCGTTGCCGATTCAATACGCCGACTACGCGCAGTGGCAACGCGAACTCGTCGCGGGTGAAGAGGGCGAACGTCAGCTCGCGTACTGGCGCGACACGCTTCGCGACGCACCGGAACCGCTCGCGCTTCCCCTTGACCGCGCACGTCCGGCCGAACGCGATCATCGTGGCGGACGCGTCGCGTTGCGCTTGTCCGCCGACACGTCGGATGCGTTGCGCGAGTTCGCGCGCAATGCACATGCGTCGCCCTTCGTCGTGCTCCTCGCGGCGTTCGATGCGTGGCTCTATCGGCTGAGCGGGGCAAACGATTTCGTGGTCGCCGTGCCGGTTGCGCAGCGCCAGCGCGCCGAGACGGCGTCGTTGATCGGGCTGTTGCTGAATACGCTCGCATTGCGTGCGCGCGTCGATTCGCATCAAACGTTCTTCCAGTTGGTCGATGCGGTGCGCACGCATGCGTTCGCGGCGTTCGCGCATCAGGATGTGCCGTTCGATCGCGTGCTCGACGCGGTGAAGCCGCTCGTCGCGCGCGGCGACGAATGGTTGCGCGTCAAGTTCGCGCAGCAATTCGACGCGCAGTTGCACGCGCAATTGCCGGGCGCCACCGCATTGGCGACGCCGGGTCCCGACCTTGCCGCGCGCTTCGACTACGCGCTCGATTTCACCGACGATGCGCGCGGCATCGAACTCGTCGCGGCTCACGCGCTCGATTGCATCGATCACGTGACGGCGCAGGCATGGCTGGCGAGTTTCGCGGCGCTTGTCGACGACGCCGTGCGCAATCCGTCGCGTGCGATTGCCGAACTCGATTGCGTGATCCGGCGCGAGCAGCAACAGGGCCGCGCGCTGGATTTCGCTACTCACGATGTACTCGCGTTGATCGCGCATCATGCAAGCGCTGCACCGCATCGCATCGCGCTGTCGGACGCGCATACGCACATCACCTTCGCCGAACTCGACGATGCATCGAACCGCATCGCGCTTGCGCTGCAGCAGAAGGGCGCGGCGGCCGAGCAGGCGGTGGCCGTGTGCATCGAGCGTTCGGTGCGCTTCGTCGTCGGGCTCATCGGCGCCATGAAGTCGGGCGCGTACGCGGTGCCGCTCGATCCGGCGATGCCGCAGTCGCGCCTCGACGCCGCCATACACGCGTGCGGCGCATCGCTCGCACTCGTCGCGGCCAACGACGAGAGCGCGCCGCCATCGCTCGGCGATGCGCGCCTGCTTCCCATCGATACGCTCACGCAAGACACCTCGCTTGCCAACGCGGCGATGCAGCGCGCGCACATCGCGCCGGAGCAGACTGCTTACGTGATCTTCACGTCCGGATCGACCGGTGCGCCGAAGGGCGTCGCGGTGCCGCATCGCGCGCTCGCGGACTACGTGCAAGGCATGCTGGACGAACTCGCATTCGCGCCGGGCGCGTCGATGGCGATGGTCTCGACCGTCGCCGCCGATCTCGGTCACACGACGCTCTTCGGCGCGTTGTGTTCCGGACGTACGCTGCATCTGCTGCCGTCTCAATGCGCGTTCGATCCCGATCGTTTCGCCGCCGAGATGCGCGCGCGCGAAGTGGGCGTGTTGAAGATCGTGCCGAGTCATCTGCATGCGTTGCTCGAAGCGCAGCATGGCGCGGACGTTCTGCCTTCGCATGCGCTCGTGACGGGCGGCGAATGGTTGCCGTGGATGCTGCTCGATCGGGTAAAGGCCTTGAAGCCTGCGTGCCGCGTGATCAATCACTATGGCCCGACCGAAGCGACGGTCGGCGCGCTCACATGTGAAGCATCGTCTTTGCCCGAGGATGTGCGCGGTCCGCACGGCGCACCGCTCGGCCTTCCGTTGCCGAATGCCTGCGCCTTCGTATTCGATGCATCCGGCGCATGCGTGCCGCCCGGCGGCATCGGCGAACTGTATCTCGGCGGGCCGGGTGTCGCGCGCGGCTATCTCGACCGCCCTGCGGCGACGGCCGAGCGCTTCGTGCCGCATCCGTTCGCGCGCGGCGAACGGCTCTATCGCACGGGCGATCGTGTGAGACTGCTCGCCGATGGCCGCATCGCGTTCCTTGGACGTCTCGACGATCAGGTGAAGATTCGCGGCTATCGCGTCGAACCGGGCGAAGTGACCGCGGCGTTGCGCGCAATCGATGGCGTCGCGCAAGCCGAGACATTGCCGATCGATCGCGACGGGCGCTTGCGGCTCGTATCGTTCGCGACGGGCTCGACCGTCAACGATACCGCCTTGCGCGAAATGCTCGCCGCGCGTCTCCCCGACTACATGGTGCCCGCGACGATCATCGTCCTCGATGCATTGCCGGTGACGGCCAACGGCAAGATCGATCGTGCCGCGCTGCGCGATATCGCGATGAAGCCCGTCGAAGCCGCATCAGTGGGCGATGCGCCGCGCGGCGAGACGGAAGAAGCGATCGCGGCGGTCTGGAAGGAAGTGCTGAAGGCGCAACACATCGGCCGCGACGACAATTTTTTCGAACGCGGCGGCGACTCGATTCTCGTCCTGCAGGTGATCGCGCGCCTGAAGAAGCGCGGACTGCGCGCGACGCCCAAGCAAGTCTTCGATAACGCTACGGTCACCGAGCTCGCGCGCATCGTCAAAGCGATCGAGATGACGGCAACGAAAGCGCCTTCAACCGCCGCAACGCCGGCGGAAACCGTCGCGATGCTCACGCCTGCGCAATTGCGTTTCTTCGAACTCGAGATACCGCAACGCGGCCACTGGAATCAGTCGATCGAATTCGACGCTCACGCCGCTTTCGATTTCGATGCTTTCGCACGCGCCTTCTCTGCGCTGCTCACGCATCACGAGATTTTCCGGCAACGCTTCGAGCGGATCGGCGCGACGAACGCGTGGCGCACCTTGACTGCACCGAAACCCTATGACGTGCTGCCGTTCGCCACGGCGATGGCCATCGACGAGGCGGACGCGCTCGCGCAGTTCGACGCCATTCAGCGCACGCTCGACATCTCGCTCGGTCCGCTCGCATGTGCCTTGGCGGCATCGCTGCCGGACGGGCGCACGAAGCTTTATCTCGCGATTCATCATCTGATCGTGGATGGCGTGTCGTGGCGCATCCTGCTCGACGATCTCGCGAGTGCGTATCGCGCGGCGCAGGTCCGAGGCGTCGCGGCGCTGACGCGCACGGACGCGACTGCATCGCAATGGGCCGCGCGTCTCTCGAAAGCTGCGCGCGATCCGCAATCCCCGTTCGCCGATGAAGTCACGTACTGGACCTCGACGGCGTCATCGGGGAACGACTTGCAACTCGATCATCCCGAAGCGCGCGCGACGAACGCGGATGCATCGATCATCGAACAGACGATTGATGCATCGCTCACGCGGGCCGTGCTGGCCGATGCGAACATCGCGTATCGCACGCAGACAGTCGAGTTGCTGATTGCCGCGCTCGCGCATGCAATCGGCGAGACGTGCCGCATCGAACTGGAAGGACACGGACGCGAGCCGCTCTTCGACGATATCGACGCGAGCCGCACGCTCGGCTGGCTGACGAGTCACTATCCGGTATCGGTACCGGTCGAAGCATCGCCGGTTGCAACACTCGCGGCGGCGAAGGACGCTTTGCGCGCGCTGCCGAACAAGGGCCTGGGCTTTGGAGTGCTGCGTCATTTCGGCGACGATGCGACGCGCGCGGCACTCGGCAACGTGCCGCGCCCGCGCGTGACGTTCAATTATCTCGGCCAGTTCGATTCGCACGATACGCGCGATGCGGCGTTCTCGCCGCGCTTCGGCGGTGCGGGTTGCGAGCGTGATCCGTCGGGTCCGCTCGGCAACGCGCTTGCGATACACGCCTATGTCGAAGGCGCCGGCGAACGCACGCTGAAGCTGCATTGGGTGTATGGCGCAACGCAATTCGAACGCGTGAGCATTGAAGCCATCGTGCAGCGCTTCGAGCGCTCGCTCGCCGAGATCGCGTCTGCATGCACGGAACGCATCGCGACACGCGGCGCAGGCGCGACGCCCGGCGACTTCCCGCTCGCACGCGATGCCGGTCTCACGCAAGCGATGCTCGAGCGCATGCCGTTCGATTTGCGCAGCGTCGTCGACATGTATCCGCTGTCGCCGATGCAACAGGGCATCCTGTTTCATTCGCTGTTCGCGCCGGAGCAATCGACCTATGTGAATCAGCTCGCGGCGACGTTGATCGCGCCCGACGTCGATCGTCTGCGCGCGGGCTTCGAAGCAGCGGTGCCACGTCACGACATTCTGCGCACCGGCTTCACGCCCGACGAAGCCGCGCCGATGCAGATCGTGCATCGTCAGGCGCGCATGCCGTTCGATGTGATCGACTGGCGTGGTCGCGAAGATGGGCTGGCGTCGTTTGAGACGTGGCTCGCCGAAGATCGCGCGCGCGGCTTCGATCTGGCCGCGCCGCCGCTGATGCGTGTCACGCTGATTCGCCTGACAGACGACGAATGGCGTCTCGTGTGGACGCGACATCATCTGCTGCTCGACGGTTGGAGCACGGCGCACATGTTCGCCGACGTATTGCGCGATTACATCGAACCGCCGCGCGCGCAGCCGTTCGCGGCAACGGCCGCGACACGTTATCGCGACTTCATCGCGTGGCTCGCATCGCGCGACGCGCGAGCGGACGAAGCCTTCTGGCTCGAACGTCTCGCCCGCCTCGACGAGCCGACGCGCATCGCGCAGCGCGAAGCAAGCAGCGCGCCTTCGCTCGACGATCACCGCACGTGGCGCGCGACACTGGACGCCGCCACGACCACGCGTCTCACCGACACGGCGCGCCGGCTTCGCATCACGCTCAATACGCTTGTACAGGGCGCCTGGGCGCTCGCATTGCAGCGCATGACGCATCAGTCGAGCGTGGCCTTCGGTGCGACAGTGGCGGGCCGCCCCGACACGCTCGCCGATATCGACGACGTGCTCGGCCTCTTCATCAACACGCTTCCCGTGATTACCGCGCCGCTGCCGCAACGGAACGCATCGGCGTGGCTGCGCGATCTGCAAGCCGATAACGCTGCCTCGGCAGAACATGCGCATACGCCGCTCGCGGACATTCAGCGCTGGGCGGCGCAAGGCGGCGCGCTATTCGATACGCTCGTCGTGTTCGAGAACTATCCGGTCGATGACGCGTGGGCGGGCCGCGATGCACGCGCATTACACATGCGCGAGTTGCGCAATATCGAAGCGACAGATTTCGCCTTGACGCTCGTCGTGGAAGCGGGCGAATCGATCGTGATCGACTATGGCTACGACGCCACGCGTCTGGATGTCGCGCGCGTCGCTGTGTTGCATCGCGCGATGTCGGCGTGTCTCGATGCGTTTGTCGCAAACGCGGATGCACCGCTCGGCACGATCGCCATCGGCGAGGACTTTGCGCAGTTCAACGCGACCGAGCGCCAATGGAGCGATGTGGAAAGCGCGCCGCTGCATCGGCAATTCGAACGCATGGCAAAAGCTGCGCCGCATGCTATCGCGCTCGAATTCATCGATAGCGACGGCACGCTGCAGCGCATGAGTTATACGGAACTCGATGCGCGCGCCGATCGCGTCGCCGCTGCGCTGATCGCGGCGCATGTCGCGCCGGACACGGCGGTGGCGCTGTGCGTCGAGCGATCCTTCGAGATGGTCGTCGCGCTGTTCGGCGTGTTGAAGGCGGGCGCCGCGTATCTGCCTGTCGATCCGGATTACCCGGCGGATCGCATCGCCTATTTGCTCGACGATGCGAACCCCGCCGTCGTACTGACGCAAGCGCATTTGCGTGAACGCGTCGACGCCGTTGCAGCACAGGCGCGCGTCTTCGATATCGCCACGCTCATGCATAACGAAGCGACACTCGATACGCCCGTCGATATCGCCGACGCACAACTGGCTTATCTCATCTATACCTCGGGCTCGACCGGCAAACCGAAGGGCGCGGGCAACACGCACGGCGCCTTGGCGAACCGCATCGCATGGATGCAGAGTGCATACGGACTGAGCGATGCCGATGTCGTACTCCACAAGACGCCGTTCGGCTTCGACGTATCCGTGTGGGAATTCGTCTGGCCGCTCGCGACCGGCGCGAAGCTCGCCATTGCTGCGCCCGGCGATCATCGCGATCCGGAGAGGCTCGTCGCCGCGATCGAAGCTCATTGCGTCAGCACGCTGCATTTCGTGCCGTCGATGCTGGCGGCGTTCGTCGCGCATCTCGACGAGTTCGGCGAAGCGCATCGATGCGCGAGCGTTCGACAGATCGTTGCCAGCGGCGAAGCGCTCGCGCCGGAACTCGTTGCGCGCGTCGCGCGGCTGCTGCCGGATGCGCGCCTTCACAACTTGTATGGCCCGACCGAGGCCGCTATCGACGTATCGCACTGGACATGCTCACCGCAAGACGGCGAAGCTTTTTCGGTACCGATCGGCCACGCCATCTCGAACGTGCAACTGCACGTGCTCGATGCGGCGCTTCATCCGGTGCCTGCCGGCGGCGTCGGCGAACTGTATCTCGGCGGCGCAGGCCTCGCACGCGGCTATCTCGGACGCGCTTCGCTGACCGCAGAGCGTTTCGTGCCCGATCCGTTCGTCGCCGGGGCGCGGCTCTATCGCACGGGCGACCTCGCACGCAGACGCGATGACGGCGCGCTCGAATATCTCGGCCGCATCGATACGCAAGTGAAGCTGCGCGGCCAGCGTATCGAGCCCGGAGAGATCGAAGCGCTATTGCGCGCCGGGTCCGATGTGCGCGATGCAGTCGTCATCGTGCGCGATGAGCAGTTGATCGGCTATGTCGCCTGCACCGCGCCGGATGCCTTCGATGAGGCGGCCACGCTGAACTCGTTGCGTGCGCAACTACCTGCGTACATGGTGCCCGCGCATCTCGTCGCGCTCGACGCGCTGCCGGTCACGCCGAACGGCAAGTGCGATCGCCACGCGCTGCCCGCGCCGGCGCGCACGCAACGGCTCGTCGTTGCGCCGCAGACGCTGACTGAAACGGCACTGGCATCTATCTGGCAGCGCGTGCTGCATGTCGAGACGATCGGCCGTGATGACGACTTCTTCGCGCTCGGCGGCCACTCGCTGCTCGCGACACAAGCGAATGCGCAAGCCAACCTGCACTGGTCGCTCACATTGCCGCTGCGCATGTTGTTCGATGAACGCACGCTCGCGCGCTGTGCCGCCGCGATCGACGCCGCGCTCGCCAGGCGCGATGCCGATGGCGGCGCGCACGACGCGGCGAGCGCAATCGATGCCTTGCTCGGAGAACTGGAGGCGCAATGAGAACCACAAGCAAAAAAGGAGCTGCATGACGCCGTCCAAATTCGATCTGCTTTCTCTCGCGACGCGTTTCGCGCAGTTGCCGGACGCGCAGCGCGCAGTGTTCGTCGCGCGTCTCGCCGATGCGGGCATCGACTTTCGCATGCTGCCGATTCCGCCGCGCGCGCGAGGCGAGGCATGCGAGGCGAGCGTGCCTGCATCGTTTGCGCAGACGCGGCTCTGGTTGCACGCGCGCATGATCGACGAGCCGGCGGCGTATCACATCACCGAACGCCTGCGGCTCGACGGTGCGCTCGATGCGAATGCACTGCGCCTTTCGTGCGATGCGTTGATCGCGCGTCACGAGGCGCTGCGCACGACGTTCACGGAAGGCGCGGACGGCGTGCTGCAAACGGTACACGCACCGATGCGCTGTCCGTGGCAGGCGCTCGATCTCACGCACATTCCTGCCGCCGAACGCGAGGCGCGCGCCGCGGCCATCGCACTTGCCGATGAAGCGCGTCCTTTCGATCTCACGCATGCGCCGCTCGTGCACGCACAGTTGATCAGGCTCGATGCGAACACGCACTGGCTGTCTCTGACGACGCACCACATCGTGTCCGATGGCTGGTCCGCGGATATCGCGCTCGCGGAACTGGCATCGTTCTATCGCGCGTATGCGAAGGGCCAGTCGGTATCGGTCGCGCCATTGCCGATTCAATACGCAGATTACGCGTTGTGGCAGCGCCGCTGGCTCGATGCGGGCGAGCGCGACCGGCAACTCGACTTCTGGCGCGCGCGGCTCGATCCATCACGCGACGTGCTCATGCTGCCGGGCGCGGCGACGCGCCCGGCCGAACGCAGCGCACGCGGCGCACGTCACGTGTTTTCGCTCGATGCATCGCTCGCCGCCCGCTTGCGCGACTTCGCGAACACGCGTCGCGCGACGCCTTTCGCCGTGTTGCTCGCTGCTCTCGATGCGCTGTTCGCGCGCGCGTCGGGCGAAACGCTTATCCAGATCGGCGTGCCCGCCGCAAACCGCGATCGTGCGGAGACGGCGGGACTCATCGGCTTCTTCGTCAACACGTTGACGCTCGCGGCGCGCGTCGATGCAACGCAGCCGTTCGCTTCGCTGGTCGATGCGTCGCAACTAGCGCTCGTCGATGCGCAATCGCATCAGGACGTACCGTTCGAGCAAGTGGTCGAAGCGCTCGGCATCGTGCGCAGCGCGAGTCATCATCCGCTCTTTCAGGTGATGGCAGCATATGGTGCGCGCCGCGCGTTGCCATCGCTCGGCGATGTGCGCATGACCGAACTGCCGTCCGGCACGCCGTTCGCGAAGTTCGATCTGACGGCGAACTTCGAAGAACGCGCGGACGGTTCGCTCGATGCTGCGTTCATCTACGCGCTCGATCTCTTCGAAGCCGACGCGATCGAACGTCTCGCGCGCCGCTTTGTCGAACTGTTGCGCAATGCACTGGATACGCCGGATGTGATCGTCGGCGATCTTCAATGGCTGCCGCAGGACGAACGCACGCAACTCGATGCGTGGAATCGCAACGCGCCGGAATGCGTGCCTGAGTTCGTGTCCGTGCCCGAACGCATTGCTCGTCATGCGCGTAAGCGGCCCGATGCACGCGGTGTTGCTGATATGGAGCGCGCGTTGACGCGCGGCCAGGTGGATTCGCGCGCCGGCCGCATCGCGCAACGCCTGATCGATGCGGGCGTATGTGCGGAAATGCGCGTCGGCGTGGCGTTGAACCGCTCGGTCGATCTCCTCGTCGGTCTGATTGCGGCGCTCAAGTCGGGCGGTGCTTTCGTGCCGCTCGATCCGAGTCATCCGCGCGAACGCCTCGCGCAGATCCTCGATGACGCGCATATCGAGCACATCATCACCGAGCGCGCGAGTCTCGATGCGCTGCCGCTTCCCGCGAATGCGCGTGTCTGGCTTCTCGACGACGAAAGTCTCTATGCCGACGATGAAACGTCAAGCGTTGCGCTGCCCGAAGTCGCGCCGGGGCAGGCCGCCTATGCCATCTATACATCGGGATCGACCGGCAAGCCGAAAGGCGTGATCGTCGATCACGGTTCGTTCGCGCGTCATTGCGTGGCGATTGCGGAACGTTATGGCGCAACGGAGCAGGACACGTTCATGCTGTTCCAGTCGGTCAACTTCGACGGCGCGCATGAAGGCTGGTTCTCGCAGTACATCTCGGGCGCGGCGGTGGCGATCACCGCAGACACGCTCTGGCCGCCCGCGCTCACCTGCAAGCTGATGCGCAAGGAAGGCGTGACGATGACCTACGTGCCGCCCGGCTGCGCGACGCAACTCGCCGAATGGGCGCTCGTGCATGGCGCGCCGCCGACGCTCAGATCGATCACGGTCGGCGGCGAAGCGACATCGCGCGAGGCTTTTGCGTTGATGCGCCGCGCGTTTCCGAACGCGCGCATTGTCAATGGTTACGGTCCGACCGAGACGGTCATCACGCCGATGCTGTGGATGTTCAACCCCGGCGACGATCCCGCGAAGCTCGCCGATTGCGCGTATCTGCCGATCGGCACGCTGGTCGGCGCGCGCACCGCGCATGTGCTCGATGCACGACTGAATCCGTTGCCCGTCGGCGTGATCGGCGAACTGTATCTCGGCGGCGAAGGCGTGGGCGTCGCGCGCGGTTATCTCGATCGCCCCGCGCTCACGGCGGAGCGCTTCGTGCCGGATCCTTATGGCGAAGCGGGCGCGCGTCTCTATCGAACCGGCGATCTGGTGCGACGTCGTGCGGATGGCGTGTTCGATTTCATCGGCCGCGTCGATCATCAGGTGAAGCTGCGTGGCCTGCGCATCGAACTCGGTGAAATCGAAGCGCAACTCGCAGCGCATGATGACGTGCGCGAAGCATGCGCCGTCGTGCGCGGCAAAGGCGCGCAGGCGGCGCTCGTCGCCTATGTGGAACTGAAGGGCGATGCGCGCGAACGCGCAGCGAAGGGCCGCGCCGTTGATGCCGCCGAACTCGACGCGCATCTGCGCCGCACGCTGCCGGATTACATGGTGCCCGCGCATATCGTCGTGCTCGATGCGTTGCCGCGCAACGCAAACAGTAAGGTCGATCGCGCGGCATTGCCCGAGCCCGCAAAGAAGGAACGCATCTACGAAGCGCCCGCTGCCGGTACCGAAGCCGCGCTCGCGAAAATCTGGCGCGAGGTGCTGAATGCTGAGCGCGTCGGACGCAGCGATCATTTCTTCGAACTCGGCGGTCATTCGCTCGCGGCCGTGCGTGTCGTGACGCGCGTCGCGGAATCGCTCGGACGCGACGTGCCGGTGCGCGCGCTGTTCGAGACGCCGGTGTTGTCGCAATACGCGAAGCGCGTCTTGCAGGCGAATATGTGTGAGAGTGCGTCGGTCGGCGTGCAGGCCGCATTTGCAGCGGATGAACACGGCGTGTGGCCGCTCTCCGCCGCACAACTCGGCCTCTGGTTCCTGTGGCGCGCGCAGCCGCACAGCGCCGCGTACAACATTCCGGTCGCGCTCCGGCTGCATGGCGCGCTCGATGCCGATGCGCTTCGCGAGGCGCTCGCGCAAGCGGCGGCGCGTCATCCGGCATTGCGCACGCGACTCGTCGAACGCGAGGGCGCGTTGCCGGGGCAACGCATCGTGCCGATGTGGCGCATCGAGTTGCCGGTGATCGATCTCGCGGGCCGCATCGAAGAAGCGAAGCGCCTCGCCGACGAAGACGCACTCACGCCTTTCGATCTTGCCGGCGCAGATCCGCTTTGGCGCGCACGTCTTCTGCGTCTCGCCGAGAACGATCATGTGTTGTCGCTCGTCGTGCATCACATCGTGTCGGATGGTCAGTCGATTGATCTCTGGCTCGACGATATTCGCGCGACATACGTTGCGTTGCAGAAGGGCGCGTCGGTGTCGGAGCGCGCTTCGAGTGCGCTCGTGTTGCCGGCATCGTCGTCGGGCGCGCGGCTCGCTTTCTGGCGCGACGCGCTTCGCGATCTGCCCGCGATCGAACTGCCCGCACCTGCAGCGGGACGCGTCGATGAACCGCAATGGCTCGCGAGCCGCATCGCATTCGATCTCGACCATGCGCTCGTCGAACGTGCTCGCGCCTTCGCGCTCGAATGCCACGCCACATTGCCGATGCTGCTGCATGCCGCGCTGAACGCGGCATTGCGACATCTGACGGGCGCACACGATCAACCGGTCGGCGTGCTCGCCTCCACGCGCGAATCGACGGGCGACGCAGCGCGCGATGCACTCGGGCTGTTCATCAACGCCGTCGTCGTGCGTACGCGCATGTCGAACGACGACACGCCCGCGAGCCTGCTTGCCACGCTTCGCGACGCCGCGCTCGCCGCTTATGCGCACGCGGATGTCCCGTTCGCCGACGTCGTCGCCGCGCTGAATGCGCATCGGCCCGGCGCGGGCAATCCGCTGTTTCAGGTGATGTTCAACTATCTGCGTCCGGCCGCGATGGCGTCGCGCGACTGGGCCGGCCTCGCGATCGAAGGCTTCTACGACGCGCGTCATCGCGTCGTGTTCGATCTCGAATTGGATGTCACCGAACATCCGGATGCGCGCGTGAGCGTGGCGTTTTCGTATGCAAATGAGCGCGTCGATGCTGCGTTCGTCGAAGCGCTCGCGAAACGCTATCGCGCGATTGTCGAGCAGTTCGTGCTTGCGCCGCACGACGTTTTCGGCGCGTGCGAGCCGCGTTTTGCAGACGTGCCGCAACGAAGCGCGGAGCCGCGAGCTGCACGCGATGCAAGCAGCGAAGCGGAAGCGCTCGCGAATCTCTGGCGCGATCTCTTCGAGGGCCAGACGCTTGCTTTCGATGACGATCTGTTCGCCGCGGGAGCGACATCGTTTGCCGTCGTGCGCTTCGTCGATGCGGCGCGCCGTGCGGGCTTCGACATCGCGATTCAGGACATCTTCGCCACGCCGCATTTCGCGGGCCTCGGCGCGACGCTCATGCGCCGCGCTTCGCTGGCATCGACCAATGACATGTGAGAGAACCAGGGACATGAAGAAAGAAACCGTATTCGATCTGATCGGCGTGGGCTTCGGACCGTCGAATCTGTCGCTTGCCGTGCGGCTCGCCGAAGAGAGTTCGACCTCGAACATGAAGCATTGCTTCATCGAGCGACAGCGCGAGTTCGGCTGGCATCGCGACATGTTGCTCGACGATTGCCGCATGCAGATTTCCTTCCTCAAGGATCTCGTCACTCAACGCGATCCGACGAGCCGCTTCACGTTCATCAATTATCTGTTCGAGCGCGGACGTCTGAACGAATTCGTGAACCTCAAGAACTTCTATCCGACGCGCGTCGAGTTTCACGACTATCTGAGCTGGGTCGCGCAAACCTTCGATGAGCGCGTGCACTACGGGCAATCCGTCACGGCGATCGAACCGGTGCTCGAAGCAAACGGCGATGTGAGCGCGTTGCGCGTGGTCTCGCAGGACGAGGACGGACGCGAGTGGCGGCGCGTGACGAATGCGCTGTCGATCGGCGTCGGCGGCGCGGCGCGTGTGCCGGAGCCGTTCGCGTCTCTCGGGCCGCATAACGTGATCCATTCGTCGGCGTATCTGAGTTCGATCGAGCGCATCGCGGGCGATGAGCGCAACGGCAAGAAGCGCATCGCGGTGATCGGCGCAGGACAGAGCGCGGCGGAAGTGTTTTCGGATATCGCGCGCCGCTTTCCGCATGTCGATGCGACGCTTGTGATTCGTGCGGGCGCGCTCAAGCCCGCCGACGACACGCCCTTCGTCAATGAAATCTTCAGTCCGGAATTCACCGACGTCGTGTATGCGCAATCGGAGGACGGCCGCCGTTCGCTGATGGAACGCTTCCGCGATACGAACTATGCGGTGGTCGATCGTCCGCTCATCGAGCAGATCTACGAAATGCTTTATTTGCAGAAGGTTTCCGATGAAGCGCGCCATCGTCTGCTGGCGAATACGGCGATCGAGAACACGGCGCGGCGTGCGAACGGCGCGATCGAACTCACGATGCGCGATGTGCTCACCGGACACGCGCACGCGGAGCGCTTCGACGCGCTCGTGCTGGCGACGGGCTATCGGCGCGATACGCATGTCGCGCTGCTGGATGGTCTTGCGTCGCATCTCGGCGATGCACTCGCGGAGCGCAACGTCGGCCGCGATTATCGGCTCGTCACGCCTTCGAACTTCAAGGCACGCATCTATCTTCAAGGCTGCTGCGAAGACAGCCACGGTCTCTCCGACACGCTGCTGTCCGTACTGGCGGTGCGCTCGGACGAGATCGCCGCGTCGCTCGCCGATGCGGGACAAGAGAACGCCGCCACGCAGCGCGCGGCGGATAGCAAAAAAACCGGGGTGAGCGGCGGCCGCGTGGCCGTCGCTCTTTGACAAAGTAGCGGCATCAATGAAGCCGCATTGGGATTGGAGAGAAGAAGAATGAAGTGGGGAAGAGGGACGCGCCGCACCGGCGTGCAGCGGAGTGCGATTGCGGCGGCAACGAGCGCGGCATTCTGTCTCGCGGCGATGAATCATGCTCAGGCACAGGAGCAACAGCAGCAACAGCAGGCGCAGGAAGTCGCGCAACAGACGAGCACGTTGCCCGCGGTGCGTGTGAGCGCAACGGCGGACAGCGACGATACGGTCGGCCTGGTCGCGCGCAAGAGCCGCACCGGCACGAAGACCGATACGCCCATCGACGAGATTCCGCAGACAATCAACGTCGTGACGTCGACGCAGATCGAGGAAACAGGTGCGACCAGCATCAACGAGGCCTTGCGTTATATCCCGGGCTTTTCGTCATACGGCGCGGACGTGCGTTCGGACTGGTACTCGGCGCTGCGCGGCTTCACGCCGACGGTGTTCGTCGATGGGCTGCAGGTGCCCAACACGCTGAACCTGTCGAGCTGGCGCGTCGATCCGTACATGATCGACAGCATCACGGTTCTGCGCGGACCGACATCGGTGCTGTACGGGCAAGGCGATCCGGGTGCGATCGTCGACGTGCAGAGCAAGCTTGCCGATGGCGGGCGCTATCGCGAGGCCGGCGTGCAGATCGGCGACTATGCGCGCAAGCAGGTGCAGTTCGATATCGGCGACAAGATCGACAAGGACGGAACCTTGTCGTATCGCGTGCTTGCAGTAGGACGCGACGGCAATTCGCTGACGGGTCCGCACGCGGAGCAGCGCTTTGCCATCTCGCCGTCCGTGCGCTGGCAGCCGAACGCGAATACGTCGCTGACGATCGCGGCGAGTTATCTGCAGGACTGGGGCGATGCATCGAACAACTTCCTGCCGGCGCAAGGCACGGTGCTGCCGAATCCGAACGGCAAGATCTCGCCGGATCTGTATACGGGCGACCCGACCTACTCGTACTATCGCAAGAAGGAATGGTCGGTCGGCTATCAGTTCGAGCACAAGTTCAACGACATCTGGACGTTCCGGCAGAACACGCGCTGGATGCATCTGTCGCTCGATAACGGTGCGGTGTGGGGCGGCGGTCTCGATGCAAGCGATCCGACCGAACAGACACTCTCGCGCTACGCAGGTCTGTTTCAGCCGAACTACAGCCGCTTCGACATCGACAATCAGGCGCAGGCGCGCTTCGGCACGGGTCCGCTCGAACACACGGTGTTGCTCGGCTTCGAGTACAACCGCCAGAACTCGACAGACAGCGAATGGCTCGCGCAGGCGCCGAGCCTCAATATGTACAACCCGGTCTACACGCCGGTATCGACCGCGATCTTCAGCGGACCGGATTCCTTCGGCCAGACCGATACGCGCACGACGCTCGATTCCTTCGGCGTCTATGCGCAGGATCAGGTCAAGTGGAATCGCTGGATGCTGACCGTGGGCGCCCGCGAGGACTGGAGCAACACGAAGCAGGACGACATCGTCGGCGGCACGCAACTCAAGCAGGACGACAGCGCTTTCACGGGCCGCGTAGGCCTGACCTATCTCGGCGATTACGGTCTCTCGCCGTACATCAGCTATTCGACTTCGTTCAATCCGATCATCGGCGTGAGAATGGCCGACGGCGGCTTGCCTGCGCCGACGAAAGGCCGGCAGATCGAAGCGGGCTTGCGCTGGCAGCCGATCGGCAAGAACCTGATGCTCGCTGCAGCGGTGTATCAGATCAACCAGAAGAACGTGCTCACGCCGGATCCGAACGATCCGACCGGAACGTTCTCCGTGCAGACCGGCGAAGTGCGTTCCCGCGGCATCGAACTGAGCGCGGTGGGCAACGTGACGCGCAATCTGTCGGTGATCGCGGCGTATGTCTATCAGGATGTGAAGAACATCAGCGCGAACGACGACACGCTCGGCAAGTGGCCCGTGTCGATTCCGCTGCCGCGTCAGATGGCATCGTTGTGGGCGGACTGGACGTGGCATTCGGGTCCGCTCGACGGCCTCGGCTTCGGCGGCGGCATTCGCTATCAGAGCGCGCTCGCAGGCGCCGCCGACAACTCGCTGCGTATCCCGAGCTACACGGTGTACGACGCGGCGATTCACTATGACATGCCGCACTGGCGCTTCGCAGTCAATGCGCAGAACATTTTCAATCGCACGTTCGTGAGCGGCTGTCAGTCTGATTCGGCCTGCTTCTACGGCAATCCGCGCACGGTGATCGCAAGCGCCCGTTATAACTGGTGATGATCGCGGGCGGCGTCTCGCGCGCCGCCCATTTTTCGAAGATTCAATGACGAAGACAAAACTGGTCTACATCATGTCCTTGCGCAACGCGGCGGCGGATCGCGCGGGACAGCATATCGAATACAAGGGCGAACTGCGCTACATGAAATCGCCGCTCGAATATCTCGTCGAACGGCTCGACGACTCTCCGCTCGGCGACATCTATTCCCTCGAAGGCGTGATCTACGACGATGACGAAGCCTCGCCGAAGGATCGCGAGAAGCTCGCCGGATACGGCTTTCGCTACGAGCCGGGCGGGCAGTGGATTCATCCGCCGGAACTCGCGGTGCAGGGCGTGCCTGTCACGAGTCTGCTGCATGCGGTGCCGTCTTCGTATCGACGGTTGCCGATGGATGCCGTCGTCGAGCGCGCTGCGCAGAAGAGCGCGTTCGAACGCCGCCTGCTCGACAAGCTGCATGCGCTCGACGCCGATTTCGTCGTGCTCGATGGCCTGCTCGTCATTCTGGACGAACTGGTGCGGCCCGGCGCCGAGTTCAACCGGCGCATCGCGAACATTCATCCCGGCGTGACGCGTCAGGGCTCGCCGTTCGAACGGCGCGGCGCATATGCGACGCTCGATGCGCTGTATGGCGCGCGAGGCCAGCGCGTCGCCGACTGGAACACGATGCGCATGGAACCCGCGCCGCGTATCGACAGGACCGGTGCGTCGTTTCATTACGTCGACAACGGGATCGATTCCGGGGAGGTCATCTTCGATGTGCTCGGCACGAGCATCGATCCCGCCGATTCCATTCTCGAACTGCGCTGGAACAACTTTCAGCGCAGCTTGTTTCCCGCGCTCGAAGGGGGACTTCTGGCTATGGCCGAAAGTCTCGCGAAAGAAGCGATCTGATTGTTTCGATCACCCGCGCGCCGCACCGAAGCAACGCCAACGACATGCCGGAGACTCACCGATGAACATCCGTTTCGATCCCGAGGTCGCGGCCATCGCCGCGCATCAACCCGACCGTGTACTGCCTGCTTGGCAGCCCGGCATGAAGCCCGAAGCGCTGCTCGATGCGTTATGCGATGTCTACTGTCACGAACCCGAGCGACGCACGGCGACGCTCGCATTGCCCCACGCGCCGGCTGAACTGCCACGCGCTGAAGCGTTCGCGGCGCAGGCGCATAACGAGAACCTGATCGACGACGTGGTGCGTCGCGACGGTCATCTGCTGCTGACGACATCGCGCAAAACGTTCTGGCAAAGCGCGCGGCCGTGGCTCAAGGCGCCTGCATCGAGCGACACGTTGCTGAGCTTCGCGCAGACCAACGGCGTCACACATCCCGTGCGACCGGAGAACGTCGAAGGCACGATCTACGAGCGCCATTTCCCGCAGATCGACATGACCTTCAGCCTGCGCACCGCCGACCCCGACGCCGACTCGGAAGTCTTCAGCGAATGGATGAATCTCGATCGCGTCGCGCATTTCTGGGAGCAGCGCGGCACGCGTGCCGAACATGCGGCCTATCTCGCGGAACGTCGTGAAGATCCGCACATGCATCCGATGATCGGCTATTTCGACGGCAAGCCTTTCGGCTACTTCGAGTTCTACTGGGCGAAGGAAGACCGCCTCGGTCCGTTCTACGATGCGGGCGACTTCGATCGCGGCCTGCATCTGCTGATCGGCGATGCGCAGTTTCAGAGCGCGGGCAAGTTGAGAGCGTGGTGGAGCGGCGTGCTGCACTACATGTTCATCGACGATCCGCGCACCGAACGGCTCGTCGGCGAACCGCGCGTGGATCATGTGCGGCATATCGCGTACATGCATCGCATGGGCTTCTACACGCTCAAGGAATTCGACTTCCCGCACAAGCGCGCCGCGCTCACGGTGATGGAGCGCGAGAAGTTCTTCAACAACTTCCGCTTCTGAGCGCGTCGGCGGATCGTGACGGGAACGTGATCGAGATGTCGTGCGGGCAGGGAGGCTCTTATACTGGCGGCACCGCTTATCACCTTTCCCTCGTCACATGTCCCTCATCAACTACATCACGCAGATTCAATTCGACTTCGGCGCCGTGCGTTTGCTTGCAGGCGAGTGCGAACGCATCGGCATTCGGCGTCCGCTGATCGTCACCGACGCCGGCATCCGCGCGGCGGGTCTCGTGGACAAAGTGCTCGACGCGCTCGGTTCGTCCGCGCCCATGCCGGTGTTCGACGCGACGCCGCCGAACCCGAACGAAGCCGCCGTGCGCGCCGCCGTCGCCATGTTCAGCGAGCACGACTGCGACGGCGTGATCGCAGCGGGCGGCGGTTCGTCGATCGATCTCGCGAAAGGCGTCGCCGTCTGCGCGACCCACGAAGGCCCATTGCAAAGCTTCGCGGTGATCGAAGGCGGCCTCACGCGCATCACGGCGAAGACCGCACCCGTCATCGCGATTCCGACGACGGCGGGCACCGGCAGCGAAGTCGGCCGCGGCGCGATCCTGATTCTCGACGACGGCCGCAAAGTCGGCGTGATTTCGCCTTACGTCGTGCCGAAGGTCGCGATCTGCGATCCGGAACTGACGCTCGGCCTGCCGCCGATGCTCACCGCCGCGACCGGCATGGACGCCATCGCGCATTGCCTCGAAACCTTCATGGCGCCGGCGTTCAATCCGCCTGCCGACGGCATCGCGCTCGACGGCCTGTGGCGCGCGTGGCGTCACATCGAGCGGGCGACGCGCGACGGCTCCGACCGCATCGCACGCTCGAACATGATGAGCGCGTCGATGCAGGGCGCGCTCGCGTTCCAGAAAGGCCTCGGCTGCGTGCACAGCCTGAGCCACTCGCTGGGCGGCATCGACCCGACGCTGCATCACGGCACGCTCAACGCCATCTTTCTGCCCGCGGTGATCGCGTTCAACAGCAGCGCGCCTTCGATGCGGGAGGAGGGCAAGCTCGGGCGCATCGCGCAGGCGATGGGCCTCGATTCCGGCGATGACGTCGCGGAAGCGCTCCGCGCGATGACCGCCGCGCTGGGCTTGCCGCGTGGCCTGGCAGAACTTGGCGTGACCCGTGAGATGTTTCCGCGCATCGTCGCGGGCGCGCTGAAGGATCACAGTCATAAGACGAATCCGCGCGAGGCGTCGGGCGCGGATTACGAAGCGATGCTGGAAGCGTCGATGTAATCCGGCTTCGAATCGGGGCCGGAGCGCAGTCTCAGTAGCGACGGGCGATTTGCGGCGTTGCAACACGATCTAGGTGAAAACCCTTAGTTCTGTTACAATGTCGCAAAGTTTGAGGAATCGATCATGCGCCGCCGTTACGAAGTCATCGAAAAAGTCGCCTTTGCCTTGCTGACCCTGTCCGCCGTTGTGGACGCCAGCTACATCACCTGGGAAAAGCACCCTAATTTCCGCGAAAACGTCACGGAAATCGTGCGCATGAGCTCGGATCTGTCGCTGGCGAATCCGGGTGTCGGCGAGCCCACGCCGCTCGTTCCGATGGCGTTCAACTAAGCTTTCAGCGTTCCGCGCGGCACGCAGCGCCGCGTCACTGCTTTCGGGCGCATAGAGGTTATTCGGCCCGCCGTCGCACGGCGCGCGCCGGCTGCTTTATGCTGGCGGCTTCCCAAGCCGCAGTTGCCCAGCATGTCCTCCGCTCTCCATTCCGACGCCGCTTTCGGCGGTCAACTCCGCAGCTTCGCCCGCGCGATCGGCCAGATCGTGCTCCAGCGCAACGCCGCCACCGGCGCGCTGGTGTTTCTCGCCGTGCTCGCGGCGAGCCCGCGCCTCGCGTGCGGTCTGCTGATCGGTACGCTGACGGGCAATGTCATCAGCGTCATCCTCGACGACGCCGACGCCTCCACCTTCCGCGACGACCTCTACGGCTTCAACGGCGCGCTGGCCGCGCTCGCCGCGTTCGCGTTCATTGGCGATACGTCTCAGGCCGCCGCCGTCGCGATTGTCGCGGCGATGGGCGCGACCTTCCTCGCGCACAAGCTCACGCGCGTTCTCGCGCGACATTCCTTACCGACGTTCTCCAGCCCGGCCATCATCGTGACCTGGTGCTGGCTGCCGCTGTTCGCCGATCGCGGCGACACGGGCGCGATTCCGCCCGTCGCCGCCGGCATCGTGCCGATGCTGCAGGCCGCGTTCGCGGGCCTCGCGCCGATCACGTTCGCGACCGGCGCGCTCGCGGGCGGACTCATCGCCCTCGGGTTGTTTGCGTCGCGGCCGTCGCAGGCGGGCTGGGCGCTCGCCGGCAGCGCACTCGGCGCGACGCTGCACGGACTCGGCGGCGCGAGCGATGTCGTCGTGCTCTCGGGCGCGTGCGGTTTCAACGCAGCGCTTGCTGCGCTGGCGTGCGCGCCGTTCGGCAGGCGCTATGCGCTGTTCGCGATCGTCGCGGCCGTTTTGATCGAACGTCTGATGGATTGCCTCGGGATTGCCGCGCTGACCGCGCCGTTCGTGCTGGCCTCGTGGGCGATGATCGTCGTCCGGCGGCGCGTGTCGGGCGCATCGAAACAAGGAGACTCGCATGTCGTTCACCCACACGCCTGAGCGCAGGATCGCGGAAAGCGGGCCGCGCTCGACGGCCGAGCACGCCGCGCGCGTCGATCTCGCCGCCGCGTATCGCCTCGTCGCGCTCAACGGCTGGGACGATGTCGTGTACACGCATATTTCCGCGAGCGTGCCGGACGAGCCGGGGCGCTTTCTGATCAATCCGTTCGGACTGTCGTTCGATGAAGTCACGGCGTCGAATCTCGTGAAGATCGACATCGACGGCAATGTGATCGGCGAGAGCGCGCATCCGGTCAATGCAACCGGCTTCGCGCTGCATGCGGCCGTGCACGCCGCGCGCGAAGATGCCGCGTGCGTGATGCATCTGCATGTCCGCGAGGCGATCGCCGTATCGACGCAGCCGCACGGCCTGCTGCCCGCCTCGCAACACGCGATGCGCTTTCACGGCCATCTCGCGTATCACGATTACGAAGGACTCGCGTTCTCGCGCGCGGAAGGCGAGCGGCTGGTGCAGAGTCTCGGCGCGCATCGCGCGATGCTGCTGCGCAATCACGGGCCGCTCACGCTCGGGCGCACGATCGCCGAGGCTTATGTGCTGATGGATATGCTCGTCAAGGCGTGCGATATTCAGCTTCGCGCGCTTGCGGGCGTGGGCAAGATGATCGTGCCGACGCCGGAAATCGTCACGCGCACTGCGGCGCAATTGCACGATGACGACGCCGTCGAAGGCGCGCTCGAATGGCCTGCGCTGCTGCGCAAGCTCGATCGCATCGATGCGTCGTATCGCAACTGAATTCAACTCGACAGGAGATCAACGGCATGCCGACATTCAACATTCAGCTCTTCGAAGGCCGCACGGTGGAGGAGAAGCGCAAGTTCGTCGAGGCGATCACGCGCACGACATGCGAGACGCTCGGCTGCGAGCCGGGCTCGGTGGACATCATTCTGACGGACGTGAAGCGCGAGAACTGGGCGACCGCGGGCAAGCTCTGGTCGGAGCAGTGAACTGATGCGCACATACGGCGCGATGCCGTATGTGCGCGCACGCGTTACATCGATTCCTTCGCGGCGAGACGGAACTTGTGCAGCAAGGGTTCCGTATAGCCGCTCGGCTGCGTGAGGCCTTCGAACACGAGGGCGCACGCGGCTTTGAACGCGAACGAGCTGTCGAAGGCGGGCGCCATCGGGCGATAGGTCGGATCGGCTTCGTTCTGCTTGTCGACAACGGCGGCCATGCGCTCCAGCGTCTCGCGAACCTGCGCTTCCGTGACGATGCCGTGACGCAGCCAGTTCGCGATGTGCTGGCTGGAAATGCGCAGCGTCGCGCGATCTTCCATCAGGCCGACATCGTGAATGTCCGGCACCTTCGAGCAGCCGACACCCTGGTCGACCCAGCGCACGACATAACCGAGAATGCCCTGCGCGTTGTTCTCGATTTCGTTCCGGATGTCCTCTTCCGACCACGACGGTTTATCGACAACGGGAATCGTCAGCAGGCCGTCGAGCAGTTCGTTCTTCTGGCCGTCGTAGTCGATGCTTTCGAGTTCCTGCTGAACCTGCTGCACGTCGACCATGTGATAGTGCAGCGCGTGCAGCGTGGCTGCGGTGGGCGAGGGCACCCATGCCGTGTTCGCGCCGGCCTTCGGATGCGCGATCTTCTGTTCGAGCATCGCGTGCATGAGATCGGGCATCGCCCACATGCCCTTGCCGATCTGCGCGCGGCCGCGCAGGCCCGTGTTCAGACCGACCAGCACGTTGTTGCGCTCGTACGAGCTGATCCACTTCGACGACTTCATGTCGCCCTTGCGCATCATCGGGCCGGCTTCCATCGACGAATGCATTTCGTCGCCGGTGCGATCCAGGAAGCCCGTGTTGATGAACGCGACGCGCGGACCCGCGGCCGCGATGCACGCCTTCAGGTTCACGCTCGTGCGGCGTTCTTCGTCCATGATGCCCATCTTGATCGTGTGACGCGGCAGGCCGAGCAGGTCTTCGACGCGCGAGAAGAGTTCGTCCGAGAACGCTACTTCGGCGGGACCGTGCATCTTCGGCTTCACGATGTAGATGGAGCCCGTGCGCGAGTTCATCTTGTTCTTGAGGTCGTGCATCGCGCCGAGCGTGGTCATCACCGCGTCGAGGATGCCTTCGGGAATCTCGTTGCCGTCGCGATCGAGCACGGCGGGATTCGTCATCAGATGGCCGACATTGCGCACGAACAGGAGCGAACGGCCGTGCAGCTTGATGGTCGATCCGTCGGGCGCTGTGTACTCGCGATCCGGATTCATGCTGCGCGTGAAGCTCTTGCCGTTCTTCGTGACCTGTTCCGAAAGATGACCCTGCATCAGGCCGAGCCAGTTGCGATAGAGCTGCGTTTTGTCGGCGGCGTCGACGGCGGCAACCGAATCTTCGCAGTCGATGATCGTGCTGACCGCCGCTTCCATCAGCAGGTCTTTCACGTGCGCCCCGTCCGTCTTGCCGATCGGATGGCTCGCGTCGATCTGGATCTCGAAGTGTAGGTCGTTGTGCTTGAGCAGAATGGCCGCGGGTTCTTTCGCGTCGCCCTGAAAGCCCGCGAATTGCTCGGCGTTTGCGAGGCCGCTCTTGCTGCCGTCCTTCAACGTGACGACGAGCTTGCCTTGTTCGACCGCATACTTCGTCGCGTCGGCGTGCGAGCCGTGCGCGAGGGGCGCGTTGTCGTCGAGGAAGGCGCGCGCGTACGCGATCACTTTCGCGCCGCGCTTCGGATTGAATTCGGCGGTGCGCCCGGAGCCGTCTTTGTCGTCGATGGCATCGGTGCCGTAAAGCGCGTCATAGAGGCTGCCCC
The DNA here is from genome assembly GCA_001544595.2 of Caballeronia peredens. Taxonomy (GTDB): domain Bacteria; phylum Pseudomonadota; class Gammaproteobacteria; order Burkholderiales; family Burkholderiaceae; genus Caballeronia; species Caballeronia peredens. The sequence continues at coordinate 73,047 of FCOH02000007.1, read as the reverse complement.
AGCGCGCATTGGCGGCGTTGAGCGCGTAACGCAGATTCGAGAGCGGCACGACGAGCTGCGGGCCGGCCTGCTCCGCGATTTCGCGATCGACGTTGGCGGTGCTCGCCTGCACGTGCGCGGGCGCGGACACGATATAGCCGATTTCTTCGAGAAACTTGCGATAGGCGCGCAGATCGCGCACCGGACCCGGATGACTGCGATGCCAGTTGTCGAGCTCGGACTGGAGGCGGTCGCGTTCGGCCAGCAGCGCGCGATTCTTCGGCGCGAGATCGTGCACCAGCGTATCGAATCCCTTCCAGAAGGACGCACTGTCGACGCCCGTGCCGGGGATGGCTTCATCATCGACGAACTTCGCCAGACTCGCGTCGACCTGCAGGCCGTGTTGTTTGATCATGTCGTTCATGGGCACTCCGGCTGAGTTTGCTGCTACACAAGGGGTTTTGGGGTGGGCAGGTTGCTTATGGTAGCGCGGAATGGGGGAGGATCGAAGTCCGAAGGCCAAGCAACGGGTGTGCTGGCGTTGAGGCGTCCTTCGCGGAAGGCAAACAAGATCGGGCCCGGCTTCCGCGTCCATGAAAAAGACACGCAAGACCGGGCCCGAACGACAACGAACAATCACCAGCCACGCAAATCAGGCCTTCAGCAAATCCTCGATCATCACCGGCAGCTTCCTCACGCGCACGCCCGTCGCGTGATAGACCGCCCCCGTGATCGCCGCCGCGATGCCCGCGAGCCCGATCTCCGCGATACCCCGCGCGCCGAGTTCGTTGAACACCGTGTCGGGATAATCGAGGAACGTGACGTCCATCTTCGGCGTATCGGCGTTGGTCGCGACCACGTAATCCGCGAGGCTGCTGTTGACCGGTGCGCCGCTGCGCTCGTCGTACACGGTGTGCTCGAACAGCGCCATGCCGACGCCCATCACCACGGCCCCTTCGATCTGATTACGACCCGCGCGCGGATTCAGGATCTTGCCCGCGTCGATCACGGTCACGACGCGGCTCACGCGCAGACGCGCAGTCGCGGGCTCCCACGTCACTTCGGCAAAGTGCGCGCCGTACGAGTGAATCGACCACGTCTTCTTCAGCGGATCGTCGAAGCCGCCCTTCGCGCTGCCGCTGCCCGATGCCGCGTGCAGCTTGGCTGCTTCGAGAATGCGTTCGAACGGCACGCCGCTCTCCGGCCGCTCGTTCTTGCGATGCACATGGCCACCGCTCAGCGAGAGTTCTTCTGCTTTGGCGCCCGCGAAAGGCAATCCTTCCGCCTTCACCGCGCGCGCGAGCAGCGTCTTGATGGCGCCACGCACTGCATCCGATACCGCCGGAATCACCGAAGCCGTCGCCGCCGATCCGCCCGATACCGGCCCGAGCGGCAACGCCGTATCGCCGAGTCCGACTTCGATCCGGTCGAGCGGGATGCCCGTATGCTCCGCGACGAGTTGCGCGAGGATCGTGTACGTGCCCGTGCCGATATCCTGCGTGCCGCACGCGACGCGCGCCGTACCGTCGGCGCGCAGATCGACGGTCGCGTCCGCCGAGAAGCGCAGCCCCGGCCAGCTGCATGCGCCGACGCCCCACCCGAGTGTGAGCCCGTCGCGCTTCATCGAGCCGACTTCGGGCGTGCGCTTGTTCCAGCCGAATTTTTCCGCGCCCGTCGTCAGGCACTCGACGAAATGCCGCGACGAAAACGGTAGCCCGCTGCTCTCATCGACGCTCGGTTCATTGCGCAGCCGCAACTCGACCGGGTCCATCTTCAATGCGATCGCAAGCTCGTCCATCGCCGATTCGAGCGCGAAAAGGCCGGGCACGGCGCCGGGTCCGCGCATCGATGTGGGCGAGCCGACATTGCGCTTGACCGTGCCGCCGGTCACGCGAAGATTGGGCGTGCTGTACATCGAAGGCGTCGCTTCGCCGCAGTCTTCCATGTAGTCGTCGCCGAGCGCGGCATGATTCACGAAATCGTGCTGCAGCGAAACGAGCTTGCCGTCCTGCGTCGCCGCGAGCCGCAGGCGCTGTTTCGTGGTCGGCCTGTGCCCGACGTTCTGAAACATCATCTTGCGCGAGAGCACGAGCTTCACGGGGCGTTCCGTCTGCCGTGTCGCGGCAGCGGCGAGCAGCGAATGCGGCCACATCCACAGCTTGCCGCCGAAGCCCGAGCCGAGATAGCGCGAAATCACGCGCACCTTGTCCTTCGGCAGGCCCATCATCTGCATCAGGCTGCCCTGATGATTGGCGACGGCCTGGCTCGTCTCGTAGAACGTATAGCTTTCGCCGTTCCAGTGCGCGATGGTCGCGTGCAGTTCGATCGGATTGTGCGTCTCGACGGGCGTCACATACGTCTCGTCGATCTTCACGGGCGCGCCGTCGAACGCGCGGTCCGGGTCGCCGCGTTCGCTGTGCACGTCGAGTTCGCGGGCCTCGAGCGTCGCGCTGACGTCGTGCGGCGTCTTGTCATAGCCGACCTTGATGGCGGCCGCCGCCGCGCTCGCCGTCTCGAACGTATCGGCCACGACGAGCGCCACGTACTGCCCGTAATAGCGAACGATGTCGTCCTCGAACGGCGGACGGTTTTCATCGACGAAGCCGGTATCGATCGAATTGCCGGCGAGGCGATAGAAGCGGCCGATATTGCCGCGATGCAAAATCAGCTTGACGCCGGGCATGGCTTGCGCCGCGGCGAACTCGAGCGACATGATCTTGCCGCTCGCGAAGGTCGCGCCGACCGGCACGGCATACAGCATGCCGGGCAAGTCGACGTCGGATGTGTAAGTCGCGCGGCCGCAGACCTTCAGCGGTCCGTCGATGCGCGACTGGGGCCGTCCAATGAAGGACTGCGTGATGTCGGGCGCGGTGGACATGTTCGGTTCCTCGGTCTAGTTCAGGAAGTTTGCGTGGCCGTCTTCAGCGTATGCACGATGCAACGCTTCGCCAGTTCGACCTTGAAGCCGTTCTCGCTTTGCGGCTTCGCGTCCGCGAGCGCGGCATCGGCGGCGCGCCTGAAGGTGGCTTCGTCGGGCGCGGCGTCGTGCAGTTCCTTTTCCGCCTCGCGCGATCTCCACGGTTTCGTCCCGAGACCGCCGAGTCCCACGCGCGCATGCGCGATGCGGCCGTCCTTCACGGCGATCACCACGCCCGCCGACGCGAGCGCGAACTCATACGACGCGCGATCGCGCAGCTTGAGATACGCCGAACGCGCGCCTTCCACCGGCGGCGGCAACGTGACGTGCGTGACGAGATCGCCTGCATCGAGCACGTTTTCGCGATCGGGCGTCGTGCCCGGCAGCAGGAAGAATTCGTCGATCGGAATCGCGCGCTTGCCGCCGGTTCCCTCGACGTGAATCGTCGCTTCCAGCGCCTGAAGCGCCACGCACATGTCGGACGGATTGCTCGCGATGCACGATTCGCTCGTGCCGAGAATCGCCATCATGCGGTTGAAGCCCTGAATCGCGGAGCAGCCGCTGCCCGGCTCGCGCTTGTTGCAAGGCGACGCCGTATCGCGGAAATATACGCAGCGCGTGCGCTGCAAGAGATTGCCGCCGGTCGTCGCCATGTTGCGCAACTGCACGGACGCGCCCGCGAGCACCGCCTGCGACAGCACCGCATAACGCTCGCGAATCAGCGGATGGTGCGCCAGATCCGAATTGCGCGACGTCGCGCCGATGCGCACGCCGCCGTCCGGCGTCTCCTCGATTGCATCGAGCGGCAGACGGCTGATGTCGACGACGCGCATCGGGCGCTCGACATTGAGCTTCATCAGATCGAGCAGCGTCGTGCCGCCCGCGAGAAAGCGCACTTCGGCGCCCTGCTGCGCGGTATGCGCGAGCGCGCCGGCATTGATTGCCTCGCGCATGTCGCGCGCGCGGGAGAGTTGGAACATGTCCATGGCGCTCTCCTTACTTGGCGGACGGCTTGCTGGCGCGCACCGTCTGAATGGCCGTGACGATGTTCTGATACGCGCCGCAGCGGCACAGATTGCCGCTCATCGCTTCGCGCACGTCTTCGTCGCTCGCGCCGATGGGCTCGTCGAGCAGCGCCACCGCCGACATCAACTGACCGGCCGTGCAGTAGCCGCACTGATAACCATCGCACTCGACGAACGCGGCCTGCAACGGATGCAGCGCTTCCACTTCGCCGATGCCTTCGATCGTCGTGACGGTGTCGCCATCGCATGCGGCGGCGAAACACAGACACGAGTTCACGCGGCGGCCGTTCACATGGACGGTGCATGCGCCGCACTGGCCGTGATCGCAGCCTTTCTTCGTGCCGGTGAGATGCAGGTGTTCGCGCAGCGCGTCGAGCAAGGTGGTGCGCGGATCGAGCGACAGCGAATGGCTGCGGCCGTTGACGGTCAGCGTGAACGCGATGTTCGGGCCATCGGTCTTGGCGGGCGTGGGCGCCAGTGCTGCGGCGCGCCGGGTTTTATTCGGGGTATCGGTGTGCGTGGTTTTCGATTGGGGGACAGGACGTTGTGGCATCGGGCAATCTCCTGGAATAGCGCAAAAAGCTGCACTGACGCGGCGCGAGGCCGGCAGCAGGTGAGAAAGGCGAAGATGCGGGCAAGCGTGTCGGGCGCCGGTGGCGCAGGGATGAGCAAAAGGTTTGCGCGTTGCGCGCAGGACTTTTGGACGCCGACGATGCGGCGCAGAACGACACTCAAGCCAGTATAGGCAGCGGACGCGAAACTTTCCCGGTTGAAAGCTCGCGCGCGCCATGAGAGAGCGCGTTCGCATGAAACATGCCCGCGCCGTGCCGGCAGGCACGCGGACGGCGCGCGACCGATGTCAGTGTGAGAGCACCGCCCGTGCGAACAGGGAGAGAAAGAATACGCCGACTGTCGTGAAGGCGACGAGCGCCACGAGGATCAGGATCAAGCGCAGGATCATCTGCATCGTGTCTCCAAAAAAAATGGCCGCTTGCGCGGCCGGAAGGAGGGGTGGATCGGTCAGCCTTCAGGCTAAGCGCGCTTTCTTAAGTCAGACTTAAGCGCGCCAGTCTTCCGTGCGGGCCGGGCCATTTTCCTTCCTTGGCGGGCGCGATGCAGCGGGCTCAACGCAGCGCCTCGCTATAGCGATCGCGCAGCGGGAAGATCGTCAGAAGCGCGACGGCGCTGCCGAAGATCACGTAGTAGCAGATCGACAGCGGATCGCCCGTGGTCATCGTGAGCCATTGCACGATGGCCGGCGCGAAGCCGCCGAAGATCATCACCGCGACGTTGTAGCTGACCGAAATGCCCGTCGAACGCACGCTCGAAGGAAGCAGCTCGGAAATGAACGCAGGATAGCAGCCCTGGAAGATACCGAGGTAAGTCATGAGCAACGCCTGGCAGACGATCAGCATCGGCAGGCTCGGATGCGCCGTCAGCACCGCGAAGATCGGATAGGCGGTGACGAGCGACAGCGTGAGCGCCGTCGCCATCAGCTTCTTGCGCCCGACACGGTCCGACAGGCGGCCGAAGAACGGGCAGCAGACCAGATATACCAGCGCGCCGACCGTCGAGCTGATGAGACCGTCGGTGAGGGCCATGTGCAGAACGCGCGTCGCGTGCGTCGGCAGATACAGCAGGAAAATGTACGTGCCGATGGTGCCGAACACCGTGAGGCCGAAGCCGGCGAGAACCGGCATCCAGTGTTTCGTTGCGGTGTCGCGGATCGGGCGCGCGCTCAGTTCGTTCTTCTGCGCCTTCTCGACGAACACCGGCGATTCGTCGAGTTTCGAGCGCAGATAGAGACCGACCGGCACGATCAGCAGACCGAGCACGAACGGAACACGCCAGCCCCAGCTGTTCAGATGCTCGGGGCTCAGCGTGCGCGTGAGCACGGCGCCGAAGAACGAGCCCGCGAGACTCGCCGCGGCCTGCGCGACCATCTGGAAGCTGCCGAAGTAGCCGCGCTTGTTGGCGGGCGCATATTCGACGAGAAACGCCGTCGCGCAGCCGACTTCGCCGCCCGCGGAGAAGCCCTGGATCAGGCGGCCGAGCAACATCAGCAAGGGCGCGGCGATGCCGATCGCGGCATAGGTCGGCGCGAACGCGATGATCGCGATGCCGACCGCCATCAGCGAAATGGTCAGCGTGAGCGCCGACTTGCGCCCGACGCGATCGGCGACCGCGCCGAGCACGATGCCGCCGAGCGGCCGCGTCAGAAAGCCGACGCCGAACGTGGCCCAGGTCGCGAGCAGCGAGATGGTGGGATTCGTCGCGGGAAAATACAGCTTCGCGATGATCACCGCGAAGAAGCCGTAGACCATGAAGTCGAACCATTCGAGCGCATTGCCGATGGTCGACACCACGATGGCGCGCCGGCCGGACATATTGAGCGCGGCGTTCTGGTCGGCCGCGTGTGCTGCAGGTAGTACGGTGCTCATCGATTGCACTCCGTGGGCGTGGGGCGATTGGTCAGGAACCAGACTGCTCTGTATGCGACGACATCCGCTCTTTTTACGGCCTGCTTCGCGCGGGCGCGCAAGCCTCTGCAAAACGCAAACATTACGCCGTGTTGAAATAAGAAAATATAGAATTTCTGAACTGACACTCAAGGAAACCTGATCGAACGATCGGGTTAGTCCCTAGGCCCATGAGCAATATCCGCTTCCTGCGCACGTTCATCGCCGTCGCGCGTTATGGCTCTTTCGCGGCGGCCGCCGAGAAGGTCGCGCTGACGCAAGCCGCCGTGAGCATGCAGATGCAGTCGCTCGAAGACGACCTGAAGCGCCCGCTGTTCGACCGCGTCGGCCGCACCAACCGGCTGACGAGCATCGGCAAGCAGGTGTTGCCGCAGGCGGAGCGCATCGTGGCGCTGTACGACAGCATGCGGCTGACCGGTCTCCACGATGAAATCGCCGGTTCGGTTTCCATCGGCGCAGTCGATTCGGCGATGGGCGCGCTCGCGTCGGTGGTAACAGAGTTGAAAGGTCAGTATCCGCGGCTCGATGTGCGGCTCTTCACGGGCAAGGCGCTCGCGCTCGCGCCGCAAGTGGAGGCGGGCGAAATCGACGCGGCGGTGATCGTCGAGATGGCGGGCAAGACGCCCGCGAGCCTCAACTGGACGGAGCTTTATTCGGAGCCGCTTGTTGCGATCGGCTCGTCGCGCAGCGCGCCCGCGAGCGCCGCCGAAATGCTCGCGAGCCGTCCGTTTCTGCGCTTCGATCGCGGGCAGCGCACCGGAGCACTGATCGAGCGCGCGCTGAAGCACAACCGGCTCGCGGTGAACGAGTTTCTCGAACTGAACTCGCTGGAAGTCATCGTCGAACTCGTGCGTCAGGATACGGGCGTGTCAGTCGTGCCGTTGCTCGAATACGGTTCGTGGGCAAGCGATCCGGCGCTGCGCGTGCTGCCGCTCGCGAAGAACACGCCGCGCCGCGTGGTCGGCATGCTGGAGCGCAAGATCCACGATCGCCACGCGGTGATGCGCATCGTGCAGGAACGCATCCGCGTGCGTTCAAGCGACATCGCCACGCCACGCCAGCCGTAAAGCTAAAGCTTTCCTTAAGTCACGGACAAGAAATATCAGCTTTCCCTGTGAGTTCCGGCCATCGACAATGCTTCGGGTCGAATCACTTAATCGAGAAAGAGGAAAGCATGTCGATCATCCCCGAGATCGCCCGGTCGCACGACGAGATTCAGGCCATTCGCCGCGATATCCACGCACATCCCGAACTTTGCTATGAAGAAGCGCGCACCGCCGAACTCGTCGCGCGCAAGCTCGCAGAGTGGGATATCGAAGTGACGTGCGGGCTCGGCAAGACGGGCGTCGTCGGCGTGCTGAGAAAAGGCACGAGCAAGCGCGCGATCGGCCTGCGCGCCGACATGGACGCGCTGCCGATTCCCGAGCTGAACACGTTCGCGCATGCATCGCGCCATGAGAACAAGATGCATGCGTGCGGCCACGACGGTCACACCGCGATGCTGCTCGGCGCCGCCCAATATCTCGCGCAGCATCGCGATTTCGACGGCACGGTCGTGTTCATCTTCCAGCCCGCGGAAGAGGGCGGCGGCGGCGCGAAAGCGATGATCGAAGACGGCTTGTTCGAGCGCTTTCCCGTCGATGCCGTGTTCGCGCTGCACAACTGGCCGGGCATGCCGGCGGGCGAATTCGGCGCGCGCGTCGGGGCGACGCAGGCGTCGAGCAACGAGTTCGAGATTCGCATCGAAGGCGTGGGTTCGCACGCCGCGATTCCGCACGACGGCGTCGATCCGGTGTTCACGGCGTTGCAGATCGGCACGGGCCTGCAGAGCATCGTGACGCGCAACAAGCGGCCGATCGATGCCGCCGTGCTGTCCATCACGCAGATGCGGGCGGGCCATGCGGTCAACGCGATTCCGACGACCGCGACGCTCGGCGGCACGGTGCGCACCTTTTCCGTCGACGTGCTCGATCTGATCGAGACGCGCATGAAGGAGATCGTCGCGGCGACGGCGGCAGCGTATCGCTGCAAGGCCGAAGTCAGTTTCGTCCGCAACTATCCGCCGACGGTGAACACCGAAGCCGAAACGCATTTCGCGCTGGGCGTGATGCAGGATATCGTCGGCGCAGCGAAGGTGAACACGAACGTCGATCCGACCATGGGCGCGGAAGACTTCTCTTACATGTTGCTCGAACGGCCGGGCTGCTACGCGTATATCGGCAACGGGCTGGGCGCGCATCGCGAGCACGGGCATGGCATCGGGCCGTGCATGCTGCACAACAGCAGCTACGATTTCAACGATGACCTGCTGCCGCTCGGCGCGACTTACTGGGTGCGGCTCGTCGAGAAATTTCTCGCGCGCGCCTGAGGGGGACGACATGTTTTCATCGACCTATCGCGAGGCGCGTCAGCGTTTTCTCGACACGGCTGCCGCGCGCGGTATCGCCGTCGATACGCGCGTGCTGAACGGCGTGACGGGACTCGAAGGCGAGACGCTCGCCACCGATGTCGTGCGCATCGGTCCCGCCGACGCGAAGCGCCTGCTCGTGCTTACGTCCGCGACGCACGGCGTCGAAAGCTTTTGCGGTTCGGGCGCGCAGATCGCGTTGATGCGCGACGACGTGCTGCCCGCGCTGATGGACAAGCTGGGCGTCGCGATGCTGCTCGTTCACGCGATCAATCCCTATGGCTTTTCGTATCTGAGCCGCACGACGGAAGGCAATGTCGATCTGAACCGCAACAGCCTGGATTTCAGCCAGCCCTTGCCGCAGAACCCGGCTTATGCGGAGCTGCACGACCTGCTGATTCCCGCGAGCTGGCCGCCCGATGAAGCGAACGCCGCGGCCATTCGCGCTTATATCGATGCGCGCGGTCAATGGGCGTATCAGCAGGCGGTGACGACCGGACAATACACGCACGCGCAGGGCATGTTCTACGGCGGCGCCGAAACGGCGTGGAGCACGCGCACGATGCGCGCGCTGCTCGCGGAATACGGCGAGACGTGCGCGGCGATCGGCTGGATCGATTTTCATACGGGACTCGGCCCGAGCGGCTTCGGCGCGAAGATCTGCGTCGGCGACGTGCCGCGCGCGCGGCGCTGGTGGGGCGCGGACGTGACGAGTCCGTCGGACGGCACGTCGATCGCGGCGGACGTGGCCGGGCCGTTGCTCGATACGCTGCGGCAGACGTGCCCGCATTCGGCGAACGCAGCGATCGCGATCGAATATGGAACCGTGCCGCTCACCGACATGCTCGACATGCTGCGCGCGGATGTATGGGTGCGGCATCATCCGGACGCGCCCGACGCGCTCAAGACCGCGATTCGCCGACAGATTCGCGCGGCCTTTTATATCGATGACGACGTGTGGCGCGGCATGATCGTCGGTCAGGCGCGTGCGGCCGTGTTGCAGGCGCTTTATGGGTTGTCGCGCGAGGCGGGTGTCTGAAGTGTTTGTGCCGGCAGCATCGGTTGAGCTGTGTAGAGCGGCCCGGATGGATGCTGTTGTTGCGTCAATCCGTCTGCGTGGGCGGCCCAAATGCGCTCTGTTTTGCAAGCTTTTTCAAATTGTTCCAAATCTGCTCAAACAGGTGGCAGTTTGCTCTTGATTAGGCACCCTGAGCACATAAGAATCTGGCGACGTTACGTGTTCGCAAGCATACGAACGTCGGTCACTTTTATGTCAGGGCCCCTTCGGCCCGAATCTCAGTTTGGAGCAATTCATGCAACAGCGCATTTCCCGGCTCGTTCGGATCATCTCGGCAACGGCCACGGCGGGCGTCGCGCTCGCTTCCCTCTCCGTGGCCCAGGCCCAGCCTCCCGCAAGCCCGGCACAAGGCGCAAGTGCGATCGCAGGTGTAGGCGAGGCGCTGGCCGTCAACGTCACCGCGAAGGTCACGAATGTCTTCGCCGACACGAACAGCGTGGAAGTGAAAGGTCCGGAAGGCCGGACAGTGGTGGTCGCCGTCGACCCGGCCATCGCCGATGTCAAGAAGCTCAAGGTGGGCGATGACGTTCACATGGCATATCGCAGTGCGGTGCTGATCTCGGCGGACAAAGTCGATTCGAAAGGCTTGAAATCCAATTTGACGGCGCAAGAAACCACGCCTGCATCGGGTGGCGTCGTGGTGAGGAAGACGGGCGTGCAAGTCGTGGCGGTCGTCGAAAAGATCGACGCGGCGACGCGTGAAGTGACGCTGTCCGGCCCCAAGCACACGGTCACACTGAAGGTGCAGGACGACATCCCGCTCGACAAGTTCAAAGTCGGCGATAGCGTGATGGCAACGTATCTGGCGGCCACGGCAGTCGACGTCACGCGCAACGGACAACTCGTCAAGTAAGCGCGGCAACACGCGTCGCCTGACTACTCACAGCGGAGGCATGACCGAATACATCGGTCGTGCCTCTTTTCGTTTTTGCAGCAATCGAATCGCAGAATGCGCAGGTCGCCCGCACCATGAAAGCACGCATCAAACTCTCGCTCGGCATGTTCCTGTCGATGTCTTTCGGCGTTGCGAGCCACGCGCAGCAACAGACGCCGCCCGTTCAGCCGACGGTTCAACCCGCCGTGCCACGCGGGCTGACCAAGGAACAGCAAGCCGCCCTCGACAAGCAGGATCAGGAGATCGCTCAGGTCGCACAGAACATCGTGAAGTTTCTTGACCAGGACAAAGCCGCCGAAGTGTGGGACGGCGCCTCGCCCGTCGCCAAGCGCATTATTTCGCGCGATGCATTCGTGCAAAAGGTGGCTCACGATCGCGCGATCCTCGGCGCGCCCGGCATGCGCATGCCGATGGGCATCAGACATTATCGCTACGACGGCACCGGCAATCTGCCCGCCGGCGCCTACATCAACGTGATGTTCGACACTCAATTCGCGCAGGCGAAAGGCTCGGCGCTCGAAATGGTGACGTTCTATCTCGACGCGGACAATATCTGGCGCTTCGTCGGATATTCGGTGCATTGAGCGGCGAGGCGCGTCACATGTTCGTGTACGACGCGCACCAGCCACGTCCGGCCACGAGTTTGTCGCCGAAGAGCGTGCAGCCGCCCCACGCGTCTGTCGATTTGCCCGAGAACAGCGAGCAGTTGGCGCATGTCTGGCCCGCGGCATAGTTCGAATACTTTGCCTTGTCGATCTTCGCGGCGTCTTCTCTGTAGCCGACGGCGACCGCCGCCGGATCGGATTCGCTCAAATGCGAGGCGTCGGCGCTGGCTCGCGAAAGCCAGAGCGACGAACCCATGCCGACGCTGAAAATCATGAAAGTGCGGCGGGAAATGTTTTTCATCGTGGATCGTCGTTTTGTTAGTGGGGATCGCGTTCGTGCGTGTTCCTGCATGTTTGGCGCGAATTGCCCGTCGAAGCGCACCACACGAACGATACGCCCGCGCCGGCTTTTGCGCGCGGCACCCGCCGGGGCAAAGGTTTGCGAATAGAACGGACGGTCGGTTTTCGTCGCGCGCATTTGCGCCGTTCTCGTTCAACGCGCGGGCAACGTCGTTCATTCCAGCCGCCGCTAAACCTTTGCGCGCCCGTGCCGTAAATCAGGCCAGAAGCAGTTGCAATCGTGTGAATCAGCCCCGCGGCGCCCTGGCTGCGGATCAATTCGAAGGAGAACGACCGTGAGTGAAATGGATTGGATGATGGCGGGTTTTTATCTGGCGGCACTCGTCGGCGGCACGCTCGTCATGAGCGTGCTGGCGCGCCGCAGCCTGAGCCGAGTGGAGGATCGCGGCCACTGAACCGATCGCGCGTCGCTTGCCTGAATAGGCGTCGGTCGGGCAATCGCCCGAGCCGGCCGAGTGTGGAAATAAGCGCCCAAATAAGCGCGCGCCGGGAAGCCGACCTTGAGCCGACCACCCGGCGCGCGTAAAAAACGCCTAGCGGCGCTTCAGTGGAACAGTTTCATCGCTTGCGTGAGCGTGTTCGTCACGCCCCAGGCGAGCGGAATCAGTACATAGGCCCAGAACAGCACCAGTAGTCCTTTGTTCGACGAGCCGCCTGCCTGAGTATCGATACGGGTGTTCATTGTGGATCTCCTCTTTTCAATCTCAGTTGGCCGTCTGCGCCGACATGTTCATGTGGTGCTTCTCGTGCACGCGCGACACGAGCAGGTTGCAGAGGAAGCCGATCACGAGCAGCCCCGCCATGATGTGCAGCGTCATCGTATAGGCTTCGGCGCCCACGACACCGTGCGCCACCTGATACGCGCGCACGTAGTTGACGAGCACCGGACCCGCGATGCCCGCCGCCGCCCACGCGGTCAGCAGCCGGCCGTGAATGCCGCCGACGAACGCCGTGCCGAACATGTCCGCGAGATACGCAGGAATGGTCGCGAAACCGCCGCCGTACATCGACAGGATCACGCCGTAGGCAAGCACGAACAGCGCGATATTGCCCGCGCCGGCGAACTGCGGCACGAGGAAGTACAGCACCGCGCCCAGCAGGAAAAACGCGAAATACGTGTTCTTCCGGCCGATCCAGTCCGATGCCGACGCCCACACGAAGCGCCCGCCCATGTTGAAGAGCGACAGCAGCCCGACGAAGCCCGCCGCCGCGCCCGCCGTGATCGATGCCTTGAAGCTTTCCTGAATCATCACCGAAGCCTGGCCGAGCACGCCGATGCCGGCCGTCACGTTCAGAAACAGCACGAGCCACAGCAGATAGAACTGCGGCGTCTTGAGCGCCTGATCGATATGCACGTGGTTCTTCGTGATCATCTTCTTGGCGGTCGTGGGCGGCGTCCAGCCGGCCGGCTTCCAGTCCGCCGGCGGAATGCGGATCGCGAGGGCGCCGATCGTCATCGAGATGAAATAGAGCACGCCGAGCACGAGGAACGTTTCGGCGACGCCTGCGCTCGTCGCGCTCTTGAAGTGGTTCATCAGCGCGACGGAGCCGGGTGCGGCGATCATCGCGCCGCCGCCGAAGCCCATGATCGCCATGCCGGTCGCCATGCCGCGGCGGTCCGGGAACCAGCGGATCAGTGTCGACACCGGCGACACATAGCCGAGCCCGAGCCCGATGCCGCCGATCACGCCATAGCCGAGATAAAGCAGCCAGATCTGATGCAGATAGACGCCGAGCGCCGAAACCAGAAAGCCACCGCCGAAGCAGCAGGCCGCGGTGAACATCGTGCGCCGCGGGCCGACCTTTTCGAGCCACTTGCCGGCGAACGCCGCGGACAAGCCGAGAAACACGATCGCCAGCGAGAAAATCCAGCCGAGCGTGGTGAGCGACCAGTCACCCGGTGCGGACTGCGTGATGCCGATGATTTTCGTGAGCGGCGCATTGAACACCGAGAACGCATAGGCCTGTCCGATGCACAAGTGAACAGCCAGCGCGGCGGGCGGCACCATCCAGCGCGAGAAACCGGGCCGGGCGATGGTCGCCTCCTTGGAGAAGAAGCTTGTCGGGCCGTGCGCGGCCCCTTGATTGATGGTGCTGTTCATTGTGGTCTCCGTGACGCGCTATGAATGCATGCGCGCGCTCGTCGTTGCTTGAGGTGCCTGTCCGGGGTCGCCGGGCAGCAGCCCGCCGTGGTTCATGCGCTCGCCGATGCGGTCTGCATCGTGTGTGCGCAAGGCCATTTCGCGCGCTCAAACATGCGATCAAACGACATATAGGTGCGACGCTTTGCCACGGCTGGGCATGAACATAGACAAGAGTGAAAGGCTTTGCAATATGAACACTCGTGCCATAAGCGTTTGCCCGCAGCATCGAAAGCGTTTCTTGCCGCAACCGGCGTGCTTGCCGGACGACGCGGCGGCGTATCGCATCGCTACAGCGCGGCGCAGGTGTTCTGAATGTGAACAGTCGACGCTTGCTTCGTAAAAACCCTGACGACGCTTCGCGAAGCCGCACGGGGCGGGCGCGTGCGCGGCGCTGACATCGTCGGGTGTGCGATGGCATGGAACTCGCAAACAAGATCGACGGCGCCGGACATCGTTGTGCCGGCCCGTTCACGTCGACATGCGAGGAGCACATAGAAATGAATCACGCAGAGATGCAGTTCCTGAGCACCGAGTACCCGTACAAGAAGCAATATGGCAACTTCATCGGCGGCAAGTGGGTGCCGCCTGCGGGCGGTGAGTATTTCGACAACATCTCGCCGATCACCGGCGAACCCTTCACGTCGATTCCGCGTTCGCGCGAAGCCGACATCGAAGCCGCGCTCGATGCCGCGCACGCCGCGAAGGTATCGTGGGGCAGGACCTCCGTCACGGATCGCGCGAACGTGCTGATGAAGATCGCGGACCGCATGGAAGCGAATCTGCAGCGCCTCGCGGTGGCTGAGTCGATCGACAACGGCAAGCCGCTGCGCGAAACCATGGCCGCGGATATTCCGCTCGCGATCGATCACCTGCGCTACTTTGCCAGCGCGGCGCGTGCGCAGGAAGGCGGGATTTCGGAGATCGATCACGATACCGTCGCGTATCACTTTCATGAGCCGCTAGGCGTCGTCGGACAGATCATTCCGTGGAATTTCCCGATCCTGATGGCGATCTGGAAGCTGGCTCCGGCGCTCGCCGCCGGCAATTGTGTCGTGCTGAAGCCGGCCGAGCAAACGCCCGCGTCGATCCTCGTGCTGCTCGAAGTGATCGGCGACCTGCTGCCGCCGGGCGTGCTCAACGTCGTCAACGGTTTCGGTCTGGAAGCGGGCAAGCCGCTCGCGTCGAACAAGCGCATCGCGAAGATCGCGTTCACCGGCGAGACGACGACGGGCCGCCTGATCATGCAGTACGCGAGCCAGAACCTGATTCCGGTCACGCTGGAACTGGGCGGCAAGAGCCCGAACATCTTCTTCGCCGACGTGCTGAATGCCGATGACAGCTTCTTCGACAAGGCGCTCGAAGGCTTCACGATGTTCGCGCTGAATCAGGGCGAAGTGTGTACGTGCCCGTCGCGCGCGCTGGTCGAGGAATCCATCTACGAACGTTTCATGGAGCGTGCGCTCAAGCGCGTCGCGGCGATTGCGCAGGGCCATCCGCTCGACAGCAAGACGATGATCGGCGCACAGGCGTCGCAAGAGCAACTGGAGAAGATTCTGTCGTACATCGATCTCGGCAAGCAGGAAGGCGCCGAGTGCCTCGCCGGCGGCGAACGCAACCCGCTCGACGGCGAACTGAAGAACGGCTACTACATCAAGCCGACCGTGTTCAAAGGTCACAACAAGATGCGCATCTTCCAGGAGGAAATCTTCGGGCCGGTGCTTTCGGTGACGACCTTCAAGAACGAGGAAGAGGCGCTCGAAATCGCGAACGACACGCTGTACGGTCTCGGCGCGGGCGTATGGACGCGCGACGGCACGCGGGCTTATCGCTTCGGCCGCGCGATTCAGGCGGGACGCGTGTGGACCAACTGCTATCACGCGTATCCGGCGCACGCGGCTTTCGGCGGCTACAAGCAGTCGGGTATCGGACGCGAGAATCACAAGATGATGCTCGATCACTACCAGCAGACGAAGAACATGCTCGTCAGCTATAGCGACAAGCCGCTCGGCTTCTTCTGATCCTTGCGCGCGACGACGCGCCGAGCCGCCGCATGCGTGCGGCGGCTCACGTCATTTCATCATGGGGACGACATGAGCGAACAAGAAGTGCTGCGCGTGACCGCAACACCCGCCGCGATCGAACTGATCGGCAAGCTTAAGGCCGAGCACGGCGACGTGCTGTTCCATCAATCCGGCGGATGCTGCGACGGCAGCGCGCCGATGTGCTTTCCCGTCAACGAATTCATGGTCGGCGGCTCGGACGTCAAGCTCGGCGCGATTGCGGGCGTGCCTTTCTACATGACCGAATCGCAATACGAATACTGGCAGCACACGCAACTGATCATCGACGCGGTGCCGGGCAACGGCGGCATGTTCTCGCTGGAACGTCCGAGCGGATTGCGCTTTCTCACGCGTTCACGCCTGTATAGCGACGACGAAAACGCGTGGCTCGAACGGCATCCGGTCGAGCACGTGAACTGAGCTGTTCAGTTCCAACGCGGCGCACGCTTTTCGACGAACGCCTGCGTGCCTTCGAGCGCGTCGTCGTCCATCATGTTGCAAGCCATGGTCTCCGATGCGAGCGCATATGCAGCTTCGATGCCGGTTTCGAGCTGACGATAGAACAAACCCTTGCCCGCCGCGACCGCTTCGCGCGGTTTGGCGGCGATCGTCCCGGCCAGCGTGCGGACGGCATCGTCGAGCGCATCGGGCGATGCAACGCGGTTCACGAGACCACGTTCGCGCGCGGTCGCGGCGTCGATGAACTCGCCCGTGACGAGCATTTCGAACGCGGCCTTGCGCGATACGTTGCGGGACAGCGCCACACTCGGCGTCGCGCAGAACAGCCCGAAATTCACGCCGGAAACGGCGAAGCGCGCATCGCTCGACGCCACCGCGAGATCGCACATTGCGACGAGCTGACAGCCCGCCGCCGTCGCGACGCCATGCACGCGGGCGATCACGGGCTGCGGCATGCGCTGGATCGTCAACATCATGCGCGAGCAGCGCGCGAACAGGTCGCGATAATAATCGAGCGCGGGACTGGCGCGCATCTCCTTGAGATCGTGGCCCGCGCAGAACGCGCGCCCCGCGCCCGCCAGCACGACGACGCGCGCATCCGACGCGGCGACGTCCTGCAAGGCGCGCCCGAGTGCATCGAGCATGGCTTCCGACAGCGCATTGAACGCTTCCGGACGGTTGAGCGTGAGCTTCACGACACCGTTGCCGCCATAGGCGTCGCGTTCGATCAGGATCAGGTCGCTCATCGGCTTGTGCTCCTTTTCATACATCGATGGCCGTGATCGAGCCCGCGCGCTTGCGCAACTCGAACTTCTGGATCTTGCCGGTAGATGTCTTCGGCAACTCGCAAAACTCGATTGCGCGCGGCACCTTGAAGCCCGCGAGATGTTGCTTGCAATGGGCGATCAACTCTTCACCGCTGACGTGCGCGCCCGCCTTCAGTTCGACGAACGCGCAGGGCGTTTCGCCCCAGCGCGCATCCGGCTTTGCGACGACAGCCACCGCGAGCACGGCGGGATGGCGGTACAGCACGTCTTCGACTTCGATGCTCGATATGTTCTCGCCGCCCGAGATGATGATGTCCTTGCTGCGGTCCTTGATGCGCACGTAACCGTCCGGATACGCGACGGCGAGATCGCCGGTATGGAACCAGCCGCCGCGAAATGCTTCCTCGGTTGCGGCCGCGTTCTTCAGATAACCCTTCATCGCGATGTTGCCGCGGAACATGATCTCGCCGATGGTCTCGCCATCGGGCGGCACGAGCTGCATGGTCGCGGGGTCGCGCACGGTGACCGCGTCCTGCAGGTGATAGCGCACGCCCTGACGCGCATTGAGCCGCGCGCGTTCGCCGATATCGAGTTCGCTCCATTCGGCCTGATGCGCGCAGACCGTGGCAGGGCCGTAGACCTCGGTCAGGCCGTACACGTGCGTCAGCTGGAAGCCCATGCGTTCCATGCCTTCGATCATCGCGGCGGGCGGCGCGGCGCCCGCGACCATCGCGTGGACTTTCTGATCGATGCCGGCCTTCAACTCGTCGGGCGCATTGACGAGCAGGTTCTGCACGATCGGCGCGCCGCAATAATGCGTGACGCGTTCGTTGCGGATCAGATCGAAGACGGCTTTCGCGTCGATGCGGCGCAGGCACACGTTCACGCCCGCGCGCGCCGCGATCGTCCAGGGAAAGCACCAGCCGTTGCAATGGAACATGGGCAGCGTCCACAGATACACGGCATGCGTCGGCATGTCCCATTCCAGAATGTTGCTCACTGCGTTCGTGTAAGCGCCACGATGGTGATAGACGACGCCCTTCGGATTGCCCGTCGTCCCCGACGTGTAGTTCAGACAGATGGCGTTCCATTCGTCCGACGGCGGCGCCCATTCGTAGGCGGGGTCGCCGCTCGCGAGCAGCGCTTCGTATTCGATCTCGCCGATGCGTTCGCCCGCGCCGGTGTACTGCGGATCGTCCACATCGATGACGAGCACCTGCTGCGGCACGTTGGCCAATGCACGGCGCATGACTTCCGAGAATTCGCGATCGACCAGCACCGCCTTCGCTTCGCCGTGCGTGAGCATGTACGCGAGCGTGCCGGCGTCGAGGCGCGTGTTGAGCGCGTTGAGCACCGCGCCCGTCATCGGCACGCCGAAATGCGCTTCGACCATTTCGGGCGTGTTCGGCAACATGACCGCGACGGTGTCGCCCACGCCGATGCCGCGCGCCGCGAGCGCCGACGCGAGCCTGCGCGTGCGCGCGTACGTTTCGGCCCAACTGCGCCGAACATCGCCGTGCACAACGGCGGGGCGCGTCGGATACACGGTCGCCGCGCGCTCGATGAACGTGAGCGGCGTCATCGCCGCGAAGTTGGCGGCGGTTCTGGGAAGGCTTTCGTCGTACATGCTGGCGGGCATCGTCGTCTCCTGTCGGTTAGCGCATTCTCCATGCGCTTTCTTAGCTTCTTATTATGCGCGAGACTTACGCGCGCCTGACAGCGGCTTTCGCGCGGCGTCGTGATTCGCGCTGCCTATGTTACGCGTAGCGGGCGCTGGCCGGGCCGCGCGCCCCGATCGTTGCAGTGCGATTGATCTTGTAATCAGCCGATACACCTTCGCGCGGCGCAGGGGTCAACTCAAGCCGCGCCGATGCGTTATTCACGGCAGTGCCCTTCGCGCGACGAACGTTGCAACAAAACGGACGGGCACGTCGGTTGCATCGGGTTTGATTTCATCTTCAATATTGTTAAGGAATTCGAAATGAATCGTATCGTCGCTGGTTTTATTTTCGCGGGCGTCGCACTCACCGCTGTCAATGCCATGGCGCAACAGATGGCTCGTTTCACTGGCTTTGAGACGGAGCAGCGCATGATCGATGACACGATCAACCGTGTGGAAGTGCAGCGTCGCGATGGTCATGAGGCTTTCAACGGCCATGCGGCGAAAGCGGAAGAACTGCTGCGCCAGGCTAAGGCCGAGCTGAATGCGGCGACCGATTACCGCCTGCATCATTGAGCGTCCGCGCCTCACGCCGGATGTGTTCCGGACGTGAGGCGCATCGACCTGTCAGGCGAGATCGTCGAGTTTCACTTCGAAGCCGCGCCTGACCGCCGGGCGAGCGAAGAGCGCTTCATACCAGCGCTTCACGTTGGGATATTCGTCGAGCGAAACCTGATGGCGCTCATGCCGCCACGCCCAGCCGAGAATCGCGAAATCGGCGACGGACAGTTCCCCCGCCACGTATTCCACCTGCGCGAGACGTTTGTCGAGCACGCTGTAAAGACGGCGCGTTTCGTCGGAATAGCGCTTGAGTCCATAGCGGCGATCGCTTTGTGCTTCGACCATGCGGAAGTGATGCACCTGCCCCGGCATCGGGCCGAAGCCGCCCATCTGCCACATCAGCCATTCGAGCACCGGCACTCGATCGCGCAAACTCGCGGGAAGGAATCTGCCGGTTTTTTCGCCGAGATAAAGCAGAATCGCGCCGGATTCGAACACGCTGATTGGCACGCCATCGGGACCATCGGGATCGACGATCGCCGGAATGCGGTTGTTGGGGCTGATGCGCAAAAAGCCGGGCGCGTGTTGTTCGCCCTTCGTGATGTTCACCGTCTTCACGACGTACGGCAATTGCATTTCTTCCAGCGCGACGCTGATCTTGCGTCCGTTGGGTGTGTTCCACGTGTGCAGTTCGATGGTCATGGTGATGCGCTCCGTTCAGCTCAACGCAGGCGCGACGTAGCGCTGAAAACCCGCGCGCTGCGTGACGCCCGCGTACCAGCGTTCGAGCTCGGGCAGCGCGGGCCGCACAAGTTCGGCGATGCCGAACCAGCGGCGCGCATACGCGGCGATGACGAGATCGGCGAGCGTGAACGTGTCGCCTTCGAGATGATCGCGGTTCTTCAGATGAGCATCGACGACGCGCCAGAGCTTCTCGGTCTCACTCGCGGCGGCAGCGAGTTTCGCCGCGTCGCGCTCGGCGGGGCTGGTGCGGATATAGCCCCAGAAGACCGGACGCTCTGCCGGCTGCAGCGTGGAAAGCACCCAGTCGAGCCAGCGGTCGGCGCTCGCACGCACCTTCGGCTCGGCCGGGTAGAGCGTGCCGGCAGATCCGTATTGCATCGCCAGATAGCGGATGATCGAGTTCGATTCCCACAGTACGAAATCGCCGTCGACCAGCGTGGGCACGCGGCCCATCGGGTTCATCGCGAGATAGTCGGGCTCGCCGTTGCGCCCGAATTGCAGTCCCGCGTCGATGCGCTCGAACGGGAGCCCGAGTTCCTCGCAGCACCACAGCACTTTCTGCACATTCACCGAGTTGGCCCGGCCCCAGATCGTCAGCATCGATGTCTTCCTCCGTATTCGTCGAAGGGTCCATCTTAGCCGCGTTCCCGCGGATCCGGCTGCGCGCGCTTTATTCGACGTGCGCCGCGAAGCCGCTCTCGCCCTCCGCGAGTTCGGCGCGCAATGTCAGCAGAGGAATCGCGTAGTCGCCGTGATTCTGCTTGCGAAATGCGATGGGCGTGTCCTCCCGGAGGCGGTCGAGGCGCTCACCCAGTGCGTCGTATGTGGCTTGCAGGCGTGCGTCGTCCATCTGGCTCGTGTGATAGACGACGAAGGGCGGCAGCACGTCGAAGCCCGGATAGAACAGCACGCCGTGCTGGATCGGGAACAGCAGATCGTCGATCGGTCCGTTGATGCCGCGCGGACCGTAGTGCGATTCCCAGCCGCCCGTCGTGACGACGATCATCGCGCGCTTGCCGGCCATCAGGCCTTCGCCGTAGCGGTCGCCCCAATGCGTGTCGGAGTGCTCGCCCACGCCGTAGCCGAAACCGTACGCGTACACGCGCTCGACCCAGCCTTTCATGATGGCGGGCATCGAGAACCACCACATCGGGAATTGCAGGATCAGCGCGTCGGCCCAGCGCAGCTTGTCCTGCTCGATTTCGATATCGCGGCTTTGCAGGCCGTTCTCGAACGCGTGCTTCGAGTCGAGGCTCGGATGAAACGGCGCGTCGGCGCTGCGCTCGCGGACATCGTCGGCGTCGAGCGAGGCTTTCCAGTTCATCGCGTACAGGTCGGACACCTGCACCGCATGGCCATTGGCACGCAGCCGTTCGACGGTGAAGTCATTGATGGCGCCGTTCAGCGAGCGGCGTTCCGGATGGGCATACACGATCAGCACATTCATGAGGCTTTCTCCACTTCGATTCAGAAAAGAAGGCCAGCATAAGGATCGCTCGGGTATATTGGAAATGAATATCTGAAATTGCAGGAATTACGATGAATAATATCCTGAGGCGGCTCGATCTCAACCTGCTCGTCACGCTGGATGTCTTGCTCGCCGAGCAGAACGTCACGCGCGCGGCCGAGCGTCTGCATTTTTCGCAACCGTCGGTGAGCGTGCATCTGGCCAAACTGCGCGATATCTTCGGCGATCCGCTGTTGTTGCCCGGCCCGCGCGGCATGCGTCCCACGGCGCGCGCGGAAAGCCTGCGTGCGCCGTTGCGCGAGGCGCTCGCTTCGCTCGAACGCGCGGTGTCGCCGGAAGAAGCCTTCGATCCCGCAACAGCCGAGCACACCTGGCGCATCGCCGCGACCGACTACACCGAATCGACCGTACTGCTGCCCGCGCTGAGCGGACTGCGTGCCGCCGCGCCGCATACACGCATCGCGGTGCTGGAGATCAATCCGCCGCGGCTCATGAAACAGGCCGAGAACGGCGAGATCGATCTCGCATTTCACATCACGTCACCCGATGACGCTCACTTCCATCAGCAAGCGCTCTTCAGCGAAAGCTACGTGCTCGTCGGGCGCCGCGATCATCCGCGCCTGAAGCGCCGCCCGACGCTCGCGCAGTTCTGTGCGCTCGAGCATGTGATCGTGTCGCCGGATGGCGGCGGCTTTTCCGGACCCACGGACGCCGCGCTCGCAGCGCTCGGGCTCAAGCGGCGCGTCGCGCTTTCGGTGCCGCATTTTCTGTTCGTGCGCTCCGTGCTCGCGACCACCGATCTCGTATCGATACAACCGTCGAGGCTCGCGAAGGACTGGCCCGAGATGCGCGTCGTCGCGCCGCCGCTCGACGTGCCCGGCTACGAGATGTCGATGCTATGGCCCGAGCGCGTGCATCGCGATCCGGCGCATCGGTGGTTGCGCGAGACCATCGCGCAAGCCGTTTGAAAGCATCTTGATTCATGACGTTTCCGCATGATCGTCTTTATCGTTATTACCGATTCAGCACGCGGTAAGCGAGTGCTACTGTTTGCCCGGCAAATCCTTAAAAGCTGCATGTGTCTGGCTGGCGTCGCTCCACTATCGATTACAAAGAGAGGAGACGGATGATGTCCAAGATCAAGACGTGGCGGGGAATGAGTACCGCCGTTGCCACGGGTTCGGTACTGGCTGGGCTGGGTCTCCCGGCCATGACGCACGCAGCGACGGAGCCGATCAGGATCGGCGTCATCAGCGAGGAGTCGGCGGTCGCGGGCGCTTCCATCAGCAAGGCCGCGCAACTCGCGGCGGACGAGATCAACGCGCACGGCGGCGTCGACGGCAGGCAGATTCAGATCATCGCGTATGACGATCACTCGTCGGCTTCCGACGGCGTGCGGGCATTCCAGCGCGCGGCGAGTCAGGACAAGGTGGTTGCGATCATCGGCAGCTATATCAGCGAAGTCGCGCTCGCGATGGAGCCCTGGTCCGCGCGCCTGAAGATGCCGTTCATCACGCCGGGCGCGGCGAGCAACGAAATTTCGAAGCGCGTTCACGACGACTACAACAACTACAAATACACATTCCACGGCTGGATGACGTCCGCATTCATCGCGCAGTCCATCTGCGATTTCTCGCACGACGTGCTGGTCGGCGAGTTCAAGATGAAGACGACCGTCGTGATGAGCGAAGACGCCGCCTGGACCAAGCCGCTCGACGAACGTTACCTCGAATGCCTGCCGAAAGCGGGGCTCAAGGTGCTCGATCACATTCGCTTCAATCCGGATACGTCGGACTTCACGCCGATCTTCAATCAGATCGAGGCGAAGCATCCGGACACGATCACGACCGGCATCAGTCACGTCGGCGTGCAGCCCACCGTGCAATGGCACGATCAGCAAGTGCCGATTCCGATGAGCGGACAAAGCTCGCAAGCCACCACGACGAGCTTCTGGAAAGACACCAACGGCGCGACCGAGGGCGTCATCACGGCTTCCGCCGCGGCGCCGGGTGTTGCGATGACGCCGAAGACCGTGCCCTTCGTCGATGCCTATCAGAAGCGCTATGCCGGCGTATCGCCTGCATATGACGGCTTCACGAGTTACGACCTGGTGTACATCATCGCGGATGCGATCCATCGCAATCAGGGCTCGACCGATCCCGACAAGATGGTCGATGCACTCGAGAAAACCGATTACGTCGGCACGATCGGACGCTGGCAGTTCTACGGCAAGAACGATCAGTTCACACACGCGCTGAAGTATGGCGAAGGCTATATCACCGGCATCAATCTGCAATGGCAGAACGGCAAGCAAGTAGCGATCTGGCCGAAGTCCGTCGCCAATGCGAAGGTCAAGTTCCCGGCTTTCGTCAAGGTTCAGGCAGCGGCGAACTAGGCGCCTGAGCTCCGCCGGGTGCACCCGGCGCGCCTGTTGCGGGGACCGGTTCCACGTTGGCATCGACATCAAGGGCCGCCTATGTTGCCATTGCAAATACTCATCGACGGTTTCGCGATCAGTTCGCTTTACGCGCTCGGCGCGATCGGCTTTACGCTGATCTTCGGCGTGTCGGGCGTGCTGAATCTCGCGCATGGCGGCGTGATGCTCATCGCCGCCATGCTCGGCTGGGCGCTCGCGGGCGAGGCCGGACTCGGCACTTATCTCGGCACGCCGCTCGGCGTGCTCTGCGGGATGGTCGCCGCGTTCATCACGTACTTCATGGTGGTGCGGCCCATTCAGCGTTCCACAGCGATTCCGCGTGAAGAGAAGGAGATCTTCGTGCTCACGGGCACGCTGCTGTGGGGCATCATGATCCAGCAGGGCATGGCCTATCTCTTCTCCGACAACCCCATCACCATGCGCCCGCTCATTCCTGGCGTCGCGAGCGTGGCGGGCGTGCGCGTGCCTTATAACGAGATCATGATCGCCGTCGTCTGCTGGATCGTGATCGGCCTGCTGTGGCTCTTCGTGAATCGCACGAAAGCGGGCAAGGCGCTGCTCGCGGCATCGATGAATCCGCGCGGTCTCACGCTGCTCGGCTTCGAACTCTCGCGCATCTATCTGCTCGCGTGGACGCTCTACGGCGTGCTTGCGGGCATCGCGGGCGTGCTGCTCGCGTCGTTTCTCGGCGTGAGCACGAACAACACCGGGCAACTTACAGCGAGCGCGTTTTCCATCGTCGTGCTGGGCGGACTCGGCAGCGTCTCGGGCTCGCTGATAGCCGCGTATGTCGTCGGCTATCTGGAGACTGTGACCGCGTATCTCATCGCGCCGACGCTGCGGCCATTGCCCGCGCTGCTGCTGCTGGTGCTGGTCGTGTACGTGCGGCCGCAAGGCTTTCTCGGACGGCGCTGATCATGAGAGACCTGTTTCGTTCGCGTCTGATATGGGCCGCGATCGCGCTCGCGATCGTCGCCGTGACATTGCCGTGGTGGCTCACCGGTTACATTCTCGGCGTGCTGACCGTCGCCTATTACTTCGGCGTGTTCGCCATGTCGTGGGACTTGCTGTTTGGCTTTGCCGGTGAAGTCAACTTCGGTCCGACATTCCTGATCGGACTCGGCGCGTATTCCGCCGCGATACTGAACGCGCACGCCGCCGCGCCGATCGCGATATGCGTGATGGCGGGCGGACTCGTCGCGCTCGTGGGCGGCTTGCTGCTCGCCGTGCCTGCGTTGCGCTTGCGCGGTCCGTACTTCGGCCTCGTCACGCTCGTGGCCGTGCTGCTTCTGCAGAACGCGATCGTGATCTTCGCGGGCATCACGGGCGGCGAGATCGGCATGATGGTGCCCGATGTCCTGTCCGTCGATGCGGGCTACAACTACTGGATCGCGCTCGCGTTCCTGATCGTCTGCGCAATCATCCTGTTCGGTCTGTCGCGCTCGGCGATCGGCCTCATCCTGCAGGCGAGCGGACAGGACACGGTCGGCGCGCAGGCGCTCGGCTTCAACGTCGTGAAGCACAAGCTCGCGGCGTTCTGCATCAGTGCGGTGTTCTCCGGCGTCGCGGGCGCGATGCTCGTGTTCTATCAGGGCACGGCGTCGGTCAGTACGGTTGTCGATATCGGCATCGGCGTGCAGATCATCATCGCGGCAGTGTTGGGCGGACGGCGCACGATACTCGGCGCGGTGCTGGGCTCGATCTTTCTCATCGTCGCGGGCGAGTTCCTGCGTCCGCTCGGGCAGATCAATACGTTCGTGGTCGCGGCCGTTGCGCTCGCGGTCATCCTGTTCTTCCCCGATGGATTGCTCGGCAACATCCTGCGCGTGAGGGAGCGCGAATGAACGATTCTCCTCTGCTCTCCGTGCGCGGTCTGACGAAACGCTTCGGCGGTCTCGTCGCGGTTAAGGACATCGGCTTCGATATCCGGCCCGGCGAAATTCTCGGCCTGATCGGTCCGAACGGCTCCGGCAAGTCGACGGTGATGAAACTCATCATGGGCATCGAGCGTCCCAACGCGGGCTCGATCAAGGTCGACGGCGTCGAGATGGCCGGCTGGCTGCCGCATCGCATCGCGCGCGCGGGCGTGGGCATCGTGTTTCAGCATTCGCGGCCGCTGCACCGGCAGACGGTTCTCGAACACATCAAGCTCGCGCTGCTGCCCGATTCGCTCGTGAAGCTCGCCGCCGATCCGCACGTGAACCGTCGCGCGCGCGAGATTGCGGAGCGCGTTGGATTGAGCCGCGTCATGCATCGTCATCCGGCGACGCTGCCTTTCGCCGATCTGCGGCGCATGGAAATGGCGAAGGCGATCGCGCGCGATCCGCGTGTCGTGCTCGTCGACGAACCCTTCGCCGGTCTCACCGCGGCGGAATCGGAGACCTTCTCCGAACTGATTCGCGGCTTCCGTGCCGAAGGGCGCGCGGTGCTGCTCGTCGATCACAACGTGAAGAGCCTCGCGGCGCTCGCCGATCGTGTGCTCGCGATGTATCTCGGCGAGTACGTGGCCGAAGGCACGGCCGAAGAAGTAATGCAGAACGAGACCGTGCGACGCGTCTATCTCGGCGGCAAGATCGAGGCACGCGAGCGCGGCGCCGAAGTGGCGAGCAGCAAGCCGTCGATCCTTCAGGTGGAGAACGTCGGCGTGCTGTACGGCAAGGCGCGCGCACTCGAAGACGTCAACATACACGTGCGCGAAGGCGAGTTCGTGTCGGTGGTCGGCTTGAACGGCGCGGGCAAGACGACGCTCTTCAACGCAATCTCCGGACTCGTGCCCTACGACGGAACGATTCGTTACGCCGTGCGCGATCTGAAGGGCATGAGCGGCGCGGCGATCGCGCGCGCGGGTATCGTGCAGTGTCCGGAAACGCGCGAGCTTTTCGGCGATATGACCGTGCGCGAAAACCTCGATCTCGGCGGCTATCATCTGCCGGACAAGAAGCGGTCGAGTCAGCTCGCGTGGCTCTTCGAGTTGTTTCCGATTCTCGAATCGCGTCAGGCGCAGACGGCGCGCACGCTTTCGGGCGGCGAACAGCAGATGCTCGCGATTGCACGCGCTTTGATGATGCAGCCCAGGCTTTTGATTCTCGACGAGCCGACGCTCGGTCTCGCGCCCGTGATCCTCGAGCAATTGTCGAAGGCGATGGAACTGCTGCAGAAGACCACGCCCATTACGGTGCTGCTTGGCGAACAGAACGTCACGTTCGCGCTGCCGCATGCGGATCGCGTGTACGTGCTGGAGCATGCGCGCATCGTGTGGGAAGGCAGTCCGTCGCGCTTCGAAAAGGAAATGGGGCGCGGCTTTCTCGAAGCGGTTCCTTCGGAGCCGGCTCAAGCGGCGCAGGCAAGAGCGTGAGCCATCAATAAAATTAGAAATCCAGAAGATAGCATCGCTACGTCTTAAGTCTTTACGCAAGAAAGTCCACTGAAGATATGTGCTGTTTCGCACGGTGCAAAACTTCGAAAGCGGGCATTTCTTACGCCTGTAAGGCGATGCAGGTCGTCGCCTTGCGATGAAACAGGCCTGAGCGTGAAGAAGCCGCAGCATATATTCGACAACGCGCAAGACCCGCTCTGAGCGATTTGAGTCACTTCAATCGAGAGAAGGCTGCGCCATGAAGATCATCGTGCTGTTGAGCGTCGCTGTGTCGCTCATGTGGAGCGTTCGGGCGTCGGCTGCGGGATGCGACTTCTCGAATCAGTCGCTCTCGTTTGCGGGCGATGACATCACGCAAGCGCGCTGTCTGCTCAGACCCGTGATGAAGGGCGGCAACCTGGACGCGCGCCTGAGTCCATTGCCGCCGCCGTTCGAGCACTTCATCGGTCAGCCGGTGAATATCACACCGGATGAGTTCCTCGCGCTGCTGAGCCAACTCGACGTCCCGCCGAATGCGCCGGGCGGCGCGGTGACGGAGCCGCTGTCGCATTCGTCCGCGACGGGACATCCTCAGGCGCGCTATTTCGTCATTCACGATACCAGCCTGAATGTGTGCACCGATACGGGCCAGTTTGCGCGCTCCGAAGATCCGGACGCGCCGTGGAATCGCACATCGCGATGGGCAAACGACGCCAACGCGCATCTCTACATCACACGGGACGGCAAGTTCGTTACGCCGCAGCGACGCACCTTCAGCGTGCCGTGGCGCGCGACGAAGCTCGAAGCCAATGCCGGACTCAATTCGCGCGGATTGTTTCTTCACGTCGAGAACGTGCAGTTGCGCATCGCCGAACTGAAGCCAGGCGAGAGCGCTATGGTGAACGGCGACTGTCGCAACGACCGCATCGCGCAAACGCCCGGATTGTCGGATGCGCAAATGCAAAAGCTGGCGCTCACGTATATCGCCGCGAGCGTGCGCGCGAAGAAATGGCTCATTCCTGCTTATCACGCGGCCATCGACGATGGCATTTCCAACGGACACGACGATCCCCAGCACTTCGATCTCGCGCGCTGGGGAACCGTGATCTGCTCGTATCTCGATCGCATGGGCAAGGCTTGCTCATAGGAGTCGCAAACATGTCGAAGCTCGTTTCGGTTCTGCTTGCATCGCTGATGGTGCCGCTCGTGCACGCGGAAGAGTGCGCCGATCTTGCGCAGCGCGTCGCGCAACTCGACTTCTCGAAGGCCGCCGATGTGCGCGCAAACGATCGCGCCACGTTCACGGCGCTCTACAAGGAATGCGATACGCGCAATACGTTCGACGGCAAGCCGCTGCCCGCGTTCAACAGACGTCCGCTGAAATGCTCCACTGATCCTAACCGCGTCGGGTCCGTGGTCCAGTTCGCCGACAAGACAGTCGCGTTCAAAGCCAAGGCCGCCGTCGATGCGGACGGATCGCCCGCCGCGTGCGGCCCGCAAAAGAGCGCGACGGATCAGTGTCAGACGTGGTTCACGTATGGCGCGGGCAGTACGCGCCGTTTCATCGATGCGGAGCAGGTGCCGTTCGTGGTCGTGCCGGTGGATGCGCCATCCGGGTCCATCTCGTTCATGAAGTCGACGGGCATCGGCAAGGGCGATCTCGCCGTGGCGATTCGCGGCAACCAGTGCGCATTCGGCGTGGTCGGCGATGCAGGCCCGTATTTCAGGCTCGGCGAGGCATCGGTTGCGGCGCATGCGGAACTGGGCAATCCGCAATGCGCCGGGCCGGAGCGTCCCTGCAAGCGTCTGCGCGGCGGCGGCGGCGGCGTGGGCATCGGATCGAGTGTCACCTACATCATCTTTCCGCACTCGCGTCCCGAATCGCTGACGGCGGAGAACATCGTGCAAGTGGCGAAGGAGGGTGCGAAGGAACGGCTGGAGCAGTTTCTTGCCGGCAATGCCGCGGGCTCGCAATGAGGCTCGATACACATAGCGGAGGCGATATGCAGGGCGAAGCGACATCGAACGCGATTCACAAGCCTCACAGCCAAACCCGATGGCTTTGCTGGTTCGCCGCGCTCGGCACATGCGGTTTGCTTGGCACGGCACAAGCCCGCTTGCCGTCTGCGGAAGCGCCACAACAGATGCTCGACGATGCAACGCTCGATGCGTTTCTCACGCAAGGCGGATGGAGCCCCACGGCCGACGATACTGCCGGCCCGACCCAGCTTCAGGCGAGCTTCGTCAAGGGACTGGCCGATGCCTATGTTAAGAATCCATCGGATCCGAAGGCGATTTCCGCGCTTGGTCTCATCGCGTTATCGCAATCGGTCGCGGAATGGGGCGTCGAGCCGCCAGACGGTCTGCCCGCCGATCCGGTGGGAAACAAGTGGCGCGGCGTCAGCGGAGGAGACGGCAAGCGCCTGATGAGCTATTCGAAGGGCGGCATCGGCATCGCGCATGCGGACAGTGGCTTGCTGTCCGATTTCATCAAACATCTTCAGGCGACGAAAGGCGATTCGCTTCCGGAGGCAGCGCGTTTTTATCGGCTGAGAGGCGTGAATTTCGACGTGCTTTACGCCAACGGCGGACACTGCAAAAAGCCATCGACCGTGATGACGAACGATCTCGACGACAAGCCGTTCGGTTACAAGGAATACGGTTACGCGGGTGACGGATATTGCAGCAAGTATCACAACGGCAAGACCAACGAAGCAGACTGGCGCATCTTTCGTCACGACATGCGACTCGTGCTTCGCGAGAAAGACACACAGGCGTGGCTCATCGACAACTGGCTTTCGCGCTATTGGTGGCCGTCGTATCGCAAGGTGGCGGCGGAAGAAAACGGCACGATCGCCGATGTGCTCGTGAACGCGCGCATCAGAAATTCTTCGCCCGGAACAGCCGATTGTGCGCTCGCACAGACAAGGGGAAGCGCCGATCGCATCGCCGCGCAATTGAACGCGTATGCGTCGCCGACATGCAAGGGCAATGCGCGTCATAAGGAGCGCTGGCCTTATATGCGGCGAGCCGTGGTGCTTCAGACCTTCTACGCGCAAAAGCCCTAAAAAACGCTGGGCTTAAAAACGCGCCGCTAAACACGCAAGGAGTGTTGCGTAAAACACGACACCCCTTGCTTCAGGGCGCGCGTAAGGATATTGGATGTGTTAAAAAGCCGCGTGCTTTTTCTCGTTGCGCCTAAAAAACTCTGTACGCATTGCCTTAAAGACCAATAAAGGCAAAATCAGACAGGGGACTGAAAGGCGTCGTGAAAGCCCATCAGAAATAATCAAAAGAGACGTCTCCGACACATCATGAAAACCATCACATCGCGTGCCGTCGCCGGCATCGGCGCATCCCTTATCGCACTTGCGTGTCAATCCGCGTTCGCGCAAAGCTCGGTCACGCTGTACGGCGTCGCCGACGTGAGCGTGCGCTATCTGACCAACGCCAACGCCAATAACGACGGCAAGCTGTTCATGACCAACGGCGCGATTACCAACAGCCGTATCGGTTTCAAGGGCAGCGAAGATCTGGGCGGCGGCCTCAAGGCGATCTTCCAGTTGGAAAGCGGCGTCGAACTGGAAAACGGCCAGTATTCGGACAGCGCGCGCGAGTTCAATCGCGCGGCGTTCGTCGGATTGTCGAGCCGCTATGGCACGCTCACGCTCGGCCGTCAGAAGACGCCGCTCTTCGACATGCTCGGCGACACCTACGATCCGCTCACCGTGGGCAACTACTTCGAGAACGCGTGGCTGCCGGTGGCACTGGGCGCGGGTCTCTATGCCGATAACGCGGTGAAGTACAACGGCACGTTCGCCGGCCTCACGCTCGGCGCGATGTACTCGTTCGGCACGAATTACACGGCGACCGGCGCGGGCGGCTTCTCCGGTCAGGTGCCCGGCCATCTCGGCGCGGGCAACATGTATGGCTTCACGGCATCGTATGCGCTGGGCGCGCTCGCCATTGGCGGCGGCTATCAGCAGAACAGCGACAACGCGAGCAACAAGCAGAAGATCTGGAACGCCAACGTCGTCTATACGATCGGCCAGGCGAAGCTGTACGCGGGCTATCTGCATTCGACCGACGACACCGGCTTCGTCGACAGCATCCTGCAGCAGCGCGGCCTCGTTTCCGGCACGGATATCCTGAAGGGCTCGGGCCGCCGCGACGACGGTCCGTTTGCGGGCATCACGTATCAGATCACGCCGGCGCTGCTGCTCACGGGCGCGTTCTACTACGACCACATGAAGAACGCGGCCATCGGCGGCGGCGCGACCGGCAGCGGCAATCGCTATACGGGCGTCGCGCTGGCGGAATACGCGCTGTCGAAGCGCACCGAGGTGTATGGCACGGTGGACTTCAACAAGGTGACGGGTGCAGCCGAGGTCGAACTGCCCGGCCGCTCGAATCAGACGGGCGTGTCGATCGGATTGCGCACCATCTTCTGATCGCGCGTCAGCGCACGCGCAGCGTGTAGCGCGTGCGCTGACGATAAATCTCGCCAGGACGCAGGACGGCGTGCGCGCCGTCCATGTTGATTTCGTTCGGGAAGCCGCCTGCTTCCAGACACAAACCCGCATGTTTGCGATAGCGCGATCCACCGCGCGCCGGCACGCCTTCCAGATAATTCCCCGAATAGAATTGCAGGCCGCGCGCATCGGTCGCGACGCTCAGTTCGCGTCCGCTCGACGGATCGAACAGCACGGCAACGGGTCGCGGTTCGTGCGCGCGGCCTTCGTTCAGGACATAGCAATGGTCGAAGCCGCCGGCGAGCGCGAGTTGCTCGTGAGAGGCATCAAGGCCCGCGCCGATCGAGCGAGGCGTGCGCAGATCGAACACACTGTGCGCCACGTTTTCGCGCGCGACGGGAATCGAGCTTGAATCGATCGCAAAGAACGTATCGGCTGCAATCGCGATTTCATGGTCGCGAATGCTCGCCTGCGCGCCTTGCTGGCCGCTCAGATTGAAATACGCGTGGTTCGTCAGATTGACGGGCGTGGGCGCGTCGGTGCGCGCTTCGTAGTCGATGGACAGCGTGCCGTCGTCGGCAAGCGCGTAGCGCACCGTCACGTCCAGATTGCCCGCAAAGCCCGCGGCACCCGCAGGCGATGACAGCGTCATCACGAGCGCGCCCGCGGATTCATGCGCGCGCCACATCTGCCGATGAAACCCAGCCGATCCGCCATGCAGATGATTCGCGCCTTCGTTGCGTTCGACTTCATGCGCTACACCATCGATCATGAAGCGCGCATCGCGGATGCGATTGGCCCAACGCCCGATGATCGCGCCCATGAACGCGCGGCCATGCAGATATTCGTCGGGCGTGTCGTGGCCGAGCAGCACATCGGCGACGCGTCCGTTGCGATCCGGCGCGTGCCACGAGACGAGCGTCGCGCCCAGATCGCTGATGTCGATGCGCATGCCCGATGCATTGCGCAAGGTGTAGAGATGCGCATCGCCCCATGTGCGCATGTCGATGGAAGATTGAGCGGTCATGATTGCGATGTGGTCAGGGGCGTGCGGCGACTTCGTCGAGATGCAGCAGCAGATCGGCCGGATCTTCGTACACGCGCAAGGCGCCGGAACGTTCGAGTTCGTCGCTGCCATAGCCGCCCGACAGCAAGCCGACGCCGAGCGAGCGGCAGCGACGCGCCGCGAGCATGTCCCAGATGCTGTCGCCGACGACGACCGTATGTTCGATCGGCACGTTCAGACGCGCGGCGGCGGCGAGGAACAAATCGGGATCGGGCTTCGCGTACTTCACTTGATCGCGCGTGACGACCACTTGCTTCGACGGATCGACGCCCAAGGCTTCGAGATTCACCTGCGCCGTCTCCATGCGGCCGCTCGTCGCGATGGCCCAGCGCGTGCCGGCCTGCGTCAGCGCATCGAGCAGTTCGCGCGCGCCCGGCAGCGGGCATACCTGCACGCGCAGCCGCTTGTATGCCTCCGCGTGCAACTGCCGCAGCCGCTCGACGCGGTCCGCGCTGATCTCGCCGTGCGTCTCGCGCAGCAACTGATTGGTGAAAAGTCCGCCGCTCATGCCGATCTTGCGGTGAATGCGCCACACCGACAATTCGATGCCTTCGGCGTCGAGCGCTTCCTTCCACGCCAGAACGTGCTGATAAACGCTGTCGACGAGCGTGCCGTCGAGGTCGAACAGGAAAGACGTTTCGATACGCATGGTCTGCTCCCTTTTCGATTGACCGTCTGTGTGCATGATACGCACTCTCGGCAAGGCGCTTGCAAGGCATTTGAACGCCGCGATCGGCCGCAAGTGCGATAATGGATGTTTGCGCCGCAACACGGTTTGCGCGCGGAAAACGCGCATGAAACACCTGAATTTTGCATCGATAACGCATGACGGAGCTTATCTTGACCCGCATCGACAATCCCTCCCGTGATCAGGAGGCCGGCGTGGCCGACGCCACGCAAGACACGACCCGCATCGACGACACGCGTATCGGCGCGGTGCGTCCGCTGATTTCGCCGGCGCTCCTGCTCGACGAACTGCCGGTCACGCCCGACGTGCAGACGCTCGTCGAAGAGAGCCGCGCGGCCATCGCCGATATTCTTCATGGCCGCGATGACCGGCTCGTGGTCGTGGTCGGACCGTGCTCCATTCACGATCACGATCAGGCGATGGAATACGCACGCCGCCTGCGAACCGTGGCGGACCGGCTGCGCGACGATCTCTTCATCGTGATGCGCGTGTACTTCGAGAAACCGCGCACGACCGTCGGCTGGAAAGGCTATATCAACGATCCGCGTCTGGACGGCAGCTTCCGCATCAACGAAGGCCTGCGCCGCGCGCGCGAGCTTCTGCTCGACATCAGCGAACTCGGACTGCCGACCGCAACCGAATTCCTCGATCTGCTGAGCCCGCAGTACATCGCCGATCTGATCGCGTGGGGCGCGATCGGCGCGCGCACGACCGAGAGCCAGAGCCATCGGCAACTGGCGTCGGGGCTGTCGTGCCCGATCGGCTTCAAGAACGGCACCGACGGCGGCGTGCAGGTCGCATCCGACGCCATCGTCGCGGCGCGCGCGAGCCACGCGTTCATGGGCATGACGAAGATGGGCATGGCCGCGATCTTCGAGACGCGCGGCAACGACGACTGCCACGTCATTCTGCGCGGCGGCAAGTCGGGCCCGAATTACGACAAGGAAAGCGTCGCTCAGGCATGCGCGTCGCTCGCGGCGCTCGGCCAGCGCGAGCAGGTGATGATCGACTGCTCGCACGCCAACTCGAACAAGTCGCATCTGCGTCAGGTCGATGTCGCGCAGGACATCGCGCGGCAGCTCGAAGCGGGCGAGCGGCGCATTACCGGCGTGATGATCGAGAGCCATCTGGAAGAGGGCCGTCAGGACCTGAAGCCGGGCGTGCCGCTCAAGCACGGCGTGTCGATCACCGACGCATGTCTCGGCTGGACGCAAAGCGAGCCGGTGCTCGAATTGCTCGCGCAAGCGGTGAAAAAGCGGCGCGCGGGCTGATCGTTCGCAATGCGATGATGTGAAAGAGGGACGCGGGCGCCTGTCGGATTCAACAGGCGCGCTTCCCTCCGTTTCAAACCTACCGCACCGCCGCCGCATTCAAGGCGTTGATCAACGCGAGCGGATCGAACGGCTTGCGCAGTTGAATGGCTTTCGGCAACGCGCGCCGCTCATCGGCACTCAACGCGAGGTCATAGCCGGTGACGAACACGACGCCGAGTTCCGGCACCTCGCGGCACGCGTCGATCGCAAGCTCGACGCCTGACTTCCCCGCGAGATCGACATCCGTCAGCAGCAGTTCGAAGCGATGCTCACGCAGCAGCGCGAGCGCCTCCTCGACGCTGCATGCTTCCATCAAGTCGAGCCCGAACGTGCGCAGCAATTCCGCGCTGCTTGTGCGCACCAGTTCGTTATCTTCGACGAACAGCACGCGCATGCGCGAAACGGCGTCGGCTTCGATAGGGTCGGGCACGCTCGTGTCGACATCCGCCGCGGCCGGCGCCGCGTCTCGCGCGCGCAGCCCGAGCACGTATCGCACCTTGCGCGCGAGCGCCTCGTGCGTATAAGGCTTGCTCAACAGATCGATGCCTTCATCGAGCCGCCCCGCGTGCACGATCGCGTTGTCCGTATACCCCGACGTGAACAGCACCGCGATGCCCGGCACGCGCTCGCGCGCCTTGCGCGCCAGTTCCGTGCTGCGCAGCGGTCCGGGCATCACGACATCGGTGAACAGCAGATCCACCGCCACGCCGCTCTCGACGATCGCGAGCGCGTTTTGGGCATCTTTCGCGCGCAGCACGCGATAGCCGAGTTCGGTCAGCATTTCGACGACGGTCGCGCGAACTTCTTCGTCGTCCTCGACCACGAGGATGGTTTCGCTGCCGCCTTTCGCCGGACCCGCGTCGATGTTCGTTTCGAGGTCTTCCTCCTGACGCGCGCGCGGCAAATAGATGCGCACTGTCGTGCCGAATCCTTCCTCGCTATACACCTTCACGTGGCCGCCGGATTGCTTGACGAAGCCGTACACCATCGACAGCCCGAGTCCCGTGCCTTGCCCTTCGCGCTTGGTCGTGAAGAACGGCTCGAACGCACGCTCCTGCACTTCGGGCGACATGCCCGAGCCCGTGTCCGTCACGGCGACCATCACGTACTGGCCCGGCGCGACGTCCGCGTTGCGCAGCGTGTAGCTCTCGTCGAGCCACGCATTGCCCGCCTCGATCGTGAGCTTGCCGTGCCCCTTCATTGCATCGCGCGCATTGATCGCGAGATTGAGCAGCGCGTTCTCGACCTGAAACGGATCGACGAGCGTATTCCACAAGCCGCCCGACACGACGGTCTCGATCTCGATGCCGTCGCCGAGCGCGCGGCGGAACATGTCGTCGAGGCCGCGCACGAAGCGGCCCAGATTGACGACTTTCGGCGCGAGCGGCTGGCGCCGTCCGAACGCGAGCAATTGCGACGCCAGATTCGCCCCGCGCGCGACGCCGGCGAGCGCATTGCGCACGCGCTGCTCGGGCTTGTCCTGCCCGGCGACGTCCTTCGCGAGCAACTGGAGATTGCCGCCGATCACCTGCAGCAGATTGTTGAAGTCGTGCGCGACGCCGCCTGTCAACTTGCCGATGGCTTCCATCTTCTGCGCCATGCGCAGCGCTTCTTCGGCGTGGTGCAGAGCATCGGCGGTTTCGCGGTCTGCCGTGACGTCGCGCCCGACGCCGTGGATGCGCCGCGTGCGCGGATCGAACGAGACATTCCACGCAATCCAGCGCCAGCCGCCGTCCGAGCGCCCGAGCCTGCATTCGTAACGCGCGGACAAGCCGCTCTCACGCAGCCGCTCGAGCTCCGCGGCGGCGTACGGCGCGTCGTCCGGATGCACGAGATCCATCACCGTGTGCGAATGCAGCCGCTGCGAGTCGAAGCCGAGCACGGCCGTCCATGACGGGCTCACGCGCAGCAGCGCGCCCTCGAAACTCGCCACGTAGAACAGGTCTTCGCTCAGCTCCCAGAGGCGGTCGCGGTCCGCGACGGCATCGGCGACGCGCCGCTCGAGCGTTTCGTTCAGATCGCGCAGCGCTTCCTGTGCGCGGGTGCGCTCGGCGATCTCGTCCTGCGCCGCCTGAAAGAGCCGCGCATTGTCGATCGCGATGGCCGCCTGCGCCGCGATGCCCGCCAGGATGCGCTCCGAGCGCGCCGTGAACACGCCCGGCTGCGGATGCCCGAAGAACAGGCCGCCGAGCACTTCGCCCGTGCGCGACATGACCGGCGCGGCGAGGTAGCTGCACACGGCGAGATGACCCTTCGGCATGCCGTGATGCGGCGCGTTCTGGCCGTAGCGCGGGTCTTTCGTGATGTCGTCCGAGCGCACGATGCCGGCGCCCTCGAACGTCGGCCCGAACACGGCGGTGTTGCGCGGCATCGGAAACCGGGAGAACGTGTCTTTCGGCACGCCCGACAGCGTGTAGAGCGTGTAGCGGCCGCCTTGTTCGTCGATGACGTTGTAGAAGAACGAGCCGAACGCCGCGCCGGTGAGTTCCGTGGCGGCATCGACGACGACCTGCACCGCGCGGCTCAGTTCGAGTTCGCCTGCGACCGTCGTGCCGACGCGATTGAGGATTTCCAGCGTGCGCGATTCGTCGCGCAATCTCTGCTCGGTCTCGTGCCGCAGCCGTGCGAGCCGCAGATTGCTCGCCACGCGCGCGAGCAGTTCACGCGCAGAAAAGGGCTTGGTCAGATAATCGTCCGCGCCGGCTTCGAGGCCGCCCATGCGCGCTTCCTCGCCCGCGCGCGCGGACAGCAGCACGACCGGGGTCTCGCGCAGCGCCGCGTCCTCGCGCACCGCGCGCAGCAGGCCGAAGCCGTCGAGCCGCGGCATCATCACGTCGGAGACGATCACTTCGGGCGGCGTCTCGCGGGCCACGGCGAGCGCGGCTTCGCCGTCGGCGGCGACCATGACTTCGTGGCCCGCGGCGGCCAGCATGCGGCGCATGTAATCGCGCAGGTCCATGTTGTCGTCGACGACGAGCACGCGGCCCGCCGCCGCATTCCGCCCGCCCGGAGCCCCGTCGGCGGGCGCGCCGAGCAGTGCGTCGTCCTCGTTCGCCACGGCGCCCGCGCCGGATTTTTCACCGGCGTCGGGCGTCCAGCGCAAGGCTGCATCGACGTAAGTGCGCGCGCGGATGCTCGCCTCGGCGTGCGGCGCGTCGTGGGCGGCGTCGGGCTTGCGCAGTTCCGGCAGCGCGACGATGAAGCGCGTGCCCGCGCCCAGCCGGCTCTCGACGCGAATCGTGCCGCCGTGCAGCTTGACGAGTTCCTGCACCATCGCGAGGCCGATGCCGCTGCCTTCCAGCGAGCGGCCGGCCGCGCCCGCGACGCGATGAAAGCGCTCGAACACGCGCGCGAGTTCGCTTTCCGGAATGCCGATGCCCGTG
Source organism: Caballeronia peredens (assembly GCA_001544595.2). GTDB lineage: Bacteria > Pseudomonadota > Gammaproteobacteria > Burkholderiales > Burkholderiaceae > Caballeronia > Caballeronia peredens. The sequence goes on along the minus strand of FCOH02000007.1, from coordinate 34,724 downwards.
TCGCGCACGCTCAGCTCGACGCCGCGACCGGCATCCGCGCTGAGCGCGATCTGGATGGCGCCGTCGAACGTGAACTTGAACGCGTTCGACAGCAGATTCATCACGATCTTTTCCCACATGTCGCGATCGATCGATGCGACGACGGGTGTCGAAGGAATGTCGATGTCGAGGCGCAGGCCGGCTGTCTCGATTGCCGAGCGGAACAGCGACGCGAGTTCGGCCGTGAAGCCCGCGATGTCCGTCGCCTGCCGATGAATCTCGATGCGCCCGGCCTCGATGCGCGAGAAGTCGAGCAGGGCGTTGACGAGCTTCAGCAGCCGCAGCCCGTTGCGATGCATGATCTCGACGAGCCGCCTGTCCTCGTCGTCGAGGCGCCCGGGACTCGCGAGCAGTTCTTCGAGCGGGCCCAGCATCAGCGTGAGCGGCGTCCTGAACTCGTGGCTGATGTTCGAGAAGAACGTGGTCTTGGCGCGGTCGATTTCGGCCAGCGCTTCGGCGCGGCGACGTTCTTCGTCGTACGCGTGCGCGTAGCCAATCGCCGCGCCGATCTGGCCCGCGACGAGATTCATGAACGCGCGATAGCCTTCGTCGAAGAGCCGATACGGGTTCAGCGCGGCGATCAGAACGCCCGCGCGGCCCGTTTCACCCGACGGCGCGACGGGCAGCAGCACCGCGCTCGCCGGCGCGACATTCCACGCGCCGGTGGGCAGCGGGACGTCGAAACGCTGTTCCAGATCCGTCAGGACGCGCGCCTGGTTGTCGCGCAGAACATCCTGAAACGGCCACGGATTCGCGTGCCCGGCGCGGAGAACGGCGGGCGCGGCCGGATGTCCCGGCTCGATGCCGCACGTGCCGACGAGCGTCGCCGTTTCGCCGCCCGGTTCCGCCGCGTAGAGCAGCGCGAAAGGCAGGTCGCGCGGCGCGCTCTTGAGTGCGTTCATCGACCGCTCGCACGCCTCGCGCCAGGTGCGCGAATCGGCGGCCGATGCCGCGAGTTCACGGAGCGCGAGCAGCTGGCGCTCGCCGAGCACGCGCTGGGTGTCGTCGCTGTTCGCGCAGATGATGCCGCCGGCGCCGCCGCGGTCATCGGGAACCGGGCTGTAGGAGAACGTGTAATACGTTTCCTCCGGAAACCCGTTGCGCTCCATGATGAGGAGCTTCTGTTCGACGAAGATGCCTTCGATGCCCGCGAGCGCCGTGTCGAGCAGCGGACCGATCTCGTGCCAGATTTCGCGCCAGACGAGCGAAGTCGGCTGGCCGAGCGCGTGCGGATGCTTGCCGCCGATGATCGACTTGTACGCGTCGTTATAGAAGAAGAGCAGGTCCGGGCCCCAGCCGACCCAGATCGGCTGGCTCGAAGTCAGCATGATGCGGATGGCCGTCTTGAGGCTCTGCGGCCAGTGCCCGGGCGCGCCGAGCGCGGTCTGTGTCCAGTCGACCTGGCGGATGAGCGCGCCCATTTCGCCGCCGCCCAGAAGGAAGCTCGGATCGAGCCCGCGCGTGCGCGAATCCGCGATCAGATGGTCAGCTTTCATCGACGCTTGGTCTCCTCGGCCGGTCTCGATGCGGCGACGTCAACATTCCAGGGATTGCCACTCACGCAAACGGCTCGAACGGCCGGCGCGAGCGATGTCGAATTCTCGCACGGAACGACGCTTCCGTTGTACCCGCCGCTTATCCTGCAAGCCCGCGGGCAAAGGCGCTCGGGGCGTCGCGACGGATCGCTCCAGGCCGCGCGCGCGATTCCCCGCGTCTGTCGCGACGCCGCGCGGCGCGGACGTGCGTATCCCGGACGGAACGCTTTTTGCTGAAAACCGGTGCAAGGCAACACGAACCTCCATTCCGAGCTGGCCGACAGTCGAAACCATGTCCAAACCGATGCCCAAAACTACGCCAACATCAGGAGCAGGGACGCACGAAGGCTTCGACATCTACGCATCGTACGTAGTGAATGCGACGGGCATGCATATCGGCACGCTCAAGGTCGTGCGAAAGCGCGATAAGCGCGTGCTCTATCCGTTCGATGGCTGCGAGACCATCGGGCCGTACGAATCCAGCGAGGATGCGCGGCGCGCGGCCGAAGCGCTCGGGCTACGGATCGTCGCCGCCGATCTCGCCCATCCGGAGCGTTGATGCGGCCTTCGATCCGCCAATGTCCTATGACGCTTCGCGCGGGGTACGCCGTATGCGCCGATGTCTACGCACGCGGCGCACGGGCATCGCGGTAAGAAGCCCCGCAACATGAGTGCGGTGGTCGGCAAGAACGGCCTGTGCTTCGGGGAAAACCCCAGCATCATGATCGTCCTAGGACATGCGAGGCGGACGGCGTGCGTCTGTATCTTGAACTCAAGGCGGTGCAAGACGCGCGCATTCGGGCGCGGCACCGGTCACTGACGCATCCGGGAAACGACTATGAGCTACGTGCAACCCTCCACGAGGCAAGGCGAGCAGGCATCGCAGGCGCCTGAACGCGGACCGATCCGGCGCGCGATGGCCGCCTCGGCCATCGGCAACGCGACCGAATGGTTCGACTACGGCATCTACAGCTACGGCCTCACTTATATCTCGGCGGCGCTCTTCCCCGGCAGCACGGCGCAAGCCACGCTGTTCGCGCTCGCCACGTTCGCGATTTCGTTCCTCGTGCGCCCGCTCGGCGGACTGTTCTGGGGACCGCTCGGCGACAGGCTCGGCCGCAAGCACGTGCTCGCGCTCACCATCATCATCATGTCGCTGGCGACGCTGCTGGTCGGCGTGTTGCCGTCGTATGCGAGCATCGGTCTGTGGGCGCCCGCGTCGCTCGTCGTGCTGCGCATGATTCAGGGCTTTTCGACGGGCGGCGAATATGGCGGCGCGGCCACCTTCATGGCCGAGTACGCGCCGGATCACAAGCGCGGTTTCTGCGGCAGTTTCCTCGAATTCGGCACGCTCGCGGGCTTCTCGCTCGGCGCGTTCCTCATGCTCGGCTGCTCGGTGTTGCTGGGCAACGACGCCATGCACGCTTGGGGCTGGCGCCTGCCGTTTCTGGTCGCGGCGCCGCTCGGTCTGATCGGCCTGTATCTGCGCTCGAAGATGGAAGATACGCCCGTGTTTCGCGAGTGCGCCGAAGCGGCGGAGCGCGAGCATCGCACGAGCATGAAGTTGCGCGAACTGTTCGCGAGCTACTGGAAGCCGCTGCTTCAGCTCGGCGGTCTCGTCGTGGCGCTCAACGTGGTCAATTACGTGCTGCTCGCGTATATGCCGACGTTCATGAAGAAGGAACTCGGCATGAGCGACAACCTTTCGTTGTTGCTGCCGCTGCTCGGCATGCTGTCGATGATGGTGTTGCTGCCTTTCGCGGGCGCGCTGTCGGACCGCATCGGACGCAAGAAGGTGTGGTGGCTGTCGCTCGTGGGCATTTTCGTCGCGGCGGTGCCGATGTTCACGCTGATGTCGCACGGCATTGCGGGCGCATTGATCGGCCTCGGCGTGCTCGGGTTGTTGTACGTGCCGCAACTCGCGAGCATTTCGGCGATGTTCCCCGCGATGTTCCCGACGCAGGCCCGCTACGCCGGCATGGCGATCGCCTATAACCTGTCGACGTCGATCTTCGGCGGCACTGCGCCGATGGTCACCGACTGGCTGATCGGACGCACGGGCAGCGCGCTGGTGCCGGCCTATTACATGATGGGCGCATGTGCGGTCGGCGCGGTGGCGTTGCTGTTCGTCACGGAGACGGTCGGCTGCTCGTTGCGCGGACGGGAGATTCCGGGACGTGCGGCGGTTTCGCGGCGTGCGGCGGAATCGCGCGAGGCCGATGCGCTGCCCGACGCGCATGATGCGTGGCCGGATCATCACCACGCTTGAGTGTTGCGTGCTCGATGGGGCACTAAAGAAACGCGGCCCGGCGTGAACAAGCGCCGGGCCGCGTTTCTTGTGCGTTGGGCCAGTGAAGCCTGTGCGCGTGATTATCGAACCGTTTGCTGCGCGGGCATTTCGATGACGCGTTCGCCGTTCGGGGTCGCGACGGAACTTGCGCCGCGCGGCTTGAGCATCGCGTTGCCGATCGTGACTGGGATCGACACGACCTTCGTGACGCCCCTGGTCTTTGCGAACACGTTCAGAAAGTACACGCCCGCGCTCGCTGCCCTGACGACGACCGTGTCGCGATAAGCGCCGCTGCTATCGGGCGTTAAGCGACGGGTCGCCGCGCCGACGAGCGTTAGCGGTGCTTCGGAACGGTAGGTCACGGCGATGCCGGATTTCGACAGCCCGCTATAGTCGATCTGCACAGTGACCGGACTATCGGGCGCGCCTTGCGCGGGCGCGACGGTCTTGATCGCGAGGCTGCCGGGATCGCCCCCGAACGCCGCGCCCGATGCATTCGTCTGCGCCGAGGCCATGGAAGCGGCGAGCGTCAGAATGAAGCTCAGAATAATGGTTGTCAGTTTCATCGAATGCTCCTGTTATTGCACGCCCGCCAGCAGCGATGCGGACACGCAAACCGGCAACGAAGTTTGCGTAGCGTTGAAATCGGTGTTGGCCTTGGGCACCACATAAGCAACGTAGTCGCCTGCGGCAGGCAAGTTGAACAGGGATGTCCCCGCAATCGTAAACAGCGGGGCGATGCCCGTGCCCACGCGAAACACCGCGATCACGTAGTCGCTCATGACGGGGTCGCCCGACTTGGGCGACAGCGTCACGCGATAGAAGCCCGCAGCGGGAACCGTGAGACGCAGACGCCCGTAATCGCCGAGTTTATTGCCGCCGCCAAACAGCGTCGTGGTGCACGATGTGCCGTTGTCGCCCGGCTTGAGCGCCGTGAAGATCGGGAAGATCGTGGAATCCACCGGTGTCGCGTTCCAGCCGCCCTTCAACGTGGCGGTTCCCCACTCGTCGAGAAGTGCGCCGCCGGTGACCTGCAGCCTGGACAACGAGTCGTCCAGCACGCGCTTTCCTGCGTCGCTCAAACCCGGACGCAATGCCTGAGCGAAGGAGAAGACGCTGGTGACCGCCGCCGTGTTCTTCTGACCTTGCAGCATGGCCCGATAGATCTGTGCAAAACCGACCTCCGGGGATTTATACAAGCCATACAATGCGCTGCCGACCGCTTCTTCGTCGAACCAGGCTGAATACGACCACGCCGAGGGGGCGTCGAGATTCAGTGCAATACCAGTGTCGCCCTGAAGCGGGCCGACGGTGTCGGTATACATCGCCGAATCGCGGGCCATCGACGAAAACGCGTTGCCGAAGCCTTCGCTGAACGCGACGGTCATGTCGAGCGCATCGCCCTGATAGTGGATGCCGCCGAAGCTGTCGGAGCGCGAAAGATCATATTCGACATAATGGCCGAACTCGTGCATGACCACGCTGGCGTCGTATTCGTCCGTGTCGACGTTTTCGGCGCCGAGCAAATACAGTCCCTTGGTCGCCGGATTGCGATCATAGTGGCTGCTGCTGATCAATCCGTTCGCGATGTCGCCATCGCCCGGGCGATTGTTGACGCTCCAGAAGACGTTGAGCGCGGGAAGCGCGACATCGGGTGCGGCGGCGCGCATCTTCTGCGCTGCGGTCACGATCTGGTCGAGGATGGCGAACGGCGCGGCCGAACGCGGAGTGTTGTAGCCGCTGCCTCCCCAGCCGGACGCGGCGTTCAGGTCGGCCTGCGAGCCATCGACTGCCGTCGTGAAGGCGGTGCCGCGCATCGAATAGAGCGGCGCGCTGTCCGATGAACGACGATACTCGGGCGCGGTGTTGTCGCGAACCTTGATCAGATAGTCCGGCGCGCTGTCCTCGCCGGACACACCCTGCGCCGTGACCCGAACGTAGACGCGCGTATCCGCGGGCACGTCGATGGAATAGATGCCGGCTTCGGTGGTGACGGTCTTGCCGAGTACCTTGGTGCCGTCTTCGGAAACGACTTCGACGAGCGCATGGCGCACGGGGCGCTGCTCGATGGCGGTGTAGTCGAGCTTCGCCTGTAGGTCGCCGTTGGCGTCGAGGCGGGTCGCGGTGGGCACGAAGTCATAGCTGACCTTGCCCGTCACGGTTCCCGCTTGCTTGACCGGCGTGCTGCCGCCCGTATCGCCGCTCGGAGTCGCACCGCCCGTGCCGCTGCTTGTTCCGCTGTCTCCACTCGGCGCGGTGTTGCCGCCTGTTCCCGTGTTGCCGTTATTGGTGACTGCGCCGCCATCGCCGGAGCCGCCTCCGCCTCCGCACGCCGTCAGCACCGCCGCGAACAAGGCGCCGAGCGCGATGTTGCGGATGCGCGGCCCGTGGCTCATCCATCCTGTGTTGCGAACCATGCCTTTCTTTCCTTTCGTCTTTTAGGAGACCAGATGCTAGGTTTCGTCCTAGCTCTCGTCCTATCAGAAAGGTCCGAATTGGCTGATGTTTAGCAGCGTTGAGGAACTATCGACACCTCAATGCGCCACCTTGACCGTCTTCCCCCCGCGCCGGTTCAGCACGCGCGCCTGCAACACGATGACCAGCAACAGGAACAGGCCACGAATCACCGACTGCCAGTACGCCGACAGCGAGATATACCCGAGCCCGTTCTCGAAGTTCAGGAGATTGAAGACGAGTCCGAGCAGCGCGACACCGGCGACCGTCATCGCGATGGAGCCGTCGCCGCCGGTCAGCCGCGTGCCGCCGAGCACGACCGCCGAAATCGCAAACAACTCCCAGCCCACGCCTTCGTTCGGTTGCCCGGCGCCGAATTGCGCCGCGAGAATCGCGCCCGCGATGCCGGCAAGCAAGCCGCTCAACGCGTACACGCAGACCAGCGTGCGGTCCACGTTCAGCCCCATCAGGCGCGACGCTTCCTCGCTCCCGCCGATGGCGAGCGCATGGCGCCCGAACCGCGAACTGCGCAGCGCGATCCAGCCGATGACGGCGACCACCGCACACACGATTCCGGGAATCGGCAGCGCCAGAAAATCGCCCTGGCCGAACGCCGCGAAATTCGTATCGGACGATATCGCCACGGCATCGTTATGACCGAGCAGAAGCGCGAGTCCATGCGCGCCGAGGCTCGTCGCCAGCGTGACGATGAACGGCAGAATCCGCATATGCGTGATGACGATGCCGTTCAGCACACCCACCGCGAGCCCCGCGAACGATCCCGCGAGCACGCCCGCCAGCGCGCCGTGCGGACTCGCCAGCGCCGCCACCACGCTCGCGAGCGCCGCCACCGCGCCGACCGAAAGATCGATGCCGCCCGTGACGATCACGAAAGCCATGCCGATCGAGATCAGCAGGAACATCGAGTTGTAACGCCAGAACGACGTCACGTTATATGCCGACAAAAAATGTTCGTAACGCGTGACGCCGAGCACGAGCAAAGCGACGAGCGCAATCAGAATCGGCAGGTTCTTTTTCATGAGAAAGCTCAGCCTCGCTTGCGTTGCACGTACACCGCGGCGATGATGATCGCGGCCTTGAGCACCAGCGCGGCGGCATCCGGAATGCCGTGCGCGAGCAGCGTATAACGCAGCAACTGGATGATGAGCGCGCCGATCAGCGTGCCCGTGATGTAGGCCTTGCCGCCCGTCAACGCGGTGCCGCCGACCGCGACCGCCGCGATCGCATCGAGCTCGACGCCGAGGCCCACGACGTTCGCATCCGACGACGAATTCACCGAGATCGAAATGAGCCCCGCGAGTCCGGCGAGCGCCGCGCACGCGGTGTACGCGATCATTTTCACGCGCGCGGTGGGAATGCCGGAAAGATACGCGGCCTCCTCGTTGCCGCCGGTGACGAGCAGATACTTGCCGAACAGCGTCTTGCGCACGACCCAGGTGAAGATCGCAACGAGCGCGAGCATCAACAAGATCTGAAAGGGCACGCCCGCGATCTTGCCGAGCGCGATCCATTGAAACGCGGGATTGTTGAACGCCTGGAGGCTGCCGTCGGTGACGACTTGCGCAATGCCGCGCCCCGCGATGAACAACACGAGTGTCGCGACGATCGGCTGCACGTTGAGGCGCGTCACGAGAAAGGCGTTGAACACGCCGCACACGGCGGCGGCGAGTATCGGCAACGTGAAGGCGAGAACGATGCCGAGCGGCCCGTCGATGTTCATGAAGAGCATCGGCGCGAGCGCACCGGCAATCGCCATCGACGCTCCCACGGACAAGTCGATGCCGCCCGTCGCGACGACGAGCGTCATGCCGATACCCACGATCACGATCGTCACGACCTGCGTGAGATTCACGTTGAACGTCTGCAGCGACACGAAGTGCTGCGTGAAGATGAGATTGAAGACGATCATCGCCAGCAGCACGACGATCTCGCGCTGAATGGCGACGCCGCGTTTCTTCTTCGCCGGTTGCAGCGCGCCGGGCGCGGCGCCGGACTGCGTCTTGTCGATCATCATTCGCTTCCTCGCGCCGTCGATTGCACCGCTTCCGCCAGCGTCGATTGTTCTCCCGCGCCGTAGGCGATCGCGTCCATGATCGACGCCTCGTTCATCTGCGCGCCGTCCAGTTGCGCGACCGTCTCGCCGTCGCGGATCACGACCGCGCGGTCCGCGACGGCCGTCAGTTCTTCGAGTTCCGATGCGGACAGCAGCACCGCAAGCCCCGCATCGCGCAATTCGCGCACGATCTTCGCGACATCGGCTTTCGCGCCCACGTCGATGCCGCGTGTGGGTTCATCGAGCAACAGAAGCCGCGGATTCGTCGCGAGCCAGCGCGCAAGCAGTACTTTCTGCTGATTTCCGCCCGACAGTTCGCGTATCGGTTGATCTGCCGAACGCAGCTTGATGCCGAGCGATTCGATGAAGCCATCGACGATCTCGCGCTGCTTCGCCACATCGACGACGCCGCGTTTCGTCAGCGCGGGCAGGCACACGAGCGTCAGGTTGTCGCGCACGGAAAGCTCGGGCACGATGCCTTCGGCCTTGCGATCTTCGGTGAGATACGCGACGCCGCGCGCAATGGCATCTTTCGGCGACTTGAACGCCGCGCCCTCGCCGCCGACGGCGAGCGTGCCCTTCGCGGGACGATCCGCGCCGAACAGCAGACGCATCGTCTCCGTGCGGCCCGAGCCGAGCAGGCCCGCGAGACCCACGGCTTCGCCCGCGTGCACGTCGAGCGAGACATCTGTGACTTTCGCGCCCGCCGCGAGTCCTTGCGCGGCAAGCATCACGGCGCCGCGCTTCGCGAGATTCGCTTCCTTCACGGCGCTGTCTTCGTGCACGACGGCGGCGAGTGTGCGGCCGAGCATCGTCGTGACGAGCTTCAGCTTGTCCATGTCCTGCATCGTGTTTTCGGCGACGGTTTGTCCGTCGCGCATCACGGTGACGCGATCGCATAACGCATAAAGCTCGTCGAGCCGGTGCGACACGAAGATCACCGCGCGGCCGTCATCGCGCAGGCGGCGCACGACGGAAAAGAGCAATTCGACTTCGCGTTCGTCGAGCGAAGAAGTCGATTCGTCCATGATGACCATCTTCGCATCCGACGACACCGCGCGCGCGAGCGCGACCATCTGCTGAATCGCGGTGGAATATTCGCGCACGGGCTTTTTCACATCGATTCGTAATCCGAACGATTCAAGCAGTTCCGACGCGCGATGCTGTACCGTCTTCCAGTCGATCAGGCCGAAGCGGCGCGGCTCGCGCCCGAGAAAGATGTTCTCCGCAACCGAGCGGAACGGCACGAGATTGATTTCCTGATAGATTGTGCTGATGCCCGCTGCGCGCGCGTCCTTCGGCGTGCGGAAATCGACTTCACGGCCGTCGAAGCGAACCGTGCCCGCGCTCTTGTGATACGCGCCGGTGAGAATCTTGATGAGCGTGGACTTGCCCGCGCCGTTCTGGCCGATCAGCGCGTGCACTTCTCCCGCCGTGACAGTCAGGCGCGCGCGCTTCAATGCGGGGACACCGCCGAACGCGATGTCGATGTCCTGCATGTCGAGCAGGGGAGTCTGAGCCATGCCGTGAGGTCCGTCCAAACGAAAAAGCGAGCGCCGTCGATCGGGCGCCCGCAAGTCACACACGCTTCGCTCAATAGCCGTACTGCATGCTCGCGTCGACGTTGCTCTTGTCGTAGAAGCGGTCCGACACCTTGACCCACGGCGGAATCGTCTCGCCCTTCGCGTACTTCTGCGCGACATCGCACGCGAGCGGTCCGAAGAACGGACTCGACTGCACGCTCGCGCCGAGTTCGCCGGCCTTGATCGCTTCGAGGCCGCCCTTGGTGCCGTCGATCGTCACGAGGATGATGTCCTTGCCCGGCTGCTTGCCCGCGGCCTTGATCGCGGCGATTGCGCCGAGCGCCATTTCGTCGTTGTGCGCGTAGACGGCGGTCACGTCCGGATGCGCCTGCAAGAGCGTCTCCATCACCTGACGGCCCTTGTCGCGCGCGAAGTCGCCGCTTTGCGACGCGACGATCTTCATGCCCGAATTCTTCGCGATGACTTCGTCGAAGCCCTTCTTGCGATCGTTCGCGGCGGAGGCGCCCGTCGAACCTTCCAGTTCGATGATCGTCGCTTTGCCGTTGGTCGCCTTCACGAGCCAGTCGGCGGCGCGGTGTCCCTGATCGATGAAGTCGGAGCCGATGAACGTCACGTAGTCCTTGCCCGCCTTGGCCATCGACTGGTCGATGTTGCGGTCCACGAGAATCACCGGAATGCCCGCTTTCTTCGCCTGCAACACGACCGGCGCGAGCGGCTTCTCTTCGCGCGGCGGGAACACGAGCAGATCGACGTGCTGCGCGATCATGCTCTGGATGTCCGACACCTGTTTCGCCGCCGAGCTGTTGGCGTCGGTCATGACCATCTGCCAGCCGCATTTCGCCGCGATGTCCTTGAAGCTCTTCGTCTCGGCGAGACGCCACGGATTGTTGCTCTCGGTCTGCGCGAAACCCACCTTCAGCGGCTTCTTGTTCGGAATCTTCGGCAGGCCGTCATCGGCGGCGTGGGCGGCGGTGAAGCCGGCCGCGAGCGTCAGGGCGGTCAGTGCGGCGGCGAGCGGGCGCAAGCCCAGGCGCGATTTCTTCTCTAGCGACAGCATGTCTTCCTCCATAGGATGGTTTGCCTTTTTCTAGTAGTGCCGATGCTTGTATTGCCCGGTCTGCCTGCTGCGAGAGTGTTCGGTCCAGCGTCCTGCCATCGCGACGATTATTTCATCGCGTTTTATTAATGGTCAATCGCTAATATTATTAGTCGTCAGCAACTGGTTCGCTTCGGTCATTGCCCTGACCGAGCCGCGTTCGATCAGCGGTCCGTCGAGCTTGACGGTGCGGCGACGCACGGGCGCGCCCGCCGCGCGGTTCTGTTCTTCCTGCAAAAGCGTTTCGACGGCCCAGCGCCCGAGTTCATAGTTCGGCAGAACGACGGTCGAGAGCGGCGGATGCGTATGCCGCGCGATTTCCTGATCGTCGTAGCCGAGCACGGAGACGTCGTCCGGCACGCGCAGCCCGAGTTGCTTCAGCGCCTCGATCGCGCCGAGCGCCATCAGGTCGTTTGCGCAGAAGATGGCCGTCGGCGGATTCGGCTCGCGCATCAGCGCAAGCGTCTGCTCGAAGCCGGTGTCGGGGCTCCAGTCGCCTTCGCGCACGAGTTCCGGCGCGAACGGCAGATCGGCGGTGGCGAGCGCCGTGCGATAGCCCTTAAGCCGGTCGCGCGCGGCGTCTTGCCAGGGCTCGCCGTTGATGTAACCGATGCGCTTGTGGCCCGCCGCGAGCAGATGATCCGTCGCCGTATGTCCGCCCGCGACCTCGGCCGGCACGACCGACGACACGTTCGCCTCGTTCGCATAGCAGTTCAGCAGCACGGTCGGCACGCGGGCGAGCGCGTCGGGCAGCGTGACGCGGCGCGTGTAGACGGTCGCGTAGATCACGCCGAGCACGTTCGGGTTGCCGAGCGTCGCGTCGAGCACGCGGGCTTCGATTTCCGCGTTGCCGTGCGTCGAATAGACCGCGAGCATGCGGCCGTTGGCGAACGCGGCGTCGCGCGCGCCGTCGATGCTCACGACGGGATGCGGGCTCGTCGAGATTTCATCGGCGAGATAGACGATCAGATTGCGCTCGCTCTCGGTCTCGAATGCCGGGACCGACTCGCGCGGCGTCATGCGATAGCCCAGTTCCTGCGCGGCGCGCAGCACTTTGTCGCGTGTGCTGTCGGAGAACTTCGCGCCGCTTGCGTTGTTCAGCACGAGCGACACCGTCGATTGCGAAACTCCAGTGAGTTTCGCGATGTCGGTCATCGTCGGACGGCGTTGCGTGGTTTTTTTCATCGTGCTGGCGTGGAATGCTTGAAGCTAATATTAGTGATAAATGCAGCGAAAAGCACGCGTTAAGTGGCAATGTTCGCTCAGGGTTTTCACTCGTTATTACTAATAATATTGACGAACAGATTACGCGCATGCGATTCTTTTCGCGACGAACCGGCAACGAGGAGAGGCGCATGGGCAAGTACGACGAGAGCACGCGGGACGCGCTCGCCGGGGCGTTCGAACGGGATGGCTTCGTCATGCTGCGCGATCATTTTCCGCGCGCAATGCTCGACGCCTGGCGGGCGGCGTTTGCGCCGCTTTTGCAACCGCATGTGCAAGGCGCGCGCGAAGCCGGCGCGAACGGCAATCGCGGACCGGGCCGCTATTACGTCACGCTGCCGTTTGAAGGCCCTTTCGCGGACCCGTCGATTTTTTGCGATGACGACATCGTAGGCATTGTCGAGCGCGTGGCCGGGCGCGATCCGGTGATGTGTCAGCTCGCCACCGACACGCCCGTGCTCGGTTCGGAATATCAGGACTGGCATCGCGACACGCCGCCGCTGTTCGACGACGCGCCCGAAACGCCTTCCTTCCAGCTTGCGGTGAATTTTCCGCTCGTCGATGTCGATGACCGCAACGGTCCGCTCGAAACGACACGCGGCACGCACCGCATGTCGCGCGACGATGCGTTCACGGGCCTCGAAGCAAGGCGTTTCGAGGCAGAGCGCGTACCGATGCGCCTCGGCGACGTGATGATCCGCGACGTGCGCGGCCTGCATCGCGGCACGCCGAATCTGAGCGGCGAGCCGCGGCCGATGGTCGTGATCGGCTACAGCCGCGCGTGGTACTTTCGGCCCGAAGTGCATATCGACGTGCCGCGCGGCGTGCTCGCCGGACTGCCGGCGCGTGCGCGGCGTCTGCTGCGCTTCAATCCACTGGTCGAGAAGACGGCGCGCACTTTCGACGAAAACTACCGGCAATTCGCATATTGAGCGCCACTTCTTCCGATACGCTCGTCGAGCTGCGTCACGGCGCCCGGCGCGTACTGCTTGCGCCGCATGTCGGCGGAGCCATTGCGGCTTTCGACGAAACGCGCGACGGCCGCGTGATCGACTGGCTGCGCCCCGCGACGCCCGCTGCGCTCGCCGCGCGCGATCCGCTCGGCATGGCGAGCTTTCCGCTGCTGCCGTATTGCAATCGCATCCGCGATGCGCGCTTCATGTTCGACGGCGCGCTCATCGACCTTTCCGGCGATGGCAACGCTTTCGCGCATGCGCTGCACGGCAATGCGTGGCGCCTGCCGTGGCATGTTGAACAGTCGGGGGACTGGCGTGCGCGCATGCATCTCCTGCACGAGCCTTCGCGCGCAGCGGCGCATCACTGGCCGTTCTCGTACGAGGCCACGCAGGACATCGAACTCGATGCCAATACGCTAACGGTCACGCTCTCGGCGCGCAACCTGTCCGATCGGCCGATGCCGTTCGGCATGGGACATCATCCTTACTATCCGCGCACGCGTAATACACGCATTCATGCGCGCGTCGCCGCGATGTGGCACAGCACGCCTGATCTGCTGCCGACGCATGCGGGTCCGCATCCTTGCGTCGATGCGATGGCATCGCCTGAAGGCCTGTGCGCCGATGCCTTCGATCTCGACAACAACTTCGCCGGCTGGTCGCGCACGGCGACGATCGCCTGGCCCGATGAAAATCGCGCGATCACGCTCGCCGCGGACGCGCCCTTCGATCACATGGTGGTGTACGCGCCGGCATCGCATCCGGAATTGCTTTGCGTGGAGCCGGTGAGCAATGTGGCGGACTGGGTCAATCTGGATGTCGCGCACGCGTTGAAGGGCGGCGCGGTGCTGCAACCGGGCGAGTCGGTCAGCGCGACGTTCGCGTGGACGACTCGCATGACATAGCGCGTCGCGAACGCGGATGAGCGCATTCGCGACGCGGGGCTTTCGCCTTACTGGCCGAAGAAGATGTCGCAGCGCGGCGCGTCGGTGCATCCCTGACGGCGGCCGCTCGCGGATGCGGTGGCGCCGGCCGCCATGCCGCCGTAAGCGGTGTCGTCGGCGTGCTGCGTGGGTGTCGCGGCGGCTTGCGATTGCTCGGGCGTGGCTTGCGAGAAGTACATCGGACGCATGGTCTGGACGAGTTGCTGCGCGTCGGCGGGCATGCTTTGGGCGTGCGCGGACCCGATGACAGCGACATTGGCGACGATCGCGCAACCAGCCATCATGGCGATGAGTTTCGGGTTGATTTTGGGTTTCATATTCCAGCTCCTTGAAACGAATGCACAAGCAGCCGGGAAACGCGATTCTCGGACTCCTTGCAGCCAGGTCGATGATGAGATCGAGCGCGTGCGGACGCGATGACGCAAGCGGCCGCGCAAGCCGAAACGCGATATCGCCCGGCTGACAATGGAAGGCAAGCCGGGCGCGACGGAAGGCGCTCGAAAGCTAGGTTACGGAGATGGCGGACGGCGTGAAATCCCTATGTAGTAGGGATGCTTAGTAGGGATACTTTGGCGGGGATGATTAATCGTGGCGACTGAACACCACAATTAACGGCCTGATTAAACGGCCTGATTATTTTCGCCGCAGCACGACGAACGGATGACTCGTGGGAAGTCGAAGCGGCCCGGACCGTGAACCGGTTCGGGCGCATGTTCACAATGCCAGGCAGCGCTTAGTACGACTTGGCAGCGCCACCGCTCGACGTACCCGAATCCGAACTGCTCTTTTTCTGCTTGTGCATCTTGCTGCCCGAGCTTTGCGGCGAGCCCATGGTGTTCGCCCCGGACGCCCCCGAAGTAGAGCCGGTGACGCCATTGCTATTCGGTGTGCTCATACCCGTCCCGCCCTGGCCGGCGCCGTTGCCGCCTGCCGATCCACCGCCTCCGCCTCCGCCCGCACCCTGCGCGAACGCCGCGCCGGACAGGCCCAGGATCATTGCGGATACCAGCAGATTTCTCTTTGCATTTTTCATGACGTCCTCCCGTTGATTGATGATTTTCGCTGCGCGCCGCTTCGCTCGACGCAGCGGCTTCGCGCCTTACATTGCGCAATCGTCATGCCGCGCGGGCGTCAGGGCGCGGTTCGGGAGATACGGACGAAACCTCGAAACCGAAACAACAAAAAAACGAAACCAAAGGACGAGAGTCACGCCGTGACTTCATCGCACCATTCGATAGCCCATGCGCGTGCGCAGTGCACGGCGTCCGATTCGGTGGAGAAGGCGTCGAGTTCGCCTGATTCGAAACTTTCCACATGCGCCGTGGGCGCCTCGGCGGCGCGCGTGATCCGGGCGTGTGCGTAGAAGCTTCCGTCTTCGTCGTGGCGCGCGGTGCAGTCGATATGGAACGTCTTGTAGTCGAATCGCATGGAGGCTCCGGAAAGTGAGCGGGTTTCGAGCAGGCGCGATGCGTGCGCATGGTCTAGGCAAACGTGCTGGCTCGAAGAGCGTCAGCGCAACCTGAACCCCTTAAACACTTGAGATACTGTATAAAAATACAGTAGTATGTGCAAGATGGATCTCTCCGAAAAGCTGGAAATTCTCGCGGACGCAGCCAAGTACGACGCGTCGTGCGCGAGCGGCGGGGCGCCCAAACGCGAATCGCGCGGCATCGACGGTCTGGGCGCCAGCACCGGCTCCGGCATCTGCCATAGCTTCACACCCGATGGCCGCTGCGTCTCGCTGCTCAAGATCCTGCTGACGAACTTTTGTCTCTACGACTGCCAGTACTGCGTCAATCGGCGCTCCAGCAATGTGCCGCGAGCGCGTTTCACGCCGGACGAAGTCGTCGGCCTCACGCTGGACTTTTATCGCCGCAATTACATCGACGGCCTGTTTCTCAGTTCTGGCGTGATCCGTTCGTCAAACTACACGATGGAGCAGCTCGTCCAGGTCGCGAAAAGCCTGCGCGAGAAGCATCATTTCCGCGGTTACATCCATCTGAAGACGATTCCCGACGCCGACCCGGGCCTGATCGCGCAGGCGGGGCGCTACGCGGATCGACTGAGCGTGAACATCGAGTTGCCGACTGAAATCAGCCTCGAACGCCTCGCGCCCGAAAAAAGCGGTCGCACGATCAAGCTGGCGATGGGCAATATCCGCGTCGCGCGCGAGGAATCCGAGGCCGAGCCGCGCGCGCCGCGGTTCGCGCCGGCGGGGCAGAGCACGCAAATGATCGTCGGCGCCGATGAAACCGACGACCGCACTATCCTCGGCACCGCGGAAACGCTCTACGGCTCTTATCAACTGAAGCGTGTTTACTATTCGGCGTTCAGCCCGATTCCCGACAGTCCGTCCGGCGTGCCGTCCAAGGCGCCGCCGCTGTTGCGCGAACATCGCCTGTATCAGGCCGACTTTCTGATGCGCGGCTACGGTTTCGGCGCGGCCGAACTGCTCGGCGACGCGGGCAATCTGCCGCTCGACGTCGATCCGAAACTCGCGTGGGCGCTCGCGCATCGGGAGCGTTTTCCGATCGATCTGAATGCTGCGCCCGCGCGCCTGATCGCGCGTGTGCCGGGCATCGGCATGCGCAATGCGAAGCGCATCGTCGAGTTGCGGCGCGAGCGCCGCGTGCGCTATCAGGATCTCGTGCGGCTGCGCTGCGCGATGGACAAGGTGAAACCGTTCGTCGTCACGGCCGACTATCGGCCGCCGCTCGCCGAAGCGCCATCGGACAACTTGCGGCGCGCGCTCGCCACCGGTCCGGTGCAACTCTCGCTCATCTGATGCACGCCATCACGATCGACGACCATTTCGACGCCTGGCGCGCCGCCGCGCTCGATGCGCTCGCGCAGGGCTTCGCGCCCGAATCGATCGACTGGCGCACGGCGCAGGCGGAGCCGGCTTTGTTCGCGGCATCGGAGTCGCGGGCGTCGTCGGCAGCGGCGCAGACGGCCGACGCGCCGCACATTCGCATATCGCGCGAACTCGCGTCGCTATTGAAGGACGCCGCGCATTTGCGCGACGAACGCCGCTGGAGCTTTCTCTATCGCGTGATCTGGCGCTGGACGCAGGGCGACCGGTCGGTCGCGTCGCCGGCCGATGAAGACGGCGCGCGTCTCTACAAAATGGCGAAGGCAGTGCGTCGCGCGCAGCATGACATGATCGCGTACGTGCGCTTCCGCCAGCGCGACGCATCGCTCGGCGCGCCGGAATATGTCGCGTGGTACGAGCCCGATCACGATGTGCTCGCCTGGGGCGCGGAGCATTTCGCGGCGCGCATGGGGCGCTCGACATGGCTCATCGCGACGCCCGAAGGCGCGGCCATGTTCGACGGCGAGCATCTGCAAATCGAGCGCCGCCGCGCGCTCGCGGCGGAACATGCCGTCGATACGCACGATGCCGCCGAAACCCTCTGGATGACCTACTACCGCAGCATCTTCAATCCCGCGCGTCTGAACGAGACGGCGCTCGAACAGCACATGCCCGTGCGATTCTGGAAAGGCCTGCCCGAAGGCGCGCTGATTCCGCAACTCGTGAGCGCCGCACGCGGCGGCGCGCGGCGGGTTGCGCAGGCGCCGGGCGTCGGCGCATTGGGCGGAAAGGCCGTTCAGGTCGAAGCGCATGATGCGCAACCGGAGCGCGACGCGCCGACTTCGCTCGACACGTGCCGCCGCTGCGACTTGTGGCGCAACGCGACGCAGGCGGTGGGCGGCGCGGGGCCGTCGGACGCGCGCATCATGCTGCTCGGCGAACAGCCTGGCGATCAGGAAGACCTGAAGGGCGAGCCGTTCGTGGGCCCGGCGGGCCAACTGCTGGATGACGCGATGCGGCGTGCAGGCCTGCCGCGCGAGCAGGTTTATCTGACCAACGCCGTGAAACATTTCAAATGGGAGCCGCGCGGCAAGCGGCGGCTGCACAAGACGCCCGCGCAGCAGGAAGTCGACGCCTGCTCGTACTGGCTCGAACAGGAACTACGCGATGTCGGCGCGCAGGTGATCGTCACGCTCGGCGCGACGGCGCTCGCCGCGCTCTTCGGCCGCCGCGCGACGCTTTCGGCGCATCTCGGCCGCGTCGTGCCGTATGGCGACAAATTCGTCGTCGCGACGTATCACCCGTCGTATGCCCTACGCCAGAACGACGAGGCCGCGCGCGAGCGCACCGTCGCGGCCATCGTCGAGGCGCTCGAACGGGCGCGGGCGCTCAGCGCCCGGTGACTCGTTCACTATAAGAAGCGCTGCGCTCAGAATGCCGCGCGGATCACGCCGCCGTCCGCGCGCAGCGCAGCGCCGTTCGTCGCCGACGACAGTTCCGAGCACACATACGCCACGGTGCTCGCGATTTCCTCGGGCGTGATGAAGCGCTTGAGAATCGAACTCGGACGCGCTTGCGCGAAGAACTCCGCCTGGAAGTCCTGAAAACTCTTGCCGCCCGAAAGCTTTTCGACGAATTCCGTGACGCCTTCGGAGCTCGTCGGCCCGGGCAGCACGGAATTGACCGTGACGCCCGTGCCCGCGCAGGTCTCGGCGAGCCCGCGCGCCAGCGAAATCTGCGCCGATTTCGTCATACCATAATGAATCATCTCGACGGGAATCTGAATCCCGCTCTCGCTGCTGATAAACACGACGCGGCCCCAGTTGTTCGCCTTCATCTTCGGCAGATACGCGCGCGAGAGCCGCACGCCGGACATTACGTTGACGTCGAAAAAGCGCAGCCATTCTTCATCGGGAATCTCTTCGAACGGCTTCGGATCGAAGATGCCCATGTTGTTGACGAGAATATCGACGTGCGGAAAGCGTTTCACGAGTTCGGCGACTTGCTTCGCGTCGGCGACGTCGCCTGCGAAGCCTTCGGCCTGTGCGCCCGGCACGAGTTCGCGCAGTTTCGCGAGCGCGGCATCGACGGATGGTTGCGTTCGGCCGTTGACGATCACGCGCACGCCTTCGCGCGCGAGCGCCACCGCGATGGCGTGACCGATGCCCTTCGTCGATCCGGAAACCAGTGCGAGCTTGTTGGCGATCTTGAGATCCATGTCATCTCCTTCGAAACGTTTGGCGGGATGCGCCGCGCATCGCGCGATGCGTTGACCGGCAGTTAACCAGAAGCCCGCGAAGCGTGCAGAAAATCGGTCGCGCGCGACGCGCCAAAACACGCCGAAACCCTTTCCCCATAAGCCTTTCACGGCGATGAAACGCCGCGACATAAATGCTCGATGGCGCGTGCCGGAGGCATCGTCCATAGTTGCGCCTGCGTGACCGGGAGACGAAATAACAACGAGAACCGAGAGCCGTATCACGCACGAATGAGATCACGGATAAGGAGCGCGGACCGCATCCTCATCGCGCGATACGAACCCGCTAACGATTCCACGATTCCTGAGGCCCAACATGTCCAAGTCGATCAAGTCTTTCTCGTTCAACGCAATCGTCAAGAAGACGCGCGGCGCGGCGCTCGCGGCGTTCGTCGTCGGCACGGCGTCCCTGGCCGGCTGCGCGAGCAACCCCGCGCAGGCCGCGAGCCCGTACAACCAGTATGCACAGACGGCGACGGCGACGCCCACGATCCGCCCCGACACCATCTATGTTTACGCATTCGCCAGCGACGCGAGCGAGGTCAAGCTCGACAACCACGGCATGATCTCGAAGATCGGCTCGGCGATGTCCGGCGACTCGCAAGCCAACAAGCAGATGCAGGACGCCGCCGCGGCGCGCGAGGAAGTCGCGAACGAGATCGTCGCGAAACTCCAGTCGATGGGACTGCGCGCCGTGCGCGCCGACGTGCCGCCGCCGGACGACCAGAGCGTGCTCGTGGTGGAAGGCAGCTTCAATACGATCGATGCGGGCAATCGCCGCCGCCGCATGCTGATCGGCCTGGGCGCGGGCGAGAGCAAGGTCGGCGCGACGGTGCAGCTCGTTTTCAAGCCGGCGCACGGCGTGCCGCAAGTGCTCGAACAGTTCGACGCGAAGGCGGACAGCGGCCACGCGCCGGGCGTCGCGGAAATGGCGGGCGTCGGTGCGGTAGCGGGGCACGTCGCGAGTTCGCTGGCGGTATCGGGCGGGCTGCACGCGGTGTCGGAGACGAAACACGCGGGCGTGTCGTCCGACGAAAAGCGCCTCGGCGATTCCATCGCGAAGCAGATCGCGAAACTCGGCCAGGATCAGGGCTGGGTGCCGGTGAAGAGCTGAGCGAAGCCGAAGCATGCGCGCGAAGCATGCGTACACTAGCGGTTCCGGACGAATGTTCGCTTCGCGAGACCCGCGCATGCTCACGATTGCCCTGATTGTCCTGACCATCGTCGTCACGCTCGTCGTCGTGCTGGTGATCGCGAACGTGTCGAGCGGCGAGAAGAAGATCGAGCACAAGATCGAACGGCTGTACGCCAGCGACGATCCGCAGTTCATCCGCTCGATGGGCCTGCTGCTCGGGCCGCCCGTCGGCGAAGGCAACCGCTTCGACGTGCTCGTGAACGGCGACGAGATCTTTCCGTCGATGCTGGAGGGCATCCGCTCGGCGCGCGAGACGATCACGTTCGAAACCTTCATCTACTGGTCCGGCGCGATCGGCGAGGAATTCGCCCACGCGCTGTCGGAAAAGGCGCGCTCGGGAATTCCGGTGCATGTGCTGCTCGACTGGGTCGGTTCGTCGAAGATGGACAAGCGCTACCTGCAGATGCTGCGCGACTCGGGCGCCGAGGTCATCCAGTATCACAAGCCGCACTGGACCGGACTCGGCCGCATGAACGACCGCACGCACCGCAAGCTGCTCGTGATCGACGGGCGCATCGGCTTCACGGGCGGCGTGGGCATCGCGGAGGAATGGACCGGGCACGCGCAGGACGAGAAGCACTGGCGCGACACGCACTTTCGCGTCGAAGGGCCGGTGGTCGGCCACATGCAGGCGGTCTTCATGGACAACTGGATCAAGGCCACCGGCAACGTGCTGCACGGACCGCGCTATTTTCCGGACATCGAGGCCGCGGGCGACGGTCTCGCGCACATGTTCAGCAGTTCGCCCTCGGGCGGCAGCGACGACATGCAGTTGATGTACCTCATGGCGATCACCGCCGCGACGCATTCGATCCAGCTGTCGAGCGCGTACTTCGTGCCGGACAAGCTGACGATCAACGCGATCGTCGAGGCGGCGAAGCGCGGCGTGAGCGTGCGCGTCATCACGCCGGGCAAGCGCATCGACACGCACACGGTGCGCGAGGCGTCGCGCGCGTGCTGGGGCGATCTGCTCGCGGCGGGCGTCGAGATCTACGAGTATCAGCCGACCATGTTCCATTGCAAGCTGCTCGTGGTGGACGAATATCTCGTGTCGGTCGGCTCGACCAACTTCGACAGCCGCTCGTTCAAGCTGAACGACGAAGCCAATCTCAACATCTACGACCGCGATTTCGCGCGCCGCCAGAACACCATTTTCGACGCTGACCTCGCTCGCTCGAAACGCATCACGCTCGACGAATGGCGCCGCCGTCCGTTCGCCGAAAAAATGCTCGAACGCGTCGCCGCGCTGCTCGATTCGCAGCTTTGACGATGCTTTGTCGAAGCTTCGTCGAAGCTTTGTCGTATGCGTGAAGTGCTTTGCGAAAAATGTCGTGCGCGAGCCTAAAGATCGGGAAGCGTAAGCCGATAAGACGCTCACGCAAACGAGTCTCCGGGCTAACCGCATCATGCACGGCACCTACAACTTATGGCTGGTCGCGGCGTCGCTCGTAGTCGCCACGCTCGCCTCCTTCACTGCGCTCGACATTTCGGGCCGGATCGCGATGCTGTCGCAATCGCGCGTGCGGCACGCGTGGCTCGCGGGCGGCGCGGCGTCGATGGGCATCGGCATCTGGTCGATGCATTTCATCGGCGTGCTTGCCTTCGAACTGCCGATTCCGCTCGGTTACGACCTCAAGATCACCGCCGGCTCGCTCGGCATCGCGGTACTCGTGTCGTTCTTCGCGCTTCATGTCATCACGAGCAGGCGGCTGACTACGCTGCGTCTCGTCGCGAGCAGCGTACTCATGGGCGTGGGCATCGCCGCGATGCACTACACCGGCGACGCCGCCATGCGCATGCGTCCGGCGATTCAGTACGACCCGGCCTTGTTCGCCGCATCGATCGCGATCGCGGTGGTTGCGTCGGGCGCGGCGCTGTGGATCGCGCACACGCTTTCCGCTGCGAATCTGAAGAACGTGCTGGCGAAGCGCGTCGTCTCGGCGTTCGTGATGGGCATCGCGATTACCGGCATGCACTACACCGGCAACGCCGCGGCGAATTTTCTGCCGGGCGCGATCTGCGGCGCCGCCAACGACATCGACGCGCGCTGGCTCGCAACCACGGTCGCGCTTTTCACGTTCGCGATTCTGATCATCACGCTGGTGCTGTCGCGCTTCGATGCGCGCACCGCGTTGCTGGCGGGTTCCGTGTCGCGCCTGAACGGCCAGATCGTGCGCATGGCGACCTTCGACACGCTCACGGATCTGCCCAATCGCCGCACGATGAACGAGCGCGTCGAGCGCGCGATCCGCAACGCGAGGCACGTCGGCGGACGCTTCGCGATTCTCTTCATGGACCTCGACGGCTTCAAGACCATCAACGATTCGCTCGGCCACACGGTCGGCGACGAAGTGCTGAAGGCGTTCGCGCGGCGTCTGCAGGAATGCGTGCGCGGCGGCGACACCGTGGCGCGTCTGGGCGGCGACGAATTCATCGTGATGCTCGAAAATCTGCAGGCGCCCGGCGACGCCGAGAAAATGGCCGAGCGCATTCTCGACGCAATGCGCAAGGGCTTGGTCGTCGGCGGTCATCCGCTGCAGGTGATGCCGAGCATCGGCATCGCGCTGTATCCGCAGGACGGCGACAGCGTCGAGTCGATGCTCAAGCACGCGGACGTCGCCATGTACGAGGCGAAGCGGGGCGGGCGCAGCACTTATCGCTTCTTCGAGGCGAGCATGAACGAGGCGGCCGTGCGCACGCTGCAGATTCAGCAGGCGCTGCACGAGGCCTTGAACAGCGGCCATTTCTATCTGCTGTTCCAGCCGAAATTCCGCGGCAAGAGCGGCGAGCTGGCGGGCGCCGAAGCGCTGATCCGGCTCGATCATCCGGAGATCGGCACGCTCACGCCGCTCGAATTCATTCCGATCGCCGAGCGTTCGGGGCAGATCGTGCAGATCGGCTATTGGGTCGTGCACGAGACATGCCGTCATCTCGCGCAGTGGCGCGCGCAAGGGCGTCCGCCGGTGAAGGTCGCGATCAATCTTTCGCCGCGCCAGATGAACGAGGCGGATCTCGTCGCGAACATCATGAAGATCGTGCGCGAGCAGGACGTGCCGAGCGAGCAGATCATGTTCGAGATCACCGAGACGGTCGCGATGCAGGACGCGCCGCGCACCATCGAGATGATCCGGGCGTTTCAGGAGAACGGCTTCGAAATCGCCATCGACGATTTCGGCACCGGCTATTCGAGTCTCGCCTACTTGCAGCGGTTTCGCGCCAAGCAACTGAAGATCGACCGCTTCTTCACCAACGGACTCGACGAGAACGGCCAGGAAGGACGCGCGATCGTGTCGGCGATCATCGCGCTGGCGCATTCGCTCGACATGGATGTCGTCGCGGAAGGCGTGGAGACGGGCTCGCAACTCGATCGTCTGCAGGACATGAAGTGCGATGAAATGCAGGGCTTCCTGCTGGCGATGCCGCTTTCGGCCGACGTGTTCAGCGGGATGCTGGAGAAGGGCGCCGTCAGCGTCTGAAGCAGATCGCGCGCGGCGCCGGATCTGTTGCGTAGAGCGAAACACATTTCGACAAGTCACCGATAGTCGACGTTGATAATCGGTTCTCCTCGAACTAGTGTTTTTTCCATGTCGCTCTTTGACCGTACCCTGGATGCGCATCGCGCGGGCCGGACGCAGGAAGCCGAATCCGGCTATCGCGCCGTGCTCGCCGACAACCCCCGCCACGCCGACGCATTGCATTTGCTCGGATTGATACGCCGCGAGCATGGCGCTCTCGATGAAGCCGAAAGCCTGATCCGTCAGGCTCTCGCGCTCGACGAGCAGGCGCGTTTCGCCGGGAGTCTCGGCAGCGTGCTGCTGGATCAGGGCCGCAAGCCCGAGACCGAAGCGATGTTCCGGCGTGCGATCGAACTCGACGCGCTCGACCCTTCCGCGCATTACAACCTCGCCATTCTGCTGCTCGAGCTCGCGCGCGCGAGCGAAGCCGAAGCGGCACTTCGCCACGTCCTCATGCTCGACGCGCGCTTTCCCGGCGCGCATCGCAATCTCGGGCGCGCGATGTTTATGCTCCAGCGCTTCCGCGACGCCGAGGCGTGGTTTCGACACGCCATCGAACTCGATCCCGCCGATGCCCACGCGCACACCGGCCGCGCGGCGGCGCTGACGCTCGCCGGCGAGTTGAACGAGGCCAAAGCGGCTTGCGATGAAGCCATCCGGCTCGATCCGGCGTCCTGCGATGCGCACGTGAATCTCGGCGCCGTGCTGCTCAGACTGGAACGCCTGGAAGAAGCCGAAGCGGCGTTGCGCACGGCGCTGCGCCTGGACGGCCAGCGGGCGCTCGCGCACTACAACCTCGGCACGACGCTGATGGAAGCAGGCCGTTTCGCGGAAGCGGAAGCTTCGTTGCGGCGGGCGCTGGAACTCGATCGATCCCGCGTCGAAGCCTGGCAGAACCTCGGCCGCGTGCTCGATCGTCTGCGGCGTCTGGACGAGGCGGAATCGGCATATCGAAACGGCCTGACGCAGAGGCCGTCCGATCCCGATCTCGAAGCGAACCTCGCGCTCGTGCTGCTCGCCAAAGGACAGTTCGCCGAAGGCTGGATCCTCTACGAGTCGCGCTTTTCCGTGCTCCGTGCGGATTCCCGTTCGTGGGATCCGGGTCTCGCCTATCCGCAATGGAAAGGTGAAACGCTGCAGGGCAAATCGATCGTCGTTTTGTCGGAGCAGGGTCTGGGCGATGCGCTGCAGTTCTGCCGCTATCTGCCGCTTCTGAAAGCGAAGGGCGTCAGGCGGCTGACGGTGGTCTGCGAGCCGGCGCTCGCGCGCCTGTTCGAAGGGATCGAGGAAGTCGATGCCTGTATCCGCGGCAGCGCATTGCACGACCTGCCGAAGCACGATTTCTGGTGCTTCATGATGAGCCTGCCGTTACGGTTCAACACGACGCTCGAATCGATTCCTTCGCTGGTTCCTTATCTGCGCGCACCCGCCGGTCTGACCGAAACGTGGAAGGCGCGGCTGCCCGGGACGACGCCGAAAATCGGCCTCGTCTGGGCCGGAGAGCGGCGTCCCGACATGAAGCATGTTGCGCCGATAGACAAGCGTCGCTCGCTCCACGCGCGCCAGTTCGTGCCGCTGCTTCAGGTGCCGGGCGCGAGCTTCGTCAGCCTGCAACTGGGCGCGACGACGCGGCCGCAGATCGGCGAGCTTCCGGAGGCGCTGCGTCCCTTCGATCCGATGAGCGACGTGACTGATTTCGCCGATACCGCTGCGATCATCGAGAACCTCGACCTCGTGATCGCTGTGGACACGTCGACGGCCCATGTGGCGGGCGCGCTGAACAAGCCGGTGTGGGTGCTGTCGCGCTTCGACCAGTGCTGGCGATGGCTCACGGAACGCGACGACACGCCGTGGTATCCGTCGATGCGCCTCTTCCGTCAGACGCAGGCCGGCGACTGGGACAGCGTGATCGCGCGCGTCGCCGATGAACTGAAAGCGTTCGTCGCGCCCGCCGCGCAAGCGCAGACCGCAGAAACGGTCAGACGCCCGGCGCGCAAAAAGCGCAAATAGGCGCGCGTCTACCGGCGCGGCTGTCGCATCGATCGCGATAGCCGCGTCAGTCCATGGCCGCGTGCGCCACCGATTCATCGGCCGCCGCCCGGTGCGCCGGCCGGATCAGCAGCAACAGCGGCACCACCAGCAAGGTCGCGACGAACATCAGCTTGAAATCGTTGAGATACGCGATCATCGAAGCCTGTTGCGTGATCGTCTGGTTCAGCATCGCCATGTCCTGCATCGATCCGCCCGCGAGCATCGGCTGCATCGCCGGATTGAACGGCGTCACCTGCGCGACGAGGTCCGCGTGCGCGACCTGCGTGTTGCGCGTCATCAGCGTCTGCACGATCGAAATGCCGATACTGCTGCCGATATTGCGCATCAGGCTGTAGGTGGCGGTGCCGTCGGCGCGCAACTCGGGCGTGAGCGTCGAGAATGTCAGCGCCGACAGCGGCACGAACACGAGTCCCAGCCCGAAGCCCTGAATCACGCCCGGCCACACGATATCCGACGCCGACAGCACGATCGTGTAATGCATCATCTGCCAGAGCGCGAGCGCGGATATCAGGAAGCCCGCGAGCAGCATCAGGCGGGCGTCGATGTGCTTGAGCAGCCGCCCGGCGACCAGCATCGCGACCATCGTGCCCGCGCCGCTCGGCGCCGTGACGAGGCCCGTCGTCGCGACGGGATAGTTCATCAGGTTCTGCAGCATCGGCGGCAAGAGCGCGCGCGTCGCGTACATGACCGCGCCGATCACGAAGATGAAGCACGTTCCGGTCGCGAAGTTGCGGTCCTTCAGCAACTGATATTTGAAGAACGAACGCGCGCCGGCGGTGGCCGTATGCGCGATGAAAAAGACGAAGGCGAGCGCCGCGAGCAGCGCCTCGATGCGGATTTCCAGCGAGCCGAACCAGTCGAGCTGCTCGCCGCGGTCGAGCATCGCCTGGAACGCGCCGATCGCGAGGCCGAGCGTCGCAAAGCCGAACGCATCGAACCTGACTGCGCGCCGCGCGGCCTGCGCCGGCAGAAAGGTCAACACGCCGAAGAGCGCGAACGCGCCGATCGGCACGTTGATGAAGAACACCCAGCGCCAGTTGTAGCTGTCGGTGAGCCAGCCGCCGAGCGTCGGGCCGAGAATCGGTCCGACCATCACGCCCATGCCCCAGACGGCCATCGCCTGCCCCTGCTTTTCGCGCGGATTGATGTCGAGCAGGATCGACTGCGACAGCGGTACGAGCGACGCCCCGAAAACGCCCTGCAACAGACGCGACGCGACGATCTGCCCGAGCGTTTCCGAGAGCCCGCAGAACGCCGACGCGACCGTGAAGCCCGCGATCGAAAAGCAGAGCAGCCGCTTCACGCTCAGTTGATCGGACAGCCAGCCGGTGAGCGGCGTGGCGATTGCCGCTGCGACGATATACGACGTGAGCACCCACGTGATTTCGTCCTGCGACGCCGACAGCGTGCCCTGCATATGCGGCAGCGCCACGTTGGCGATGGTGCTGTCGAGCGTCTGGATCAGCGTTGCCAGCATGATCGAGACGGTCAGCATGCCGCGGTTCAGGGGCGCGGCGGCGCTTCCCGTTGAGGCTTCGGAGGACATGGAGACATCCGCCCGCGGGCGGTGATTATAAGTAGGATGATGATAAGCAGGCTTATTATATATGGCGAGCGCGTCGCCGCAATGCGGTCAAACACGGGGTCGCGCATGTGCACGCTCGTGCGCACGCGCCGGGAGCTTCTACATATAATCGCGCGATGGAAACCCAACTCGACAAACGCTTCGGCTTCCTGGTCGCGGACGTGGACCGCTTGTGCGGCAATCGTTTCGACGAACTGGCGAAGTCGTCGCTCAATCTCACGCGCGCGCAATGCCGCGTGCTCGCGTATCTGTCGCATTACGGCGAGGTGAATCAGGCGCGGCTTGCGGGGCTGCTCGAGGTCGCGCCGATTTCCGCCGGGCGTTTGCTCGATCGCATGGAGGAAGGCGGCTGGATCGAGCGCCGCCTCAATCCCGACGACCGCCGCGAACGACAGGTACGCATGACCGCGAAGGCGGAAAAGGCGCTCGACAGCGCGCGCCGCGTCGGCGACGAGATCACGTCGGAGGCGCTCGCCGGCTTCAGCCGGCAGGAAAGCGAGCAGCTGATCGGCTTGCTGCAGCGCGTGCGCGGGAATCTGAGCCGGATCGTGGATCGCTGAACGCTCTCGCCGATTCGATCGCGTGGGGGTTCCTGACGGTTTCATCGAGCCGTGCTAACGTGCCGCGCGTGGATCGCTTCTTGCTGAAGCGTTTTCGCAAGCGTTCTCGTCAACCGTCGCCATCCATCCGGAGAAGATCATCGTGAACAAACGCACCGCACCGTTGGCTGTCATCGCTCTGTCTTTTGCCGCGCTGCTCGCATTGCCCGTCGCGCCGGCGCAGGCGCAGGATACGGCCGCGTCCACGCCGAAGCAGATCAAGAAGGCGCAGCGCAAGGAAGCGCGCGCGAAGAAGAACGCCGAGCTGAAACAGCTTGAACAGAACGGCTACAACCCCGCCGGCGACCAGACGAACTATCCGCAGAACCTGCAGAACGCGCAGGCGAAGATCAACGCGCAGAAGGCGGGCAAGCCCGCGCCTGCGTCGGCGCCGTAACGTGATGCCGGTTGAAGCGCGGGCGCGGCTCGCGCTTCAGTCGAGCTGATAGGACAGCGTCGCGTTGATCCTCGGACTGCGCGACGAACTTTCGACCGGCGCATCGCCGATTGCCTTCGCGACCGACAGATCAATGCTGTAATGCTTCGCATCGGACACGCGAAACCCGATTCCCACTGACGACAACCTGCGCGGATTCGCTGTCCCGCCGTGCAGGAACACGCGCGCGGCGTCGATTGCCACATACGGCGTGAAACTCTTCAGATACGTCATGCCGACATCGAGCGGCCGGTTCACCTCGAACGACGCGCCCCAGCCCGAATCGCCCGATGCTTCGCCCGGCTGATAGCCGAGCGCGAAACGCTGCGCGCCGAACGAAATCTGCTCGGAAGTGGGCAGCGTGTCGGGCGAATACTGTCCGGTCGCCGACACCACGGTGCCGATCTTCCACGGCCACTCATTGCTTTGCGTGTAGGTCGCGCCGGTGCGCACGAACGTGAGCGACACCGGATTGACCGGCGCGAAGCCCGCGATATTGGTCTCCGCGCTCTTCGACGCGCCGAGCACGTCGAACGCCTTCGCGACATTGACGCTCGCGCGCCGCACGACGCCCGTGCCGATGCCGGTGTAATCGAGCTGAAGCTGCGCGACGCGAATCTGCGAGCGCTGCGACAGATACGGATTGCCCGCGACGATGGTGTTCTTCAGGCGGTCTTCGTCGTGCGACGCATACGCGCTCGCGGTGCCGACCAGACTGCGCGCATTGCTCAGCACGAACGGATACACGGCGGAGAACGCGAGTTTGTCGTTGACCACGGTGCGCTCGATGTATGACGGCAGGCCGGGATTGTCGACGGGATGGCCGTGATAGTGCGACGCATCGACTTTCGCGGTGAAGCCGTCGGTGCCGACCGGCAGCGTGCCGTTCAGCGCGTAATAGGTCTGATCGTCGCGTCCCTTGGGCAGGAGCGCGGCCGCCGTCAGCGATTCGCCGAACCCGAGCATGCCGTTTTCGGTCGCGCTCAAAATGCCCTGCACGCCCGGATGATTGAAGTCGATGCCCGTGCTGACGTTGAAGGGCTTGCGCTCGACATCGAGTTCGAGCGCAGTGGCGCCGTCGGTGTTCTGCGGCGGCGCGACGTTCGCCTTCGTCTTCACGCCCGGAATCATGCCGAGCACGTTGATATAGCGTTCGAAATTCGCCTGCGTGAGCGGCCGGTCCGCTTGCAGGCGCTCGGCGACCGCGCGGATGCGCTTCTCCGCCGCGCCTGCCCGGCCTTTCACGACGACCCGCGCGATATAACCTTCGACGATCGTCACGCGCACGACGCCGTCCTGAAACGTCTGCGCCGGAACGAACGCGAACGAGAGCGCATAGCCGCGCTGCTTGTAGAGCGCGGTGACGCCGTCGGCTGCCTCGATCAACTGGCCGATGGTCACGTCGTGGCCGACGAACGGCGTGAAGCGGGCGGCGACTTCGTCGAAGGGCAGCGTCTTCACGCCTTCGATTTCGATTCTGGCCGGCGTGATGTGACGGGCGAGCAGCGCATCGAGCGTGGGCGCGGGCGGGGCGACGCTGACCGCGACTGGCGGCTTGGGCGGCGCGTTGACCTGCGGCAGGGCATCGAGCGGATTGCCGCCGACGCTCGCGCGCGGCGCCGTCTGCGCAAGCGCATGGGGCGTTGAAATAGGGGCCGCGAGTGCGGCGAGCATGAGCGCCCGTGTCCAGTCACGGATCTTCATTGTGATGCCCTCGTTGGGTTGCGAGAACGTCGTGCGGGTTTGCGCCGCCGCGTTCTTCGTCGTGTGTCGTTATGTTTTCGGTGATGCCGTGGGCGTCGAAGGGGAGCGAGGTTGTCCGCGAACCTCGCTCCCGACGAGCGCGATGTCTAACGCCGCGTGCCTCCCAACACGCCACCGACGACCGAGCCCACCGCGCCCAGCAGCCCGCCGCCGTTCGTGCCGTTCGCACCGTTCGTGGCGCTGCCGGCGTGATTGCCCGTGGTCGTCGAGATGCCGGCGCCCGCGCCCGCGCCTGCCGTGGCCGAGCCCTGAGTCGTCGCGACGGTCACGCCGACCGCACCCGTGATCGACGTGACGGTGCCGAGCACGGACCCCGTGCCTCCCGGCGAGCCTGTCGTGCCGCCGGGCGCGCCGGTCAACGCGCCGACGATGCCCGTCACGGGCGCGAGCACGCCCGCATTTCCCGCGCTGCCCGAGCCCGAACCGCTGCCTGCGCCTGTGCCTGTGCCGGTCGCACCGGTCAGCGCGCCGGTCACGCCGCCGACGAGGCCGGTCACCGGAGCCAGCACACCGCCTGCTCCCGCGCCTGATCCGGTTCCGCCGGGCGTGCCTGTTGCCCCCGTCAATCCGCCGACGACGCTCGTCACCGGCGCAAGCACGCCGCCTGCGCTTGCGCCCGCGCCGCCGGCGGTTCCGGCCAGCGCCCCCGTCAATCCGCCGACGACGCTCGTCACCGGAGCGAGCACGCCGCCCGCGTTCGCGCCGCCGGTCGCGCCGGTCAGCGGCCCCGTCAATCCGGCGACCACGCTCGTCACCGGAGCCAGCACGCCGCCCGCGCTCGCGCCGCCGGTGGTTCCGGTCAGCGCCCCCGTCAATCCGCCGACGACGCTCGTCACCGGCGCAAGCACGCCGCCCGCGCCCGCGCCGCCGCCCGCGCCGGTCAGCCCGCCGAGCACGCCCGTGAGCGGCGCGAGCGGACTCGCGCCCGGCGTGCCGTTGACGAGGCCGCCCGCCGATGCCACCGTCTGCCCCGTCGTCGAAACGAGATTGCCGACGCCCGCCGTGACCGGATTCGCGCCGCTTCCCGTGATGTTCGTGCCCGCGTTGGTGAGCGCGCCGCCGAGCGTCGTCAGCAGGTTGTCGACAGGTTTGCCGAGGCCGGTCACCGCGCCGACGGTCTGCGTCGTCGATCCGGCGAGCGCCGTGATCGGCGTTATCGCCTGACTCACCGTCTGCGTAAGTTGCGTGACGGGCGCGCTCGTAAGCGTCTGGTCGAGCACCCCGCCGGTCTGCGTGACCGCGTTGCCCGCAATGTCGACGATGCTGCCGACCGGCGTCGTCACGGGCGCAAGCGGCGACAGCGTGCCGCTGCCGAGACTCGATACGAGCGTCCCCGCGCTCGATACCGTCGCGCCCGTCTTCTCGACCACGCCGCCGAGACTCGCGGCCGTCGTGCCGACCGGATTCGTACTCGTGCCGATGGTGCCGAGCCCCGCCGACACGCCGTCGCCGAGCGTGGAGACGGCGGCGCCCGCGTTCGACACGACATCGCCCGCGGCTTTCGTGGTGCCCGCGCCGACGCCCGGCGCGGTCGTCGAGCCGATGGCCGTCCCGACGCCCGAAACCGTGTCGCCAAGTGCGGACACCACGTTGCCGGTCTTGTCCGCGACAGCCGCGACCGGCTGGGTCACCGTGCCACCCGACCCTCCGCCGCCCGTGCCGCCGCCTCCGCTCCCCCCGCCGCTCCCCCCGCCGCTTCCACCCCCACCGTTGCTGCCGGTGTTGGTCCCCGAACCCCCGCCGGTGCCCGTGCCTCCGCCCGTGCCAGCTCCTCCGCCCGTACCCGAACCTCCGCCTCCCGTGCCCGCGTTCGTGCCTCCGCCGCCTGCGCCGGTGCCCGAACCGCTTCCAGCGCCCGCGCCCGAACCGCCGCCTGCGCCTGCGCCCGAACCGCCGCCTGCGCCTGCGCCCGAACCGCCACCCGCGCCTGCGCCCGAACCCGCACCGCTTGCGCCGCCATCGCCGGTCGAGATCGTGCCTGGGTCGCTGCCGCTTGCGCCGGTCGATTTGCTCATCGTGCCCGATCCTCCGCACGCGGCGAGCGACAGCAGGCTCGCGGCCGCCGCCGCGACGATCGTCTTGCGCAACACTTCGCGTCCGATGTTCCTCGTATCCATTTCCGCCCTCGGTATCTTGTCTTTGAACGAACCGCGGACGCATCACTGCATCATGTGTGCCATCGCACAGACAACCGGCCTTTGCGCCGGATTGGCGCGGCGGTTTCCCTTGATTTATCAACAGACGCGGATGAATGCCGGCACGCTGAACCGCGTTCGGCGATAACGACAAAACGGCGCGAAAGATGGACGCGTAACGTTACGCCCGCGGCGCTGCGTTACGAGAAGCCGCGTTACGCACGGTTATTTCGAAAGGGTCAAATCCGAAGCAATGCCTGTCGGCAGGAAATAAATACTTTCTGTGATCACAAGTCGCAGAGGTCTTGACTGATATTGAGAATATCGTTGCGGGCTCACAGCGAATTGAGCATTCCCGTATCGAACAATCGGTCAGACAATAATTGATTTTGAGATAGCCTTGCGTTATAAATCGGCTAACAGAAACATTCTTGCACTGCACACGTTCGAGAGGCGTTAGCGGGTAAGGACGAGATCGACCAATAAAACAGAGTTGGAGTGCCCATCCGGCACGCTGCTCCGGAAAGACGGCTTTGCGCCTTCCGACCGGGCGGGGCGCTTGGAAGGGCATATGCGGCCAGAGAAGTAAATCCGATCCGAGGGCAATAAAAATGAGAGCAACCTTCCAGCAGTTTATCCGCGACCGCCGCGGGATTACCGCCATCGAATATGGTTTGATCGCCGGCGTTCTCGCGCTGGGAATCATGACCGCGGTCGGCGACGTCGCCACCCAGCTAAAAAGCACATTCGAGGCGATCAAGACGGAGCTTGCGAAAACCGGCAGCTGAGTGCAGTCTGCGCAGCGCCGATATTCAGCAACACCGCCTGACCATTTAATCCAGATTAACGCGCCGGCGCAGTTCCGGCGCGGGGATTTGTATTGTCCGCCGGTAAATCAGACGCCCGTATTAATACGGATAGCGGTATGTGTTTTGCCTGCCGATTCGCTTTGCCATGCTTCCAATTGAATCCGCGTTATTTATCGGCTGGGCGCTCGCGGTCGGATTATCCGACTGGCGGCGCCGGCTGATTCCGAACGCGCTCGTCCTCGCGGGCGGCGCCGGAGCGCTCGCACTCGCGGCGGCGCGGCTTTCTCCGTTCGATATCTCGACGGGCGCGGCGCTCATCGGACTGGCGGCGGGTTTCGTCGCGCTGCTGCCGTTCTATTTTCTCGGCATGACCGGCGCCGCCGACGTCAAGATCTTCGCCGTGCTCGGCGCATGGTGCGGACCGCGCGCGCTGGTGGGCATCTGGGTGGCGGCGAGTCTCGCCGCGTTTGTCCACGCGCTCGTGCTGCTCGCGCGCCGCCGCGCCGTCTTCGCGCTGCGCGATCTTCCCGAACAGGCGTCGCTGGCCGAACGCCGCCGCAACAGCACGCCGTACGGGCTGCTGCTCGCGGCGGCGGGCCTCGGTCATCTCGCCCTGCATGCGCTCGGAGCGCGCGCATGAAGCACGCTCGCCGAAGCCGCGAACCAGGCCGTAAGCCGAACCGCCACGCCCAGCGCGGCAACATGGCGATCGAGTTCGCCATCGTGTTTCCGCTGTTTTTCGTCGTGTTCTACGCGATCGTCACGTACAGCCTGATTTTCGTCGCGCAGCAGTCGCTGACGCTGGCGGCCGAGGAGGGCGCGCGCGCGGCGCTGCGTTTTCAGGCCAACGCGACGAGCATCGACGACGCCCTCGCGCGCCGCGCCGATGCCGCCTGCGCCGCCGCGAACGGACTGACCAACTGGCTCGCCGGACTCGCGCATTGCAGCGCCGCGCCCGCGCCGTGCGACTACGACGGCACGATGCGCTGCATCGCAGTCACGCTCGACTACGGCTATGCGGCGCGGCCGCTCGTGCCGACGCTGCCGCTCTTCGGCCTCGCGCTGCCCGATTCGCTCGTGGCGCGCGCGACGGTCCAGCTCGATCCGGACAACGTGCTATGAGCGCACGCGTTCGCCTTCACTCGTCCTGACGCCATGGCCAATCTCACACGCACGCTCGCCATTCTGCTGTTCTCGGTCGCGGTCATCCTCGGCATCTTCGCCGTGATGCTCGCGCGGGAGCCCG
Organism: Caballeronia peredens; assembly: GCA_001544595.2. Taxonomy (GTDB): domain Bacteria; phylum Pseudomonadota; class Gammaproteobacteria; order Burkholderiales; family Burkholderiaceae; genus Caballeronia; species Caballeronia peredens. The sequence continues at coordinate 163 of FCOH02000007.1, read as the reverse complement.
CGCCGTCGCCCGAACGCGACCATGCGCCGCCGCAGTCCGGGGCGCTCGCGTCGTCGCCTCTCGTGCCGGTGGTCGTCGCCGCGCGCGATCTGCCGGCGGGCAAGACGCTCGGCGCCGACGCGCTCTCCGTGCGCATGCAGGCCGAGCCCGCGCCGGGCACGTT
>FCOH02000044.1 GCA_001544595.2 Caballeronia peredens | reverse complement strand
CATCACCAATCTGAGCGATCAGATCAATGACGGTCAGATCGGTCTGGTGCAGCAAGACCCGGTCTCGCGCAACATCACCGTGGCGAAGGGCACCGATGGTACGACGGTCGACTTCACCGGCACGGCTGGTGCACGCGTGCTGGACGGCGTGGCCAACGGCGCGGTGAACGACACGAGCAAACAGGCGGTGAACGGCTCGCAACTGTATGCGCTGGCAAGCTCGACGGCATCGGCCATGGGCGGCGGCTCGACGGTGAACAGCGACGGTTCGATCACGGCGCCGACGTATGAAGTTCACAACGCCGACGGTACGACCACGACGGTGAACAACGCCGGCGACGCGATCTCGAACCTCGATGGCCGCGTGACGAAGAACACGACCGACATCGCGGGCAACACGGCGTCGATCAACGACATCAACAACCAGATCAGCAACGGCTCGATCGGTCTGGTGCAGCAGGATGCGACGACGCGCAACATCACCGTGGCGAAGGGCACCGATGGTACGACGGTCGACTTCACCGGCACGGCTGGCGCACGCGTGCTGGACGGCGTGGCCGACGGCGCGGTGAACGACACGAGCAAGCAGGCGGTGAACGGCTCGCAACTGTATGCGGTGGCAAGCTCGACGGCATCGGCCATGGGCGGCGGCTCGACGGTGAACAGCGACGGTTCGATCACGGCGCCGACGTATGAAGTTCACAACGCCGACGGTACGACCACGACGGTGAACAATGCCGGCGACGCGATCTCGAACCTCGATGGCCGCGTGACGAAGAACACGACCGACATCACCAATCTGAGCGATCAGATCAATGGCGGTCAGATCGGCCTGGTGCAGCAAGACCCGGTCTCGCGCAACATCAACGTGGCGGCGAACACCGACGGCGCTATCGTGAACTTCACCGGCACGGCTGGCGCACGCGTTCTGGAAGGCGTGGCCAACGGCGCGGTGACGAGCTCGAGCAAGCAGGCGGTGAACGGCTCGCAACTGTATGCGCTGGCAAGCTCGACGGCTTCGTCGCTCGGCGGCGGCTCGACGGTGAACAGCGACGGCTCCATCACGGCGCCGTCCTACAGCGTCAATGGCCAGACCGTGAACAACGTCGGCGATGCAGTGACGAATCTCGATGCCCGTACGACGCAGAACACGTCGGACATCGCGAACCTGAACTCGAACGTCGCCCAGAACACGTCGGATATCGCGAACCTGACGAACAACGTGAGCAACAACACGGCGCAGATCGCGAAGAACACGACTGATATCACCAATATCAGCAATCAGATCAACAGCGGTACCGTGGGTCTCGTGCAGCAGGATCAGACCACGCGCAACATCACCGTGGCGAAGAACACCGACGGCACGGTGGTCGACGTGACGGGCACGCAAGGCGCGCGCACGGTGACCGGCGTCGCGGCGGGCACGCTCTCCGCCGACAGCACGGACGCGGTGAACGGTTCGCAGCTCTATCAGACGAACCAGCAAGTGAGCAACCTGTCGATCCGCGTGGACAACATCTCGAATGCGACGTCCGTCATCGCATCGGACAAGTCGGACACGCCGGCCATCGCGAGCGGCTCGGGTTCGACGGCGATGGGCAACGGCGCGGTCGCTTCGGGCGAGAACTCGGTGGCGATCGGCAGCGGCTCGGTGGCCAGCGAAGACAACACGATGTCGGTCGGCTCGCAGGGCAACGAGCGCCGGATCACCAACGTCGCGCCGGGCGTCAACGGCACGGATGCGGTGAACATGAACCAGCTGTCTGCGGTTCAGAGCAGCGTCAACTCGGTGGCGCGTTCGGCGTACTCGGGCGTCGCGGCGGCGATGGCCATGCCGAACCTGACCCCGCGCGATCCGGGCAAGGTGCTGGTGGCGGCCGGTGTCGCGAACTACAAGGGCTACAGCGCAGTGGGCGTCGGTGGCACCTATCGTTCGCAGAACAGCCGCTGGCTGGTGAACGGCGCGATGTCGATCACGCCGCATGGCGACACGGGCGTGCGCGCGCAAGTCGGCTACGAGTTCTAAGCGCACAAGCGTCATCAAGCAGTTGGCAGCACACACGCCGCGGTAGTAACGCGGCGTCGAAAGGGCGGTGTCCGGAAACGGGCAACCGCCCTTTTTTGTTTCGGGCGCGCGCATTGCCTGCGTTTAAGAGAGCTTTAAGCGACGTCCCGTAATCTCCTTTCATCGATATAGCGCGCTCCGCAAGAGCGCACCCCCTCGTCTGGAGCACACGATGAAAGCAAAGATCCTCACCCGCAGCGCCGTCGCAGCGGCCGTTGTTGTTGCATTGTCGGCGGGTTACGTGGCAGGCCATAACAATGTTCCCGCGCCGCAGGTCATCGCGCCCGCCCAAGCGGCAGCGTTGATGCCCGCCGAAGCTGCCGCCAAGACGGGCATTCCCGATTTCTCCGGTCTCGTCGAAACCTATGGCCCGGCCGTGGTGAACATCAGCGCAAAGCATGTCGTCAAGCAGACGTCGGCGCGCCGCAGCCAGAATCAGGTGCCGATGGATCCGGACGATCCCTTCTATCAGTTCTTCAAGCGCTTCGGCGGCATGCCCGGCTTCGGCGGCGGTGGCGGCGGCGATGGCGGTCCCGGCGCGGATCGTCCGAGCGAAGGGCTCGGCTCCGGCTTCATCGTGAGCAGCGACGGCTACATCCTGACGAACGCGCACGTCGTCGATAACGCCAATGTCGTCACCGTCAAGCTGACCGACAAACGCGAGTACCGCGCGAAAGTCATCGGAGCCGACAAACAGTCCGACGTCGCAGTGCTGAAGATCGACGCGAAGAATCTGCCGATCGTCAAGATTGGCGATCCGAACGGCAGCAAGGTCGGCCAGTGGGTCGTCGCGATCGGCTCGCCGTATGGCTTCGACAACACGGTGACCTCGGGCATCATCAGCGCGAAGTCGCGCGCGCTGCCCAACGAGAACTACACGCCGTTCATCCAGACCGACGTGCCGGTGAATCCGGGCAACTCGGGCGGCCCGCTTTTCAATCTGCAAGGCGAAGTGATCGGCATCAACTCGATGATCTATTCGCAAACGGGCGGCTTTCAGGGACTTTCGTTCGCCATCCCGATCAATGAGGCGATCAAGGTCAAGGACGCGCTCATCAAGACCGGTCACGTGGATCGCGGCCGGCTCGGCGTGACGGTGCAGGGCATGAACCAGTCGCTCGCGAATTCGTTCGGCATGAAGTCGCCGCAGGGCGCGCTCGTGAGTTCGGTCGAGGCGGGCGGACCGGCGGCGAAGGCCGGCCTGCAGCCGGGCGACGTGATCACCTCGCTCAACGGCGTGCCGGTGTCGGATTCGACTTCGCTGCCGGCACAGGTCGCGGGGCTGGCGCCGGGCACGTCCGCGAAGGTGACGGTGTGGCGCGACAAGGGCGCGAAGGATCTCAGCGTGACGATCGGCGCGCTCAAGGACGCCAAGACCGCCAGCGCGAAAACCGGCGGCGACGACGATGCCGCGTCGGCGCAGGACGCGCGGCTCGGCGTCGCGGTGCGCCCGCTCACGCCGGAGGAAAAGCAGGGCGAGTCGCTCTCGCGCGGCCTGCTCGTGCAGCAGTCGAACGGCGCGGCGGCGAGCGCCGGCATCCAGGCGGGCGACGTGATTCTCGCGGTCAACGGCCAGCCGGTCACCTCGGTGCAGCAACTGAAGTCGATGGTCTCGCACGCCGGCGACAGCATCGCGCTCCTGATCCAGCGCGACGATGCGCAGATCTTCGTGCCGGTCGATCTGAGCTGACGCCGAAGCGCTCCGACCGGCGCACGCGATGCGGGCACGAACCATGCTCACCGGTTCCCTGGGGCCCCATCGCGTGAAGCCGACGCATCGGGCGTGACGTCGCCGCGGCTCCCGGGCCCGGCGACATCGGAAAAAGGAGCAGAAACATGATGAGCAGAACCACGGGCAAGCTGGCCGCCGCACTCCTCATGGCCGCGCTCGGCGCGGGCGCGGCGGGCGGCGCCTGGGCGCAGGCGTCGGGCGGAACCACGAACGACACGTCGAGCGCGGGGAACACCAACGGCGGCGGTCTGCCGCAGATCCAGCAACAGGGCGACGTTTCCTACACGTCGGGCGGCGTCGGGCTGGACGAATCGCGCGCATTGTTGCGCGAACAGGCGCACTGGCCGCTATCGCTGCGCTTTACGGGGCCGACCGCGGACTATCTCGCGGGCGTGCACGTGCGCATCGTCGGCGGCGCGGGCGGCGGCGAGGTGCTGAGCACCGAATCGATGGGCCCGTACATGCTCGTCAAGCTGCCGCCGGGCAGCTACACGGTGTACGCGAAGTACAAGGATCAGGAAAAGAAGCAGGCGGTGAACGTGGCCGGGCCCGGCAAGGCCAAGGCAGCGTTCCACTGGAGCATTCAGTAAGGAAAGCGTCGGGCGAAGACGTCGGAGGAAGGCGCCGCGCGCTCGGGCGGTCGTGCGAAAGCACTCGCCTCCGCATCGAAAGTTGTCTCATAATTAAGCCACGGGCGTCGGCATGTCATGGCCGGCGGCTCGTGGCTTTTTTCGCTTTCGGACCGCACGCGGGAGGCGCATCACGATGGGCACGGATCTGAACGACGGACACGAAGCGGCGCATCGCATCGAGATCGCGCTGAACGGCCGGCGCTGCCGCGTGATCCATCAGGGCGTCACTTACGCCGACACCCACGCGTCCTTCACGGTGATCGAGAGCGGCGCCGAGAAGGTGCACTACTTTCCGCGCGCCGACGTGAACATGGCGCGTCTGGAGCGCTCGACTCACACTTCGCACTGCCCGCACAAGGGCGACGCGACGCACTATCACCTGCTGACAGAAGACGGTCCGGTCGAGAACGCGGCGTGGAGCTACGAGTCGCCGCCCGACGCCGCCGCGAAGATCCGGGGCTATCTCGCGTTTTACCGGTCGCGCGTCGATCGCATCGACGAAACTTCCTAGGCGGGCATTCGCACAGACACGCGCAGGTGGACTCAGCCATAACGAACGAATGCGGTCCAGGCCCCGGAGGCTCAGATGGAAGTCACCGATGCGTTTCGCGTTCCGCTCGACCCGGCGCACGTCCGGGAGGCGCTGGGCGATCTCGCGCTGGTGCGCGCGAGTCTCGACAACTGTGAAACCTTCACGCGCTCGCCGCTCGGCGAGTACGCGCTTACGCTGATCGTGCCGCTCGGCGCGTTGCGGGCGCGCTACGAGATCCGCGCGCATTCTGCCGGGCGCACGCGCCAGACGGCGCATGCCGAGGGCGACGACGCCGAAACCGCGGCTTCCGCTGAATCCGCCTACGCGCGCACGCTGAGTTTCAAGGCGCGCGGCGAAGGCGTGGGATCGTTGCGCGGGCAGATCGCGGTGTCGCTGAATCCGGACGACGAGGGCGACGGAAGCTGGATCGAATACACCGTCTGGGCGACGCTCTCGGGACCGCTCGCGGGCTTGCCGTCGCGGCAGATCGAAAACGCGCTGCGCGAAGGCGCCGACGATTTCTTTGCCGAGTTCTGCGAGGTCGTGCGCGCCAAGCACGGTTTGCCGTCACTGCGCGCGGCGGGCGACAGCGCGGCGCGGCGGCATGTCTTTCTGCGGCCCGGGTCGATGTCGGCGGCGTTCTCGCGCCGTCCGAACGCGACGCGCGGTCCCGCCGACGCCCACGCGAGCGGCGTGCTGCGGCATCGCCTGCACGGACACGGATTCGCGCATCACGAGCGCGATCATTCGCACGATTCCCATCCGCTCGGCCTGCCGGGTTGGGCCTGGGCGACGATGCTCGCGTGCGTCGCGCTGTTCGCGTACTTCGCGCAGCATATCGGGCTGCAATGAGCGCGCTCCGGTAAACCGTCTTCCGAAACACAGGCATCGACAACGGCCCGCTCGCTGCGGCGAGCGCATTGGCGCGAACACGGCGACAATGCGCTCATCTCAAAAGGAGTTGACCATGCCGCGCCGCGCCCTGATCGTCATCGACGTGCAGAACGAATACATCACCGGCAACCTGCCGATCGAATATCCCGATGTGAACGTGTCGCTCGCCAATATCGGCCGGGCAATGGACGCCGCGCAGCAGCACGGCGTGCCGGTCGTCGTCGTGCAGAATTTCGCGCCGGCCACGGCGCCTATCTTCGCGCGCGGCTCGGCGCTGGCGGAACTGCACGAAACGGTGAGTTCGCGGCCGCGCGCGCATTACGTCGAGAAGGCGCTGCCGAGCGCGTTCGCCGGCACCGATCTCGCCGACTGGCTCACCGCGCATGACATCGACACGATCGTGATTGCCGGCTACATGACGCACAACTGCGACGATTCGACCGTCAAGCACGCCGTCCACGCCGGAATGTCGGTCGAATTTCTCGTGGATGCGACGGGCTCCGTGCCCTATGAAAACAGCGCCGGGCGCGCGAGCGCCGAAGAGATTCACCGCGTCTTCACGGTCGTGATGCAGTCGCGTTTCGCGGCCGTGCTCGGCACCGACGAATGGATCGCGGCGCTGGCGACCGGCGAGCCGCCCGCGCGCGACAACATCTACGCGTCGAACCAGCGGGCACGGGCGTCGGCTTCAGGCGGCGGCCGGTAAAAGCAGCGCGGGGCTGCAGCGCAGAGCGTCGAAGCAGGCGTCGATGAGCGCTTCGGCGTCGCGTTCCGGATGGACGAGATCGGGCAGCATCAGCGAGTCGCGCAGGATGCCGGTGAACAGACAGTGCAGCATGGTCGTGGAGCGGCGCGTGTCGAGCGTCGCGGGCAACTGCTTCTTTTCGACGGCATTGCGCAGCGCGCGCTCGATGCGCTCCATGCCGTCGCGCATGTTGTTCTGATGCCGCTCGCGCACCGGCCCCATTTCCTCGACGAACTCGCATTTCATGAACAGGATGTCGAACACGCGCCGCCGCTGCTCGTCGGTCGTGATGTTGCGCATGCACCAGATGAACAGATCGCGCAGGCGCGCGAGCGGATCTTCCTCGCGGCCGTCGAGCGTCGTTTCGATGAGTTCGTCGAGCGGCAGCAGGCTGCGGTCGAACATTGCGTTGAAAAGATCGCCCTTGTTGGCGAAATGCCAGTAGATCGCGCCGCGCGTCACGCCCGCCGCCTGGGCGATGTCCGCGAGCGTCGTGCGCGACACGCCTTTCTCGTAGAAGACGCGCTCGGCCGCGTCGAGAACGCGGTTGCGGGTCGCCTGCGCTTCTTCCTTGGTTCGTCTGACCATATCCTGCGGCTGATCGCCGTCTGCTCCTGCTGCTGCCGGTAAAGAGACCGCCCACGGCGGTCTTGTCGAAGATTCGTCGAACGTAATCGATTCCCCGGAGCGATTTGTTCTCGCTTCCTATGGGGATAAACACGTACAGTTTTTTACATTCATCCACGAATGTATATACAATACCACCCGTTCACCAATTTTCACAATTCAGCCAGCGAGCCGATTCCGAATTAAGCTTTCATTTCGATTGCCCGTTCTGGCCGTCCTAAGGCCAATCGACGGCGCCGTGTAAGCGTCGTGCACGGGCGAGAAACGCCGGCCGCTGGCCGGCGGTTGCGCTCACTGGTCTCACTGGTTGGTTTATTGGTTCGGCGTCTCACGACGCTCGTGCGCGGCATGGCCCGGGGAAGGCCGCCGCGCACCCACTTCACTCTCAGTCTTAGACAGAGGTCGCTCCATGCGCGTCGAACGGGTTCCATTCCGCTTAATCACCGCCGCGACGGCTGCCGTGTTTCTGGCAGCGTGCGGACAAAAACAGTCAGCACCTCCGCCGCAAACGCCCGAAGTCGGCATCGTCACCGTGCAGCCGACGAGCGTGCCGGTCACCGTCGATCTGCCGGGCCGCACCAATGCGTATCTCGTGGCGCAAGTGCGCGCACGGGTCGACGGCATCGTGCTGCGCCGCGAGTTCACCGAAGGCGCCGAAGTCAAGGCCGGTCAGCGTCTCTACAAGATCGACCCGGCGCCCTATATCGCCGCGCTGAACAACGCGAAGGCGACGCTCGCGAAGGCGCAGGCGAACGTCGCGTCGCAGAACGCGCTCGTGTCGCGCTACAAGATCCTCGTCGCGGCCAACGCCGTGTCGAAGCAGGACTACGACAACGCCGTGGCCGCGCAAGGTCAGGCCGTGGCGGACGTCGCCGCGGGCAAGGCGTCCGTCGATACGGCGCAGATCAATCTCGGCTACACCGATGTCGTCTCGCCGATTACCGGCCGCACAGGCATCTCGCAGGTCACGCCGGGCGCGTACGTGCAGGCGAGCCAGGCGACGCTGCTCACCACGATCCAGCAGCTCGACCCGATCTACGTCGACCTGACGCAATCGAGCGTCGAGGGCCTCAAGCTGCGCAGGCAGATCCAGGAAGGGCGCCTGCAGACCGAAGGCATCCACGCCGCGAAGGTGTCGCTCGTGCTCGAAGACGGCCGCACCTACACCGAGCAGGGCAAGCTGCAGTTCTCCGACGTGAGCGTCGACCAGAGCACCGGCTCCGTCACCGTGCGCGCGATCTTCCAGAACAAGGACCGCGTGCTGCTGCCGGGCATGTTCGTGCGCGCGCGCATCCAGGAAGGCGTGAACGACCACGCGCTCGTCGTGCCGCAGATCGGCGTCACGCACGACCAGAAGGGCACGCCGACCGCGCTCGTCGTGAGCAAGGACGACAAGGTCGAGCTGCGCCAGCTCGTCACGAGCGCCACCTACGGCAACAACTGGGTGGTCGACAGCGGCCTGAACCCGGGCGATCGCGTGATCGTGAACGGTGTCGAGAAGGCCAAGCCCGGCATGCAGGTGAAGCCGGTCGACGCGAAATTCCCGTATCCCGCATCCGATGCGCAGGCCGCGCAGGCGCCGGCCGCATCGAGCGCCCCGGGTGCCGCCGCTCCGGCGAGCGCGAACGGCGCGAGCGGTGCCAGCGGTGCGCAGGCGGCTTCGGCCGCGTCCGGCGCGTAAGGCAATAACAGGGAGCCTGTTACATGGCAAAGTTTTTTATCGATCGGCCGATCTTCGCATGGGTGATCGCGATCATCCTGATGCTGGCGGGGATGGCGTCGATCTTCACGCTGCCGGTCTCGCAGTATCCGACGATCGCGCCGCCTGCGATCCAGATCAGCGCGACGTATCCGGGCGCATCCGCGAGCACCGTGGAAAACACGGTCACGCAGGTGATCGAGCAGCAGATGACCGGTCTCGACCACTTGCTGTATCTGTCGTCGACCTCCGATGACTCCGGCACGGCCACCGTCACGCTGACGTTCGCGGCGGGCACCAACCCGGACATCGCGCAGGTGCAGGTGCAGAACAAGCTGCAGCTCGCCACGCCGCTTCTGCCGCAGGTCGTGCAGCAGCTCGGCACGAAGGTCACGAAATCGAGTTCGAGCTTCCTGCTCGTGCTCGCGTTCGTGTCCGAAGACGGCAGCATGAGCAAGTACGACCTCGCGAACTTCGTGGCGTCGAACGTGGCGGATCCGCTCTCGCGTATCGACGGCGTCGGCACCACGACGCTGTTCGGCTCGCAGTACGCGATGCGCGTCTGGCTCGATGCGACCAAGCTGACGAACTATTCGCTCACGCCCGTGGACGTGAAGAACGCCATCACCAATCAGAACGTGCAGGTGGCGGCGGGCAGTCTCGGCGGCACGCCAGCCGTGCCGGGGCAGATGCTGCAGGCCACGATCACTGAAGCGACGCTGCTGCGCACGCCGGAGCAGTTCGGCGACGTCCTGCTGAAGGTGAATCAGGACGGCTCGCGCGTGCGTCTGAAGGATGTCGCGCGGATCGAGCTCGGCGGCGAAAACTACAACTTCGACACGAAGTACAACGGGCAGCCGACGGCCGGCTTCGGTATCCAGCTCGCGACGGGCGCGAATGCGCTCGCCACCGCGAAGGCGGTCCGCGCCAAGATCGACGATCTGTCGAAGTACTTCCCGCACGGCCTCGTCGTCAAGTATCCGTACGACACCACGCCGTTCGTGCGCCTGTCGATCGAGGAAGTGGTCAAGACGCTGATCGAAGGCATCGTGCTCGTGTTCCTCGTGATGTATCTGTTCCTGCAGAACCTGCGGGCGACGATCATCCCGACGATCGCGGTGCCGGTGGTGCTGCTCGGCACGTTCGCGATCATGTCGGCGGTGGGCTTCTCGATCAACGTGCTGTCGATGTTCGGCCTCGTGCTCGCGATCGGTCTGCTCGTCGACGATGCGATCGTGGTCGTCGAGAACGTCGAGCGGGTGATGTCCGAGGAGCATTTATCGCCGCGCGAAGCCACCCGCAAGGCGATGGGCCAGATCACCGGCGCGCTGATCGGCGTGGCGCTCGTGCTGTCGGCGGTGTTCGTGCCGGTGGCGTTCTCGGGCGGCTCGGTCGGCGCGATCTACCGGCAGTTCTCGCTGACGATCGTCGCCGCGATGGTGCTGTCCGTGATGGTCGCGCTGATTCTCACGCCGGCACTGTGCGCGACGCTCCTGAAGCCGCATCCGGAAGGGCACGAGCCGGAGAAGAAGGGTTTCTTCGGCTGGTTCAACCGCACCTTCAACAAGAGTCAGGAGAAGTATCACAGCGGCGTGCAGCACGTGATTCGCCGCTCGGGCCGCTGGCTGATCATCTATATCGTGGTGATCGTCGCGGTGGGCATGTTGTTCCTGCGTCTGCCGAAGTCGTTCCTGCCCGACGAGGATCAGGGCACGATGTTCGTGCTCGTGCAGGCGCCCGCGGGTTCCACGCAGGAATACACGGCGCACGTGCTGAAGGACGTGCAGGACTACCTGCTGAAGGACGAGAAGGCGATCGTCGAGTCGGTGTTCACGGTGAACGGCTTCTCGTTCGCGGGCCGCGGCCAGAACTCCGGTCTCGTGTTCGTGCGAATGAAAGACTACGCGGAACGCCAGCACAGCAACGAGAAGGTGCAGGCGCTGGTCGGGCGCATGTTCATGCACTTCGCGCCTTACAAGGACGCGATGATCTTCCCGGTCAACCCGCCTTCGATTCCCGAACTCGGCACGGCGGCGGGCTTCGACTTCGAGCTGCAGGATCGCGGCGGCCTCGGCCACGCGAAGCTGATGGAAGCGCGCAACATGCTGCTCGGCATGGCCGCGAAGGACCCGACGCTCGCGCAGGTGCGGCCGAACGGCCTGAACGACACGCCGCAGTTCAAGGTGAACATCGACCGCGAGAAGGCCAACGCGCTCGGCGTCCAGATTTCGGACATCGATCAGACGTTCTCCGTCGCGTGGGCGTCGCAGTACGTGAACAACTTCCTCGACGTCGATAACCGGATCAAGAAGGTCTACGTGCAGGGCGACGGTCCGTTCCGCATGAATCCGGACGACCTGAGCAAGTGGTACGTGCGCAATGGCGCCGGAACGATGGTGCCGTTCGGCGCGTTCGCGACCGGCAACTGGACCTACGGTTCGCCGAAGCTCGAACGCTACAACGGTATCTCGGCGGTGGAAATCCAGGGCGCGGCCGCACCGGGCAAGTCGACCGGCCAGGCCATGACGGCGATGGAAGCCATCGCGGCGAAACTGCCCGCGGGCGTCGGCTACGAATGGACCGGACTGTCCTATCAGGAGCGTCAGTCGGGTTCGCAGGCGCCGATCCTGTACGGCATCTCGATTCTCGTCGTGTTCCTGTGTCTCGCGGCGTTGTATGAAAGCTGGTCGATTCCGTTCTCGGTCATCATGGTCGTGCCGCTCGGCGTGCTGGGCGCGCTTCTCGCCGCCACGCTGCGCGGTCTGGAGAACGACGTGTTCTTCCAGGTCGGCCTGCTGACCACGGTCGGCCTGTCGGCAAAGAACGCGATTCTGATCGTGGAGTTCGCGCGCGAGTTGCGCATGCAGGGCATGTCTACGGTCGAAGCAGCCATGGAAGCGGCGCGCCTGCGGTTGCGCCCGATTCTCATGACCTCGCTCGCGTTCATTCTCGGCGTGATGCCGCTCGCGATCAGCAACGGCGCGGGTTCGGCGAGCCAGCACGCGATCGGCACCGGCGTGATCGGCGGCATGTTGACCGCGACCTTCCTCGCCATTTTCATGATCCCGATGTTCTTCGTCGTGATCTCGAAGTTCAGCAAGGCCAAGGATGTGCCGTCGCCGGGTACGTCGGGCGATTTCGAAGGCTCGCACAACGGCACCGATAAGGAAGGACATTGAGATGCTTAAACATTCCTTGATCGCGGCCGCCGTGACGGTATTCGCGGCCGGCTGCACGCTCCAGCCGAAGTACGAGCGCCCGGCCGCGCCCGTCACGCAGACGTTTCCCGAAGGCGGCGTGTACGCGAACCAGCCGGACGCGTCGTCGACGGCGAGCAATGGCCGCACCGCGAACGGGCAGAGCGCGCCGGAGATCGGCTGGCGCAATTTCTTCGCCGATGCGCGCCTGCAGAAGATCGTCGAGCTCGCGCTGAAGAACAACCGCGACCTGCGCGTTTCGGTGCTCAATGTCGAGGCGGCGCAGGCGCAGTATCAGATCACGCGCGCCGGACTCTTTCCGACGCTCGAAGGCGCCGCGTCGCAAAGCAAGCAGCGCACGCCGAAGAATCTGTCGTTCTTCAACCAGACGATCTCGAACACGTATTCGGTCGGCCTGAACGCGTCGTGGGAAATCGACTTCTTCGGGCGCATCCGCAGCCTGAAGGATCAGGCGCTCGCGCAGTATCTGTCGACGGCCGAATCGCGCAAGGCGGCGGAGATCGCGCTGGTGTCGTCGGTCGCGGACCAGTATCTGACGATGCTCGCCTACGACGACGCGCTCGCCGTCACGCAGAACACGCTGAAGACCGCGCAGGAGTCGTTCCGCATCACCAAGCTGCAGTACGACAACGGCACGGGCACGGAACTGGACTTGCGCCAGTCTGAAGGCGTGGTGGAAGAGGCGCAGGCGAATCTGCAAACGCAGGCGCGTCTGCGCGCGCAGGCCGAGAACGGGCTCGTGCTGCTGGTCGGCGAGCCGTTGCCGGCCGATCTGCCGCCGGGCATGCCGCTCGACACGCAGAACATCTTGTCCGATATCCCGGCGGGCCTGCCGTCCGATCTGCTTACGCGTCGTCCCGACATCGCGGCGGCCGAGCAGTCGCTGCTCGCGGCCAACGCGAACATCGGCGCGGCGCGTGCGGCATTCTTCCCGCGCGTTTCGCTGACGGGCAGCTTCGGCACGCTGTCGCCGACGCTCGGCGGCTTGTTCAAGCCGGGTTCGGCGGCGTGGTCGTTCGCGCCGCAGATCACGGTGCCGATCTTCGAAGGCGGTCAGAACAAGGCCAACCTCGACCTGGCTAACGTGCAGAAGCGCATCGAGATCGCCAACTACGAGAAGGCGATCCAGACCGCATTCCGCGAAGTGGCCGACGGTCTCGCCGCGCGCGGCACGTTCGACGAGCAGATCAAGTCGCTCGAGCGTTTCGTGAACTCGCAGAGCCGGCGTCTGGAGCTGTCGGATCTGCGCTATCGCAACGGCGTGGACAGCTATCTCGCGGTGCTGACCGCGCAGACGGCGCTGTACGAGGCGCAGCAGTTGCTGATCACGGCGCGGCTGAATCGCCTGACCAACCTCGTCGATCTGTATCAGTTCATGGGCGGCGGCTGGATCGAGCATTCCGGCGATGCGCCGCGTCCGGCGGATGCGCCCGTCGACTATGGTTCGCAAGGCGCGCCGCAGCCGGCCTCGGCGCCGGCGGCGAGTTGACCTGAATCGACTCAAGGTGTTGCAGATGAAGCCCGGCCTCGCGCCGGGCTTTTTTTGTGCGCCGGAAACCCATCACGGACTTTCGCGGCTTGGCCACATTTGTTTAAACACTGTCAAATTGTGATGAATGTGCCTGTTGATTAGGCATCCTCATATCGAACGATACTTATAATCGTCTGTTCCTTCGCGTCGTAACGGCATGAGCCGTGTCAGCGATCCCGCCATCCGCCCGCGCTTGCATTTCGTGTCGAATGTGGCAGGCCGCTGAAATTCACACGCGAATCAGGGAATAAATTTAGTTATCCCAAATTTATCCGTCTTTTCGGAAGGCGATCAATCCGCCGATCCGCCGGCGGCACTCCGCCATGCATCGCGGCAATCGACCGCTTCCAGAGCGCCTGCGAGCTTTTGCGCGCGGACGCGCGCTTTTCATCTTCAGCAACCCAAGAGGTCTGCGTCCCATGCATCTCAATTGGATTCCATGCCGCTTTATCGGTGTCACGACGGTCGCCCTGTTGGCCGCAGCATGCGGGGAGAAGCCTCCCGCGATGACGCCCCACACGCCGGAAGTCGGCGTCGTCACGCTCGAACCGGCGGCGGTGCCGGTCACGACGGAGCTGACGGGCCGCACGAGCGCCTTCCTCGATGCACAGGTTCGCGCGCGCGTCGACGGCATCGTGCTGCGCCGTGAATTCACCGAAGGCGGCGCTGTCAAGGCCGGTCAGCGGCTGTACAAGATCGATCCCGCGCCGTTCATCGCGCAGTTGAACAACGCGAAGGCGTCGTATGCGAAAGCGCAGGCGAACCTGATCTCGACCACCGCGCAGGCTGAGCGCTACAAGGTGCTGGTCGCGTCGAATGCGGTCAGCAAGCAGGACTACGACAACGCGGTCGCCTCGCAAGGTCAGGCGCAAGCCGATGTCGCGTCGGCGAAGGCTGCGATCGACACCGCCCAGATCAACCTCGGCTACACCGATGTGACCTCGCCCGTCACGGGGCAGGCCGGGATCTCGCAGGTCACGCCCGGCGCCTACGTGCAGGCGGCGCAGGCCACGCTGATGGTCACGGTGCAGCAACTCGACCCGATGTACGTCGATCTCACGCAATCGAGCCTCGACGGCCTGAAGCTGCGCCGTCAGATCCAGGAAGGGCGTCTTTCGACGAGCGGCCCGGACGCCGCGAAGGTGACGCTGATTCTGGAGGACGGCCGCGTCTATTCCGAGCAGGGCAAGCTGCAATTCAGCGACGTGACCGTGGACCCGTCCACCGGCTCGGTCACCGTGCGCGCGATCTTCCAGAACAAGGACCGCGTGCTGCTGCCGGGCATGTTCGTGCGGGCGCGCATCGAGGAAGGCGTGAATCCCAGCGCGCTCATCGTGCCGGTGCAGGGCATCACGCACGACCAGAAAGGCACCGCGCTCGCGATGGTCGTCGGGAAGGACAACAAGGTCGCGCTGCGCCCGCTCGTGACCTCCGCCACGGTCGGTCAGAGCTGGGTCGTCGAAAGCGGTCTGAATGCGGGCGACCGCGTGATCGTCGAGGGCATCGACAAGGTGCGTCCGGGCATGGAAGTGAAGGCGGTTCCGGCGCATCTGCCTGAAGCGCCCGCCGATGCCGCGACCGCGGCGGCTCCGGCGGCAGCCACCCCGCACCCCGCCTCCGGCGCCTGAAGGAGATACGCCTCATGGCCAAATTCTTCATCGATCGCCCGATCTTCGCGTGGGTGATCGCCATCATTCTGATGCTCGCGGGCCTCGCGTCCGTCACGACGCTGCCGGTCGCGCAGTATCCGACCATCGCGCCGCCCGCTATTTCCATCACCGCCACGTACCCGGGCGCGTCGGCGCAAACCGTCGAAAACACGGTCACGCAGGTGATCGAGCAGCAGATGAGCGGTCTCGACCATCTGCTGTATCTCTCCTCCACTTCCGATGACAGCGGCACCGCGACTGTCACGCTGACCTTCGCGGCCGGCACCAATGCCGACATCGCGCAGGTGCAGGTGCAAAACAAGCTGCAGCTCGCCACGCCCAATCTGCCGGCCGTCGTGCAGCAGTTGGGCATCAGCGTGACCAAGTCGAGCAGCAGCTTCCTGCTCGTGCTGGCGTTCGTGTCCGAAGACGGCAGCATGAGCCGCGACGACCTCGCGAACTACGTGGCGTCGAACGTGCAGGATCCGGTCAGCCGTCTGAACGGTGTCGGCACCGTGACGCTGTTCGGCTCGCAGTACGCCATGCGCATCTGGCTCGATCCGAACAAGCTGACCAAGTACAGCCTCACGCCGGTGGACGTGCAGAACGCGCTGCAATCGCAGAACGTGCAGGTCGCGGGCGGGCAACTGGGCGGCGTACCCGCCGTGCCCGGCCAGTCGATGCAGGCGACCATCACCGAAGCGACGCTCCTGCGCACGCCCGAGCAGTTCGGCAACGTGCTGCTGAAAGTGAGCCAGGACGGCTCGCAGGTGCGCCTGCGCGATGTCGCGCGCATCGGTCTGGGCGGCGAGAACTACAACTTCGAGACGCAGTACAACGGCCGTCCGGCGGCGGGCTTCGGCATTCAGCTCGCGACCGGCGCGAACGCGCTCGCCACCGCCAACGCGGTGCGCGCGAAGATCGATCAGCTTTCGAAGTTCTTCCCGCACGGTCTCGTCGTGAAGTACCCGTACGACACCACGCCGTTCGTGAAGCAGTCGATCGAGGACGTGGTGAAGACGCTCTTCGAGGCCATCGTGCTGGTGTTCCTCGTGATGTATCTGTTCCTGCAGAACCTGCGCGCGACGCTGATTCCGACCATCGCGGTGCCGGTCGTGCTGCTCGGCACCTTCGCGATCATGGGAGCGGCCGGCTTTTCGATCAACACGCTGTCGATGTTCGGCCTCGTGCTCGCCATCGGCCTGCTGGTGGACGATGCCATCGTGGTCGTGGAGAACGTCGAGCGGGTGATGACCGAAGAAGGGCTGTCGCCGAAGGAAGCCACGAAAAAGGCGATGAGCCAGATCACCGGCGCGCTCGTCGGCGTGGCGCTCGTGCTCGCGGCGGTGTTCGTGCCGGTGGCGTTCACGGGCGGCTCGGTCGGCGCGATCTATCGTCAGTTCTCGCTGACGATCGTCTCGGCGATGGGCCTGTCGGTCTTCACCGCGATGGTGCTGACCCCGGCGCTGTGCGCCACCATGCTGAAGCCGCATCCCGAGGGGCACGAGGAGAAGAAGACGGGCTTTCTCGGCTGGTTCAACCGCACCTTCGCGAAGAGTCAGGCGAAGTATCACGGCGGCGTGGCGCACGTCATCAAACGCTCGGGGCGCTGGCTCATCATTTATCTGGTGATCATCGTCGCGGTCGGCATGTTGTTCACGCGCCTGCCGAAGGCGTTTCTGCCGGATGAAGACCAGGGCACGATGTTCGTGCTGGTGGCCACGCCCGCCGGCGCCACGCAGGAAATGACACAGCGCGCGCTGAACGACGTCGCCGGTTATCTGCTGGAAAAAGAGAAGTCTGTCGTCGAATCGGTGTTCACGGTGAACGGCTTCAGCTTCGCGGGTCATGGCCAGAACTCGGGCCTCGTGTTCGTGCGGCTGAAGGACTTCAAGCAGCGCACGAGCGCCAACGAGAAGGTCCAGGCGCTGGTGGGCCGCACGTATGGCGCGTTCGCGAGCTACAAGAATGCGCTCGTGTTCCCGGTGAATCCGCCGTCCATTCCGGAACTGGGCACGGCTTCGGGCTTCGACTTCGAGCTTCAGGACCGCGCCGGTCTCGGGCACGAAAAGCTGATGCAGGCGCGCGCGATGCTCCTCGGCATGGCCGCGAAGGACCCGACGCTCGCCCAGGTGCGCCCCAACGGCCTGAACGACGCGCCGCAGTTCAAGGTGAACATCGACCGGCAAAAAGCGATCTCGCAGGGCGTCGATCCGTCGGCGATCGACCAGACGTTCTCGATCGCGTGGGCATCGAAGTACGTGAACAACTTCCTCGATATCGACAGCCGCATCAAGAAGGTCTACATGCAGAGCGATGCGCCGTTCCGCATGTCGCCGGAAAACATCAATAGCTGGTACGTGCGCAATGCGTCCGGCTCGATGGTGCCGTTCTCGTCGTTCGCGACCACCGAATGGAGCTACGGCTCGCCCAAGCTCGAGCGCTACAACGGCTTGTCGTCGATCGAAATCCAGGGCGTCGCGACGCCGGGCAAATCCACCGGCCAGGCGATGGCCGCGATGGAAGCGCTCGCCGCGAAGCTGCCCGCGGGCATCGGCTACGAATGGACGGGTTTGTCGTATCAGCAGATCCAGTCGGGTTCGCAGGCGCCGATTCTCTACGGCATCTCGATCCTCGTCGTGTTCCTGTGTCTCGCGGCGCTGTACGAAAGCTGGTCGATTCCGTTCTCCGTGATCATGGTCGTGCCGCTCGGCGTGATCGGCGCATTGCTCGCCGTGTCGCTGCGCGGGCTGGAAAACGACGTGTTCTTCCAGGTCGGCCTGCTGACCACGGTCGGCTTGTCGGCGAAGAACGCGATTCTGATCGTCGAGTTCGCGCGCGATCTGCAGATCTCGCAAAAGATGGGGCCGATCGAAGCCGCGCTGGAAGCGGCGCGCCTGCGTCTGCGGCCGATTCTCATGACCTCGCTCGCGTTCATTCTCGGCACGATGCCGCTCGCGATCAGCAACGGCGCGGGTTCGGGCAGCCAGCACGCGATCGGCACGGGCGTGATCGGCGGCATGGTCACTGCAACTTTCCTCGCCATTTTCATGGTGCCCATGTTCTTCGTCGTCGTGCGCTCGCGCTTCGGCGGCGACAAGGAGGACACGGATGCCGCGCTCGCGCGTTACGAAGCGCAGCGGCGCGCGCAACAGGACAACGAGGGACACTGACATGCGTAGACTTTCCCTGATTGCAGCCGGCATCGCGCTGCTGGCAACCGGCTGCACGATGGCGCCGAAATACGAGCGTCCCGCCGCGCCGGTGTCGGCGAGCTTCCCGACGGACGGCGTGTATGCCGCGCAACCGGGCGCGGCGAGCGATGCGCGCACTGCGAACGGCGTCGCCGCCGCCGATATCGGCTGGCGCGATTTCTTCGTCGATGCGCGGCTGCAGCGGCTCATCGACATCGCGCTGAAGAACAACCGCGATCTGCGCGTGTCGGTGCTCAACGTGCAGGCCGCGCAGGCGCAATACCGCATCGCGCGTTCGGAACTGTTTCCGTCGCTCGCGGCGCAGGCTGGCCAGTCGAAGCAGCGCACGCCGAAGGATCTGTCCTTCCTGAACCAGACGATTCAGAACACTTACTCGGTGGGTCTGAACGCGTCATGGGAGATCGACCTGTTCGGCCGCGTGCAGAGCCTGAAGGATCAGGCGCTCGCGAAGTATTTCGCGACCGCGTACGCGCGCAAGGCGGCCGAGATTTCGCTGGTCTCGCAGGTGGCGACGCAGTATCTGCAAGTGCTGCAAGCCGATGACCTGCTCGCCGTCACGCGCCAGACGCTCAAGAGCACGCGCGATTCGTTCGATATCGTGAAGCTGCAGTTCGACAACGGCACGGCGTCCGAACTGGACGTGAGCCAGGCGCAAACTGTAATGGAAAGCGCCGCGGCGAATCTGCAGGCGCAGGAACGCGCGCGGGCGCAGGCGGTCAACGCGCTCGTGCTGCTGCTGGGCGAGCCGATGCCCGACGATCTGCCGGCCGGCATGGCGCTCGACGGACAGAATCTGCTCACCGACATTCCTGCCGGATTGCCTTCGGACCTGTTGCTGCGCCGGCCGGACATCATGGAGGCGGAGCAGAATCTGCTGGCGGCGAACGCGAACATCGGCGCGGCGCGGGCGGCGTTCTTCCCGAGCATTTCGCTGACGGGCAACTTCGGCACGCTGAGCCCGACGCTCGGCGGGCTGTTCAAGCCGGGGTCGGCCGCATGGGGTTTCGCGCCGACGATCACGTTGCCGATCTTCGAAGGCGGGCAGAATCTCGCGAATCTCGATCTCGCGAACATCGAAAAGAAGATCGAAGTCGCGCAATACGAGAAGGCGATTCAGTCGGCGTTCAGCGACGTGGCCGACGGGCTCGCCGCGCGCGGCACGTACGATCAGCAGATCGCGGCGCTCGCGCGCGACGCGGCGGCGCAGCAGCGGCGGCTGGATTTGTCGACGCTGCGCTACAAGCAGGGCGTCGACAGTTATCTCGGCGTGTTGACGGCGCAGCAGGATCTGTACTCGGTGCAGCAGACGCTGATCACCGCGCGCACGCAGCGGCTGGCGAATCTCGTGAGCCTTTATCAGTCGCTGGGCGGCGGGTGGATCGAACGCACGGGCGATGCGCCGCGCGCGGCGGATGCAAGCTGACAAAAAAAAACGCCGCGGCTTCCACCGCGGCGCTCAACGCAAACAGCCAGCAAGCACTTCCAGGGTACGACTTCCTTAGTGCGCGTCTCCCGCGTGCGCCGCGCCTTCGAACTCGTGCGCCGCCTCACGCGCTTCGCGACGCGCCTCGCGTTCGCGGCGCACGCCGTTGAACACCACGTTCAGCACCACCGCCGACACCGATGCCAGCAGAATCCCGCTATGAAGAATCGGTTCGAGCGCATGCGGCAGTTGCGAGAAGAACTTCGGCGCGACCACCGGCACCATGCCCATCCCCACGCTCACCGCAACGATGAACAGGTTGTGGTGATTCCGCGTGAAGTCCACGCGCGACAACGTCTTGATGCCGTTCGCCGCGACCATGCCGAACATCACGATGCCCGCGCCGCCGAGCACGAACGGCGGCACCGAAGCCACGACTTGCGCCATCTTCGGAAACAGTCCGAGCACGACGAGAATCACGCCGCCGGTTGCGCAGACAAAGCGGCTCTTCACGCCCGTCACGCCGATCAGCCCGACGTTCTGCGAAAACGACGTATGCGGAAACGAGTTGAACACGCCGCCGATCAGCGTGCCGAGACCGTCGACGCGCAGGCCGCGCACGAGCGCCTTCTGATCGACGGGGCGTTCGACCAGATCGCCCACCGCGAGGAACATGCCGGTCGACTCGATGAACGTCACGAACATCACGATGACCATCGTGGCCACGGAGAGCGCGTCGAAATGCGGCAAGCCGAAGTGGAACGGCAGCACGACGCCGACCCACGGCGCGTGCGCCACGCCGTCCATGTTCACGCGGCCGAGCATCGCGGCGATGACGAAGCCCGCGACGATGCCGAGCAGCACCGAAATATTCGCGATGAAACCGCGCGCGAACTTGTTGATGAGCAGGATCAGCGAGAGCACGACGAGCGAGAGCAGCAGATACACCGGATTGCCGTAATCCGGATTGCCGATGCCGCCCGCCGCCCAGTTGATGCCGACGCCCATCAGCGACAGACCGATCACCGCGATCACCGTACCGACCACGACCGGCGGGAAGAAGCGCAATAACTTGCCGATCATCGGCGCGAGCAGAATGCCGATCACGCCTGCGGCGATGGTCGAGCCGAACACGTCGAGAATGCCGAGCGAAGGATTCGTGCCGATCGCGACCATCGGGCCGACGGCGGCGAACGTGCAGCCCATGATCACGGGCAGGCGAATGCCGAAGATCCACAGGCCGAGCGTCTGAATCAGCGTGGCGACGCCGCACGAGAACAGATCCGCGCTGATGAGAAAGGCGATCTGGTCTTTCGGCAGGTTCATCGCGGCCCCGAGAATCAGCGGCACCGCGACCGCGCCCGCGTACATCACGAGAACGTGCTGGATGCCGAGCGTCAGCAACTGTCCCATCGGCAATCGCTCGTCCACCGGATGGACCTTGTGGGCCGTCGAACTCAAAGCCATGTCTCTCTCCTATATGCGTCTCATTGGAATGGCCTCCAAGTTAAGTGCATCGAGGAGCGCGAACAAGACCACGCGGCGCTATACGCCTCGTTCGCCCGACGATATGGGTTTCGCGCGCCATCCATGGTGCGCACGCGCGCAAGCCCTTGTCGCAAGGGGTTTGACGCATGGGTCGGGAAATTCGTCGTGTGACGAAAGGCCGCCTTCTTCGGTCCGTCGTTATGATGTTCATCACGTCGCGCGTATAGTCCGTTTTTCGTCCTCAGTGCGCGATGGCGGGGTAAACCCCGGTTTTGCGCGTTTTCCCTAACGTCTTTTCACGCTCCAGAATCCCATGCGTTTCCTTGGCATCGATCTCGGTACGGGCTCCCTGAAACTCGCCATCCTCGACGAAAACGGCCGCGAAATCGCGTTCGCGAGCGCCGCCTATGCGGTGACGAGCGCGCAGCCCGGCTGGGCCGAAACGCCGGTCGACGCGTGGTACGCGGCGCTCGTGAACGCGGCGGCGCGCCTGCCCGCCGGCGAGCGCGAAGCGGTCGGCGCAATCGGCTTTTCCGGGCAGATGCACGGCGTCGTGCCGAGCGCCGCCGATGGCCGCGCGCTGCGCCCCGCGATGCTCTGGCCCGACACGCGCGCCCGCGACCTGCTCGATGCGTGGCCCGAGCCGCAGCCGAATCCCGTCGCGCCGGGCATGGCGGGGCCGCTGCTGCGCTGGCTCGCGGCGAACGAAGCGGGAATCGCTGCGCAGACGCGCTGGGCATTGCAGCCCAAAGACTGGTTGCGCGCGAAGCTCGGCGGCGCGTTCGTCACCGATCCGTCGGATGCGTGCGCGACCGCGCTCGGTCATCCGTCGGGCGAATGGGACGATGCGCTCATCGACAGGCTCGGCTTGCCGCGCGCGTGGTTCGCGCCGCTCGCGGCGTCGCATGAAGCGGGCGGCGCGTTGTCGGCGCAGGCGGCCGCGGCGCTCGGCTTGCGCGCGGGCATTCCGATGGCTGTCGGCGCGGGCGATACGCCGTGCGCGGCGCTCGGCAGCGGTCTGTCCGCCGACGGCGACGCGCTGCTCACGACCGGCACCGGCGGCCAGATCGTCGTGATGTGCGCGGCTGCGCCCGCGCCGGCGCATGGCCTGCATACGTATCGATCGGCGACCGGCGCGTGGTATCGCATGGCGGCGATGCAGAACGTCGGCGTCGCGCTCGAAGCGGTGCGCGGCTGGCTCGGTTATGCCTCATGGGCGCAAGCCTATGACGACGCCTTCGCCGCCGACGCCAGCGCCACCGTGAGTTTTCTGCCGTACCTGAGCGGCGAGCGGTCGCCGTGGATGAACCCGAACGCGCGCGGCGGCTGGCTGGGACTCGGTCTCGACGACACGCGCGGCACGTTGATGCGCGCCGCGTTCGAGGGCGTGGCATTCGCCTTGCGCGCGGGACTGGACGCCATTCGCCTGAATGGCGCCGCACTCGATTCGATGCGGCTCGCGGGCGGCGGCTCGGTCGATCCGCGCTGGCGGCAGTTGCTTGCCGATGCATTGCGCGTCGAGCTGCACGCGGTCGATTGCCCGAACGCGGCGACGCGCGGCGCGGCGATGCTCGGCGGCATTGCGGCGGGTCACTGGCGTGTCGACGATTCGGCCTCGCTCGCGCCCGACGCCACGCTTGCCGCGACGCCGCGCGCGAATGCGTCGCTCGATGCGCGGCACGCGCGTTTCATCGACTTGTACAGGCGCACGGAGGACTGGTTCTGATCCCGACGCGAATGCGCGCGGGTGTGCGCGGCAACTCACGCGTGCGGCGCCTCCAGCATCAGCACGGCTCTGCTGCGTGCCAGCTGGCTCGACTCGTTCGTTTCGGATGAGACGAGAGTTTCAGTGGGCGATGTCCTCAACCGCGACCGATCGAGGTGTCCGGGCTCGCGATCAGGGACGCGCCGAAGTCGCCGTCATAGGTGTACGTGCCCTGATGAGAGAGTTTCGATCGCGTATCGACGAACACGCGTCCGCCAAGGTCGCGCCAGCGCCGGCAGAACCCGTAGTCTTCGGACAGATAGCGATTGGTCGACGGCTCGACCATCACGTCGAAGAAGCGATAGCAAAGGTCGCGGATCGGCGTATCCGGTGGTCCGTCCGGCACGTACTTCAGTTCGGGCAGGCGGGCAATCATGGCTTCGAACACGTTGCGGCGAATGCACATGAAACCTGTGGGCGCTTCGCTGACTTCGAGAAACCCGTCCTCGTCGATCGTGGTCGAGACACCGTCGTGTGCGTTGACCGGATAGCGCAGGTAGAGTGTCGAGAACGTCTGCTTGTTCAGCCCGGCGGGCAGTTCCGCGGGCCATTCGAAGCGCTTGATCGGATACACGCCCGCGACGACATCGCGGTCCGCGAGCAAGAGCCGGAACGCCTGGTCGACGGTGAAGCCGATGTCCGCGTCGATCCAGAACAAGTGCGTGAAGCTGGGATCGAGCAGGAATTTGGCGACGGCCTCATTGCGGGCGCGCGTCACGAGGCTATCGCCCGAGTCGATCTTAATGACGCCGTTCATCCCTGCTTGCCACAGACTGTTGCTGAGCGCGAGAACGCTCCTTACAAAATTGACCGCAGCGTTGCCGCCGTAGCACGGCGTTATGAAGAGCGGCTTCATCGATGTCAGGGCGGACGCGTGGAGCATGGGTTCCTGTGTGTCAAAGTCGAGAAAGGGCCATCTGCGGGCATGCTTGCCGGCCCGCCTTGTTGGGCGGGCCGGCAAGCATGCCCGACGACTGCGGGGAACCCGCTCGGAATTTCCTTAATTTGTGCCGTTTCCGATCGCGCTTAAACTTGTAGCCCTTTGCATCATCGGCACCTGCGTCCTGCACCCGCGACGAGCTCTCGTGCCGAGTCGTTTCAGTTTCAACTTGACCCGACCATGATGTTCGGTTCATTGCTCAAACCCAGACATCGAAACCAGCCATGTCCGCATCCGAACTGTCCAGACCCGCATCGCCTCCCGATTTCCGCTCGCGCGCATTCCTGCTCGATCACGTATTGCGCACGATGACCTTCTATCATCCGCACTGCATGGACCCGGCGGGCGGCTTCTATCACTACTACAAGAACGACGGCACGATCTACGACCGCACGTCGCGCCATCTCGTGTCGAGCACGCGCTTCGTCTTCAATTACGCGATGGCGTACAAGCACTTCGGCCTCGATGAATATCGCGGCGGCGTGGTGCACGGCATCGACTATCTGCGGCAGTTTCATCGCAATCCGGAGACGGGCGGCTATGCGTGGACGCTGAACGGCCGCGACGTCACCGACGCGACGAATCACTGCTACGGCCTCGCGTTCGTCATGCTCGCGTATGCGAAGGCGATCGAAGCGGGCGACGACCGCGCGCGCGCCTTTCTCGACGAAACCTGGCAATTGATGGAAGCGCGTTTCTGGGACGCCGAACACGGTCTCTACAAGGACGAAGCGAGCGCCGGCTGGCAAGTGTCCGACTATCGCGGCCAGAACGCCAACATGCATACCTGCGAGGCGCTGCTCGCGGCCTTCGAGGCGACCGGCGAGTCGCGCTATCTCGACCGCGCCGCGCTGCTCGCCGACAACATGGTGAATCGTCAGGCGGCGCTCGCCGGCGGTCTCGTGTGGGAGCACTACAAGCCGGACTGGTCGATCGACTGGGACTACAACAAGGGCGATCGCAGCAACATCTTCAGGCCGTGGGGCTTTCAGCCCGGGCATCAGACGGAATGGGCGAAGCTCCTGCTGATTCTCGATCGTCATCGGCCGCAGGCGTGGCATCTGACGCGCGCGCGCGAACTGTTCGACCGCGCATTGGAATTGTCGTGGGATCACGAGCACGGCGGCATGGTCTACGGCTTCGACCCCGACGGCAAGTTCTACGACGAGGACAAGTATTTCTGGGTTCAGGCGGAGTCGCTCGCGGCGGCGGCCTTGCTCGCGGAGCGCGCGCAACGCGACGGCGACGCCGCGCTCGCCGCGCGCTACTGGAGCGATTACGAGCGCCTGTGGACCTATAGCTGGGCGCACTTCGTCGATCACAAATGGGGCGCCTGGTTCCGCATCCTCACGCGCGACAACCGCCAGTACAGCGACGAGAAGAGCCCGGCCGGCAAGACCGACTATCACACGATGGGCGCATGCTACGAAGTCCTGAACGTCGTGCGCTGAACGCTGAAAAACGATATCCGAATCAACGCAACTCAAGGAGCCGAACCATGAAGACGAAAGCCGCCATCGCCTGGGAAGCCGGAAAACCGCTGACGATCGAAGAAGTCGATCTCGAAGGCCCGCGTGCGGGCGAAGTGCTGATCGAAGTGAAGGCGACGGGCATCTGTCATACCGATTACTACACGCTCTCCGGCGCGGATCCCGAAGGCATTTTCCCGGCGATTCTCGGGCACGAAGGCGCGGGCGTCATCGTCGATGTCGGGCCGGGCGTCGGCAC
>FCOH02000061.1 GCA_001544595.2 Caballeronia peredens | reverse complement strand
TGAGTGGTCGCCGTCGCCAGTTCGGTCACCCGCTGCAGCGCGGCCTTCAGTTGTGCAATGGCGGCAGGCATCTCCAAATGTGGCGTATCCGCGCCGGCCGCCGCATCCGCCGAGAAGAACAGTCCTTTTGCCGCGCGCACGGTGCCCCACGCCTGTGTGGTCGCTTCGAAACCCTCTCCGCGAGCGAGCTTCTTACTGTTCAGCAGATAGCCCTGGTTGAACGCCGTCTGGCCGTACACCGTCGCGATGCGCGCGCTTTCCTTGCCTTGCAGATCGTTGAACACGGTCTCCGCGCCACGCAACGGCGAACGCCAGATCGCGTAGCTGAACATCGCGTCGGCGCCGTGCACGACGTCCGGATGTGAATAGTCATGCAGAGCGCCGACGATATGCATGCGATCCACATCCGCATGCGCCGCCCCCAGCAAAACTTCCGTCGACGGTAACAAGGGCGAGTGAAAGCCCCCTTGATACGACGAGGATGGCCGCAGCAAGCGCAGCTTCAGCAGTTGTTTGTCGGTGCTGGCCGTGCCCTGCAGGAATTTGGGCAACACCGGATAGCGCCCGTGCTCGTCCATGCAGCCATAAGGCGACGAGTCGAACGTCGTGACCACGCCCACGACCGGACCCTTCAAGAATCGCCAGTCCCGCTCGTAGACGAATTCGGGACGGTATGCCAGATGCGCGGGCATCGCCTTAAAGCGGACGAACGCGGGCTTGATACGGCTGCCCTTCATCGTCATCGATTCGATCACGAAGCCGTAGGGCGCGCTCGTCAGCTTCGTGTTGGTCAGCTTGACCACCACGCCCGGCGCTACGCCCTTCGCGTTAGTCGTGCCCGAAACCTTCGTCTGCTTCGCGATTTGCTCGTCGCGCCGCGTCTGCGCGAGCGCTTCGCCCTGCAGCGGCGTGAGATGCAACTCCGCGCTGCGGTTGATCCGCCCGAACACGGATGGGTCGTTCACTTCGTCGGAGACGTTGGCCGTGGCTCGCAGCGGCTCCTCCGGCGTGCGGTAATTGCGCTCCCACAGCTCGATCGTGGCCGGCACCAGCGCGCGCGCCTCGCTCACCGACAGCGCCGCTTCGTGCCAGTTGCTGTTCAAACCCGAGTCGGACAGCAATGGCACGTCGATCGATCGCACATAGGCACGCGGATTGTCCGTGAACACGAGTGTATCGAGCCGACCATCCTGGCCGCGACCTTGCTTATAGAACCAGCAGATACCCTTGCGTTTCGCGTGACGCGTCAGGAACGCCCAGACTGACTCCTCGTACATCACGACCTGTTCCATCTTCTCCTGCACGCCTTCCAGATGAAACTCGATATCGAAGGCATCGAAGTTCTTCCGATCGACCAGCAGTCGCGTCACCATCTCCTGGAAGGTGACGTCCTTGAACACATCGGAGCCATGTACAAGTTTGCCGAGCGCGGCAAACCGCGGTTCGATGCGGAGTTTGTAAGTCGCTTCGTCGCGGTTGGCGCTCACGCGTTTAAAGCGCGTGACGATGCCGTTGAAAGTGGCGGCCTCGTGATCGACAGGCTCGACGTAGTTCACCGACGGCACGGCCACCCGCTCGTCGATTTGCAGACCCGCGCGCCGCCCGACGCACAGCTTGCCATCGATATCGAGCCTGGAGGATGTCACGGTGACATCGACCTTATAGTCGGTGCATAAGCCCGCTTTGACCTTGAATTCGAGCACGTCAAGATCGAGATCGAGCGTGCCGATCCATAGGCTCAACTGCTGAGTCAGACGCGCGCTGGGATGACGTAGCGCTTCCGTCAGTTTTTTCGTCACAGCATTCATGTGCATCCTTGTTCTTCTCAAATGAACGATGCGAAATCGCCATTTTTGGATTCTGCCGAGAAAATTAGGAATGCAACAGAATTACGTGAATCGAGTTGGCG
>FCOH02000068.1 GCA_001544595.2 Caballeronia peredens | reverse complement strand
AGCGGCTCGAACTTCAAATTCTCCGGTCCGGTGTAATTTGCGCTCGGCCGGATGATCTTGTTGTCGATGCGCTGCTCGATGATGTGTGCGCTCCAGCCCGAAGTGCGCGAGATCACGAACAGCGGCGTGAACATGGCCGTGGGAACGCCCATCATGTGATACGAAACGGCGCTGAACCAGTCGAGATTGGGGAACATCTTCTTGGCGTCCCACATTACGGATTCGAGCCGCTCGGCGATGCCGAAGAGCTTGTTGTCGCCCGCTTCCTTCGAGAGCTTCTTCGCGACTTCCTTGATGACCTTGTTGCGCGGATCGGCGATCGTGTACACCGGATGGCCGAAGCCGATCACCACTTCCTTGTTCTCCACGCGACGCTTGATGTCGGCTTCGGCTTCATCGGGCGTCTGATAGCGCGACTGGATTTCGAACGCGACTTCGTTGGCGCCGCCGTGCTTCGGGCCGCGCAGCGCGCCGATCGCGCCGGTGATCGCCGAGTACATGTCCGAGCCCGTGCCCGCGATCACGCGCGCGGTGAACGTCGACGCGTTGAACTCGTGCTCGGCGTAGAGATTGAGCGATACGTGCATCGCATCGACCCACGACTTCGACGGCTCGACGCCATGCAGAAGATGCAGGAAATGTCCGCCGATGGAATCGTCATCGGTTTCGACTTCGATTCGCTTGCCGTTGTGCGAATAGTGGTACCAGTAGAGCAGCATCGAGCCGAGCGAGGCCATCAGCTTGTCGGCGATGCCCTTCGCGCCCGGCACGTTGTGATCGTCTTTCTCAGGCAGGATCGTGCCGAGCACGGAGACGCCCGTGCGCATGACGTCCATCGGATGCGCGGACGCGGGAATCCATTCGAGCGCGGCCTTCAGATTCGCAGGCAGGCCGCGCAGCGCCTTCAGTTTCGTTTTGTACGCCTTCAGTTCGGCCGCGTTCGGCAGCTTGCCGTGCACGAGCAGATGGGCGATTTCCTCGAACTCGGACGTGGTCGCGACGTCGAGAATGTCGTAGCCGCGATAGTGCAGATCGTTGCCGGTGCGGCCGACCGTGCACAGCGCAGTGTTGCCCGCCGTCACCCCCGACAGCGCGACGGATTTCTTCGGCTTGAATGCGCCG
>FCOH02000032.1 GCA_001544595.2 Caballeronia peredens | reverse complement strand
GTGTGCCAGAAGGCGTATGACGGTGGCGACGGCTCGCTCGACAGCAACGCGGGTTTTGTTCTGCTCAAGCACATGACTGAGACAGGCGAAGGTCGAACACTGACGTTCTATTCGCTGTACATGCATCTGCTGGACCTGAACAGCTACCAGTCGATGAGCGCCGATGGGAAGCTGCTGCCAGAGTTTCTGCGTATGCCATCGCCCGGTGGCGATCTGGAGCCGGCACCGGCGCAGTCAGGCAGCAGCAATCTCAAGGTGCACAGAAAGGACGTGATTGGCTGGATCGGCGGATGCCAAGGCCAGCGGCATCTGCACTTCGAAATCTTCATGACCAAATCGGATCACGACGCGTATTTCGGGCGCACTCAACTTGGCCGTCCGACTGCGAGCATGGCCACGGGCAGCGATTGCTGGGGTCATGGCTATTTCGTGATTCCTGCAGGTAAACCGTTTAAGCGATTGCCGGATGGCGCGGATTCGCACGGCAAACTCAAAGGCATCGTTTTCGATGCACTGCAAACGGGGCAGAACGCCGCACCGCTCTTTGTGGAGATGTTCTTCCACAAGGGCAGCAAGTACACGAACGTCTGGGCGGTAGCGAGCGACGGCAAGCGAACCTTGCTTACACCCGCGCCGGTGAAGGAGGCGGACTACGAATATGACATGTACAAGCGGGCCACGGCGTTATATCCGGCATGTGCGAGCGATGGTTACGAACTGCTGCGCTTCGGGCGGATTCTGTCGCCGTCGCCTACGCTGCCCGAGGCGGCGCGAACCCCAGCGCAAGTCGATTCGAGTCTTCCGGGCAATCCCCGCCCGCTGGACAACAATCCTCGCGCAACCTGGTTGCGCGTGACGTTCGCGGCCGGCCAGGAGGGTTACATCGACGTAAGCGACGACACCATTCTGAAACTCTCGGACGCGGATTTCTCGACCTTCATGGGCTGGCAAAAGATCAGTGAAGGCAACACGCCCTTTAGCACCGATGGCTTGTGCGATATCGATGTGCTGAAGAAGATTCTCAAAGACGTGAAAGATCATCAGACGCCCGAGGACGCGGCGCTGAAGCCGGAATACAAGAAGGAGGACGTGCTGGCGCAGTACGTCAAGTTGAATGGCCCGGTGCGAGAGCAATTGCGCGGGTTCATCTGCGAAGCGCCGAGCGAGTGGGACAGTTCGCGGAACGAGGCTCGGTACAGCAAGCTCAAGGACGAGGGCGAGTTTTACCACGGCGATGAAGCGGGCTATGCGGCGTTCATGAAGCGGTTGAAGTCGTTTCAGTTCTGGGAGAAGACGGGGCTGGACGCAGGGCAGAACCTTTGGTTTTTTCATCCGCTCGCGTTCATTCGGCAGTTTCGGAAGTGTGGGTGGATCAGCGAAGAAGAGCTTTCTCGTATTTACCCTGACGCACTGTACTCTAGGAAAGAGACGCCTGATCCGGCTGCTAAGAGGGAACAGTATCGCGTTTTCATTAATCAAACGATGCGAAAACACTTGGTGAACACTGCAAGAAGGATGACGCACTTCCTTGGTCAAGGCGCTGTGGAGTCATTCATGCTTGCTCGTATGATGGAAGCGTCAGCAACTCATTTCGGTCCGAGCCTAAGATCGGAAGCAGAGGGCTATTACAACGATAAGAACGATCATTACTATGACTCTCTTGAGCGGCGCCTCGGAAACACTGAAAATGGCGATGGAATTAAATTCAGAGGTCGCGGCTTCAAACAACTCACTGGGAGAGAGAACTATGCAAAATACTGGGTCTATCGTGGATGGTTAAATCCATCTTCCTTCGATATGTATTGGTGGACGGACAAAAACCGTCGGCGCCCAGAAATTTACGAACCGCAACGACTCAGCACAATTCCGTTTAATTGCATTGATGCGGGCGGATGGTACTGGGAGGCCGGCGCGCAGCCCAATGGTTTTAGAACTATCAACACAATCGCATCAACGGCATCCGTTTCAGAGTTTGATGTAAAGAAAATTACGTTTGCAATTAACGGTGGTTACAATGGATTGACTGAGAGAGTCAAGCATACACAACGCATCTGGAAAATAATAAATGATGAAACTCTTTAAGTCACTCATATATTATGTGACGTCTATCGCTCTTGCGGGGAATTGTGAGCTCGCTTTCACTAAGACTATCGAAACGGAGCAATTTAGCGTATGGGTGCCTGATTCATGGCGAGTCATTGAGGGCAAGAAATTCAGTTCATTTGACGATTTACCCGCAACATGTAAATACTTTAGAAACCCAAAAAGCAACCATCAGGATATGGCTCTTTCATTGTGCGTGGTGAAATTAAGCCCTGCAGAAGTACTGCATCGCGTCGGATTTCGGAAAGTAAATGATGTTATTGCTCGCGCCGGGTCAATGGATTCCCAGGTGGCTCGAATCGAGGAACGATCCAAACACCTCCTTGTCTCGGCATCTGCGTCCTGTGGGATAACAGATAGTGCTGGATTTCACGCAGCAAAGGGAAATTGTTATTCCGCAGCAATCTTTGGTAGGGAGTACAGCATTGCGCTTGAAACAGATGGCACTGAGCCTTTAAAAGTAGTGCGCAAGGTCGTCAATTCAGTGAAACTTCACACTCCTGGGGATGTAAGCGAATTTAGAAAACAATTAGATTCCGTTAATCTTAACGAAAACTAGCATGCGCTTTCTCATCTGAGGAACACACAATTCGAACACGACAGCGATGTCATGAGTGGCTCGTCGGACGGCGATCAAGCCGGATTTAACTCGCTGTGGTGCTTAATATGAAATTGTGGAAGACTGTCGCGTTTATAGCTTGTGCATGCTTATTCGTCTTGAGTCATGCGGCGGATCGAGCTGTGACGTTCAAAGCAACAGCAACAGCACAAGCATCGGTTTGGGTGAAGGGCCGGTCGGTGCACGTGGAAGTTCGTGATTCTGACACAGCAAGAAGGTCTCAAGACATCGAGCTCGACACGGAGAGCCGTCCTTATATTGTCGTGGCCGATTACGGCTTCGACGGGACCAAGGGCTTTTCTATCTCATATCTAGACGAAGGAATGGGGACAAGCACAATATCAAGGGTTTTTCTTTACTCGACACGCGGACGCAACTTTGTGGAGCTACGCCCACAATGCGGGGATGAATTTGTCAATCTGAGAGTGGACCATGTTAGGCATGTACTCCTCAGCACGTATTATGAAGAGAATGAGCCGAAGCTTTGTCGGACCGACACTAAGCGATCAAAGCCGTGACCCAATTACCGTTTCAGTCTTCAGACGACTAAAAGCCGTGCGTGAAATGTGAACTCCCGCCTGCAAAAACCAGGATCGAGCACGGCGGCGAAGTCACGAAGAGGTTCGTAGGAAAGCAGAGCTGGCGAAACGTCCAATTGGGCGATGGCGCGCGCTTTCGCGGTCGCGGGCTACTTTGGGATCAAGAACAGCATCAACCGGAATGCTGATCATCACGCGGTGTGCGATGCTATTTTGTGATGTTTAATGGCCCACCAATTCACTCCATCGTGCTCGATTTTAGGTTAATGCACGTCGCTAGCTGCACTACTACAAAATACCAGCGCAGCCTGCGTCTGGTTTCGTGGATCATATTGGGAGCATAAATACGATAACCGGGTCGAGAATCTATCGTGCTGCGGTCAACATCCGTTGAGAGATTTATGTCGGAACGCGTTGATAC
The DNA here is from genome assembly GCA_001544595.2 of Caballeronia peredens. Classification (GTDB taxonomy): domain Bacteria; phylum Pseudomonadota; class Gammaproteobacteria; order Burkholderiales; family Burkholderiaceae; genus Caballeronia; species Caballeronia peredens. Next base: position 58,699 of record FCOH02000032.1, on the reverse strand, counting down.
CGAAGTTGCCGACACTAAGCCCCAATTGCCGTCCGAGCACCATTTCATGGGCGCTCCAGTCGTGCGGCGTCTTGTTGAAATGATTTTTGAAGAAGATCAGTTTGCATAAAAAGGGACCTTTCGCGCAAGGATACTGAATGCGACTCTCGCACTCGTTTGTTTTCCGTCGATCCCAATGCCATCACTGCGAGGCTGCGGCGTAGAGAAAACAATCGGCTCGGCTTTGCATGCGTAAGATGTTTTTTGCGTCTTCTGACGTCTAGATGCAGTCAGCATTCTTCGAATAGCACATTCCAAACTTTATGATTGCAAAGGCGCCGATCTGGGCATCCTTAGCCCGCAAATCAGAAATATCTCGTCAACGCGCCATCACTTTATCGCATAGTCGATAACTGAATTGCATTGACCTTGCAGATAGCCGCAAACTCTACTGGGGAAAACCAACTACGCACGTCACTTTTGTTCATGCTAGGGTAGCGCCCGACTTCGCACGTGCGCTTCGAAAAACGGGGCGACGCGATCAAGTACACTCGCGCTACGCCGGCCAGAAGCCGGCATTGACTTGGAGGAAACATGAGAAAAAACAATCTGTTGCGCCCGTCAGCCGCTCGGCGCTCGGCGCTCGCGGGCGCCGTGGCCACGGCGACGCTCTTTGCAGCGAGCGTCGCGCACGCCGCCATCCCGAACAAGACACTCGTCTATTGCTCGGAAGGCAGCCCGGCCGGCTTCGATCCGGCCCAGTACACCACCGGCACCGATTTCACCGCGAACACGTTCACCGTTTATAACCGTCTCGTCGAATTCGAGCGCGGCGGCACGAAGGTCGAGCCGGGCCTCGCCGAGAAGTGGGACGTGTCGTCCGACGGACTCACGTACACCTTCCATCTGCGTCACGGCGTGAAGTTCCAGACCACTTCGTTCTTCAAGCCGACGCGCGAATTCAACGCGGACGACGTGATCTTCACGTTCAACCGCATGCTCGATCCGAACAATCCGTTCCGCAAAGCGTACAACGTGCAGTTTCCGTATTTCACGGACCTCGGCATGGACAAGCTGATCTCGAAGATCGAGAAGGTCGATCCGTACACCGTGAAGTTCACGCTGAAGGAAGTGAGCGCGCCGTTCATTCAGAACATGGCAATGGAATACGCATCGATCCTGTCCGCCGAATACACGGACAAGCTGCTGAAGGACGGCAAGGCCGCGGACATCAACCAGAATCCGGTCGGCACGGGCCCGTTCATCTTCCGCAGCTACACGAAGGACGCGACCATTCGCTTCGACGGCAATCCTGATTACTGGAAGCCGAACGCGGTGCAGGTTTCGAAGCTGATCTTCTCGATCACGCCGGATGCCGCCGTGCGCGTGCAGAAGCTGAAGAACAACGAATGCCAGGTGATGAGCTATCCGCGCCCGGGCGACATCGCAGCGCTGAAGGCGGCGTCGAATGTCGATACGCCGTCGCAGGCGGGCTTCAACGAAGGCTACGTCGCGTACAACGTGACGAAGAAGGATCTCGGCAACGCCGACGTGCGCCGCGCGCTCGACATGGCGATCAACAAGAAGGCGATCATCGATTCCGTGTATCAGGGCGCGGGCCAGCCGGCCACCGCACCGATGCCGCCGACCCAATGGTCCTACGACAAGAACCTGAAGGGCCAGACGTACGACACCGCGAAGGCGAAGGAACTGCTGGCGAAGGCCGGCTTCCCGAACGGCTTCGAAATCACGCTCTGGGCGATGCCCGTGCAGCGCGCGTACAACCCGAACGCGCGCCTGATGGCGGAAATGATCCAGGCGGACTGGGCGAAGATCGGCGTGAAGGCGAATATCGTGTCGTACGAGTGGGGCGAGTATCTGAAGCGCGCGCACGCGGGCGAACATGACGCGCTCCTGATCGGCTGGACGGGCGACAACGGCGACCCCGACAACTGGCTCGGCACGCTGCTCGGCTGCGACGCGGTGAAGGGCAGCAACTTCTCGAAGTGGTGCTACAAGCCGTTCGACGAACTCGTCGTGAAGGGCCGTTCGACCACGGATGTCGCCGCGCGCACGAAGGCCTACACCGACGCGCAGCAGATCTTCGCGCAGCAACTGCCGTTCTCGCCGATCGCGCACTCGACCGTCTATCAGCCGGTCAGCAAGAAGGTGACGAACATGAAGATCGAACCGCTCGGCTACGTGCGTTTCGACGGCGTCGGCATGCAGTAAGTTTTGCTGCGGAACGGTTTTTGCACTAAACCATAACTAATCGAAAAGGTCCGGCGGCGCGGGTCCATGCGATCCTCGCCGCCGGATACGTTTCTATCCCTACGAACGATTCCAAAGGGCGATCATGTTCCGATTCGTTTTGCGACGCATAGGAATGGTGATACCGACGTTCATCGGCATTACGATTCTCGCGTTCGCGCTCATCCACCTGATCCCTGGCGACCCCATCGAAGTGATGATGGGCGAGCGTGGCGTGGACCCGGCCATGCACGCCGAAGCCATGAAGCGCCTCGGCCTCGATCAGCCGCTTCCCGTCCAGTATCTGACCTATGTCGGCCATGCGCTGAAGGGCGATCTGGGCACGTCGATCATCACCAACACCAGCGTGATGGGCGAGTTTCTGGCGCGCTTTCCCGCGACCGTCGAACTCTCGATCTGCGCGATGATCTTCGCGCTCGTCGTCGGTCTGCCGGCGGGCGTCGCGGCGGCGCTGAAACGCGGCACCGTCGTCGATCACGGCGTGATGGGCACCGCGCTCACCGGCTATTCCATGCCGATTTTCTGGTGGGGCTTGATCCTCATCATGTTTTTCTCGGCGAAGCTCGGCTGGACGCCGGTCTCGGGCCGCATCGCGGTGGAATACGACATTCCGCATGTCACCGGCTTCATGCTGATCGACTCGATTTTTTCGACCGACGAAGGCGCGTTCAAGTCGGCGTTGAGCCATCTGATTCTGCCGACCATCGTGCTCGGCACGATTCCGCTCGCGGTGATCGCGCGCATGACGCGCTCGTCGATGCTCGAAGTGCTGCGCGAGGACTACATCCGCACGGCGCGCGCGAAAGGGCTTGCGCCGTTGCGCGTGGTCGTCGTGCATGCGCTGCGCAATGCGCTGATTCCGGTCGTCACCGTGATCGGCTTGCAGGTCGGCACGCTGCTCGCGGGCGCGGTCCTGACCGAGACGCTGTTCTCGTGGCCGGGCGTCGGCAAGTGGCTCATCGACGCCATTTCGCGGCGCGATTATCCGGTCGTGCAGGGCGGCATTCTGATGATCGCGACGCTCGTGATCGTCGTGAATCTGGTCGTCGATCTGCTGTACGGCGTGTTGAATCCGCGCATTCGCCATACGAGGTAACTGAAAAGCTATGGCTGACATCCAAAACAATCTCCCACCCCAGGCGGTCATGCCGCCGCCGTCCGGCCGCATGGTCGCGGCGCGCGAGTTCTGGGCGAACTTCTCGCGCAATCGCGGCGCCGTCGTCGCGGGCTTGATCGTCACATTGCTGATTCTGGTCGCGCTCACGGCGCCGCTGATCGCGCCGCACAGCCCGATCGAGCAATACCGCGACTACGTGAAGATTCCGCCCGCGTGGCTCGAAGGCGGCAACCGCATGTTTCTGCTCGGCACCGACGAAGCAGGCCGCGACATTCTTTCGCGTCTGATGTACGGCGCGCGGCTGTCGTTCTGGATCGGCTTCGTGTCGGTGGTGCTCGCGCTCATTCCGGGCGTCGTGCTCGGCCTGATGGCCGCGTTCTTCCACTGGCTCGATACACCGATCATGCGCGTGATGGACGTGCTGCTCGCGTTGCCGTCGCTGCTGCTCGCCGTTGCCGTCGTCGCGATCATCGGGCCGGGGCTCGTCAACACGATGCTCGCGATCGCGATCGTCGCGCTGCCGGGTTATGTGCGGCTCACGCGCGCGTCCGCGCTCGGCGAACTGCAGAAGGAATACGTGACGGCATCGCGCGTGGCGGGCGCGGGCGTCGTGCGCCTCATGTTCTCGCAGGTGCTGCCGAACTGCGCCGCGCCGCTCATCGTGCAGGCGACGCTCGGCTTCTCCTCCGCGATCCTCGATGCCGCCGCGCTCGGCTTCCTCGGCCTCGGCGTGCAACCGCCGGCGGCGGAGTGGGGCGCGATGCTCGCATCGGCGCGCGACTACATCGAAAGCGCATGGTGGATCGTGACGATGCCGGGCCTGTCGATTCTGGTCTCGGTGCTCGTCATCAACCTTCTCGGCGACGGGCTGCGCGACGCGCTCGACCCGAAACTCAAGCGGATGGGCTGACATGAACGATCTGTTGACTATCCGTAATTTGCAGGTGACGTTCGGCGGCACGCAGGCGGTCGATCGCATCGATCTCTCCGTGAAGCCCGGCGAAGTCGTCGGCGTGGTCGGCGAATCGGGCTCGGGCAAGAGCGTCACGATGATGGCGCTGATGGGCCTCATCGACGCGCCCGGCAAGGTCACCGCCGATCAGGTCACGTTCGACGGGAAAGACCTGCTGAAGGCATCGGCGCGCGAACGTCGCCGGATCATCGGCAAGGACATCGCGATGGTGTTTCAGGACGCGCTCACGAGCCTGAACCCGAGCTATACCGTCGGCTATCAGATCAAGGAAGTGCTGAAGCTGCACGAAGGCCTGCGCGGCGATGCGCTCAACAAGCGCGCGCTCGAACTGCTCGATCAGGTCGGCATTCCGGACGCGAAGAGCCGCATCAACGCGTTTCCGCATCAGATGTCCGGCGGCATGAACCAGCGCGTGATGATCGCGATGGCCGTCGCGTGCAATCCGAAGCTGCTGATCGCCGACGAACCGACCACCGCGCTCGACGTGACGATTCAGGCGCAGATCATGGAATTGCTCGTGAAGCTGCAGAAGGAACGCGGCATGGCGCTCGTCCTGATCTCGCACGATCTGGCTGTCGTGTCCGAAGTGGCGCAGCGCGTCGCCGTGATGTATGCGGGCGAAATCATCGAAACGAATCACGTGCCGACGATCTTCAGCGAGCCGCATCATCCGTACACGGAAGCGCTGCTTGCCGCGATTCCCGAGCATAGCCGCGGCGCCGAGCGTCTGGCCGCGCTGCCGGGCATGGTGCCGGGCAAGGACGATCGTCCGAGCGGGTGTCTGTTCGCGCCGCGCTGCACGTACGCCGTCGAGGATTGCTGGAAGGCGCGGCCGAATCTGTTTCAGCTCGACAAGCACGATCCGGCAGTGCGCGCGCGTTGCATCAAGCCGTTGAACATCGATGTGGTGGTGGAAGGAGGCGCGCGATGAACGCCGTACCGAAGGAAATCAGTCAGGACATCGTGCTCGCCGCCGACAACCTCGCGCGGCATTACAGCGTCAAGAAGAGCATGTTCGAGCAGGGCACGGTGAAGGCACTCAACGGCGTGTCGTTCGAGCTGAAGCGCGGGCGCACGCTCGCGGTCGTCGGCGAATCGGGCTGCGGCAAGTCCACGCTGGCGCGCCAGTTGACGATGATCGAAGCGCCGACGTCGGGGCGTCTGCTGATCGACGGCGAAGATGTCGCGGGCGCGGGCAAGGAGAAGATCGCGCAACTGCGTCAGCGCGTGCAGATGGTGTTCCAGAACCCGTTCGCGTCGCTCAATCCGCGCAAGACCGTCGAGCAGACGCTCGGCGAGCCGCTCGCCATCAACACGAAGCTCAGCGCCACCGAGCGCGCCGAGCGCATCGCGCACATGATGCGCACGGTGGGTCTGCGGCCCGAGCATGCGACGCGTTATCCGCACATGTTTTCGGGCGGACAGCGGCAGCGCGTGGCGATCGCGCGAGCGATGATTCTCGATCCGCAGATCGTCGTCGCCGACGAGCCGGTGTCCGCGCTCGACGTGTCGATCCAGGCGCAGATCCTGAATCTCTTCATGGACCTGCAGGCGCAGTTCGGCACGAGCTACGTGTTCATCTCGCATAACCTGTCGGTGGTGGAGCATATCGCCGACGACGTGATGGTGATGTACTTCGGCGGCGTCGCCGAGCTGGGCGACAAGAAGACGATCTTCGCGAAGCCGCGTCATCCGTACACGCGCGCGCTGATGTCCGCGACGCCCGCGCTGTTCGAGGAAGACCGGCGCATCAAGATCAAGCTGCAGGGCGAGATGCCGTCGCCGCTGAATCCGCCGTCGGGCTGCACGTTTCATCAGCGCTGCCCGTACGCGATCGATCGTTGCCGCACGGAAGAGCCTGAGCTGCGTGTCGTCGACGGGCGTCAGGTGTCGTGTCATCGGGCCGAGGAAGTCGGGGACGACGAGGCCTGACTGGCGCGCCGCGCCCGGCGTGCGTCGGGCGCGTGCAGGACTCGACACACGAATGTTTTAAGATGTCGGTCGTGCCGGATTCATACGACAAGCCGCGCTTCATCCGCGCGGCGTTCTCCCAAGCGACAGCCTTCGCGCTGTCGTTCGTCCTTTCTTTCCTGATTTTCGCGGCCGGCATGGCGGTTTCGCCGGCGAGTTTCGCCGTGATCGGCTCGCGCACGCCGCAGGCCACGGGCGACGCCGGTCCGGCCAGCGGGCCGTCCAGAACCCCGCCGGCGCCGCGGGCGGATCGCTCGAACGGCACGACTGCGAGCGGCCCGGTGCGCGCGCAGCCGCCGCGCATGCCGTTCTACGTCGCGACCAAGGGCGCGACGACCATCTATGTGCTCGGCACGCTGCATGTGGGTTTCGCGAGCGACTATCCGCCCGAGCAGCCGTTTCGCAAGTCGATTCTCGCCGCGCTGGATGCATCGCCGACTTTGGCGCTGGAAATTTCCCCCGACGAACTGCTGCTTTCACAGGACGACGTGAACCGCTACGGCATGTGCCGCAGCGAATGTCTGATCGACTATTTGCCGGACTCGATGTGGAAGAAGGTCGAGGCGCGCATGCGCAACAATCCCGCCGCGCTGAAAGAGTTGCGTCATACGCGGCCGTGGCTTGCGTCGATGTTGATCGAAACGTACGACACGCTGAAAGCGGGGTTTCAGAGCGAGTACGGCACGGAGGCGCAGTTGCAGAATGTGTATCTGCGGGCGCGGGGAAAGATCGTCGGGCTGGAGACGTTGAACGAGCAGATTTCGACGTTCACGCGGCTGACGTCGGCGCAGCAGCGCGAGATGCTCGCGCAGGATCTGGTGCAGACGCCGGCGGAGAATATCGCGGATGTGAAGGAACTGCACAGGCTATGGCGCATCGGCGATGCGGACGCGCTCAAGGCCTGGGACGACGCGAAGTCGAGCAAGCTGGCGAGATCGGAGGCGCTGGCTGCGCAGGTGGATAATCGCGTGGTGTATGAGCGCAACAGGCGATTCGTGCAGCGGATGATTGCGCTGGCCGCGCCGGATAAGCCCGTGTTCGTGGCAATCGGGGCGCTGCATCTTGGGGGGCCGAAAGGCGTGCTGGAGTTGTTGAGGAAGAGGGGGTTTGTGGTGGAGGGGGGGTGAGGGGGGAATTCCACTTCACCTGCTTCGAGCCAACTTATATTCAGTCCGCGATCACCCGCGCAGGCACACCGACGGCAATCGCTCCTGGCGGGACATCGCTCAGCACAACGGCGTTCGCGCCGATCTTCGCCCCCTTGCCGATGACTACCGGGCCGAGAACGCAAGCGCCGGCACCGATTAGAACGTCGTCCTCGATTACGGGCGCTCCGCGCCGCCCCCGTCCGCCGATCACGACGTTCGGAGCGATGACAATATTGTTGCCGAGCACCGCATGCCGATGGACTACGATGCCGAGTCCCTGGTATCCGAACGTCACATTCCGGCCTACCTTAACGGAAGGTGGGAGTGCGACGGAGAACAAGATGCGATTTAGCACTTTCAGAAGCCACGGTAACAACGGAACACGAAAGTGGTGTAACAGGCTCGATAGGCGAAAGATGTAGATCATGTTATAGCTTTTAAGTAGATGACTCGCCCGCGCGGCTAAACGCTTTGAGTTGGTCGAACACCTTGAGCGTTAGCGCAAACACACCAACGAAAACGAAATTTACGTCCCAGTAGCCGGCATGGATCGCCATCAACGACATGGAAAAGAAGAAGCAGAAGCAGAACCGCGGCACCGGTCCTCCGGAAGTCGCGATGACATGACAGAAGCGGATTGCGAGGGCGAGCAAGAAGAATCCAACAAACACGCCCGCATAGCCGAAATCAACGAAGAACGCACCTTGTAGCGTCGGTGTGATACTCATCGGGCGGCCGGCGATCCAGCGCGCGCCGGTTAGATCGCCCACGATATTGCGGGCGCCCCAATGCTTACCCGGCAAAAACGTCTCGAAGTTGCTGAGAAAGAGGCTGCCGTACATCGGTTCATGCAGTACGCTGCCGAGCGTTGCAATCGTGCTCTGACTGAAGTCGAACATCGAAAACGCTGGTACCAACGGCATAAGGTACGGGTGGTCTGCAATGAAGCCGATGTTGACGTTTGCGAAGAACCGGGAAGCGTCATAGCTTTGCGTTACACGCAAGAGTGCGAGCGACGCGGCAAAGACCAAGAGCACGACTCCGACGGCGAACCCGCACCAGATCGCGCGACGGCGTGACAGTCGGAACACCGCCAGATAGCACGTGTACGTCAAGACAAACGCCACGACGGGCGAGCGATAGCCGAGCACCAGCACGCCTAACATATAGAACAGCGGCGGAACGAGGGCGGGACGTCGACCGTGCTCGCAATCTGAAATCATCCGAACCAATATCCAGAAACCGTAGAAGGGCGCCAGATTTGAGATCAGCGCGGAATTACCGAAGCGATCTTCGCCCTGCAGCAAGGGGATGCCGTGATTGACGATCACCGCAAAGGCGATGCAACCACAAAACAGCACGAGAAATAGAGCAGAGAGCTGTTTCGATGTCCGCGCGTCAAACGGAACAGTCCCTTGGCGCGCGCGAAAAGTCCTTTTGCCGAGCCACATGCCACAGCCCAGACCACCAAGCCCCAGCAGAAACAAATTCCAGCAGAGCGACTTGTCGTACGCGTTCGCAATCATCCACGGAGCAGGTAGTAGACCGAGGAGGTTATATGCGAGATACGCAGCGATGAAGATCGCAGTCGGGCCGAGGCGCCTGGAATTCGTTCGCAGGAGCACGGCGACAGAGGCACGAGACATGTTCACGATATTTGCTTCGCCCGTTCGAAGCGACCCCGGAGCCAAGCCCTCGCGAGCATCACGGCGAACTTCGAGTTGGTGACGAGATATCGCCGCCACATTCTTCCCGGTTCCTGAATTACGCGGTAGAACCATTCCATGCCGGCTCGCTGCATCCAAAGCGGCGCGCGCTTCACCTTCCCTGCGACCACGTCGAAAGTTCCGCCTACGCCCATCACGAAATCGACGCCGAGTTCGGTGCGCCATCGATTGATGAAGTTTTCCTTTTTTGGTGAAGTGATCGCGACGAACAGCAGTCTCGCGCCCGACGCGCGGATCTGTTTGACGATCGCGTATTCATCGTCCCAAAAGTAGCCGTGATGGAAGCCTGCGATCTGTAACCCGGGATTCGCATTTGCGGACCGCAGCGCGACTTCCTCAACAATTTCGGGCTTCGCCCCGAGAAGGAAGATGGGCAAGTTGCTTTGTGCAGCATAAGCCAAAAGACGTCCGAAGAGATCAACGCCGGCAACGCGTTCTGGAACGGAAAATCCCAGCAGGCGTGCGCCCCATACGGCGCCCATGCCGTCAATGTTGACGATGTCACAGGCGCGCACCGACTCCGCCAATTGCGCATCGGATTGCGCGTTCACCAACTTTGCGACGTTCACAACTACATGCTGAGTGAATTGACGTTTTTCGACGCGTCGTCCGATCCAATCGATCGTCTCGTCCATTGTTGAAACGTCCGCTGGACAACCAAACAATTCAATGCGTTTCAATTCGATTCCTCAACTCTTGCTTAGAGCCTGGACAGCTTTTCATTCGCGCGAAACCGTCAATGGTCCATAAAGGAACGACACCTTCGCGACATCGGTGGCTTTCTTCTGCCAATCGGGCTTGTACAGGCCAATCTTCAGATAGGCGTTTTGAACACCGGGATAAGCGTTGGGCACGCCTTGCGCGATAAAGACCTGATGTCCGTCACGACGCAATTCGGTAAGTGCGGTTATGCCGTTGTCTTGCGGACGGTAGACCAGCTCCCAATGAACCCACTTCGCTATATCAGCATCCGCGCAGCACAACCATTTGCCGGCCGACACGGTTTCGTGCAATACGCCACCGTGCTGTGCGACCGCGTATCGGTTGCCCTGCAAGGCGAGCGATACGGTCGGTCCGCCGAGCCAAGTCCCCTGATTGATCTGCGTGATGATCACGAACTGGCGCGAATCGAATAGCGTCCCGGGCGGAAGCATGGTCGACCAGCGGATGCGATACGTTTGTCCTTGAGCAAATCGTACTGGTGCTGGAAACAGCAACTCGGCGCGCGGTACTCCGTTTTCGACTTTTGAGAAGCCTTCGGAGAGCCCCATCGTCACCCGCAACACCTTCGGATATCTGCCCGTAGGATCGGCGACGACCGCAAGTCCGCCCGGATTCGACTGGACGCCAAAACGCGGATCCAGGCCGTTGTGCCAGTTTGTCTGATAGAGGATCTGCGGTTGTTGCGCCCAAACAGTGCCGCTCGCGAAAGCTGCGGCCATAACGGCGCTTCGCTTGCACGCAACCCAAAGGCGCAGACGCGGCAGACCAAGGATACGAGCGAAGATACTCAACGCTTGCCCTCCATTGTTCCGCGATAGACATCCATATAGCGTTCGACAATCGAGGCGCAGGAGAATCGTTCTAACGCTCGTTCCCTGCCGCGCCGTCCCATTTCCTCGGCCAGCGCTTCATTTTGGAGCAGGGCGCGCAAAGCTTGCGCCAGCTCAGATGGATTCGACGGGGCGATGAGAAAGCCGGTGCAGCCGTGTTCGACCAGATCGGGGAAGCCACCCACGCTTGTCCCGATCACAGGCAATTCCGCAAACATCGCTTCCAGCGTCGCGATGCCGAACGCCTCATAGTGACTCGGCATGCAGAAGATCCGAGCCGATCGATAGCACGCCAGTTTATCTTCGCCTTCAAGCCAACCGGGGAATGCCACTCGATCGCCGATCGCCAACCGGTTCGCTTCGTCTTGCCAGCGTTTTGGATCCCCGCTCCCAGCAACGATGAGCCTCACGTTGACCTTATCAGCAACTAGCAGCGCCACGGCCTCAAGCAGGTCGCCAATCCCTTTGGTTTCGACGAGGCGTCCGGCAAACAGGATACGCGCCGGCTTGTCCATGCACGCGCGGATTCCCGAGCGGAATTCCGCAAACGCACGCTCCGCGAGACCTGCGCTGTTGCCGACAACGAAAATGCGCGCGCGGTCCCCGCCGAGTTCGACGAGTTCGTCAGCAATCGCTTGCGAAACACCAATCATTGCGGTCGAAGCGCGCAGAAATGCTCGCGCCAACACGCCGACGAGTCGATTCGACCCATGAACGAATGCGGAGAAATTGCCTGCATGCAGATGAAACACGACTCGCTTGCGCAGCATCAGCGCGATAGAGCAAAACAACAGCTTGCGGTAGAACGAGCCATTTATCGACACGTGCAGATGCACAATGTCGATACCAGAGACGAGCTGGCGCACGAAGCGGGGTACATCGGTAAGCAGAAAGCGAAACTTTCCACCTGTGCTCTTGAAACCATGCGTCTCGCAAAAGTCCACGTGAACGTTGCGATCGAAGAACACCTCGGAGAACGTCTTCAGTTCATCGAGTACGGAGGCGATGCCGCCACGTTGCCCCCAGCCCGGACCAACATGGAGCACGCGTATGTATCGCGTTATTCGTACTTCACTCATGTTTCAACTCCCTTTCGAACCGCGACGGGCCGCCGCCGGATAGCACAAAGTGACAAGTAACGTCGCAGGCGCGGACTTCTCACGATGAGCGCAACGTAGGCCGCCAGAATCAGTGCCTCGCATACGAGAAACGATATCGCAGCGCCCATTGCGGCGAAGTGCCGGACCAGAAGAAGCGCGAACACCACATTCATACAACCGGTCGTTAAGATCGTCATCGAGCGCAGTTTGCTTGCGCCCGACGGCACGAGGATCTGCAACCCAAGGAAGTAGGCGACATTACCGAAGACGGTCGACAGAGCAAGCACGCGCAGCACGTTTGCAGCACTGTCAAATCCCTCGCCCAGCACGATCCGTGTGATTGGCTCGGCGAATGCAATCGACATCGCCGCGCCGCACAAGGAGATCAGCAACGTGAAAGCAACGCCGTAAGCCGTCAGACGCGCAGCTTGGCGCCTTTGGTACTTGAACATTCGTCCAATACGCGGATACAGCACAGCGCCGAGTTGCGCGGGGACGAGTGTGCAAATTGTGCGAATCTTGTCTGCACCGGCGTAGATGCCTGCGGCGTAAGTACCAGAATAGGAGGTGAGAATGATCGCGTTTGCCGCGCCGAAGAGCGTGACGGATGCGGTCGCGACGAACATGTCCGCGCCCTCGGTCAGACGGGCGATGATCGAGCGCCAACTCCACTCGGGTCGTCTGAGAAGACCTTCGTTGATGGCGATCAAGATCGAGAATGCAGCGGCGATCACTGGGCCTGCGACTTGGATAGCGGCGGCTGTGGCAACGTCTTGAGGTTCCTTCACGAGCCAGAATGTGAGCGGCAACGTTACGGCGCGATTGACAAAGATCATCCAGCCGATCAGCTTAAACCTTTCGAGGCCCTGAAAAAGCCAGTACAGCCTACACACGCTGGCGATGACGCCAAGCCACGAAAGCCAGATCACCGGACGCGCCGCAGCGCCGCCAATGTCGAACGCGAGCAACACGACGAGCATGAGCGTGCCCGCGACACACAACAAAGTTTTGGCGCCAAATACTGACCAAATCAAGGCATTAAGGCGCGAAGGGTCGTCATCGCGACAGACAATGACGGCCCTCGGGCCGGACAGACTGATGCCCCATTCGGTGAGCAACGTCCCGTATGCCGCAATTGCCATCGCATACGCAAGCATCCCAAAATGCAGAGGACCGAGGACGCGCGTCAGATACGGAAATGTTGCAAGCGCCGCCGCGTAATTGCCGACGAACGACAGCACCATCACTGTCACGTTTCGGCCGACACGGACGGTGCCGCTCGCGCTCGTCGTATCGGCCCCTTTGCGCACGACTCTCATCATGCCCGCGCCAACATCCCACGCGTGTCGATCACAACCTTGGTCTGCAAGCGAATCGGATCAACATTCTTGAAAGACGTGTGATCGACCAGGATCACGATCACATCGGCACGCAGCAGCGCTTCGTTCAGCGAGCACAACTGGATCTCATCCCTCAGATGCGTCGGCAGTTCGCGGATGTTCGGCTCGACAGCGAGCACGCAGTCCGGATGTCGTTTGGCCAGTTCGCCAACAATCTCCACCGCCGGACTCTCCCGCAGATCATCGATATCCGCCTTGAACGCCAGTCCAAGACACGCAATCACCGGTTCCTTGAAGCGCGCGGCGGCCGTCTTCACCCGCTCGACCACCCAATGCGGCTTTGAATCGTTGACAGTTCGCGCCGTTCGAATCAACCGCGCCTCGTCCGGCGCCGAATCGACGATGAACCACGGATCCACGGCAATGCAATGCCCACCAACGCCCGGCCCCGGCTGCAAAATATTCACACGTGGATGGCGGTTCGCAAGGCGAATCAGTTCCCACACGTTGATATCGAGCCGGTCGCAGATCAGCGAAAGCTCATTCGCGAACGCGATACCCACATCGCGCGATGCGTTCTCCGTCAACTTGCACATCTCGGCCGTCCTTGCATTGGTGAGAATGCACTCACCGCGCACGAACGTCTGATACAACTCCCGCGCCGCTTCCCCGCAACGGGCCGTCATGCCGCCGATCACGCGGTCGTTCTCAACCAATTCTCGGATTACATGTCCCGGCAGCACGCGCTCCGGGCAATGCGCGACACGAATGTCCGACGCCTCGCCGCGTTGTTGCGGAAAGCTGAGATCCGGCCGCAACTCGGCCATCCACGCGGCCATCTTCTCGGTCGCACCGACCGGCGACGTCGACTCCAGCACGACCAGATCGCCCTTCTTCAACACGGGCGCAATCGCGCGGCTCGCGGCTTCGATGTACGAGAGATCCGGCTTGTAGCCATCCGAGAAGGGCGTCGGCACGGCGATCAGAAACGCATCGGCCGGCTGCGGCGTGGTCGTCGCGACGAGGTGGCCCTGCGTTACCGCTGCCTGCACCAGCATGTCCAGTTCAGGCTCGACGATATGAATCTTGCCGCGATTGATCGTGTCGACGGCATGCTGGTTCACATCGACGCCGATGACTTTCTTGCGACGCGCAGCGAACGCGGCCGCGGTCGGCAAGCCGATATAGCCAAGGCCGATGACGGAGATGGTTTCGAATTCCATGACAGTGCTTCTTTATTCCGAGGGTATTCAGGCGGCCAGAGCGAGAGGAAGCTCGAACCGTTGCAAAACGGCGGCGATGCGATCGCACGCGCGACCGTCGCCGTAAGGATTCGCGCCACGGCTCATGGCCGCATACGCATCGGCATCGCGCAGCAAGTGCATGACGTTGTCGACGATGGCGCGTGCGTCCGTGCCGACGAGCTTCACCACGCCGGCATCGACGGCCTCCTGTCGTTCGGTGGTATCGCGCATCACGAGCACCGGCTTGTGCAGCGACGGGGCTTCTTCCTGAATGCCGCCCGAATCGGTGAGGATGAGGTCGGCGCGATCCATCAGGCGCACGAACGGCAGGTAGTCGAGCGGCTCGACGAGATGAACGTTGGCAATGCCCGTGAGCAGACGATTCACCGGCTCGCGCACGTTCGGATTCAGATGCACCGGATAGACGATGTCCACATCCGGCGACGCATGCGCAATCTGCGCGAGCGCGTCGCAAATACGCTCGAATCCGCCGCCGAAACTCTCGCGCCGATGTCCTGTCACCAGAACGAGACGTCGTCCGGGTGCGAACGACGGCAGTTGCCGGTCGGCGAGCGCGCAGAGTTCGGCATCGCTCGCGAGGCGTTCACGCACCTGAAGCAGCGCATCGATGACGGTATTCCCGGTGATGACGATCGATTCGTCGCGCACGCCTTCCGCGAGCAGGTTCTCGCGCGCCCGGTCGGTCGGTGCGAAATGCAGCGACGCGAGCGCACCGGTCAGCTTGCGGTTCGCTTCTTCCGGCCACGGCGAAGCGAGATCGCCCGTGCGCAAACCCGCCTCGACATGCCCGACCGCGACGCGCTGATAAAACGCGGCCAGCGTCGTCGCCATCGTGGTGGTCGTGTCGCCGTGCACGAGAACCATATCCGGGCGATAGCGCGCGAGCACGTCGCGCATGCCGGCGAGAATCGCGGCAGTGACGTCGTACAGATCCTGTCCGCGCTTCATGATGTTGAGATCGAAGTCGGGTCGGATGTCGAACAGTGCGAGCACCTGGTCGAGCATCTCGCGATGCTGGCCTGTCACGCACACACGGCATTCGAAGCCGGCGTCGAGCGCCAGGCGCTTGACGAGCGGCGCCATCTTGATCGCTTCAGGGCGCGTGCCAAACGTAAAAAGCAGTTTTTTCACAGTGGTCGAGGTTCGTGGTTGGTTCGCGGGGACCGCGAAGATCATTCGGTGCGGTTCGCGTAGTCGGAAAAGGCGCCATACGAGGTGCCCCGCGACGGCGTGTCCGTCAGCAGCGCGCCATCCATCGCAACGCCTGCACTCGCGAGCTGGCGCATGGTCTGGCTGAGTTCCGCCGCGGTATGACATCCGTGCCGCACGACGAGCAGCGTCGCGTCCGCGTGTCTGCCGATCAGGCCGGCATCGGTGACGGCGAGCACGGGCGGCGAGTCCACGATCACGTAGTCGTAGCGCTCGCGCAGGGCATCGAGCGCATTCGCCAATCGTTCGCTCATCAACAGCTCGGATGGATGCGCCGGCAAGGCGCCGCCTGTGACGACATCGAGATTGGGAAGCACCGCGCGACGAATCACGGCATCCAGCTCGGCGCCGCCGATCAGCTCCGACAGACCCGGCCCGCGGGGAAGCGCGAGCAAGCCGTAGAGGTTGCCGCGCCGCATGTCGCCGTCGATCAACAGCACGCGTTCGCCGCCCGCCGCGAGCACGGCTGCAAAATTGAGCGACACGAACGACTTGCCGATGCCCGGACGCGGGCCGGTGAACATCACGACCTTGTTGCGCTGTTTCAGGACGCCGAACTGCAATGCCGTGCGCAAACTGCGCAGGCCTTCGATGGCGACATCGTTCGGCGCCAGACTCGCGAGCACCTGAGGCTTCGTGTGAGTGCGCCGGCCGGACGTATCGAGCGTTGCCTGACGGGCCGAATGCGAGATGATTGCGTACACCGGAAGATCGATCACACTTTCGATTTCCACTGGCGTTTCCAGACCGCGATTGAACATGCGCCGTCCAAGCGCGAGCGCGCAACCGGCCATGAGCCCGAGCAGCGCGGAAAGTGCAATAGCCAGCGCCTTCTTCGGCGCGACCGGCTTCTCCGGCACGACCGCATAGTCCACGGTGCGCACGTTCCCGAGTTGCCCGGCCTTCAGCACGCGCAACTGCTGAGTGCTGTTGAGCAGGCTGGTGTAGAGATCGTTGCTGACCTTCACGTCGCGCAAAAGGCGCACGGCTTCTTGCTGAACCGCGGGCAGCGCGCCGATCCGCTTCTCGAAATCGCCCGACTGGCGCTGCAATTCGCCAATACGTGCGTCGATGGCGGTGACCGAAGGGTGCATCGCGGTATAGCGCTGCACGAGGTCCGCGCGCTGCTGCTGCAACTCGATGATCTTCGTCCGGTTATCGACGATCGATTGCAACAGCAACTTGCTCTGCTCTTCGAGATCGACCGCGCCGTTCTGCGCGCGGAACGCGTTGTAGCGCGCTTCGGCTCGATCCAGATCGGCGCGCAACTGCGGAAGCTGGTCGCCGAGGAAGGCGAGCATCTGCTGCGCCTGCGCCGACTTCTGGTCGACGTTGCGCTGCACGTAAAGTGTCGCGATGGTATTGACGGTTGCCGTGACGCCTTCGGCATCTGCGCCGTCGAGCGACATGCCGATGATCCCCGACTGTTTGGTCTTCTCGGCGATCTGCAGCGTCTTCTGAAGGTCGGCCACGATCCGCTGCGTCGACGAACGCTTCAGATCGAAACGCGTGCCCGGTCGTGCGAGCAGCGACGTCACCGTCAACTTGACGGGGCCCGCGCTGCTGTTCGCCGTCACGGTTTCGCCGACGCGGCCGCGCAGCACGATCGCTCCGTCGGGCGATTGCAGTTCATAGCGTTCGCCGGACTGGGCGATCAGCGTGAAGCTCTTGTTTTGTTGACGCGCGGGTACGTCGAAGGCGGTGACCGTGATGCGCTCGCCGCCCCACGCATAGCTTCCGAGACCGAATGGCGCGCTCGCGAGCCCGTCATCCGAGGCGAAACGCGCATAGGACGCGCCCACGAGCGGCAGATAATGCGGACGCGCGTCGATATCCAGATGCAGACGCGCGACAGCATCGCCGACCACGCTGCGCGAACGCATCAGTTCGATCTCGGCGTCAGCGCTCGCCTTGTTCTGGAAGAGCGCGGCCAGGTCGCCGAGTTTGTCGTTGAGCGTGCCCGAGCCGCTGTCGTCATCGACCTGGACGAGCACGTCGGCGCGATAGGTCGGCGTCCACAGGAATGCGTAAAGCGAACCGGCCGCGAGCGTGCACGCGGCGACGATCGCGATGAACTTTCGGTTCTCGCGCAACACCGCAAGAATTTCCGAAAGCCGGATTTCATCGTCAGCGGCTGCAGGCGCCGGATGCCGGGATGGTTGGTGAAATTGATCGATCATTGTTGTACTGCGAGCGTGCGCGTCCAGTCCGCAATGCCTTGGCGGATCTGGACGAAGGTCAGGTCGAACACCGCGCGATGGCGCCGGTAGGGATCGATGACATCCATCCGCTGTTCGTCGCAGAGACGGAAAACCTTGCCGCGCGCGGAGGGCCACGCGGCCTCGACCCATTCGCGCTGGGCTTGTGTCATCGTGAGAATCAGGTCCGCCTCGTTGACTCGGGCGATATCGATCTGCGTGGCGACATGCGTGTCGATCGGAATGCCGTTAGCGCGCGCCTGTTCCGCGACGACCGCGTTTGCAGGCTCACCGACCAGCGCATGCGTCCCCGCCGAGCTCACCGCGAGATGCGGCAACTCCCGCGCAAGCAGCGCCGCTGCCATCGGACTACGGCAAATGTTTCCTTCGCAGACCATCAGGACCGAGCGGATCATTTCGCGACCACTCCCGCCGTGAGTCCCGCGTTGATCAGCGGCATCAGCAAGCTGATCACGCGGTTGAAGCGCACGAGGCCGTTGCCGTCGACATAAACGATGTCCTTCGGCTGCAGCTCGAACTCCTTCGCCACGAGCATCGACACGGGCGAACGACTGTCGAGATGGAACACTTGCGGCGTGCCGTCGCGCGAGCGGATCACGAACATCTGCGCGGTATCGGCCGTGTTCGAATTGACGCTGCCGGCCTGCGCGAGCGCATCCGCGAGCGAGAGCCGGCCGTCGCGACGCGGCAGCGCCGAGCCCGGCTTGTTCACTTCGCCCATCACGTAGACGTCGTTTTCGTCGCGCGACGCGACCCGCAGCAAGTCGCCATTCTTCAGATACAGCTTCGACGGATTGAGTCCCTGCGCCAGCAATTGCGGCACGTCGATGCGATGCACGTCGTCTCCGCGCACCAGCACGACATCGCTCTGATCGGCGTTCTCGCCGAAGCCGCCAGCGCGCGCGATCGCATCGTAGAAATTGAGCGGCACGTCCGTCAGCGAAAGCGTGCCCGGATTGCGCACTTCGCCGTCGACATACACCTGCCGCGAACGGTACGACGCCATGCGCACGGTGACCTGCGGTTTGACGAGATACGTCGACAGCGCGACGGTCAGCCGCTGCTGGATCTCGTCGACGCGCAGGCCCGCCACCGCGATCTTGCCCGCATAGGGAAACTGCAGATTGCCCTTCTGATCGACAACAAAGCCGGACGCCGGATCGCTCGGCTTGGCCGATGCCTGACCCTGCGCCGGCCCGATCGCCGCAGCGAATTCCGGGTGATCCCATACGACGATCTGCAGCACGTCACCCGCGCCGACCGTGTAGGCGCCGGGCGCATTGAAGAGCTGATGCGCGTCCTTGTCCTGGCGGCTGCGGCGCGCCTCGGCAAGGCGCGTCACGAGACCGAGATCGAGTTCCGTGATGGAAATCGCGGGCATGGCCGCGGTGGCGTCGACGTACTTGCCGTCACTGCCGTTCGCGTTCATGTCCTGACTGACCGGCATGTGAAAGCCCGGCGCGGACGCGCACGCGCTCAACATGCCCGCGAGTGCGATGGCCGCGGCGGTCCGGGGAAAATAAGCGCGCCGCGGTGTCGGGCGAGCGCGCTGTATCGAGTACTTCATGATGGGGTCCTGCGATTCAATACGCATTGCTATGAACGAAACCCCGCACGATCGTCAGAAGCACGATGCGCATGTCGAGCGCGAACGACCAGTTGCTGAGGTAATAGAGATCGTGTTCGACTCGCCGCTGCATCTTTTCGATGGAATCGGTTTCGCCGCGCAGACCGTTGACCTGCGCCCAGCCGGTGATGCCCGGCCTGATGCGATAGCGATGCACGTAGTCATCGACGACAGGCTGATACAACGCGTCGTGCTCGATGGCGTGCGGGCGCGGCCCGACCACCGACATTTCGCCGCGCAGCACGTTGAAGAACTGCGGCAGCTCGTCGAGGCTCGTACGCCGCAGAAACGCGCCGACGCGCGTCACGCGCGGGTCAGCGCGCGTGGCTTGCGCAAGCACGCCGTCGGCGCGCGCATGCACGCGCATCGTCCGGAACTTGTAGATGCCGAAGGGCTGGCCATTCGCGCCGCGGCGCTGCTGCCTGAAGAACACCGGTCCCGGCGACGACAACTTGACCGCGAGCGCGATCGCAATCAACACGGGCGCGCACGCAATCACGGCGCAAGCGGCGAACGTGAAGTCGAAGAGCGTCTTGCTGACGGCATTGGCCGTCTGCGGTGCGGCGACGAGGTTGATCGCGAGAGCGCTGTCCAGATCGACATGCTCGCCGTGAAAGCGCGCGACCTGGCGCACGTCGGGAAGAAAACGGATGTTGACGAGATCGTCGCGGAACACGTCGATAAAACGCCGCAGCGTTTCCGCGTCCGTGAGCGGCAGCGCGAGCCACAGTTCGTCGATGCGCTGCGCGCGAACCTGCGCGGCGAACGTATCGAGATCGTGAAAGAGCGGCACGCCCGTTACGCTCGCGCCGGAGCGCGCATCGACGTCGAAGAGTGCATGAACGGTCCAGGCCGGATCCTGCACCTCCATGATCCGACGCACGAACGCGGCGCAACGCTCGCCGCGCCCGACGACGGCAACCGACGCGTGCGAGGCACGCCGCGCGCCCGCGATGCCGGCGACCAGACGGCAGACGATCACGCCCGCCGCCGTCAACTCGGTGAGGCATGCGAACCAGTACATCGACGGCGAGTAGTCGGGATTCATCCACTTCACGACGCCGACCGCGCACGCTTCGCAGAGCACCCAGCCGAACGCCGGCAAGAGAACGACGCGCCATGCCGACGGACGGCGCGCCGGACGCCTGACATAAGAGCCGGTCAGAAGACTCCACGCAAGGATGATCGTGAAGGCGGCGACGGCGCTGTCGTGGCTCGCGCTGTCGATTCTTCCGCAGAGGCGCTGGGCGGCCAGGCTGCAGAACGCGACGGCAATCGTTTCGAGCAGGCGAAGCCGCAGGTTGGGACCGGCGGGTAGAGCCAGCAACTGGGAATATCTCGGCAGACGCATGACGTGGAGCGGTGACGGATGCCCGGCTCGTTGAAGTCCACCCGCGAGCGGAGGACGAAGAGCCGATGCCTCGGTCGATTCAGGAAATGCGATCGGAGTGTGGTTTGCGGCGCGCGCAGTCCTGCACTGCAGGAAAAGTCACGCCGTGCAGGCGCGAGCCCATGCGGCCTTTGCTCGATCGGACGGCCCGAAGTCTCCCCGATAGCTGCGCGAAGCAACTATAGGCAATGTCTTAATTAGCTCGAGGTCAGATAGCTGTCACTTCGGCACCAATAGCGCACGATGTCCGTGTGGCGGACCTGCGCCAGACGTCGCGCAGCAATAACATGCAGACGAGCGGCATCAAATGTTTCAATTCAGCCGTTTGAAACAGTGATGCGTAGCGTGGAAGAGACGCGCATCGCCGCGCCCGGTGCGGTGCGCGTGAACAGAAAAACGAAAGCGCGCGACTCATTGCGAGATCGCGCGCCGGGTGACACTCAGATAAACATCGCTCAGATAAACATCAACCAATTGAGCAAGAAAATATTCACGACCAGAAGCGTCACCGCCGTCGGCACCTGCACCTTGATCACCGCATTCTTGTCAGGCAACTCCAGCAGCGCCGCGGGCACGATATTGAAGTTCGCGGCCATCGGCGTCATCAGCGTGCCGCAGTAGCCGGAGAACATGCCGATCGCGGCCATCGTCGCGGGATTGCCGTGGAATACGCCGACCAGAATCGGTACGCCGACGCCGCCCGTCATCACCGGAAACGCGGCGAAGCCGTTACCCATCACCATCGTGAAGAGCGCCATGCCGATCACGTACACCGCCACCGCGACGATCCGGTAATCCATGTTGACGTAAGCCGTCGTCACGTGCGCGACCGCCTTGCCGACTCCCGCGTCCGAGAACACCAGCCCGAGCATGCCGAGCATCTGTGGCAGCACGGCGGCCCACGACAGCGCGTCGATCAGACGGCGCGTTTCGCGCATCGACTGGCCGACGGTGTCGCGCGTCATCACGCACGCAATCGCGAGCGCGATCACGCAGCCGATACCAAAGCCGATCAGCGTCACGTTCTTCAGCTCGACGAGCGGCACGCCGCCGAAGACGAGATACTTCGCGCCGAGCGTCAGAATCACGGTGACGACCGGAATCGTCAGCGCGGGCACGAACAGCTTGTTGCCGAGACGCACGGCGCTCTGGCGGCGCGTTTGCTCGGAGAGCATTTTCGGCTTCGCGCCGGTGACGCCGCCGAGGCCCGCGATCAACGCCATCGCCACGACGAGCACGCCGACCACCGTCACCGGCAGCCAGTCGCCGACGAGAAAGATCAGCGCGTAGAGCAGCCAGAAGCCGCCCGCGGTCAGACGCCGCGGATGCGACTTGTCCGTAACGATCATGCCGCCGACCACCAGCAGAATGATGCCGACGAGATAGAACAGATAGTTGATCGTGAACGTCATGCTTTTTCTCCGGCGACGTTGCGCGTGAGCGCGTCGAGTTCGCGCGCGAGCCTGCGGTCGAGCAGCCACAGGCGGAAGCCGTGGATCAGGAACGCGCAGATCGCGGTGGGAATGCCCCACACGGCGACGTGCATCGGTTCCACGACGATCCCCGCTTCCTTCAGGAACGTGACCATCAGCACGATCGCGCCAAACGCGACGAAAATGTCCTCGCCGAAGAACAGGCCGACGTTGTCCGTCGCCGCCGAGTACGCGCGCAGCTTGTGACGCACCGCGTCGGACAGCTTGCCGTAGCGCGCCTCCGTGGCGCCTTCGGCCATCGGCGCGAGCAGCGGGCGCACCATCTGCGGATGGCCGCCGAGACCCGTCAGGCCGACCGCCGCCGTGATCTCGCGCACGAACAGATAGACGATCAGAAGCCGTCCGGCCGTCGCCGCCTTGATGCTCGATATCCACATCTGCGCGCGCTCACGCAGGCCGTGACGCTCCAGCAGACCGATCACCGCGAGCGGCAACAGGATGATGAGCGGAATGTTGCGCGTCTTGAGAAAGCCGCTGCCGATCGCGGTCAGAATCTTCTCGACCGGAAAATGCGCCGCGAAGCCGGTGATGATCGCCGCGGCCGCGACGATCAGCATCGGATTGAAACGCAGCACGAAGCCCACGATGATGACGGCCACCCCGATGAGCGGCCATAAGTTGACGGAATCTGCCATGAGTTCTCCAAATGAATCGGACGTCGCGCCTCGAACCGGGCGCGTGGTTTCACAATGTGCGGCTCTTGTCGGTCCTGCCGTGGCCGCTTGCTAAAACGCCCCGCTCGGCGGGGCGCTGAATCTTTTACGGATGACGCTAGGCGGCGGCGTGCGCGGCGCGTACTTCGATGCCCGCGTCCGCCAGTGCGTCACGAATGC
The DNA here is from genome assembly GCA_001544595.2 of Caballeronia peredens. Classification (GTDB taxonomy): domain Bacteria; phylum Pseudomonadota; class Gammaproteobacteria; order Burkholderiales; family Burkholderiaceae; genus Caballeronia; species Caballeronia peredens. The sequence goes on along the minus strand of FCOH02000032.1, from coordinate 35,484 downwards.
GCCGCGCGAATTCAAGCGCATGCGCGCCGTCGCCGTGCAGGCAGATCGTCTGCGCGTTGAGCGGCACCCATTCGCCCGACACGGCCTGCACGCGCTGCTCCCGCACCATCGCGAGGGTGCGGTCGAGCACGAGGTTTTCGTCGTCGAGCAGGGCGCCCGGCTCCTTGCGCGGCACGAGCGAGCCGTCCGCGCGATAGCCGCGATCCGCGAACACTTCCTCGATCGCGATCAGCCCCGCGCGCCGCGCCGCCTCGACAAGCCCGCTGTTCGCCAGCCCGAACACGAGCAGCGACGGATCGAAGTCGTGCACGGCGGAGACGATGGCATCGGCGATTTCCGTGCTCTTCGCCGCCTGGTTGTAGAGCGCGCCGTGCGGCTTCACATGCGCGATGCGCCCGCCTTCCGCCTGCGCGATCGCCGAGAGCGCGCCCAGTTGATACAGCACGCCCGCGTAGATTTCCTCGGGCGGCAGATCCATTTCCCGGCGGCCGAAATTCTCGGGATCGTTGAAGCTCGGGTGCGCGCCGATGGCCACGCCCTTTTCGACGGCCCAGCGCACGCAATCGCGCATCGCGGTGGCGCCGCCCGCATGCCAGCCGCACGCGATGTTCGCGGAACTCACGAGATCGAGCAGCGCTTCGTCGGAACCGCAGCCTTCGCCGAGATCGGCATTGAGATCGATTTCCATGATGTTTTTTGCAGTCGTTCGTTGAATGTTGGGAGTGATGCGCCGCGTCCGTCGCGCGGCCGTCGATTCACGAGCCGGCGCGCGCGATGCGTTCCTCGTGCATGGCGATCGCGGTTTCCACCTGACTCACGTACTGACGTTCGTCCGCGAGCGCATGGCGCGCCTCTTCCACCGATGTTTCGATGAAGCGCACGCCGCCGTTCAACTTCACCTGCGCGAGCTTCCATAAATCCGCCTTGATGACCGCGCCGATCTTCGGATAGCCGCCCGTCGTCTGCGCGTCGCCCATCAGGACGATCGGCTGGCCGTTCGGCGGCACCTGAATCGTGCCCGGCAACACCGCGTGCGACAGCAACTCGATCTTCTGGCTGCGTTCGAGCGCCGTGCCGGCGAGCCTGAATCCCATGCGATTGCTGTTCGGCGTGATCGTCCACTCGTCGTCCCAGAAATCGCGCTGCGCCTGCTCGCTGAAACTCCCGTACTCGGGGCCGCGCAGCACGCGGATCGGCGGCGCCCACGCAAGACTCGGCGAATGGCGGCCGCGCCGCACGGGTTCGTCGACGAGCACGAATTTGCACCACGCGGGCGCCTTCACGCCGAACGCGGGCTCTTCCGGCGAAAACGCGATGCCCTTGTGCGGCTGCGGCACGCCGACCGGCAGGCGGTCGCCGTCGCGCAGCGCGCGTCCGCCGAGTCCGCCGAAACACGCGGCGAGATCGGTCGAGCGCGAGCCGAGCATCGGCAGCACGTCGATGCCGCCCGCGATGCACACGTAGCCGCGCATGCCGCGCTTCGCGGCGCGCAGCGTCAGTTCCTGCCCCGCGCGCACCGGCAGGCTCCACCACGAATAGACCGGCTGGTCGTCGAGCGTCGCGCCGAAATCCGTCCCGGCGATGGCAATGCGCGTCGCGTGCTTGAAACGCAGCACGGTCGGCCCGAAGGTCACCTCGATGCCCGCCGCGTCCGGCCGGTTGCCGACGATGCGGTTGCCCACTTCGAGCGACAGCGCATCGAGCGCGCCGCCCGAACTCACGCCGAGATGACGATAGCCGTGGCGCCCGAGATCCTGCACCGAAGTCAGCACGCCCGCACGAATCACGTCGATCATGCGCGTACCTCCAGCGCCGTGAAGCGCACGCGGTCGCCGGGCTGCATCAGCGTCGGCGGATTTCTGGCCGGGTCGAAGAGCTTGAGTTCGGTGCGTCCGAGCAACTGCCAGCCGCCCGGCGAGGCGGCGGGGTAAATGCCCGTCTGCTCGCCGCCGATGCCGACCGACCCCGCGGGCACGTCGAGGCGCGGCTCGGCACGGCGCGGCATGTGCAAGGCCGGATCGAGCCCGCCGAGATAAGCGAAGCCCGGCTTGAAGCCGAGAAAGAACACGATGTATTCGGCTGCGGTATGTCGTTTCACGACCTCATCGACGGACAAGCCCGTGTGCTTCGCGAGCGCGGCGAGATCGGGGCCGTCGGCGCCGCCGTAGCGCACCGGAATCTCGATTTCGGCGCTGTCCGCGTCGATCGTCTGAACGGCGTCCCAGCCGCTTTCGAGCTGGGCGGCGAGCATTTCGTAGTCCGCCGCGAGCGGATCGAACACGATTGTCAGATTGTTCATGCCCGGCACCACTTCGACGACATGCGGCATCAGGCGCGCATGCTCCGCCAGCGCCCACATGCGGCGCTGGCAGTCGAGCGTGGCGGGCGGCGCGGCTGCGCACACGAGCGCGGTGTCGCCCAGCGGATGAATACGTGGTTTTGTCATGCTTCCGATTGCCTTTGCGAGACGCAAATTTCGCCCGTCGGGTGAGTTTTACGTCGCCGCAGAATGTTACATTGTCAATAAATTATCAAGAAATTATCAATTCGCGTTTTCGCTGAGGCGCGCCTTGCGCCCCTCGAAATGACCATGCGCTACACTCCAACGCACTTTTCAACGGTCAAAAACCATGCCGCGCCATCCCACCAAGATCGTTTCGTCCGAGCATCTCGTCTCCGAAAGCAGCGCGGAGCTGTCGGAATTCGAATATGGCCTCATCATGGCGGGTAATGCGTTCAATCGCTGGATGGTGCGCTGCATGTCGGCGGCGGGCGCGAAGGACATGACGGCGGTGGAAGTGTCGCTGCTGCATCACGTGAGTCATCGCGACCGCAAGAAGAAGCTCGCCGACATCTGCTTCGTGCTGAATATCGAGGACACGCACGTTGCCACGTATGCACTCAAGAAACTCGTCGCGCGCGGGTATGTGAAGAGCGAGAAGACGGGCAAGGAAGTGTTCTTTTCCGCGACGCCCGCGGGGCGCGACCTGTGCGGGAAATATCGTGAAGTGCGCGAGGCCTGTCTCATCGCGACTTTGCGCGAGAGCGGCCTCAGCAACGAGCAGATCGGCGAGGCCGCCCAATTGATGCGCAATGCATCCGGTCTCTACGACACCGCGGCGCGCGCGGCGGCGTCGCTCTGAGTTCGCCGGTCGCTGATCACTCGCTGATAACTAATAGACCGCCGATTCGGTGACGACCGCGTCGAGCGGCATGTCGTGCGCCTCGCGCGGCAACGCGCCGCATTTGCCCGCCTCGAACGCGATGCCGATCGTGGCCGGGCGCGCCGCGCCGGGCCATGCGGCGAGCGTGCGGTCGTAATAGCCGCCGCCGTAGCCCAGCCGGTAACGCGCCGAATCGAAACCGACGCACGGAATCAGCAACAGTTCCGGAACCACGACTTTTTCTTCAGCGGGCACGGGAATCCGGTAGCGGCCCTCCTTCATCGGCGCGCCGGCCCGCCACGCGTGAAAGGCCATCGGCGCGTGCGGCTCGACGACCACCGGCAGCGCCGCCTCGCGCGCGGCGTCGGCGGCAAGCCAGCGGGCGAGGGCGTCGCGTGCGTCGAACTCGCCCGCGACGGGCCAGTAAAACCCGACGCACGTCACGGCATGCCGCGCGATCAGCGTTTCGAGACGGCGCGTGAGCGCCTCGCTGCGCGCGGCGTGACCGGCCTGCTCGCTTTGTGCCTCGCGCGTGGCGAGAAGCGTCGCGCGCAAGGCGCTTTTCGGCTCGTTCTTGGGTTTCGCGGAAACGTTGCGTGCTATGCTTTCCTCCGAACTCAGGACCCGGTTCAAGACCATTCGCGCTCCAGAAATAACGATGTCAAAACGCCTCAACCGAGTATATCTTGCGGTCGGTACAGCCCTTGCCGCCGCGACGCTCGTCGCTTGCGGAACGGCTTCCGCCGTTCGTCCCGACGCCGATCTCTCGCCTTCGCCCGACGACCGCATCTTCATGCAGTTGCGCGACGCCGCGCGCGCGAACGACGCGGGCAAAGCCGCCGTGCTCGCCGCGCAGATTCCGAATTACCCGGCGCCGAGCTATCTCGAATATTTCACGCTCAAGCCGCAGTTGTTCGATTCGCAAGGCCACGCGCGCATCGATGCGCCCGACGCGCCGGTGCTCTCGTTCCTGCAGCGCTACGACGGCCAGGCTATCGCCGACCGCTTGCGCAACGACTATCTCGTCGTGCTCGGCAGCCGTCACGACTGGAAAAACTTCGAGCAGCAATATCCCCGTTTCGTGCTCAACGACGACACGCAGGTCAAGTGCTACGCGCTCGAAGCGCGCCTCTCGCGCGGCGAAAACGTCGCGGATGCGGCGCGTGCGCTGCTCGTCGAGCCGAAATGGTATGGCGACGGATGTGTCGATCTGATCGGCGCGCTCGCGGAGTCCGGCCAGTTCACGAGCGACGATATCTGGCAGCAGATCCGCCTCGCCTACGAACAGAACTACACGACCACTGGCTCGAACATCGTCGAGGCGCTCGGGCAGGAAAAGCCGAAAGACTCGCTGCTCGACGACGCCGTCAACAAGCCGCCGCTCTATCTCGCGCGCGGCGTCATGCCCAACACGCCCGCGCATCAGCTGACGCTGCTCGCGATCACGCGCATGGCCCGCAACGACCCGGCCATGGCCGCGGCCACGTTCAGTTCCGTCGCGCCGAGCCTGACGCCCGCCGAGCGCGCGACCGGCTGGGGCACCATCGGTTATCAGGCGGCGCTCAAGCGCATGCCCGCGGCGGCGGACTGGTACCGGCTGTCGGCGAATGCGCAGTTGTCGAATCCGGCGTACGAATGGCGCACGCGCAGCGCGCTGCTCGCGAACGACTGGAACATGGTGCGCTGGTCCATCGAACAGATGCCGCCCACGTTGCGCGCGCAGCCGTCGTGGGTCTACTGGCACGCGCGCGCCGTGAAGCAGGCCGGCGACACGGCCACGGCGAATCAGGAATTCCAGGGCATCGCGGATCAATACAACTTCTACGGGCAGCTCGCGCTCGAAGAACTCGGCCAGAAAATCAACGTGCCGCCGCGCACGACTGTCTCGGACGCCGAGATCGCGCAGATGCAGTCGGTGCCGGGTTTCGCGCTGTCGCAGCGTTTCTACGCGCTGAACATGCGGCTCGAAGGCAACCGCGAATGGAACTGGCCGCTGCGCTCGATGACCGACCGTCAGCTGATCGCCGCCGCGCAGTACGCGAAGCGCATCGAAATGTTCGACCGCACCGTGAACACCGCCGACAAAACGAAGAGCGAGCACGATTTCTCGCTGCGCTATCTGTCGCCGTTCCGCGATATCGTCGAGCGCGACGCGCAGAACACCGGTCTCGACATCGAGTGGGCGTACGGGCTGATTCGCCAGGAATCGCGCTTCATCATCAACGCGCGCTCGGAAGTGGGCGCGGGCGGCCTCATGCAGCTGATGCCCGGCACGGCGCAACTCGTGGCGAAGAAAATCGGTCTCGGGCCCGTGTCGCGCGAGCAGATGAACGACATCAACACCAATATCCTGCTCGGCACGAATTACCTGTCGATGATCTACAATCAATTCGACAACTCGCCCGTGCTCGCTACCGCCGGCTACAACGCCGGACCGGGCCGGCCGCGCCAGTGGCGGCAGGACTTGCGCGCACCCGTGGAGGGCGCGGTTTTTGCTGAAACCATCCCGTTCACCGAGACTCGCGATTACGTGAAGAACGTGCTGTCGAACACCGTCTACTACGCCGCGCTGTTCGAAGGCCGTCCGCAGTCGTTGAAGGCGCGTCTGGGATATATCGCTCCCTGACGGCTCACAGCGAACCTTCACGCCCGCGCGTCTCCTGAAAAGACGCGCGGGCGTTTTCTTTTCGGCCCGCCGTTCCGATACCGCATCCGTCAAGCCGCGACCCAAGAGGCGAATATGCGACACCAACATGTAGCGTTGATCGGCGGTTCGGGCTTCATCGGCAGTCATCTCGTCAATGCGCTCGTCGATCTCGGCAAGAAGGTGCGCATCGCGACGCGGCGGCGCGCCAACGCCGCGCATCTCACGCTGCTGCCCGTCGACGTCATCGAAACCGATGTGCACGATCCGCTGCAACTCGCCGCGTTCATCGAGCAGACCGATGCGGTGATCAACCTCGTCGGCGTGCTGCAGGGGCGGCGCGGCGATCCCTACGGGCCGGAATTCGCGCGCGCGCATGTCGAACTGCCGCGCAAGATCGCCGCTGCGTGCGAGGCGAAGGGCGTGCGGCGACTGCTGCACATGAGCGCGATCGGCGCCGATTCCGACGGCCCGAGCATGTATCTGCGCTCCAAGGGCGACGGCGAGAAGGCCGTGCGCGAATCGGGTCTCGACTGGACGCTCTTTCGCAGCTCGGTCGTCTTCGGTCCCGAGGACAATCTGCTCAACCAGTTCGCATTTCTTGAGCGCATGTTCCCGGTGATTCCGCTCGCCTGCGCCGATGCGCAGTTCCAGCCGGTGTTCGTCGGCGACGTCGCGAAGGCGATCGTCAACGTGCTCGACCTCGACGCCGCCAGCCGCCACGTCTACGAACTCGCGGGGCCGGGCGTCTACACGCTGGCGGAACTCGTGCGTTTCTCGGGCGCGACCATCGGCAAGCACGCGCGCATCATCAAGCTGCCGGAGAGCCTCGGCCGTCTGCAGGCGATGACCATGGAAATGGCGCCCGGCGAGCCGATCCTTTCGCGCGACAATCTCGACTCGATGAAAACGCCGAACATCGCGAGCGGGCCGCTTGCGCCCGAACTGGGCATCGAGGAACCGGCGAGCATCGAGGCGATCGCGCCGCTGTATCTCACGGGCAATTCGTCGCGCTCGCGCTTCAACACTTTCCGCGCAACCGCGCATCGTTAAATTTTTGATTCCGACTGCATGAAACTCGTTATCGGTGACAAGCTCAATTCTTCCTGGTCGATGCGTCCGTGGGTGCTGCTGAAACACTTCGGCATCCCGTTCGACGAGACGCTGATCCGCCTCGGCCGGCCCGACACGCACGCCAACATTCTCGACGTCTCGCCGTCCGGCAAGGTGCCGTGCCTCGTCACCGATTCCCGCGACGCCGTGTGGGAGTCGCTGGCGATCGTCGAGACCATTGCCGAGCTGCATCCTGAACACGCGATGTGGCCGCGCGATGCCGCCGCACGCGCGCGCGCCCGCAGCATCAGCGCGGAAATGCACGCGGGTTTCGCCGATCTGCGCCAGAACATGCCGATGGAAATCACCACGCACGCGCCGGGCGCGGGCGCGACGCCGGGCGTACTGGCGAACATCGCGCGCATCGAGGCGATCTGGGCCGAGTGTCTCGAAAAGTCAGGCGGGCCGTTTCTGTTCGGCGATTTCGGCATCGCGGACGCGATGTTCGCGCCGGTCGTCATGCGCTTCAATTCCTACGCGCCGCAGCTGAGCGAAACGTCGCGCGCGTACGGAGAGCGCATCACGGCGCTGCCCGCGGTCGCCGCGTGGATCGACGCCGCGCGCGAGGAAACGCGATGAACATCTACGCCGTAGGCGGCGCGATCCGCGACGAACTGCTCGGCGTGCCGGTGGTGGATCGCGATTACGTCGTCGTCGGCGCGACGCCCGAGCAGATGGTGGCGCAGGGTTATCGGCCGGTGGGCAAGGACTTTCCGGTGTTTCTGCATCCGCAGACGCACGAGGAATACGCGCTCGCGCGCACGGAGCGCAAGACGGCGGCGGGCTATCACGGCTTCCAGTTCTACTATTCGCCGGACGTGACGCTCGAGGAAGATCTCGCGCGGCGCGATCTCACCGTCAACGCGATGGCGCGCGAAGTGACGCCGTCGGGCGAGCTGACCGGGCCGGTCATCGATCCGTTCGACGGCCAGTCCGATCTCGCGCGCAAGATGTTCCGGCATGTGGGCGACGCGTTCATCGAAGATCCGGTGCGCGTTCTGCGGCTCGCGCGTTTCGCGGCGCGCTTCGCGGATTTCACCGTCGCGCCGGAAACCGATGCGCTGATGAAAAGGATGGTCGCCGCCGGCGAAGTCGATGCGCTGGTGCCGGAGCGCGTGTGGCAGGAGGTGTCGCGCGGGCTGATGGAGAAGAAGCCGTCGCGCATGTTCGAGGTGCTGCGCGGCTGCGGCGCGCTCGTGCGGATCCTGCCCGAAGTCGATGCGCTGTGGGGCGTGCCGCAGCGCGCCGACTATCACCCGGAAGTGGACACCGGCGTGCACGTGATGATGGTGCTCGACTACGCGGCGTCGCAAGGCTACGCGCTGCCGGTGCGCTTCGCGGCGCTCACGCACGATCTCGGCAAGGCGACCACGCCGGAGGACATCCTGCCGCGCCACATCGGCCATGAGGGGCGCAGCGTCGATTTGCTGCGGCCGTTGTGCGAGCGTCTGCGCGTGCCGAACGACTGCCGCGATCTGGCGGTGCTCGTCGCACGTGAGCACGGCAATATTCATCGCGTGATGGAAATGGGCGCGGCGGCGCTCGTGCGGCTGTTCGAACGCGCCGATGCGCTGCGCAAGCCGGCGCGCTTCGCCGAGGCGTTACAAGCCTGCGTCGCGGATGCGCGCGGCAGGCTCGGGCGCGGGCAGCAGCCTTATCCGCAGGCTGAGCGCCTGCGCGAGGCGCTGGTCGCGGCACGATCCGTCGATGCCGGCGCGGTCGCGCAGCAGCATGCCGATCAGCCGTCGAAGATCAGGGACGCCGTGCACGATGCGCGGGTCGATGCGGTGAAGGCGGCGTTGCACGACGTCCGCGCCTGACGGGCCGACTTTACGGGCCGACTTGGAAACCCGCTTCGCTCGCCAGCGCGGCGCGCACCGCTTCGACGGGCGCAGTCCAGTCTCCGGCAATGGTTTGACGGACGAGGCGCATCTGCGGATACCACGGCGTGACTGCCGTTTCCTGCATCCATCGCCAGTCGGTGCGGACGGCGGGCAGCAGAAGCCAGCAGGGCTTGCCGAGCGCGCCCGCCAGATGCGCGACGGCCGTGTCCACGCACACGACGGCATCCAGTTGCGCGATGACGGCGGCCGTGTCCGCGAAATCCTGCATGGCCGAACCGACATGCAAGAGCGGCTGCGCAGGCGGCGGGCTGTGCGCCTCGTCCTCGCCCGCGCCCTTTTGCAGGCTGACGAAACGTGCGTCGGGAATCGACCACAGCGGCGCGAGCGTCGCGAGTCCCGGCAGCGAACGCGAACGATCGTTGGAATGCGTCGCGCTGCCTTTCCACACAAGTCCGATTTTCATGCCCGACAGCGGCTGCAACAGCGGACGCCAGCGCTCGATATCGGCCTGTGCGGCGGAGATCACGCCCGCGGCGGCGGGAATCGTGCCGAGCGTCGTACCGACATGAAGCGGAATGCTTAGCGGAAAGGTCCAGACATCGAAGTGCCGGGCGTCCAGCCGCGCCGCGTTGTTCACGACGGCATCGACGCCGCGCGCGCCTTGCATCAGCCGATGCAGCGGCTCCGGGCACGCGAGCGTCACGCGCGCCGCGCCGAGCGCCTTGAGCACAGGAAAGTAGCGGCTGAACTGGATCATGTCGCCGTATCCCTGCTCGTAGAAGACCAGCACCGACTTTCCCGCCAGCGGCTCGCCTTGCCACTGAGGCACGTCCAGTTCCGGCGCGAACGTGCTGCGCCGCGCGAGGCGCGCATCGTAGCGATATTCATACAGCGGCCAGCCCTCGGCGTAACGCCCCGCGCGCAGCAAGAGATGCGCGAGTTCCGAGCACGCCGCCGCATGTCGCGGATGAGCCGCCGACACGCGCCGGAACGCGGCCTCGGCTTCCGCGAGCCGTCCCTCTTCGCGAAAGACGATGCCGAGGTTCAGATCGACGTCGTTCGAATGCCGGGCGTCCTGTTCCTGCAAGCGGCGCAGGACGGCGGCGGCCTCGGCGAAACGTCTCTGATCACAAAACAGCATGCCGAGATTCAGCGCGGCATCGGCGAAATCCGGCCTGAGTTCGAGCGCGCGTGCGAAAGCGGCCTGGGCGTGTTCCCACCGTTCCTGCTCCTTGAACATCACGCCCAGATTGTTGTGCGTCTCGACGTGCGCGGGGTCGATTCTGAGCGCTTCGCGAAGCTCGGATTCGGCTTCTTCGTAACGGCGCTGGCCGGACAGCAGCACGCCCAGATTCGAGTGCGCCGAACAGAAGTCCGGATGCAGCGCGATAGCCTCGCGAAAGCAGCGTTCGGCGTCCGCCGGCTTGCTGAGCGCGAGAAACGACGCAGCCGCGACATTCCACAAGGCCGGCGACGCCAGACCCGCGTGCAAGGCGGCATCGACGGCGGCGAGCGCGTCGTGGAAACGATGGTTCAGATAATGGGCTTCCGCCAGGCGATATTGCTGGTCGACGGAAATGGCGTGTTGTCCGGGTGCGGTCATCGTGTGGCGCTCGCTCGTGTGTCGAGTGTCGAGGCAACGGCGCGCGGCCGGGAACAGGCCTGTCCGGCGGCCGTCGCTCGATCCCGACGATTGTGTCAGCCACGGACGCGAAACGTCCTAGCCGCAGTCCGAATCTGCGGCGTCGAATACGCGCGTCACAGCGCCCGCGCGATCAACGAAAGAACGATCGACAACAGCAGCGTCGACATGAACGGAAACGAATATTCGCGTCCGAAGATCCGCAACGTGAAATCGCCGGGCAGGCGCCCGATGCCGATTTTCCTGAGCCACGGCATCGAGCCGGACAGGATCGCGAGCGCGATGAAAGTCGTCAGCAGCCAGCGGATCATGATCGCAATTTCAGAGTGTGTGAGAGCGCTCGCCGACCGCGAACGCGTCGAGCGTGCCGGGAATGCCGCGCGAAAACGCGATCACCTTGAACAACTCGCCCATTTCCGCCTCCGACAGCAGCTTCTGCACCGCATTCGCGGCCGGCAGGAAACGCCGCACATCCGCCGGATCCAGCTCGCTCAGCACATCGGTGATGCCGGCGTTCATCAGGAAGCGCGCCTGCGACGTGAAGCCGAGCAGATCGGCGCCCGTCTCGACGCCCGCCTCCGCGATGCCGGTGAATTCGACGTGCGCCGTGATGTCCTGCAAGCCGGGATAGAGAAACGGATCCGTGTGCGCGCGATGCCGGTAATGACACATCATCGTGCCCGTGGCGCGCTGCGCGTGATAGAACTCGCGCCGCGGAAAGCCGTAGTCGATGAAAAACGCCGCGCCGCGCGTGAGCATCGTGCAGACGGTTTTCGTGAAGGCGAGCGCGGCTTCGTGCGTTTCCGTCAGATATTCGGCGAAGGGTTCGTCGCTGGCTTCGTCGATGGCGGCGTCGATCAGTTCGATTTGCGCGTCGGGCGCAATCGGCCGGTCGTCGAACGCGAAACGCTCGTTCAGCACCACCACGCCGCGTTCGTGCCACGCGCCGAGTTTGCGCACGACGAGCCGCACGGGCATTGCGTCGAGCACTTCGTTGCCGATCACGACGCCTTCGAACCGGTCGGGCAGCGCGTCGAGCCATTTCACCTTGGCGGCGAGCGCGGGCGCTTCCTTCGCCAGGGTTTCGCGCTGGCGCGCGCGCAACTCGCCGGAGAGATCGACGATCGAATAGCTGTCGAACGGGACGTCGAGATCGGCGAGCGCGGCAATGAGGCCCGCCGCCAGCTTGCCGGTGCCCGCGCCGAATTCCATCAGCTCGCGCGTGCCGCTTTGCCTGAGCGCCTGCGCGATCGGGCGCGCCATGGTCGTCCCGAATAGCGGGGACAGTTCGGGCGCGGTGACGAAATCGCTGCCGTCGTCGGCGAGACGGCCGAATTTCATCGCGCCGCCGCCGTAATAGCCGAGGCCGGGCGCGTAGAGCGCGAGGTCCATGTAGCGGTCGAACGGTAGCCAGCCGCCCGCCGCCGCGATGCGTCCGCGGATCAGGTCGGTCAGTGCTTCGGACTGCGCGAGCGCGTCGGCGCCCGGAGCAGGTAAACTATCGGATTGTCGGGCATTCGGATTCATCCCAGTATTGTAAATGAGCGCATCCACGCCGGTTTCTTCCGCCAACTCGCCGTCTTCCGGTTCGATTCCACCTGCGCGCGCCGTGCTCGTGACGGGCGCGGCCAGGCGGATCGGACGCGGCATCGCGCTCGAATTCGCGCGGCAGGGCTGGGATGTGGCCGTGCATTACGGCGGCTCGGAGCACGAAGCGCGCGAAACCGTCGCGGAGATCGAGGCGCTCGGGCGGCGCGCGGTCGCGCTGAAGGCGGATCTCGGCGCCGAAGCGGAAGTTCAGCGACTGGTGCCGGCGTGCGTCGAGGCGTTGGGCGGTTTGACGTGCGTGGTGAACTGCGCGTCGCGTTTCGACGAGGACACGGCCACCGACTTCGGCTACGCGAAACTGCTGGAAATGACCGCGATCAACGTCGCCGCGCCGCTCATGCTCGCGCGCATGCTGCACGAAATCGTGCCGGATGCCGCCGCGGAGAACGACCATTTGCGCGGCGTCGTCATCAACGTGCTCGACCAGAAGCTGTACAACATGAACCCGGATTACCTGTCGTACACGCTGACCAAGGCCGCGCTCGAAAACGCGACTGTCGCGCTGGCGCAGGCGCTCGGGCCGAAACTGCGCGTCGTCGGCCTGGCGCCGGGCCTGACGCTGATTTCCACCGGACAGACGCCCGCGTCGTTCGAGACGGCGCATCGCGTGACGCCGCTCAATCGCGCGTCGACAGTGGCCGACGTCGCGCAGGCCGCCTGCTATCTGGCGAACGCGCACGGCGTGACGGGCACGACGCTCGTCGTCGACGGCGGCCAGCATCTCGTGCCGAGCCCGCGCGACGTGATGTACATGATCGGCACGCGCCGGCCGTGAGCTTCGGCGCGCCACGAATAACTTTTGGATGAAACCATGCTTGCCGCACTTTCGCATCCCCGGCTGACCGATTGCCGGCGGCTTTTTCTGCGCAACTACGAAGTGCGCATCAACATCGGCGTGCATGACTTCGAGAAGCGCGGCGAGCAGCGCGTCGTGATCAACGTCGAACTGTTCGTGCCGCTCGCGCTGTCGACGCCCGTCGCCGACAAGCTGGCCGAAGTGGTCGATTACGACTTCATGCGCTCGACCATCGCGGCGCGCGTGAAGCGCGGCCACATTCACCTGCAGGAAACCTTGTGCGACGACGTCGCCGCCGCCCTGCTCGCGCATCCGAACGTGCGCGCGGTGGCCGTGTCGACGGAAAAGCCCGACGTCTATCCCGACTGCGACGCGGTGGGCGTCGAAGTCTTTCGCATCAAAGAGGAGCGGGCATGAACGCGCGTGACACGATCGAGACCGCCGAGGCGCAAAAGCCCGTGCGCGAGGCGCTGACCCGGCGCCAGCAAAAGGAAGCGTACGAGAACAACAAGCTGTTCAAGCGCATCGCGCGCCAGGTCGGCGAGGCGATCGGCGACTTCAACATGATCGAGCAGGGCGACCGCGTGATGGTGTGCCTGTCCGGCGGCAAGGACAGCTACGCGATGCTCGACGTGCTGATGCGCCTGCGCGAGCGCGCGCCGATCGACTTCGAGATCGTCGCGGTGAATCTCGATCAGAAGCAGCCGGGTTTTCCGGAGCACGTGCTGCCCGAATATCTGTCGAAGCTCGACATTCCGTTCCACATCGAGAATCAGGACACGTACAGCATCGTCAAGCGGCTCGTGCCGGAAGGCAAGACGACGTGCTCGCTGTGCTCGCGCCTGCGCCGCGGCATTCTGTATCGCGTGGCGGGCGAACTGGGCGCGACCAAGATCGCGCTCGGGCATCACCGCGACGACATCCTGCAGACGCTGCTGCTCAACATGTTCTACGGCGGCAAGCTGAAGGGCATGCCGCCCAAGCTGCAATCGGACGACGGCAAGAACGTCGTGATCCGGCCGCTCGCCTACGTGAAGGAAACGGATCTCGAAAAGTACGCCGAACTGCGCGAATTTCCGATCATTCCGTGCAACCTGTGCGGCAGCCAGCCGAACCTGAAGCGCGCGGAAATGAAGGCGCTGATCCGCGATTGGGACAAGCGGTTTCCGGGGCGCGTCGAGAACATGTTCAATGCGCTGTCGAACGTGGTGCCGTCGCATTTGATGGACAGCGCGCTGTTCCCGTTCGCCGGTCTGCGCGCGACGGGCGAAGCCGATCCGCAAGGCGATATCGCGTTCGACGAGGAACCGTGCGCGAGCGAACCGTCCGCGCCGTCGAACGCCATTTCAATTGTGCAGTTCGACGACCTGTAGCCATTGTCATACAAAGATGCAGCGTGGGTTTCGCCGCACTGCGTCAAAGAGCCCGGTGATATATTGGCGGCTCGTCATACCGAGCAAGGCTTTCTGCGATGAACATCGTGATTCTGGCTGCCGGCATGGGCAAGCGCATGCGCTCCGCCCTGCCGAAAGTACTTCATTCATTGGCGGGCAAGCCGCTGCTCGCGCATGTCATCGACACTGCGCGCACGCTCGCGCCGACGCGCCTCGTGGTCGTCGTCGGACATGGCGCCGATAAGGTCCGCGAGGCCGTCGGCGCGCCGGACGTCCAGTTCGCCGTTCAGGACAAGCAGCTCGGCACGGGCCACGCGGTGCAGCAAGCCCTGCCGCTTCTCGATCCCTCCGTTCCCACGCTCGTGCTTTACGGCGACGTGCCGCTCACGCGCGCAAGCACGCTCAAGCGCCTGACCGACGCCGCGGGCGCCAGTCGTTACGGCGTGCTCACGGTGACCGTCGGCGATCCGTCGGGCTACGGGCGCATCGTGCGCGACGCGGGCGGGAAGGTGAAGAAAATCGTCGAACAGAAAGACGCGAGCGAGGAAGAGCGGCGCATCGCGGAAATCAACACGGGAATCGTCATCACGCCGACGCGCACGCTCGAAACGTGGCTTTCGTCGCTGAAGAACGACAACGCGCAGGGCGAGTTCTATCTGACGGATGTCGTCGAACGCGCGATCGAATCGGGCGTGGAAGTCGTCACCGCGCAGCCGGACGCCGAATGGGAAACGCTCGGCGTGAACAGCAAGATCCAGCTCGCGGAACTCGAGCGCGTGCATCAGCGCAACGTCGCGTACGCGCTGCTCGACGCGGGCGTGACGCTCATGGATCCGGCGCGCATCGACGTGCGCGGGTCGCTCGAATGCGGCGCCGATGTGTCGATCGACGTGAACTGCGTGTTCGAAGGGCAGGTGACGCTCGGCGACAACGTGACGATCGGCCCGAACTGCGTGCTGCGCGATGCCGTGATCGGCGCGGGCACGCGTGTGGATGCCTATACGCATATCGAAGGCGCCACGGCCGGCGCGAACGTCGTGCTCGGGCCGTACGCGCGGCTGCGTCCGGGCGCCACGCTCGGCGACGAAGCGCACGTCGGCAACTTCGTCGAGGTGAAGAACGCGGTCCTCGGGCACGGCTCGAAGGCGAACCATCTCACCTATATCGGCGACTCGGATATCGGCGCGCGCGTGAATGTCGGCGCGGGCACGATCACCTGCAATTACGACGGCGCGAACAAGCATCGCACGGTCATCGGCGACGATGTCTTCGTCGGTTCCGATACGCAACTGGTCGCGCCGGTGCGCATCGGGCGCGGCGTGACGATCGCGGCGGGCACGACCGTCTGGAAAGATGTGGCCGACGGCGAACTCGTGCTCAACGAGAAGACGCAGGTCAGCCGTGCGGGCTACGTGCGCCCGGTCAAGCAGAAGAAGTCGTAAGGCTGTCGGTTTCGTTCAGTCAGACGCGCGCGGCGCCCCGTGCGCCGCGTTTTCAAATACAAGCTTCAAGGATGAACGCCCATGTGCGGAATTGTCGGCGCGGTAGCGCAACGTAATATCGTCCCGGTGCTGGTCGAAGGCCTGCGCCGCCTCGAGTATCGCGGTTACGACTCGTGCGGCGTGGCCGTGCTGAGCCACGGCGAGCCGCGCCGCGCGCGCAGCGTCGCGCGCGTGTCCGATCTCGACGCGCAAGTGCGCGAAACGCATCTGGGCGGCATGACGGGCATCGCGCACACGCGCTGGGCGACGCACGGCGCGCCCGTGACCGACAACGCGCACCCCATCTTTTCGCGCGACACCGTGGCGCTCGTGCATAACGGCATCATCGAGAACTACGAGACGCTGCGCGAAATGCTCAAAGGGAAGGGCTACGAGTTCGTGTCGCAGACGGATACCGAAGTCATCGCGCATCTGATTCACAGCATGTATCGCGGCGACCTGTTCCAGACCGTGCGCGACGCTGTCAAGCAACTGCACGGCGCCTATGCCATCGCCGTGATCCACAAGGATCAGCCGCATACGGTGGTCGGCGCGCGTCAGGGTTCGCCGCTCGTCGTCGGCGTGGGCGAGGGCGAGAACTTCCTCGCGTCGGACGCGCTCGCGCTCGCCGGCAGCACCGACCGCTTCGCGTTCCTGGAAGAGGGCGATGTCGTGGAGATCGGGCTCGACGGCGTGAAGATCGCCGATCGCGAAGGCCTGCCCGCCGAGCGCGAAGTGCGCGTGGTGACGGCATACGGCGGCGCGGTGGAACTCGGCCCGTACCGGCATTTCATGCAGAAGGAAATCTTCGAGCAGCCGCGCGCGATCACGGACACGATTCCGCAAGCCGATCAGTTCGATCCGGCGCTGTTCGGCGCGGGCGCGGCCGACGCGTTCGCGGGCATCGACAGCCTGCTGATCCTCGCGTGCGGCACGAGCTATTACTCGGGCCTGACGGCGAAATACTGGCTCGAATCGATCGCGAAGATTCCGACGCAGGTCGAGATCGCGAGCGAGTACCGGTATCGCGAGTCGGTGCCGAATCCGAAGGCGCTGGTCGTCGTCATTTCGCAATCGGGCGAAACCGCCGATACGCTCGCCGCGCTCAAGCATGCGCAATCGCTCGGCCACAAGCACACGCTGGCCGTGTGCAACGTCGCGACCAGCGCGATGGTGCGCCAGACCGAGCTCGCGTTCCTGACGCATGCGGGCACGGAAATCGGCGTGGCATCGACGAAGGCATTCACGACGCAGCTCGTCGGCCTGTTCGTGCTCGCGTTGACGCTCGCGAAGATGCGCGGTCACATCGATGCGAAGCAGGAAGCGGCGTACTTCGCGCGGCTGCGTCACTTGCCGGCGGCGCTGAACAGCGTGCTGGCGCTGGAACCGCAGATCATCGCGTGGTCGGAGGAATTCGCCCGCAAGGAGAACGCGCTGTTCCTTGGACGCGGTCTGCATTATCCGATCGCGCTCGAAGGCGCGTTGAAGCTGAAGGAGATTTCGTACATCCACGCGGAGGCTTATCCGGCGGGCGAGTTGAAGCACGGGCCGCTCGCGCTGGTGACCGAGGCCATGCCGGTGGTGACGGTCGCGCCGAACGACACGCTGCTGGAGAAGCTCAAGTCGAACATGCAGGAAGTGCGCGCGCGCGGCGGCGAACTGTACGTGTTCGCGGATGCGGATACGCGCATCGTCAGCGAAGACGGCATTCATGTGATCCGCATGCCGGAGCACTACGGGGCGCTCTCGCCGATCCTGCACGTCGTGCCGTTGCAGTTGCTGGCGTATCACACGGCTTGCGCGCGCGGTACGGATGTCGATAAACCGCGGAATCTGGCGAAGTCGGTGACGGTGGAGTGAAGGGCGCGGGGGTGCGGTTTTTTGCTGTCAAACGGAAATAGAAGCGCTTAAGGGTGAGCGCTACTTATTTCAGGATCTGAAACTCGCCGCAATATCGGGCAGATTCGACGATTCCGTCTCCCAAAGGACGCCCGAGCGTTATCGCCCGGGCCGTCCGGTCTGCTCCACAAACTTCGCCTTTGACTCGCCGGCTCGCGGCGAATGAACCGGCGTCGTATCCCGTCCTTTCAGCCGGAAATTGACTCCGGTCCTGCGCTTGCTTCCGCCGTGTTTCAGCCGAGATGCGTTCCGCGAGGTTTGGCGGGCGCGGTCTCCATGGAACTCAAGCCCTGCATGATTCCGCATTCATCGACCGCCGACTCGCCGCCGCAGCGCGCGCGCAACGCTCCGAGTTGCTCGCGCAACTGGACAAGTTCGGCGATGCGTTCGTCGACGTGCGCAATATGCTCGTCGACCAGAGCGTTGATGGAACCGCATCCATTTCCGGGTTTGTCGGAAGCGGCAAGCAGGGTTCGAACTTCGTCTTGCGTCATGTCGAGCGCACGACAATTACGAATGAACCGCAGACGTTCGACGTGGGCTCGCGAATAGCTGCGATAGTTGGCTTCGGTCCGCTCCGGGGGCGGCAAAAGACCCTCTTTCTCGTAGAACCGCACCGTGTCGGTCGTGCAGTTTGCCGCCTTGGCAAGCTCACCGATTTTCATCGTCTGTCCCTTGGATAGCCCTTGACCTTGGAGTTGCTCCAAGGTGTTTACTTGGAGCTTATACCAATCCGGATCGCTGACATGGAACACTGCTGCGGAAGCAAGACCACGACTCTCACGGACCGACCCGCCGACAATGCGCCACACGGAAACGCCGCGTCCGCTTCGGTCGAAGATCAGTCCCGCGCGACGTCTCGCAAGGATACGTGTGGGCACGCCCATGATCATGATGCGCACGGCCACGACCATTCGTCGCACGCCGGTGCGCAAGACGACGCGCGCTCCCGCGCCGCGCTTGCACAGGCGTCGACCATCGGAGGCTTCACCCGCACTCAGATGCGAATTGTCGAGATGGACTGCCCCACCGAAGAGGCGCTGATTCGCAAGAAGCTCGGCGGCATGTCCGAGGTGTCGGAGATGCAGTTCAATCTGATGCAGCGGGTCCTGACAGTCGTCCATCGTCCCGACGGCCTTCAGGCGATCGTCGCCGCGCTCGCAACGTTGGGATTCACCCCGGAATTCGCAGAGGACAAGACGGCAGCACGCCGTCGCGCGACGCCGCCGGCGAGAAAGCCCTGGTGGCCGCTCGCGATTGCCGCCGGCGCCGCGTTGGGCTCCGAGGTCGCAGACTGGCTGGGGTCGCCCGTATGGGCAGTCGCCGCGCTTGCCTTGCTTGCGGTGGTTTGTTCAGGAACGGGCACCTACAGGAAAGGCTGGGTCGCCATCCGAAATCTCAACCTCAATATCAACGCGCTGATGAGCATTGCCGTCACCGGCGCGCTGGCGCTCGGGCAATGGCCAGAAGCTGCAATGGTCATGGTGCTGTTCACGATTGCCGAACTCATCGAAGCCCGATCGCTCGACCGGGCGCGCAACGCCATCGAAGGCCTGATGAATCTCGCCCCCGAGACCGCGACCGTCAGGCAGGCCGATGGCTCGTGGGCCGATGTCGACGCCGCGACGGTCGCGTTGGGCGCAATCGTGCGCGTTCGTCCCGGAGAGCGTATCGCGCTCGACGGCGCCGTCGTCGACGGTCGCTCCACCGTGAACCAGGCGCCGATTACCGGCGAGAGCATGCCCGTCGAGAAAGGACCGGGCGACAGCGTGTTCGCGGGAACCATCAACGAGTCCGGCTCGTTCGAATACAGCGTGACTGCGTCGGCCAGCAATTCGACGCTTGCCCGCATCATTCACGCGGTCGAAGAAGCACAAGGTGCGAAGGCCCCGACACAGCGATTCGTCGATCAGTTCGCGAAGGTCTACACGCCGATCGTCTTCGTGATTGCGCTCGGCATTGCCGTCGTTCCGCCGCTTTTCTTCGCGGGCGCATGGTTCGACTGGATCTACAAGGCACTGGTGCTGCTCGTCATTGCGTGCCCGTGCGCGCTCGTCATCTCGACGCCCGTGTCGATCGTCAGCGGACTCGCGGCCGCCGCGCGTAAGGGCATCCTGGTCAAGGGCGGCACCTTTCTCGAGCAAGGCCGCAAGCTCCGCTGGCTGGCGCTCGACAAGACCGGAACGATTACCCACGGCAAGCCCGTGCAGGTGGCGTTCGAAGTTTTCGGGCGCGACGTCGAAACAGATGAGGTTCGTTCTGTCGCCGCCAGCCTGTCGGGGCGCTCGGACCATCCGGTCTCGACTGCCATCGCACGAACCGCTGACGCCGACGGCGTTGCGCGTCTGGATGTCGCGGAATTCGAGGCGATTCCCGGTCGAGGCATCGCGGGGATCGTCGGTGGACGTCGTTATTCGCTCGGCAATCACAGGCTGATCGAAGAACTCGGCCGTTGCTCGCCCGAACTCGAAGCGCGACTGGAACCCTATGAGCGCGAAGGCAAGACAGTCGTGATGCTGGCCGACGACGAGCGCGTGCTGGCCTTGTTCGTCGTCGCCGACACGGTGAAGGAGACGAGCCGCGAGGCCATCTCGGAACTTCGGGCGCTCGGCGTGCGAACCGCGATGCTCACGGGCGACAACGCCCACACGGCAGCGGCGATTGCGAAAGAAGTGGGTGTGGACCGCGCCGAGGGCGATCAACTGCCCGAGGACAAACTGCGTGTCGTGGAGAGCCTCGCCACTGGCAAGACGATGGTGGGCATGGTCGGCGACGGCATCAACGATGCCCCGGCGCTCGCCCGCGCCGACGTCGGCTTCGCGATGGGCGCGATGGGCACGGACACGGCCATCGAAACCGCCGACGTCGCGCTGATGGACGACGACCTCCGCAAGATTCCGGTCTTCATCCGGCTTTCGCGGGCTACGCATTCGATCCTGATTCAGAACATCACGCTGGCTTTGGGCATCAAGGCAATCTTCCTTGCGCTGACGCTCGCCGGCCTCGGCACGATGTGGATGGCGGTCTTCGCCGATGTCGGCGCAAGTCTGCTCGTGGTCGCGAACGGCTTGCGACTGCTTCGCAAATAAGCCGGATAACTTCAGGAGAAGTCGATGAGCTGGCTCGAAAAAATGTTCCGCGGCCATCACGGTGGTCACGCTCGAGGCGGACACGGAGGCGGTCATGGCAGCGCCCACGATGACGCCGGAGGACATCACGGCGACCGGTATCGGGACGACCGACGATTCGATGATGGCCGACGCCATTCCAGCGAAGACTGGGGGAGGTCGCCCGGAAGTGCTTCGCCGGGAGCATTGGATGTCGTATGCCCGAAGTGCAACGCGTCGAATGCGAATGGCGCCCGCTTCTGCGGCCAATGCGCCACTTCGCTCGTTCCTCTGGCCTGTTCGCAGTGCAGTCAGACCGTGGCGCAGGGCGCGAAATTTTGCAGCAACTGCGGCACGCCGGTGAAGTCCGTCTGATGCGTCCGTTCGACGATAACGTGGCCGACGACGACCGGGCGGCGGCGCGAAGAAACGATGCCGGAGACGCTTATCGCCTGGACGCCTGCTTTGTTTCAACGGTGACTTCGAAGCTCGCGAAATGCATGCGCGCGAGCTTCGCGTGCGTAATCCAGCTTTAGCGCTATTTCGCTTTTGCGAACTGATCGTGCTGGTCGAGATCCGGCGCCTTTTCGCCTTGGTGTTGTGCCGTGGCGTGGGCGGCTCGATTGCGCGCCTTTTGTTCATCGTTCGGCGGATATTGCGTTTTGTTGGTCGGAATCGTTCCTTCATGGTGAGCGTCGGCAAGCTCTTGCTGAACCTGAGCACGGGATTTTTCCTGCGCCCGGGCCGTCTGCGAAAAAGCGCTTATTGCAATGCTTGTCGTTACCAGGATTGTTGCGAGTTTCGATACCTTCATCGCTTATCTCCAGAATCTGACTGCCAGATGGCGAGTCATGAGGACAAGTATGTCCAGTCGAGAATGCGTCGAAGTGATATGCCGATGAGAATGTTGTCAGGCTAATAACATCTTTGAAAAGCGGCGCCCATGGAATTCGTGTGCGAAACCGCGGCATGACGGAGAGGACTGTTGCCCGAAAAAGCATGCGTCGTTTCTGCAGGAGCAGAATGCGCGGAGAAAGATGACAAAGATCTCATCTTCATCTCATCTGAATGCGCGGGCGTTTCCGTAAGGTGTCGACAAAGGCCGCAAATGCGTAGTAGAAAACTTATGCAATTTAGGATTGCAGACTTGAAGATCGAATCACGTTGACGGATGGCGAAGGGTACGCAGATGAGAATACTGATCGTTGAAGACGAAGTGAAAACGGGAGCGTATCTCCGTCGAGGGCTCTCTGAAGCAGGTTATGTCGTCGATTGGGTGGAGGACGGTATCAGCGGCCAGCATCAGGCGGAGACCGAAGACTACGATTTGCTGATTCTCGATGTGATGCTTCCGGGACAGGACGGCTGGACGCTCCTGACGAATCTCCGCCGAACACGAGCCACACCGGTGCTGTTCCTGACCGCGCGCGACGATGTCGATGATCGTGTAAAGGGGCTCGAACTAGGTGCCGACGATTATCTCGTCAAGCCTTTCGACTTCGTCGAGCTGACGGCACGAATCCGAACCATCTTGAGGCGAAGCAAATCGAGCGACTCCAACATTCTCCAGGTCTCCGATCTCCATCTCGACCTTACGCGTCGCAAAGCCACTCGCCAGGGAAACGTGATTCTTCTCACGGCGAAGGAGTTTGCGCTGCTCTGGCTTCTGATGAGACGTGAAGGCCAGATTCTTCCTCGCGCGACCATCGCCGCACAGGTGTGGGATATGAACTTCAACAGCGACACCAATGTCGTCGACTCGGTGATTCGTCGCCTCCGGGCAAAAATCGACGATGAATACGATCCCAAGCTCATACATACGGTTCGAGGCATGGGTTACGTTCTCGAAGTCCGTTCGCCCGAAAACTGATGTTAAAGCGTCTGCTCCCAAGGACTTTACGTTCGAGGCTGACGTTTCTCGTGGGCCTTCTCACGAGCGTCATTCTCGCGGCGAGCGAGTTTGCCATTTACGAATCGCTGAAAGGGCGAATCGATTTCACAGCGGCAGAACAGATGCACAGCATGCTTTCCGCGATGAGCAGTCATCTGGAGAAAGTGCGAAGCGCCGATGAAGTTCCGCGGGATACATCGAAATGGATCGACCCGCTTCATGGCCACCGGAACATGGATCTGGCCATTTTCGATGCCGCGGGCCGCGCGCTTGTCCGGACCAGCGCTTTCGCGGACACGGCACCTGTCCGCACGATTCCCACTCGCGGCCGGCTCGTGACGCTCGACACGGAGAAAGGCCGGCTGAGATATCTGGTCGCCGATGTGCGCACCAGCCGCGGGGACGGTTCTGTCATG
Source organism: Caballeronia peredens (assembly GCA_001544595.2). Taxonomy (GTDB): domain Bacteria; phylum Pseudomonadota; class Gammaproteobacteria; order Burkholderiales; family Burkholderiaceae; genus Caballeronia; species Caballeronia peredens. The sequence goes on along the minus strand of FCOH02000032.1, from coordinate 12,485 downwards.
CGGGTAGCGATTCAGTACGACCGCACCTACGACCTTTTGCTGCTGCGGCATCAGGCGTTCACCATCGCCATCATCGCGCTGACGGGTGTCGTGCTCACGACATCGCTTGCCTATGGCATCGCGTACTTTGGACTCGTGCCGCTGCGGCGACTCATTTTCTCCGCGGAACGGATGTCGTCGAGCCGCCTTGCGACTCCGTTGCCTTCGCTCGAAACGTCAGGGGAGTTAAAAGAGCTCGAAAATGCGTTCAACGGCATGCTCGCCCGTTTGAATGAATCGTTCACGCGCCTGAGTCAGTTCTCGTCGAATCTCGCACACGACATGCGGACTCCGCTCACCAATCTTCAGGCAGCAGCACAGGTCGTGCTGGCGCGTCCGCGTCGGGCGGACGATTATCGGGAGGTCATCGAATCGAGCGTAGACGAGTATCAGCGTCTGTCACGCATGATCGAGGACATGTTGTTTCTCGCGAGGTCCGAGCGCGCGGATGCACGAATGGACATTCGCCGGCTCGACGCGAGGGCGGAATCTGCTCGAGTGATCGGTTACTACGAGCCGCTGGCTGAAGATGCGGATGTGACGATCCGCGTTGCCGGTGAGGCAAGCATCGATGCGGACCTGATGCTCTTCCAGAGAGCATTGAGCAACCTTCTTTCCAACGCCCTTGCTCACGCGCCCAAGTCCAGTGAAATCCTTGTCACCTGCGACGAGCAGGCCGATATCACGACGATCGCCGTTTCCGACAGCGGCAAAGGAATACCGGAAGAGCATCTGGCGAAGATCTTCGACCGCTTCTACAGAGTGGATCCGTCGCGACACAATTCGGCATCGGGAACCGGTCTGGGGCTGGCTATCGTCCGCTCCATCATGGACCTGCACAACGGCGAAAGTGGCGTCGAGAGTGAGCCCGGAACGAAAACGACCTTCCGGCTTCGCTTCCCCAAGCGATGTCAGGACGCAAACCGATAAGGTCATCTGCAGCGATTGCATTGCCATGAAACCGCGCTTCAATTGCATAGACCAGTCAGACGGTTCGCGCGCGTCGTGATCGGTCAGGTTGCCGCGGCGCCCGTGGGGCGGCGATCGTCCGCGGCTCGGATCATCGATCTGCCACTGTGTCGTGTTGCTCGAACGCGGGCGACTTTTCGCCGGCGTGCGTCGTCAATGCGTGAAGTTCCCTGTTTCTGTTCAGCATGTCTTCAGTTGGCGGATATTGCGGCTTGTTCGCCGGGCTGATTCCATCATGCCGGGCCTTGAGCAACTCCTGACGTACTTCCTCGCGCGTCTTGCCTTGAGCCGACGCTGCGAGGAATGGCATCTCTGCCGCGATTCCTGCCACCAGGAAGACCATCGCTATTTTCGTTGCTTTCACTTCGCGCTCTCCGTGAGTCGCCTGCCGAACTGGCAGATCACGGGCCCAAGTATCTTCGTCGAAGAGTGCATCGACGTGAGACGAAGATGAGAAAGTCGACAGATAGCGAGAAGTTCGCGTCGTTAGTGACGCTTCGATCCCCTGACATGGGCGTGATTCATCCGGGCGTCGAAAGATGACAGTCGCATCATCTTCCTATCACCGTGACGCACCCTCCGGACACCAAACTCCGTTCATCACACAAGCTTGCGTCAGGAGACGGTCATGAAGCGCGGAGCAATGCTGGCAGCGGTTTTGATGTTGGGTTTGAGCGGTTGCTCGTCGATAACGCCCGCGGGCTCGCAGCAGGCAAAGACAAGAGAGCAAGCTAAATCGGAGCTTCTGCAGGCATGGCAGGACGGATGGCTGCCTCACCGGGACGCGGAATATCCTCCGACGCAGGCCATCTTGAAGCGCAACCAGCAACGCTACGCCAGGCAGCATACGGCGGACGCATCCGATGCCGCGAGCGCATCGAAGGCTTCGGACTAGCTGACGCATTCTCTTCCGATCGAGGTCGTCGGCCATAGGCGTCGACGGCTCCTCTTGGTTCGTCAGCGTGTTCAGTCGGTTCAGCCGAACGCTCGCCGAGGCGGGCGCTTTGGCGTGTGCAACGCGAATCATGTATCCGGGTCCGCACCGCTTTGTGTCGATGACAGAAATCTCATCTTCATCTCATCCTGGCACGCCGGCCGATCCTTAGCATCGCCAGCATTATTCCTTCACTCAATCTCGTCATGCGCGCACGCTCTCTTATTGCCCTCTTGTTGGTGTCGGCCGGGCCTGCGCTATATGCGCAAACAAGTTCGGCTTACTCTGGAAACGGCATTGATCTGCAAGATCCAGATGAGCCGAAAGAAGCCGCGTCGCCGATTCCGCTTTCGCTTTCGCTGACGGATATTCTCGGCCTCGCCGCCGACGCCAATCCGATGCTCCGCGGCGCGCGCGCGAGCGTGAATGCCGCTTCGGGCGCTTTCATGCAGGCGGGCGCGCGGCCGAACCCGTCCATCTCGCTCTTGCAGGAAGGATTCGGCGGCACGGAGCGCACGACCACTGCCGCGCTCAATCAGACCATCGAACTCGGCGACAAGCGCAGAGCAAGACTCGATGTCGCTTCGTACGGACGCGAAGTCGCGATCGCCACGCTCGACAGCAGCAACGCCACGCTTCGTGCACAGGTCATCGCCTCCTTCTATGGACTTCTTGCGGCCCAGCGGCAATTGCAGGTAGCCGAAGAGTCCGCGCAAATCGCGACACGCTCAGCCGATCTCGCTGAAAAGCGCGCTAAAGCAGGCAAGGTGTCACCGGTTGAAGCAACCAAGGCGAGAGTCGCGGCCAGCGGGGTACAGATCGAAGTCGTCAATGCGCGAGCGCGTGTTTCGACCGCCGCAGAAAAGCTCGTGACCGTGACGGGCGCGCCGTCGATTCGAAATCGAACGGTCGCCGGCGATATCGAGAGCATTCCCGATATGGCAGCGTTTTCGGAACTTGCTCCGCGCCTCGACGACGCGCCGCTTTCGCGGGCAGCAAGGGCGGAGATGCTTCGGTCCAACGCTGCCATTTCGATGGAGCGAGCGAAGCGAATCCCGGATATCACCGTGACCGCGGGGATGAAGCGCGTCGTCGCCGGAGGGCTTCGTGACAACCAGGCAGTCGTCGGCGTCTCGATTCCGCTGCCGCTCTTCGACACCAATAAAGGCGCGCTTCTCGAGGCAACACATAAAGCCGAGAAAGCCGAGGCCGATTTCGATACCGAGAGGGCGAACTTGCGTCTCGAGCTGACGCAAGCCTATGCGAGCTATGAAAGCGCGAAGCAAGAGGCGGCGCGCCTGAAAGCCGACGTGCTCCCGGCCGCACGTCAGGCGCTCGAAGCAATGGCACGGGGATACGAACTTGGAAAGTTCAGCTTCCTCGATGTGCTCGACGCGCAACGCACGCTCTTTCAGGAGCAATCGCGCTACGTGCAGGCACTTACGGACGCGCATCTGGCGATAGCCGATATCGGCCGCCTTACCGGCACTCCGTTGCCGACGACAACATCCGCTCAATCTACGATTCAACGCTGAAGGACTCGCCATGCCGCGCAAAAAACTGATCGCTATCACGGCGGCTGTCATTGGGGTAGGCGTCGCGCTTGCCGTGTTGGTGACGGCGCTCACGCCCGAACAATCCGACGCCGCGTCGAAAGCGGCATCCGGTGCGCAAATGCCAGGCTCCGCTCAGCCCATGGGTCGGCACGGTGGCATGGTGCTCACATCGGGCGATCTCACGCTTGAAGTCGTGCTCTCCGAAAAGCCGAATGACGCACGTCTGATTCTTTATCCGTCGGTTGGCGGCAAGGCCATTCAAGGCGGCGTGAGCGCGACCGCCAGCGTGAACCGGGCTCAGGGCACGACCGAATCGATGAGATTCATCGCAGCCGGCAACAAGCTGACCTCCGAGCAGCCGATTGCGAAGCCACACGTTTTCGACGCGACAATCGACGTCTCGCTAAACGGCAAGCTGGCGACGTTCGAGTTCTCCCGGGCGGACGGCGCCATCCCGCTGGACGAGCGGCAGATACGGAGCGCCGGAATCACGGTAGTGAAGTCTGGGCCGGCCGAGATCGCATCGACGATTCAGGTTCCCGGTGAAATTCGATTCAACGAGGACCGGACAGCGCACGTGGTACCGCGCGTGGCAGGCATCGTCGAACGGGTAGCCGTATCCGTGGGCGAGCAGGTGAGGAAAGGGCAGGTACTGGCCGTGGTGGCCAGCACGGACCTTGCCGACCGACGAAGCGAGTTGCTGACCGCCGAGCGCCGCTTGTCTGCGGCACGGATTTCGTATCAGCGTGAAAAGACGCTATGGCAGGAACGCATTTCTGCGGAACAGGATTATCTGCAAGCGCAAGTTCAGCTTCGCGAGGCCGAGATCGCAGCGCAGAACGCGCGCCAGAAACTCGCCGCGCTGAACGCCTCGACGAGCGGCGGCGCCCTGAACCGTTACGAGCTTCGGGCGCCCTTCGACGGGACCATCGTCGAGAAGCACATCACGCCTGGCGAGGCCATCGCGGCTGAGACGAACGTCTTTACTTTGTCCGACCTGTCGACGGTCTGGGCCGAAATGGCGGTACCGGCGCAACACCTCAACGATGTTCGCGTCGGAAGGGACGCCACAGTGAAGGCGGCGGCGTTCGACTCGTCGTCGCAGGGAAAAATCTCGTATGTCGGAGCGCTGCTGGGTGAGCAGACACGTTCGGCGCCGGCGCGGGTCGTATTGCCGAACCCCGAAGGCGCGTGGCGTCCCGGCATGTTCGTCAACGTCCTCGTGAACGCGGGTCGACAGAGCGTTCCTGTCGCGGTGTCCGGCGATGCGCTGCAAGACATCGACGGCTCGCCCGCTGTCTTCGTCGCGACGCCGAAGGGCTTCGTCGCTCAGCCGGTCAGGACCGGCAGGAAAGACGACCGGATCGTCGAAGTCGTCAGTGGGCTGTCAGCCGGCCAGCAATACGTCGCCTCCAACAGTTTCGTGCTGAAGGCCGAGCTGGGTAAAGGAAGCGCCGAAGAGTGAGCTTTCCGTCCGATATCACTTCGGCGCGGCCGTATGACCTTCTCCGCACAGTTCACAGGACCATTCAATGTTCGAGCGACTCATTCGTTTTGCCATTGCGCACCGCTGGCTCGTGATGCTGGCCGTTGTCGCTGCCGCGGCGTTCGGCGTCTTCAGCTACCAGAAGCTTGCTATCGACGCGGTTCCCGACATCACCAATGTTCAGGTTCAGATCAACACATCGGCGCCCGGGTACTCACCGCTCGAAGCCGAGCAGCGTATTACGTATCCCGTCGAGACGGCGATGGCAGGTCTGCCGAACCTGGATCAGACGCGCTCCATCTCGCGCTATGGGCTGTCGCAGGTCACGGTCATCTTCAAGGACGGGACGGACATCTACTTTGCCCGTCAACTCGTGAACGAGCGCATTCAGGAAGCCAGGGAAAAGCTGCCCGAAGGCGTATCGCCGGCCATGGGACCCACGTCGAGCGGTCTCGGCGAAATCTATCTCTGGACCGTCGAAGCCGACGCTTCCGCGCGCAAACCCGACGGCAGCCGCTACACGCCGGTGGACCTGCGCGAATTGCAGGACTGGGTCATTCGCCCGCAACTGCGTAACGTGACGGGCGTGACGGAAGTCAACTCGATCGGCGGTTACGTCAAGGAGTTTCGGGTCGCACCGAACCCGACCAAGCTGATGTCTTACGGACTGACGCTCGCGGATATCGTGAAGGCCATCGAGCGCAACAACGACAATGTCGGCGCCGGGTACATCGAGAAGCGAGGCGAGCAATATCTCGTCCGCGTTCCGGGTCAGGCGGGCTCGGTTCAGGATATTGCGAACATCGTTCTGACGAACGTAGGCGGCGTGCCTGTTCGCATCAACGATGTCGGACAGGTCGATGTCGGCCGGGAACTCCGCACGGGCGCCGCCACGTCGAACGGCGAAGAGGTCGTCCTGGGAACGGTATTCATGCTGATGGGCGAAAACAGCCGCTCGGTCGCGCGCGCCGTCGCGTCGAAAATGGACGATATCAACAAGACGCTGCCGAACGGTGTCCGGGCGATTCCTGTATACGATCGCACCGTGCTGGTCGAGAAAGCCGTCAATACGGTGAAGAAGAACCTGCTTGAAGGGGCGATTCTCGTCATCGCCATTCTCTTCCTGTTTTTGGGGAATATCCGCGCGGCGCTCATTACGGCGCTGGTCATTCCCCTTTCGATGTTGATGACATTCACCGGGATGATCAACGCGAAGGTCAGCGCCAACCTGATGAGCCTCGGCGCGCTCGATTTCGGCATCATCGTCGACGGGGCCGTGGTGATCGTCGAGAATTGCGTGCGGCGTCTGTCGCACGCTCAGGCAACGGCGGGAAGGCCGCTCACGCGGGAAGAGCGCTTCGACGAAGTGATCGGCGCGTCGCAGGAAGCACGCCGCGCGCTCATCTTTGGTCAGCTCATCATCATGGTGGTGTATCTGCCCATTTTTGCGCTCACCGGCGTCGAAGGAAAGATGTTCCATCCGATGGCGATCACGGTCGTGATGGCGTTGGCCGCCGCGATGCTGCTGACCGTGACGTTCATCCCCGCGGCGGTTGCGTTGTTCATCGGCAGGAACGTGGAGGAGAAAGAGAACCGCATCATGCGGTGGGCGCGTCGCGCATACGAGCCGGTGCTTCTGCGCTTCATCGGCCAGCCGAAGCGCGTGCTCATCGGCGCGGCGCTGATTGTCGCAATGACGACGGCGCTGGCTACCCGGCTGGGAAGCGAATTCATTCCGAGTCTCAACGAGGGCGATCTGGCGGTCGCGGCGCTCAGGATTCCGGGGACGAGTTTGTCGCAGTCGCTGGAGATGCAGAAGAGCATCGAAAAAGCGCTGAAGGAAAAGATCCCCGAGATCGACAGGATGTTCGCGCGCACAGGAACGGCGGAAATCGCCGCTGACCCGATGCCTCCGAATTTGTCGGATGGCTATGTGATGCTGAAGCCCGTCGACCAGTGGCCCGATCCGAAGAAATCGCGTGATGACCTGATCAGGGAAATCGAAGCGGTACTCGCCACGGTTCCGGGCAATGCCTATGAGTTCTCACAGCCGATTCAACTGCGCTTCAACGAACTCATCTCCGGTGTTCGAAGCGACGTAGCGGTGAAAATTTTCGGCGACGACATGACCGTTCTGAACGATGCCGGAGAAAAAATCGCCGCTGCGTTGCAGAAGGTGCCCGGAGCATCGGAGGTCAAGGTCGAGCAGACGACCGGTCTGCCCGTTCTCACCATCGAAGTCGAGCGTGACAAGCTGGCGCGGTACGGCGTGTCGGTGGCGGATGTTCAGGACACGGTCGCGGCGGCGGTCGGCGGACAGAAGGCCGGCACGCTGTTTCAAGGCGACCGGCGGTTCGACATCGTCGTGCGTCTGCCTGACGAACTGCGCTCCGACATCGAAACCATCAAGCGTCTGCCGATTGCACTGCCGGCGAACAAGGCGTCCACGAATCGCGGCCAGATGCTTCAGGCGCAGTACGTGCCGCTCGACGAACTGGCTACCGTGGAGGTGGGTCCGGGGCCGAATCAGATCAGCCGGGAAAACGGCAAGCGCCGTGTGGTCGTGAGTGCGAATGTCCGGGGCAGGGACGTCGGTTCGTTCGTCGCGGAGGCTCGGGAGCTGATTCAACAGAACGTGCAGGTGCCGGCGGGCTACTGGGTTTCCTGGGGCGGCCAGTTCGAGCAGTTGCAGAGCGCCACCGAGCGTCTGAAGCTTGTCGTGCCGTTGGCGCTCTTCATGGTCTTCGTGCTTCTGTTTGTGATGTTCAACAACGTGAAGGACGGCCTTCTTGTATTCACCGGCATTCCGTTTGCGCTGAGCGGCGGCGTCGTGTCGTTGTGGTTGCGGGGCATTCCGCTTTCGATTACCGCAGCGGTGGGGTTCATCGCCCTATCGGGAGTGGCGGTCCTCAACGGCCTGGTCATGATTTCGTTCATTCGAAACCTTCGTGAAGAAGGGGCGTCGCTGGATGACGCCGTACGCGAAGGAGCACTGACGCGCCTGAGACCGGTTCTGATGACTGCTCTTGTCGCGTCGCTGGGTTTTATTCCGATGGCGATCGCGACCGGAACGGGGGCAGAGGTCCAGCGGCCGCTCGCTACTGTTGTGATCGGCGGGATTTTGTCGTCGACAGCGCTCACCTTGCTGGTTTTGCCCGTGCTCTATCGCGTCTGTCATGTTGTCTCTTTTCGGAAGGGCGTGAACACGACCGCGAAACGTGGAATCAGGATGCGGTTGCTTCGGGGAATCGGCTTCAGGTGATGGGGGTTGAGTAAGCGCTTTGTTTTGTGGCGAGGGGAGCGCGCGTGAATGTAGAAGTCGGCCAGAGCCCTCTGGGCAATTCTTTAGCACCGATGTGAAACAGACCCACGAAAGTAGTTCAGCGGCTTTTTGCCGCCGATGCTGAATCTGGAGCGCGAGAGCGGTGCGAGAGATAGCTTTCGGGCGGATGAGTGCGTGCCAGACGTAAGAAGGCATGAGCAGGGCGCGCCTTTCGCGTGCATCCGGCAAGTCGTCGGCCATCATCGAGCCTCGCGCGTCGGCGACCGCTGCGCAATCGAGTGCGGGCAGACCGGCCGGGCGTAATGCGTAGCGCGCGAACTGCTTCGCTTGTTCCGCTTCGTCGGACGGCGCCAATACTGCTGGCCATCGCGATCGGGAAAGCGCGTGTCTCCTTCAGCAAACGTCGTAATGCCGTGCAGGTCGCATTGGGCGCTGTCGCCCACGCGAGCGGGTCTGCGGCCGATGAAAGTCGTGAAAGTCGTGAAAGGCGAGCCGCTCGTGACTTCGCCGCCGTGTTCGAGTTGGTCGTATTCGCGGATGGGGGAGCGCACTCTAGTGAGGCCTCTTGATTTTCAAAATTAAATAGCCGGCTTTACCAACAATCAATCTCGCCCTTTTGGCATTGGTCAATCTTGGCAGCAGGCAGCGTTTTTTGACGTAGAGATATAAAATTTTGGTCTGCTAGCACTTCCATTGAGACGGCCGTCCCGCTGGAATCGTCATTCCATTTGTAGCCGATCGCACGCTGTAAGCTCAGTCTGTTGTCTGACAATACATAAAAATATCTGAAAGCCTGATATTCGCCGCTGCTGGAAACCAGGGTTGAAAAATAGCCCTTCATGAATTTATCTTTGACCAATAGCGGAGCATCGCCGAGGTCAATCATAGATCGCCCGTCTGCCGAGATTATCCAGTAGTGCATGCCGTTCGCATCACGCCCTTCGCCCGTACTCACACCAAGGCCTTGGCTTACACCATTGTCAAAATCGATAGAATTATCGAGTAGCAATTCATATGCGGAGGCCTTGAAGGCAGTTTTCGCGGACGTGAGCTTTTTACCGCCCGCCAGCACGTTCAAAGTTATCGTTCCACTGTCTCCTTCAGCAGGACATGCTATAGCCAAAACGCGACCATTTTTGATTTTTGGCAGTTGTAGATTCGCATGCTGGCCGCCTTCACACAGGGTGTGAGCATGCAAGGGCATCCATGGAAGGACAATGAGAAGGATCGTTAAAAGGTTACGTCGCATAGAACCCTCCGCGCATCAACCGAGCGCTGCTTCCGTGCGGAAAACGTCGGCTGATCATAAAGATTGATGATTTTCGAGGCACGAACCGAATTGATCTCAAATGCCAAGTTCGGAAATCCATCGTCGCAAGCAAAATTTATTTTTTTCAACACCCAATACCACCCACCAACATCGATAGGATTGTATTCGTTGCCAGCTTGCCGACTCGACAGTTTTTGCGGGTCAGCTATCATCGCGGGTCTTATGGAAGGATTGCGGGGTGTATTCCACCAACCCGGCTTGTTCCACCAGGCACCGTCAAAATCTGCTTGTTTTATCCAGCCTCTAAAAGTCCAATATTGAGAATATAAATCACGCCCTGTAATTTGGAGGGCACCTCTTCCTCTAAATTTTACGCCATCCCCTGAATCGTATTCATTACCCAGGCTGTTTTTCAGTTTCTCGTATCCTTCAGCTCTTTTGAAATAGCTGTAGGTATCGGGGCCGTCGAAATAGGCGTCATCGGCCTCATAGTGCCGGCTTTGACTGCTGTTTCCACCTTCTACCATAGGCCCCATCAAATTAGCGGTTTCATGCGCCATCTGCCCAAGAAGATGGCTGGCACGTGAGAAGTTCCATCCAAGATATTTTCTTATGGTGCTGTTTATTGCGCCGTTAAACCGCTGCACGTCGGACAATTTAGCCATTGGGAGGCTTCTGCTTAATTCTGTCTCACTCAACCACCCACACTTCCTAAAATGCCGGATAAAAGCCATCGGATGAAAGAACCAGAATTTCTTCCCTCCGCCCAACGACGTCTGCTCCATAAACTGAGACTGCCTCACGAATTTGATGAAATTCTCGTAACCGTGCGGGTCGGCTTCCTTGCGCTGGCCGAAGAAGCCCTGCGGTTCATCCAGCGCGGCATATCGCTTCTCGTTGTTACTCGCATCCCACTCGCTTCTGGCGTGACAGATGAAACCCTTTAGCCTGGTTCGCACTTCAGCGTTAGCTTGCACGTAAGCGGCGAGTTGCCGATCGTGACTGAATTCAGCGGGCACTGTGCTTTGGGAAGAAGCTTGTGTATCAGTCACGCCTGCGATTCTGCACAGTGCGTCGTACCCGCACAGCCCGTTCTGATCGAATGGCGTATTGCCGTCCTCGATCTTCTGCCAGCTCATGAAAAACGGGAAATTCGCATCCGAGATTTTCTGAATCCCGCTTGAGTTGACGTCGATATAACCGACCTTGCCGTTTGCAAACGGGATCGCCATCCACGTCGCTCGTTGATCGGCAGACAACGTTGGCGTATCCGTGCTCAGGATGCGTCCGAAGCGCAACAATTCATACCCGTCGCTCGGGCACGTTTCGTACAGCGTGGTCGCGCGCTCGTACAAGTTGTATTCGTATTCGTCGAATTTGTCTTGCACCGGAACAGATGTCAGAGAGACCAGTTTTCCGTCGCCTTTATCGATCCACGCGCGCATAAAGCGTTCGCCGCGGCTGAAAAAGGCTTCCACATACAAAGTACTGTTGGCATCTAGCGCCCCGTCATCCAAAACGGGAAAAAGCGGCTTGGACGAACGTCCCTTCGTTTTCGCGTTACCCAAACCCGCTGGCACGCTCACAAACGTCGAGCCTTTCGGAATCACGAAATAGGTGGATCCCCAGTAGTCCTTCGAGGCTGGCGTTTTCGGCTGCGTCTCACCCAACGCGACCTTATGCCCGTCCTGCTCGAAATACGCGGTGAAGTCCGCCTCGGTCATGAAGATCTCGAAGTGCAGATGCGCTTCACCGTGGTTCTTGCCGACAAAACCCAACCGATCCTTTCGGTACACCTTCTTGCCGGCGCCCGACTGCACGCCATTCGTTTCTCTGAGCAGCCACACTGGCAGCGAATTAGGCGAACTATCCGCGGCGGGGCTGTTCGGTTGAGGCACGAGCGCGTTTGTGTTCACGAGGTCGAGCAGATGCATATACAGCGAATAGAACGTGATCGTGCGACCTTCGCCGGCATCAGTCACATGCTTGAGCAGCACAAAGCCGGTGTTGCTATTCAGCGAAGGAGTGCCGTCGGCATTCTTCTGTCCATCCGAGATTGCGTTCTTAGCCACGCGGTAGGCGATGACTTCCGCGTCCGCGATTGCCCGCACCGGTTCAAGCTGGCCCGCGCCGCCGAAAGGCACCAGATGCGTGCCGCAATGCCAGCGCCGATCGAAGGCGATGGGAAACACACCGCTATGCGGCAACTCGAAGGTGTCGACCACATCCATCATCGGATCGGTCTTCCACTTCTCGGCGGGCAGGTTGAGGCCTTCAGCCGGAAGAAACGGGGGGCTGATGATCATGATTTAGCGCGACTGGATATATTGTTCTGCAACTTTGAGAGTGCTCTTGGGCAAGTTCGGCACAACCGGATTCAAACTCTGCGGCCCCTCGAACGTGAACGACCCCGCCTTGATCCTGAAGTCCCCCGGACAGATCACCTCGACGCTGCCGTTCTCGATTCGGATCGCGGCGCCGCCGCTGGCGAGCACCGCCTTGGTCTTGCCATTGACGAGCACATCCGCGTTCGCGCTGGACACGTGCAATTGCTGGTCGGCGAACAGATCCATGGGCGCGTCCTGCGCCTGCACCTCGATCTTGCCTTTCGAGAAGATCTTGATGCCAAGCCTGTGCGCGCACAGCGAGATCAGTTCACCCGCCACCATGCGCAGCCGCTGCGTGATGCTCACGTCCATGTCCCGGCCCGCGGTGACGATCACGTTCTCGCCCGCCGAGTGTTGAACCGATTTCGGCGTCGTGAACGCCATGCCACCCGGGGCGCTGGCCAGGAGCCCCGCGTCACGGAGCTGATTCAACCCTTCCATGAGTGCCGTCTGCGTGGCCTTGTCCGCCGGATCGCCCTTGGCCTGAGTGGTCGCCGTCGCCAGTTCGGTCACCCGCTGCAGCGCGGCCTTCAGTTGTGCAATGGCGGCAGGCATCTCCAG
>FCOH02000078.1 GCA_001544595.2 Caballeronia peredens | reverse complement strand
TGTAGCGGCAATATCCTAATGTCGTGTTCTAGCAAGATAGAAATGTCGTGTTTTGCTCCTGGTGCCATGCTGGGCGCTTCCGATCCGACGCCGGGAGTTCGCCATGAAGCCAACCGAACGGGTGACCTTGACCATGCGCGAACTCGACCGCCTCAAAGTCGTTCAGGCCGTAGTGGACCGGATGCTCAAACCGGGGCTCGCCGCGCAGCGTTTGCAACTGACAGTGCGTCAGGTCGAACGGCTGGTGGTCCGATACAAACAAGCCGGTGCGCGCGGCGTTGGCCACACTTCGCGCGGCCGTCCGGGCAACCGGAAACTCGACGAAGCGATCGCTGGTCGAGCGCTGACGCTGATCCGGGAGCGCTACGCCGAGTTTGGTCCGACGCTGGCCTGCGAGAAGCTGCGTGAATGTCACGGTTTAACGTTATCCAAGGAAACCTTGCGCCACCTGATGACCGAAGCCGGCCTGTGGATTCCCCGCGCGCAGCGCCCGCCCAAGATTCACCAGCCGAGGAATCGGCGCTCGTGCCTGGGCGAACTGATTCAGATCGATGGCAGCGATCA
>FCOH02000030.1 GCA_001544595.2 Caballeronia peredens | reverse complement strand
GATCCTCGCGGTATCGCTCGATCAGGCAAGGCTCGAAGCCATGCCGGTCAATGAATACGTCGATTTGTACGTGATCTAGAAGCAATTTCCTCGTCTAAGTCCAAGGAAAATAACCATGGCCCACAATCTCCACAACACGCTCAAGGAATTCGACAGCGGTTCCGGCAAAGGCAAGTTTTATTCGCTGCCGCAACTCGGCGATTCACTGAAGGTCAAGATCCAGCGTCTGCCCGTTTCGATTCGTCTGGTGCTCGAATCGGTGCTGCGCAACTACGACGGCAAGAAGATCTCCGAGGAGCACATCGAGCAACTCGCGAACTGGAAGCCGAACGCTGCCCGCGTCGACGAAATCCCGTTCGTCGTCGCGCGCGTCGTGCTGCAGGACTTCACCGGCGTGCCGCTGCTCGCCGACATCGCAGCGATGCGCGGCGTGGCCGAGCGCGCGGGCAAGAACCCGAAGGCAATCGAGCCGCTGGTGCCGGTCGATCTCGTCGTCGATCACTCGGTGCAGATCGATCACTTCCGCGAACCGAACGCGCTCGACCTGAACATGAAGCTGGAATTTCAGCGCAATAACGAGCGCTACCAGTTCATGAAATGGGGCATGCAGGCGTTCGACACGTTCAAGGTCGTGCCGCCTGGCGTCGGCATCGTGCACCAGGTGAACCTGGAGTACCTCGCGCGCGGCGTGCATAAGAAGAGCGAAGGCAGCGACACCGTGTACTACCCGGACACGCTCGTCGGCACGGACAGCCACACGACGATGATCAACGGCATCGGCGTGGTCGGCTGGGGCGTGGGCGGCATTGAGGCGGAAGCCGGCATGCTCGGCCAGCCGGTGTACTTCCTGACGCCGGACGTGGTCGGTGTCGAGCTGAAGGGCAAGCTGCGCGAAGGCTGCACGGCAACCGACCTCGTGCTCACGATCACCGAAATGCTGCGCAAAGAGAAGGTCGTCGGCAAATTCGTCGAGTTCTTCGGCGAAGGCACGGCATCGATCGCGGTGCCGGACCGCGCGACCATCGGCAACATGGCGCCGGAATACGGCGCGACGATGGGCTTCTTCCCGGTCGACGAAAAGACCATCGACTACTTCAAGGGCACGGGCCGCACCGACGCTGAAATCGCCGCCTTCGAGAAGTACTTCAAGGCGCAGAAGCTGTGGGGCGTGCCGAAGGCCGGCGACATCGACTACACGAAGACGCTCACGCTGGATCTGAGCACGGTCGCGCCGTCGCTCGCGGGTCCGAAGCGTCCGCAGGATCGCATCGAAATCGGCAACGTGAAGAGCACGTTCGTCGATCTGTTCTCGAAGCCGGTCGGCGAAAACGGCTTCGCGAAGAAGCCGGCCGAGCTCGAAGCGAACTACAAGACGGCCGACGGCGTGAACGTGAAGAACGGCGACGTGCTGATCGCCGCGATCACCTCGTGCACGAACACGTCGAACCCGAGCGTGCTGCTCGCGGCCGGCCTGCTCGCTAAAAAGGCCGTCGAAGCCGGTCTGACGGTGGCCCCGCACATCAAGACGTCGCTGGCGCCGGGATCGCGCATCGTCACCGAATATCTGACGAAGACGAACCTGCTTCAGTATCTCGACAAGCTCGGCTTCACGCTTGCCGCTTACGGCTGCACGACGTGTATCGGCAATGCGGGCGATCTGACGCCGGAACTGAACGACGCGATCACGAAGAACGATATCGTCGCGGCTGCCGTGCTGTCGGGCAACCGCAACTTCGAAGCGCGTATCCACCCGAACATTCGCGCGAACTTCCTGGCTTCGCCGCCGCTGGTGGTCGCCTACGCGATCGCGGGCAACATCACGCGCGACCTGATGACCGAGCCGGTCGGCAAGGGCAAGGACGGCCGCGACATTTACCTCGGCGACATCTGGCCGACCAGCGAAGAAGTCCACGCGCTGCTCAAGTTCGCGCTCGACGCCAAGGCGTTCCGCGAGAACTATTCGCAGCTCACGAAGGACGGTGACCTGTGGAGCAAGATCGCGGGCGAAACCGGTCAGGTCTATGACTGGCCGAAGTCGACGTATATCGCCGAGCCGCCGTTCTTCGGCAAGGACTTCTCGATGAAGCCGGCCGACTCGATCCCGGCGGTGAAGAACGCGCGCGCGCTCGGCATCTTCGGCGATTCCGTGACGACCGACCACATCAGCCCGGCGGGCTCGATCAAGGAAACGTCGCCGGCGGGCGTGTGGCTGAAGGCGAACGGCGTGCAGAAGGCCGACTTCAACAGCTACGGCTCGCGTCGCGGCAACCACGACGTGATGATGCGCGGCACCTTCGCCAACGTGCGGATCAAGAATCTGATGATTCCGCTCAAGGCAGACGGCACGCGCGTCGAAGGCGGCCTGACGATTCATCAGCCGAGCGGCGAAGAGCTGTCGATCTATGACGCAGCGATGAAGTACATCGACGCCGGCACGCAAACCGTCATTTTCGCGGGCGAAGAGTACGGCACGGGTTCGTCGCGCGACTGGGCGGCGAAGGGCACGCAACTGCTCGGCGTGAAGGCCGTGGTCGCGCGCAGCTTCGAGCGCATCCACCGTTCGAATCTCGTCGGCATGGGCGTGCTGCCGCTGCAGTTCAAGGGCTCGGACAGTGTCCAGTCGCTGAACATCACGGGCGAAGAAACGTACGACATCGAAGGTCTCGGCGACGACTTCAAGCCGCAGCAGGAAGTCACGCTCGTGATCCATCGCAAGGACGGCAAGGAAGATCGCGTGCAGGTCCTGCTGCGTATCGACACGCCTATCGAAGTCGACTACTACAAGCACGGCGGGATTCTGCCGTTCGTGCTGCGCTCGCTGCTCGCAGCGTAAGCGCTGGCTTTGTAGCTTTGCAGGTGACCGCGCTCGCAAGAGCGCGGGAACATTGAACCCGGCCGTGGCCGGGTTTTTTTTCGTCCTTGGTTTCGAGCTTACGCTCTGACCGTCGCGATCCGCGGCGACGTGGTGCGCCGTGCGAACCACGCACGCGCGATCTCGCTCAGACTCCGCGTGTGCGTCGATACCGACGCCAGCGCAAAGCGGCTCTCGTCCTGCGCGCCGCTCACCCAGATCGTCTTAAACGGCTCAAGTTCGACGGACGCGCCCGCGTCCAGCCAATGATCGTCCGCCTCGCCTTCGATCGTCAGCCAGATCTGCCCGCGCATGACGCGCAGGGTTTGCGGCCGGTCGATGAACCAGCCTGTCGGCGCATCCCGCCGGTCGAGTTCAAAAGTCCGAATTTCGCGCATGATGCCGCTCCTTCAAATTCACCTGTTCAGGAAGCTGCGAGAGTGAACACCTATGCGCAGCCGTTGAGCTTATTATGGGCCGATTCTGAACAGCTTGAATGAACACTTCTGCACAGTTGCGCAGGAACTGTTAAGCTAATTTCGGTGAACAGTTAGGCTTCAAACAACAGATGAAAACACACGGAAAACACCCGAACTAGCCGTTTGGCCTAGCTTGACGCCGGTTTTCGGATGCGTTCGAATGGTCGTCATGACACCGGCGAACAGCAATTTCACACTGTTCACCTATTCCGACTGAACACTTCGATCACCATGAATGCACTTCCGCTTCACATCAACGCCGGTACGGGCGTACCGCTGACCGAGCAGATCGTGAGCCAGATCGAGGCCATGATCCGCTCGCGCCGCGTGCTCGCCGGCGCGAAGCTGCCGTCGATTCGCCAGCTCGCCGCCGAGCAGCGCATCAGCCGGTTTCCGGTGATCGAAGCCTACGACCGGCTGGCATCCCGCGGGCTCATTCAGCCGAAGCACGGCTCGGGCTTCTACGTGGCCAATCACATCGACGAGCGCGACAGCCACGCGAGCAATTGCGACCCGCGTCTCGCAGAAGAGGAGTCGAACCAGATCCTTCAGCAGTTCAACTACCCGGGCGAGACGCTGAAGTTGTCGAGCGGCTTCATTCCCGAAGCATGGCGCGATGTCGACGGTCTCACGCAAGCAATCCGTCAAGCTTCGCGCGTCGACGTGCCGAGCGTGATCGATTACGCAATTCCCCACGGCGACACCACGCTGCGTCAGCAGGTCGTGATGCGTATCAACGCGCTCGGCATCGACGCCGATTTGCCGAACGTGATGATCACGAACGGCGCGAGCCAGGCGCTCGATCTCGTCGTGCGCTACATGCTGAAACCGGGCGACACGGTGTTCGTCGAGGATCCTGGTTACTACAATCTGTTCGGCCTTCTGAAGCTGCAGGGCGTGCGCCTCGTCGGCGTGCCGCGGCTCGCGAACGGGCCGGATATCGACGTCGCCGAGGAACTGCTCAAACAGCATCAGCCCAAGCTCTTCTTCGTCAACACCGTGTTCCAGAATCCGACCGCGACGAACATCGCGCCGCAGGTCGCCTTCAGGCTGCTGCAACTCGCGACACAGCACGGTTTCACGATCGTCGAGGACGACATCTACGCCGACTTTCAGGCGGTTCCGACGCAACGGCTCGCCTCGCTCGATCAGCTCGATCGCGTCATTTACGTGGGCGGATTGTCGAAGACGTTGTCGTCGTCGCTGCGTATCGGCTATCTCGCGGCGAATCGCGAACTCGTGAAGAATCTCGTCGACGTGAAGGTGCTGACGAGCCTCGGCGGCACGCGCTTCGCGGAAAGCGTCGCGGCGAGCCTGCTCGAACGCGGCACGTATCGCAAGTATCTGGAACGCTTGCGCAAGCGCGTGCGCGATTCGTTGTCGAGCGCCGTGCAAACGCTCGAAGGCTACGGCTGGGACGTATTCGACGAACCGAGCGGCGGCAACTTCGTCTGGGCGAAGGTGCCGGGCATCGACGATTCGGCTGTGCTCGTCGACGAAGCCGTGAAGTTCGGCGTCACGCTCGCGCCCGGAAGCTACTATCGCCCGAATGGCGAAGCGTGTCCGTGGGTGCGGATCAACTCCGCCTACGCGGGCGACCGGCGCGCGGCACGCTTCTTCGAGCACATGACCGAAACGGCGATCGCGCGCGTCTAGCGCCGCTCATTTTTTGCGCTCGCCGAAGAAGCGTTCGAGCGCGTCTGTCGCCTGCCTGTCTTGCGCGAGTCGCGCGTAGAGTCCCGCTGCGCCCTCGTAGATGCGATGCTCGGCGAATTCGTCGCCGATGAACTGTGCGATCTCTTCCATTTCCGCGACCCATCGATACGCTTTCGGCGGCATGCGTGGCACGTTGCCCGCGAGCCACGCGGCGAGCGCAGGCTGACTTTCCGCGAGTTCGTCGAGAAGCGCGTCGCCCGCGCCGTTGCGCATCGCGGCGAGGGACATCGCGGAGCCGAGCGCCGTCAATCCTTTCGTGATTCCCGCGTACGACATCTTGAGCGCGGACGCGGCTCCAACCGGGCCGTCGAGCACACGCACGTTGAGGCCGCAATCCGCCAGCGCCTGCGTGCGCGCCGCATGCGCGCCCGACATGTAGAACTTCGGCGCGGAAGGCATGCCGATGATCGCGCCATCGACGAAAGGCGTACCGGTCGGCTCCAGCGTGCGCGCGATCTGATCGACTGTCGCGGGACTGATCGCGTTGCAATCGACATACACGGGTTTGCCGTGCGCGCGCTCGAGTACGGGCGCGAGACGTGCGGCCGATTCGACCGCGACGGCGGGCGGCACGATCGACAGGATGAAGTCGCACGCCGCCAGGCTTTCGAGGCTTGCGTCTTCCATGCCCGCCTCGCGCGCCCGCGACGCGCTCGCGGCACTGCGGCCTTCGAGCGACGTCAGCACGCGCGCACCGCCTTGCGTCAAGGTGCGCCCGACGGCCGATCCCATGCTGCCCGCGCCGAGCAGCGCGATAGTCGATTGTTTCGATTGAGTCACTTGCGGGCTCCGTGTGTGCGAAAACGAAACACAGAATACGCCGCCACGCGCGGAAGCGCTCGCTCTACTCGCTCGCCTCGATTTGGCTTGCACCCGGCTTGCAGAGCGCGTTCAGTCGCTCGAGCATGTCGTGGCCTTTTGGAGTGAGAAGCGGCATCGGCACGCCGGTCGGAAGCCGCGTGATCTCGACGAGTGCCTCCTGACGCAGACGTGACGCAAGCTGTCCGTAGACCTCGACCTGATTCGGCGAGCGCTGGATCAGCAAGAGCGTGGAAATTTCGTGAGGGCTCAGCATTCGGTTCTCCATGCATCGGACGAGCAGAAGACGCGTCTCGATGACATCGTAGAGAGCGAAGCTGGCAAACCGGCTACACATATTTTTCCGCGCGTTACGTAGTTACACTCTTGAAACTGGCACTTATTGCATGACGCTTACGCTCTGTCTTTCGATTCGTTTTCCTAAATAATATAGTCACAAAAAAGGCGGTCTCGACGAGACCACCCGCTCATCTGCGCGTCATGCGCGCAGTCGTATCAACGATGTTCCGTCACGAACTTCGTCACGAGATACGCTTCCATCGCCTCGCTGCCGCCTTCCGAGCCATAACCCGAATCCTTCACGCCGCCAAATGGCGTCTCGGGAAGCGCGAGCCCATGATGATTGATCGACAACATGCCGCTTTCGATATCGTCCGACACGGCCGCGGCCGTCGCCGCCGAACTCGTGTATGCATAGGCCGCGAGCCCGTAAGGCAGACGGTTCGCCTCGGCGATCACTTCGTCATACGACTTGAACGATGCGATCGGCGCGATCGGGCCGAACGGCTCTTCGGTCATGATGCGGGCGCTCAACGGCACATCGGTGAGCACGGTCGGTGCGAAGAAATAGCCTTCGCGCCCGATACGCGCGCCGCCGGTCAATACCTTCGCACCGTGCTCACGCGCATCGGCGACGAGGCGTTCCATCGCTTCCAGACGACGGCCGTTGGCGAGCGGACCCATCTGCACGCCGTCGTCGAGACCGTTGCCGACCTTCACCGCGCTCGCAGTCGCGACGAAGTGATGCACGAACTCGTCATACGCGGCTTCTTCGACGAGGAAACGCGTCGGCGAAATGCAAACCTGGCCCGCATTGCGGAACTTCGCCGATGCGAGCATTTTCGCGGCGCGCGGAATGTCGGCGTCCTTGAACACGATGGCCGGCGCATGGCCGCCGAGTTCCATCGTCACGCGCTTCATGTGCTCGCCCGCGAGCGATGCGAGCAGCTTGCCGACCGGTGTCGAGCCGGTGAACGAAATCTTGCGGATCGCCGGATGCGCGATCAGATACTTCGAGACATCGGCAGGGACGCCGAACACGAGATTCAGCACGCCGGCGGGCAGGCCCGCATCGGCATAAGCCTGCACGAGCGCCGCGCAGCTCGCGGGCGTTTCCTCGGGCCCCTTGAGCACGACCGAGCAGCCCGACGCGAGCGCCGCCGACACCTTGCGCACCGCCTGATTGATCGGGAAATTCCACGGCGTGAACGCGGCGACCGGGCCGACCGGTTCGCGCGTCACGATCTGGCGCACGGCATCCGAGCGCGACGGAATCACGCGGCCATAAGTGCGGCGCCCTTCTTCCGCGAACCATTCGATGATGTCCGCAGCGGACAGCGTCTCGATGCGCGCTTCGCCGAACGGTTTGCCTTGCTCCATCGACATGATCGCGGCAATCTGTTCCGCGCGATCGCGAATGTTCTGCGCCGCGCGGCGCATCAGCTTGCTGCGTTCGTAGGGCGAAACCTTGCGCCATTCCTTGAAGCCGCGCGCGGCGGCATCCGCCGCGAGGGAAAGCTCGGCTTCTCCGGCGAGCGCGAGGCGGCCGATTTCGGCTTCGCTGGCCGGATTGATCACGGCGGTGTCGCGCGAGCCGTCGCGCCAGGCGCCGTCGATATAGAGCTGAGTATTCGGATAAGCGGGAAGATCGGAACGAGTGCTGCTCATGCATGTCTCCTTACGAGTGGCGTTGCGCTGGATCAAATCACGCAAACGATCATGTTAGCGCGAACGCGTAAAATCTGCTGACGCGCGATATCTCAAATCGATAGTTGCAGAGCGAATCACATGACTCCATGGTGAACCGTATGTTCGACCAATGCCTTTACTTCAACACAACCGCACTCGCCCGCGCGCTCGAACGTGAATGGACGAAAGCGTTCAAGCCGTTCGGACTCACGCCGTCGCAGGCCTTCATGCTGCGCGCGATCGTCGAGCATCCCGGCCTTTTGCAAAGCAGGCTCGCGGACGCGCTGGCGATCTCGCGTTCCACCGCCACGCGCACGCTCGACGGCCTGCAGAAGCTCGGTCTCGTCGAGCGCTGGGCGACTGAAAGCGACCGTCGCGAATCCGCCATTCACCCCACTGAAACCGCGCAAGTGATGATCAAGCGCATCGGCGCGGCCAGTGCGGACATCACGCGCAACATGAAACGCAGGCTCGGCGCCGCGCGCTTCGACGACACCGTGTCGAACGTCAGGCACATCCGCACGACGCTCGAATGACAAACGCCCGCCGGGACCATCCTGGCGGGCGCTCGCATTGCATCACAAGGTGCTGCTTACATCGGCGGCACGACGCCGTCCTTCTCCACGACGATGCGTTGCGCCGCGAAGTCCGAGCCCGCCGGACTCGCGACGACGAACACCTTCTTGCCCGGCTTGAGGTCGTCGTGCGTCGCGGGCGCAAAGGTCACGACAGGCACGTTCTCCGGCACCGTCACCGCGTTCGAACCGCCCTTGTACGAGAGCTTCAGATCGCGGCCGCTCGTGCCCTGCACGACCTGATCGACGTTCGCGTTGGTCATCGAGCTCTGCGGGCCCAGATCCCATGCATAGTGGCCTTCGCCCGTGCCGCGCGCGGCTTCGGGGAACACGAGCACTTCGGTCGCGGTGAGCTTGCCGTCCGTGCCGGTGGTCGCCGCCGTGCCGACGAACGAACCCGGCTTGATGTCCTGCAACTTGATGTTCTTCAGCGCCGTCACGGGCGTATCGGACTTCACGGCGATTTTCACCGTATCGCCGCTGCGACGATGCACCGTCAGCGTATCGCCCGACAGCGACACGATATCGCCGCGAATGCGCGTGGGTTTGGCGGCGGGCGTCTGCGCGAAGGCTGCGGAAGCGAGTGCGAGCGTCACGAAGCTGACGCCGAGTTTCATGCGAATCGACATGTAATCTCCTTTTGATGGCGAACTTGAGCGTTGAAACATGAATGCGGCGATCAGGACCCGCCGAACCAGTTGTAGCCCTGGTTCTCCCAATAGCCGCCGGGATATTCGTTCGTCACGGTAATCGCGACGATGTGCTTCGGGTTCTTGTAGCCGAGCTTGGTCGGCATGCGCAGCTTCATCGGGAAGCCGTATTTCGGCGGCAGGATCTGGCCGTCGTAAGTAAGCGTGAGCAGCGTCTGCGCGTGCAGCGCGGTCGGCATGTCGATGCTCGTCGAGTAATTGTCGGCGCAGTGAAAGGCCACGTACTTCGCGCTCGTATCCGCGCCCGCACGCGCAAGAAAATTTGCGAAGCGCACGCCGCCCCATTTGCCGATGGCGCTCCAGCCTTCGATGCAGATATGCCGCGTCACCTGGCTTTCCTGCGGCATCGCGTGCAGTTCGTCGAGTGTCCACACGCGCTTGCCCTTCACGAGGCCGCCGATGCCCAGCTTGTATGTCGCCGGATCGACTTCCGGCACTTCGTCGATGTCATAGAACGCGTTGAACGGAAACGGCCGCGTGATCATCGAGTCGGGATAGGTCGGCGCGAGCTGGTTCGGATCGAACAGCAGCGCCTGCACGTCGTCATTGAAGGACGAGATGCGGCGCAGCATCGTGTTCACCGATTTGTCGTCGGTAATGTTGCAGCCGGACAGCATCGCGAGGCCTCCGAGCGAAAGAATCCGCTTGCCGAATAAACGACGCGCAGGCGCCTTTAATTCCTTCGCCGCATCCCTGATGATGAGTTCGGCATCGGTTCTCGTTTTGAATAGCTTGAGCGACATGAATTAGCGACCCCGGATCATCAGCACGAGCGAGCGCGGCACGAGGGCGACCATCGCGACGTGCAGCACGAAGAATGCAACCAGAAAGCTCATGCCGAAGAAATGCACGACGCGGGCATTGTCATAACCGCCCATCAGCGCGCGCAGCAGCGGAAACTGCACCGATTTCCAGACGGCGAGACCCGACACGATCACGATCACGATGTCCGCGATCACCGCGAGATACGCGAACTTTTGTACGGCGTTGTAGCGCGTGAGGTCGTCGTGGCCGAGCTTGCCGCGCAATGCGGCGAGGGCGTCCGTGAAGATGCTTTTGAGGGAGAGCGGGAACATACGGCGGCGCAGGCGGCCGGTCGCGAGATTCATCCCGAGATACACGATGAAGTTCGCGACCAGCAGCCACATCGCCGCAAAATGCCACTGCAGCGCGCCGCCGAGCCAGCCGCCCAGCGTGAGCGCGGGCGCGAAGGTGAACGACTTGAATATCGGCGATGCGTTGTAGATCTGCCAGCCGCTCGTCACCATGATCAACACGGCGAAGGCGTTGAGCCAGTGCGTGATGCGCAGCCATAGCGGTTGTACTTGCACGTCGGGCCTCACGATTCAATGGAGTTTTCGCTTCGCATCGTAGCGATGCCGCGCTGATCGATCGATGACCTCTCGATGACTTTTTTGTCATCTTTGGCGAGGGACAAGGCGGCTCTCGCTAGAATGTCGGCAATGCAATTCACGCGTCGCCAGCATGACCATTCTCGTTATCGAAGACGACCGCAAGACCGGAGACTACCTGAAAAAAGGGCTTATCGAGTCCGGCTATCAGGTCGATCTCGTGCGCAACGGCACGGACGGGCTGCATCAGGCGCTCGCCAATCCGTACGAGTTGATCGTGCTCGACGTGATGCTGCCCGGCATCGACGGATGGCAAGTGATGGCGGCGCTGCGCGCGAAACGTGACCTGCCTGTCATCTTTCTCACCGCGCGCGACCACGTGACCGACCGCATTCACGGTCTCGAACTTGGCGCGGACGATTACCTCGTCAAGCCCTTTTCCTTCACGGAACTGCTGCTGCGCATCCGCACACTGTTGCGGCGCGGCGTGATGCGCGAATCGGATACGTTCCAGATCGCCGATCTGCACGTCGATGTCCTGCGCCGCAAGGTGACGCGCAAGGGCGTCGACATTGCGCTCACCAACAAGGAGTTCGCCCTGCTGCATCTGTTCTGCAAGCATCGGGGCGAGGCGCTGTCGCGCACGTTGATCGCGTCGGAAGTGTGGGACATGAACTTCGACAGCGATACCAACGTCGTCGATGTCGCCGTGAAACGCCTGCGCGCGAAGATCGACAATCCGTTCGAACTGAAGCTGATTCACACGGTGCGCAGCATCGGCTATTCGTTCGGGGAGAATCCTTGAATCGGCCGTCGCGCTCGCTCGCGGTTCGCATCGCGCTGTCGTTTGCCGTGATCGTCTGCGTGGTGGTCGGCATGGTCGGCGCCGCGCTCTATCAGGCGACCAATCGCGCGCTCTCCACGCGCGCCGATTATCAATTGATCGCGCGCGTCGAACATTTCCGCTCGCTTCTGCACGATCTGTACACGATCAAGGAAATCGAGGCGCGTCCCAGACTCTTCGAGACGATGCTCGGCGACCGGCAGGACGTGATCCTCTTTCGCCGCGCAGGCTCGACGCCGTTCATCAATGTCAATCCGGAGCAGATGCCGCTGCCGCCGCTCACGGCGGTGCCCGTGACGCGGGCGATCGGGCTCGACGACCTCTACGAAGGCTCGCGCGCCGACGGTGTGCGCATGCGCTGGATCGGCGCGCAGGCGCGTATCGGCGACAGCGGCGAAGTCGTGGAGATCATCGCCGCACACGTGATGACGCAGGAAGCGCGCGTGTTGTCGGCGTATCTGGAACGCGTGTGGATCACGGTCATCGGCGCGGTGCTCGTCACGCTGTTGCTCGCATACTGGGTCACGCGGCGCGGTCTCATGCCGCTCAGGCTGATGGCGGACAAGGCCGCCGAGATCACGCCGAACCGCCTGTCCGCACGGCTCGATGTTGCGCATGCGCCGGCTGAATTGCAGAGCCTCGCGGCATCGTTCAACGCGATGCTCGACCGGCTCGAGAACGGCTACGAGCGCCTGCTGCAATTTTCCGCCGATCTCGCGCACGAATTGCGCACGCCCATCGGCGTGCTGATCGGCGAGACGCAGGTGACGCTCGCGCATGAGCGCAGCGTCGCCGAATATCGCAACGTGCTCGAATCGAATCTCGAAGAACTGGAGCGGCTCGCGCGCATCGCGCAGAACATTCTGTTTCTTGCGCAGGCGGATCATGGCGAGCAGCACATCGAACGCGAGCGGCTCGACATGCGCGACGAGCTCGAAACCATCTGTTCGTATTTCGAAGGCATCGCCGACGAGCGGCGCATCAGCTTCGATATCGATGCCAGCGGCGAAATGGTTGCAAATGCAATCATGTGCCGGCGTGCGATCGGCAACGTCGTCGTGAATGCGGTGCGTTACGCGACGGCGGGCACGGTCGTGCGTCTGAAGGGGCACGCGGATGCCGACGGCGCGACGGTCGTCGTCGGGAATCGGGTCGGCGCGAGTGTCGGCCGGGAAGAAGTCGGGCGGCTTTTCGACCGTTTCTATCGCGGCGATGCGGCGCGCAGCGAGTTCACGGAATCGAGCGGGCTCGGGTTGTCGATCGTGCAGGCGATCATGCGGCTGCACGGCGGCAGCGCGTCCGCCGAATGTACGCCGGATGGGTGGATCGAATTTACTTTGCGGTTTCCTGTTTGATCACCGCCGCGCGCGGGTCATGTCAGAAGTTTGTATCGCGACGCGCATCAATGATAGATAGCAAGAACCCGACAGCGAGAGAAGCGCGGTCACCGTCAGGTTCCGGCGAGCGCTTAGGTCGCGTGAAGCATCCCGTCATCACAGATGACGAGGTCATGGCATCCGCTTGAGTCGCAGGACATGTAGATGCGACATTCGCCTGTTCCCTCCGCCAGCGCAGCGGGAGCAAACGAGGCAAGTGCGGCCGCTGTGGCGGCCAGGGCAATTATTCTTTTCAACATTAAAGTATCCTCTTTTAGGTAAGCGAAGTAATGAACCGATGACCGACGCGTCGTAGAACTAGTCTATGGTCGCCGCATGCTCACGTACACCTTACAAGCCCATTCTTTACTAAATTTCACCGTAGATTTCAGCGAATATTTAGGCATCCAAATAATGCTGAGATGCAGAAACTGTGATGAATTTGATTCCTTTTCGACGCAAAAAAGCCCGCTCGAGGCGGGCTTCAAAAAAGCGACTGCGCGAATACAGGGTTTCATAAACAAACGGGCAACCAAAGCGAAGCCTGAACGCTACCCCACCGGCAACGCTAAAGTCTGCCGCCGCGCCAGCAATCCGTGAATCTGCGCGACGACCGCCGCGCCCTCACCCACTGCAGCCGCCACGCGCTTGGTCGAATTCGACCGCACATCGCCGATGGCGAACACGCCCGGCACACTTGTCTCCAGCGCCATCACGCCTTCCGTGCGTCCTTCGTGCGCCTCGGGCCCGGTGAGCACGAAGCCCTTGCCATCCACATTCACGTTGCAATTGCGCAGCCATTCCGTGTTCGGATCCGCGCCCGTGAAAAGAAACAGATGCCGCGATTCGATCACGATCGGCCCCTCGGCCGTCTTGCAGTTGACAGCGGTTAGCGCGCGCCCGTCGCCATCGAGCGAGGTGATTTCCGTGTGCGTGCGCACCGTGACATTCGGCAGCGAACCGATCCGCTCGACCAGATAATGCGACATGCTCGCCGCCAGCCCCGCGCCGCGAATCAGCACATGCACGTGCTTCGCATGCGATGCGAGATAGACCGCTGCCTGCCCCGCCGAATTGCCGCCGCCGACGAGCACGACCTCCGAGTTCTTGCACAGCTTCGCCTCGACCGGCGACGCCCAGTAATACGTGCCGTGCCCTTCGTAGCGTTCGAGTCCGGCGATATCCGGCCGGCGATACGCCGCGCCCGACGCGATCACCACTGTCTGCGTCGTCACGCGCGTGCCGTTCTGAAGCTCGATCTGAATCGGATTGCAGTCGCAATGCAGCGCCTTGATCTTGGTCGGAATCGCGATATGCGCGCCGAATTTCTGCGCCTGCACGAACGCGCGCCCGGCGAGCGCCTGTCCGGAAATGCCGGTCGGAAAGCCCAGATAGTTTTCGATGCGCGAACTCGCGCCCGCCTGTCCGCCCGGCGCGCGGCAATCGAACACGGCCACCGAAAGCCCTTCGGACGCCGCATACACGGCCGTCGCCAGCCCGGCGGGCCCCGCGCCGACGATCGCGACATCGTAGACATGCGCCGGATCGAACTCCGGTAGCCAGCCGAGTTGCGTCGCGACCTGATTTTCGTCGGGCGCGCGCAGCACCGTGCCGTCCGGGCAGATCACGAGCGGAAAATCGGACGTCGATGCCGAGATGCGCTCGAGCAGCGCGATCGCGTCGGGATCGGTGCACGCGTCGATCACCGTGTGCGGATAGCCGTTGCGCCGCAAGAAGCCTTGCAGCGACACAAGGCGGCCGTCGTCGGACTGGCCGAGCAGCACCGGGCCGCTGCCCTTTTCGATGAGCCCGACGCGCCGCAGGATCAGCGCGCGCATGATGCGCTCGCCCAGTTCCGCTTCGGCGACGAGCAGCGCGCGCAGACGCTCCGGCGGAATCACGATGCCGTCGACATCTTCGGCGGCGACGCCATCGACGAGACACGGCTTGCCCGACAGTTGCGCCACCTCCGCCAGAAAATGCCCCGGCCCGTGTTCGACGACGAGATGCTCCTGCCCGAGCGCATTGCGCCGCGTCACGCGCACGAGCCCTTTCAGCACGATCACCATGCCGCGCCCGGTCTCGCCCATGCGGAACAGCCAGTCGCCCTGACGCCAGCGCGACGCCGTGCCGAAACGGCTCATGCGCTCGATCTCGTTGTCCGTCAGGCGCGGAAACATCTGATGTGCGCGGGTTTCGAGCGGCGAAAACGGCGCGCTGTCGTCGGGTGCGGCGGCGGCAGCGGGCGACGGCACGACGTTCGGATTGGGATTTTCCACGGGCTCGCGCGCGCTCCACGCGACCACATTCGGCATGCTCTGTCCGTACTCGCCGTTCGGGGTAGTGCTCATGCGCGATCTCCGTGTGGATAACCAGCTTCATGCAGGGATGCCGAACCCGCCGCCGACGACGCCGATCCCGCCGCCGATTTCACCGGCCACGCGCACATCGCCGCCATTTCCGCGACTTCCTCGGGCGTGGACGCGACGACATCGCCGAATTCGGTCAGCTGCGCGACATCGAACCCGGCGAGCCGCCAGGCGTCCAGTCCGCCCGTGAGCGGCACGACGTCGCGAAAGCCCGCGTTGCGCATGGTCTTCGCCATCCACGCCGCCGACACTTCGTTCGGGCACGAGCAATAGATGACGACCTTGTGCGCCTTGTCGTAACTCTCGACGATCTTCGCGAGATCGCGTTCGTCGGCGAACAGCGAGCCGGGAATCGTGAACGGATCCAGCATGCGCTTTTCCGGCGAGCGAATATCGAAGATCACGGGGATCGGCTCGTTGTTCATCAGCGAATACAGCTCGTCGACGCTGATGCGCGCCTTCTCGAGCGTCGCCATGAGCGCGCGGCGGCGCCACCAGCGATACGCCACGTAAATCGCGAGCAACGCGGCGACGACGCCCACCGCCTGCCGCCCGAGCTGCGCGATCATCGCGAACACCATTTCCAGCTGCGCCGCGAAGATTACGCCGACCGTCAGTCCGACCGCGCCCCACAGCGCGATGCCCGCGCCGTCATGCGCAATGAAGCTGCGCAGCCTGACGCCCATCGCGCCGGCGAGCGGCACGGACACGAGCGAAAGCCCCGGAATGAACTTCGCGACGAGCAGGATGCGCACGCCCCAGCGCCCGAAAAAGCGCTCGGTCTTCTTGACGCACGTATCGCGCGACAGCGACAGCTTGCAGATGGTCTTGAGCGTCTTGTCGCCGTACTTGCGCCCGCCCTGGAACCAGACGAGATCGCCGAGCACGCCGCCCGCGACCGCAACGCACAGCACGCCCGCCAGCGGCGGCCAGAACGCGCCGCCGTCGACCGCCATGAGCGCGATGGACGCGCCGACGATGATCATCGTCGGCATGGCGGGCACGGGCAGCCCGAGCGCCGAGCCCATCACGTTGACGAAAACGATCGCCGGGCCGAATCGATCGACTAGTTGATGCAACAGCATGGGAATCTCCCGCGCGGGAAGGGTGTTCGTTGACCGGACGACGTGGCGCGCGCCGCAAAACGGCGCAGCAAAGGCGCAAAAAGCACGGAAGCGAGAGAGAAACGAGCTTGCGACCGCTCGTGGTTCAACGCGGTGCACGCGGCGCCGGGCCGACGTTCGTCACATTTAAGAGATAAGTGTAGCCCGGAAACGCAAACCTCAGCATGACAGGTGCGCAGGGCACGGGCATCGCGCGCGCGCTGCCCGTTGAAGGAGAAACTTAATACGCAGAGTTTGGGATTCAGCCGCGCTGGTCGGCGCGCTGGTCGTCGATATAGGCGCGGATCACATCGGCGAATCGGGAGTCGCCCGTGAGGCCGAGTTGTTCCGCACGCGCGGTGTTCCACGCGCCCGGCCAGGTCGAAACGATCTTCTCGATGCGCTCGTCGCGCTGCCAGTCGATGCGCGCGACGGCTTCGTCGCCCGCCACTTCCCGGAGTGCCGCGACCATCTCGTTCACGCTCACCGACAAGCCCGGCAGATTGACGATCGGCCGGTTGCCCAGCTTCGCGCGATCGATCTCGCAGCCCGCGATCAGCGCCTCGACCGCGCTCTTCGGCGAGAGCAGCCACACGCGCGTGTCGCCTTCGACGGGACACACCGAGCACTCGCCGTTCAGCGGCTCGCGAATGATGCCGCTCGCAAACGACGACGCCGCCGCGTTCGGCTTGCCCGGCCTCACGCTGATGGTCGGCAGCCGCAGCACGCGGCCATCGACGAAACCGCGGCGCGCATAGTCCGAGAGCAGCAGCTCGGCGATCGCCTTCTGCGTTCCGTACGACGATTGCGGATTGAGCGCGGTGTCGTCCTGCACGACATCGGGCAGCGTGCCGCCGTACACCGCGACCGAGCTCGTGAACACGACGCGCGGCTTGTGTCCCCTTGCGCGGCACACGTCGAGCAGCGCGCGCGAGGCGTCGAGGTTGATCTTCATGCCGAGATCGAAATCGGCTTCGGCCTGGCCGCTGACGATCGCGGCCAGATGGAAGATCGCTTCGGTCTGCGTGTCGAGATGGCGTTCGAGCACCGCGCGATCGGAGATGTCGCCGGTTTCGGCGCGCACGCGCGCGTCGCTCAGCAGACGTTCGTCGTTCGGGCGCGCGACGTCGAGCAGCACGAGTTCCGTGACCGGCTTGCCGTCGAGTTCGTTACGTTCGAGCAGACGCTTCGCGAGACGCTGGCCGAGAAAGCCCGCGCCGCCCGTGATCAGAATTTTCATGGAGTTCGTTCCGGTGATTTCAGAGATACGGTTTGAGCCAGCCGAGACCGTTCGACGTGCCCGCCTTCGGTTTGTATTCGCAGCCGATCCAGCCTTCGTAGCCGAGCGCATCGATCAGATCGAACAGATACGGATAGTTGAGTTCGCCGATATCCGGCTCGTGCCGCTCCGGCACGCCCGCGATCTGAATGTGTCCGACGCCCGCGTTCGGGCGCTTCATGTCGCGCTTGAGCTTGACCGCGATGTCGCCTTCGACGATCTGGCAGTGGTAAATGTCGAACTGCACCTGCAGGTTCGGCGCGCCGATTTCGTCGCAGATGGCTTGCGCGTCGTCCTGACGGTTCAGGAAGAATCCGGGGATGTCGCGCGTGTTGATCGGCTCGATCACAATGCCGATGCCCGCCTTCTGCGCCTCCTTCGCGGCGTACTCCAGATTCTGCAGATACACCGCGCGATGTTGCCCGCGCGGTTGATCGGGCGCGATCAGTCCGGCCATCACGTGAAGCTTCTGGTTGCCGAGCACGGCAGCGTATTCGAGGCCTTTCGCGACGCTCTGCCGGAACTCTTCCTCGCGTCCCGGCAACGACGCGATGCCGCGCTCGCCCGCCGCCCAGTCGCCCGGCGGCGCGTTGAAGAGCGCCTGCGTGAGGCCGTTGTCGGCGAGGCGCGCCTTGATGTCGGCGGCGGGGAAATCGTACGGAAACAGGAACTCCACCGCCTTGAAGCCGTCTTTCGCGGCGGCGGCGAAGCGGTCGAGGAACGCGTGTTCCGTGTACATCATCGTGAGATTGGCGGCAAAACGGGGCATGGGTTTCGTCTCCTGATTGAAGTGGTGCTGCGCGCGCTCACCAGCGCGCGCCGAAGGTCTGGCGCAAATCTTCGATGGCCGCGTCGGGCAAGGGCTCGGGGCGCGGCATCGTCGACAGGTAAAGCTGCGCCGTCTCTTCCAGTTCCTCCAGCGCATAGGATGCCTGCGACACCGTCGTTTCCCAGACGACCGGTCCGAGGCGTTCGAGCAGTACCGCGCGCACCGTCGATGCCAGCGCCGCCACTTCCTCCGCGACGGCCGGATCGCCCGGACGGCGATAGCGGATCAGCGGCACGTGGCCGACCTTCATCACGTAATACGGCGTGATCGGCGGCAGCACGTCGTCGGGTTTCCACACGCCCGCGAGCGTCAGCGCGACAAGATGCGTCGAATGCGTATGCACGACGCCGCGCGCCTCGTCATTGCTTTCGTAGATGCGGCGATGCAGCGCGAGCGTCTTCGACGGGCGTCCGCCCGAAACGTGACGGCCTTGCAGATCCACCTTCGCGATATCGGCGGGATCGAGCCGGCCGAGGCACGCGTCGGTCGGCGTGATAAGCCAGCCGTCTGCGAGGCGCGCGCTGATGTTGCCCGCGCTGCCGACCGTATAGCGGCGCTCGTAAAGGCTTTTGCCGGTGATGCAGATCTCTTCGCGGATGAGCGCTTCGTTCGATGCCATCACAGTGCCTTCAGCGCCTTGTCGAAGAAATCCGTCGCGCCGAAGTTGCCCGATTTCAGCGCCAGCGCGATGGCCTCGCCCGCACCGACACACTGCGTCGCCGGCACGCCCGGATCGATCTGCGGCCCGATGCGCAGTGTCTGCACGCCGAGCGCCTGCACCACCGCGCCCGAGGTCTCGCCGCCGGCGACGACGAATTTGCGCACGCCCGCGTCCCGCAGCGAACGCGCGATCGACGCGAGCGCCTCTTCGACGAGATGACCGGCCTTTTCGACGCCCAGTTCCTTCTGCACGGCCTTCACTTCGTCGGGCGACGAGGTCGCGTAGATCAGCACGGTCTCGTCCTTCGCGAAGTGCTCGCGCGCGAAGTCGACGGCGTTCTGCGCGACAGGCTCACCGCGCGAGAGCGCCAGCGGATCGATACGAAAGCTCGGCTTCGACGCGCGCCAGTGCGCCACCTGCGCGTTCGTCGCCTTCGATGCGCTGCCCGCCAGCACGACCGCTTTTCCCTCGGTCTTCGGCAGATCGGCCGCGTGTTCGGCGTGCGCGAGCAGATTCGTCGCGCGGAAGTTCTGCGGCAGGCCGAGCGCGATGCCCGAGCCGCCCGTGATCAGCGCGAGATCGCGGCAGGCGTCGCCGAGCACGTACAGGTTCGCGTCCGACACGGCATCGGCGACGGCCAGGCGCACGCCGTCGCGTTTCAGTTCGCCGATGCGCGCGCGGATCGCGTCGGCGCCCTGCGCGATCGTGTCGTAGCGGATCAGGCCGACCTTCGATTTCGTCTGCCGCTGCAGCACGCGCACGAGGTTGGGATCGGTCATCGGCGTGAGCGGATGATGCTCCATGCCCGATTCGTTCAGCAGCACATCGCCGACGAAAAGGTAGCCGCGAAAGATCGTGCGGCCGTTCTCCGGAAACGCCGGACAGGCAATCGTGAAGTCGTCTTTCAGCGCGTCCAGCAGCGCATCGGCGACCGGACCGATGTTGCCTTCGTCGGTGGAGTCGAAGGTCGAGCAATATTTGAAGACGAACTGGCGGCAGCCTTGCGCGCGCAGCCATTCGAGCGCGTCCAGCGACTGGCGCACCGCGTCCTGCGCGGCAATCGTGCGCGATTTCAGCGCGACGACGAGCGCATCCGCTTCGATCCGCGTGCCCGCGGCCGGCACGCCGATGGTCTGCACCGTGCGCATGCCGCCGCGCACGAGCATGTTGGCGAGATCGGTCGCGCCCGTGAAATCGTCGGCGATACAGCCGAGCAGTGCCTGCGCCGCTTGCGTCATGCCTTCGCTCCCTTCGGGACGTCGATGCCCGGAAAAATCTTGATGACCGCGGAATCGTCCTCGCCGCCGTGGCCCGCGGTGGACGCCATCATGAACATCTGATGCGCCGCCGCCGACAGCGGCAGCGGAAACTTCGACGTACGCGCCGTATCGAGCACGAGGCCGAGATCCTTCACGAAGATATCGACGGCGGACAGCGGCGTGTAGTCGCCCGCGAGAATGTGCGGCACGCGGTTCTCGAACATCCACGAGTTGCCAGCGCTGTGCGTGATGACCTCATACAGCGCGTCCGGATCGACGCCTTCGCGCAGGCCCAGCGCCATCGCCTCCGCCGCCGCGGCGATATGCACGCCCGCCAGCAACTGATTGATGATCTTCACCTTCGAGCCCGCGCCGTGCGCGTCGCCGAGGCGATACACCTTGCCCGCGATCGCGTCGAGCACGTCTTCGCACGCGGCGTAGGCGGCGGCGGGACCGGACGTCATCATCGTCATTTCGCCGGAATTGGCCTTCGCCGCGCCGCCGGAGAGAGGCGCGTCGAGCAGGAGCACGTCTTTTTCCGCGAGACGCTTGCCGAGGTCGGCGGCGAATTGCGGCGATACGGTCGCGCAGGCGAGCACGACGCTGCCCGGCTTCATCGCCGCGACGGCGCCGCGCTCGCCGAACAGCACCGCTTCGGTCTGCGCCGCATTGACGACGACCGTCAGCACGGCTTCGCACTTGCCGCCCAGTTCCGCCGGCGACGCGCACGCGATGCCGCCTTCGGCCGCGAATGCATCGAGCACTTGCTGGCGCACGTCGCAGGCATGCACGGCGAAGCCCGCGCGCAACAGCGAGCGCGCGACGCCCAGCCCCATTGCGCCCAGCCCGATGACTCCCACGTTTGTCGTCATGTCGATTGTCTCGCTCGGAAAGGTTTAACAGATGCCGGCTTCCGCCAGGCGGCGCGCGGCGTTGATGAGATGCGTCTGCGCGGCGTCGCGGGCGGCGGCTGGATCCGCGGCGCGGATCGCGTCCGCGATCGCCGCGTGCTCCTCGCGCACCTGCCGCATGAAGTCTTCGCGCAGCGCTTCGTTCGCGCGCGTGACGATGGTGCCGGCTTCGAGATACTGGTTCAGAAAGGTGAGCGTTTTCAGGAAATACGGATTGCCCGTCGCGTTCGCGATCTCGCGATGAAACGCGACGTCTTCCGCGACGCCGTCGCGGCCGGCGCGCACGGCCCGGTCGATGTTGTCGAGCGCCGCATCGATCGCGGCCATTTGCTCGCTGCTGCGGCGCTGCGCGGCCTCGAACGCCACTTCGGCTTCGATCGCGCGGCGCAGCGCGAGAATCTGCACGACCGCGCCCGGCTCGACGGCCTGCGCATAATCGATGCGCAACGGCCGTATGCCCGCACGCTCGACGATGAACACGCCGCTGCCCTGGCGCGGCTCGACCATGCCCTCGTTCTTCAGGCGCGAAATCGCCTCGCGAATCACCGTGCGGCTCACGCCGAATTCCTGCGCGAGCACGGCTTCGGTCGGCAGCTTGCCGGTCTTGGCGAAGCTGCCTTTCTCGATCTGCTTCTGCAATTGCTGCGCGACCGTGTCGCTCAGCGCGCGCGGCGGAATCTTTTCGAACATGCGGTTCGACGCGGAAGGGGAAGTCATCGGGTCATCATACAAATTTTCGCGATGTCGATCCACCGCGTGATAACCCTCGGTGCGAAATTTATTGCGCGAGCGGCTCGTCGATGAGGGCGAGCGCGTCGCGGATTTCGGATGCGTCGCCGGGACGTACGAGACGCGCGACTTCCTTGCCGCCCAGCATGA
Source organism: Caballeronia peredens (assembly GCA_001544595.2). Taxonomy (GTDB): domain Bacteria; phylum Pseudomonadota; class Gammaproteobacteria; order Burkholderiales; family Burkholderiaceae; genus Caballeronia; species Caballeronia peredens. The sequence continues at coordinate 49,667 of FCOH02000030.1, read as the reverse complement.
AGACGAGCGTCGGCCAAAGCTTGACGCGGAACGAGCGGCCGAGCGGGCGGCCGCTGCCGTCTTCGACCTTGATGTGCCTGACCGCGCCATGACCCTGGAATGCCTGCGCGATCAGCGGTTGCGCGGCGCGGCAGAAGCCGCACCAGTCGGTGCCGAATTCGACGACCGTGGGACCGCTGAGCGCATCGATTTCCGCGCGGGCGGGCGCGGTCTTCGCGTATTCGATATTCATGGTCATGGCGCTTGTCCTTGCTCCTTTATTTTGCCGGTATCAGCAGGAAACCGGCCCGCACGCCGCCGGAATGCGGTCGGGCGGGCGTCGCGCCGACGATATTACGATCCCACCGCGATGGCCGTCACCTCCTGTCGCAAGCCGCCGGTTATCGTGACCGGCATATTGGTGCGGAGCGCGAGCATGAACAGGCTGTTCCGGTTGTCGTAATTCTCGCTGTTGGGCCACATTTGCGCACAGTAGCGCGAGCCGTCGCCGGTTTGCAGGACATAACTGATCGCGGCGGCAGGATCCCGGTCGACGATTCTGATCACCGTTCCGGTGCGCTTTTCCTGAAGCTTGAGAAAGGAGCAATTCAACGACGGAATGGGCGCATTGCTGGGCGCGACGGCAAGCCCTGTGATAATGCCTCGCTCGTCTCCGCAGAGCGCGACGGGCAATCCATAGTCCAGCGCCATCATCAAGAGGTTATTGCGGTTCTCGTGGCTGACGATGTTGAGCTGGCCGCAATAAGGAGTGCCGTCTTCCGATCGGAGAATGTAATTGACATTGTCGAGATCGTTCGAATCGATAATGCGGCTGAGAAATCCGCCCTTTACGTCCTTGAGTGGCGTGCCGCCCTGAACCAAAAGCAAATTCGTGGAAGTCTTGTCGGTTTTCACTTGTTCGATCCTGAAGATTGCTATTTGACGACGCCATGACCATCGGTGCCGAGCGCAGCGGTTCGCAGATAACTGTTGATTCCTCCGACGACCATGACGTGTCGGCCGGATTCGAGCGCCATTTGCATCAGCACGTCCCGGTTGCGCCTGCGCTTCGCATCCATCTGCGCACAGAACTTCTTGCCGTCCGCGGTCTGAATGACGTAGTTGACATACATCGACGCGTCCGAATCGACAATGCCGACGACGAGCCCCACGCGCATGCCATCGAGCGGCATTTCACCGCATATGAGCGTCGGAATCACCGGCGAGCTCCTGATCTTCATTCGATTCTCCCTGATTAAGAAAAGATGTCTGTAAAGAAAATAAATAGTGAAACGAAAGCTTCAGAGATATATCAGATATTTATGCAATTTCTTAAAACTCGTGCTCTACGGATATTCAAATGAAAGAAAGAATCAGGAATTCGCGGGCGACATAATCCCCCGCGCGTGTCCGGCGACACGGCGCGTCGAAGTTTTTACATATAAAGGCATCCTAATTAAAAGGAAAACGTTTTAGTAAAACGATTAATCTGTTTTTTATTTACTATTCGCTGGAGCGTAAATCTACGAAATCAAAAACCAGTCAGTCAATATTGGTAAATGTCATTTTTTGCGATGAACACATGCGGTTCGCTTGTCATTTCGAACACGTCATGACGCATGGGGAAAAGCACGATCTCGTGCATCGCAGAAATTATTGGCCGAACCCGGTCAACCCGATCAGCGCGCCGCCCGCGAGCAGCCACAGCGGGTGCAGCCTGGTCCGATACGACAACACCGCGACGAGCGCCGTGACGGCGGCCAACAGTATCGTCCGGTCCGACGCCTCCGCGATCAGCAACGCGCTGGCCGCGACGAGCCCCGCCGTGATCGGCACGAGGCCGAGCTGGATATGGCGCCGCCACGGCCGGTCCTTGAAGCGCTCCCATGCATGCAGCGCGGCGATCGTCACGAGCGACGACGGCCCGAACTTCGCGATCGACGTGACGAGCACGCCCGGCCATCCCGCCACGTGCCAGCCGATCAGCGTGACGACCATCATGTTCGGCCCGGGCGCCGCCTGCGCAAGCGCGAAGAGCGCGGAGAAATCCGCCGTGGTCATCCACTCGTGCACCTGCACGACCTGGCGCTGCATTTCCGGCAGGATCGAATTGCCGCCGCCGAACGCGAGCAGCGACAACTGGCTGAAAATCGCCGCGAGCGAAAGCAGATCGTTCTTCATCGGCGCAGCTTCCACGCGATCAGAACCGACAGCGGCGTGAAGACGAGCATCGTCGGCAGAAGCGGCGTGCGCAGGAACGCGATCGCCGCGAACATCAGCAATGCGACGGCGGCCGCCTCCGGTTTGCGGCGCAGCGGCCACATGATTTTCACGGCCATCGCGACGAGCAGGCCCGCCGCGGCCGCCGCCAGCCCCGCGAACAGATGCGCGATGCGTGGATCCTGATGGGTGCGCTGATAAATGACGCCGAGCCCGATCACGATGAGCGACGGCCCCGCCAGCAGCCCGAGCAGACCCGCGAGCGCGCCCGGCACGCCGCGAAAGCGCATGCCGATCGCGACCGACAGATTGATCACGTTGCCGCCGGGCAGAAACTGGCAGAGTCCGAGCAGATCGGTGAACTCGTCGGCATCGAGCCATTTGCGGCGCTCGACAATCTCGCGCCGCGCAAGCGGCAGCGCGCCGCCGAACGCCGTCAGCCCGAGCGTGAGAAAGCCCAGAAAAATTTCGGCGACGGAAGGACGCGGCGCCGGTTCGTGCGGCGGCATGGTTTCAGCGCGGCGCGGCACTCGTGCGCGCGCGACGCGTCTCGTAGGCCTTCAGATGCGCATACGCGACCGCCAGCGCTGACAGCCCGACAACCGGCGTGCGTCGGCGCGCAAGCAGATCGCCGACGATGTGATCCGCTTCGATCGGCGCGCCGTTCTCCAGATCGCGCAGCATTGACGCGGTCATCAGCGAGCCGCGCTCCGAGAAAAACGCGCGGGCGCGCGCGACGACCGCCTCGCCCGGCGGATGCGCGTTGTCGCCGGCGATGCCGCTGCATTCGTCGAAGAGTTGCGCGAGCAGCGCCTCGCCGCCGGGCGCTTCGAGAATGTCGCCGACGGGCGCGCGCATCAGACAGGTGCCGGTCGCGAGCGTGGCGAGGAAGACCCATTTGTCCCACATCGACTGCAGGATGTTTTCGCTCACCTCGAGATCGAAGCCCGCGCCGCCGAGTTGCGCGGCGATCGCGTCGATGCGCGCCGAGCGTCCGCCGGCGCGCTCGCCGATGGTCATCGAATGCATCTTGTTCAGATGCAGGATTTCGCCTTGCGCGTCGAGCGTCGCGGCGATCACGCACTGGCCGCCGAGCACGTTCGCGGGATCGAAGCGCGCGTCGAGCGCATCGAGATGGCCCATGCCGTTCAGAAGCGGCAGGATCGCGGTATCCGGGCCGACCGCGGGTGCGAACGAATCGATCGCGCCTTGCAGGTCGTAGGCCTTGCAACTCAGGAGAATCAGGTCGTAGGGACGGTCGATGTCTTTCGCGAGCACCATCGGCGGACATTGAAACGCGAGATCGCCCTCGGGGCTGTTCACTTTCAGGCCGCATTGCCGCAAACGCTCGGCGCGGCGCTCGCGCACGAGAAAGGTCACGTCCCTGCCCGCTTCGAGGAGGCGCGCGCCGAAATATCCGCCGATGGCCCCCGCCCCCACTACCAGAATCCGCATGTCCCGCTCCTTGAATTTGATGACGCGCTCGATGAGCCGTTTGATGAGCCGACGTCAGGCCTGCCAGACGCCGTAGCCCGCTTCCCGCAAACCGATCGCCAGTTCCACTTCCATGTCGCGCGCGCCGTCGTACGGCATCGGGTTGTACATCTCGTACAGTTGCGGCAACAGGCGCAACCCGAATTCACGCACGAAGCGGTTCGACTGGATGCCCGCCTTGTGCTTGTCGAAACGCACGTCCGGATCGATGCCCGTCATGCCCACATAGACGAACGGCTTGCCGACGACGTAATCCGGATTCGCGCGGCGAAAGCGTGCTTCGTTCCAGACCGCGTCGGACAATTCGACGACGTACACAGAGTAATGATGGCGTCGCGCGCGCCGGGTGGGCGGCATGTTCCGGGTTGCCTTCGCGGCGTGCTCGTTGCGGGCTGTCATTCTAAGGCGGCGCGGCCCGCGACGCTCGATCGTGCTGCACGCTCCTCTGCCGGATGCCTCCCAAAGTGGTAAATTCGGGTCGGTCTGCGTTCGCGCAACGATCGGTGCGCCGCTCCTGGCGTCCGGCCGTCGCGGCCCGCGCGGCCTGCATGGCCCGCGTCGAATCAGGCGCGTCGGGCATCGTCGGATCCGGAGACGACCTCTCACGCGCGAACGCCGCTACCATCGACACGTTTTCATCCCGAAGCCACGCGCCACGAGCTGCGCCGGCTTCGGTCCATCGGAGATCAAGCATGAGCAAGCAAGCTATCGGCGTAGTGGGCCTCGCCGTCATGGGCCGCAACCTGGCCCTGAACATCGAGAGCCGCGGTCACGCCGTTTCGGTCTACAACCGCAGCCGCGAAAAAACCGACGAACTGATTGCCGAACATCGCGACAAGAAGCTCGTGCCGACCTACACGCTCGAAGAGTTCGTGCAGTCGCTCGAAAAACCGCGCCGCATTCTGATGATGGTCAAGGCCGGCGCCGGCACCGACGAAACCATCGCTCAATTGCGCCCGCTGCTGGAAAAGGGCGACATCCTCATCGACGGCGGCAACACGCATTTCACCGACACCATCCGCCGCAATCAGGATCTCGCGAAATCGGGGCTGCACTTCATCGGCACGGGCGTGTCGGGCGGCGAGGAAGGCGCGCTGAAAGGCCCGTCGATCATGCCGGGCGGACAAAAGGAAGCCTACGAACTCGTCGCGCCGATCCTGACCGAGATCGCAGCGAAAGCGCCGGACGGCGAGCCGTGCGTCGCGTACATGGGCCCGGACGGCGCGGGCCACTTCGTGAAAATGGTGCACAACGGCATCGAATACGGCGACATGCAACTGATCGCCGAGAGCTACGACGTGCTGAAGCGGGTCGCGGGCCTGTCGAACGAGGAACTCGGCAAGGTTTATGTCGAGTGGAACAAGGGCGAGCTGGACAGTTACCTGATCGAGATCACGTCGAAGATCTTTTCGAAGAAAGACGACGAAACCGGCAAGGATCTCGTCGATGTCATTCTCGACCGCGCCGCGCAAAAGGGCACGGGCAAATGGACGAGCCAGAACGCGCTGGATCTGGGCGCGCCGCTGCAGCTGATCACGGAGGCGGTGTTCGCGCGCGTGCTGTCGTCGCTGAAGGATCAGCGCGTGGCCGCGAGCAAGGTGCTGGCAGGTCCGACGCCGAAGTTCGACGGCGATCGCGCGGCGTTCATCGAGTCGGTGCGGCGCGCGCTGTATCTCAGCAAGATCGTCTCGTATGCGCAGGGTTTTGCGCAGTTGCGCGCGGCGTCGGAGGAATACAAGTGGGACCTGCAATACGGCGAGATCGCGAAGATCTTCCGGGCGGGCTGCATCATCCGCGCGCGCTTCCTGCAGAAGATCACCGACGCCTACGCGACCGATCCGGCGCTTGCCAATCTGCTGCTCGATCCGTATTTCAGCGATATCGCGGCGAAGTATCAGGAAGCGCTGCGCGACGTCGTGGTGGCCGCGGTGAAGGCGGGCGTGCCGGTGCCGGCGTTCTCGTCGGCGATTGCGTACTTCGACGGATATCGTTCGGAACGGCTGCCTGCGAACCTCGTGCAGGCGCAACGCGACTTCTTCGGCGCGCATACCTTCGAACGGATCGACAAACCGGGAAGTTTTCACGCGAACTGGGCGTGAAGGGTCTTAGATTGAGTAGTTGAGCGCGGGGCGGCTGAGGAGGCCGCCCTGTTTTTTTGTGCTTCGCGGATCGCGGCGAGCGAACGATTGTGCGCGTCTCCTTCATGCGGTGCATGTAGCCGCCGGTGCATCCAGATGCGCTGCGGCATTCGCGTTCGTATCGCTCGTAGCAATAGATTATTGTCGTCTTCTTAACCAAATTCCCGCGATTCCCGCTTGTGAAATGTGCAATTGCACACTAGTATTCGCTGGTCGGTTTCTCCCGCGGTTCGCAGCGGTTTGCAGCAGGGGTTGAAGCCATCGCACTTTGTTCGTTTGGAGAAGATTCATGTCGACTATAGATGGCAAGCGTCATCCTTTCCTGGACGACCTGACCGAAGAATCGGTCTTATCGAGCACGTTGTTGCGCCGCGATGTCACGGGGCGCGAGAACATCCGGAAAATCGTCGCGGCGGTGGGAAAGCTCTACACATCTCAGACTCCGGTTTTTCTTGGCACGACTGACGATCGGGTTTTATATCAATACGAAGCGGAGCTCGTGACCGGGCAGAATATCAGCGCCATAACGATCATCAAACGAAACGCGGACGGGAGCGTGCCGCACGTGACAGTCGCATTCCATCCGCTCGATTCCGTGCTTGCTCTCGCAGGCCGCCTCGGCGGTTCGGTCGACGCGGATTTCGGTCCGGGTTACTTCCTTTGAGTTTGTCCGTTGTCGAAAGAATAACGTCAGTCATGCCTGACGGAACCTGTGAATGCCTCCGTGAGGCGGGACAGGCATCTCATCCAGCGATTCGAGTTTCAGCTTATCTAATTGGAGTTTCATCATGAAAGTCAAAGGTTCTGTGGTGTTCGTTACGGGCGCAAGCCGCGGTCTCGGTCTGGCGTTCGCTCGTGAAGCAGTGGCACGCGGCGCGGCGAAGGTCTACGCCGGCGTGCGCAATCCCGACAACTTCAAAGAGCCGGGCATCATCCCGGTCAAACTCGATGTCAACGATGTGGATTCGATCGCCGCGGCGGCCAAGGCTGCGCCGGATGTCACGCTTCTCGTGAACAACGCGGGTATCGCGGAACTGACGCAGGAACACTTCACCGAGCACGAAGTCGAGCAGGCCCGCCGGTTCTTCGAGACGAACTACTTCGGCATGATCCGGGTGACGAACGCTTTCCATGATGCGCTGGTCGCAGGCAAGGGCGCCATCGTCAATATTCTTTCCGATGCGACCTGGAAAGTCGTCCCGGTCCTTTCGCCATATTCGGCCACGAAGGCGGCTGCATGGAGCTACACGAACAACATTCGTGCGCTGCTCAGCGAAAAGCACGTCCAGGTGATCGGGCTTCACGTCGGCTTCCTCGATACCGATCTCGCCAAAGATGTCGATCTGCCGAAGACCGACCCGAGAGACGTGGCGAGCCAGGCGTATGATGTCGTCGACTCGGGCGGGAGCGAAGTCCTCGCCGATGCGGGCACGCGCGCCATCAAGGCCACGCTGTCGTCAGAGGTTCCGGCTTACATCGATCCGTCGGTAGCCTGAAGGCCCGCGCCGAGTCCGACAGCGCGCGCCATCACAGAGAACGAACCCGCACATGAAAAAAGCAATCGACACTCCGATGCCGGCCGAGCCGGAAGGTCCGGACGCGTGCTTCTGTCTGGCGGGGCGTCGCAGTGCGCGCTTCATCACGCGTATCTTTGAAGCGCACCTGGAGCCTGTCGGCATGACGTCGTCGCAGTTCTCCATTCTCTCGATCCTCAAGCACTACCCGGGCGTTACGGTGGTCGAACTGGCCCGCAGGATGGAGATGGATCGCACCACGCTGGTACGGACCGTGCGTCCCTTGAAGGACGACGGTTGCGTGGTCGAGGGGCGCGAAAAACTGGGTCGGGCGGTGACGCTTCATCTCAGCGCCCACGGGGCGAAAAGACTCGACGAAGGCTATCCCTTCTGGGAAGCCGCGCAGCGCGACTTCGAGGAACGTGTCGGCAAACTCGAGGCTGCTCGTTTCCGGGAGTTCGCGTTGTCGGTGACGTCGCACCAGGACTAGCGTTCTCTGCGAGCACCGTTTGCGACGCAGATCGAGCGCCCGCAACATGTCAGCAAACGGAGCAGCCTGGACTTCACCAAGAGCCTTTCCTCACTCGACCTGCACCCACTCGCCGTTGCGCGCGCTGCTCTTCAACATTGCATCGACGAAGCGCAATCCCGCGACACCGTCCTCGACTGTCGTCAGCCAGTCATCGCCCTGCGTCGTGCCGCTCGCGATGCACGCCGCCGCATCGGTATAAACCTGCGCGAACGCCTCCAGATAGCCCTCCGGATGCCCCGCCGGCACACGCGTCGCATGCAGCGCTTCGGCGCTCTGCACGCGCCCGCGCGTGATGCGCTCCGACGCGCCGCCGATCGGCGTGAACCACAACTCGTTCGGCTTCTCCTGATCGAACGCGATGCCCGCCTTCGTGCCGTACACGCGCAGCCGCAGCGCATTCTCTTCGCCCGCCGCGACCTGACTCGCCCACAACATGCCGCGCGCGCCGCCCGCATAACGGAACATCGCCTGGACGTGATCGTCGACGCGCCGTTTTGGCACGAACGTCGTCACATCCGCGGATAACTCCGCCGGCCGCATCCCCGTGATGTATTCGGCGAGCTGATACGCGTGCGTGCCGATATCGCCGAGACAGCCCGCCGGGCCGGCCAGCGCGGGATCGGTGCGCCACACCGCCTGGCGATTCGCCTGCGTCTCGACCGGCAACGAAAGCCAGTCCTGCGCGTATTCGACCTGCACGACGCGAATGTCGCCGAGCAGGCCGCGCCGGACCATGCCGCGCGCATGACGCACGAGCGGATAGCCGGTGTACGTGTAAGTCACCGCGAACACGCGGTCCTTCTCGCGCGCGAGCTTCGCCAGCGCCTCGCCTTCAGCGAGCGAAACGGCCAGCGGCTTGTCGCAGATAACGTGGATGCCCGCTTCGAGGAAAGCGGTGGCGATCGGCGCATGCAGATGATTCGGCGTGACGATCGCCACCGCCTCGATGCCGTCCGAGCGGCCCGCTTCGGTGCGCGCCATCTCGCGATAATCGTTGTAACTGCGCGTGAGTCCGATGGCCGCCGCGCTCGACGCCGCGCGCCGCGCATCCGACGACAGCGCGCCCGCGACGAGTTCGTAGCGATCGTCGAGCCGCGCCGCGATCCGATGCACCGCGCCGATGAACGCGCCCTCGCCGCCGCCGACCATTCCCAATCTGACGCGATTCATCGCTGATCTCCGATGCCGAGCACGTCGCGCATCTGTTCGCGGCTCGCGCCGCTGCCCGCGAAATCGTCGAAGGCGCGCTCAGCCACGCGGATGATGCGCTCGCGAATGAAGACCGCGCCCTCGCGCGCGCCGTCTTCGGGATGCTTCAGCGCGCATTCCCATTCGAGCACGGCCCAGCCGGGGAAATCGTATTGCGCCATTTTGGAGAAGATCGCTTTGAAGTCGATCTGGCCGTCGCCCAGCGAACGAAAGCGTCCCGCGCGCTCGGTCCAGCCGGAATAGCCGCCATACACGCCTTGCTTTCCGTTCGGCCGGAACTCCGCGTCCTTCACATGAAACGCCTTGATACGCGCGTGATAAATGTCGATGAACGCGAGGTAATCGAGCTGCTGCAACATGAAGTGACTCGGATCGAACAGGATGTTCGCGCGCGGATGATCGTCCACTGCCGCGAGAAAGCGCTCGAACGTGACGCCATCGTGCAGGTCTTCGCCGGGATGCAGCTCGTAACAGACATCGACGCCCGCGCGCTCGAACTCGTCGAGAATCGGACGCCAGCGCGCGGCGAGTTCATCGAACGCGGCTTCGACGAGACCCGCCGGACGCTGCGGCCACGGATAAATGTAGGGCCACGCCAGCGCGCCCGAAAACGTCACGTGCGCGTTCAGGCCCAAACGCTTCGACGCGGCCGCCGCGTGCTTCAGTTGAGATATCGCCCATTGCGTGCGCGCGGCCGGATCGCCGCGCACGTGCGGCGCGGCGAAGCCGTCGAACAAGGCATCGTAAGCGGGATGCACGGCGATCAGCTGCCCTTGCAGATGCGTCGACAATTCGGTGATCGCCACGCCCGCATCCTCGACCGTGCGACGGATGTCGTCGCAATAGGCATCGCTCGATGCGGCTTTTTCCAGGTCGATCAGACGCGGATCGGCGGGCACCTGAATGCCTTCGTAGCCGAGCGATGCGGCCCAAGCCGCGAGATTCGCGAGCGTGTCGAACGGCGCCTGGTCGCCCAAGAATTGCGCGAGAAAGATCGCGGGGCCCTTGATGGTCTTCATCGTGTCGCCTCTGAAAAAGCGCCGGTCAACGCGTGACCGGCCACGCACTCAAAACGGCGAGTTCGGGTAATAGAACTGCTTGGCGTTGTCCTTCGTGATGAGCACCGACGGGATGATCGTCGTCGGCGGGAGCTTGTCGCCCTTCAGGCGCGCCTCGGCGGTCAGCTTGATCGCGTCGTAGATGAACTTCGGCGAGTACGACACGTCGGCCTGCACGCGCTTGTCGCCGTCCATGATGCGCTTCACCGCTTCCTTCGAACCCGCGCCGCCGAACACGATCTTGATGTCGGTGCGCTTCGCCTGATCGATCGCCTTCAACACGCCGATCATCATGTCGTCGTCGGCAGCCCAGACGGCGTCGATGTGCTTGAAGCGCGTCAGATAGTCCTGCATCACCTTGAAGGCGTCGTCGCGATTCCAGTTGGCGTATTTGGCGTCGAGAATCTTCATGTCCGGATGCTGCTTGATCACGCCCTCGAACGCGGTCCAGCGTTCGTTGTCGAGCGTCGTCGGAATGCCGCGCAGCGCGACGATATCGCCCTTGCCGTCCAGCGCCTTCGCGAGATATTCGGCGGGAATCTTGCCGAACGCGGTGTTGTCGCCGGCGACGTAGGCGTCCTGCGCGCTGGTGTCGGTCAGGCCGCGATCGACCACCGTCACATACACGCCCTTCTTCTTCACCTGCGCGACCGGTTGCGTGAGCGAAGCCGATTCCTGCGGGAAGATCACGAGCGCGTTGATCTTGTTGACCGTCACGAGATCCTGCAACTGGTTCGCCTGCTCGGGCGCGGTGCCCGCCGTCTTCACGATCACCTTCAGATCCGGATGCGCCTTCTCCAGCTCTTTCTTCGCCTCGTTGGCCCACCAGACGATGCCGCCCGTGAAGCCATGATCCGCGGTCGGAATGGCGACGCCGAGCACGACCTTGTCGTCGGCGGATGCGGGGGCTGTCGCGGCAAGCGCGCTTGCCGCGAGCGTCAGCGCGCCGAGCGCGCGAAGCATTTTTTTCATGACGATGTCTCCTTGTCTTGTGGATATTCCGGCTAACGGCGGCCGCGCTGCAGGAAAGCTACGAGGATGATCACGGCGCCCTGCACCGCCGCGTTCAGATACACGCTGATGATGCTCGTCAGGTTCAGGATGTTGTTGATGACCGAAAGCAGAATCGCGCCGATGACCGTGCCGATCACGCGCCCTTCGCCACCCTTGAGCGCCGTCCCGCCGACCACGACGGAGGCGATCGCTTCGAGCTCCCACAAGAGGCCGGTCGTCGGCGTGGCGGAGCCCAGGCGCGGCACGTAGAGAATCGTTGCGACCGCGACGCACATGCCGAGCAGCACATACGTGGCAATCTTCACGCGATCCACGCGAATCGCGGCATATCGCGCGACCTGTTCGTTCGAGCCGATCGCCTGCACGTGCCGGCCGTACACCGTGCGATTCAGCACGAGCGCGCCGCCCGCCGCGACGATCAGGAAAATCCAGATCGGCACCGGCACGCCGAACAGACTCGCGTAATACACGGGTCCGTAGAGATCGACGAGCGAGTTGTCGAGCGTGAGCGCGCCGCCGTCCGCGAGCCACGTGAGCAGCGCGCGAAAGATGCCGAGCGTACCCAGCGTGACGATGAACGGCTCGATGCGCCCCTTCGTCACGAGCACGCCGTGCGCGAAGCCGAACAGCGCGCCGAGCACGAGCGCGAGCACGATGCCGAGCGCGATGATCATGAGCGGCGGCACGGCATGCCCGTGAAAGCCCTGCATGAGCCCGTTCATCATGTAGATCATGCTGCCCGCGATGAGCGCGGCCATTGAACCGACGGACAGATCGATGCCGCCCGAGATGATCACGAAGGTCATGCCCACCGCGATGATGCCGATGAACGATGTCCGCGTGAGCACGTTCATCGCGTTGTCGACGGTAGCGAAATCGCCGTTGAGCAGCGTGCCGCCGACGCACAGCACGACGAGCCCGATCAGCGGCCCGACGCCGAACAGAAAGCGCGCGACTGCAGAGAGGCGGCTCTCGCTTTCGATGTCTTCAGTGTGTGCCGGTCGCATGCGCGATCAACCTCTCTTCGGTCAAAAGATCCATGCCGAGCGTGGCGACGAGTTCGCCCGCGCGCATCACGGCGACGCGATGGCACAGCCCGATCAGCTCGATCAGTTCGGATGAAATCACGATCACCGCACGCCCTTCGGCGGCGAGCCGGTGAATCAGGAAATAGATGTCGCGCTTCGCGCCGACGTCGACGCCGCGCGTGGGTTCGTCGAGCACGATCACGCGCGGATCGGGATTCAGGAACTTGGCGAGCGCGAGCTTCTGCTGATTGCCGCCCGACAGCATGCGCGCGCGGCTCGACGCGTTGCCCGTGCGGATGCCGAAATCCTTCATCGCGACCGCGAGCGCGCCGCGTTCCGCACGCGTATCGACGAACGGGCGCGCGTAGCGTTCGAGCGTCATCATCGTGAGATTGTCTTTCAGCGCCATGTCGACGTGCAGGCCGCGCCCCTTGCGATCCTCGCTCAGGTACGTGAGACCGTGGCGCATGGCATCGCGCGGATTCTTGAGCCCGACCGTCTTTCCGTTGATGACGATGCGCGCGGCGCTCGACGGCCGCAGCCCGACGAGCGCCTCGAACAACTCGGTGCGCCCTGCGCCGACGAGCCCCGCGAAGCCGAACACTTCGCCCTCGCGCACGGAGAAGCTCACGTCGTGCGCCCAGCCGGGCACCGATGCCTGCGCGACTTCGAACGCGACGGGCGCGTCGTCGGCGAGCGGAGGTTTGTCGGGAAACATGTCGGAGACTTCGCGGCCGACCATCAGGTTCGCCATCTGCTGACGCGTGAGTTCCGCGGTCGGCGCGCGCGCGACGAAGCGGCCATCGCGCATGACGATCACTTCGTCCGTCACGCGCTCGACTTCATCGAGCTTGTGCGAGATATAGACGATGGTCGTGCCCGCGTCCTTCAGGCGCGCCATCAGGCCGAACAGACGCTGCGTCTCGGAAGGCGTGAGCGTCGCGGTCGGTTCGTCCATGATGAGCAGACGCGCCTCGCGCAACATCGCCTTGGCGATCTCCACGAGCTGCTTCTCCGCGACGATCAGATCGCGCACCCGCGTCTCCGGATTCTTGTGCAGGCCGACTTCGTTGAGCTGCGCGCGCGCGGCTTCGCGCATGGCGGGTTCGTCGAGGAAGAGGCCCTTCTTCAGCTCGTGGCCGAGAAACATGTTCTGCACGATGCTCAGGTGATCCGCCAGATTCAGCTCCTGATGGATCAGCACGATGCCTGCATGCTCCGCGTCGCGCGAACTCGCGAAGTCGCGTTGCCGTTCGTCGATGTAAAGCTCGCCCGCGTTCGGACGCTCGTAACCCGCGAGGATTTTCATCAACGTGGATTTGCCCGCGCCGTTCTCGCCGAGCAGTCCGTAGATGCGCCCCGGTGCGAGATCGAAGCTCACGCCGTGCAGCACGCGCACCGGCCCGAACTGTTTTTCGATTCCCTGAAAGCGCACGGCAAGACTCATCGTCACGCGCTCCTTCGTTGGATGAGACGATGCGGCAGCAGCACGCCCGGCACTTGTGCCTGCGGATCGCGCAAGCGCCTGAGCAGCAGACCGGCGGCGGTTTCGCCGAGCAGTTGCATCGGTTGCGAGACAGTCGTGAGCGGCGGATCGACGTGCGCGGCCACGGCAATATCGTCGAAGCCGACGACGGCGACATCGTCCGGCACGCGCAGGCCCGCGCCGCGAAAGCCGTTCATCACGCCGATGGCGAGCGTGTCGGACACCGCGAACGCCGCCGTCGGCCGCGCGTCGCCGAGTGACGCGAGTTGCGCGGCCGCGCGTTCGCCCGCATCGTAGTCGAGGCTGTCGAGTTCGATCAGCCACGCGGGCTGCGGCTCGATGCCCGCGTCCCTCAATGCATCGCGATAACCCGCGAGCCGCTGGCGTCCGTACAGATAGCCTTGCCCCGAGTTGATCAGCGCGATGCGGTGATGGCCTTTGTCGATGAGATAGCGCACGACGTCGCCCGCCGCGCGATGATTGTCGATGCCGACATACGGCACGCCCGCCGACGGATCGAACTCGCAGCACGCGACCCACGGCAGCGTCGATGCTTCCTCGGCGAGTGCCTTCTGCACGGCGGCGGGATCGAGACAGATGGCGCCGTCCGCGCGGCGGCCGCGCAGCAGATCGAAGTAGCTTCGCTCGCGCAAGGGGTCCGCGCCGGTGTCGCACAACAGCATGAAGTAGCCGTTCTGACGCGCGACGCTGTCGATGCCGCGCACAATCGCCGCGTAGAACGGATTGCCGAAGTCGGGGACCATCGTGAGGAGCAGCCGGCTTTCGGCCGTGCGCAGATTGCGCGCGAGTTCGTTGATGCGATAGCCGCTCGCCGCGACCGCTTCGCGCACCTTGTCGCGCGTCGCCTCGCGAACGTTCGTGTGGCCGTTCAGCACGCGCGAAACCGTGGCGACCGACACGCCCGCGCGCTGCGCGACGTCGGCAATCGATACTTCTTCGCGTGGACGAACCGTATCCGACATGTCGAGCGTCGCTGTGCGCGATCGGGATGTAATGGATTACATTATTTGATCGTACGAGCGGGGAAGGCAATCGATATCGACTAGGGAGAAACGCTTAAGAGCCAATTTCTTGTGCATGTGTCGATCGCGCGCGGCGTTGCACGTCGTATGGTGTGAGCGGGCTGAACACGCTCGACACTCACACACTCACGACAGGGAGCCAACCCATGCGATTCATGATGCTGATGATTCCGCGCGGCTACGAAAGCGCGGAGCCGGGCGCGATGCCGAGCGCGGACGCCGTCGCCGCGATGATGAAGTACAACGAGGAGTTGCAGAAGGCCGGCGTGCTGCTCGCGCTCGACGGACTGCATCCGCCGTCGATGGGCGCGCGCGTCACGTTCGAAGGCGGCAAGCCGCGCGTGACCGACGGCCCGTTCGCCGAAGCGAAGGAAGTGCTCGGCGGCTACTGGATGATTCAGGTGAAGTCGCGAGAGGAAGCGATCGAATGGGCGAAGCGTTGCCCGGGTTCGGACAACGAGACGATCGAAGTGCGTCAGGTGCAGGAAATGGACGATTTTCCGCCCGACGTGAAAGAAGCCGCCGCGGGCTTCGACGAAATGCAGAAGGCGGCCAGGAAATAACCGCAAGGGCCGGCCGCGACCGCGCCGGCCCTTGAGTCATGCGTCGCGCCGCTTAAACCACGCGCTCCAGCGCCAGCGCAATGCCCTGCCCGCCGCCGATGCACAGCGTGACGATGGCGCGCTTCACGCCGTCGCGGCGCATCGCGTGAGCGAGGCGCGTCGTGAGCACCGCGCCGGTCGCGCCGATCGGATGCCCGTGCGCGATCGCGCCGCCTTCCACGTTCACGATGTCCTCCGGCACGCCGAGCGTCCTCGCCACCGCAATCGGCACCGCCGCGAAGGCCTCGTTGATCTCGAAGCGCTCGACGTCGCCGAGCGACCATCCCGCGCGCTCGAGCGCCTGGCGCACCGCCGGCACCGGCCCGAGACCGAACATGCCGGGCTCGACCGCCGCCACGCCGAACGCCGCGAGCCGCACGAACGGTTCGATGCCGCGCGCGTCCGCTTCCTTGCGGCTCGTCACGATCATCGCCGATGCACCGCTGTTCAGTCCGGGCGCATTGCCCGCCGTGATCGTGCCGTCGGGACGGAAGGCCGCCCGCAGCTTCGCGAGCGTCGCCAGCGTCGTGTCGGGGCGCGGCTGCTCGTCACGCGCGAACGCGACGGTTTCGCGTCCCTTCTTCACATCGATGCTAACGATCTCCGCATCGAACACGCCGTCGCGCTGCGCCGCCGCGAACAACTGCTGCGACCGTTCGGCCCAGCGGTCCTGCGCCTCGCGCGTGATGTCGAGCTGCGTCACGAGATCTTCCGTGTGCCAGCCCGAATGCTCGCCGGAGAACGCATCGACGAGACCGTCGCGCAACATGCTGTCGTAGATCTGCGCGGTTCCCATGCGATAGCCGTGCCGCCCGCCGTCGAGCAGATACGGCGCGCGATCCATGTTCTCCATGCCGCCCGCGACGACGACCCGCGCGACGCCCGCCGCGATCTCGGTTGCCGCCGTCGCGATGGCCTGCGCGCCCGAGCCGCATACGCGATTCACCGCCAGCGCGGGCACCGACACCGCCACGCCGCCGCCAATCGCCGCCTGGCGCGCGGGATTCATGCGATTGCCCGCCTGAATCACGTTGCCGAAGATGACGGAATCGAGCGCCGCCGGATCGAGCGCCTTGCCCGCGCGGCGCAGCGTCTCGGCGATGGCCGCCGCGCCCAGATCGACGGCAGGCGTGTCCTTCAGCGTGCCGTTGAATGCGCCGATCGCCGTGCGCACCGGATGACTCAAAACGATGTCTTGCGAAAACATGTCGATCCTCGTTCAGCGCGGAATGCCGGTGAGATAGATGGGCGTGGCGGTCGAAAGCGAGCGCTTGACTTCGCGGCCGATGTCATCGACGAGCACTTCTTCCTGATTCTTTTCCACCGCCGCGAGGACTTCGTTCACGACGTGTTCGGGCGTCGATTTCGGCCCCGTGACTTGCGCGGTCATGTCGGTATCGATGTAGCCGGGATGCGCGGCGACGACCAGCGTGCCCTGCTCGCGCAGTTCCTCGCGCAGCGCGTTGGTGGCAGCCCACGCCGCCGCCTTCGAGATGTGATACGCGCCGCCCGTCGGCAACGAGACCCAGCTCAGCACCGACAGAATGTTGATGACCGCGCCGCCGCCATTTTTCTTCAGCACGGGCGCGAATGCCTGCGTCAGCAGGATCGGACCGAACGTGTTGATCTCGAGCAGCTCGCGGATGCCCTGCGTCGACGCCGGATCAACGATCGGGCCGCGCGTCGTCGCGCCGGCGTTGTTGACGACCACCTGGACGTCGGTGTAAGTGGCGGCTGCCTCGGCGATATCGGCGGCGTTGGTCACATCGAGGCGCACGGCTTCGGCGCCTGGAATATCCACGCTCTTGGGATCGCGCGCGGCGGCGTACACCTTCGCCGCGCCCGCCTTCAACAGCGACTTCACGAATTGCTTGCCGAGACCGCGATTGGCGCCGGTGACAAGTACGACTTTTCCTTTGATTTCCATGATGCTCTCCGAACGATCCTGCACCAAAAGTGCATATGCACTATCGGCGTGAAAACTAAGGCCCGCGTGCCGCGAGCCTGCCGTGCTTCACTCACTCCATCGTGGTCAGTTCGAACAGCGATTCACGCAATGCCTTCGCGCGTTTCTCGCCGTACTTCGCTTCGAATTCCGCCTGCGCCGCGCGCCACTGCACCGACGCCTTCACGAGCGTTTCCTTGCCCGCCGCGGTCAGTCGCAGACCGACCGCGCGCGAACTCGCCGATTCCTGCGCCGCCTCGACGATGCCGTCGCGCTGCAAGGGCTTCAGGGCGCGCACGAGCGTGGTGCGGTCCATCACCATCTGCTCGGCGAGTTCGACCATTTGCACGCCGGGCCTGCGCCCGATCGCCGCGATGATGGTGAACTGCGCCGCCGTGATGCCGACCTCGCTCAGATGCCGCTCGTACATCTGCGACACGAAACGCGCCGCCTGACGAATCGCGAAACAGTTGCAGTCCAGAGGAGAAGAGTTGGAAGTCATGTCACGCAGAATATGAGTGCATATACACTTTGTCAAGCCGGGCAATTTCAATCGATGCGATAGGACGCACCGAGTGCCGATACGTCGCGGCGGCGGCCTGGTCGCGAATCGTCGTGCGACGCGCGGCACGGAAACGCGCAAAGCCGCCCCGGACGTGCGCTCGCGGCCAATCACGCCTATGCCGAAATCCGCACCCGCGGCGCGACTAAACACCAAGACGCGGCGAAATTGGCTCTCTAAATTGCGCATGTCCGCTATCTGTGCCGGGCTGCGCGCGAAGCGGCTGCCGTCATCGTCCGAATGATCGGACCCTTGAGGGCAAGTCCGTCTTGCCGGCACGAATCCGGTCGTGTTCCATTCGATTGCCAAATCAAAAAGGAGAGGAAACCATGCGCATCCGTACCCAACCTTTGGCATGGCTCGTGGCGTGTGCCACGGCCGCGCTCGGCGCCGTGCCGTTTTCGGCGGCCGCTGAAGACCTGCAGGTGAAAGTCGGTTTCGCCGCGCCGCTAACCGGCGCCAATGCGGGATATGGAAAGGATCTCCAGAACGGCGTGCAGCTCGCGCTCGACGAAGCCAACGCGAAGAAGATCACGATCGGCGGCAAGACCGCGAAGTTCGAGATCCACGCGGAAGACGATCAGGCCGACCCGCGCGTCGGCGTGCAGGCGGCGCAGAAGCTCGTCGATGACGGCGTGGCGGTCGTCGTCGGGCACTTCAATTCGGGCACGACGCTGCCCGCCTCGCCGATCTACAACAACGCTGGCATTCCGGTGATCGACCCCGCCGCGACCAATCCGACCATCACGACGCGCGGGCTGGAGAACGTCTTCACGGTGATTTCGAGCGATGCGCAGAACGCGGGCAACGCCGGCATCTACGCGGTCACGACGACGAAAGCGAAGCGCATCGCGATCATCGACGACCGCACGGCCTTCGGTCAGGGCGAGGCCGACGAGTTCGAGAAAGCCGTGAAGGCGAAGGGCGGCACGATCGTCACGCGCGAGTACAGCGACAACCAGACCGTCGATTTCAGCGCGCAGCTCACGCGCATCAAGGCCGCCAACGCGGATCTGATTTTCTTCGGCGGACTCGACCGGCAGGCGGCGGCCGTCGTCAAGCGGATGAAGCAGCTCGGCATGACCGCGCAGTTCGTGGGCGGCGGCGGCGTGATGGACGCCGACTTCCTGAAGCTCGCCGGCGACGCCGCCGAAGGTGCGCAGGCGTGGGAATACGGCAGCCCGCTCGACAAGCTGCCCGCGGGCAAGGCATTCGGCGACAAGTTCCAGAAGCGCTTCGGCGTCGCGATCCTGTCGTATGCGCCGTTCGGCTACGACGCCGCGTGGGCCGCCATCAACGCGATGCAGAAGGCCAATTCCATCGATCCGAAGGTGTACCGGCCCGTGCTGAAGGCGAATTCGTTCGAAGGCATCACCGGGCCGATCGCGTTCGACAGCAACGGCGCGCTGAAAAACGCGTCGTCGACGCTGTATCAGGTGAAGAACGGACAGTGGGAATCGGTCGTCACCAAGCACGGCATGTGATGCGCGTCCGATGAAGCCTCAGGCCTGCGCGGCGTGCGTGCGGGCCTGAAGGTTCTCGCGCGTGCGCGCGGCTTCGTCGCCGAGCCATTGCGCGAACTGCTGCAACACCGGCGACGGCGAAGGCCGCTCCGGATAAACCAGGTAATACGCCGCGCCGCTCGGCACGCACAGCGAAAACGGCGCGATCACGCGCTTCGCGCGCAAGTCTTCCTCGATCAGCGAGACGTCGCCGATCGTCACGCCCAGCCCCTGCATCGCCGAGGAAATCGCCAGATCGAGCGTGTCGAAATGCTGCGCCTTGGTCGACGGCAGCCCCGCGTAACCGTACGCGCCGAGCCACAGCAGCCAGTCGCGGCGGTCGCGCGTGGGATGCAGCAGGGTCTTGCCGGCGAGATCGTCGGGCGTCGGCGCGACGCCCTTTCTCGGCTTCCACAATTCGGGCGCGCACACGGGCGTCAGCACTTCGTCGAACAGATGAAGCGCCGTCACGCCTTTCAGCGACGGCGCCGCGCCGAACACGATGGCCGCGTCGAACTGTTCCGCGTTGAATTCGACGCCGTGCGACACCGACGCCGTCACTTCCACCACCAGTTCCGGCCGCTCGTTCTGCAGACGGATGACGCGCGGCAGCGCCCAGCGCATCGCGCAGGTCGGACACTTCACGCGCAGAATGCCGGATTGCGCGCCGCCTTTTGCGAGCGCATCGTCGATCTGCGCGAACGCCTGCTGCAACGGCGCGATCAGGAGCGCGCCGTGATGCGTCAGCGCGAGCCCGCGCGCCTGCCGCGAGAACAACGCGTAGCC
The DNA here is from genome assembly GCA_001544595.2 of Caballeronia peredens. GTDB lineage: Bacteria > Pseudomonadota > Gammaproteobacteria > Burkholderiales > Burkholderiaceae > Caballeronia > Caballeronia peredens. Next base: position 29,555 of record FCOH02000030.1, on the reverse strand, counting down.
GAGATGCGCCTCCAGCCCCGCAATCTGGCGGCTGACGGCGCCTTGCGTTACGTTCAGCACCTCGGCCGCGCGCGTGAAATTCAGCTTCTGGGCGACGACCAGAAAGGTTTTGAGCACATCGAGCGAAGGGAGCGGTTTCATCGTTTTTGGCATCTAGCCATGATCTGCAAGCATGGCTAGTATGACAAAGTTTCGATTGTCCGCGCTTAATGGCTGCGGTTGAATCGACGCCTGCAATCGTCGAACCGCAATTCCGGAGACACCGCCGTGCAAAGCGCCTGCATTCCCGAGTCGAAGCTGCCCAACGTCGGCACGACCATTTTCACCGTGATCGGCCAGTTGGCCGACGAGCATCACGCGCTCAACCTGTCGCAGGGCGCGCCGAACTTCGCATGCGATCCGAAGCTGATCGAGGGCGTCGAGCGAGCCATGCGGGCAGGACATAACCAGTATTCGCCGATGTCCGGCGTGCTCGCGCTGCGCGAGGCGATCGCGGTGAAGACGCACAAGCTCTACGGCGCGCAGTACGATCCGGGCACGGAAGTCACCGTGGTCGCGAGCGCGAGCGAAGGCCTGTACGCGACGATCAGCGCGCTCGTGCATCCCGGCGACGAAGTGATCTATTTCGAGCCGTCGTTCGACAGCTACGCCCCGATCGTGCAGCTTCAGGGCGCGACGCCCGTCGCGATCAAGCTGTCGTCGGAGGATTTCCGCATCGACTGGGACGAAGTCGCCGCTGCGATCACGCCGAAGACGCGCATGATCCTGATCAACACGCCGCACAATCCGACCGGCAGCGCGTTCACATCCGTCGACATCGAGCGGCTCACGGCCCTGACGCGCGACACGAAGATCATCGTGCTGTCCGACGAAGTCTACGAGCACGTCGTGTTCGACGGCGCGCTGCATCACGGCATGGCGCGCTATCCGGAACTGGCCGAGCGCAGCGTGATCGTGTCGTCGTTCGGCAAGTCGTATCACGTGACGGGCTGGCGCGTCGGCTACTGTCTCGCGCCCGCGGCGCTGACGTCCGAGATCCGCAAGATCCATCAGTTCATGACCTTTTCCGCCGACACGCCGATGCAGATGGCCTTTGCGGAAGCGCTCGCGGATGAATCGAGCTATCTGAATCTCGGCCCGTTCTATCAGCACAAGCGCGATCTGCTCGCCGAATCGCTTGCGGGCTCGCGCTTCGAACTGTTGCCGAGCGCGGGCAGTTTCTTCATGCTGGCGCGTTACGATGCGATCTCGAACGAGAGCGACAGCGACTTCGTGCTGCGCCTGATTCGCGAGGCGCGCGTCGCGACCATTCCGCTGTCGGCGTTCTACACCGACGGCACCGACAACCGGCTGATCCGCCTGTCGTTCGCGAAGGACGACGATACGCTCATCGAAGGCGCGCGCCGCCTTTGCTCGATCTGACGATTTCTCTGGAGACCAACACGATGAAAATGAAACACATCGCCGGCGCATTGTTCTTCGCCTGCACGTTCGCGAGCGGCGCGGCATCCGCCGCCGACACGCTGCGCTTCGGCCTCGAAGCGCAATATCCGCCGTTCGAATCGAAATCGTCGACGGGCGAACTGCAAGGGCTCGACATCGATGTCGGCAACGCGGTGTGCGCCGCCGCGAAAATGCAGTGCAAGTGGGTCGAGACCTCGTTCGACGGCCTGATTCCCGCGCTGCAAGGCCGCAAGTTCGACGCCATCAACTCCGCGATGAACGCGACCGAGCAACGCCGCCAGGCGATCGATTTCACGACGGTCGTCTATCGCGTGCCGACGCAGCTCATCGCGAAGAAAGGCAGCGGTCTGGAACCGACTTCGGCGTCGCTGAAGGGCAAGAGCGTGGGCGTGCTGCAGGGCTCGATTCAGGAAACCTTCGCGAAGGCGCACTGGGAAAACGAAGGCGTGAAGGTCGTGCCGTATCAGGATCAGAACCAGGTGTACGCGGATCTGAAGTCCGGCCGACTCGATGGCACGCTCGTGCTCGCGCCCGCGGGCCAGAGCGGCTTCCTCTCGAAGCCGGATGGCGAGGGCTTCGCGTTCGTCGGCGCGCCGGTGCGTGACGACAAGATCCTCGGCAGCGGTATCGCCTACGGCGTGCGCAAGGGCGACGATGCGCTCAAGACGAAGCTCAACGCGGCGATCGACAAGGTCAAGGCGGACGGGACCATCGACAAGTACGCGAAAAAATATCTCGGCAATATCGATATTTCGGCGAAGTGAGATGAAATGAGGCGGCCGATGCGCGGCGGCGAGCCGCGCACCGGCGCTCAAAGTTGCAGGAAGGCGCGAATCGCGTATTTCGCTGCGTTGAGTTCCTCTTCCGTCACGGTCTCGCCGCGGAACGCGAGTTCCCGCTGTACATGGCTCCAGCTGCTTAGCTGGTCCACGAGCGCGACGCCCGGACGCTTGAGACTCGCGATCGGCACTTCGGTTTCCCAGCCGCGAATGGTCGACGTGATCGGGATTCCCGTGAAGCGCCCCGTAATGTCATTCATCACGATGTCGGAGATCACGAGCACCGCGCGGTCTCCGTCCTGCTCATTGCCTCTCGACGGACCGACGTGCAATCGCACCACGTCGCCGGCATCCGGAATTCCGTCTTTCATTCGAGACCCTCGCGCGCCGGATCGTCCGGGCCACCCCGCTCGGCGCCGACGGGATCGCCGAAATCGGTTTCCTCGTGCCGCCCGAGCCTGCCCTCGCGAAATTGCTGAATCAGACGTTCGCGTGAAAAGCGCCGAATCGCCCGATGCGGCCGCACCGTGACGTGTCCGTCCTCGACTTCCAGATTCACTTCCTGCCCCTCCTCTAAAGAAAGCTCGCTGGCGATGTTGGCAGGAATGCGCACGGCAAGGCTATTGCCCCAACGTTTTAGGATCTGCTTGGGCATGACGTCCTCAAACGACGTAGATACTTGTTGATACATCGTCATTATCTTCGAGCTTCGTAGCGTATCAACACGTCTACACTCGTTCGCGGACGATTCATTCCGCGGAGATCTGCCGTTCGGCCAAGCAGCTTTTTTTGAGCGCGCGCACACTGGCGGATCAACCGATCGACCGCGAGCCGCATGAGCACACCGACGTCGCCTACCGCCGCCGCACCGCCCCCGCCGCTCAAGGGCGGCAAACTCGTCCTCGCCACTTTCGCAGTGGCGCTCGCGACTTTCATGAACGTGCTGGATTCGTCGATCGCGAATGTCGCGATTCCGACCATCTCCGGCAATCTCGGCGTGTCCGTCAACGAAGGCACGTGGGTCATCACCGTGTTCGCGGCATCGAACGCCGTCTCCATTCCGCTGACCGGCTGGCTCACGCAGCGTCTCGGCCAGGTGCGCCTGTTCGTCGGCGCGATCCTGATGTTCGTGCTGTCGTCGTGGCTGTGCGGCCTCGCGCCGAACCTGCCGGTGCTGCTCCTCGCGCGCGTGCTGCAGGGCGCGGTCGCCGGGCCGCTGATCCCGCTTTCGCAGGCGATCCTGCTCGGCTCCTATCCGAAAGAGAAGTCGTCGATGGCGCTTTCCCTCTGGGCGATGACCGCGACCGTCGGCCCGATCGCCGGCCCCGCGCTCGGCGGCTGGATCACGGACAGTTATTCGTGGTCGTGGATCTTCTATATCAACATTCCGGTGGGCATCTTCGCCGCGGGCGTGACGTGGCTGATCTATCGCGATCGCGAAACGCCGACACGCAAGGCACCGATCGACATGATCGGCCTGTTCCTGCTCGTCTCGTGGGTCGCGTCGCTGCAGATCATGCTCGACAAGGGACGCGACCTCGACTGGTTCTCCTCGCCGGTGATCGTCGTGCTGGCGATCGTCGCCGTGATCTCGTTCGCGTTCTTCGTCGTGTGGGAGCTGACGGAGGCGAATCCGGTCGTCGACTTGCGGCTCTTCGCCGGGCGCAACTTTTTTGGCGGCACAGTGGCGATTTCGGTCGCGTACGGCGTGTTCTTCGGCAATCTCGTGCTGCTGCCGCAATGGATGCAGCAGTATCTGAACTATCGCTCGATCGACGCCGGGCTCGTCACCGCGCCGCTCGGCATCTTCGCCGTGGTGCTCGCGCCCGTGATGGGCAAGGTGCTGCCGCGAAGCGACGCGCGCATTATCGCGACGATGGCGTTTGTCGGCTTCGCGTTCGTATTCTGGCTGCGCTCGAAATATGTGATCGAGATCGATACGTGGCATCTGGTGCTGCCGACGCTTCTGCAAGGCATCCCGATGGCGATGTTCTTCGTGCCGCTCACGGCGATCGTGCTGTCGGGCCTGCCGCCGTCGAAGATTCCGGCCGCGGCGGGGCTGTCGAATTTCGCGCGGGTGTTCTGCGGCGCGGTGGGCACGTCGCTGGCGGGCAATGCCTGGGACGACCGCATCGCGTTGCATCACGAACGGCTCACCGAGCAGGCGAATATCTATAACCCGGCGTTTCTGCAGTCGCTCGGACTGTCGCAGTCGACGCTCGATGTCAGTGAAGCGCAGGCGCGCGGGATGTTCAATTTCACCGTCAATACGCAAGCCGCGATGATGGGGCTCAACGATATCTTTCTCATCTCGGCGGTGATCTTCATTTTGATCATTCCGCTGATCTGGATCACCAAGGTGGCGAAAGGCGGCGGTGGAGGCGCGGCGGCGGGGGCGCATTGAGGGGCGCGCGAGCCGCGCGGCTTGCGGCGTTGAATGCTAGTCGGGCAAAAACCCTTCATCGAGCACTGAGGTCATCGGCCAGGGACAAACCTCCGGAAATGTGTCGAAGTCGATGCCCGTCTCCGCTTCGACCTGCGTTCGCGCTTTCGACCAGACCAGATCGAGCCACTTGGCTTCATCGAACCGTCGCCGCAAGCTTGGCGCCTCTTCCAGCACATAGAGCGCTTCCCTTCGCTGCGTGCGGATCGTATTCGTCCAGCTTCTGCTCCGGCGTTCCGGCTGAACCTGCCACTTGAGCAGATGCGCCAGCAGCACCGCCAATCTGCTTCGCAACTCGCGTGATTCTGTTTTCCCCACGTCCTCGATTTCCTCTGCGATATGCTCGATATCGATGGACGCAAGCTTGCCTGCACGGAGCAGCGCGGCCTGTTCTTCGGCCCACGCCACCACGTCCTTCTCATAAGGTGTTCCCATCGGCTGATTTCCGTCTTCGTGTTGATTTCCGGTATCGCCGATATTAATTTTCGCTTCCTTGTTCATCCAGATCGTCCGTTTGGCCAACGCGCTCTACTTCAGCCCGAGTTCCACGCGCGAACCTGCTCCCTTGTCCTTGATATCGTCCGCGCTGAGCTTCGGCGCGACGACGAAAACGCGCTTGCTGTCGATCTTCCCGTCGAAGTATTCCTGCACCGCCTGCGCGCGCCGCTGCGCCAGATCGCGCAGCGAGCCTTCATCGACCGGCGCGTTCTTCGTCAGCGCGGCCTTCATGTCGTCGTCGGGCACCGCCTTCGTCATGCCGATGAAGTTGGTCGGCTTCTTGAAATCCGCCGACTTGTACACCTTCGTCAGATACTTGTCGTAATCGGCATCCGATATCTTGATCGCCGACCAGTCCACATTCTCGCCGTTGCTCGACATGTCCCGCACCTTCGCGCGCTTCACCTGAGCGTCCACCCACGCGGTCCGCAAGGCCGGTTCGTCGGTCTTCGGATCGACGCGGCCCGTCACGTCCATCTTGATCGACGGCTTGTCCACCAGCGCCTTCGCGATCGTCTCGAGCTTCTTCTGCGCGGCATCGTTCAGATCGGCCGAGCCCGCATTGAACTCGATGTAGTTGAGATCTTCGCCGCCGCCCCCGCCGAACGCATGCGCGAGCAGCGTGAACGGCGCCGTTACCGCCTTCTGCACGAGGTTCAGGATCGCCTGCCACACGAGCCCGCCGATCGAAAACTGCGGATTGTCGAGCGATCCGGAAATCGGAATATTCACGTCGATCTCGCCGCGCGAGTTCTTCAACAGCGAAATGGCGAGCCGCACGGGCAGCTTCGTCGCCGTCGTATTGTCGATGTGATCGCCGAACGTCAACTGATCGATGAACAAGTGGTTGTTCGCCGTGAGCTTGTTGTCGGCGAGCATGTAATGCAGGTCGACGTTGAGCTTGCCCTTCGTGATCGGATAGCCCGCGTACTTCGTCGAATACGGCGTGAGATTCGTCAGCTCGACGCCGTGCGCGCTCGCCGTCAGATCGAGCGCGGGCTTGTCGATCAGCGGATTGACCGTTCCCTTGATCGCCACCGGCCCGTTCGCCGCGAGCTTCGCGGAGACGTCGACAGGCGCGGGCGTCGTCGAACGCGTGCCGAACGCGCCGATCGTGCCGTTGATCGCGACGAGATTCGCCGTGTAGTTCGGCTTGATGAAGTTGTCCGTATAGGTGACGCGGCCGTTCTGCAGCACAAGCTGGCCGAAACGCATGTTGACCGGCGGCCCGGATTTCTCGGCCGACTTGACCGGAGCGGACGCGGGCGCGGGCGCGGCGGCCTTGGTCTTGTCCTGCGTCAGCGGCTGTGTCGTGCCGCTGTCGCTTGCGACGACGCCCTTCAGATTCAGCTTGCCCTGCGCATCGAGCAGCACGCGGCCGTAGAAATTCGCGAAGGTCACGCGCGCCGCCTCGACATCGGTGCCGCGTTCGTCGTAGCTCGCCTTCACGCTGGTCAGGCCGAGCAGCTTCCAGCCCGCGAAGCGGTCGTTGGTGAGCTTGTCGATCATGCGCACGTCGGTGAGCGCGACGTCGCCCTTGTACGACGCGGCGAGCGTCTTGCCGCTGCCCGACAGCGCGACATCGCCGTTCGCATTGAGATTCGCGCTCGCTACATCCACGTTCAGCTTGTCGCCGAAATACGGCTCGAACGCGGACACGTCGAGCTGATCGCCCTTCACGTGCAACGCGAGCTTGAGCGGACTCACCGTGACGTTGCCGCCGAGCGCGAGCATTCCCTTTCCGTTGAGCGTGAGCTTGCCGTCGACGGCGAGCGGCTTCGTGAGATCGTCGCTGAACTGCTTCACGCTGACCGCGAGCGGCGCGACGCGCAACTTCACGGGCCGTGCGAGCGTTTCGTCGGTGACGGTCGCCGACGCGTTCTCGAGCGAAATCTGCCCAATCTGATAACGCCACGCCGGACCCGCTTGCTGCGCCTTCTGGATCTTGCGCGTGGCCGTCTGCTCGGGCGCGGCTTCGTGCGGCCCGGCGAGCGCGGCGAGATCGATGCTGCCGTCCTTGCGGCGCGTGGCGTCGAGCGCGAGGCCGCTCAACTGCACGCTGTCGAGCGCCGCGCGGCGTCCGGACACGTCGACTTCGCCGATTTTCGCCAGCGCCGATGCCAGCTTGATCGGCGTCGTGCCGGCGACGTTCGGCGTGAGCGTGAGGGCATCGAGCCTGACATCGCCCGCGCCGACCTGCACGCCGCCGTCCGGCTTGCTCCAGTCGACCGACACCGGCAGCTTCGCGCCGAGCGTGCCGCTCGTCACGCGCGCGGCCATCAGGTTCGCGAGATACGGCTGCAGCGGCGGCAGCGCGAACGCATCGAGCGCGATTTTCGCGTCGGCGGTTTTCGCGGCGAGCGTCACGTTGCCGGAAGCGTCGAGCGCGCCGCCGTGATCGAACGCAGTCTTGAGCGTGTATTTTGCGGGCGTTTTCGCGAGCGTGGAAAAGCCGTCGAGCGTCACCGCGAGACCGGTCAGCGCGCCCTGCACGCGCTGTTTCAGGAGCTGGTCGTCCAGCGCGATCCTGCCGTCGGTGATCGCGACATGACGAATCGCCAGATCGAGCGGCGGCGCCTCTGCGGCGGGCTGCTTCGCCTGTTCCTCCTGCTTCTCCTGCTTCCCCTGCGCTTTCGGCGCCGGACCCGCGAGTTTCTGCACGTTCAGTTCGCCCGCCGAATCGCGCACGAGCCGCACGTCGGGATTCGACAGCGTCACTTCGTCGAGGTGATAGATATCGCGCAGCGGCTCGGCATTCGCGATCTTCACATGCAGCGCGCGGGCGGCCACGAGCGGCGCGTTCGTCTTGTCGGTGACGGCGAGATCGGCGAGATCGGCGGTGCCGTCGATGCGGATGGTCGGCGTCTCGCCCGCGATCGAGAAGCGCACGTTCAGATCCGTCGAAAGCTTGCCGCTTTTCACCGCGACCGGCACCGAGTTCGGCGCGTAGGACGCCATCTGCGGCACGTCGAGACCGTCGAGCGACAGCGCGATCTCCGATTCCCGCGACTGCGCGAACGGCTTCGTGCGCCCCTTCACGACGAGCGGCGAGCCGTCGATGCGCGCCTGCAGCAGCGGCGTCACGAAGATGTCGGCGGCGGACGGCAGCGTTGCAATGAACGGAATGCCGAGCGCGAAGCGGTCGATCACGTGCTTCGCCTTCAGAAGCCTGTCATCGAACGTGATCTGGCCGTTTTCCACCCGGATGTTCGACACGGAAAAGCGCGCGGGCTTGTCGGACGGCGGCGACGCAGGCTTCGAGAATTTCGCGATCAGATCGGAGAAGTTGAAATGCTCGCCGTCGAAACGCACGATGCTGATGCGCGGCGAATCGATCTTGACTTCGTTGACGACCGGCGCGAGACGAAAGATCGACGCCCACGACGTGCGCACGACGAGCCGCGATACGTCGACGAAACCGGCCGCGCTGCCCGGCGCCTTCGCCAGATTGGCGGGCGACTCGCCGACATGCACGCCGTCGGCTTCGAAATCGAGTGTGTAGGGATTGAGCGAAATGCGGCGAATGCTGACGGGCCGGTCGAGCTGCTTCGACAGTTGCTGTTCGGCGATATGCCGGATGACGGGCGGCGCGACGAAAAACCCGAGCGCGCCGATGACGAGTACCGCGATGAGCAGGCCGATCGCAATGCGCCGCGTGCGCCGCGCGTGCACGACGCCACGCAGTGTCTGGCCGGCGGAAGCGAGTGAAGACTTGGTGATGCTGGACATTCGATGCGCGGCTATCGTTCGTATGCGCCGCCCGTGTGAGCGCCGCCCGAGCTCGCCGTCCCGGAGAGAAGATGTCCGAGTATACGACGACGCGACCCGCAAACGTTCGCCAATGCGCGCTTCAAAAGCACGAAGGCCGCGAAAAAATCGCGGCCTTCGTGTTTCGATTTGATGACTTTGCGTTCGACTTACTGACGTTGGACAGGCGGCGGCGTCCACGAGCCGTCGCTGGCCTGCGGCCTCGGCGCATAGAGACGCATCGCGAGCTGGAATTCGCCGTCGGGAACGGGCAGCCAGTTCGTTGCACGCGCGCGCCCCGGCGATTTCGCCGACACGATCACGTCGACGGAACCATCGCGATTCTTCTTCAGGCGGTCGCGGTCGGAGATCGACAGGCGCGGCAGCTTCGCGTCGGCGAGCGCGCCGTCCTTTGTGTAAGCCGTGATCGTCCAGAAGCCGCGCACCGGCGGAAGCTGATCCGCCGCGAAATGCAGCGCGTACTGATTCGCGCCGTTCAGCGCGTGGCCTTCGCTGTCCACGCGCGCGACCGGCTTCACTTCGCCTTCCTTCGTGCTCGTGGCCGTCTGGCGCCGCGCGAGATAGGCGCGCAGCGTGTAGTCGGTGCCGTAGAGGCCGACGCCGTCGCCGAACCAGATCCAGCCGTTCTTCGCGATCGCGTTCGACGGCACCGTCGCGAGCCGCTCGCGCGCGTCCGCCAGGCCGGAATCGAGCAGCGGCGCATCGGTCTTCTTGAACTGCACCGGCTCGCCGGGTTTCACCCCGAGATCGGCGAGCTGGCTCATCGCGTGGCTGTCGTCGGTGGCGGCGGGATTGTCGTCGAGCGAACGGGCGAGACGCGCGAAGAAGGCGTTCGCGTCGAGCGCCTCGGCCTGCGCGCCTGCCGACACCGTGGACGGCGCGGCGGGCAGCGGCGGCACCGCGGGCTGCTTCGCGCCGTTCGCGGGCCACGCACCGGCGACGGCCGGCGTCGGATCGGAGACGGAGCCCTTCGCGGGCGTGAGCGTGTCGATGCGCATCGCCGTCTGAAGTTTGCGCGCCTCGCGCACGTCGCGCGGACCGTTCACGCGCACGCGCACCGACAGCCACACGTAGCGCGTGCGCGTCTCCACGCGCGTCGCGTTGGCGGGCAGCGTGCCCGTCCAGCCCGCCGGCACGAAGGCAATCAGTTGCATCTTCGGATACGGCGTCGTGTCGGCGCTGGAATAGAGCGCGTCGGTCCAGGCGTCGAACGCGCGGGCATCGAGATAACGTCCGCGCGGCGCGGCCGGCAGCGAGACGATCACGGGATCGGCGGAGACATCGAGCCACGCCGCCGACTCCAGCGTGTCGACGCTCGGCCAGCCCGGCGCGCTCGCCGGCGGCAGCGCCGTCGCGTGACGGAACGCGTTGAGCGGCGGCTGGCCGGATCGCGCCGCGCCGCTGCTCGCGCGTTCGCGGGCGATATCGGTGGCGACGAGCGGAAAGCCGAACGTGTACGCATCCGCGACCTGATTCTTCACCCAGCCGCTGCTGGTCGCCTTCACTTCGGGCGCCTTGGTGGCGCAGCCGGCCAGGACGGCCATGCCCGCGAGGCTCGCGCTCATCCACAGGGCGGCGCTACGCGGTAACGTCCAGCGTCGGTTGTTCTTCATTCGAATTGGAATCCGGTTTTTCTTCGATTGGGTTGGCGCGCGGTCCGAGACGGATTCGAACGGGTCGATGCTCGCGTCTGCGCCTCGCGTCGGGCGCCACGAGCGCTATCTCGGAATTCGGGTTTTAACTTATCCGCTGACGATAGGCAAGACGAAGCGAACAAAAGCCCTTCACTGTTTCGCGAAATGCGTCGAACGTGTCTCGCGCGCGACGTCGAACGCTCTCCCCGCACGATGAATCGGGAAATCGCACGATATTTTTATCCCGCCCTTGACCTTCCAACCATTGGAACGTCGATACTGCTCGATATCAGGGAATGGCGCGATCCGCAGGTCGCGCGTCCCGGCCAGACCGGAGCGTTTCACCATGTCCACCGCATCATCCGAAAACCCCAGGACCGCAGAGCTCGCCGTCAGCGGCATGACGTGCGCATCGTGCGTCATGCGCGTCGAGAAAGTGCTGAGGCGCGTGCCCGGCGTCGAGAGCGTCGCGGTCAATCTCGCCACCGAAAAGGCCACGATCCACGCGAGCGCCGCCGTAAGCGACGAACAGCTCGTCGCCGCCGTCGCGAAAGCGGGCTACGAGGCCGCGCCGATCCTGCCCGACGCGCCGCCCGCCGATGCGTCGGCTGCGGCCTCGCCCGCGTTCGATCGCGAACTTGCGGCAGTGTTCGCGTCCGCGCTGCTCACGCTGCCGCTGCTCGCGCCGATGTTCGGCCTGGAACTGAACCCGTGGCTGCAGCTCGCGCTGGCGAGCGTCGTGCAGTTCGGCTTCGGCGCGCGCTTCTACGTGGGCGGCTATCGTGCGGTGCGGGCGTTCGCGGGCAACATGGATCTGCTCGTCGCGCTCGGCACGTCGGCGGCGTGGGGCCTGTCCGTCTATCAGATGTTCGCGCACGGCGGCATGACGGCGCATCTGTTCTTCGAGGCGTCGGCGGTCGTGATCACGCTGGTGCGCTTCGGCAAATGGCTCGAAACGCGCGCCAGGCGCCAGACCACCGACGCGATCCGCGCGCTCAACGCGCTGCGGCCGACCACGGCCCGCGTGCGCGACCGGCACGATCCGTCGCGCGAACGCGAAGTCGCGCTCGCGGACGTGCGCATCGGCGATATCGTCGTCGTGCGGCCGGGCGAACGCGTGCCGGTGGACGGCATCGTGCGCGAGGGCCGCACGCATATCGACGAATCGCTGATCACCGGCGAAAGTCTGCCCGTCGCGAAGGAAGCGGGCGCGCGCACGACCGGCGGTTCGATCAACGGCGAAGGCGTCATCGCGGTCGAGACCACGGCGACCGGCGCGGAAACCACGCTCGCGCGCATCATCCGGCTGGTCGAATCGGCGCAGGCGGAAAAGGCGCCGATCCAGCGTCTCGTCGATCGCGTGTCGGCGGTGTTTGTGCCGGCGATTCTCGCGATCGCCGTCGTCACGCTCGCTGGATGGCTGCTGCACGGCGCGAGCGCCGAAACGGCGCTGCTGAACGCGGTCGCGGTGCTCGTGATCGCGTGCCCGTGCGCGCTCGGTCTCGCCACGCCGACGGCGATCATGGCCGGCACGGGCGTCGCCGCGCGTCAGGGCATTCTCATCAAGGACGCGCAGGCGCTCGAACAGGCACACGCGATCCGGGTCGTCGCGTTCGACAAGACCGGCACGCTGACCGTCGGCCGGCCGAGTCTCGTCGCGTTCGAAGCCGCGCCGGGACAGGAGCGCGCGCACGTGCTCGGACTCGCCGCCGCCGTGCAGCGCATGAGCGAGCATCCGCTCGCGAAGGCGGTCGTCGCCGCAGCCGGCGCAACGGATGCGCCGCGTTTCGATGCGAGCGCGGCCCGCGCGGTCGCCGGGCGTGGCGTGGAGGCGAGCGTCGGCGCGCGGCGCATTGCGATCGGCAGCGGGCGCTGGGTCGCGGAACTGGCCGCGGACGTGCCTGCGCCGCTGGCGGCGCGCGCGCGCGAGCTGGAAGCGCAGGGCAACACGGTGTCGTGGCTGATCGAACAAATCGACGGTGGCAACGCCGTGCTCGCGCTTCTCGCGTTCGGCGACACGATCAAGCCGACCGCACGCGCCGCCATTGAACGGCTCGCGGGCATGGGCGTGAAGAGCGCGCTCGTGACCGGCGACAACGCCGGCAGCGCTCAGGCGGTCGCCCGTGCGCTGGGCATTCCGGCGGATCTCGTGTTCGCGCAGACCTTGCCCGACGACAAGGCGCGCGTCGTCGCGCAACTGAAGGCATCGACGAAAGGCGTGGTTGCGATGGCCGGCGACGGCATCAACGACGCGCCCGCGCTCGCCGCCGCCGACATCGGCATCGCGATGGCGAGCGGCACCGACGTCGCGATCGAAGCGGCCGGCATCACGCTGATGCGCGGCGATCCGGTGCTCGTCGCGGACGCGATCGACATCTCGCGGCGCACTTACCGCAAGATCCAGCAGAACCTGTTCTGGGCGTTCGTCTACAACCTGATCGGCATTCCGCTCGCGGCATTCGGGCTGCTCGATCCGATGTTCGCCGGCGCGGCGATGGCGTTCTCGAGCGTGAGCGTCGTCACCAACGCGCTGCTGCTGCGCACGTGGCGCGCTCAGGCCGGCGCGGTGGAAGACGCGCGCGCGGGCAAGCCGATCACGCGGCCGGCGTAACGCGCGTCCTTCGCGGCGACGGCCGGTTGCGCGGCAATGCGCGCGGCCAGGTCTTCGTCGAACGATGCGGACCTGGGCGCGCCGGACGTGTCGATCAACATCATCATCTGCTCGCAGGCGCAGACGGGTTCGGCGATGTCGCCCTCGAACATCTCCAGATAGAGATGCACGCGCTTCCTGTCATGGCCGAGGACGCGCGTTTCCACGCGCACGGCCGCCCCTTCCCTGATCTCGCGCAGATAGCTGATGTGCGCCTCCAGCGTGTAGAGCGTGCGCCGGCGCGCGCGGCGGCCGGCGTCGTCGAGACCGATGCCGTCCATGAACGCATCGGTCGCGAGGCTGTAGATCAGCATGTAGAACGCATCGCGCAGATGGCCGTTGTAGTCGACCCATTCGGGTTTGACCGTGTCGCGATAGATCATCGTGGTTCCTTTAGTCGTCGATGCCGTGACGCGCCTTCGCCTGCGCGATCGCCTCGATCACGCTCGCGATGCAGTCGTCCCGATACCGCTCCAGTTCCTTGATGCCGCGCCCGTTGGTCTGCCGCGACGTGCCGTCCACGACGCGATCGACGAGTTCGTCGGTCAGCGTCGGCGCGACGAGCTTCGTCCACGGCAGTTCGAGCGCGGGGCCGAATTGCTGCATGAAGTGTCGCATGCCCGCTTCGCCGCCCGCCAGCGTGTAGGTCAGGAACGTGCCCATGAACGACCAGCGGATGCCGGCGCCGTAGCGAATGGCGTCGTCGATTTCACCGGTCGTCGCGACGCCGTCGTTCACGAGATGCAGCGCCTCGCGCCACAGCGCTTCGAGCAACCGGTCCGCGATGAAGCCGGGCACTTCCTTGCGCACGCGCAATGGCCGCATGCCGATGGACGCGTAGAAGCTCATCGCCGCGTCGATCGCTTCGCCCGACGTATTCGCGCCGCCGAGCACTTCGACGAGCGGCAGCAGATACACCGGATTGAACGGATGGCCGACCACGCAGCGCTCCGGGTTGACGGCGCGCGCGTAGAAGTCGCTCGGCAAAAGGCCCGATGTCGACGACGCGATGATCGCCGCGGGCTTCGCCGCGCGGCTCACGCGCTCGTGCAGCGCGAGCTTCAATTCCTCGCGCTCGGGCGCGCTTTCCTGGATGAAGTCGGCATCGGCCACGCATTCCTCGACACTCGCGACGACGCGCAGCCTCTCGGGCGATGCGCCCTTTGCCAGTCCGACGCGTTCGAGCGCCGGCCACGCATTCGCGACGTTCGCGCGAAGCTGCGCTTCGGCGCCGGGCGCGGGGTCCCACGCGGTGACGTCGAGTCCTGCGCCGAGCGCGCGCGCCACCCAGCCGCTGCCGATCACACCCGCGCCGAGCGCGGCGAATTGCTTGACTTGCATGTCGTCGTTTTCCTCTGGTTCTTGATGTCAGGCGAATTGTTCGAGCGCGCGTTTATCGAGCGGACGTTCGCCGCGCGGCGGCAGACCGAGCTTTCTGCGGCCCTCGGCGGGCGTGAGCGCGCGGGCGCCGAGGCGTTCGATGATCTCGACAGCGCGCTGCACGAGCGAGCCGTTCGTCGCATGCACGCCGCGGTCGAGCCACAAGTTGTCTTCGAGTCCGACGCGCACGTGGCCGCCGAGCAGCATCGCCTGCGCGACCATCGGCATCTGCATGCGGCCGATGCCGAAACCGGCCCAGTGCGCGCCGGGCGGCAGGTTGTCGACCATCGCCTTCATCGTGCCGGTGTCGGGCGGAGCGCCCCATGGAATGCCCATGCAGAGCTGGAAGAGCGGCGGCGCATCGAGCAGGCCTTCTTTCAGCAACTGGTTGGCGAACCACAGATGGCCCGTGTCGAAGATCTCCAGTTCCGGCTTCACACCGAGTTCCTGGATACGCTTCGCGCCGGCGCGTAGCTGCGCGGGTGTCGAAACGTAGATGTAGTCGCCGTCGCCGAAATTGAGCGTGCCGCAGTCGAGCGTGCAGATTTCCGGCAGCAGGTCTTCGACGTGAGCGAGGCGCGTCAGGCCGCCGACGAGGTCCGTGCCTTTGCCGAAGCGCATCGGGTCCTCGCCCGGGCCGATTTCGAGGTCGCCGCCCATGCCCGCCGTCAGGTTGATGATCACGTCCACGTCCGATGAGCGGATACGGTCCACCACTTCTCTGTAGAGCGACGGGTCGCGGCTGCCTCTCCCGCTTTTCGGATCGCGGACGTGGCAATGCGCTACCGTGGCACCCGCGCGGGCGGCTTCTATCGCGGCTTCCGCTATCTGCTTTGGCGTGATGGGAACCGCCGGGTGTTTGGCGGTCGTGTCGCCGGCGCCGGTCACTGCGCATGTCACGATGACTTCGTAGTTCATGGTTTTCTCTTTCTCTGTTCAGAGCAGTTATGTTTAGGTTTCCTGTCTTTCTTAACGGCGTTCCGTGACATCCTGTTTTCGTGTCGGTCTATTTGCTCTGCCCCTGTGCGGGGCGGCAGTCACTTTCTTTGCTGCTGCAAAGAAAGTAACCAAAGAAAGCAGCTCTCCCCATCCAAAGTACCTCACACCGGCCCCGGCACAGGCGAAGAGCCCATGGCACGGCAGTGGCAAGTGCCTTTATAAGTCAACGGGGCTTGGCTCGCGAACCCGCTTTCGCATCGCGCCGTTCAGCGGTCCGGTACAACGCCAGGTAGCTCCGCGCGCTTCGCGGCCGTTGGGTCGATCGGGCGGCTTTCGCTTCCTTGTTCAATGCGCCTACTCGCCTTTCATTGAAGTCCAAGATATTGTCGGACCGCCGGCAAGCCTTCTTTGCCATCCACCGTCTTCACGCCCGCAAGCCACGCATCCAGCACCTGCGGATTCTGTTTCAAATACGCCTTCGCCGCCTCCGCAGGACGCTCCTTGTTCATCACCGGCTGCATCAGCCGATTCTCGAGATCCGTCGTGAAGCGAAGGTTCGAAACCAGCTTTCCCGCATTCGGACAGCGCGTCAGAAACTCCGGATTCGTCAGCGTGTACACGCGCGCCTCGCCGTAATTCGGCCCGAACACTTCGTCGCCACCCGCGAGATAGTTGATCTTCATCTGGATGTTCATCGGATGCGGCTCCCAGCCCAAAAACACAATCGGCTTCTTGTCCCGCGCCGCTCGCTCCACCGTCACCAGCATGCCCGCCTCACTCGATTCCACCAGCTTGAATCCGCCGAGCCCGAACTGGTTCGCGTCGATCATCTTCTGGATCTTCGCGTTCGCGCTGCTGCCCGGCTCGATACCGTAGATCTTGCCGTCCAGCTCATCGCGATGTTTCGCGATATCCGCAAACGTCCTGATGCCCGCGTCATATGCATAGCTCGGCACAGCGAGCGTCGCCTTCGCGCCCGAAAGATTCGGCGGTTCGAGCTTCTGAATGCTCTTCGATTCCAGAAACGGTTCCACCGCCTTCTGCTGCACCGGCCACCAATAGCCGAGCGACACGTCGATCTGCTTGCTCTTCAGGCCCGCGAGCGAAATCGGCACCGACGCCACCGTCGTCTTCGGCGCATAGCCGAGGCCCTCGAACACGATCGAAGCAAGCGCGGTCGTCGAGGTGATGTCCGTCCAGCCGATATCGACGAAACGCACCGTCCGGCAACTGGCGTCCTCCGCGCCCGCCGCGCGTGCTTCCTGCGACGCGGCAAACGCGACGCCCGCGGCGCACGTTCCCGCGATCAGCAGTTTCGAAATCAGGCGATGTCTCATGGCGTGCTTTCCAGTCAGTGGTTTGCAAGATGGGCCGGTTCGTGGCGCCGGCGTGCATACAAAGTACCGCCGCATAAAGGCGCACGGACGCCCGTGAGCGACCGCGACTTGCCTGCATGCGACCTGCCACGATCGCCATGCGTGGCGCGCCCCTTCCTGCACGGATTTTCGTGGTCGAGCTAACGGAAGGCCGACGGCCGATTCGGTCTAATGGAGTCCGCGCGGAAGGCAGGCACATGCCTCGGCGCCAAGACCAACGGGGGCCGGAAACGGTCGCATAAGCAGGAAAAAAACAATATGGCGTCGTTCCGGAAAAACTTCGCGATCTTGATGACGATGCAGATTTCCACCTATCTGGTGCCTCTGCTCACCTTGCCGTGGCTCGCGCGCGTGCTGTCGCCGAGCGGCTACGGCCAGCTTTCTTTCGGGCTCGCGTTTCTCAGTTACTTTCTCATTGCGACCAATTTCAGTTTCTCGCTCACGGCCACGCCGCAGATCTCGGTCAATCGTCACGACCGCGCCGCGCGTTCACGCATTTTCTGGGAAACGATTTTTAGCCAGTCCCTGATTACGATTGCCGGTTTTGCAGTTTTGCTGGCCCTGACATTCGTCTTTCCGGTGCTCGAAGAAAATCGCACACTCCTGTTATTGGGGTTCGGTCTCGTCATCGGCACAATGCTGATTCCGACCTGGTATTTTCAGGGGATGGAAGACCTGGGGCTCGTCAGCACGCTCGTCTTTATCGGCCGCGCACTGAGCATTCCGGCGATGTTTCTCCTGGTGCGCGAACCAGGCGATATTTATTGGGCGATGAGCGTCAACTCGATGGTATCGCTCGTCACCGGCGTCGCCGTGCTCGTTTATCTGTTCATGCGTCGCGAGATCGATTTCGTGTGGATTCCATTCACCTCGATCGTGCGCGAACTGAAAAACGGCTGGAGCGTGTTCATGGCGACGGCGATTGTCGAGATTTACGCGTCGAGCAATATCGTGCTGCTCGCGTTGATGGCAGGCAATGTCGCGGCCGGTTATTTCGCGGCCGGCGACAAACTCATCCGCGCTGCGCTCAACATCCTGAGTCCGCTCAAGACGGCGGCGTATCCGCGCATCAGCTTTCTCATGCACCACTCGCGCGGCGACGCCTTCGCGTTCCTCCGCGTGATGTTCATGGTGCAGGGCAGCATCGTGCTCGCGACTTCGCTCGTGATCTTCTTCGGCGCGCCGCTCGCCGTGCACCTGCTATACGGCGCGCAGTTCCAGCCGACCGTTGACGTGCTCCGCTGGATGGCCTTCGTGCCTTTCATGGCGGGCCTCTCCGACCTTTTCGGTGTTCAGACGATGCTGCCGCTCGGCATGAAGGCGCAGTTCACGCGCATCCTCGTCGGCTCGGCGGTGCTGAATTTCCTGCTCCTCGCGATCCTCGCGAACCTGTTCGGCGAACGGGGCGCGGCGGCAACGGTGCTGGCCGTCGAAAGCGCCATTGTCGTTTCAATGGCGATGACCCTTTATATGCGCGGCGTGCCGTTTCTACGCAAGACTGCCCTGCAATAAAGCGCTCATGCATCATTAATGGGCCCGCACAAAAGCGCTCAAGCCGATTCATCTGCGCATCGCAAGAATGACGAGTAGTTATTGCCGCTCTTCGCAATCCGAAGCATATTTTATGGCATTCAGACAAGGGCCAATTTTGCCGGGACGCCGCAAACTCTGTGGGTGGTCGCACATAGCGGGGCTTTAGATCGGGGTAACCTGATTAAGAGGGATAAGCATGTCGCCGGCGCAAGTGCATCCAACGGAAATTGAGAGGTTTCCGGCACGGTCGTCGAGCACATTGCTATTTGACACACGCTGTCCAGATTAAAGGTGCATACAAAAAATGGACCGACAAGACGCCATCCGAGAGAGTGCGCGGCTCTATGCGCGCGAACCCCTGTTCCAGCCACCCGCCGGGCAAATCGAAGCCTCGCGCATGACGGCCTTTATTCAGGCCTTCGAAAAAGCGACCGGCCAGCAATTCGCAAATTATCCCGAACTGCACGCTTATTCGGCGCGCGAATATCGGCAATTCTGGAAATGCTTTCTCGAATTGGCACGCGGGCTGGAATGGTCCGGATCAAATGAACCGGTTTGTATCGGCGATCGATGTGAAACCGCGCGATTTTTTCCGAACGTCGAATTGAATTACGCGGAGAATCTGCTGGGCGTTCGCATCGCGCCCGACGCCGCACCCGCGCTCACTTCGTATTACGCCGACGGCCGGCGCGTCTGTTATACGCGCGGCGAGTTGCGCGAGCGCGTCGCGCGCCTCGCGCAGTCGCTCGCCGGACTGGGCCTGAAACCCGGCGACCGCGTCGTCGCGATCATGCGCAACGACGCCGACGCGATCACCGTCGCGCTCGCCGTGACGGCGCTGGGCGCAACGCTCTCGACCGCCGCGCCGGAAAACGGCGTGCAGGCGATCCTCGACCGCTTTGCGCCGCTCGCGCCGACGATGATGTTCGCGCACACGACGCAGCGTCCGTTCGACACCGGCAGTTCGATCTCCGGGCACGTCGCCGCCGTCGCGGCCCAGTTGCCGTCGCTGACCGACATCGTCTGCCTGGACGAAACCGAGTTGCCGAGCACCGTCACGCAGCGTCAGCACGAGATCCGCTCGCTCGTCGTGCGCGGCGACGCGATGCGCTTCAGCTGGAAGCGTTTCCCGTTCAATCATCCGCTCTTCATCATGTTTTCGTCGGGCACGACGGGCAAGCCCAAGTGCATCGTGCACGGCGCGGGCGGCACGCTCGTCGAACATGTGAAGGAGCACCGGCTGCACAGCAATCTGGGCCCCGGCGACAAGCTCTTCTTCCACACGAGTTGCTCGTGGATGATGTGGAACTGGCAGTTGTCCGTGCTCGCGTCGGGTGTCGAGATCGTCACTTACGACGGTCCAGTGGCCGCCGTCGACACGCTATGGCGCATCGTCGCCAATGAGCGCGCAACCGTCTTCGGCACGAGCCCCGCGTATCTGAAGATGAGCGAGGACGCCGGACTCGAGCCCGCCGCGCAGTTCGATCTCTCGGCCCTGCGCGCGATGCTGTCGACCGGCGCCGTGCTGTACGACTCGCAGTTCCAGTGGGTCCGCGATCACGTCAAAGCACTGCAATTGCAGTCGATTTCGGGCGGCACGGACATCATCGGCTGCTTCGTGCTCGGCAATCCGAATCTGCCCGTCTACGCGGGCGAAGCGCAATGCAAGAGTCTCGGCCTCGACGTGCAGGCGTTCGATCAGGGCGCGAGCACCATCATGCCGGGCGAGCTCGTCTGCACGAATCCGTTCCCGTCGCGCCCGCTCGGCTTTTTCGGCGATGACGACGGCTCGCGCTTCCACAAGGCGTATTTCGCCGCGAACGAAGGTGTCTGGACGCACGGCGATGTCATCGAATTCTCGCCGCAAGGTTCCGCGCGCCTGCACGGCCGCAGCGACGGCGTGCTCAACGTGCGCGGCATCAACGTGAGTCCGGGCGAGATTTACCGGATCCTGAGCGAGATCGGCGAGATTCGTCATGCGATGGCCGTGCCTCAGACGGGCGCCAACGCGGGCGACGCCGATCAGCGCATCGTGCTGCTGCTCGTGCTGCGCCCGGGCGCGCAGCTGAATGCGACACTCGCCGCGCGCGTGCGCCGCGAGCTGACGCGTCAGGGCAGCGCGGCGCTCGTGCCGGATGTCATCGTGCAGGTCGACGGCCTGCCCGTCACGCATAACGGCAAACCGTCCGAAGCCGCCGCGCGCGATGCCGTCAATAGACTGCCCGCACGCAACGTGTCGTCGCTCGCCAATCCCGAATGTCTCGACCCGATCCGCGAGCATCCGTCGCTCTCGCGGGAACGGCGCGCACTGCCTGCGCCGGGCGAAACGGCCGCGCAGATCGAGACGTATCTGTGCGCGCTATGGGAGCAGCAATTCAGCTTCTCGCCGATCGGCCGCGACGACAACTTCTTCGAACTCGGCGGCCATTCGTTGCTCGCCGCGCGCATGCTCGCCGACGTGCAACGCGCGACCGGCCGCGTATTGCCGCTTGCGACGATGATCGTCGCCCCGACCATCTCGCGTCTCGCCGCCGTGCTCGCCGCCGATCCCGACATGCGCGCCGAAAACTCGACGCTCGTGCAGATGCGCGCGGGCAGCGGGCGGCCGCTCTTCATGGTGCACAGCATCACCGGTTCGGTGATGGAGTGTCTGACGCTGGCGGGCATGCTGCAAAACGAACGGCCTGTCTATGGATTGCAGGCACTCGGCCTCGACGGCGACGAAGCGCCGCAACACAGCGTCGAGGAGATGGCGAAAGTCTACGTGCGGCGCATGCGCGAAGCGCAGCCGCACGGACCGTATGCGCTCGTCGGCTATTCGTTCGGCGGGCTGATCGCGTTCGAGATCGCGCAGCAGCTCGTCGCGGCCGGCGAGAAAATCGAAATGCTGTGCATGCTCGACACCTACGTGCACGAACATTGCCTGCCGTGGCCGCAATGGACGCGTTACCAGGCGGGCGTCGTGGCTGAGCGTCTGCGCGAATTCCGTACGCTCGACGGGCGTGCGCGCGTCGGCTACATGCGCGGCAAGGCGGCCGCGATCGCCGATCGCGTGCGCATGCGCATGGGCAGACAGGCGCACAAGGCCGCGCCCGATGCGCAAGGCCTGCCGCCCGTGCTGCTGCGCGTGCGCGAATCGATGCGCGTCGCGATGACCACGTACAAGCCGCGTCACTATCTCGGCGGCCCGATCGTCTACGTGCGCGCAACCGTGCTCGACGAAGAACGCGCCGATCCGCTGCCGGTGTGGCAGCGCGTCGCGAGGCAAGGCCTGCACATCATGAAGGTCGATGGCAAGCACACGGACCTCGTCGTCGAGCCGCATCTCGCGACGGTCGCGCGCACGCTCACGCAGGCGCTGTCGAACGCATAAGTCATCGTTGTTGCGCCCGTCGATCCGGCCGCCCTACGGGGCGTGCCCGATTGCGCGCGCTTTTTGCCCTTGCTAGCGTGGACGATTCGTGAACGTTGCACTTATCGATGCCCGCTCCTCAACACTTCCATTTCCTGCTGCTGCCCGAATTCTCGTCGATCGGATTCATGTCCGCGATCGAGCCCTTGCGCGTCGCCAATCGCTTCGCGGGCGATCTGTATCGCTGGCATATCGTGTCCGCCGACGGCGGGCCGGTGGCCGCGAGCAACGGCATCTCGCTCAACGCGGAATGCGCATTCGACGAAGTCCGCGACGCGCACACCGTGTTCGTCGTATCGGGATTCGAGCCGCTGTCGAGCTACACGCGCGCGATCGGCGACTGGCTCAGACGCCTCGATCGCGCCGGCGCGACGCTCGGCGGCATCGACACCGGCAGCTTCATCCTCGCGCAAAGCGGACTGCTCGCGGGCAAGCGCGCGACCTTGCACTGGGAAGCAGCCGCCGCGTTCGCCGAGCAATTTCCGGACATCCAGACGAGCCAGGAACTCTTCGAGATCGACGCGCGCCGCATCACGTGCGCGGGCGGCACGGCATCCATCGACATGATGCTCGACCTGATCGCGCGCGAGCATGGCGCGGGCCTAGCCGCGCAAGTCTCCGAGCAGTTCGTGCTGGGACGCATCCGGCAACGCTCGGATCATCAGCGTCTGCAGATCGCGGCGCGCTACAACATCCACAATCGCAAGCTGATTCAGGTGATCGGCGTGATGGAACAGAACATGGAGGAGCCGCTCTCGCCCGATGCGCTCGCCGAATCGATCGGCGTGACGCGGCGTCAACTCGAACGCCTGTTCTGTTCGGCGATGAAGGACACGCCCACGCACTTCTATCTCGGCTTGCGGCTCACGCGTGCGCGCGAGTTGCTTCAGCAGACCGACATGTCGATTCTCGCCGTATGCGTCGCTTGCGGCTTCGAGTCGCCGTCGCATTTTTCGCGCACGTATCGCGCGCGCTTCGACACGAGCCCGCGACAGGACCGCAGCGCACGGCGCGCCGTCGCTCCCGCGCGGCTCGCCGCGGCCTAGAAGGAATGACGCATGCCGATGCGCACGTCGGCCTGCGTGTTCGACGATGACGGCGTGAAGCTATAACCGATCACGGCATCGATCGGGCCGGACGCGCGCAGATAATCGCCTGAGATATAGACGTCGGTGCGTTTCGAGAGCAGATAGTGCAGCCCGAGCGATCCCTGATTCCAGTGATTGCCTTCGAAACGCGTGTGCTGATAGCCGCCGTACAGCATCAGGTCGGGCCTGAACGTATAGGACGCGCCGGCCTCATACACCTTCATGTACGACGTCACGCCGAGGCCCTTGATGGCGGTCCATGTGAAGTTGCCGGACAACATCACGTCGCCGATTGTCCACGCGCCGCCGACCGCGAGCGCGCCTTGCTTGTCGACGGGAAATGCGTTCGCGCTGTACAGATCGGTGACGGCGCCCGTTGCAGGATCGACGGATACGGTCGGCTGGCCGAGGAAGGTGCGCGCGCCGATCATCGCATAAGGATCGAATGCGTAAATTCCGTTCGGATTATTGAGCTGTGTATAGGCGACGCCCAGGTTGAAGGTGTTCGCGGCGTAGTGCCCGCCGACGCTCCACGCGCTGTTGCGATGAAAATTGCCCGCGACATTGCCGAACGAATACATGCCGCCGAATGTAAAGCCGCCGAAATTGTTGGAGAGGAACTTGATCGAGTTCGGCAGGCGGTCGCCGTTCATGCGATCGAAGTCGCCCTGATGGATCGCATAGCCGCTCGCCCACGCCGAGATGTTGTAGAGATAAACGAACTCCTCGGTCATGTCGAGCTGATTGCCGAGCGACACCGTACCCCACTGATTCTTCAGGCCCACATACGCCTGCCGGCCGAACTCCGATCCGCCGAATGCGTACTGTCCGTTGCCGAGGTGAAAGCCCGACTCCAGCACGAAGACCGCCTGCAGTCCGCCGCCGAGATCCTCGACGCCGCGAAAACCGATGCGGTTGCCGTAGGAGATGCCATCGTCGAACTTGACGACGTGCGAGCCGCCCGTGTTGTTCACCCAGGTGATGCCCGCATCGAGAATGCCGTAGAGCGTCACGCTGCTTTGAGCATGCGCATGCGCGGATGCAAGGGCCGCGCCCGCGGCGACCGCGAGGCCTGCGATTCTGCTTGCGCGTGCCGGGGCGGCACTCGCGGCATGTGCTTTTCTCATGTGCTGGTCCTTTGCTCGTCTTGATCTGTCTGTCGTTGGGATAAGCGATGCCCTGCCTCGCACGCATCGCGTGAAAGCATGTCGCATGACTTGCTGGGAACTGCGGAAGACTGCCGCTGACTGCGCCCGACCTGTTGCACGGCGCATCGAAACGTATCGCCGACGATGTAAAAATAAGGCCCCATATATGTCGCGGCTCGACTGAGTGCGACGAAAATCTGTCCAGTTGCGACGCATCCCGCCGGGGCACGGGATGCGCGACCGATTCGCTACTTCGTGCCCAGCGCGGTCTGCACGGCTTCGAGCCCGTTGCCGCCGCTCGCCGTGGTCACGCCGTCGAGCCAGGACTTCAGCAACTCGGGATGACGCTTCAGCGCGTCCGTTGCGGCCGCATCGACGTTGGTCTTCTTTTCGAGCACGTCGGTGATTACACCGTTCTCCAGATCGACGTTGAACGCCATCTGTTTGAAGAGCCGTCCGACATTGGGACACTGCTGCTCGTAGCCGCTGCGCGATACGGTATTGACCGTTGCGCCGCCGTAGTTCGGACCGAAATACTTGTCGCCGCCATCGAGGTAAGCGAGCTTGAACTTCGTGTTCATCAAATGCGGCTCCCACGCGAGAAACACGATCCACTTCTTCTCGCGCACGGCGCGCTCCACTTGCGTGAGCATCGCGGTTTCGCTCGATTCGACCAGCTTCCAGTTGCCGAGACCGAAGGCCTTGTCATCGACCATTCGCTTGATGTTCTGGTTAGCCGGCGCGCCGGGCTCGATGCCGTAGATGCGGTCATCGAACTTGTCGGCGTTCTTCGCGAGATCCGCGAACGAGTGCACGCCCGCGGCGGCCACGTAATCCGGCACGGCGAGCGTGAACTTGGCGTTGGAGAGATTCGGGCGCACCACGTCGATGGATTTATCCTCGACGAACGGTTTCACGAGCGGCGCCTGCGCGGGCATCCAGTTGCCGAGGAACACATCGATCTGCCCTTTCTTCATGCCCTGATACGTGATCGGCACCGACAGATTCGCGACGTTCTGCCTGTAGCCGAGCGCCTTCAGCACGATGCCGCTCATCGCGTTCGTCGCGTCGATGTCGGTCCAGCCGGGCCCGGCCATGCGCACCTGCGTGCACGACTGCGGCTCGGCGGCGAACGCATGAGACGCCGCGCAAACCAGCGCGGTAGTGAAGAGCGCATGGATGAAGCCCTTTTTCATGGTGCTTTCCTGTCGATGTGGGAAGTGGGTGTGATGGGATCGTCAGTGCTCGACGGCCGGAAAACGCGCCATCGCTTCGAGGTCGTCCAGATCGATGTGATTGCGCATGTAACGCTGACTCGCATCGACGTGAGGCTGCCAGTCCCACGATTGAATCGTGCCGCGCGTCGTCGCGGCGAAGTGAAAATGACGGCGGCGCTGGCTCTTCAATACGTCCTCATGCAGCGCATCGAGATTCCAGCGCCGCGCGATCTCCGCGCGAAATTCCGCCAACTGTGCGGCATAGCGCGCGTCGCGGGCGAGATTCTCGCGCTCGAACGGATCGGCCTTTACGTCGTAGAGCTGATCGGGATCGACGCTCGTATGGATGAACTTGAAGCGCCCGCGCCGGATCATCACGACGGGCGCGATCGCGCCTTCCGCGAGATATTCGCCGATGGCTTCGTCGTGGCCGCTGGTCTCGCGCAAGTGCGGCACGAGGCTCTGGCCGTCGATGCTGTCGGGCCATGATGACATCGCGTCGCCGCGCGCGAGCTCGACGAGCGTCGGCAGCACGTCGAGATGCGACACCGAATCTTCCACGCGATGCGCACGAAACTGCTTCGGCGCATGCACGATCAACGGCACGCGGCAGCCGCCTTCGAAGAAGGTCATCTTGTACCAGAGGCCGCGCTCGCCCAACATCTCGCCGTGATCTGACGTGACGACGACGATCGTGTCGTCCGCGAGCCCGGCCTGTTCGAGCGCTTCGAGAATGGCTGCGAACTGATCATCGACATAGGACACTGCGCCGTAATAGGCGCGCCGCGCGTTGCGGATCTGCCGCTCGGTGGGCGGCGTGCGATCCGCTTCGTAGACGTGACGCAGTCGCTTCGAATGCGGATCGCATGCTTCGAGCGAGTCGCGATACGAAGGCATGTCGATCTCGTCATCGCGATACATGTCCCAGTACCTGCGCGGAATCGCGTAAGGATCGTGCGGATGCGTCAGCGACGCGACCATCATGAACGGCCGCGCATCCTTGCCCGCGTTGCGCTGGCGCGCGATATCGAAGAGCTTCTGACGTGTCGTGAACGTCACTTCGTCGTCGAAGTCGAGTTGATTGGTGCGCACGCACGGGCCCGCGTCGATCACGGAACTCATGTTGTGATACCACGAGGGGCGCGCCTCGAAGTTCTGCCAGTCGGGCGTCCAGCCGAAATCGGCGGGATAGATGTCGGTGGTGAGACGTTCCTCGAAACCATGCAGCTGGTCCGCGCCGCAAAAGTGCATCTTGCCGGAGAGAATCGTCCGATAGCCTTCCGCGCGCAGATAGTGCGCGAACGTCAACGTCTCCGACGGAAATTCGGCTGCGTTGTCATACGCGCCGATCTGCGATGGCAGCTTGCCCGCGAGAAGCGAGAAACGCGAAGGCGCGCACAAGGGGCTTGCACAATACGCGGAGTCGAACACGACGCCTTCGCGCGCGAGCGCATCGATGCGCGGCGTCTTCGTCACGCGGTTGCCGTACGCTGAGAGCGCGAACGGCGTGAGTTGATCGGCCATCAACACAAGGATATTTTGTTTCGTCTCAAGCATGAATGCGTGCCTCGAATAGAATCCGTAACAGTCGGCCCGTTTGATGTACGAGCGTCCAGCCTCACTATTGCCGTTCAATTCGCGGCTGTGAAGACAGCAAATCGTTATGCGTTCATAAGGGGGACTTATGCCGCGGCCGGATCGTCTGCCGCCGATGCAGGCGTTGTTGATGTTCGAATCCGCCGCGCGCCTGGCGAGCTTCACGGCCGCGGCGCGTGAGCTAGGTTCGACGCAGCCTGCGGTGAGCCAGCGCGTCGTGCAGCTCGAAGAGTCGCTGGGCGCGGCGCTGTTCGAGCGCGGGCATCGGGGCGTCACGCTCACGGAAGACGGCGTGCGTCTTTTCGATGCCGTGCGTCAGGGGCTCGACGTCATTCGCGCGGCAACCGCCGATATCCGGGCCAGGCGCGCGCAACGCACGCTCACGCTGTCGACGGACTTCGGCTTCGCGACATACTGGCTGATGCCGCGCCTGCCGCAGTTCAAGGCGCTGATGCCGGATGTCGATGTGAGGATCATCACGTCGCAGAGCATGCCGAGCGTATCGGGCGATCATGCGGATGTGGTGATCGTGTTCGGCGACACGCAGGCCGACTGGGGCCCGCGCAGCGCGGTGAAGCTGTTTGCCGAATGCGTGGTGCCGGTGTGCAGCCCGGCGCTGATCGCGGGCGAGACGAAGCCGTGCACCGCCGCCGATCTTCTCGCGCTGCCGCTGCTGCATCTGGAACCGACATTCCCGGAGCGCTGGCTGTCGTGGAACGCGTGGTTCGACGCGCACGGTCTCGCCGCGCCGCCGACGCATGGCGGCTTCACGTTCAACAGCTACGCGCTCGTCACGCATGCGGCGGTGATGGGCCAGGGCGTCGCGCTCGGCTGGGCGCCGCTGATCGACGAACTGATCGCGACGGGCCAGCTCGTCGCGTTGAGCGAGGCGCCGCTCGTCACCGAGCGCGGCTATGTGCTGGTGACGGCGCGCGAGCCTTCGTCCGCTGTGCGCGCGTTCAGCGAGTGGCTGCTCGACGAGTGCGAAGTGGTCCGTTGACGCTTTCGTACTAGTTGCGCGGCGGTTCGCTTCTATCCGCGCGATGCCTGCGTTTGCTCTACTAGCGTGTATGTTCGCCGCATGTCGCGGCGCTGCGATCATTCGAATGTGGAGCACGCATGGCAGCCGATTCCCGCTTTGATCAACTGGTGCTTACCGTTTCGTGCCCGAGCGCGGCGGGACAGGTGGCCGCCATCGTGAGCTTTCTCGAGCGGCATCACGGTTATATCGACGAATTCACCGTTTTCGACGACGATCTGAGCGAGCGGTTCTTCGTGCGCTGCGTGTTTCATGCCGCGCGGGCAGACGAAGCGCTCGATCCGGCGATGCTCAAGCGCGAGTTCGAGCCGATCGCCGCGCGTTTTTCGATGACCTGGGCCATGCACGATCTCGCGGTGCGGCCGAAGGTGCTCATCATGGTGTCGAAGCTGGAGCACTGTCTGGCGGATTTGCTGTTCCGCTGGCGCATGGGCGAGTTGCAGATGGACATCGTCGGGATAGGGTCGAATCATGCGGATCTCGCGCCGCTTGCCGAGCAACACGGGTTGCGGTTTCATCATTTGCCTGTTACCGCCGATACGAAGCCGCAGCAGGAGGCCCGATTGCTCGATCTGTTCGAATCTTCAGGCGCGGAGCTGATGGTGCTTGCGCGGTACATGCAGATTCTTTCGGGCGAAACGAGCCGGAAACTCGCGGGGCGTGCGATCAATATTCATCATTCGTTTCTGCCTGGCTTCAAGGGAGCGAAGCCTTATCATCAGGCGCATACGCGTGGGGTCAAGCTTATTGGCGCGACGGCGCATTTCGTGACCGATGATCTCGATGAAGGACCCATCATCGAGCAGGAAGTCGAACGCGTCGACCATTCTTATGGTCCGGAGAGATTGCTTGCTACCGGGCGGGATGTGGAGTGCATCACGCTTGCGCGCGCCGTCAAGGCGTTTATCGAGCGGCGGGTTTTTATCAATGGCGAGCGGACTGTGGTTTTGCGGTGATGGGTTTGTTGGTGGCTTGTTCGCTTGGTCTTTTTCGCTTTGCGCTTCCGTGGAATCCTGAATTCGCGTCGGTCTATTGGCACTGCCCCTGTGCGGGGCGGCACCTACTTTCTTTGCTGCTGCAAAGAAAGTAGGCAAAGAAAGCAGCTTGTCCCATCCAAAGTACCTCACGCCGGCCCCGGCACAGGCGAATTGCCTGTGGCCGCAGCAACAAGAGCTGTCAAAAGCTTCTCCGGGCTTGGCTCGCGCACGGTCTGACTATCCATTCCCTTTAGCGCGCTGGTTCAGCGCCAAATTGCTCCGGCACAGCGCTACGCGCTGCCGACGGGTATGCAAGGGAAACCAGATTGCCGCACATGCAGTGAGATGGCGCCTTTAGCAAGAAAGCACGCGCCGACCCGATTGACCGGTCGGCCGCGAAGCGGGCCGGAGCTATTTCGTGCTGTGCCAGTCCGTTGAACGGCGCGATCTCACAGTGGATTCGTGATCCAAGCCCGGTTGACCTTTGAGGACATTGGCTACCGCCGCCACAGGCTCTTCGCCTGTGCCGGGGCCGGCGTGAGGTACTTTGGATGGGGAGAGCTGCTTTCTTTGGTTACTTTCTTTGCAGCAGCAAAGAAAGTGACTGCCGCCCC
>FCOH02000020.1 GCA_001544595.2 Caballeronia peredens | reverse complement strand
CGTGAAACGACTCCACGCCGATGATAGTGCGGATCTCCCGTGTGAAAGTAGGTAATCGTCAGGCTCCTCATGCCTCAACGCCAAAACCCCACCCCACAAAGGTGGGGTTTTTGCGTTTCTGCCAGCGCTTTTCCGGAAAGCGTTCGTTCCGACACCATCGCTCTCCGAATACGGCCTTTCTGTCGGTAGAATGGCAACGAAAGGTTGTACCCATCATGCCGGCCCTTCCCGGAGCGCATATGAGAACGAGCCTCTTGATTGCCGCTGTCAGCGTCGCGTTGCTTGTCGCCGCGTGCGGAAAGAAGAACGATGCAAGCGAGTCCAGCCTGGGCGACGCCATTTCTGCCGACATGAAAACGAACCGCGGCCTGCTGTGCCTGAATCGCAGTGGGCGTGGGCCGTACGCTTTCCCATCGGCGTATAGCAACCGGGATCTCAACGAATATTCCGCCGCCGCTTTGCGCGAACAACTGGCCGCGCTGGAAAAGGCCGGACTCATTGCGCGGGCGGCCACCACACCTGCGAACGCGAGCGCCAGGCAGAACGGCGTCGCGTATAGCCTGACAGGCGAAGGTCAGAAATACGCGGTCGAGACGTCGCGCCCTGCAGGCGATCCGAACGCCACGAACGACCCACGGGTCTGGATGATCTGCTACGCGCATGTGAAGCTCGACAAGGTGGTCAACTGGACGGAGCCTGATCCTTCCGCGCATCGCTCCGACGTCACCTACACGTACAAGCTCGAAAATGTGGCGCCGTGGGTCGATGACCGCGACATCAAGCGCGCGTTCTCCGAGGTGACCGCATCCGACCGCGAAGCCGGCGAGGCGAAACTCCACGTCACGCTGGAGCAGCGCCAAGATGGCTGGGTGCGGGTCGACTGACGGACGCTTCACCGACTCCACTTCAACATCGACGCATGGCCGCATCCACTTTCGATCCAACGAGCGGCCCGCCCCGCATGTCCGACGTCGCGCGTCTCGCGGGCGTCTCCAAGATGACCGTATCGCGCGTGCTCGCCGGCCACAGCGTCGCGCTGGCGACGCGCGAGCGCGTGCAGAAAGCGATCGACGAACTCGGCTATGTCGCCGATGCCGCCGCCGGCGCCTTGTCGTCGGGACGATCTGAATTCGTGG
This sequence comes from Caballeronia peredens, assembly GCA_001544595.2. Lineage (GTDB taxonomy): Bacteria > Pseudomonadota > Gammaproteobacteria > Burkholderiales > Burkholderiaceae > Caballeronia > Caballeronia peredens. The sequence goes on along the minus strand of FCOH02000020.1, from coordinate 104,363 downwards.
CGGTGCTCGTGCCTTCGCTCGCCAGTTCGAACTTCTCCGACACCGTACGCGGACTCTCCGCCTCACTGGAGCCGCATGGCCTGCAATTGCTGATCGGCGATACGGACTATCACCTCGATCGCGAGGAGCGGCTCGTGCGCTCGATGCTGCGTCATCAGCCGCGCTGCATCGCACTGACGGGATCGCGTCACACGGAAGCCACGCGCACGCTTCTGCGCCGCTCGGGCGTGCCCGTGGTCGAGATGTGGGACGCGCCGTCCGATCCGATCGATGCCGCCGTCGGCTTCTCCAACGTCAGCGCTGCGCGCGCGATGGTGCGCTATCTGGCGGACCGCGGCTACGAACGCATCGGATTTCTGGGCGGGGCGAGCGAACTGGATCGTCGCGGGCTCGATCGCCTGAAAGGATTCCGCGCACAGATGAAAGCGCTGGGATTCGACGACGACCGCATCATTCGTCTGGGCGATTCTCCAATCACGATGAGTCATGGCGGCCCGGCCCTGTCCGCGCTGCTCGAAACATGGCCCGACACGCAAGCCGTGATGTGCGTGAGCGACATGTCCGCGTTCGGCGCGATAATGGAGTGTCACCGGCGCGGCCTCTCGGTGCCGGACGATATCGCGGTTGCGGGCTTCGGGAATTTCGAGGTCGCGGCATGCTGCAGGCCGTCGATAACGACCGTTTCCATCGATGCATACGGCATCGGCCTGCGCACGGGCGAGATTTTGCTCGCGGCACTCGAAGAACGCGAACAGGGCGTCGCCCCACGTCCGGGCAAGCGGGTTCGCGTGAGGTATTCCGTGTTCCCGCGCGAGAGCGCCTGAGCTGAAGCAAGTCGAAATCGCGTGCTAAGATTACCCGAAATGTTACCGGTAACGTAACAACGCAAACATTAGACGAGCGGCGTCGGCGATCATGCCGAACGACTGCGCATCACGGAGATACATGTCATGCCCCAACAGAATCCCAAGCGCCTGCGCAGTCAGGAATGGTTCGACGATCCCTCGCACGCCGACATGACAGCGCTCTATGTCGAACGCTTCATGAATTACGGCCTGACACGCGAGGAACTCCAGTCCGGCCGGCCGATCATCGGCATTGCGCAGACAGGAAGCGACCTTGCGCCATGCAATCGTCATCACATCGAGCTTGCCGCGCGCACGAAGGCGGGCATTCGCGATGCCGGCGGCATTCCGATGGAATTCCCCGTGCATCCGCTCGCGGAACAGAGCCGCCGTCCGACCGCCGCGCTCGACCGTAACCTCGCATATCTTGGCCTCGTCGAGATTCTGCACGGTTTTCCGCTCGATGGCGTCGTGCTCACGACCGGCTGCGACAAGACCACGCCCGCTTGCCTGATGGCGGCGGCGACCGTCGACATGCCCGCGATCGTGCTGTCGGGCGGCCCGATGCTCGACGGCTGGTACGAAGGCAAGCGCGTCGGCTCGGGCACGGTCATCTGGCATGCGCGCAATCTGCTCGCGGCGGGCGAGATTGATTACGAAGGCTTCATGCGCCTCACGACGGCATCGTCGCCGTCGATCGGCCATTGCAACACGATGGGCACCGCGCTCTCGATGAACAGCCTCGCCGAAGCGCTCGGCATGTCGTTGCCGACGTGCGCCAGCATTCCCGCCGCGTATCGCGAGCGCGGGCAGATGGCCTATGCGACGGGCAAGCGCATCGTCGACATGGTGCGCGAGGATCTGAAGCCGTCGAAGATCATGACTCGCGACGCGTTCATCAACGCGATCGTGGTTGCGTCCGCGCTGGGCGCATCGACCAACTGCCCGCCGCATCTGATCGCGATTGCGCGGCACATGGGCATCGAATTGAGTCTCGAAGACTGGCAGCGTCACGGCGAACAAGTGCCGCTCATTGTGAACTGCATGCCCGCGGGCGAGTATCTCGGCGAGAGTTTCCATCGTTCGGGCGGAGTGCCGGCGGTGCTGCGCCAGCTCGACGCGGCCGGTCTGTTGCGGCGCGATTGCCTGACCGTATCGGGCCGCAAGATCGGCGAGATCGCGAGCGAGGCGCCCGCCGCCGACAACGAAGTCATCCGCACGGCGGACGATCCGCTGAAGCACGGCGCGGGCTTCATGGTGCTGTCGGGCAATTTCTTCGACAGCGCGATCATGAAGATGTCGGTCGTCGGCGATGCGTTCACGAAGACCTATCTGAGCGAGCCCGGCGCGGAGAATACTTTCGAAGCACGCGCCGTCGTGTTCGATGGTCCCGAGGACTACCATGCGCGCATCAACGATCCCGGGCTCGAGATCGACGAGCGCTGCATTCTCGTGATTCGCGGTTGCGGTACCGTGGGTTACCCGGGCAGCGCGGAAGTCGTGAACATGGCGCCGCCCGCCGAGCTGATCAAGCGCGGCATCGATTCCTTGCCGTGCATGGGCGACGGCAGGCAGAGCGGCACGTCCGCGAGTCCGTCGATCCTCAACATGTCGCCGGAAGCGGCGGTCGGCGGCGGTCTCGCGCTGCTGCGCACCAACGACAGGATTCGCGTCGATCTGAACGCGCGCACCGTGAACGTGCTGCTCGACGAAGCCGAACTCGAAAGCCGCCGCTCGCAGTCCGCGTTCGCCACGCCCGTCGCGCAGACGCCGTGGCAGGAACTCTATCGGCAGACGGTGGGACAGTTGTCGACGGGCGGATGTCTCGAGCCCGCCACGCTGTATCTGAAGGTGATCGAAGAGCGCGGCAATCCGCGCCACTCACATTGAGCTGGCCGTCATGTCCTACGCCATTTATCCGAGCCTTGCTGACCAACGTGTCGTCGTCACGGGCGGCGGGAGCGGCATCGGCGCGGCAATCGTCGAAGCCTTCGCGAAGCAGGGCGCGCGCGTATTTTTCATCGATGTCGCCGAAGCCGATTCCCGCGCGCTCGAACAGTCGTTGTCGAACGAAAGGCACGCGCCCAAGTTTCTGCGTTGCGATCTGCGCGATCCGGATGCCATCGAAAAGGTGTTCGACGCCATCGCGAGCGAAGCCGGTTCCATCGACGTGCTCGTGAACAACGCCGCGAACGACGACCGACATCAGTGGGACGCGGTGAGCGCCGCCTATTGGGACGAGCGCATGGCCGTGAACCTGCGGCATCAGTTCTTCTGCGCGCAGGCCGCGGCGAAGCGCATGCGCACGCAGAAGCGCGGCGCAATCGTCAACATGGGTTCGATCTCGTGGCATCTCGCGCTGCCCGATCTCACGCTTTACATGACGGCCAAAGCGGCGATCGAAGGGCTCACGCGCGGCCTCGCGCGCGAACTCGGCGAACATGGAATCCGCGTGAACACGGTGATTCCGGGCGCGGTGCGCACGCCGCGGCAGATGAAAATGTGGCAGTCGCCGGACAGCGAGGCGAAGCTCATCGCGCAGCAATGCCTGCATGAGCGGATCGATCCGGAGCACATCGCGCGCATGGTGCTGTTCCTCGCCTCGGACGACGCCGCGCGTTGCACCGCGCGCGATTACTACGTCGACGCAGGCTGGTTCGGCGCCTGACGCGTTACGGCGCTGTTACGGCTCCGCGTTGGCGCGCGTCACGTGACGCACACGCGAATCAGAGACGCGCGTCGCGCCGGCGCGCCACCTTCGGCGCTGCCTTGAGCGTCGGAATCGTGCCGCTTTCGATGTAGTGCTGCACCGTATCGGCGGCCTCGTGATAGTCGCGTTCGTCGAGCCAGTGCCAGACCGCGGCGAGAAAGAGGCCGAGTCCCGCATGCCCGCAATGCGCAATCACCTGTGCGACGCCTTCCGCGAGCGCTTCGGCGCGTCCCTCGGGCCGCAGCGCGCTCGCGACATGCGACGCAGCGCGCGAGACCAGCATCGCGTGCATCGTGTGCAATTGCGGATTGAACGTGCGTAGTGCGTGTTTTCTTTGACTGCTGCCCATGACGCCCCCGTCTCTGGCGTGCTGCGCGTTTCGATGCGAAATCCGCACGAAAAATGAACGCGCGCCGCGCTTGGTTTTTCGAACGGCGTCAACCGGACGCCGCGCTGGCTGTTGCAAGAAGCGGGCCGGAAATCTGCCCTGACGTGCAAATTTCCGCGCTCACCTTTGCATGGTGCGGCAAGAAGCGTAATGGGAAGATCGGCAAAAAACGCGTGCAATACGATCGGGGCTTGCATTTCGTACAATCGAAGACCTTGCGCGGCACACAAATCGTCAAACATGCGCCTGTTCTCTTTCTTTTCCACCGACACTCCCATGCGATGCCTGCACGCCGCGCTCTGCGTACTGTCGCTGCTCGCGGCTTGTTCGTCGGGTACGCCAGCCCGAAGCGAGGAAACCGCTCAAGCCACCGATCCGCAGCCGCTGCATCATGCGAAGCGCACGGCGTCCGGCTTCGTAAACAACTACGGGCAATTGCCGCGCGAATCGTTCGTGAAGTGGCGCTGGGAACGCTTCACGCAAGGCCTGCCGAAGCCGCCCGCGAACGGCTATCGCTTTCCGATGGCGCATCCTGACGTCGCCTGGCTCAAGGCGAATCGCAGTGTCGAAACGCTCACGTGGATCGGCCACGCGAGCGTGCTCGTGCAGATCGACGGCGTGAACATCCTCGCCGACCCGGTGTTCTCCGAACGCGCGTCACCGTTCTCGTTCGCGGGTCCGCAGCGCAAGACGCCGCCCGGTCTCACGCTGGACGAATTGCCGCACATCGACATCGTGCTGATTTCGCACAATCACTACGATCATCTCGACAAGCCGAGTGTCGAAGCACTCAACCGCCAGGCAGGCGGCCCGCCGCGCTTTCTCGTGCCGCTGGGCATCAAGAAGTGGATGAACGACGCAGGCATTGCGAACGCGGAAGAACTCGACTGGGGCGACGAAACGCACGCGGCCGGGCTCGATATCTGGTTCGTGCCGAGTCAGCACTGGTCGGCGCGCACGCTGTTCGATCGCGCGGAAACCCTGTGGGGCGGCTGGGTCGTGAAGACGCCCGCGGGCGCGGCACATCCGTATTCGTTCTATTTCGCGGGCGACACAGGCTATTCGCAGGATTTCCGCGATATCGGCGCGCGCTTCGGCGGCTTCGATCTCGCGTTGATTCCGATCGGCGCCTACGACCCGCGCTGGTTCATGCACGCGCAACACGTCGATCCGGAAGAAGCCGTGCGCATCTTCCAGGACGTGCACGCGAAGAAGGCGATCGGGATCCACTGGGGCACGTTCGAACTCACCGACGAGCCGCTCGACGAACCGCCGCAGCGACTCGCGGAAGCCGTGCGCAGGGCCGGACTGCCCGCGGATGCTTTCACCGTGCTGAAACACGGTGAAATGATTCGCCTCGACACGCCGGGCTCAAGCGCCGCCACAATCGGTCGTTAACACGGTCTGGCAGCGCGGCTTTCACGCGCGCAAATTCCTCCTACAATTGAAACGCCCCGAAGTCGGGGCGGGCTCGTGGTTGCGCGCCAACGCCGCAGCCTTTCTTACCTACTGATGGGGCTCCTCGCGTGAAGCAACTGTCCATCCGGCATCGCATCCTGGCCAGCTTCGGCATCATTCTTTCGCTGATGCTCATCATGGCGGCCCTTTCGTACACGCTGCTCGGCGGAATCGACCGCGAAGCGAAGAGCCTCGAAGACGATTCGATGCTCGGCTTCGCGCTCTCCAACGATCTTCGCGCGGCCTGGTTCGAGAACTACACGCTGACGCAGCGGCTCGTCTTCATCGACAGCGACGCGGAGCAGACGCGCCGCGACACGCAACGTCTTACCGAAACGCGCGCCACGCTCGACAAGCTGATGGACACCTACGTGCCCACCATCTTCGAAGACGAAGATCGCCGTCTCTTCAACGACTTCAAGCGCCAGCGCGAGCTCTACACGCCGATCCAGGACCAGGCGCTGCGCGAACTGGCCACGTCGAAGGATGCGGCCGTCGCGACGTTCAACACGCGCCTGACGCCCGTATGGGAAGCGGGCCAGACCGCGGCGCGCGGGCTCGTCGATCACAACGAGACCTTCAACGCGAAGTCCGTGGAAAGCATTCGCGCCTCGGTGCAGAAGTCCGAGATGACGCTCGTCGTCATCATGCTTGCCGCGATCGTGGCGGCGGCCGTGCTCGGCTTCATGCTGATGAAGGCGCTGACCGTGCCGATGCTGCGTCTCGTCGACGTCGTCGACAAGATGCGCACGGGCGACCTCACACAGCGGCTCGCGCTCGCCCGCCGCGACGAATTCGGCACGCTCGAAGCGGGCTTCAATCGCATGACCGATGAACTCACGGGCCTCGTCAGCCAGGCGCAGAAGTCGGCGGTTCAGGTGACGACGTCTGTGTCCGAAATCGCCGCGACGGCGCGCGAGCAGCAGGCCACCGCGAGCGAAACGGCGGCGACCACGACGGAAATCGGCGCGACGTCGCGTGAAATCTTCGCGACCGCGCGCGATCTCGTGCGCACGATGAACGAAGTATCGGGCGTGGCGGAACAGTCGGCGACGCTCGCGGGCACGGGACAGGCCGGCCTCACGCGCATGGAAGAAACCATGCGGCTCGTGATGGAAGCCGCGGGTTCCGTGAACGGCAAGCTCGCGATCCTGAACGAGAAGGCGGGCAACATCAATCAGGTGGTCGCGACCATCACGAAAGTTGCAGATCAAACCAATTTGCTGTCGCTGAACGCAGCCATCGAAGCGGAGAAGGCAGGGGAGTACGGGCGCGGCTTTGCGGTCGTCGCGACCGAGATCCGCCGTCTTGCGGACCAGACGGCCGTCGCGACCTTCGATATCGAACAGATGGTGAAGGAGATTCAGTCGGCCGTGGCAGCGGGCGTGATGGGCATGGACAAGTTCTCGGAAGAAGTGCGCCGCGGCATGCTCGACGTGCAGCAGGTGGGCGGGCAGTTGTCGCAGATCATCCATCAGGTGCAGACGCTTGCGCCGCGTGTTTCGATGATCAACGAAGGCATGCAGACGCAGGCGACCGGCGCGGATCAGATCTCGCAGGCGCTGTCGCAATTGTCGGAAGCGGCGCAGCAGACGGCCGAGTCCTTGCGCCAGTCGACGCAGGCGATCGACGATCTCACGCACGTCGCCAACGGTTTGCGCACGGGCGTGACGCGCTTCAAGGTCGCCGCCTAATCACAACTACACACGACGCCGCGATGCTCTTCGTCCAGTTCACGCTCGGCCCGGACCGCTATCTGCTCGACAGCACGCAGGTCGAGCGCATGCTGCCGCTCGCGCCGTTGAAGGCGTTGCCGGGCGCGCCCGCGTGGGTCGCGGGCGTGCTCGATCACGAAGGCGCCGGCGTGCCCGTGATCGATATCGCCGCGCTCGCGCTCGCACGTCCGTCGCGGGAACGGCTGTCGACGCGGCTCGCGCTCGTTGCCTATCCGCGGCGTGGCGACGACGGCGCGGTCACGCATCATCGCCTGGGCTTGCTGCTCGAGCAGGCGACGCGCACGGTCACGTTCGACGCCACCGCGTTCACCGATGCGGGCATCGATACGCCGCACGCGCGCTATCTCGGCCCGCTCACGCGCGACGATGCCGGCCTGCTGCAATGGGTGCGCATCGAGCATCTCCTGCCCGACGATGTGCAGGCGCTGCTTTTCGCGGAGACTGACGCATGAGCGCGCTGCCGCATCCGTTCGACGACGCCGGCCGCGACGAACCGTCCGGCGTCGGCCGCTTCATTGAACTGCTTCATCGCACGATCGGGCTCGACGCCGAATCGATCGGCGCCAATGCCGTGTCGCGCGCCGTGCACGAGCGTTATCACGCGTGGCGCGGCAAGCAAAGCGGCACGCTCGACGATTACTACTGCGCCGTGACGCAGGATCCCGCGCGCATGCAGGAGCTGATCGAAGCGGTCGTCGTGCCGGAGACATGGTTCTTTCGCGATCCCGAAGCCTTCGCGGCGCTCGCCCGGCTCGCGCGCGTGCGCCTGCATGAACGGCCCGCGAAGCCGGTGCGCGTGCTGAGCGCGCCGTGCTCGACGGGCGAGGAAGCGTATTCGATCGCGATGGCGCTGATCGAAGCGGGCGTGCCGGCGGATCGCTTCACGATCGATGCCATCGATGTGAGCGAACGCGCGCTCGCCGTGGCGCGCCGTGCGCATTACGGGCGCAACGCGTTTCGCGGACGCATGCTCGAGTTCCGCGACCGGCACTTCCGCGCGGCCGATGGCGGCTGGCAACTCGATGCCGCCGTCGCGCAATGCGTGCGCTTTTCGCAGGCGAACCTTCTGCAGCTCGACACACACGCGTTCGAGCGCTTCGATTTCATCCTGTGCCGCAACGTGCTGATCTATTTCGATCGAGACACGCAATGCGCCGTGCTGCGCGTGCTCGACGGACTGCTGGCCGACGGCGGCACGCTGTTCGTCGGACCGGCGGAAACGGGTCTTCTGATGCGCGAAGGCATGAGTTCCGCGAACATCCCGCTCGCGTTCGCGTTCAATCGTCCGGAGCGCGTGATTGCGAACGTCTTCAACGGCGCGTGGCCGGCTGTGCCCGTCGCGGCTTCGCTGAAGCCCGCGGCGAAGAACGCATTCGTCTTGCCCGCGTGGGCCAGCGCGCCGCTCGCGCGACCCGCGCCGCCGGTCATAAAGCCGCTTGCGGAAAAGCTCGTCCCGCCCGCGCCGGCAGACGGCCTCGCGCATGCGCGCACGCTCGCCGATGCCGGACAGCTCGATGCCGCCGCGAACGCCGCGCGCGCTTATGTGAGCACGTATCCGTCGGACGCGGATGCCTACTATCTGCTCGGCGTGATCGCCGATGCGCGCGGCGATCGTCAGGAATCGCGCGGGCATTATCGTCGCGCGCTGTATCTCGATCCCGCGCATCGTGAGGCGCTCACGCATCTCGCGGCGCTGCTCACGCTCGACGGCGATGAAAGCGGCGCGCGCCTGCTCATCGCGCGGGCAGAGCGCTCGACCGGGAGCACGCGATGAACGCCCGCACGCCCGACACCTTCGACGCCGCGCGCGCAGCCGACATCGACGATTGCTGGAACCGCATCGGCGTGCGCGGCGATGCCTCGTGTCCGAAGCTCGAACGCTACGTGCATTGCCGCAATTGCCCGGTACACGACGCGGCGGCGTCGCGCGTGCTCGACCGCGTGGACGCGCGCACGTCGCTCGAACAGACCGGCGCGGCGTCGAACGACGGCGCGCGCGACGCCGACGAAACCGACACGCTCTCGTGTCTCGTGTTTCGCATCGGCGACGAATGGCTCGGCCTGCCGACGAACATTTGCGCGCAAGTCGCGCAACTGCGTCCGGTGCATTCGCTGCCGCATCGGCGTCATCGGGCCGTGCTCGGCGTCGTCAACGTGCGCGGTCGCCTGATCGTGTGCGCGTCGCTGGCGCGGCTGTTCGGCATCGAAGGCAACGAAGGCGGCGTGAAAACGGCGTCGAACCATCAGGCCATCGATGCGCGCGAACTCGGACGTCTGCTCGTCGTGCAGCGCACGCATGGCGCCGATCATCACGGCAATGGCGACAGCGAAGGCCCGGTCGCGTTTCCCGTCGATGCCGTCGACGGCGTGCATCGTTTCCCGCGCGGACAACTGGAGCCCGTGCCCGCGACGCTCGCGCAACGTCTTGCCTCGCACGCGCATGCGGTCGCCGGCTTCAGGCACTCGACCGTTGGCCTGCTCGACGCCGACCGTCTCATCGACAGCCTGAACCGGAGCCTCACGTGACGAGCATCGATCCGGGACGGCTTTCGCTGCTCGAACTGTTTCAGGAAGAAGCGCGCGGCCAGGCGCAGATTCTCTCCGACGGCCTCATCGCGCTCGAACGCGCGCCGCGCGATCCCGTCACGCTCGAAGCGAGCATGCGCGCCGCGCATTCGCTGAAGGGCGCCGCGCGCGTGGTCGGCGTGCCGGTCGGCGTGACGCTCGCGCACGTGATGGAGGATTGCTTCGTCGCGGCGCAGGAAGGGCGTGTCGTGCTCGATGCGAGTCATATCGACATGCTGCTGCGCGGCGTCGATCTGATCGTGCAGATCGGCGAGGCACGCGATATCGATGCGCAAACATCGCTCGAACGCGAAGTGGATGCATTCGTCGATGCGCTCAATGCGCGTCTCGAAGGAAGCGATGCGCCGCACGATGCGTTCGATCTTTCGCGAGAGCTCACGCTCGTCGAGCCCGTCGTCGAGGAACTGCCGCACGCCGCGCCCGAACCCGCGCCCGAACCCGCACCGATGCCTTCACGCACCGGCGACGGCCGCATGCTGCGCGTGCGCGCCGACACGCTCGATCGCCTGCTGAGTCATTCGGGCGAATCGCTGGTGGAATCGCGCTGGCTGAAACCTTTCTCGCAGTCGATGCTGCGCGTGAAGCGCATTCAGCACGACGCGAACCGCGCGCTCGAGCGTCTGAACGAAACGCTGACCGACACGCAAGCCGCGCCGCTCGACGCCCGCGCCCACGCCGCGCTCGACGAAGTGCGGCGTCTCACGGCCGAAGCGCATCGGCAACTGAGCGAGCGTCTCGCGGAACTGGAAAACTTCGATCGACGCTCGACTCATCTCGCGCAGCAGATCTACGATGAAGCGCTCGCGTGCCGCATGCGTCCCTTCGTCGACGCCACCGGCGGCTTCGCGCGCATGGTCCGCGATGTCGCGCGTGCGCTCGGCCGCGACGTGCGCCTCGTGATCGCGGGCGAGACGACGCAGGTCGATCGCGACATCCTCGACATGCTCGACGCGCCGCTCGGCCATCTGCTGCGCAATGCCGTCGATCACGGCATCGAGCCGCCTGCGCTGCGCCGCGCGCTCGGCAAGCCGGAGACGGGCACGATCACGCTCGAAGCGCGTCATAGCGCGGGCTCGCTGTTCATCAGCGTCTCCGACGACGGCGCCGGCGTCGATCTCGATGCGCTGCGCCGCGCGGTCGTGCGCAAGCAACTGGCGAGCGAGGAAACGGCCGCGCGTCTCACGGAAGCCGAACTGCTCGAATTTCTCTTTCTGCCCGGTTTCTCGATGCGCGACGCCGTCACCGACGTTTCGGGCCGCGGCGTCGGGCTGGACGCGGTGCAGGACGTCGTGCGGCAAGTGCGCGGCAGCGTGCGCGCGACGCAGGAAGCGCACGCGGGCACACGCTTCACGCTGCAATTGCCGCTTACGCTGTCGGTGATCCGCAGCCTGATCGTCGAGGTGGCGGGCGAGCCGTATGGCTTGCCGCTCGCGCATGTCGCGCGCACGCTGGTGCTGCCCGCGAGCGCCATCGACATGCTCGAAGGCCAGCAGCATTTCTCGTTCGACGGCAAGCGCGTCGGCCTCGTCACCGCGCATCAGATCCTGCAGACGTCCGCATTCGAAGCCGCCGGCGATGCGCTCAACGTCGTCGTGATCGGGCAGGGCGCGGCGAGCTACGGCATCGTCGTGGATCGCTTTCTCGGCGAGCGCATGCTCGTCGTGCAGCCGCTCGACAAACGGCTCGGCAAGGTCCGCAACATCGCCGCGGGCGCGCTGATGGAAAACGGCGATCCGCTCCTGATAGCCGATCTCGACGACTGGCTGCGCTCCGTCGAAAAGCTCGTCGGCAGCGGCGAACTCGGGCGCGTCGGTGCGGGTGCGTCGCGTGCGAGCGTGGCGAGCGTGAAGCGCGTGCTCGTCGTCGACGATTCGCTCACGGTGCGCGAACTCGAACGCAAGCTGCTCGCGTCGCGCGGCTACGACGTGTCGGTCGCGGTCGACGGCATGGACGGCTGGAACGCGGTGCGCGGCGAGGGTTTCGATCTCGTCATCACCGATATCGACATGCCGCGGCTCGACGGCATCGAACTCGTCACGCTCATCAAGCGCGATGCGCAACTGGCGCGCGTGCCGGTGATGATCGTGTCGTACAAGGATCGCGCGGAAGACCGCCAGCGCGGGCTCGATGCGGGCGCGGACTACTACCTCGCCAAGGGCAGCTTCCACGATCAGGCACTGCTCGATGCCGTGCGCGATCTCATCGGCGAGGCGAAATCATGAAAATCGGCATTGTGAACGATGTCCCGCTGGCCGTGGAAGCGCTGCGGCGCGCGCTCGCGGCGCGGCCCGACTTCGAGATCGCGTGGGTCGCGCACGACGGCCAGCAGGCCATCGACTATTGCGCCGCGCGCACGCCCGATATCGTGCTGATGGATCTCGTGATGCCCAACGTCGATGGCGTGCAGGCGTCGCGGACCATCATGGCGCGCTCGCCGTGCGCGATTCTCGTCGTGACCGTGGATGTCGGCGCGAACGCGTGGCGCGTGTACGAAGCGATGGGCGCGGGTGCGCTCGATGCCGTCGACACGCCTGCGCTCGCCGGCGCCGATGCGCGTCGCGGGGCGGCGGCGCTGATCGCGAAGATCGATCAGATCGGGGCGCGCCTCGCTTCGTCCGGCGCGGTGGCCGCGCCTCTCGCGAACGTCGCGAAAAACTCGGCGCGCCTCGTGGCGATCGGCGCATCGGCGGGCGGACCGTCCGCGCTCGCGACGCTGCTCGGCGCGCTGCCGAAGGACTTCGCGGCGGCCACGGTCATCGTGCAGCACGTGGACCGCGCGTTCGCCGAAGGCATGGCGCAATGGCTCAATGCGCAATCGGCGCTGCCGGTGCGGGTCACGCGCGAGGGCGACCGGCCCGTGCCGGGCGAAGTGCTGCTCGCGGCCACCAACGATCATCTGCATTTCGCCGATGCCGCGCGTCTCGGCTACACCGCGCATCCCGAGCAATTGCCTTACCGGCCTTCCGTCGACGTGTTCTTCCAGAGCATCACCGAGCGCTGGACGGGCCGCGCGGCCGGCGTGCTGCTGACGGGCATGGGTCGCGACGGCGCGATCGGCCTGAAGGCGATGCGCGCGAAGGGCTATCACACGATCGCGCAGGACCAGGCGACGAGCGCGGTCTACGGCATGCCGAAGGCCGCCGCGGCGCTCGATGCGGCCGTGTCGATCCTGCCGCTGCCGCGCATCGCGGATGCGCTCGCTACCGTATTCGACTGAAATCGCAACGAACTCACCGACCAGAACCCGTCAAAGGACACGTTCATGAAACATCCTCATCCCGATCCGCTGGCCGAGCGCGCGCAACGAGCCGCGGCAGCGGCGGCGGCGAGCATCGAGCGCGCGGGGTCGCGCGCGATGGCGGACGAGCGCGCAGTGTCCGACCTGCTGGCCGCCGCGCTGAATGCGCCGTCAGCGGCCGAACTGCCGGTGATGGTGCTGCTCGTGGACGATCAGGCGATCATCGCGGAGGCGCTGCGACGCGCGCTCGCGGAAGAGCCGAACGTCGATCTGCACTACTGCGCCAATCCCGAAGAAGCGCTGCGCACCGCGCAGGAAACGCGGCCGACGGTGATCCTGCAGGATCTCGTGATGCCCGGCGTCGATGGTCTCACGCTCGTGCGCCAGTATCGCGAACATCCGGCGACGCGCGACATCCCGATCATCGTGCTCTCGACGAAGGAAGAACCGCGCATCAAGAGCGCGGCTTTCGCGGCGGGCGCGAACGATTACCTCGTGAAGCTGCCCGACACGATCGAACTCGTAGCGCGCGTGCGCTATCACTCGCGTTCGTATCAGAACCTGTTGCAGCGCGACGAGGCGTATCGCGCGCTGCGTCAGTCGCAGCAGAAGCTGCTCGAAACGAATCTGGAACTGCAGCGTCTGACGCATTCCGACGGCCTGACGGGCTTGTCGAACCGCCGCCGCCTCGACGATTATCTGAGCGCGGAATGGCGTCGCGCGTCGCGCGAGCGTGCATCCATCGGCTTCCTGATGATCGATGTCGATAATTTCAAGTCGTACAACGACACCTACGGCCACGTCGCCGGCGACGACGTGCTGAAGCTCGTCGCGCATACCATCGAGACGAGCCTCAACAGTCCTACCGATCTCGCGGCGCGCTTCGGCGGCGAGGAATTCGCGGTCGTGCTGCTGTCGTCGTCCGCGCCGGGATTGCGCCTGCTCGGCGAGAAGATCCGCATCGCGGTGGAATCGCTCAACGTGCCGCATACGGGCTCCGCGAGCGGTCGCGTGACGATCAGCATCGGCGGCGCGACGCATCTGGCGACGCACGACGACGCGTCGAAGCAACTCGTGGAAGCAGCGGATCTCGCGTTGTATCGCGCGAAGCGAGACGGCAAGAATCGCGTGATCATCACGTAATCTGCAACGCCCTCGAAAACGAAAAACGCGCGGCTTCGATGAAGTCCGCGCGTTTGTTTACGACGCTTGCTGCATGAGCGAAGTCATCGCCTGAACACGCCGAGCAGGAGCGTCGCGAGAAAGATCACGATGAAGATGAAGAACAGGATCTTGGCGATTTCCGCCGCGCCCGTCGCGATTCCGCCGAAGCCGAACACGGCCGCGATGATCGCGATGATGAAGAAGATGACTGCGTAACGGAGCATGAAGTCCTCCCATGGGATCGGTTGATCGGTTGATTCGCATGCGGACTGACGTCGTCGCCGCGTTCGCTCATCAGCTTCTCGCCGCGCGCCGGATCGCGCGACAGCAGGCTTCAAAGCAACCCCTGTGCCCAGCGCTCGCTACGGCAAATGCGCGCGCCATTGCGCACAGCAGCGGCGGGTGCAAAAACGCCGCCATGCAGGGACGCATCGCGGCGTTGCGGATCGCGCCGTCCTCGGCGCGACGGGCCCGGCTGTCGAGGCTAACGGCCTAGTGTGCGATCGGAGTCGGATTCGTCGTCGTCATCATCGTCGTCGACGTTGTTTAGCGCATCCGGCAGGTTGTTCTCCAATTCATCGCGCTCGATCTGATCGGCTAGGTCGAGGGATTTGCGCGTGGCGGGACCGGATGGGCGATTGGCTCCAGACATGGCGTACTCCTTGAACAGATTTCAAAGCCGCGCCGGAAATTCGACGCGAACCAACGAACAAGCAAGGCATGTACGCGCCGGGCGATACGGACCACCTTAAAGGATCGCTTAAGGATCACCTGCGATCCGCGGGCGGCAGGATGGACAGACAGAGCTGACGGTAAAGAAATGCAGTCCCAATCTTGCAAGCGGGACGGCAGATTTTGCGTGCCGGCGCGTAAGGGCAGTATGCACCGGTCTGCACGCGCAGGCAAAGGGACGTCCGCGTTTTACGCAAGCTGCGCCCCTTCGCCGCGTGCGACGTGTCAGGCAAAAAAATGGGCGACGATCGGATACAGCGAGAGCACGAGCAGCACGGCCATCGTGATGTTGAACATGCGCAGCCAGCGCGGATTCGCGAGAAAACGCCGCAGCGACATGCCGAATGCGGCCCACATCGTGATGCACGGCAACCCGATCACGACGAGCACGAGCGCCATCAGCGCGGCATTGAGCGAAAGACTCGTGTGCAAATGAATCGTCGTGGCGGCGGTGAGCACCATCATCCACGCTTTGGGATTGATCCACTGGAACGCGATCGCTTCGTGAAAGCGCATCGGGCGCTGCTTGCCGTCGCGCATCTGCACCGACGACGACGTGCCGATCTTCCACGCCAGATAGAGCAGATACGCGACGCTCGCCACTTCCAGCACCGTGTAGAGCCAGGGCAGGCGCTCGAACGCTTCCGCGAGGCCGACACCGACCGCGAGCATCAGGATCGCCATGCCGGCGCTGATGCCGAGCACGTGCGGCACCGTGCGCTTCAGGCCGAAGTTGACGCCCGAGGCGAGCAACATCGTGTTGTTTGGACCGGGCGTGATCGTCGTCACCAGCGCGAACAGCGCGGCGGCGGGGAGGGCGTTCAGGAGTTCGTTGGGCATGGCGCGCTCCGATGAATTGAGAACCGATGAGCGCCAAGTGTACGGGAGCTGTCCGATACAGTACCGGTACAGATTGTCAGAAGGCTTCCGATACGGTGCATCAGCCATTTCCGAGCGCGGCGGCTCCGGCCACCGCGCTCGTCCGCCAGCTCAGACGGGGAATGGGTTGCGCTCCGAAAACCCTTGTTGATGCCAGTACGGATACGCGGGCCGCACGGTGCTCGCCTCGTCGAGTTTTTTGACCTGTTCGGCGGTCAGATTCCAGCCGACCGAGCCCAGGTTCTGCCGCAACTGTTCTTCGTTGCGCGCGCCGATGAGCACCGTCGCCACCGTCGGACGCTGCAGCAACCAGTTCAGCGCGATCTGCGGCACCGTCTTGCCGGTTTCCGCGGCGATCGCGTCGAGCGCATCCATCACGCGATAAAGATATTCATCGGGTACCGGCGGCCCCATGTCGGCGGTCTTGTGCAGGCGGCTCGTCTCGGGGAGCGGCTGGCCGCGCCGGATCTTGCCCGTGAGCCGTCCCCAGCCGAGCGGGCTCCACACGACCGCGCCGACGCCCTGATCGAGCCCGAGCGGCATCAGTTCCCATTCGTAGTCGCGGCCGATCAGCGAGTAGTACGTCTGATTCGCGACATAGCGCGGATAGCCGTACCGATTCGCGACATCCAGCGATTTCTGCAGATGCCAGCCCGAAAAATTCGACACGCCCGTATAGCGGATCTTGCCCGCGCGCACGAGGTCGTCGAGTGTGGAGAGCGTTTCTTCGACGGGCGTTTTCGCGTCGAAACCGTGCAGTTGGAACAGGTCGATGTGATCCGTCTGCAAACGCGTGAGCGCCGCGTTGACCGCCTCGATCAGATGAAAGCGCGACGAACCGACGGCGTTCGGGTTGTCGTCGTCGAAGCGAAACGTGGCCTTGGTCGAGATGATGACCTTGTCGCGCCGGCCCTTGAGCGCTTCGCCGAGAATCGATTCCGATGCGCCGCGCGAGTAGATGTCGGCGGTGTCGAACATCGTGACGCCCGCGTCGAGGCAGATGTCGACGAGCTTGCGCGCTTCGCCCACGTCGGTCTCGCCCCACGCCTGAAAGAGTTCGCCCTTGCCGCCGAACGTGCCGGTGCCGAAGCTCAGAACGGGAACCTTGAAGCCGGAAGCGCCGAGATATCGATATTCCATTGCGTGTCCTTGTCGGGATGAAGTCGGTGAAGGTGCATCGACGAGACTACCGCAACGGTGCATCGCATGCAGAGCGCGGCGTCAGCGCCTGCGCGCCGGGCGCCGGCCGAGCGAGTCGTAGATCGGCGGCACGTGCAGCAGCATCGGCACGATCATCGCGGTGAAGCAGGCGGTCAGCATCGGCAGCAGGAGCGTGAAGCTCGCGGTCATTTCGGTGACGAGCACGATGCCGGTCACCGGCGCGCGCACCACCGCGACGAAGAACGCCGCCATGCCGACCACCGCGAACGTGCTCGTGTCGCCGGTGATCGCCGACATGCCGGGGAACCAGTCGAGACACGCGCGGCCGAACACGAGACCCGTCTGCGCGCCGAGCACGAGCATCGGCGCGAACAGGCCGCCGGGCGTGCCCGCCGCGTACGACACGGCGCCCAGCGCGAAGCGCAACGCGAACATCGCGAGCACGCCCGCGATCGTGCCCGCGCCGAGCAGCGCGCGCTCGGTGAGTGCATCGCCGCCACCGGCGAGATCCGGCGCGAACCACGCGAGCAGGCCGACCGCCGCGCCGACGAGCCCCGCGCGCACCGTCGCATGCACGACCGCATTGCCGGTCGATGCGGGTCGCGCGAACGACTCGGCGATATCGAGCGTCCAGAGTATTGCGCGGCAATAGGCAGCCCCGAGAAGACCGAGCACGGCGCCGAGCACGAGATGGGCGGCGGTCATCGCGAAACCGGGAAACGGCTGCGCGGGCACGTGGAAGTCGGGCAGATCGCCATGCAAGAGGCGCGCCATGGCGATCGCGCTCGCCGACGCGCCGAGCGCCGCGACGGCCGTGCGCGTATCGAAGCGGCGCATCAGTTCTTCGAGCACGAATACGGCGCCGGCGATCGGCGCATTGAACGCCGTGGCGAGCCCCGCGCCCGCGCCCGCCGCGAGCAGCACGCGGCAATCGCCCGCGGTGCGCCTGAAGAATGTGCCGATGGCGTGCGCGATCGATGCGCCCATCTGCACCGTGGGCCCTTCTCGGCCGAGCGCGAGCCCCGCACCGATGGCGAGCACGCCGCCCACGAATTTGATCGGAATGAGCACGAGCGGCGCGGGCGGCAGTTTGCCGCGCAATACCGCTTCGACATGCGGAATGCCGCTGCCGCTCGCCATCGGCGCGAAACGCGCGACGAGCCACGCGGCGAGCGCGGTGGCCGCCGCGGCGGCGAACACGACGAGCAGGAAGGCCGCTTCGTGTCCCGCGTGCCCCCAGGCGACGAGCGCGGTGCGCCACGTTTCCGCCTGTTCGAGCGAAAAACGAAAGCACACGCCGATGGCGCCCGTCACCGCGCCTACGATCACCGATGCCAGCGCGAGCGGAACAAGTCCCGCGCGTTCGTCGTCCTGATCGATGCTTTCGTCGTCGTTCGCTTCGTTCATCGTTCGTGGCGCTCCGGGACAGGCGGTGCCTGAAGCGTATCACCACACAGCGGGCATGGCGCTTGCAAAACGAAAGGCATGAGCCACGCCCAAGACGACGAGCCGTTTTTCCAGCCGGGACGCAACTGCGCGAGCGTGCGTCATGCGCAGCGCTTCAGCCTGCTCATCGACGGCGCGGATTATTTCAGCGTGCTGCGCGAGGCGATCCTGCGTGCCGAGCGCACGGTTTTCATCCTCGGCTGGGATATCGACAGCCGCATGAAGCTCACGCCCGGCGGCGCGAACGACGGCTATCCCGAAGCGCTCGGCGACTTTCTGCACGAAGTCGCGGGCGAGCGGCGCCGTTTGCGCATCTATATCCTCGCGTGGGATTTCGCGATGCTCTACGCATTCGAGCGCGAATGGCTGCCCGTGTACAAGATGGGCTGGCGCACGAACCGGCGCATCGCGTTCCAGATGGACGGCAAGCATCCGATGGGCGGCTCGCAGCATCAGAAGCTCGTCGTGATCGACGACCGGCTCGCGTTCGTCGGCGGTCTCGATCTCACGCGCTCGCGCTGGGACACGACCGCGCATGCGCCCGACGAAGCATTGCGACGCGATGCGAACGGCGCGCGCTATCAGCCGTTCCACGATGTCCACACGATGTTCGACGGCGACGCCGCACGTGAAATCGGCGTGCTCGCGCGCGAACGATGGGCGCGAGCCTGCGGCAAGCGCCTTGCGATCCGCGCGCATCGCGCGGCGCAGGACAGCGATCCGTGGCCGCCTTCGAGGCGCGTCGATCTCGAAGATGTCGACATCGCGATCTCGTTGACCGAGCCCGGCTATCTCGGCCGCGCGCCCGTGCAGCAGATTCGCGCGCAATATCTCGACGCCATCGCGCGGGCGCGGCGCAGCATCTATATCGAGAATCAGTACTTCACCTCGGGTACGGTGGGCGCGGCGCTCGCGGAATCGCTCGCGCGCGAGGACGGCCCGGATCTCGCCATCGTCGTGCCGCGCAATCAGAGCGGCTGGCTTCAGGAAGTGACGATGGGCGTGCTGCGCGCGCGCCTGCACACGCTCCTGAAGGACGCCGACGCGCACGGCCGCTATCGGCTGCTGTCGCCGAGCGTGCCGAAGCTCGGCGACGAGATCGTGAACGTGCACAGCAAGCTCATGATCGTCGACGACGAATTGCTGATGGTCGGCTCGGCCAACCTGAACAATCGGTCGATGGTGCTCGACAGCGAATGCAACGTGTCGATCGACGCCCGCGCCGACGCGCGCATCCGCCGCGCGATCGCGACGATGCGCGACACGCTGCTCGCCGAACATCTCGGCTGCGAGATCGCGGACATCGTGCGCGAACGCGATGCGCGCGGCGGCATGAACGATGCGATCGAGGCGCTGATGCGCCCGCGCGACGAACATCGCACGCTGGTGCCGCTCGACCCGCAAGTGTCGACCGAACTCGATCAATTGATTCCGCCCGAAGCGCTCATCGATCCCGAGACCCCGATCGCGGCCGACGAACTCGTCGACCAGTTCGTGCCCGCCGCGACGACGCGTCCGCTCATCGGCCGCTTCGCGCTGCTCGGCGGGCTCGCGCTGATGGTCGTGGTAGTCGCGGTTCTGTGGCACTGGACGCCGCTCGGCGATTACGTGAACCTGAGATCGCTCACGAACGCGACGCGGCATATCGACGCGCTGCCGTTCGCGCCGCTCTGGATCGTGCTCGGCTATATCACGGCGGCGGTCCTGTCGGTGCCGATCACGCTGCTGATCGCGACGACGGGCCTCGTGTTCGGCGCGTCGTGGGGCGGCGTCTATGCGTTCGTCGGCACGATGACCGCGGCCGCGATTTCGTATTCGCTCGGCAACCGGCTCGGCCGCGACGCCGTGCGCAAGCTCGCGGGCGCGCGCGTGAACCGGCTGTCCGAGCGCGTCGCGAAGCGCGGCATCGTCGCGGTCGTGGTGTTGCGGCTGTTGCCGGTGGCGCCGTTTGCCATCGTCAATCTCGTCGCGGGTGCGTCGCATATCCGCATGCGCGACTTCATGCTCGGCACGATGCTCGGCATGGGACCGGGCATCTTTCTGACGGTGGCGTTCGCGCATCAGCTGATGGCGTCGCTGCACCGGCCGACGATCGGCTCGTTCGCGGTGCTGACCGGCATCGGTGCGGCGCTGATCGGCGTGTCGTTGCTGCTGCAGCGTTTTCTCGGCCGCACGAATTCAGCCGTGGCGCACGAAGGCGCGCCGGGCGACGCCGACAAACCGCGCGCGAGCGAGGAAGCGAAGCGGGCGACCGAGCTGCGCGAACACGGCGCGATGCCGCGCGATACATCGAAGAACGAACGCCCCGACGAGGTCAATTCATGATGCTGATGCACGACTGCGCGATCGAGAACGAAGCCGCGAATGCCGCCGTGAACGATGTCCGTGCGCGCGAACTGCGCATTGCGACTTACAACCTGCATGGCGCGGTGGGCATCGATGGCCGCTTCGCGCCGGAGCGCATCGGCCTGGTGCTCGCCGAGATCGACGCCGACATCTTCGCGTTGCAGGAAGTGCCGCTGGGCGGCAGCGGCGCGCGCGACGTGCTCGAGTTGCTGCAACGCATGACGAACCTGCACGCGGTGGCGGGCCCGACGCTCGATACGCCTGAGCGGCGTTACGGCAATGCGGTGCTCACGCGCTATCCGGTGCGCGCGGTGCGCACGCTCGATCTTTCGTTCGGGAGCCGCGAGCCGCGCGGCGCGCTCGATGCCGATATCGATTGCGGCGGCGAACTATGGCGCGTCGTGGCGACGCATCTCGGTCTTGCATCGAGCGAAAGGCGCGCGCAAGTGGAGCAAGTGCTGCGAAGCTTCGATACGCCCGCGCTGCCCGTCATCCTGCTCGGCGATCTCAACGAGTGGTTCGTGTATGGCCGCACGCTCAGGCGGCTCGTCACGCACTTTCATCGCGCGAGCGCGTTGCGCACCTTTCCGACGCGCTGCCCGCTCTTCGCGCTCGACCGGATCTGGGTGCATCCGGGCGAACGCCTGATGCGTGTCGACGTGCATCGCACACGGCTTTCTCGCATCGCGTCGGATCACTATCCGCTCATCGCGCACATCGCGCATCGCTCGTTCGCGCAGTGATCGAGGCATCGTCGAACATCGCAACGATGCTTCGTTGGCGCACTTGTCTGCGCGACGCCACGAAAAACCCCTGTAAAAACGATATAAAAGCGCAAAAGACTCGCACGAACTCGCTTGCTATATGTAGAATCCGGCGTGATACGAACGCATCGGTGCGAACGTATTCGAATATCACTGACCAAAAACAGGTAGGAGAAACATGCCGACTTCCGCTAAAACCGCTGCCAAGAAAGCGCCGGCCAAGAAGGCCACGGCGAAGACCGCCGCACCGGCAAAGAAAGCTGCAGCACCGAAGGTTGCCGCGAAGAAAGTAGCCGCGAAGAAGACCACCGGCGCTCCCTCGCCGATCAAGGATACGTTCACGAAGGCATCGCTCGCGAATCATCTCGCCGAGCGCGCCGCTGTTGACGTGAAGGCGGTCAAGGCCGTGATGGTCGCGTTGGAAGACACCATCCTCGGCTCGATCCACAAGAAGGGCGCCGGCGAATTCACGCTGTCGGGCATTCTCAAGATCTCCGCGCAAGCCGTGCCGGCGAAGAAGAAGCGCTTCGGCAAGGACCCGTTCACGGGCGCCGAGCGCTGGTTCCCGGCCAAGCCGGCAAGCGTTCGCATCAAAGCGCGCGCGCTGAAGAAGCTGAAGGACGCAGCGCTTTAATTCGCGCATGGCGTTCGGGCTTCGGTTTCGTTGGCGAAATCGAAGCTTCATGAAAAGAGGCCAGTTTCCCTTGAACGGGAGGCTGGCCTCTTTTACTTTTGCGCTTCGATGTCTGCCCGGACGGACCCATTGTTCTGCGCGAAGATCGTGCTGATCCAGTCCGCGAAAACCCGCACGCGCGCCGACAACTGCCGGCTATGCGGATAGAGCACCGACACCGGCATCGGCGGTGGTGCTATCTCTGGAAGTACGCGTTGCAGGCGGCCGTCGGCGAGCGCATCATCGACGTGATAGCGCGGCACCTGAATGATGCCGAATCCTGCGAGCGCGGCCTGCGTGTACATCTCGACGCCCGTCACGGATACCGTGGCCTTCAGTTCGATCGCTTCGATTCGATCGTCCAGCGTGAATTCCAGCGGCACCACGCGGCCCGTCGCGCTCGACAGATAGTTCACCGCGCGATGCGACGCGAGCGCCTCGAGATCGTCCGGCACGCCTTCGCGCGACAGATAAGCCGGACTCGCCACCGTCACCTGTTCGAGCAGCGCGACGCGGCGGCCGATCATCGACGAATCCTGCAACGTGCCCGCGCGCAGCACGCAATCGACGCCTTCGCGCACGAGGTCGACGAGCCTGTCGTCCTCGCCGATATGCAGTTCGATCTGTCCATAGCGTTCGAGAAACGCCGGCAATCCGGGCATGATGAAATAGCGCGCGAGCGTGCCTTGCAGATTCACGCGCAACAAGCCTTTCGGCTCGGTATGCCGGAACGAGCCTTCCGCTTCCTCCAGATCCGCAATCAGGCGCACGCAGCGCCGGTAATGCGCTTCGCCGTCGTGCGTGAGGCGCACGGTGCGCGTCGTGCGTTCGAGCAGGCGCGCGCCGAGCCGCGCTTCCATGCGTTTCATCAGATTGGTGACGGTGGCGCGCGGTATCTGCAGATCGTCGGCGGCCTGCGTGAAGCTGTGCCGTTCCGCGATGCGCACGAACACCTGCATTTCCTGGAATCGATCCATGCTGAATGTGCTCTGGAATTGTTGAAGCAACTGGAACGATGATACTAAGCCACGCACGATGATCGCGGAAACGGAATGATTCATCATGCTTCTCATCGAACAGCCCACTTTGAGGAGCACATCATGAGTCAGACGGAAACGAAACGCGTCGCGATCGTCACGGGCGCATCGCGCGGCATCGGCGCCGCGATCGCGCGGCGTCTCGCGCGCGACGGCTTTGCGGTCGCAGTGAACTATGCATCGAGCGCGAAGGAAGCCGACGCGCTCGTCGCCGAATTGCGCGAGGCGGGCGGCGCGGCGCTCGCCGTGAAGGCCGACGTCGCGAATGCCGACGACGTGCGGCGCATGTTCGAGGCGGTCGAAGCGCAGCTCGGCCCGGTCGATGCGCTCGTCAACAACGCGGGCGTGCTGAAGACGCTGCCGCTCGCGGACACGAGCGACGCGCTCTACGATCAGACCTTCGGCATCAACGTGCGCGGCACCTTCAACACGCTGCGCGAAGCGGCGGCGCGCATGAACGGCGGCGGGCGCATCGTCAACTTCTCGAGCACGACGCTCGCGCTCAACATGCCCGGCTATGCGATCTACAACGCCACGAAGGCCGCGGTCGAATCGTTCACGCATGTGTTCGCGAAGGAGTTGCGCGGCCGCGGCATCACGGTGAACGCGGTTGCGCCGGGGCCGGTGGCGACGTCGCTGTTTCTCGACGGCAAGACCGACGAGCAGATCGCCGCGTTCTCGAAGATGCCGCCGCTGGAACGCCTCGGCCAGCCGGAGGATATCGCGTCCGTGGTCGCGTTTCTCGTCGGACCGGACGCGGGCTGGGTCAACGGTCAGGTGCTGCGCGCAAACGGCGGAATTGCCTGAACGCTAGAACGCCAGCGCGAACTGGTCCGATGCGATCGCGCGGCGTTGCGTCGCGCCCGCCGTGCCTTTCGCCTGCCGCGCGATGACGGCGCGAGCGGGCGCATCTTGTACGACGAGATGAAACGACGGCCGCGCGTCGCATGCGATCCATTGCAGTTGTCCGGACGCGAGGCGCTTCGCGAGCAGGCTGTAGACATCGCTGTCGAACGGACGGAGATCGGGCGCGGCGGCGAGCAGCGGCGCGATGTCGTCGCGCGTCGCGCACGTGCCGAGATAGCACCAGCGATCGATCACATGCCATGCCTCGCCGCCGTTCTGCGCATCGCGCTCGGCGATGGCGACCGGTCCGTCGTGCGGCCAGCGCACGAGGCGCGCGCTTTCCAGTGCGGCGAGCGCGCGTGCCGCATGATCGGCGAATGTTTCGATGCCCGCGCACGATCCGAGGCAACGTTTCACCTGATAGCCGAAGCAGCCGCGCCCGCGCGACGTCGGCGCTTTTTCGAGCCCGAGCGTCGCGTGACAGAGGCTGTGTTCATCGGCGAGATGGCGAAGGAACGCGTGCGCCTTCGCGCGTGACGCGAACACGCCGAACAGATGTTCTTCACGCGAAAGATCGCGCCTGTCGGCCTTCAGAAGAACGGGCGCCCGGGCGCCCGGCAGCCATTGCCACGCACACGCGCCCGACGCGCCCGATATGCCCTTGAGCAGCCGGTTGTGCGTGGGCCTCAGTTCTTTCACGAGCTTCGCTTCGAGCAGCAGCGCGCCGAGTTCTCCGGCCGTCTCGCGGCATTCGATACGACGGATGGTCTGCGAGATCGACAAGTCTTTCGCGAGCCGGTGATCGCCCGAAAAATGCGCCGCGACGCGCTGTTTCAGGTTGATGCTCTTGCCGACGTAGAGCGGCACGTCGTCGTCGCCGTGAAAGAGATAGACGCCGGGTGTAGACGGCAGCGCATCGAGCGCGCCTTCCGGCAGCGCCGGGGGCAGGCTCGCGCGCTTCACGAGCGCCTTGATCGCGGCATCGACGAGATCCTGCGAATAGAGCGCGTGAATCTTCTGCCAGAACTGCCAGAGCAGATCGGCGTCGGCGAGTGCGCGATGGCGTCCTTCGGGCGCGAGATTCAGCCGAGCGATGAGCGCATCGAGACCATGCCGTTCGACCGATGGAAACAGCGCGCGCGACAGCCGCACCGTGCACAGCGTATCCGCGCGAAAGGCGATGCCCGCGCGGCGAAATTCGTTCTTGAGAAAGCCGTAATCGAAGCGCGCGTTGTGCGCGACGAAGAGCTTGCCGTGCAGGCGTTCGGCGAGCGCGGGCGCGAGCGATTCGAAGCTCGGCTGGCCGCGCAGCATGGCGTCGTCGATGCCCGTCAGGCGCGACACGAAGGGCGGCACCGGCACGCCGGGATCGACGAGCACGCTCCAGCGCTCGATGCCCGCCGCGCTCGCTTCCACGACGCCGATTTCCGTGATGCGATCGACGGTCGCGTCCGCGCCGGTGGTTTCGAGATCGACGAACACGATCGGACGCGCGAGGCCTGCGAGCAGGGCATCGGCCAGCGAATCGGCTTCGTCTTCGAGGGCGTCGGACATATTGAAACGTAGGGCGATAAGCGGAAAGTCTAGCGCGAAACAGCCGTGCACCATGAGCGCGCGTGAAAAAAGTGGCACATGTCGCGCACTTTCGTCCGATACTGCAATGAAACGCGCTGAAAAACGAAGGACGCCGCGATGCAGATCTACGATGAAATGCGTCAGGACGACACCGTGCGCAGCCATTACGCACGGTTTTCGCGCTGGCTCTCGATTCAGAGCCCCGAGACGATCGCGCGCAAGCGTGCCGAGGCGGACGTGCTGTTCCGCCGCGTGGGCATCACGTTCGCGGTGAACGGCGACCTGTCCGGCACGGAGCGGCTCATTCCGTTCGACATGATTCCGCGCATCATTCCCGGCGACGAATGGCGCGTGCTCGAAGCGGGCCTGAGGCAGCGCGTGCAGGCGCTCAATCTGTTTCTCCACGACATCTATCACGACGGCGACATCGTGCTCGCCGGGCGCATTCCGGCCGAGCAGGTCTATACGAACGCGCAGTATCGCCCGGAGATGCAGGGCGTCGACGTGCCGCTCGACGTGTACGCGCACATCGCCGGCATCGACGTGGTGCGCGCGGGCGCGGCGGGCGAGTTCTACGTGCTGGAGGACAACCTGCGCGTGCCCTCGGGCGTCTCGTACATGCTGGAAAACCGCAAGATGATGATGCGGCTCTTTCCCGAGCTTTTCGTGCAGAACCGCGTCGCGCCGGTCGCGCATTATCCCGACCTGCTGCTGGAAACGCTGCGTTCGATCGCGCCCGAAGGCGTCGACGATCCGGCCGTCGTCGTGCTGACGCCCGGCATGTACAACTCCGCTTACTTCGAGCACACGTTTCTCGCGCAGCAGATGGGCGTGGAACTCGTCGAGGGCAAGGACCTGTTCGTCGACGACAACTACGTCTTCATGCGCACGACGCACGGACCGCGCCGCGTCGACGTGATCTATCGCCGCGTCGATGACGATTTTCTCGATCCGCTCGCCTTTCGTGCTGATTCGGCGCTCGGCATTCCGGGGCTGCTCACGTCGTATCGCGCGGGACGCGTGACGCTCGCGAACGCGATGGGCACCGGCATTGCCGACGACAAATCCATCTACCCGTTCGTGCCGGACATGATCGAGTTCTATCTCGGCGAGACGCCCATACTCAACAACGTGCCGACCTACCAGTGCCGCAAGCCCGATGAACTCGCGTACACGCTCGCGCATCTCGGCGAACTCGTCGTGAAGGAAGTGCACGGCGCGGGCGGCTACGGCATGCTCGTCGGGCCCGCGTCGACGGCCGATGAAATCGAAGCCTTTCGCGCGCGGCTCGTCGCGCGGCCCGAAGGCTATATCGCGCAGCCGACGCTCGCGCTGTCCGCGTGCCCGACGTTCGTCGAGGCGGGCATCGCGCCGCGTCATATCGACTTGCGGCCGTTCGTGCTCTCGGGCCGCGAAGTGTCGATGTGCGCGGGCGGCCTCACGCGCGTCGCGTTGCGCGAAGGATCGCTCGTCGTCAATTCGTCGCAGGGCGGCGGAACCAAAGACACCTGGATGGTCGCTTAACTCACTGCACACACCGTCATGCTGAGCCGCACTGCCGATCACCTGTTCTGGATGGCGCGCTACATGGAACGCGCGGAGAACACCGCGCGCATGCTCGACATCAATCTGGAAGGCTCGCTCCTGCCGCAAACGCCCGAACAGGAGGCGCGCGCGCAACGCTCGGTGCTGAAGATCTCGGAGCTGGAAGAGATGTTCGACGCGCGTCATCCGGGCTCGCATGCGCGCGAGGACATGCAGCACTTCATGGTCGCGGACGCGCGCAATGCGTCGAGTATTCTCTCGTGTCTGCAAGCGACGCGCGAGAACGCGCGCGCGGTGCGCGGCACGCTCACGACCGAAGGCTGGGAGACTATCAACTTCACGTGGCTCGAATTCAATCAGCGGCTCGCGAACCACGAACTCGAAACGAGCCCGGATGCGCTGTTCGAATGGGTCAAGTATCGTTCGAACCTGTGCCGCGGCGTGATGCAGGGCACCGCATTGCGCGACGACGCGTTCTTCTTCATGCAGCTCGGCGCCTATCTGGAGCGCGCGGACAACACGGCGCGCATCCTCGACGTGCGCTTCGCCCACGCGCCGCCGAACTCGCGCGAGGCGGCGCGCCAGCTCGAAGACTTCTATTACTGGACGTCGATACTCAGTTCCGTTTCGGCGCTCGAGATTTATCGCAAGGTGTATCGCGACGTGGTGACGCCGGCGCGCGTTGTCGAATTGCTGATCCTCAACGAGCAGATGCCGCGTTCGCTGATCGCATCGCTCGACGGCGTGTGCGAGACGCTCGCGAAACTGCGCACGGATGCGTCGAAGCAATGCGAGCGCTTTGCCGGCAAGTTGCGCGCGGACGTGCTGTACTCCGACATCCGCCAGATTCTCGAAACCGGCGTGCACGCGTGGCTCACGCAGTTCCTCAAGCGCGTCGACGAGCTGGGCCAACTCGTGATGCACACCTTCCTGATGCTGCCGATCGCGTGAATCATGCTGCTGACCATTCGCCACGACATCCGCTATCACTACGCTGCGCCGGTCACGTATTCGATCCAGCAGTATCGCGTGACACCCGCGAGCGGTTCGTCGCAGATCGTGCGGCACTGGCACGTCGACGCGCCGGCCAAGCTCGACGACGCACGCGACGCCTACGGCAATGCGCTGCAAACGCTCGTGCTGACCAAGCCGCATAGCGAGATTCACGTGAGCGTGAGCGGCGAAGTGGAAACCGAAGCGCTTCCCGAGGGCCGTCTCTTCGACGAAGCCGGTCCGATTCCCCTCGAACATTTCACCTGCGCGACCACGTTGACCGCGCCCGACGCGGCGATCCGCGATCTCGCCCGGCGCGTGCCCGCGCTCGATACGCCGGACGCGTTCGTCGCGCTGGCGGAGCGTATCGGGGAGTGCGTGCGCCATGTGAGCGAAGCCGATCAGCCGATGAGCACCGCGGCGCAGGCGCTCGCGCGCGGCGTCGGCGCGGCGCGGGATCATGCGCATCTGATGCTCGCGTGCTGCCGCGCGCGGGGCGTGCCGGCGCGCTGCGTGAGCGGATATGTCGATGCGGGCGGCGAGACCGCAACGGCGCACGCCTGGGTCGATGTCTGGGTCGAGCACGGCTGGGTCACGCTCGACGTGACGCAAGCCGCGTTCGCGGACGAACGCCACTGCCGCCTCGCGGTGGGACGCGACTACGAATCGGCCGCGCCCGTGCGCGGATCGCGCGTCGGCGGCAAGGAGGAAACGCTGACGGTCAGCGTCAGCATCGATGCCCGCCCGGATCAGTGAACGCGCTGCTCAAGCGGCGCCCGGCGCGTGCCGTAAGACAGGATGGATGCGATGCGCGGGCGCGCTCAGTACAATGGTGGTTTGCTTGTTTCAGGACGGATCGACATGACTTATTGCGTGGGCATGTGCGTGGACGAGGGACTCGTGTTCCTCTCCGACACGCGCACCAACGCCGGCGTGGACCACGTGAGCGCCGCGCGCAAGATGGTTGTCTTCGAACAACCGGGTGAGCGCGTGATCGTTCTGCTGGCGGCGGGCAATCTTGCGCTGACGCAGGCGGTGACGCATCTGCTCGCGGAGCCGTCCGACCCCGACGCGCCCACGCTCTACAGCGTCGCGAACATGGCGGAGGCGGCGCGCATCGTCGGCGCCGCGGTGCGCGAAGTGCATCGGCGAGATGCGCTGTCGCTCGCGGAATTCAGCGTCGACTTCAATTGCAGCTTCATCCTGGGCGGGCAGATCTGCGGGCAGCCGCCGCGTCTGTTCATGATCTACGCGGCGGGCAATTTCATCGAATCGACGCGCGTGTCGCCGTATTTTCAGATCGGCGAATCGAAGTACGGCAAGCCGATCATCGATCGCGTGATCACGCCCGCATCGCCGCTCGACGAAGCCGCCAAGTGCGCGCTCATTTCAATGGATTCCACGCTGCGCTCGAATCTGTCGGTCGGTCTGCCGCTCGATCTGCTGGTGTACGAGAAGGATTCGCTGCGCGTGACGCGTTTCGCCACGCTCGACAACAACAGCACGTATTACCAGATGATCAACCGCACCTGGGGCGAGCGCCTGCGGCAGCTTTTCGGCGAGATTCCGAACCCGTCCTGGACCGATCTCGACAACGTGCCGTTACGTCCGCGCGAGGCGCGCAGCACGGTGCCGCGGCTCGTCATCGGCGATCTGCCGTGCGGCTCGGACGCGCCCGCGCAGACGCTTGCCGAGGACACGAACCCGGCCGGCAACGCGCCGCAGCAGTGAGCCGTCAGCGTGCGTCGGACGGGCATTGCAGCGGAAGTGCGGTGCTCGCCCTGATCGCGCGCATTTTCCGCGGCGAATCGGCGAGCACGGCGGTGATGCCCAGGCAGGCCGCTGCGCGGTAGTCGTCGGCACTGTCGACACCGTTCGCGACGATCGGCGTTTCCCCGTTCGTGCGGAAGCACCGGATCGCTTCGGGTGTCCACGGTTTCGCCGTGACCGCCGAGCGCGCTTCGCCGAGCGTGAACCTTTCGACCAATTCCACCTTTCTCGCATATTCGAACGCGGCCCAGGTTTCGGGCGACGGCGGATCTTCGCAGGCGTGCGCGAGCGCCACGGCCGCGAGCCGCGCGCGGGTCGCATCGCGCGTTTCGAACTGTCGCGAGCGCGCCTGAGGGTAAGCCGCGAAAGCCTGCTGATAGGCACCATCGGTCGAATAGACCAGCACGCGCGGCCACGCGTTTTCTTCGTTCAACACGCGCGCAACCGCGTCCGCCTGAGGCGCGGCGGGCAGCGCTTTCATGTCGAGCATCACGGGCACGGCCGGCGGAATCGCGCGCAACGCCGCAACGAGCGTCGGGATCCGCACCGGATGGTCGCGATACGGATAGCGCGTCGCGCCGCCCGCGCCATCGGGCGCGAAGTTCCATCCCGCATTCAGCCGCTCGAGCGCCGCCAGATCGAAGTCCGCGACCGCGCCCTGGCCGTCGGTGTTCACCGAGAGGTCGGCCGGACGATACAGCACCGGCACGCCATCGCGCGTGAGTTGCACGGTGAGCCAGATCGCATCCGCGCGATTGTGCAGCGCGCCCTCGATGGCGATCAGCGTGTTCTCGGGATAATCGGCAGCGCCGCCGCGATGCGCGACGATCAGCGGCAGGGCGGGCGAATCGCCGGCCGGAACATGAGCGACCGTTCCGCACGCGGCGCCCGCAAGACAGGCGACGACGGCGACGAAACGATGGAAGGGTGAGCGTAGCGGCACCGTGCAAATCTCCCAATATCGATATGTAGGAGATTCTGCTGCCGTCGTCTGGACGCGTTGCGCGCGCGCCGCCGATCTTGACATTTTGTTGCGCTTTGCCGTGTCGCGCGCGCATAAAAAAACAGCCATCGGCAAGGCCGATGGCTGTTCGAGTGTACTGCGGTCCTCCAGACGCGGCACTCGCGTGCCACGTCCGTCGGTTGTTCTTAGAACTTGTGACGCACGCCGACGATGACCGTCTCTTGGTGGCTGCGGCCGCTTTCGAAGCCGTACGAACCGATCGACGCTTGCGCCGAGTTGGTGCCGCCGTCGCGGTTACGCTGATCGCCGCTTGCGTGCTGATAAGCCGCAACTGCGTAGAAGTCGGTGCGCTTGGACAGCGAGTAGTCGGCGCCCAGGCTGACCTGGTGGTACGTCGCCGAGGTGTCGCCACCCGACTTCGTGTACGTGTAGCCCAGACCGGTCAACAGAGCCGGCGTGACCTGGAAGTTCACGAAGCCGTTGCCGATGTTGAAGTGCTCCGAACCGAAACGCGATGCGCCGTCAGCCTTGTATTGCGCGTTGCTGTACGAACCGCCGACCGTGAATGCGCCGATCGAGTACTGAATCGCGCCGCGAGCGATGCCGATGGCCTGCGACGTCGAATAGGCGCCGTTGACCGGGCTGTTGAACAGCGAGTCCGACGACGGGCTGCCCCAGCCGCTGGTCGTGGTTGCCGGCACGCGGCCAGCGCTCGGGTTATTCGCGTAGAAATAGCCGCCTGCAACAGCCAGCGGGCCGTTGTTGTACGTCGCAGCTGCCGACCACGTCTGGCCTTGGCCCGTCGTGCCCGCCAGGTTGCTGAAGCCGTACAGGCCTTCGACCTGGAAGCCTGAGAAGTTCGGCGACACGTACTTGACGGCGTTGCTTACGCGCAGAGAGTTGTCATAGTTGTCGACGTCGCCCGGCGTTGCGAAGATCGCGCCCCAGTAGTTGTCAGCCGTGATGCCCTGGACCATGTCGACCAGCGGATCGTACTGACGACCGAGGGTGACCGTACCCCACTGGTTGCTCGTCAGGCCGACGAATGCCTGACGGCCGAATTCGCGACCGCCCTGGCCGAGTTGGCCGGTGCCGACGTCAAAACCGTTTTCCAACTGGAAGATTGCCTTCAGGCCGCCGCCCAGGTCTTCTTGACCCTTCAAGCCCCAGCGATCGCCCGACAGGTTGCCGTTGATCATGCCCACGAGCTTGTCGCCGTTCGCGTTGGCATGGCTCACGTAGCCGATACCAGCGTCGATCACGCCATACAGCGTCACGCTCGTTTGTGCCTGTGCCGCGCCTGCTGCGCCGAGCATGGCGAGCGAGAGGGACGTCAGTGCGAATCGTTTCATCGAATTCTCCACGCGAATGATTAAAATCGTTGTTGCCGGCGCAGAGAATAACGCAACGTTTCGAAACTTAAGAAATGAAAAAATATAGACTGTCTCAAAAAACAGACACTCAGCCGTGACGCCCGCCCATCATGCCTCTCCGGGCGGCGATTCAAAAGTTTTGAGATGACAGACCGGGTTCGGAAAAGTTCCGCGCGACGTGCGGGTTTTAAAGCCGTCAAAGTCCTGCCGGCAGTCAATTACCCTCGAATCAAATAACAAACGATTTATTTCCGACGCGATTTTTCGGATTCGCTGGACAGCCGCGGTGACTGCGCGGCGTGTCAGTTTCGCGATGTTTCGTCGTCGAATCGTGCGGAGTCGCGGCGGGAAAGCAGGGCGACCGCCATGCCCGCGCCTGCCGCGACGAGGACCGCGCGCCACGGATGCCGGCGCACGGCCCGGTTGGCGTGCGACGCCTTGCGGCCCGCGCCGACCATCGCCAGCGCGGTGACGCGGGTGGCCGTCGATTCCGCCCGCGCGATCTTGCGCGACAACTCCAGCGCGCGCGCCACGGCCGACACTTTCCGGCGCGCCTGACCGGTGAGTTGCTGCGAGTGTTGCGCGCGTGCGCCGATCACGCGCCGCGCGCTCTCCGGGACCGGCGCGCCCGCAGACGCGACCGGTGCACCCGCCGCCGCGACCGACGCGGCAGCGGCGGCGGGTGCCCCCGTGCGCGTGGACGACGCCAGCAGCGAGCCGATCTTCGCGCGGCTTCCCGGCGGCACGCGGCCGTTGTTCTGCATGCCCCAGGCGCCGCGCGGATCGTGCAGCCGCGCGCGGGCCGCCGAGAATTCGGCGCCGAGCAGGAGCACGGCGGCGGAGAAATACAACCACATCAAGAGCACGGCGAGCGAGCCGGCCGCGCCGAACGCGCTCGCGGTGCCCGCGTGCGTCAGATAGAGCGCGAACAGTTTCTTGCCCGCGGAAAACAGCACCGCGGCGACCAGACCGCCGACGAGCGCGTCGCGCCATTGCACGGGCGCGTCGGGGAGGAATTTGAGCAGCGCGCCGAACGCGACCGACAGAATCGCGAGACCGGCCACCATCTGCACGACGTCGCCGATGATGACGAACGGCGAATCGCCCCACAGCCACATGCCGACCGCCTGGATCGCGGTATCGAGGACCAGCGACACGATCAGCAGAAACGCGACGCCCAGCACGAGCCCGAACGAGATGAGCCGCACGCGCACCATCGCCATCACGCTTGAGCGCTGTTCGCCGGTGAGCGGCCACACGATGCTGAGCGCGGTGTTGAGCGAGGAAAATGTCGCCGATGCGCCGATCGCCAGCAGCACGAACGAGATGATCGCGGCGATGCCCGTCCCGCCGCTGCGATGCGCATTCTCGACGATGCTCTGCACGCCGGACGCCGCCTGATCGCCGAGCAGCCCGTTCACCTGATGAAACAGTTGGCCGCGTGCGGCCTCCGGCCCGAATACCCAGCCCGCGACGGCAATTACCATGACGAGTGTCGGTGCAAGCGAAAAGGCCGAGTAGAACGCGATGCTCGCGGCCATCGCGGCGCAACGGTCCTGCGAGAACTGCTTGAGGGCGCCGAGCACCCACGATGCGTCTTTCTTGACCGCGGCTTCGATCTTCTGCGTTGACACGGAACTCATGACGGACCTCTCGGCTCGATGAAACAGGGGCGGCGCGTTCGGATTTCACTCGGTCGAGCACGTTCCATTCCAGAACGTGAATTAAACGATGCAGCGGTTGCGCGCCGGCATCCGTGCAAATCCCATGTCGGGGTCATCTGCGCGGATGCATCGCGCACCATATACTTCAGAAACCCACCCCACGACGCGCCGAGGGCAATCATGCTCCAAATGTCACGTCGACAGTTCCTGAAGGTCTCCGCGAGCACGCTCGCCGGATCGAGCCTGGCGGCATTGGGCTTCTCTCCGGCACCCGCGCTCGCCGAGGTCCGGCAATACAAACTGTCGCGCACCACGGAAACGCGCAACACCTGCCCGTACTGCTCGGTCGGCTGCGGAATTCTGATGTACGGCCTGGGCGACAACGCCAAGAACGCCAAGGCAAGCATCATTCATATCGAAGGCGATCCTGATCATCCGGTCAATCGCGGCACGCTCTGCCCGAAAGGCGCCTCGCTCATCGACTTCATTCACAGTCCGAGCCGGCTGCTCTATCCCGAGCATCGCGCGGCGGGCTCGAACGAGTGGAAACGCATCTCGTGGGAAGAGGCGCTCGACCGCATCGCCGTGCTGATGAAGGAAGACCGCGACGCGAATTTCGTCGAGACGACGCCCGACGGCAAGAAAGTGAATCGCTGGCTGACCACGGGCTACCTCGCGGCGTCGGCGGGCAGCAACGAAGTCGGCTATCTGACGCACAAGACCGTCCGCAGTCTCGGGATGCTCGGATTCGACAATCAGGCGCGTGTCTGACATGGCCCGACGGTGGCAGGTCTTGCCCCGACGTTTGGCCGTGGAGCGATGACGAACCATTGGGTCGACATCAAGAACGCGGACGTGATTCTGGTGATGGGCGGCAATGCGGCCGAGGCGCACCCGTGCGGCTTCAAGTGGGTGACGGAGGCGAAGGCGCATCGCAAGACGAAGCTGATGGTGGTGGATCCGCGCTTTACGCGCACCGCATCGGTCGCGGATTTCTACGCGCCGATCCGCACCGGCACGGACATCGCGTTCCTCGGCGGCGTGATCAACTATCTGCTGACGAACGACAAGATCCAGCACGAGTACGTGAAGAACTACACGGACATGTCGTTCATCGTGCGCGAGGACTTCGCTTTCAAGGACGGCATTTTTTCGGGCTATAACGCCGCGAAGCGCAATTACGACAAATCGAGCTGGGACTACGAGCGCGGCGAGGACGGCTATGTCAAGACCGACCCGACGCTGCAGCATCCGCGCTGCGTCTACAACCTGCTGAAGCAGCACTACGCCGCGTACACGCCGGAGATGGTGAACAAGGCGTGCGGCACGCCGACCGACAAGTTCCTCAAGGTCTGCGAGACGCTCGCGACGACCGCCGCGCCGAATCGCGCGGGAACGATTCTGTACGCGCTCGGCTGGACGCATCATACGGTCGGCGCGCAGATGATCCGCACGGGCGCGATGGTGCAGCTTCTGCTCGGCAATATCGGCATCGCGGGCGGCGGCATGAATGCGTTGCGCGGACACTCGAACATTCAGGGCCTGACGGATCTCGGCCTGATGTCGAATCTTCTGCCCGGCTACATGACCCTGCCGATGGAAAGCGAGCAGGACTTCGACGAGTTCATCAAGAAGCGCGCCGCGCAGCCGCTGCGGCCGAACCAGCTGAGCTACTGGAAGAACTATCGCGCGTTCCATGTGAGCTTCATGAAATCGTGGTGGGGCGACAACGCGACGGCCGAGAACAATTTCGGCTATGACTTTCTGCCGAAGCTCGACAAGTCGTACGACATGCTGCAGGTCTTCGAGCTGATGGCCGCGGGCAAGATGAACGGCTATGTCTGCCAGGGCTTCAATCCGCTCGCCGCGGCGCCGAACAAGGCGAAGATCGGGCTCGGGCTGTCGAAGCTGAAATGGCTCGTCATCATGGATCCGCTCGCGACCGAGACTTCCGAGTTCTGGAAGAACCACGGCGAATTTAACGATGTCGATGCGTCGAAGATCCAGACCGAAGTCTTCCGCCTGCCCACGACGTGTTTCGCGGAAGAGCGCGGCTCGCTCGTGAGTTCGTCGCGCGTGCTGCAGTGGCACTGGCAGGGCGCGGTCGGCCCCGGCGAGGCGCGCAGCGATCTGGAAATCATGTCGGGCTTGTGGCTGCGCATGCGAAAGGCCTATCAGGAGAAGGGCGGAAAGTATCCCGATCCGATCCTGAAGATGACCTGGCCCTACGCGGACCCGGAAAGCCCGACGCCCGAAGAGATCGCGATGGAGTTCAACGGCCGCGCGCTCGCCGACGTCACCGATCCGGCGGATCAGACGAAGGTGCTCGCGAAACGCGGCGAGCAGCTCGCGAGCTTCGCGCAACTGCGCGACGACGGCTCGACCGCGAGCGGCTGCTGGATCTTCTGCGGGTCGTGGACGCAGGCGGGCAACCAGATGGGCCGCCGCGACAACTCGGACCCGACGGGCATCGGCCAGACGCTCGGCTGGGCCTGGGCGTGGCCGGCGAACCGGCGCGTGCTGTACAACCGCGCATCGTGCGATCTCAACGGCAAGCCGTTCGATCCGACACGCAAGCTGATCGCGTGGAACGGCCGTACGTGGTCGGGGCCAGATGTGCCCGACTTCAAGATCGACGATCCGCCGGACAAGGGCATGAGCCCGTTCATCATGAATCCGGAAGGCGTGGCGCGTTTCTTCGCCCGCGACGGCATGAACGAAGGGCCGTTCCCGGTGCATTACGAACCGTTCGAGACGCCGCTCGGCTACAACCCGTTCTTCCCGGAAAACAAGGTGGCGACGAGCAATCCCGCCGCGCGCGTGTTCCCGGACGATCGCGCCGCGTTCGGCACCGCCGACAAATTCCCGAACACGGCGACAACCTATCGCCTGACCGAGCACTTCCACTACTGGACCAAGCACGCGCGCCTGAACGCGATCATCCAGCCGCAGCAGTTCGTGGAGATCGGCGAGGAGCATGCGAAGGAAGTGGGCGTCGTTGCGGGCGATCGCGTGAAGGTGTCGAGCAATCGCGGACATATCGTCGCGGTGGCGCTTGTCACGAAGCGCATCAAGCCATTGACCATCGAGGGCAAGAAGGTGCACACCGTCGGCCTGCCGCTGCACTGGGGCTTCAAGGGCCTCACGCAGCCGGGCTATCTCGTCAACACGCTGACGCCTTCCGTGGGCGACGGGAACTCGCAGACACCCGAGTTCAAGTCGTTTCTCGTGAAGGTCGAGAAGGCATAGGAGGCCGCGATGGCACTGCAATCGCTGGATATCAAGCGCCTCTCGGCCACGACCACGCCGCCGCCGAGCGACCGCGTGCCGGCGACGGGCACCGTGGCGAAGCTGATCGACGTGTCGAAATGCATCGGCTGCAAGGCGTGTCAGACGGCGTGCATGGAATGGAACGATCTGCGCGACGACGTCGGCCACACGACCGGCATCTACGACAATCCGCGCGACCTGACGGAGCACTCGTGGACGGTGATGCGCTTCACCGAATACGAGAATCCGAAGGGCGATCTCGAATGGCTGATCCGCAAGGACGGCTGCATGCATTGCGAGGACCCGGGCTGTCTCAAGGCGTGTCCGTCGCCGGGTGCGATCGTGCAGTACACCAATGGCATCGTGGATTTTCACGAGGAGAACTGCATCGGCTGCGGCTACTGCATCACCGGATGTCCGTTCAACATTCCGCGTCTCTCCAAGGAAGATCATCGCGTCTACAAATGCACGCTGTGTTCGGACCGCGTCGCGGTGGGGCAGGAGCCCGCCTGCGTGAAGACCTGTCCGACCGGCGCGATCATGTTCGGCACCAAGGTCGACATGCAGGCGCAGGCGGCCGATCGCGTGGAAGACCTGAAGGAGCGCGGCTTCGCGAACGCCGGCCTGTACGATCCGCCGGGCGTGGGCGGCACGCACGTGATGTACGTGCTGCATCACGCGGACCAGCCGGAGCTGTATCACGGCCTCGCGAAGGACCCGCACATCAGCCCGCTCGTGTCGCTCTGGAAGGGCGTGAGCAAGCCGCTCGCGATGATCGGCATCGGACTCGCGGCGCTCGCGGGCTTTTTCCACTACACGCGCGTGGGCCCGAACGAAGTGAGCGAGGAAGAGGAACTCGACGCGCAGCGGGAAGCCGAGGAAGTGCGGCGCCGGCGCGAAGCCGGACAGGAGCGTACAGATGAAACACGATAGCGAACTGCGTGACATCAAGGGCAATCGGCTGATTCAGCGCTATACGCCGAACGAGCGCTCGAATCACTGGATCACCGCAATCACCTTCGTGCTGCTCGCGCTGTCCGGGCTCGCGATGTTCCATCCGTCGATGTCATGGCTCTATGCGATTTTCGGCGGCGGGCAGTGGACGCGCATTCTGCATCCGTTCGTGGGCTGCGTGATGTTTCTGTCGTTCATGATCCTCGCGCTGCGCTTCTGGCATCACAACTATCTGGACAGGAACGACGTCCAGTGGATGAAGCAGATCGACGATGTGCTCGCCAACCGCGAGGACCGGCTGCCGGAAATCGGCAAGTACAACGCGGGGCAGAAACTGCTGTTCTTCGTGATGGTGGCGAGTCTCGTGTTGCTGCTGCTGAGCGGAATCGTCATCTGGCGACGGTATTTCGCGTTCTATTTCCCGATCACGGTGATTCGCATTGCGTCGGTCGTGCACGCGGCGACGGCGTTCGTGCTGATCGTGTCGATCATCGTGCATATCTACGCGGCGCTGTGGATCAAGGGGTCGATCGGGGCGATGACGCGCGGAACCGTGACTTATGGATGGGCGAGAAAGCATCATCCGAGATGGTTCAGGGAGACCATCGGGAAATAGCGGCGAGCGGTCAGTCGAGAATGGTCTGAAGGCGTGCGAGCGCGTCGTTCGTGGCCGCAACCGACGCGCGCTCGATCTTGCGCGCTCCGCGGGCTTCGAGATCAAGCGTGCGGATCATGTTCACGAGCGCAACGCTCTGCGTTTGCGTGCCGTCGCCCGCGAGCGGAACCGCGAATCCGGCGAAGCGCGCAACGTTGCCGCCTTGCGTGATCGGCGCGACGAGCGCGACACCCATCGCGTTGAACACGCCCGACGAGAGCACGAGAGCCGGGCGGAATTCACCTTGCTGTTCATTGCCGACGGTCGGATTCAGATTGACGCGCACGATGTCGCCGCGTTCGAATTTGACTCGCCTCACCATGCTTCGCCTCCCACCGGCTTGACGTTCTGCCAGGCAGCCAAGTCTTCGGGCATGGGCGCCGTCGAATCGCATCGCGCGATCAGATCCGCCAGGGAATAGGTGGGCCGCGCGGGCGTGAGCATGATGCCGTCCGGGCGAACGTCCACATTGAGCTGGTCGCCCAGTTCGAGATGAGCCTGATCCAGCAATGCCGCAGGCAGCCGCACTGCCGCGCTGTTGCCCCACTTTTGTATCGAGAGTTTCATGAAAGCCGGAACGTCCCAGAAATGTAGAGTCGTTGTAGATACGATTTCATCCCCGGGTCAAGTTTGATGTATCCACGTTGTAGATACACGAGCGCGTGTCCGATCGACTGGACTTTATGCTGATATCCTTGACGCAGGTAGTCGACCAGATGGCATAGGCAGGACGAATGCCCGTTCTGCACCGCTTGCGAGGAAACCCCGTGGTCCAACGCATAGTCGAAGCCGAGCACATCGAATCGCTCGATCCATCGGCCATTCCGCGCTTGCGCATGCCCGTGCGCGCCGCCGTCTTCGCCGCGCGGGCCGCGCGTCTCCGGGAACTCGCCGAAGCAAGCAATCCGATCGCCGGTTATCTGCGCCTCATGGCCGCGCTCGCCGACGCGCAGCAGCGCGTGCTCGCGAACTTCCTGGCGCCGATGCCCGCGCGCGAATCGATCGAACTGAATCAGCGTCATTCGATGCCGATCGTCCCGGCGCTCGCCGATACGCGCGATCCCGCCTGGCGCGACGTGCTGTTCATGCTGCTAGACGACATCGAGTCCGCCGGCGCGCTGACGCCTCCGCTCGCGCAGCTCGTCGCCCGCCTGCGCGCGACAGACGCCGCCGCGCTCGACGCGCAGGCCGACGCGATCCTCGCGCTGCGCTTCGCGGAAATCGATCCGGCGGCGGCGCCTTTCATCGCGGCGGCGCTGCAGGTCGTGTGGACCGATCTCGCGAGCCGCATCGACATGCGCGACGTGCCTTATCTCGACACGCCCGGCGTATGTCCGGTCTGCGGCTCGGTGCCGGTGGCGAGCATCGTGCGCGTGGGCGGCGCCTACGACGGCTACCGCTTCGTGCAATGCGGCCTGTGCGCGACCGAGCTGCACGTGGTGCGCGCGAAATGCTCGAATTGCGATTCGACCAAGGGCATCGCCTATCACGCGATGGGCGCCGCCGACGTCGACGTCCGCGAGGAAGACCGCGCCGAAGTCGCCCGCAAGGCGGCGCTCAAGGCCGAGTCGTGCGACGAATGCGGCACGTATCGCAAGATCGGCTATCAGGAGAAGGCGTTCGATTTCGAGCCCTTCGCGGACGATCTCGCGAGTCTCACGCTCGATCTCCTGATGGGCGATGCAGGTTATCGCCGTGCCGCGCCCAATCCGTGGCTGTGGCCCGAACAGCCGCAAGACGAACGATGAGCGACGTCAGAAGCAGCGACGGCGACGAACTGCGCGCGCTGATGGCCCGCGTGCCGTCGGTGGAGCGCGTGCTGGCGTCGGAGGCGTTCGGGCCGGTCATCGCGCAATACGGACGCACGCAGGTGCTCGACGCCTTGCGCACGACGCTCGACGCTTGGCGCGGCGACGCGCAGGCAGGCCGCGCATCGGTCGATGCACTGAGCGATGCGGCGCTTGCGCTCTCCATCGGCGAGCATCTCGCGAAGCGCGCCCGAAGCAGCGTGCGCAGCGTCTTCAATCTCACCGGCACCGTGCTGCACACGAACCTCGGCCGCGCGCTTCTGCCGGACGAAGCGGTGCATGCGGTCGCGGAAATTCTCACGCGTCCCGCCAACCTCGAATTCGATCTCGACACGGGCGCGCGCGGCGACCGCGACGATCTCATCAGCGGCCTTATCTGCGAACTGACGGGCGCCGAAGCCGCGACCGTCGTGAACAACAACGCGGCGGCCGTGCTGCTCACGCTTTCGGCGCTGGCTTCGCGGCGGGAAGTGATCGTGTCGCGCGGTGAGCTCGTCGAGATCGGCGGCGCGTTCCGCATTCCCGACATCATGAGCCGCGCGGGCGCGAAGCTGCGCGAAGTCGGCACGACCAACCGCACGCATCTGAAAGACTACGACGAAGCGATCGGCCCGAAGACCGCGCTGCTGATGAAAGTGCATTGCAGCAACTACGCCGTCACCGGCTTCACGAAAGACGTGCCGCTCGCCGAACTCGCGCCGCTCGCGAAGGCGCGCGGCCTGGCCGTCGCCGTGGATCTGGGCAGCGGCACGCTCGTCGATCTCGCGCAATGGGGGCTGCCGCGCGAGGCGACCGTGCGCGAGACCGTCGCGGCGGGCGCCGACGTGGTCAGCTTCAGCGGCGACAAGCTGCTGGGCGGACCGCAGGCGGGCCTGATCGTCGGGCGGCGCGATCTGATCGCCCGCATCAAGAAGCATCCGCTCAAGCGCGCGCTGCGCGTGGGCAAGCTGACACTCGCGGCGCTCGAAGCGGTGCTGCGACTCTATCGCGCGCCCGAGAGCCTGCGCGAGCGCCTCACGACGCTGCGCCTGCTCACGCGTCCCGCCGACGCGATGCGCCTCGCCGCCGAGCGCATTCAGCCGGCGCTGCAGCGCATGGCGGGCGGCGAATTCGCGGTCGCGGCCGAGCCGATGTTCAGCCAGATCGGCAGCGGCGCGTTGCCCGTCGATGTCCTGCCGAGTTACGGGCTCGCCGTTCGTCTCGCGAGCGGCAAGCGCCCCGGCGGGCAACTGAACCGCATGGAAAAACGGCTGCGCGAGTTGCCGCGGCCGGTGCTCGGGCGCATCGCGGACGGCGCGCTGCGCCTCGATCTGCGCTGTCTCGAAGAAGCCGATGAAGCGGCATTCATCGCGCAACTGGAAGCGCGGAGCGCAGGCGCATGATCGTCGGCACGGCGGGACACATCGATCACGGCAAGACCACGCTCGTGCGCGCGCTGTCGGGCGTCGATACCGATCGTCTGAAGGAAGAGAAAGCGCGCGGCATCTCGATCGAACTGGGCTACGCCTACGTGCCGCTGGAGGACGGCGGCGTGCTCGGCTTCATCGACGTGCCCGGTCACGAGAAGCTCGTGCACACGATGACGGCGGGCGCCTGCGGCATCGACTACGCGCTGCTCGTGATCGCCGCCGACGACGGCGTGATGCCGCAGACGCGCGAACATCTCGCGATCCTCGATCTGCTCGGCGTGACGCGCGGCGCGATTGCGGTGACCAAATGCGATCGCGTGGACGCGGCGCGGCGGCACGAAGTGCACGCCGAAATCGACGCGCTGCTCGCGGATGGCCCGTTGCGCGACGCGCCCCGCTTCGACACCGACGCCACCACACATGACGACGCGGGCGTCGCGGCCTTGAACGCCCATCTGCGCGATGCGGGCGCGCACTGGCGCACGCGTCGCGACGACGGCTATTTCCGGCTGGCGGTCGATCGCGTGTTCACGCTGACCGGCCAGGGCACGATCGCGACGGGCACGGTGTTCGCCGGCCGCGTGAACGTCGGCGACGTGCTCGCGCTCGCGCCGCGCGCGGGCGGTGACGAACCCGTGCGCGTGCGCAGCATTCACGAGCAGAACCGCGCGGCGCCGACGGGCCGCGCGGGCGAGCGCTGCGCGCTGAATCTCGCGGGAACCGACAAGGAGGCGTTGTCGCGCGGCGACTGGATCGTCGATACGCGGCTCGCGCGCGCGTCGGAGCGCATCGATGTCGAATTGACGCTGCTGGGCGATGCGCCGCTCACGCTCACGCACTGGGCGCCGTTGCATGCGCATCTCGGCACGACCCATCGCGTGGCGCACGTGGCGCTGCTCGAAGGCGACACGCTCGGCGCGGGACAGACGGCCCGCGTGCAACTCGTCTTCGATCAGGCCGTATGCGCGCTGCCCGGCGATCGCTTCATCGTGCGCAATGCGCAGGCGAACCGTACCGTCGGCGGCGGCCGCGTGCTCGATCCGTTCGCGCCCGCCAGAAAGCGCCGCACGCCGCAGCGCCGCGCGTGGCTCGACGCGCTCGCGGCGCTCCTCGACACCGGCCGCGTCGATGCGCTCGTCCGGCAGGCGCCGCATGGACTGGCGCAATCGTTGATCGAGCATCTGTGCGGCATGCCGGCGGCATCGATCGCATGGCCGGCCGATGTGCGCGTCGTCGCCACGCAGAACGATGCGCTGTACATCGCGGCATCGCAGTGGCGCGTGCTGAACGCGCGCCTCGTCGATACGCTCGCCGCATTCCACGAACGCTTTCCCGATGAGCAGGGCCCCGACGCCGCGCGTCTGCGCCGCATGGCCGCGCCGCTCGCGCCCGATGCGCTGTGGCGCGCACTCGCCGACGAAGCCGTGGCGAACGGCGCGATCGCGAAGAGCGGGCCGTGGCTGCATCTGCCGTCGCATGCGGTGACGCTCGACGAACGCGAGGAGGCGCAGGCGCGCGCCGTGCTGGTATCGCTCGGAGGCGGACGGTTCGATCCGCCGTGGGTGCGCGATCTCGCCGCGACGCACGGCATCGCGGAGGACGACATGCGCCGGCTGCTGAAGAAACTCTCGCGCCGCGGCGACGTGTTTCAGGTCGTGCGCGACCTGTTCTATTGCCGCGCGTCGATCGATGCGCTCGCGCGGCTCGTGACGGAGCAGGCGCAAACGCATGGCGGCGGCATCGACGCGGCGTCTTTCCGCGATGCGAGCGGACTCGGCCGCAAGCGCGCGATACAGGTTTTGGAGTTCTTCGACAGGGTTGGGTACACTCGATTTCACCGCGACCTCCATCTGTTGCGCGCCGACAGCCGCTGGCACGAGTCCGTCTGACGTTTGCGCGCAGTGCACGTCGCCCGTCGATCACGATGGAACATTCCTACTTCAAGCTGTTGCATCTTCTGTCGGGCCACCCGGAATGGGCGCTCGCGGTCGTGCTGCTGGCGTCGTTCCTCGAATCGGTGGCGTTCATCGGCACGTTCGTGCCGGGCAGCACGGCGATGTTCATCGCGGGCGCGCTCGTCGGCACGGGCGCGCTGAATCTCGGCTGGGTATTTTTCTGCGCGATCGCGGGCGCCATCGCCGGCGACGCCGCGAGCTTCTGGTTCGGCCAGCGCTATGCCGACAGGATCGCGCAGATGTGGCCGTTCCGCGCGCATCCCGGCGCGCTCGTCGCGGGCAAGAAATACTTCGAGAAGCACGGCGCCAAGAGCGTCGTGCTCGCGCGCTTCGTCGCACCGATGCGCGCCGTCGTGCCGGTGGTC
Source organism: Caballeronia peredens (assembly GCA_001544595.2). Lineage (GTDB taxonomy): Bacteria > Pseudomonadota > Gammaproteobacteria > Burkholderiales > Burkholderiaceae > Caballeronia > Caballeronia peredens. The sequence goes on along the minus strand of FCOH02000020.1, from coordinate 60,054 downwards.
GCGGGCGTCACCGGCATGACGCCCGCGCGCTTTCTCGCGGTCAACATCCTGAGCGCGCTCATCTGGGCGCCGACGCATATTCTGCCGGGCGTCGTGTTCGGTGCGTCGATCGAACTCGCGGGCGCGGTGTCGATCCGTCTCGTGGTGATTCTCGTCATCGTCACTGCGCTCGCGTGGCTCATCTTCAATCTGACGCGCGTGCTCGTCTCGCACGCGACGCGCTGGACCATCGCCTCGCGCGAAGCGCTGCTCAGATGGGCGCAAGCGGGGCGCGGCCTGCCCGGCCGGCTCGTCGCGCGCGCGCTCGATCCCGCCAATCCGGCGACCGGGCTCATCGTCATCATTTCGGTGCTGCTGCTGGTGTCGGCGCTGGTGTTTTTCTCGGTGCTCGCCAACGTCGCGCGCGGCGCGTCGATCGTGCAGGTGGACGTGTCGATCTACCGGCTGCTGCAATCGTTCCGTTCGACCTGGACCGACTCGATCCTCGATGCCGCCGCCACGCTCGGCAGCACGCAGACGCTGCTCGCGCTCGGCGCGATGGTCATCGTGTGGATGAGCTTCGAGCGGCGCTGGCGCACGGTCATGTACTGGGTCGTGGCGCTCGCGTTCTCGCAACTGCTGGTGAGCGCGATCCGCTTCACGGCGCACGAGCCGGTGTTCGTCGCGTTCGCGCCGTCGGAGCATCGTTTTCCGAGCAGCCACGTCGCGGCGACGGTCGTGATCTACGGTTTCCTCGCGTTCCTGCTGCTGCGGCGCGTGGGATTGCTGGCGGGCGTGTTCATCGCGACGGCGACGTCCGCCATCGTCACGGCGGTCGCGCTGGCGGGGCTTTATTTTGGCCGCTTCACGATCTCGGACGCGCTCGGCAGCGCGGCGCTCGCGGCCGTCTGGGTGTTCCTGATCGCGCTCACGGCGGTGTGGCGCAATCCGGCCAAGCCGGCGCCGCGGCCGTTCATGCCGGTCGCGGTGCTCGCCGTGATCTGCGCGAGCGTCGCGCTGCAACTGAGCGACGACTCCGAAGCGCACAGCGCGCCGCCCGCGACCGTCGTCATCACGCCGATTCAGTGGACGGATACCGTGTGGCGAACGTTTTCCTGCTACCGCTCGAGCATGGAAGGCGACCGGCGCGAGCCGATCACCGTGCAATGGGCGGCGACGCCCGGCCAGATCCGCGCGCAGCTTCTGTCGCGCGGCTGGACCGAGGTGTCGCACGTGACGCTGACGAGCGTGATGTCGGTCGTGTCGCCGAACGCGCCCGCCATCGCGCTGCCGGCGCTGCCGCGCCTGAACAACGGTGAGCCGTCGAAGCTCGTGTTCGCGCGTTCGTCGCTCGGACCCGACGAGCGCGACGTGCTGCGTTTCTGGCCGACGAACTACGAAGTGCGCGAACGTCCGGGCGCGCCGCCGACGCCGATCTGGCTCGGCTCCGTCGTGCACGAGCGGCTGCGGCGTCCGTCGTGGCCGTTCAATGTGCTGCGGCCGGATCGGCGCGTCGATCCGATGGCTTTCGATCACGGCAAGGGCTCGCCGTGGCAAGGCATCGAAATTGCGAGCAGCGCCGGATGTGGAAGCGTTCCGGTGATGCTGGTGGAATCGAGGTCCGAATGACGCATCGAAGCCAACGATCGCGAGGTGCTGCTTGATTCATATACCGCCGTCGGCGATCGTGCAGTGGGGCGGCGCGGCCGTGTTCGCGAACGTGCTGCTCACGCGGCTGGGCGTGCCGCTGCCCTCGGCGCCGCTGCTGGTGTTTGCGGGCACGGTGGTGGCGAGCGGGCGTCTGTCGTTTGCGCATGTGCTGGTCGCGGCGGTGTGCGGCGCGCTGCTCGGCGACAGCGTCTGGTTTTCGGCCGGGCGCGTGTACGGGCGCAGGCTCGTGACGGCGCTTTCGCGCAAGTCGTATGCCGTCGATACGGGCATGCGCACGACCGGCGAACTGTTCGAGCGACATGGTGCGCCGATCGTCGCGCTGTCGAAGTTCGTGCCGGGGCTCGGGCTCGTCACGCCGCCGCTGATGGGCACGACGCAGATCGCGGTGCTCGCATTTTTCTTCTGGGACACGGCGGGAATCGTCGCGTGGGCGACGTTCTGGCTGCTGGGCGGCGCGTTGTTCGAGCGGCAGTTGCATGTCGTGCTGCTCGAACTGCAGGCGCACGGGGCGACCGTGGTCGATCTGCTGGTGGTGGTTGCGTTGCTGTATTGCGCGTATCGGCTGCTGCGACGGCGGCAGCCGCGCGGGCGGGTGCGGGATGAGGGACGATGACCGCGTGCAACATGCGCGGAGCGTGTGCGTGGGCGGGCCGTCGCTATAATCGGACGCCGGCCGCGGGTTTTATCGCGATTCGTCACGATTCGTCACGAAAGGAAGGCATCCGCATCCGGTGGTGCGGCTGGGCTTCAAACCCAGTAGGGGGTGTCAGACACCCTCTGGTCGGTTCGACTCCGGCTGCCTTCCGCCATCTGGCTTTCAAGGGATTTCTGAACCGCAAAATTCCCTTGTTTCGTTTTCGCAAGATGCATTCATTTCCGCAAATTGTTCAGCGAGTCGGCTTCACTTTTTCGTCTCGGTGGTCGCGAGCGTAGTGTTCCGTCATGCTCACGGAGGTGTGGCCGAGCTGCTTCTGCGCCTGCCGGATGTCGCCGGAGCTGTCCGTTTTGTCGGTGCGCGCATTCGCTCGCAAGTCGCGGAACTGGAAGTCCTTGTCCGCAATTCCGGCCGCGCGGCGCGCGTCGCGGAATCTGCGTTCGAGAGTGTCAAGTGTCATCCGTTGACCTTGCTCATTGACGATGATTGCAGTGCTGACTATTTTCAGGCCAGCTTTGCGGGCGCGGATCCGATCGATGACGGTCTTCAATTCGCCCGACACCTACATGCGCAGCTTCTTCTGCGTCTTTTGCCTTGCCGGATATGCAGGAAGCCGTCTCGAATGTCGCGCTCGTCATGCAGAAGGGTGTCCTGCGGCCGCTGATCCGTGAGATGTGCCACGTCCATAGCGTCGCGCGTCGGCGTGTCCGCCTGGTCGTACACCTTCCAGTAGATCTCGTCTTCAACATGGATGTCGCGGCCAGACTCCACCTACTTCTTGATGCCCAAGCAAGGATTCGCGGCCTTTGCGAGTCCGATACATCGGACTCGCTCCATTCCTGAAGGGACACCACATGGTGCCGAGCATGAGTCGGCGCGGTAATTGTCACGATAACGCTGTGGCCGAGAGCTTCTTCAGCGCCTTGAAAAAGGAGCGAATCAAGCGACACATCTATCCGAGTCGGGCAACGGCCACCACGGACCTGTTCGATTACATCGAAATGTTCTATAACCCGGTTCGTCGGCATGGTTCCGCCGGCGACCTGTCACCTGTAGAGTTTGAGCGGCGCTACGCGCTAAACGGCTCGTGAGTGTCTATGAATCTCTGGCCAGTCCAATACGGGCGGCAAGAGTACGCCCGTATTGGGATTTGGTCAGGAAGCGGTGCCCCTAGTATCCTGTGGATGTGAAGCAGGCAAATTTCTGTTGTTAATCGTTGGTTGGCTAAGAGCGCTGAGTTGATAGTCATACAATTACTAGTAGACGCTTCGAAACCGACGGATGATCGCATTTAATAATCGACAATCTGCTGATGAAACTCGCCGCGCGCGTCAGTCGCGGACAAGACACCATCGCACAGCTATCCTTAGCTGTTTCGCTCAAGATCGCTTAAGAAAATAAGACTTGGAGGTTTAGAATAGTCGGGGTCGCCAAGTCGGCTACTTGTGGCAACCAGCCGTGCACGTCGGTGTTGGGTCGACGAGATCCACCAGCGGAAATCACGACTGAATAAAAAAGCTGCCCGAGGGAGCCTTCGGGCGGCAGGGCACTTCGCCGGATATACCGGGTTGACTCGGGGCGCGTGCACATTGTGGAAGAACGGCCGGCCAGTGCATACGCGACGATTCCTTAAGGCTGGCCTTTGTTGCCGATGCTGCCATGCGCGTGGCTCCGTATGCGAGCATCGCGACGGACTACTAGATTGACCCTCAAAAAGGTCTGCTATTTCACACATGCAATTTGCCCAAGAGTCGGTTGCTTGTCCTTGGCTAGGTGATCGTTGGCGATGACACATTGAAGAGCCCCGCACTGGCAGTTCCAAATTCGGAGGTTTCCCTTTCTCGCCCAAGTGCACTCGCACGCTGGGGGCAGCGCAGCCCCTGTCGGTCGACTCGCGCTCGCCTGTGGTTCTAGGGGTGTGGTTTGGGCGAAGGATTCCACAGCAAGAGCAAGAAAAAACGAAACGCTTGCCAGTTTTCTGATTGCCGCAAGCCTCATGACCGTCTTCCTCGGGCTGTACGTATCGACAAAACGCCTAAGCATCGATTGGCGGTGGGTGAATATTACAAAAATATTAAAATAAACTTACTAAATGTCAATTTGGAGAGGTCGATCTGCGTAGGTTCAAGAATCAAAAAGAACACCCATCAGCCCAAGACATCGGCTGCATGAGACGGCCATCCAGTGAGATTATTTTTAGGCGCAGCGGTGGTGCGAGGGCGAGTATCTATCGACGCAGAAGGTCAAGGGAGGGCCGCGACTGGTCCGTGTCGTTGATAGTTCGTGATCGTATTTCAAACGGATCACGCCGATTGAAGCCGATGTGCGCGGTATGTCTCGCGGCCTTGCTGGCCAGTTCTCGAATCACGACAAGATTGGCCTGTGGCATTGCGGATGGAAATTCGGAGCCGATCCGGGTTGATTGCTGAATCGACAACTACGATGGCCTTCCGACCGAGCATCCCGTGCAGGAGAGGACAAAACAAGTCGTGGAAACAACCACGCTCAAGAGTCGGATGTTCGATTTCGCTTTGCCTTTTTATGCATCGAGCGAACGAACTCATGAACCCGACTAAGACGGGGATTTTTTTCGGCGGATGTCCTGTAAAGCTTGCGAAGCGATTTGAAGATCCATGCATCCACAATCAAGGCGTAGGCTGTAAAAAGAAATGAAAGCCCGAATGTGAGGGAGCGAATCAACCACTCCAACTCAGAGAAAGTAACGTTCACCTGCTCTGGCCAGAACTCAACCGGCGGCCATTTTCTTAGATAGCTGTAAGTTGCAAAGAGAATCAATACTCCGCCGGCAACTGAGAACGTCTTCGCGAGACTCCATAGGACGAACCTTAAACTATTGGTGATCCATATTGGAGCTGAAGCACATCCAAAGAAAGCGCACAGAAGATAAGTAAGCAGTTGGGGAGTAATAACTAAGCAAAAAAATCCAAGAAGGACGAAGATATCGGAGTCGAAGTCAAAAACCTCTTGGAAGAGTTTGTCCATCAAAAAATTTCCAAAAACCGAATGAGTGGAACCATCTTCCCCCATGGCATCAAGTCCAATCGCAGCGCGGATTACGATGAATGTGGCAACGCACGCAAAAAAGAAAAGATAGGAGATGATTTGAAACTCATCGGGGAGCTTGTGGCCCATGAACCAAGCGAGAATCACGAGTCCCAGAATTACACAAATCAAATAGAAATATTGCATGGTTGGCTCATTGGTCGTCGTGCGCTCAATGTTGACCGCTCACATCATGTATATATATGATAGCCGCTTGCACCGGTAGTGCATAATTTCTCGTCGCATCGACAGATTCCCTGCTGTTGTTCGGAGTGAATTGTCTTTGTGTCCATAGAGCCCTTGACTGCGCTAAATTGGCGAATCACGACAGGATCGCACACCCGTGCAACTCAAGGCCTCGGAACTTCGGTCGAATGCGATTAGCTTAAGAATGAGCTAAGCAAAACATTCGGTTATCCTCCAAGATAGAGGTGTAGCCGCTTTTTCTTCACCTTGCGAAGAGCCACTTTTTGTTCCGCAAAAAATTCACGATCCGCTTCAGAAAAGGCTCTTGAGCGCGCATAAATCTCCAATTTGCGGAACAAAATTTCATCTAACGTGTTGGTTTTCTGCTGAAATCGCTTGGGCTTCAAACCCAGCAGGGGGTGTCAGCCACGGTTCGACTCCGGGTGCCTTCCGCCATCTGGCTTTCAGGCGTTTTTCCGATCGGCGGAGGTTTCTTTCTGTTTTCCGCCGTAGCTGCGCAAAAACCCGATCTACTGCTCGACCAGTTTCGACTGTGCCGCTCCAAAGCGTCGACCAAAGACCGTGAACGGCTTTTCGATATAGCGAAACGAGAGCGAAGCGATCGGTATCGTGATGGCAATCGAGAGAACGCACCCTGCCATCATCACAAGAAGCGGCCAACGAGTAATGACCGTGGCCGGGATCGTCCGCATCATCAGATTTGCAATGGCGTAAAGAGCGATGAAGTGAAGCAGGTAGAAGCTATACGAAACTCGCCCGAGAGCACGCGTCCATCGAGCGTCGAGTAACCGCAAGACCTTCGTGTCTCGCCCTGAACTGATCGCCCAAACAAGTCCTGTGCTCCCGAAGACGACAAGCAGATCGGCCGCGAACGGGTGTACGAGCGGGAAAAAAGCGCTGGCAGAGATGATCGCTGCCAGGCAGACGAGCACGAATGCACCATCTCCCATCATGCGCGGCGCATTCGGAGCGCCATGCTTGGCGACGATCGCGCCGGCGACGAACATATACAGGAAGTGCGGCAATCCGGACGCCTCCGACCGGTAAATCCACGCCAATGCAAGCGCAAACAGAAAAATGATGGCGCTTCGCCGCGCGCCCCGCGGCGCCATGCCCCAGACGATCAGTGGAAGAAGGAGGGATGCCAGGATTTCAACCTTCAGCGTCCACGCGTTCGGGTTCAGCATGGGCGAAACGAACGCTACGTTTTCAGCGAGGGCGTGCAGCGTGAGCGGGTCCTTGTACCAGTTGTCGAACCAGGGAGATGCCCCGGCGAGTTTGGCGAATCCGGGGTACGCGACGGACAGGTACAGCACGACAAGCAACAGCGACGCCCAAAAGGCCGGAATAATTCGAAAGAGCCGCTTGACCGCGAATCGAACGTAACCGTCAGCGCTGAGCCGGAAGCCGCGCAGCGCCCTCGCAAGAACGAAACCACTGAGGACGAAGAAGATATCGACCGCAGACGCACCGCTGAATACGGTGATGATCGCGCGTGCGATATTTGCCTGCACGCCATGCACATCGAACAGCGACTTCGACCAGATCGCCGGCTCCGAGCCGATTACGAGCCAGATCATCGAATGACCGACCGCAACCCATAGCGCCGCGACGCCTCGCAACGCCTCAAGCCGGACGATGAACCCTGACGAACTTCCTTCCATTACAGACATCTTCTCGGCTCCGAAAATCAGCCGTGATCGTAACAGAGGGAATAGTCGACCCAACCACGCGGAGGGCGCAATCGGCCACCTCGGCAGCGCCGAGTCAATGCAACGCTACTCATTGCAACCCGGTACGGTTTCACGGCTTGTCGTGCCAGGAACATGTCGCGCCGATCTTCAGGCGACTCGGCCGCAGGAAATATCAGACACACTCGGCCGGTTCGACTCCGGCTGTCTTCCGCCGGTCGCGCTACTCTCCACCCAGCCTCAAAGATGAATCCCGCCCGTCACCTCGATCCGCTGGCCGTTGATCCATTTCGCGTCGTTCGTGCACAGAAAGGCGACCACGCCGCCGATGTCATCGACCTGACCGACGCGTCCCAGCGCGGTCTGCGCCTTGACCCAGGCCTGCAGTTCAGGCGTATTTCTGATGATGGCGCCCGCGAAATCGGTTTCGATTCCGCCCGGCGCCACGACGTTCGCCCGGATTCCGCGTGTGCCGTATTCCCGGGCCACATAGCGTGAGAACGTCTCGACGGCGGACTTGCAGGCCGCGTAAGTCGCATAGGACGGCACGACAAAGCGCGTCGCGGCGGCCGTGATGAAGATGACGCCGCCGTCGTCGTTCATCATGCCGAGACACTTCTGGGTCAGAAACACCACGCCTTTGAAGTGAACATTCATGAAGGCGTCGAAGATCTCTTCCGTAATCTCCGCGATCGGCACTGCGGCGCCCATGCCCGCGTTATTCACCAGAAAGTCGATGGCGCCGGTATGCCAGCGTTCGCGCAGCACGGCTTTCAACCGCGCCATGAACGGATCGAGCGACGCGCTTCCGGACAGATCCAGTTGCAGGGCCGTCGCCTTGCGGCCATGGCGCTCGATGTCGGCGACGACCCGGTTCGCGTCGTCCGCACGGTTCTGATACGTCAGGATGACGTCGATCCCCTTGCCGGCGAGAGACAGCGCTATCTCTCGCCCGATTCCACGGCTGCCGCCCGTGACCAGCGCCACTTTCGCCTGCATCGCATTCACTCCTTCGCAATCGACTCGGGCATGTTCGCGAATTGCCGTAGTCGTAACAAGCCGGCGCGATCCGCACAGCCTGTTTTGCGAAAAGAACAATGAAGCCGACGCCCGGTCGCGCGATGCCCCGGCTTCGCGTGTCGTGCTTACTTCAGATCGTCCGGCACCTTGCCGCCGTTTTCCGCGAGCTTTTGCATGACCTGCTTGTGCAGCCAGATGTTCATCGCGGCGGAGTCTTCCGTGTTGCCGCTGTAGTGCAGTTCCGACGCCAGTTCCTTGCGCGCGGACAGGCTGCTGTCGAGGCCCAGCAGTTTCATCAGATCGACGATGGACGTACGCCAGTTGAGCTGCTCGCCGTGACTCGCCTGCATTTGCGTCAGCACGGCTTCGACATCCACCGGCGCTGCCGGCGCTGCCGGCGCGGCGGGCGCGGATGCCGGCGCCGAGGCTGGCGCCGCTGCGGGAGCGTCTGCCGCGGGCTGACTCGCGCCCGCGCTTCCCGCTGCCGCGCTGTCGTGATGCCCGAAAATCTTGCTCACTATCGATGAAAAGATGCCCATAATCGGCTCCTGTTGGTTAGGCCTCTGCAGACGCAATCACCGTGCCGGCGACGCTTCGCCGGCCGTACACGTTCACGGAGAAACAATGGCCGATGACAACATTGCATGGGACGCGTGGCAGGCGCAAGTCATTCGTGCACTCGGCGTCGCGCAGACTTTCGACGTCGACGCCGAGCGCGAGCAGCGCATCGAATTTCTGAGCGCCTATCTCGAATCGCAGGGACTGCGGACTTACGTGCTGGGCATCAGCGGCGGCGTCGATTCGTCGACGGCGGGGCGGCTCGCGCAACTGAGCGTCGAGCGTCTTCGTGCGCGCGGCTACGAAGCGCGTTTCGTCGCGCTCAGATTGCCCTACGGAATTCAGCGCGACGAACACGACGCGCAACGCGCGCTCGACTTCGTGCGTCCGGACGAGAGACTGGACGTGAACATCGCGGGCGCATCCGACGCCATGCTCGCGGCGCTCGAGCAGGCCGGCGCGCATTACACCGACGAATCGCAGAAAGATTTCGTGCTCGGCAACATCAAGGCGCGCGAACGGATGATCGCGCAATATGCGATCGCGGGCGCGCGCGCGGGCGTGGTCATCGGCACCGATCACGCTGCCGAATCGCTGATGGGATTCTTCACGAAGTACGGCGACGGCGGCGCGGACATCCTGCCCTTGTCCGGACTCACGAAACGCCGCGTGCGCGCCTTGGCCCGCTCGATGGGCGCGCCGGAGAGCCTCGTCATGAAGGTTCCGACGGCGGACCTCGAAACGCTCACGCCGCAACGCCCCGACGAGGACAGCTACGGCATTTCCTACGACGACATCGACGACTTTCTCGAAGGCCGGGACGTGAGCGAAAAAGTGCGCGCGACGATTCACCGCTTCCACACGGCGACGCGGCACAAGCGTGCGCTTCCGGTCGAATTCCGCGCACGGGGCGTCGGCTAGCCGTCGACGTGAAGCGCGGCGGAAATCGTGGAATAAAGCGCCTCTTCGGGCCGCAAAGCCCGTGGGCAGGCGCTGTGGGATAATCGCGGTTTTGCCCGGGCGCAGCTCAAGAGGTTGTCCGCACGGGCGTGAAAGGGCCTTTATCCTCGTGGCCCGCTTCTCTTCCGCGATATTTCCAGAGCAATCCACGATGCCCACATACCGTTCCAAAACTTCCACCGCCGGCCGCAACATGGCGGGGGCGCGCTCCCTCTGGCGCGCCACCGGCATGAAAGACGAAGATTTCTCGAAGCCGATCATCGCGGTGGTCAACTCGTTCACCCAGTTCGTGCCGGGTCACGTGCACCTGAAGGATCTCGGCCAGCTCGTCGCGCGCGAGATCGAAGCCGCGGGCGGCGTGGCCAAGGAATTCAACACCATCGCGGTCGATGACGGCATCGCGATGGGGCATGACGGCATGCTGTATTCGCTGCCGAGCCGCGACATCATCGCGGATTCGGTCGAGTACATGGTCAACGCGCATTGCGCCGACGCCATGGTATGCATCTCCAACTGCGACAAGATCACGCCCGGCATGCTGATGGCGGCGATGCGTCTCGACATTCCGGTGATCTTCGTCTCCGGCGGCCCGATGGAAGCGGGCAAGACGCGTCTCGCGAATCCCGTCACCAAGGCGATGGAGTTCAAGAAGCTGGATCTGGTCGACGCCATGGTGATCGCCGCCGACGAAAAATACAGCGACGCCGAAGTGGCCGAAGTCGAGCGTTCCGCGTGCCCGACGTGCGGCTCGTGCTCGGGCATGTTCACGGCCAACTCGATGAACTGTCTGACCGAAGCGCTCGGCCTTTCGCTGCCCGGCAACGGCACGGTGGTCGCGACGCACGCGGACCGCGAGCAGCTCTTCAGGCGCGCGGGGCGCGGCATCGTCGAGCTGGCGCGCCGCTATTACGAGCAGGAAGACACGCGCGTGCTGCCGCGCGCGGTGGGCTTCAAGGCCTTCGAAAACGCGATGACGCTCGATATCGCGATGGGCGGCTCGACCAACACCATCCTGCATTTGCTGGCGATCGCACAGGAAGCGGGCATCGACTTCACGATGGACGACATCGACCGCCTGTCGCGCACGGTCCCGCAACTGTGCAAGGTCGCGCCGAACACGAACAAGTACCACATCGAGGATGTGCATCGCGCGGGCGGCATCATGGCGATCCTGGGCGAACTGGATCGCGCCGGCAAGCTGCACACCGACGTGCCGACGGTGCACACGCCGACGCTCAAGGACGCGCTCGATCAGTGGGACGTCGTGCGCACCGACGATCCTGCCGTGCGGACCTTCTACATGGCGGGCCCCGCCGGGATCCCGACGCAGACGGCATTCAGCCAGAACACGCGCTGGCCGAGCCTCGATACCGATCGCGCCGAGGGCTGCATCCGTTCGTATGAACACGCGTTCTCGAAGGAAGGCGGCCTCGCGGTGCTGAAGGGCAACATCGCGCGCGACGGCTGTGTCGTGAAGACGGCGGGCGTCGACGAGAGCATTCTCGTGTTCGAAGGCTCGGCGCATGTCACCGAGTCGCAGGATGAAGCCGTCGAAAACATTCTCGCGGGCAAGGTCAAGGCGGGCGACGTCGTGATCGTGCGCTACGAAGGTCCGAAGGGCGGCCCGGGCATGCAGGAAATGCTTTATCCGACGAGCTATATCAAGTCGAAGGGACTCGGCAAGGCGTGCGCGCTGCTCACCGATGGCCGCTTCTCGGGCGGCACGTCGGGTCTGTCGATCGGTCACTGTTCGCCGGAAGCGGCGGCGGGCGGCGCGATCGGCCTCGTGCGCGATGGCGACAGGATCCGCATCGACATCCCGAATCGCACGATCGACGTCCTGCTGAGCGACGAGGAACTGGCGCAGCGCCGCGAAGAGCAGAACGCGAAGGGCTGGAAGCCGGCAAAGCCGCGTCCGCGCAAGGTGTCGGCGGCGCTGAAGGCTTACGCGAAGCTCGTGATGTCGGCGGACAAGGGCGCGGTGCGTGATTTGTCGTTGCTGGATGACTGATGCGTGACGCGCCTTGAGCGCGTTTCCATGCGTGGTTCAATGCGAAGCCGCTCCCTCGGGAGCGGCTTTTTTTACACGCGCCGCGCGACCGCGAGCGCATCGCCCTGACCGAGATCGCAGCCTTCCCATCGGAAGAACTGCAGATCTTCGCTGTTCGACACGCCATCGGCGATCGCGCTCACGCCGAGCGTATGCGCCAGCGCTACGATGGCCCGCGCGACGACCGCGCGTTCGTTCTGACGCGCGACGTCCCGGACGAAGTTCGCATGAATCCGTATCCTGTCGGGCCGCAGCGCCTCGAGATCGAGCAGCGAGATACGCTCCAGACCGAAATCGATCAGCGTGATCGACACACCCAGCGCCTGCAGCGCGTGCGCGGCGAGCCTGCGCTCCGCGAGCAGCGCGGCGTTGAATTGCAGATCGAGCGCATCACCGGAAAGACGTGCTTCGGCGAGCGCGTCCTTCACCAGCGCGACCAGTTGCTCGTCGCTCAGACGTCTCGACAACAGCGGCAACGAAACGCGTGGCGCGGGCTCGTCGCCGCTCTTGCCGTGTTCGATTGCGAGCGCACAGGCGCGGCGTAGAGTCATCCGGTCGAGCGCGAGCAGCACGTCGGCATCGTCCGTGATCGCGACGATCTGCGCAGGATGCAGCACGCCCTCGCGCGCCGGCCAGGCGGGCTGCAGTTCGAGGCTCCTGAGCGCATTCGATGCCAGATCGATCTGCGGCAACGCGTGAAGCACCATCGCGTCCGCGCGAACGGCGGCTTCGAGGTCCGCGCGGACGGCCTGCTCGCGTTCGCGGTCGATCACGGCATGCGTGCCGTTGACGGCCGGCGCGCTCGCGAGCGTCTGCGCGCAGCGCAACGCCTGAATGGTCTCGTACGTGCGCAAGCCCGTCACCACGATCGACGTGAGCTTCTGCGCGGTCAGCTCCGTCTTCAGGAAGTAGCCGTTGATCTCGTAGCGCGTGATGACGTCGCGCTCGGGCGCCATGCCGGGCTGACCCGTGCGCAGGATGATCTGCACGTCGTGATCGTCGAGTTGCTCGCGGATATGGCGCACGAGTTCGAGACCGGCATCGTCCTCTTCCATGACGACATCGAGCAGGATCAGCGCGGTGCCCGGATGCGCCGCGAGATAAGCGCGCGCCTCCGCCGCGGAGAGCGCGCTCGTCAACTCGATGGGCCTGCCGGAGAACGCGGCATCGGCGAGCACGAGGCGCGTCACTTCGTGGATCTCGGGCGCATCGTCGACGAGCAGCACATGCCACGGCGGCAGCGGCGGACCGGTGAGCGTGCGCGCTGCATCGGCGGAAGTCGGCTGGCTGCGCAGCCATGAGGGAGCCGTCATTGCTCTTCTCCCTGAATGCCCCGCAGGGCGTGGAGTGCGCCGTCCTGCGCACCCGCCACGCGCGGCAGCGTGAGCGCGAACACGGTGCCCGCGGGCACGCCGTTGCGCACCGACAGCGTGCCGTCCAGCGCGCGCGTGACGAGCGCATAGGCGAGATGCAGACCGAGTCCGCTGCCGCCGGAGCCGCGGCGCGTCGTGAAGAACGGCTCGAAGATGCGTTCGTGCAGTTCGTCGGGGATGCCGCTGCCGTCGTCGGCGTGTTCGAGCACGACGTGCGCATCGCCCGAACGTCGCGCCGAAATCACGATGTGCCCGACCTCGCCCGGCGCGAACGCATGCACGAGCGAATTGAGGATGAGATTGGTCAGCACCTGCGCGAGCGGGCCCGGAAACGAGTCCATCAGGATGCCGGCGGGACAGTCGACGCGCAGCGAGACGCGCGTGCCGCGCAAGCGGGGCTCGACGCTCAGCACGGTCTCGCGGATATATTCGCCAAGATCGAACTGACGCCGCGCCTCGCTGACCTGATCGACCGCGACTTGCTTGAAGCTCTGCACGAGCCGCGCGGCGCGATCGGCGTTGGAGAGCATGAGGCGCGTCGACTGACCGGCATCGCGCAGATAGTTGCCGAGCGCTTCTTCGGTCAGGTCCTGACGCTTCAGGCTGTCGCTCACGAGTTCGGTGCGGTCGCGCAGATAGGAAGCCGCACTCACCACGATGCCGACGGGCGTGTTGATCTCGTGCGCAACGCCGGCGACGAGTCCGCCCAGCGACGCCATCCGCTCCGATTCGACGAGTTCTTTGCGCGTCGTCTCGAGGTTGTGCAGCGACTGCAGCAAATCGCCTTGCGCGAGCTCGCGGCTTTCCTGCGACAGCACGATCCACCACGCGCCGAACGCAAGCAGCGGCAGCGTGGCCGCATAGGTGTGCAGCAGGACGTCGGCGATCTGGCCGCGCGCGGTTGCATCGGCGATTTCGATCAGACGCCAGGAAAGCAGAAACACGGCGCCCGTGGCCGTCGATGCAATCACGAAGAGCCCGAAGAAACGCCCGATGCGTCTGCCGAAATGCGGCGCGAGCGTGCTGGGTCCGGGCGCATGGGCGAGCTCGCTCGCGAAGGATTCGGCTGGCGCCTTGCAGCGGTCGCGACAGTGATTGTCGAGCCCGCAACAGAGCGAACAGATCGAACCTTGATTGAACGGACACCACGCCATGTCGGCGGCTTCGTAGTCGCGCTCGCAGATGCAGCAGCGCACGAGTTGCGTGCGCGGCATGTCCGCATACTGCTCGTCGGCGCGCGCGATGTAATAGCGGCCGCCTGTGGCGTATGCAATGGCGATCGCGCTGACGAACGCGAGAAACAGCGCGATGAACGCGGAATAGGCGCGCGCGTAGTCGCCGAACAAACCCGCGAACGCGCAGGTGGACACGACGGACGCGATCAGCATCGCGCCGCAGCCGACCGGATTCACCTGATAGAGATGCGCGCGCTTGAACTCGATGCGGCGCGGGCTCACACCGAGCGGCTTGAGCACGACAAGGTCCGCGACCAGCGCGCCGAGCCATGCGATCACGAGATTCGAGTACACGCTCAACACGGTTTCGAGCGTCTTGAAGATGCCGAGCAACGTGAGCAGCAGCGCGATCATCACGTTGAACACGAGCCACACGACGCGCCCCGGATGATAGTGCGTGAGGCGCGCGAACACGTTGGACCACGCGAGCGAACCGGCATACGCGTTCGTCACGTTGATCTTCACCTGCGAGATCACGACGAACAGCGTGGCGACCGCGAGCGCCAGCGCGGGACTGTCGAACACATGCCGATACGCGGTGACGTACATATGCACCGGCACGACGGCATCGACGGCTGCCACGCCGTCCTGCAACGCGAGCACGGCGAGCAGGCTTCCGGCCAGCAGTTTCAGTCCGCCGACGATGATCCATCCGGGTCCGGCCAGCAGCATCGCGCTCCACCACGAGACGCGATTGCGCGCGGTCCTGTCGGGCAGGAAGCGCAGATAGTCGACCTGTTCGCCGATCTGTCCCATCAGCGAAAACAGCACCCCCGCCGCCGCGCCGAACAGCAGGACGTCGATGCGGCCGCCGCGCGCTTCGGCCGTCGCGCCGAGACCGGGAAACGCAGCCCAGCGATGCAGCACGTCGGGGTCCTGCCAAAGAATGAACACGAACGGCGCGACGAGCAGGATCGCCCAGAGCGGCTGTGTCCATCGCTGCAACTGGTTGATGAGCGTGACGCCGAAGAACACGAGCGGAATGATCAGCAGCGAAGAAAGCAGATAACCGATCACGATGTTGATGCCCGCAGCGAGCTCGAGCGCCTGCGCGAGGATAGCGGCTTCGAGCGCGAAGAAGATGAACGTGAACGACGCATAGATCAGCGACGTGATCGTGGACCCGACATAGCCGAAGCCCGCGCCGCGCGTGAGCAGATCGATGTCGACGTTGGCCTCGCTGGAGTAATACGCGATCGGCACGCTCACGAGAAAGATCAGCGCGCACACGACGAGGATCGCGGGAAACGCGTTATGAAAGCCGAAACTGAGCGTGATGCTCGCGCCGATGGCTTCGAGCGCGAGAAACGAGATGCCGCCGAGCGCGGTATTGGCGAGCGTGGATGGCGACCATCTTCTATAGGAGCTTGCTGCGTAACGCAACGCGTAATCTTCGAGTGTTTCGTTCGCCACCCAGGATTGATAATCGCGCTTGATTCGCATGACGGTTCGCCACCGATCTGCCTGAAACGAGTTGACGGACGCAGCCGCTTAAGGTCTGTTCACAGTCCTTTCGATGGACGATTCGATTATTCGCTGAAAGATGCGATGCCGCAACTTCCCGTCAGGCACTTGCAGAACGGCTCGCAGACATCTGACCGGGTTTGTTCCGATTGACCCCGCGCGCCCGTCTGCGAACACTGGCGGACGACGCCTGTGCGCGTCGTTGCATTCCTTCCCGACGCCTTCACTTTCCGCATCGGAGCAGACATGACGCCGCTGATCGCGAGCGCCGTCGCCCCTGTTGCAGGCGACGATCTTGTCTACCACGTTCACGCAGCGGGCGACTCCGACGACGCCTGGTGCGGCGTGCTCGCGCGAATCCGCGAGCGTTTTCGCGTGCGCTGGGCCGCGCTCGCCCGTCATAGTTTCGCGACCCGCCAGGGGTTCGCGCTCTATTCCGCGCCGCGCGATCCGCTGTTGTGCGATGCGCTCGCCGACTATGCGTCGCGCAATCCATGGTTTCTTTCGAGCGATGCCTATAGCGAAGGCCGCGTGATGGCGGGCGAGGAACTGCTCAGCAATCGCGAACTGGTCAAGACCGATTTTTATCGCGGACTCTTGTTGCCGCACGGGCTCTATCACCGGCTATGCGGCGTGATTGCGCGGCGCAACACGCTCGTGTATTACCTCGATCTGCATCGCGGACCGGATGAACCGCGCTTCGGCCCGCGCGAAAGAAACGCATTCGCCGCGCTGTTGCCGCATCTCACGCTTGCGCTAGATATCCGCTGGCGCCTGCGCGAAACCGACGACATGAATCGCGCGCTCAGAAGCATCGTGAACACGCATGCGCGCGCGGCCATGCTCGTCGATTCGAATGCGCGCATGGTGTTCGGCAGCGCCGGCGCGCACGACGCCTGCGACACCGTGGCGGGCTTGCGTATCGAGGAAGGGCGCATCGTGGCCGCGTCGAGCGCCGACGATCGCGTGTTGCAGGACGCCATCGCCCGCGCAACGCATGCGTCGGTGAATGCGGATGAACGCCCGGCACAGGTGCTTTCTCTGTCCGCGCCGGGACACGCAAATCCGGCCGTCATTTCGATTCGCGCAGCCGGTTCCGTGTTCAGCGCGGAACTCGGCGAAATGCGCAACCTCGCGATTCTCACGGCGCTCAACGTCGCATCGGACGACGACCACGCGGATTGCGCCTTCGTGCGCCAGTTCGGCCTGAGCCCGGCGCAGGCACGCATGAGCTCGCTCATCGTCACCGGCCATTCCATCGCGAGCGCGGCGCGCGAACTGCACGTCTCCGAGAATACCGCGCGCAGCCATCTCAAGCAGATCTTCCAGAAGACCGACACGCACAGTCAGATGGAACTCGTGCATCTGCACGGACGCATCTGCCTATCCATCTGATCTGACGCATCGCGCGCCAGTCTCACCCATCTGGGTGAGTCCCCATGCCCTGAACGGGCGAATCAAATTCCTCGCGCTGGGGGATTCGCGCCTGATGGCGCGTCCCTATCATGAGTCGTGTCCCAAGGCCCACGATGTCGCCGCGGCACGCGTGCACCGTGAACACAATCTGACCGCAGAGAACTCGCGCCGCCTGTCGGGCGCCATGAGGAGATCACCATGCTGGGCTTGTGTTTGCTTTATGTCGGCGCCGTATTGTTTTTGAACGGGCTCTGGCTGCTCGGCAAGATCGGCGACCGGGAGATATGGGTCATCAATGTGTTCGCGGGCGGCATCACGCTGCTGGCGTCGCTCAAGCTCGCGTTCGGCACGGCCGCGGATGCCGCGTCGATCAAAGCCGCGGCGCTCACCTTGCTGTTCACGTTCACGTACTTTTGGGTGGCGATCAACCGCTATAACGGCGCCGACGGCCGCGGGCTCGGCTGGTTCAGCCTGTTCGTCGCCATCACGATCATTCCGGTCGGTATCGATTCGATCACGCACGCGAATTCGACGTGGTCTGTCTGGTTTGCCCTGTGCTGGTTCGGCTGGGCGTTTCTGTGGTTGCTGTTCTTCGTGCTGCTCGCGCTGCAACGTCCCATCGTGAAGCTGACGGGTGCCGTCACGGTGATCGCGGGAATCCTGACCGGCTGGCTTCCGGGATACCTCCTGCTCAACGGCACGCTCAGCTAATCAGGCTTCAACCGAAGTGCTGTCCCTATGCCGGCATGCGAGCCGGCCTGATCCGACAAGGAGACATTCGTCATGGCTGAAACGCTCATCAAGGTCAACCTGAACCAGTCCGCATACGACAACGAGCAGGTGCACAACCGCTGGCATCCCGACATCCCGATGGCCGCCTGGGTCAAGCCCGGCGAAGAGTTCATTCTCGAGACCTACGACTGGACCGGCGGCTTCATCAAGAACAACGATTCGGCGGACGACGTGCGCGACATCGATCTGTCGATCGTCCACTTTCTATCGGGTCCGGTAGGCGTGCATGGCGCGGCGCCGGGCGATCTGCTCGTCGTCGATCTGCTGGACATCGGCGCGAAGCAGGAGAGTCAGTGGGGCTTCAACGGCTTCTTCTCGAAGAAGAACGGCGGCGGCTTTCTGACCGACCACTTCCCGCTCGCGCAGAAATCCATCTGGGATTTTCATGGCCTCTATACGAGCTCGCGCCACGTGCCGCAGGTCTCGTTCGCCGGCCTGATCCATCCGGGGCTGATCGGCTGCCTGCCCGATCCCAAGCTGCTCGCGACGTGGAATCAGCGCGAGGTCGATTTCATCAAGACGCAGCCGGACCGCGTGCCGCCGCTCGCGAATCCTCCGTTCGCCGCCACGGCGCACATGGGCAAGCTGACGGGCGGTGCGCGCGAAAAGGCCGCGGCCGAAGGCGCGCGCACGGTGCCGCCGCGCGAACACGGCGGCAACTGCGACATCAAGGACCTGTCGCGCGGATCGAAGATTTTCTTCCCGGTCTATGTGGACGGCGCGGGCCTGTCGGTGGGCGATCTGCACTTCAGCCAGGGCGACGGCGAGATCACGTTCTGCGGCGCGATCGAAATGGCGGGCTGGGTGCATATGCGCGTCAGCGTGATCAAGGACGGCATGGCGAAATACGGCATCAAGAATCCGATCTTCAAGCCGAGCCCGATCACGCCGCGCTATGACGACTATCTGATCTTCGAAGGCATTTCCGTCGATGAAGCAGGCAAGCAGCATTATCTCGACGTGCATATCGCGTATCGGCAGGCGTGCCTGAATGCGATCGAATATCTGACGAAGTTCGGCTATTCGCGCGCGCAAGCCTATTCGATTCTCGGAACCGCGCCGGTGCAAGGGCATATCAGCGGCGTCGTCGATATACCGAACGCGTGCGCGACCTTATGGCTGCCGACGCAGATCTTCGACTTCGACATTCGTCCGAACGCCGACGGACCCGTGAAGCATGTGAAGGGCGGTGTGGATATTCCGCTGTCGCAAGACAAGGCCTGACGTCGTCGTCATCACGAGGCGCGATGCGCGATCCGCATCGCGCCTTGCTTGCCGGAGTGCGAGATCAATGCCGATCTATCAATACGAATGTGAATCGTGCGGCAGCTTCGACGTGATGCGCAGCATCGCGGATCGCGACGCGCCGCATTGTTGTCCGCAGTGCGGCGTGCAGACGACGCGCGCGATCACGAGCGGTTCGATGCTGTCGCTGATGCCGCAGGCACGGCGCGATGCCTACGCGACGAACGAGCGCAGCGCACATGCGCCGACGAGTTCGAAGTCGCTCGGCTATCGACACGGACCGGGATGTAGTTGCTGCAAGCCGAAGACATCGGTGAACGAGAACGCACGATCGTCGATGAAGTCGCCGGGCGGCCGGCCGTGGATGATCAGTCACTAGCTCCGCCACGCTTTTGGGTTTGCTTTTGCGTCTCGAAGAACACATCCGCGATGACGCCGCGCAGCCATTGATTCGGCGGATCGCGATGATACCGGTCGTGCCAGTAGAGCACGACGTCGTAAGCAGGCAGCGTGACCGGCGGCGCGAGCAGTTTCACGTCGCCGCCGCGCGCGAAGATCTCGCCGAGATGCAAGGGCACGAGCGCCAGCAACGGCGTGCTCGCGACGATCAGCGAAAGCCCTAGAAACGAAGGCACGCGCACAGCGATATTGCGCACGACCTGCTGCTGCTCCAGCGCACGATCCACGATCCAGTGCGCCGTGCCCGGCGTATGTACGGTGATATAGCGCTCGTTCAGAAACTGCTCGCGCGTGATGCCGTCGCCGATACGCGGATGCGCGCGGCTCACCATGCACACCATCTCTTCGCGAAAGAGCCGTCTTTCGTGGAAGCCCGCCTGAATTGCCTGCGTGAATCCCATGGCTACATCGGCCTCGCCGCTCTCCAGCATGCGTGTCGTGTGCTCGTCGAGATTGTGCGTTTCCACGCGGATATGCGGCGCGACCGCGCTCAGGCGGTCGAGCAGACGCGGCATGATGACCATCTGACCTACATCGGTCATGCAAATGCGAAACACACGGTCCGACGCCATCGGGTCGAACGCCTCGCGCCTGCCGAGATTGCCTTCGAGCAGTTCCAGCGCCTGCCTGACGGGATGAATGATTTCGTCCGTGCGCGGCGTCGGCTGCATGCCGAGCGAGGTGCGCACGAACAGCGGGTCGTCGAAATAGCGGCGCAGATTGGACAGGCGCACGCTGATGGACGGCTGGCTCAAGCCGATGGTGGCCGCGGCCTCCGACACGTTATGCGTCTTGTAGACCTCATCGATGATCTTCAGATCCTTGATGTCGAGACCCACCGTCGCACCATTATTGTTATCGACAATGAGTCATATTATCCGCTTCAGGTTGTCGTGATAATGGTGGCAACCCTAGAATGCCTCAAAACGATATGACGGAGACAAGCCCCATGCCCGCAGCGCCGTGTTCCGCAATCGACGTTCATTTCCACATGCTGCCGTCTTTCTATACCGATGCGGCGCGCGCGGCCGGCAAGCTGCCGACCATCAGCGGTGGTTTTCCAGCGTGGACGCCCGATCTCGCGCTCGAACTGATGGACCGGCAGGGCATCGCGACGGCAATCACGTCCATTTCGCAGCCGGGCGTGCATTTCGGCGACGATCGCGCAGCGCGCCATCTTGCGCGTCAGTGCAACGAGTTCGCCGCGTCGCTCGTGCGCGACATGCCGCAGCGTTTCGGCGCGTTTGCTACGCTGCCGCTGCCCGATATCGACGGTGCGCGCGAGGAGACCGCTTACGCGCTCGATACGCTCGGCGCCGACGGCGTCTGCCTGCTTGCGAGTTACGGGGAGCGCTTTCTCGGCGATCCGTGGTTCGATCCGCTGTTCGAGGAACTGAACGCGCGCGAGGCGGTGGTTTTCCTGCATCCGAACTTTCATCCGTCGAGTCGCGGACTGAAGCTCGTCGCGCCTGCTTTCATGGTGGAGTTTCTCTTCGATACGACGCGCGCCGTCGTCAACATGCTGGTGAGCGGCACGTTCGAGCGCTATCCGCGCATTCGTTTCGTGCTGGCGCATGCGGGCGCGACGCTGCCGTATGTCGCGTGGCGGCTGTCGGTCGCGCCGATGATCGACGAGCGTGTCGCGCATCTGTCGCAGGAAGGCGTGTTCGCGACGCTGCGCCGCTTCTGGTACGACACGGCGCAATCGGCCGGCCCGCAGACGATGGGCTCGCTGATGCAGGTGGCCGATCCCGCGCGCATCGTGTTCGGCGGCGACTGGCCATATTGTCCGGAAAGCGTGGTGGCGGAGACCTCGAAGGCATTGGACGCATCGACACTTCTCGACGATACGCAACGCGCTGGCATCATGCGCGAGAATGCGCTGGCGCTCTTTCCGCGTCTGCGCCGCGTTTGATCGAATAGCGAACGTGTTGGCCGGATAGCGAACACGTCGCGCGCGGTGAAAGCCACATGCGGCGGCAAATGAAAATAGTTAGAACTACAAACAAGGAGACAGCGTTGAAGAAAGCGCAATGTTGCGTCGTGCTTGCGTCGCTCGCGGCGGCGACGAATGTCCATGCCCAGTCGAGCCTGACCCTGTACGGCATCGTGGACGAAGCACTCGCCTATGTTTCGAACGAAGCGCCGGCGGCGGACAAACCGGGCAGCCGAAACTTCAGGACTGTGACGGGAGGGTTGTCCGGCGACCGCTGGGGCTTCAAGGGCGTGGAGGATCTCGGCGCCGGCGTGCAGGCCATCTTCACGCTGGAGAACGGCTTCAACGGCTATACGGGCGCGGCCGCGCAGGGCGGACGGCTGTTCGGCCGACAATCGTTCGTCGGCTTGACGAGCAAGACGTTCGGCACGTTCACGATGGGCCGTCAGTACGATTTCGGCTACGACTTTCTCGCGCCCTTCATGTCGTGGACGCAATTCACGGGGCCGTTCGGCGCGCACGTCGGCGACAACGACAACTTCTATCAGACGATCCGCTCGAACAATTCGGTGAAGTATCAGACGCCGAACTGGTACGGCTTCACGGCGGGCGCGCTGTACGGCTTCAGTAATCAGGCGGCCGGGCCGGACGGGCGCGGCTTCGCGAACAATCGCGACTACAGCGTCGGCATTGCGTTCGCGAACGGGCCAGTGCGCGTGGCGGCGAACTATCTGCGCCTCGATCATCCGTCATCGGCGAGCACGACCAATCCGGACGGCACGGTCGGGCAATACACGCTCGGCGGTTCGAGCATCTTCTACAACACGTCGCCGGTGCGGCGGCAGAGCGTGATCAGCGCGGGCGGCGCGTACAACATCGCGCCGGTCACCATCGCGTTCATTTTCAGCGACACGAAGCTCGACTACATCGACGGCTCGCGCCTGCATCTCGACAACTACGAGGTGAATGCGAAGGTCATGCTCGGTCCGGCGTGGCTCGTCGGTCTCGGCTACATCTACACGGACGGCAGCGCGAACGGCGGCATGAGCATCAAGCCGTTCGCGACCGGCAACAGTCCGGCATGGCATCAGATCGACTTCGGCGTCGAGTACCTGCTGTCGAAGCGCACGACACTGCATTTCGCGACCGTCGCGCAGTTCGCCACGCGCGATGCGACCGTCGCGGCCATCAACTACGACGGCGCTGTCTCGGGCAGTAATTCCTTCAAGCAGATCGGCGTGCTGGTGGGGCTGCGCCAGACGTTCTAGCGCGCGGCGACCACTATTGCGAACGTCTATAGACCGGATTGTCGGTGCCTGCTTAACGGCATAAAGGTGCAAACCTATACTTTTTTCGAGCCAGCAAGGTTCGACGCAACAGATCAACTCAACGAGGAAGGACTCATGCTCGACGTAACCCAGACAGCGCAACCGGTTCTCATCGTCGGCGGCGGTATCGGCGGTCTCGCGGCCGCGCTCGCGCTTGCCGCGAAGGGCCGGTCCGTGCATCTGCTCGAACAGGCCGCGGAGTTCCGCGAGATCGGTGCGGGCATTCAGCTCGGACCCAACGTGTTCCGCATGTTCGACCGGCTCGGCGTGACGGACGCGATCCGCCAACTCGCGGCGTTTCCCTCGCGGCTTGTGATGATGGATGCGCTGAGCGGCGAGGAAGTGACCGGCATCGCGCTGGGCGATGCATTCGTCGAGCGATTCAAGCATCCGTATGCGCTGATCCATCGCTCGGATCTGCATGCGGTGCTTGCGAATGCGTGCATGGCGTCGCCGCTGATTCGCATGACGACCGCGCAGAAGGTCACCGGTTTCGACGAGACGGAGAACGGCGTCGTCGTCACGACGCAGAGCGGCGCGCGTCATGAGGGCATCGCGCTGATCGGTGCGGACGGTTTGTGGTCGAGCGTGCGCCAGTGGCTCGTCGGCGACGGCAAGCCGCGCGTGTCGGGACATATCGCGTATCGCGGCGTGCTGCCGATCGAACAGGTGCCCGAGCATCTGCGCTCGAACACGATGACCTTGTGGGCCGGTCCGAAGAACCATCTCGTGCATTACCCGCTGCGCGGCGGAAAGCTCTTCAATCTGGTCGCCGTCTTTCACAGCGATCGCTACGACGAAGGCTGGGATACGCGCGGTGATCCCGAAGAACTGCATCGCCGCTTCGAGGGCACGCAGCCGCAAGTGCAGGAACTGCTGTCGCGCGTGGAGACGTGGCGCATGTGGGTGCTGTGCGATCGCGATCCGATCAAGCACTGGAGCCGCGGCCGCGTGACGTTGCTGGGCGACGCCGCGCATCCGATGCTGCAATACATGGCGCAGGGCGCGTGCATGGCGGTGGAAGACGCGGTGTGTCTCGCCGACCAGATCGAAGCACACGGCGACGATGTCCAGCAGGCATTCAAGTCCTACGAGCGCGAGCGCTATCTGCGCACCGGCCGCACGCAACTGATGGCGCGTCTCTACGGCGAGGTGTATCACGCAAGCGGCGTCGCGCGCGAGTTGCGCAACAACATGCTGCGCGGGCGTACGTCGCAGCAGGCGTACGAAAGCCTCGAATGGCTCTACGGCGAAGCGAAGACGCCGTTGCCGCAAGTGGACGAAGCGCTCGAACGCGTGTGATCAATACCCGTACCGGAGACTCGCAATGAAGCTGTGCCGTTTCGATGACAACCGTCTGGGCGTCGTATCCGACGACCAGGTCCACGACGTGACCGACGTGCTCGCCGGGCTGCCGGCCATGCAATATCCGTATCCGATGTTCGATGCGCTGATCGCCTCGCTGCCGGACTTGCGCGGCGAGATCGAACGTCTCGCGAAGAGCGCGCGCGCCGTTCCGCTCGCGTCGTGCAGGCTGCTTTCGCCGGTCGCGAATCCCGGCAAGATTGTCGCCGCGCCGGTGAACTATCAGAAGCACTTGCAGGAAGTGCGCAAGGACGCGAACCTGCATCACGGCAACATGATCAACGAGATCGAACGCGCCGGACTCTTTCTCAAGGCGACGAGTTCGCTCGTCGGACAAGCGGATGGCGTGCATCTCGTGCATACCGACCGGCGCAACGATCACGAAGTGGAACTGGCGGTCGTCATCGGCAAGCGTGCGAAGAACGTGACGCGCGAGGCGGCGCTTTCGTATGTGGCGGGCTATTGCATCGGGCTCGACATCACGATTCGCGGGCCGGAAGAGCGCAGCTTCCGCAAGTCGCCGGACAGCTATACGGTGCTCGGGCCGTGGCTCGTGACGGCGGACGAGTTGCCGGATCCGTCGTCGCTCGACCTGTCGATCGATGTGAGCGGCGCAGCGCGGCAACGCTCGAACACGTCCGACCTCATTCTCGACGTGCCCGCGCTGATCGCGTTCGCGTCGTCGTTCTATACGCTCAATCCTGGCGACATTCTGCTCACCGGCACGCCCGAAGGCGTCGGCCCGATCGAACCGGGCGACGTGATGACGGCGACCATCCAGCGCATCGGCACGATGAACGTGGCGGTCAGCGCCGCCTGAGAGGAGACCTCGATGCATGCACGCGAAGAGCCGTCCAGTGAAGTAAAGGAAGCGCGGCGCGAGTTCTATACGCGCCTCGATGCGCGCAGCACGACACCGCTCTGGGAAGTCATGAGCGGGCTCGTCACGCGCGAGCCGGCATCGAAGTGCGTGCCGGCGATATGGCATTACGAAACGCTGCGCCCGTTGCTGATGGAAGCGGGAGACCTGATCACCGCGAAGGAAGCGGAGCGCCGCGTGATCGTGCTGGAAAACCCGGGCATTCGCGGCATGTCGCAGATCACGCAGAGTCTGTACGCGGGTCTGCAGCTGATTCTGCCTGGCGAAGTCGCGCCGAGCCATCGTCATGCGGCGTCCGCGTTGCGCTTCGTGATCGAAGGCCAGGGCGCCTACACGGCAGTCGACGGCGAACGCACGGCGATGCATCCGGGCGACTTCATCCTCACGCCTTCGTGGACATTTCACGATCACGGCAACGAAGGCAGCGAGCCGGTCGTGTGGCTCGACGGGCTCGACGTTCCCATCGTCAATCTGTTCGACAGCAGTTTCGCGCAACCCTACGGCGACGATTCGCAGCCGCTCACGCGCAAGGAGGGCGACGCGCTCGCGCGCTTCGGCGCGAATCTGCTGCCGATCGAATATCGCGCCAGCGGTCTCGCCGCGCCCACGTTCTGCTATCCGTACGAGCGCACGCGCGAGGCACTCGCATGGCTCGCCGCGCATGGGCCGATCGACGACGTGCACGGCGTGAAGATGCAATACGTGAATCCGGCTTCGGGCGGCTACCCGATGCCGACCATCGGCGCATTCGTGCAATGGCTGCCGAAGGGCTTCGCGGGCGCGCCGGTCCGTTCGACGGATTCGACCGTGTTCTGCGCGGTGGAAGGACGCGGCACGACGACCATCGGCCACGAGACCTTCGACTGGGGACCGCGCGATGTGTTCGTCGCGCCGTCGTGGCTGCCGGTGTCGCATCGCGCGGAGTCGGACTCCGTGCTGTTCAGCTTCTCGGACCGGCCCGCGCAAAAGGCGCTCGGCTTGTGGCGCGAGGCGCGTTAGACAACATGGTGGCGTTGATGCAAGTGGAAATCCGCGAAATCGTCGACGAGGCGCTCGACATCAAGTCATTGCTGCTCGCAGGGCCGGCGGGCGCGCGGCTCACGGGTGCGAGTCCCGGCGCGCATATCGACGTCGTGATCGCGCCGGGCATCGTCAGGCAATACTCGTTGTGGAACGGCCCCGAGGACGAAGGCGTGTTCCGTATCGCCGTGAAGCGCGAGGCGCAATCGCGCGGCGGATCGCAACGCGTGCACGACGAGTTCGCGCCCGGGCGCGTGATCGAAATCTCGGAGGCGCGCAATCACTTTCCGCTCGACGACGAAGCGCCGCATGCCGTGCTGATCGCGGGCGGCATCGGCATTACGCCGGTGCTTTCGATGGCGCGTCATCTCCATGCGCGCGGACGTTCGTTCGAGCTGCACTATTTCACGCGCTCGGTCGAACACACGGCGTTTTACGCGCGCATCGACACGGGCGGCTTGCGCAACTTCACGCGCTTTCATCACGGACTCGAAGGCGCTGCGTTGCATGACCGCCTCGACGGAATTCTGCGCGGACGCCGCGAAGGCGCGCATCTGTATCTGTGCGGCCCGTCGCCTTTCATGACGCTCGTGCGGGAAACCGCCAGTCCTGCGTGGCCGGATGCAACCGTACACTTCGAGTACTTCGGCGCAGCGCCGCAAGCGTCCGCCGATTCGCAAGGCGATGAACGCACCTTTACCGTCGAGCTTGCGAAGAGCGGTCGCACCGTGCAGGTCGAACCCGGATGCACGACACTGGATGCGTTGCGCCGCGCGGGCGTCGAGATCGAATCATCGTGCGAACAGGGCGTGTGCGGCACGTGCCTCGTGCATGTGCTGGAGGGCGTGCCCGATCATCGCGATCTCTTCCTGACCGACGACGAACGCGCCGCGAACGAAACCATGCTGCCGTGCGTATCGCGCGCATGCTCGGCCACGATCAAGCTGGACCTATGACCTGAGAGAACCGCGAGCCAACATCCGCGCGCAACGAACGACGCAGGAACGAAACCATCAAGGAGACGAGTCATGAGCTTTCTGAAGAACGCCTGGTATGTCGGCGCGTGGGCGAGCGAAGTCACGCGCGCGCTGACTCCGCGCACCATCCTGAACGAAGCGGTGTTGTTCTATCGCAAGACGGACGGCAGCGCGGCGGCGATCGGCGGCATCTGTCCGCATCGCTTCGCGCCGCTGTCGATGGGCAAGCTCGTCGGCGACGACGTGCAGTGCGGCTATCACGGCCTGCAGTTCGACTGCTCGGGCAAGTGCACCGGCACGCCGATCGACAACAAGGTGCCCGCCGCCGCGAAGGTCAAGAGCTGGCCGCTCGTCGAGAAGTACAACCTGATCTGGTTATGGATGGGCGATCCCGAACGCGCCGACGAATCGCTGATTCCGGACTTCAGCTATCTGCTCGATCCGGGCCGCAAGATTCTGTCGGGCGTCACGCACGTGAAGGCGAACTATGAACTGATCGTCGACAACCTCGCGGACCTCACGCACACGCATTTCCTGCACGGCAACTTCCTGCACACGGAAGCCGTGAAGCAGACGCAGCATCAGGTGTTGCAGGAAGGCACGACGATCCACAGCAAGTTCTGGTTTCCGAACGGCCGCGTGCCGCCGCTGATGGGCAAGTACATGGACGACGCGGAACTGATCGTCGACCGTTGGACCGAGATCCGCTGGGACGCGCCCGCGACCATCCGCCTGAACGCCGGTGCGACACCGACGGGACAGCCGCGCGAGGACGGCATCCAGGCGTTCGGCACGCATCTGCTCACGCCCGAGACCGAGTACTCGACGCATTACTTCTATGCGCATGCGCGCAGCTTCAAGATCGACGATCCCGCCACCGACGTGCTCGTGCGCGAATGGCAGCAGGTCGCGTTCAACGAGCAGGACAAACCGATGATCGAGGCACAGCAGAAGATCCTCGGCGAGCGCGAACTGATGGACATGCGCCCCGTGCTGCTCGCCACCGATGCAGGCGCCGTGCGCATTCGTCGCGTGCTGAAGAAGCTCATCGCAGAGGAGAACGTGTCCGGTGAAGCGCAGGGCAAGGCCGGGGAGGTGGTCGCTTCACACGGATGATGATGAACGCGCCGTACGTGCAATGAGCGCATCGCAGTGCCCACAACAATATATCGATGCAGGAGACGAGCAATGGGCAGTCAAGTGGAGTCGGTCCAGGTGGCCGCCGGCAGCACCGCGGCGACGCATGGAGCATATCGTTGGTTCGTGGTGTTTCTCGGCTGGCTCGCGCTCGACTTCACGTTCGTCGACCGGCTGGCATGGGGCACCGTCGCGGTGCAGGCATCCGATTCCCTCGGCTTGCCGCTGATGGCGCTGGGCGTATTCGTCACCGCGTTCTTCTGCGGCTATGTGATCGCGAACGCGCTCGGCGGTTTCCTGACCGATCGCGTCGGCGGGCGCGTGATGCTCGCGAGCACCATCTTCGTGCTCGGCATTCTGACGTTCTGCTTCAGCATGACGACCAATGTCGCGATGGGCATGGCGCTGCAGGCGTTGATGGGCCTTGCGGCAGGCGCCGATATCGCCGCGACCGTGAAGCTCGTCACCGCGTGGTTCGGCGTGAAGGATCGCGGCAAGGCCATCGGTTTTCTGCTCACCGCCGCGCCTTGCAGCGTGATGATCACGAATGCGGTCGTGCCCACGCTGATGCGCGCGGTGGGCTGGCATTCGGTGTATCAGTTGCTCGGCGTCTGCACGGCGGCCTTCGGCGTGCTGAGCTATCTGTTCGTGCGCGACAGCCCGGTGCGCGAGGCGCGCCATCAGGGTCCGCGCATGCCGATCTGGCCGCTCTTGCGCAATCCGCAATTCGTGCTGCTGCTCGTCGCGGGCTTCGGCGGCTACTGGGCCGTGTGGGGCTTCGCGTTCCTCGTCAATGCGCTGATGGTCAAGCAGCACGGACTGTCGCCCGTCGCGGCGGGTGCGGTCGTCATCTGGTTCGGCGCGACGTCGCTGGTGTCGAAGCCGATCGTCGGTTTCGTCTCCGATGCGATGGGCGGCGTGCGCAAGCCGTTGATGCTCGGGATCATGGCGGCGTTCGCGGTGCTGATGATCGCGTTCTCCTTCGTGCACGGCGAATTCGCGTTGACAGTCGCGGCAGCGGCCGTGGGCTTCTTCTCGCTCGCATGGTCTCCGCTGATGACGGCGACCGTCGCGGAATCGGGCGGCAAGTCGCGCGTCGGACTCGCGACGGGTGTGGCCAACGGCCTGTGGCAATTCGCGGGCGTGTGGTCGCCGGCGGCGGCGGGCCTCATCTTCCAGTGGACGCACGCGTATCACGCGCCGTTCTATCTGCTCGCGGCGGGGCCGATCGTATCGACGATCGCGTTGCTGTGGGTCAGGGACGGTCTCTCCGCCGAGCCGCGCTGAGCTGCCTCGTGAGCCACATTGCGCTCAGACGCCGTGCCGCGCACCGATCTGCGCAATCGCGATGCGCGCGGCCTTGCGCACTTCCGGATCGCCGTCGGTGAGGGCCGCGTTCAGCACGGCGAGTGCTCGCGTATCGCCGAGTTCGCCGAGCGCGAGCGCCGCTTCCTTGCGCACGTTGCTGATCGGATAAGTCAACAGTTCCGATACCGCATGTGTGCTCGCGGCATCGCGCAGACGTCCGAGTGCGCGCGCCGCTTGCAGCGTGACTTGCCAATAATCGTCGGCGAGCGCGTCTTCCAGCGCACTGCGCGCCGCCGTGAGACGCAGCTTGCCGAGCGTCGCCGCGGCTTCTTCGCGCACGCGCCATTCGTTGTCGGCGAGTGCGTGTTTCAAGGGGTCGAGCACGCTGTCGTCGGTGGCGAAACCGAGTGCGCCGACGGCAGCATGCCTTACATCGATGGATTCATCGGCGCGGGCGAGCCGCGTCAAGTGCGTCAACGCGTTCGCATAACGCAGCCAGCCCAGCACGCCGACAGCCTCACGCCGCACGACCGGCGATGCATCCGATAACGCAGCGAGCGCGGGTTCGGCCGCATTCGGCAAGCGCAACTCACGCAGCGCGCGCAGCAGCGCGGCGCGCGTGAATGTATCGGCGTTCTCGTCGATGAGACGAGGCAGAAGTCGTTCGCCCGAAGAAGGATCCTTCAACGACGTGAGACTCTCGGCCGCGGCTTCGCGTGTGCCTGCGTCGGGATCGCCGAGCGCCGCGCACAGTGCATCGACGGCTTCGTTCGAATCCCATGCGCCGAGACGTTGCGCGGCGGTGCGGCGCACATCGGCATTGGCGTCGTTGAGCAGCGCATCTGCGAGCGCGGGCAGCCACGCTTCGTCTTCGAGATCGGCGGCTTCGATCACCGCGAGGCGGCGCACGGCAGCGTCCGTATCGGCGAAGCGGGCGGCGAGGGCGTCGTCGGTGACGTCATCGAAAAGCGGATTGGTGTGCGTCATGGAACGGTCTGAGCGGGATGAGTGATGTCGATATTCGCGGACGCGTCGCGCAACGTGGCAGGCGTCGCGGCAGGCCGATGCCGGAGCAGTGCGAGGCAGCGGCGCTTCAACGCGACGAACGCAGGCTCCGTGACAAGATCGCGCGTGTCGCTGCGCTCGCGCGGCCGCGCGAACGGCACGCGCAGTTCTTCGAGCATCGTGCCCGGGCTCTGGCTCATCACGAGAATGCGGTCGGCGAGAAACAGGGCTTCGTCGATATCGTGCGTGACGAACACGACTGTCGGCCGCCGCTCGCTCCATACATCGAGCAGCAGCGCCTGCATCATGGCGCGCGTTTGCGCGTCGAGCGCGCCGAACGGCTCGTCCATCAGCAGGATGCGCGGCTCGTTGAGCATGGCGCGCGCGATCTCCGCGCGCTGCTGCATGCCGCCCGACAATTGCGCGGGATAGCTGTGCGCGAACGCGCCGAGCCCGACACGTTCGAGCAGCGCCTGCGCGCGACGATGCCGCTCGCGCTTGCCGACGCCCTGCATCTTCAGGCCGAACGCGACGTTATCGAGCGTCTTGCGCCACGGCAGCAGCGTGTGCTGCTGGAAGACCATGCCGCGCTCCGGGTGCGGTCCTTCGATGCGCTCGCCATCGAGCAGGGCGCGGCCTTCGCTCGCGGCGACATGTCCCGCCAGTGCGCTGAGCAAGGTCGATTTGCCGCAGCCCGACGGACCGAGAATGCAGACGAATTCACCCGGCTCGATGACCGCGCTCACATTGCGCACGGCGGTGAACGCATGCGGGCTGTCGCCCAGCGTGATCGTCAGGGCTTCGAGATCGATGCGGCCCGCGCACGTTCGGATGTCGCGCGGACTCATCGGCGTCTCCCGGCGGCGAGCCAGGGCGTGAGACGCCGCCCCGCGATACGCACGAGCGCGCTGCTGCCCATGCCGAGCAGCCCGATCAGCAACATGCCGACGACGACTTCGGGATAACGCTGCACCGTGTACGACTGCCACGTGTAATAGCCGATGCCGAACTGCCCCGAGATCATCTCGGCGGTGACGAGACAGAACCATGACGTGCCCATGCCGATCGCGAGGCCGGTGACGATCGCGGGCGCCGCGCCCGGCAGGATCACTTCGCGCAGGATCACGCGATCGTTCGCGCCGAGGCTTCGCGCCGACGAGACGAGCCGCGGATCCACGCCTTCGACGCCGTGAATCGTGCCGAGCAGGATCGGAAAGAACGCGCCGGTGAAGGTGATGAAGATCATCGACATCTCCGACGAGGGAAACATCAGGATCGCGAGCGGGATCCACGCGACGGCGGGAATCGGCCGCAATACTTCGAGCGGCGTGAGCAGCGCGAGACGCGTCCATTGCGAGCGTCCGATGGCGAGTCCGAGCGCGACGCCGCTCGCGCTCGCGGCGACATAGCCCGCCGCGATGCGCCGCAGACTGCTCGCGAGGTCCGAGAAGAGCTTCGGCGAATGCGCGAGATCGACGATGGCCGCGAGCGTATCGGCGGGCGTCGGCACGTTCTCGAAGGTCACGATGCCGAGGTTCCAGTGACGCGTCGTCGCGAGGTGCCAGAGCAGCAGGCACAGCGCGAGCGACGCCCACTGCACGCCTGCGCGCGCGCCGCGTGAACGCAACAGCGATGGGGCGGAGAGTGCGAGCGTCGCCATGTCCGCCTCAGCGATTGGCGAGCGCGGTCGGCTGGCGCGCGGCGGCGAAGTCGAGCACCTGTCCGCCATGCGCGCTCGCCCAGGCCAGCGCGCGGTCCTTCAGCAGGAATGCGTTCAACTGGCCATCGGCGCTTCTCGCGAACCACGCCTGACTGGCGAGCAGCTTGATGCCGCTTTCGCGATCCTGCGCATAGAACGCGCGCACTTGCCTGCCGTCGCGTTCGAGCGTGCCGAGTTCGCGCACGGCTTCTTCCGGCGATGCATAGCTGCGCACCTTCGGCTCGCCGCGCACCCAGATCTGCGCGACGCGATCGGTCTTCGCGATGGGCTTGCCGGTCAATGCATCGTTCGCGACGAGCGGCGTCTGCGCATAGTTCCCGAGCGCGGCTTCGTAGTCGAGATGTTCGGCCTTGAAGGCGGCGCGGAGATAACTATCGTCGATGAACGTGTTCGCGTTCAGATCGCCGTCCGCGCGTTTGAGCAGCTTGAGCGTATCGAACGAAGTCTGCACGGCCTTTCGATACTCGGGCTTCCACGTGAGATCGCGCGTCTGCAGGCCGAGTGGACCATGAAACAGATAATCGACTTCCGGTTCGATGCCCGTGACCTTCGCAATCACTTCGCTGTATTTTTCGGGCTCGGCCGCGAGCAGCCTGTTCGCCTCGATCACCGCGCGCAGATACGCGACGACGATCTCCGGATATTTCTGCGCATACTCTTTTTCGACGAGCGTGCCGTGCAGCGTCGCGGCGCCCGCCTGCGCGCCGTCGTAGATCTTCCGCGCGAAGCCGCGATACGGAAACAGTTCGGCGAAGGGCACGAAATCGGCGTGAGCGTCGATCTTGTGCGTCTGCAACGCGGGGCCGGCCACTTCGGGCGCCTGCGTGACGATGTTCACGTCGCGCTCCGGATCCCATCCCTGCGCGGCGACGGCGCGCAGCAGCATGCCGTGCGCGGTTGATGCAAACGGCACCGAGATCGTCTTGCCCTTGAGATCGGCGATGGATTGCGCAGGCGAATCCGCCGGCACGACGATGCCGTTGCCGCTGCCCCGCACGCTGCCGGAGAGCACGCTGATGAAGATGCTGCCCTTGCCTGCCTTCTGATTCGCGACGCCGTTCAGCACGCCGGGAAAGTCCGCCATCGAACCGAAGTCGAGCTTGCCGGCGACCATTTCATTCGTGATCGGCGCGCCGCTCGTGAAGTTCTTCCATTCGATATCGTATTGCGCGTCCTTGTACTTGCCGTCGTGCGGCAGATACTTGTCGAGCAGATGCAGCTCGCGAATCAACGCGCCGCCCGCTGCGGTGTTGATGGTCGTGTCCTGCGTGCCGATGGCCACGCGGATCGTTTCGGCATGCGCGGCGCTCGCGAAGAGCGCGGCCGTCAGAGCCAGCAATAGCGTGTGTTTCATGATGCGTGTGTCCTCGTCAGCGAAGAAGATAAGGAATGTCGACGTGCACGGCATTAGTCGGACAGTCGCGCTCGCAGGGCATGCAGTACCAGCATTCGTCGAATTTCATGAAGGCCTTGCCGGTGTCGGGATCGATGGCGAGCAGGTCCATCGGGCACACGTCGATGCAGACCGTGCAGCCCTTGTCGGCAATGCACTTGTCTTCATCGATCATCACGGGAAGGCTTGAGCGCTGACGCGCTTCGCGGGGTACCAGGGCCATGTTCTTTCTCCTATGCAGCGACCGGCTGCGACGTGCGAGCCACACGCAGGCGCGAATAGGCGCCGCGCTCGGACTCGTCGACAGGAACCACATACGGCTCCACGGACTTCTTGAACGACGTCATGCGTCCCGACGCATCCTTCTTCAGATGCGCGTGACAGAACCATTCGTCGTCGTTGCGCTCGGGATAATCGACGCGATGGTGATAAAGACCCCAGCGGCTTTCCGTGCGATACAGCGAGGCGCGCGCGGCCATCTCGGCGCAATCGAGAATCGCGGCGACTTCCGCGGCGCGCATCAGTTCGTGCGGATCGGCGGCGGCGAGTTGCGCGACGTCCTCGCGTATTTCGGCGAAGCGTTGCAGACCGATCTCCATGCGCCGCGTAACCTTTGGCGGCTGGAGATACTCGTTCACGAAGCGGCGCAGCTTGTACTCCACCTGCGCGGGCGGCAGGCCGTGTTCGCGCGTAAGCGGTGCGAGCACACGTTCGCGTTCCTTCTCGACTTGCGACGCATCGAGCGCTGGCAGCGCGCGGCCCGCGACGTGCGAGGCCGCGTCTTCACCGGCGAACCATCCGTAAGTGAACGCGCCCAGCATGTAGTTGTGCGGCACGGCGGCCATGTCGCCCGCGGCGTACAGGCCCTGCACGGAAGTGCGCGCGTGCTCGTCCACCCATACGCCCGATGCGCTGTGACCGCTGCACAGACCGATCTCCGAGATATGCATCTCGATCATGCGCGTGCGGTAGTCGTTGCCGCGTCGCGCATGAAAGCGTCCGCGGCTCGGACGCTCGTTCGTATGCAGGATCGTTTCGATGGTCTGGATCGTTTCTTCGGCGAGGTGATCGAGCTTGAGGAACACCGGGCCGTTGCCGCTCTGGAGTTCCTGATAGAACTCCCACATCATCTGCCCGCTCCAGTAATCACATTCGATGAAGCGTTCGCCCTTTCCGTTGGCCGTGTAGCCGCCGAGCGGGCCCGTCACGTATGCACAGGCCGGGCCGTTGTAGTCCTTGATGAGCGGATTGATCTGGAAGCATTCGAGATTGGCCAACTCCGCGCCCGCGTGATACGCCATCGCGTAACCGTCGCCTGCGTTGGTCGGATTCTCGTAAGTGCCCATCAGATAGCCCGACGCGGGCAGGCCGAGCCGTCCGGCCGCGCCGCAGCAGAGAATCACCGCCTTCGCGCGGATCACGTAAAAGTCGGCGCTGCGGCAGTCGAAGCCCATCACGCCCGCGATCTCGCCCTGCGCGCCCGTCAAGAGCCTCGTTGCGACGACGCGATTCGTGATCTCGACGCGCGCACGCTTCAACTGCCGATAAAGCACCTTCTTGACGTCGTGGCCTTCGGGCATCGGCAGCACATACGCGCCCATGTGATGCACCTTGCGCACCGCGTAGTCGCCCGTGTGGTCCTTCTCGAACTTCACGCCCCAGCGGTCGAGTTCTTCGATGGTCTTGAAGCTGTGCCGCGCGTACGCGTAGATCGTGGCCTGATTGACGATGCCGTCGTTGGCCACGGTGATTTCCTTCGTGTATTGCTCGGGCGTCGCGTGGCCGGGAATGATCGCGTTGTTCAGCCCGTCCATGCCCATCGAAATGGCGCCGCTGCGCTTCACGTGCGCCTTGTCGATGAGCAGCACGCGCAGGTTCGGGTCACGCTGCTTCGCCTTGATGGCGGCCATCGGACCGGCCGTGCCGCCGCCGACGACAACGATGTCGTATTCGAGTTCGTGGGTTTGCATGATCTGGTGGAGACGTCACTTGTTATGACAAGTCAGGACCAGATTCTAGAGGCGGGCGAAACCCGATGGAATCAATTGTTTTTGCTTTGCTTGTGCGTGCTGCGAATAACGCGGGCCGGCTCGCGTGCGCCGTTCGCGGACGGCCGTTCGCGATCGATGCGCAAGCGATACTGAAACGTGTCGCCGCGAAAATAGAGGTATTCGAAGTCGACCGGCT
Source organism: Caballeronia peredens (assembly GCA_001544595.2). Lineage (GTDB taxonomy): Bacteria > Pseudomonadota > Gammaproteobacteria > Burkholderiales > Burkholderiaceae > Caballeronia > Caballeronia peredens. The sequence goes on along the minus strand of FCOH02000020.1, from coordinate 23,960 downwards.
GGCCGTGCGCATCGTGCGTGAGCCGCTCGATGCGCAACAGCGGCGCGCCTTTCTTGACGTCGAGCGCCTCCGCGATGGCGGGCGTGGCCGCGATGGCGTCGATGGCCAGGTCCGCGTGGCCGAGCGGCACGGCGCAGTCGTTTTCGAGGATCAGGAAGATGTCGCGCGTGGCCAGTTCGGCTCGTTTGAGTTGCCGTCCGAGCGCTTCGGAAAGAAAGGTGACTTCGTATGAAACGGGCGATCGATTGAGCAGCCGCACGCGATGAATCTCGGCGACCGGGCTGCCGACGGCTACGCCGAGCCGTGCGGCGACGTCCGCGGATGCGGGCGCGAAGCGGAACTGCGCCACGCGATTCACGATCTCGTGGCCGGTTTCCGACATCGCTTCGGCGAAGCCTTGCAGCGACGTCACGTTCTGAAACGCCTTCGGTTGCGAGACGAACGATCCCTTGCCGTGCACCTTGAAGATAAGCCCTTCCTTCTGCAGATCGCCGAGCGCCTGGCGGATCGTGATGCGGCTGACTTCGAACATGGCCTGCAGTTCGCTCTCCGACGGCATGCGGCTGTGCGGCGCATAGCGGCCGTCGAGAATGTCGGCGCGCAACGTGTCCTTGATCTGCGCATAGAGCGGAATGTGCGAATCGGGCGAGACGGGCGGCAGAGCGGGGCGACGGGTAGGCATGGAGGAAGAATGGACGTCCGGTTGTCCGGTTGCTGCGTGCAGCGATTATAGCGGCGCGGGCCGGCCGCATTCCCATAAAGAAATGACGAAATATTGGTTAGCCGCCGTGCGGCGCTCGTCGAGAATGAAGGCTGATCAATTTGCGTCGATTCACGTCGCGGCGAGAGACCATCATGAGCGAGCGCAGCGCGGGGCATGTACGGGAAGCAGTGTCGTCGTTGTCGTCCGTCACGCTCGTCACCGTGCCCGGCCTGCACGGCAGCGAGGAGGCGCACTGGCAGAGCTGGCTCGAAGGCGAAATGCCCACCGCGCGGCGCGTCGAGCAGCGCGACTGGGACATGCCGCATCTCGATACATGGAGCGAGGCCGTGCACGATGCGCTCGCGAACATAGAAGGCCCCGTCGTGCTGGCCGCGCACAGCTTCGGATGTCTCGCGACGGCGCATGCGCTCACGCACGCGAAAGGCGGCTCGGCGAGTTCGCTGAGTTTGCTGATTTCGCGCGTGAAGGGCGTGTTGTTCGTCGCGCCGGCGAGCCCCGCGAAGTTCCGCTTCGCGGGCTCGTTCAGCGCGCGCCGGCTCGATACGCTGTCGCTCGTCGTCGGCAGCGAGACCGATCCGTGGATGCCGCTCGACGAAGCACGCACGCTCGCGCAGCGCTGGAACAGCGCGTTCGTGAATCTCGGCGACGCGGGACATATCAACACGGCGGCGGGATTCGGTCCGTGGCCGCTCGCGCGGCACTTCGTCGAGACGCTTGCGCGGCGTGTATCGCCGGAATACGAAGAAGAGGAGAATCGCGCCTACGGTTGATGCCTTCTTCGCGAAGGACGTAAAAGCATGAATGGCCGCTTTCGAGCGGCCTTTGTTCGTTGTGTGGTGTTTTCCCTGTCACTGGAGAAAAAATGGCGGTACATAAAAAGCTTCTGATCGGAGTTGCGTTCGCGATGGCGAGCATGGCGGGCGGCGCGCATGCGGATACGACGCTGCTCAACGTGTCGTACGACGTGACGCGCGAGTTGTACAAGGACATCGATTCGGCGTTCGTCGCGGACTACGCGAAGAAAACCGGCGAAACGGTTTCCGTGCGGCAGTCGCATGGCGCGTCGAGTGCGCAGGCACTCTCGGTGACTCAAGGTCTGCAGGCCGACGTCGTGACGATGAACCAGCCCAACGACATCGATCTGCTCGCGGAGCGCGGCCAGCTCGTGCCCGCGAACTGGCGCTCGCGCCTGCCCGATTCGAGCGCGCCCTACACCACGACGATGGTGTTCCTCGTCCACAAGGGCAATCCGAAGAAAATCATGGACTGGAGCGATCTCGCGCGGCAAGGCGTGCAGGTAGTGATCGCCAATCCGAAGACATCGGGTAACGGCCGCTACGCGTATCTCGCCGCGTGGGGCTACAAGAAACAGCAGGGCGCGACCGATGCGCAGGCGCAGGACTTCGAGAAGGCCATCTTCAAGAACGTGCCGGTGCTCGACGCCGGCGGCCGGGGCGCGACCACCACGTTCACGCAGCGCGGCATCGGCGATGTGCTCGTCACCTTCGAGAACGAAGTCGGGCTGATGAGCGCGGGGCCGGGCGCGAAGGATTTCGAAGCGGTGTATCCGTCGGTGAGCCTGCTCGCCGAGCCGCCGGTGTCGATCGTCGACAAGGTCGTGGACAAGCGCGGCACGCGCAAGCAGGCTCAGGCCTATCTCGACTTCCTGTACACGCCGGCCGCGCAGGAGATCATCGCGCAACATCATCTGCGTCCGCGCGATGCCGCCGTGCTCGCGAAGCACGCGAGCGAGTTCAGGCCGCTCAAGACATTCACGGTCGAACAGATGTTCGGCAGCTTCCAGAAAGCGCAGCAAACGCATTTCGCCGATGGCGGCACGTTCGATCAGGTCGTCGCGGACAAGAACTGAGACTGAGCGCGGCTATTTTTCGCGGCGCGGCGCCTGGATCATCTTCCAGCCGTTGCCCGCGGGATCGCGAAAGCCGGCATCGACGCTGCCGAAGCGCTCGACCGGCTCCTGCGTGAACTCGACGCCCTTCGCCGCGAGCCGCTCGAAGGCGGCACGGCAGTCGCTCACTGCGAGCACGAGCGGCGGCATCGCGCCCTTGGCGACCATCGCGCGCAGGGTTTGCGCGGTGGCGTCGTCGTGGATCGGCGCGCCGGGTGCGAACAGGCCGAGCTGGAACGAAGGCTGGTCCGGATGCTGGACCGTGAGCCATCGATACGTTCCGTTACGCACGTCCGTGTGGACGCGAAATCCGAGTTTATCGACGTAGAACGCGAGCGCCGCGTCCTGATCGTCGACATACAAGCCCACTACGCTGATACCGTCGTTCATGTCGCCTCCGTGGTTGATGGCCGGACTTTAGCTTTCTTCACGCGGCGGCGCTTCTCCAAAACTGCGATCGTCAGATCGGGACGCTGCGCGGCCTTGAGCACGCAGGCGGGCACGCGATCGAGCTGCGCGCTGTCGGCGCGTGCCTCGGAACGCATGGCGCCGGGGCTGCGGCCGGTGATGTCGCGGAAGATGCGGCCGAACGTGCCGAGACTCTCCCAGCCGGTCGCGAAGGCGATGTCGGTGATGCTGAGCGTGGTGTCGCGCAATAGCGTTGTCGCCTGTTCGATCCGCCGGGTCAGCAGATAGCGATGCGGCGGGATGCCGAAGGCGCGCTTGAACGAACGCGCGAAATGCGCTTCGGAGACGCCGCTGATGGCGGCGAGACGGCTGACCGGCCACGCTTCGTGCGATGCGGCGTCCATGCGGTCCCTGGCGCGCAGCAAGCGGCGCAGAAGAGCGGGATCTTGCAGGGCGTCGGAGGCTCCGGGCGCTTCGGGCGCGGGCGAGTCTTTGCGAGGCGACATGGTTTCGAGGACGAATGGCGTGCGACAAGTGTAGGCCCGGACGCGCCGGATGAAGCAAATCCGCGCGGATCCGAAATCGCGGCGTCCTCAACTGCGCCTGAGCAGGCGCTGCGGCGTCTCGCCGATCGAGCGCCTGAACATCGCGATGAAACTGCTGCTGCTCTGATAGCCGAGCTGATCCGCCACGCGCGCGACCGAATCGCCGAGCGCGAGCCGCGCCATGGCTTCGACCAGACGCAACTGCTGGCGCCATTGCCCGAACGTGAGTCCCGTCTCCTGCCGGAACAGGCGCGCCAGCGTGCGCGCGCTCGCGCCCACCGTTTCGCTCCAGGCGTCGAGCGTATCGTCGTTGTCGGGTTCGGCGAGCAGGCGGCTGCAGATCGCCCGCAGGCGGCGGTCGCCCGGCAGCGGCAGGCCGCCCTGAGTGGTCGATTCCGCGCCGCGCAACAGCGCGAGCAGCAGTCCCGCGACATGCGCGCCGATGCTGTCGTCGGCATAGTCGTGCGGCTGCTCGGCGAGTTCCATGATGAGCTCGTGCATCAGCGACCGGATCAGGATCACGCGGCACGACGGCCATAGCCAGGGCGCGGCGTCGGGTTCCAGATAGACGCTGTACGCGGTCAGATCGCCGATCGCGTGCAGCTCGTGATCGACGCCCGGCGGCAGCCAGATCGCGCGCATCGGCGGGAGCATCCAGCTGCCCGTGGGCGTCAGCACGCGCGCGGCGCCGTTCATCGGATAAAAAAGCTGCGCCTGTTCGTGCGAATGCCAGATCTCGCGCTGCCCGCTCGCATAGGTCGAGCCGCGCGCCATCACGGGCCGCGGCTGCCGCCTGTACTCGACGCCGAACTGCGCTCTCCAAATCGGATCCATGTTTGCCGCCTCGCTCGCCGCAACTGCCAAAAGTTGTCCGTTTCGCCGTATTTGATGGCAAGACAGCGCGTTCCCACAGTCGCTATCCTTTCTCGGCTTCCATTTTATATAGGAACGATTCTCATTCAGGAGAATTTTCGACCATACTCGCGGGACTGAAAAAGGATAGAGGGGATGCGTGATCGGGGAAGGAATCGGAAGATGCGGACGCATCAGGCGATGATGACGGCGTGGCTCGCGGCCGCATCCGGCGTGCACGCCCAGACGGCGGACGACGCGACGAGCAGCGCGACGACGAATGCGCTCGCGCCGGTGGTCGTGACGGCGACGCGCGACGGCGATTCCGGGACGCAGGGCTATGTCGCGAAGCGCAGCGTCTCCGGCGTGAAGACCGACACGCCGATCACCCGGATACCGCAATCGGTTTCGGTCGTCACGCGCGAGCAGATGGATGCGCAGGCGGCCCAGACCGTCGATGCCGCGATCCGCTACGTGCCCGGCGTGACGACGCAGGACAACGACCTGCGCTTCGATCAGATCACGGTGCGCGGCTTCCAGCTCGACGATGCCTATCTCGACGGCATGCGTCTGATGCGCACGACGTGGTACGCGACGCCGCGCATCGATCCGTATTTTCTGGATCGCATCGACGTGGTGCGCGGGCCGGTTTCGGTGCTGTACGGGCAGGGCAGTCCCGGCGGCGCGATCCTGATGACGAGCAAGCTGCCGACCGAGTATCCGTTCCACGAAGTGCAGATGCAGATCGGCAGCGACAACCGCTATCAGGGCATGTTCGATCTGAGCGGTCCCGTCGACAAGAACGGCACGATTCTCTATCGCGTGACGGGCCTCGCGCGCGACGCCGACTCGCAGACCGATCACGTGAAGGAGCAGCGCCTCGCGATTGCGCCGTCGGTCACGTTTCGCCCGGACCGCGACACGACGCTCACGCTGCTCGGCAGCTATCAGTACGATCCGCAAGGCGGTCTGTTCAATCCGGTGCCGGCAGCGGGGACGATTCTGCCGAACATCAACGGGCACATTTCGTCGCACGACTATCTCGGCAATCCCGATACGGACCGCCTGAAGCGTCAGCAGTTTTCGATCGGCTATCTGTTCGAGCATGCGTTCAACGAGACGTGGAAGATCCGGCAGAGCGCGCGCTATCTGCATCAGGACTTGCAGTACTACCAGAACTCGATCTTCGGTGCGCTCGCGGCCGACCAGCGCACGGCGGGCCTCTTCACCAACAACAACGACGAGCATCTCGCCAACTACACGCTCGACACGCAGGCCGAAGCGAAATTCGACACGGGCGCGGTGAACCATACCGTGCTCTTCGGTTTCGACGTGCAGCGCGTGACGAACCGCATCAGCCGCGGCTTCGGGCTCGGCACCATCGACATCTTCGCGCCCGACTACAGCGCCGTGCCTTACGTCGCGGACACGACGAAGGAATATATCGGCCAGACGCAACTGGGCCTCTATGCGCAGGACCAGATCCGCTACGGCGGCTGGACGCTGACGCTCGGCGGTCGTCAGGACTGGGCGCGCAACGAGGACACCACGAACGGCACGCAGACCCGCAGTCAGCAGCACGCGTTCACGTGGCGCGCCGGTCTCTCGTATGAATTCGCGACGGGCATCGCGCCGTATGCGAGCTTCGCGCGCTCGTTCCAGCCGCAGGCGGGCAACACGTTCGACGGCGCGCCGTTCCAGCCGACGCGCGGCAAGCAATACGAGGTCGGCGTGAAGTATCAGCCGAAGGGCTATAACGCGCTGTTCACGCTCGCGGCATTCGACTTGCGGCAGCAGAACGTCACGACCCTCGACGACGCGCATCCGGGCTTCACGACGCAGACCGGCGAGATCCGCTCGCGCGGCTTCGAGGCGGAAGCGCGCATGAGTCTCACCGACGGGCTTTCGATGATCGCGTCGTATGCGTATCTGAATCAGACGGTGATCGCGGCGTCGCCCGACGATCCTTCGCTCGGCAACCGGCCGGCCAACGGCGCGCCGATCAACATGGCGTCGATGTGGCTCGACTACACGCTGCAGCGCGGCGATCTGCGCGGGCTCGGCTTCGGCGGCGGCGTGCGCTACGTGGGCGTATCGGCGGGCGACAGGGCGAACACGTTCCAGGTGCCGAGCCATGTCCTCGTCGATGCGGTCGTGCACTACGACGTGCGCAACTGGCGCTTTGCGATCAACGCGAGCAACCTGTTCAATCGCCAGTACATCGCGTATTGCAACAGCAGTACGCAGTGCTATTACGGCTCGGACCGCTCCGTGATCGGTACGGCCCGGTATCAGTGGTAAGCGGGCCGATGCGTACGCTCTGGTATCTGGTCCAAGGTTCGCGCACGCGGCTGCTGATCGCGGGCGCGATGAGTCTCGCGAGCGGCTTCGGCAGCGCGGCGCTGGTCGCGCTCATCAATCAGGCGCTCATCGCGTCGCGCGAGGGGCTCGTGCATCTCGGGATGCGCTTTCTCGCGATCAGCGTGCTCGTGCTCATCACGCGCACGGCGTCGCAGACGCTCTTCATGAGTCTCGGGCAGGACGCGAAGGCGAACCTGCGCATGCGCACCATCGCGCGCATTTCGGGTGCGCCGTACGCGCATGTCGAACGGCAGGGTTCGGCCCGCGCGCTCAACGTGCTGACGCAGGATCTCGATTCGATCGTCGTGCTGTTCATCGGCTTGCCGGGACTCATGATGAACGGCGCGGTGATCGCCGGCTGTCTCGTCTATCTCGGCTATCTGTCGTGGCAAGTGCTCGTGTTCGCGGCCGTGACGGTGCTGATCGGCGCGGCGGGATTTCATGCGGCGAACACGCGCGGGCTGTATCACCTGCGCCGTTCGCGCCAGCGCGAGGATGCCCTCGTGCATCACTTTCGCGCGCTCTTCGACGGCGCCAAGGAACTGAAGCTGCATCGTGCGCGCATGCGCGATTTCGTCGACGGCCTCCTCGCGAAAAATGTCGAAGCGGTGCGGGTGCAGCGTACGCGCGGCTATGTGCTCTATGCCGCGGCGGCGAGCTGGGGCAGCTTCATCTTCTTCGCGTTCATCGGCTGCGTGCTGTTCGTGCTGACGCGCTACGTGCCCGTGACTTCGCACGTCATGTCCGGCTACGCGATGATCTTCCTCTACATGATTATGCCGATAGAAGGCGTGCTCTCCGCGATTCCGCACCTGAGCACGGCGCGCATCGCGCTGGAGCGCGTCGAGCAGGTGAACGCGGAACTGCCGGTCGAGGAAACCGTGCCCGCGAGCGCTGCCGCGTCGTTTGAGCGCATCGTGCTCGAAGGCGTCACGCATCGGTATTTCCGCGAAAAGGAAAACGACGTCTTCACGCTCGGACCGGTAAGCGTCACGTTCGAGCCGGGCGAACTCGTCTATCTGATAGGCGGCAACGGCAGCGGCAAGACGACGCTCGCGAAGATGATCGTGGGTCTCTATGCGCCGGAGAACGGACGCATTCTGCTCGACGGCGGCGAAGTGACGGAGGCGAAGCGCGATGCCTACCGCCAGCTTTTCTCGGTCGTGTTCAGCGATTTCTATCTCTTCGACGCGCTGCTCGGCATGCGCGTCCACGATATCGACGCCACCGCGCGCGCCTTGCTCGACGAGTTGCAGCTCGCGCACAAGGTGCGCATCGAGAACGGCGCGTTCTCGACGCTCGATCTTTCGCAAGGCCAGCGCAAGCGGCTCGCGTTGCTTGTCGCGTATCTCGAGGACCGGCCGTTCTATCTCTTCGACGAATGGGCTGCCGATCAGGATCCGCTCTTCAAGGACGTGTTCTACCGGAGGCTGCTGCCGGAACTGAAGGCGAAGGGCAAGACGGTGGTCGTCATCACGCACGACGACCGCTACTTCCATCTCGCCGACCGCACCATCAAGCTCGATTTCGGCCGCATCGCCGAAGAAGGCCGCCTCGCATGACGACATCATCGCCGCTTTTCGAACTGCATCGGGTCCGCTTCGAAGCGGGCACGGCGACCCTGCTCGACGACATCGACCTGGCGATAGAACCCGAGCGCGTGACCGGGCTCATCGGTCACAACGGCTCGGGCAAGACGACGCTGATGCGCCTGCTCGCGCGCCATCACGCGCACTATGCGGGCGCGATCCGCTTTCACGGCAGACCGATCGCCGCGTGGAAGCCGCGCGAGTTCGCGCGCCATGTCGCGCATCTTCCGCAGAACACGCCGTCGACCGACGGCATGCTCGTGCGCGAACTCGTCGCGCTCGGCCGCTATCCGTGGCACGGCAGTCTCGGCGTGTTCGGCGACGACGACCGCGCCCACGTCGAAGAAGCCATGCGGATGACCGATGTCGCGCAATACGCGGACCGCATGGTCGACAGCCTGTCGGGCGGCGAGCGCCAGCGCGTGTGGCTCGCGATGCTGATCGCGCAGGACAGCCGCTGTCTGCTGCTCGACGAGCCGACCTCCGCGCTCGACATCGCGCATCAGGTCGAAGTGCTCGAACTCGTGCGCAGCCTGTGCACGCAGCGGCGCATCGCGGCGGTGATCGTGTTGCACGACATCAACATGGCCGCGCGCTTCTGCGACCGCATCGTCGCGCTGCGGCACGGGCGCATCCTGATGCAAGGCGCGCCCGGCGAAATCATGACCGGGCCGAATCTCGAAGCGATCTACGGCGTGCCGATGAACGTGCTGCGCGATCCGTCGAGCGGCCGCGCGGTGGGGGTGCCGCTATGAAGCGCCGTGGATTTCTGGGCGCGCTGGCCGCCGCGTACTGGCGCGCGGCGAGTGCGTCGCCGTTGCGCTCGCCGCGCGTGATCGTGCTCAGTTGGGATCTCGCCGAAATGCTGCTGTCGCTCGGGCTCGCGCCGGTCGGCTTGCCCGCGCCCGCGTGGTACACGAGCGGCATCGTGGAGCCGCCGTTACCGCCGGGCATCGTCGATGTGGGTTTGCTGTTTCAGCCGAACTACGACCTGCTCTACGAACTGCGGCCGGACCTCATGGTGATCACGCCGGCGCATGCGAGCGTACGCGCGTCGTTCGAGCGTATCGCCCCGACGCTCACGCTCGGCGCCTACATGAACGATGCCCGGCCGTATCGCGCAATGCGCGGCGAAGCGCTGACGCTCGGCGCGCGCATCGGACGCACGGTCCAGGCGCAGGCGTTGTTGCGGCAGACCGATGACGTCGTCGATGCCGCGCGCGCGTCGCTCGCGGGTACGCACGCGCCGCTGCTCGTCGCGGAACCGGTCGACGACCGCCATCTGCGTCTATACGGCGCAGGCAGCATGTTCGACGAACTCCTGCGCGCGCTCGGCCTCTCCAACGCCGCCACGCGCGACGGCTTCATCAAGGGCGATGCGAGCATCGTCGAGATGGAACGGCTCGCGCAACTGGCCGATGCAAACCTGTTGTGGATCGGGCGCCGTGGTCCGGACGCGTTGCTGCGCAATCCGCTCTGGCGGCAGTTGCCGTTCGCTCAGTCCGGCCGCAGCGCCACGCTGCCCATGATCTCCGCGACGGGCGCGCTCGTCTCGGTCCAGCGCTTCGCGCGCGCCGTCGCCGCCGCGCTTCCTTCGATGTCGTCCAGTCATGTCGTCTGATTCCATGTGCAATTCCGGGGCGCCCCGCGCGCGATCGTCTGCCGTGCGCGCAGGCGGCTTGCTGTGGGTCCTGTCGCTCGGCGGCGCGGCGCTGGCGCTCGCATTGACCGCCTACGCGCTGCACGCGCAACTCGCGGGCGCGAGTCTGTGGGGCGCGCTCGTCGCACCCGCGCCCGGCAATCTGCATCAGTTCGTCGTGCACGAAAGCGCCTTGCCGCGTCTCGCGATGACGCTCGTGTGCGGCGCCGCGCTCGCGCTCGCCGGCACCGTCGCCCAGCAGGTGCTGCGCAATCCGCTCGCCGAGCCGATGACGCTCGGCATCTTCCCCGGCGCCTATCTGGCGCTCGCCGTCGCGACGATCTGGGCGCCCGCGTGGCTCGCGTCCGGGCGCGAACTGATCGCGCTCGCGGGCGGCGCGCTCGCGATGCTGCTCGTGTTCGCGCTCGCGTGGCGGCAGCGGCTTGCATCGCTTGCGGTGATTCTCGCGGGCATGATCGTGAGTCTCTACTGCGCGTCATTGAGTCTCGCGCTCGCCATTTCGAACTTCCGCTTGCTGGTCGGCTTGATGATCTGGGGCGGCGGCGCACTCGACGGCCAGGGCTGGCACGCCTGCATCGCGCTGTTCGCGCGCCTGTGTGTCGCGGGTGCCGGCGTGTTCGTGTTGCGCCGGCCGCTCGCGCTCTTCGAAGCGGGCGACGGCACCGCGCGCGGACTGGGCGTCTCGCTCACGCGCACGCGTTTCGCCGCGCTCGGCATCGCGGTCGCGTTGACGGCGTGCGTGGTGAGCGCGGTCGGCGTGATCGGTTTCATCGGACTCGCGGCGCCGACGCTCGCGCGGCTCGCGGGCGCGCGTCGTTTCGGCGAGCGGCTCGTGTGGGCGCCGGTATTCGGCGCGCTGCTGCTGTGGCTCACCGATGCCGCCGTGCAAGCCATCGCGGCGACCGGCCTATTCGGCGCGCAACTGATTCCGACGGGCGCGGTGACCTCGCTGTTCGGCGCGCCGATGCTGATCTGGCTGCTGCGTCATCTGAAGTCGCGTCCGGACCTGCGCGGACAGGAAGAAGGCGCGAGCGTCACGTTTCGCCGCGCGCGGCCGTGGCGCTCGATCGCATGGCTCGCGTTCGCGACGGCGCTTGCGTCGCTCGCATCGCTCACGCTCGGCCGCGGGCTGAACGGATGGCGCATCGCGAGCTTCGCGCAGATCGAAGCGCTCGCCTTCTGGCATGTGCCGCATCTCGCCGCCGCGCTGGCCGCCGGCATCATGCTCGGCCTCGCCGGCACGCTGATCCAGCGCATGACGGGCAATCCGGTCGCGAGCCCCGATCTGATCGGCGTGAGCGCGGGCGGCGCGCTCGGGCTCGTCGCGGCGGTGTTCGCCTTCGATGCGCCCGGCCCGTTGCAACTCTTCGCGGCCTGTCTGGCGGGCTCGATTGCGACGCTCGCGCTGCTGCTGTGGTTCGGGCGGCGCGCGATGTACGCGCCCGAGCGCTTGTTGCTGATCGGCGTCGCGATCGGCGCGCTGTTTCAGGCGGTCAGCGGCACGGTCACGGCGTCGGGCAGCCCGCGCGCGGCGCTGGTGCTGAATCTCGTCGTCGGTTCGACGTATTACGTGCAGCCGCTCACCTCCGCGATCGCGGCCGGCGTCGCCTTGTTCGGGCTCGTCTTTGCGCCGATGTTCGCGCGCTCGCTGGAATTGCTGTCGCTCGGCGACGGCACGAGCCGCTCGCTCGGCATGCGCGTCGGGTATGCGCGGCTGATCGTGCTGCTGCTGGCGTCGCTGCTGACCGCGACCTCGACGCTGCTCATCGGCCCGCTGTCGTTCGTCGGCCTGATGGCGCCGCATCTCGCGCGCGCGCTGGGACTCGGCCGCGCACGCGAGCAATTGCTCGCATCCGCCGCGATCGGCGCATTGCTGATGGTGCTCGCGGACTGGCTCGGACGTCTCGTACTGTTTCCGAACGAGCTGGCGGCGGGCCTGATGGCCGCGCTGATCGGCGGACCTTACCTGCTGTGGACGCTGCTGCGCTCGCCCGCGCGGTCCGCATGAATGCGCGTCATGCAGATTTCATCAAGCAGCTCAACCCGGAAGGTCGGGAATGGCTTCGACATGGGAAAGGGGCAATGTCAGGATCGCGTTTGGCGCAACGTCATGACTATGACCAGCGCTCGACGCAATGCCGCTTTGGTCTTCGCCACGGTGTGATCAGCGCTGAGCGCTGTCCGCCTGCGAAAGGCTTGCGTCCGCCGCGAGCGGCGAGCCCATCGCCTGGAACAGCGCGGCCGTGTCGCTCATGCGCGCGCTGCTCGCGCGGATGGTCGAGAGGCGTGCGTTGAGGTACTGCTGTTCGCTGCCACGCGCGGCGCGCGGCGGGATCGCGCCGAGACGCACGCGCGCAGCCGCATCGGCCGATGCATCGCGCGCCTTGCTGCTCGCGGTATCGGCGAAGGCGAGCGCTTCGCTGTCGGTTTCGAGCGAAGCCAGCGTATTCGCGACGTTCTGGAATGCCGCGAGCACCGTCTGCTTGTATTGCTCGACGGCGGCATCGTAAGTGGCGATGGCCGCGCGCCGTTGCGCGAGCAGCGCGCCGCCGTGAAAGATCGGCTGCGACAGCGATGCGCCCACGCTCCATAACGCGCCCGCGCCGGAGAGCGCCGTCGGCCAGCTGAAGCCGCCTTTGCCCATCGATGCGGATATCGACAAACTCGGGAACAACTGCGCCGTCGCAACGCCGACCTGCGCGGCGGCGGCTTTCAATGCGGCGTCGGCGGCCTGGATGTCGGGGCGCGTCTGCAGCAGTTCCGACGGCAGTACGACCGGCACATTCGGCGGCACCGTGAGACTCGCGAGATCGAGATCGTCGGGCGCCCGATCCGGCGTGCGTCCGAGCAGCACGGCGAGCGCGTGGCGCGTCGCGAGCCATTGCGCGCGCAAGCCCGGCAATTGTGATGCGAGCGACGCCGCATTCTGTTGCGCATCGAGCATGTCGGCGCGCGATGCCGAGCCGAGCGCGTAGCGGCGTTCGGCGTCGTGCGCGTCGTCGGCGGCGAGCGCGATGAGGCGCTCCGTCACGTCGATCTGCGCATGCAATGCCGCCGCGCCGATCGCGCCCGTCACGATGTTCGCCGCGAGCGCGCGCCGCGCGGCATCGAGCTGGAACGCCTGTTGATCGACCTGCGCCGCGAGCGATGCATTCGCGTAGCGCGCCGCGCCGAAAATATCGAACGTGTATTGCGCCTGAATCTGGCCGACGAAGAGGTTGTAGACGACGGTCGGCGGACCGGCCTCGGGAATGCCCAAGCCGCGCTGCCGGGTCGCTTGCCCGCCTGCATCGATCTGCGGCAGCAGCGACGAACCCACCTGCGCGCGCAATTGTTCGCGCGCCGCGACGAGGCTCTTGTCCGCGGCGGCGAGACTCGGACTCGCGCGCAAGCCTTCGTCGACGAGCGCATCGAGCGCGTCCGAGCGATACAGCTTCCACCATTCGGGCACCGGCTTCGCGCCCGCGACGAAACGCTGCGCCGCGCCTTCGGCCGTCACGCTCGTCTCGGCTTGCGGCTGCGCGCCGTAATGCGCCGGCTGCGGCATGACGGGCGGCTTGCCGTCGGGGCCGAACGCGCATGCGCCGAGCACGGCGCATGCGGCGATCAACGCATAGGTGCGATTCATGACGATGCTCCTTCGCGCTCGTCCGGCTTCACGCGAAACCACGCCGCGTAAAGCGCGGGCAAGTAGAAGAGAGTGAGCACAGTCGCGCTCGTGATGCCGCCCATCAGCGCGGTTGCCATCGGGCCGAAGAAGTTGCTGCGCAGAAGCGGGATCAGCGCGAGCACGGCGGCGGCGGCCGTCAGCGTGATTGGCCGGAAGCGCCGCACCGTCGCCCCGATGATCGCGTCGAACCGCTTGTGTCCCGAAGCGATGTCCTGCTCGATCTGATCGACGAGAATCACCGAGTTGCGCATGATGATGCCGAACATCGCGATCACGCCGAGCATCGCGACGAAGCCGAACGGCTTGCCGAACGCGAGCAGCGTCACCACGACGCCGATCAGCCCGAGCGGCGCCGTGAGCACGACCATCATCACGCGCGAGAAGCTCTGCAACTGGATCATCAGCAGCGTCAGCACGACGATCACCATCACCGGAAGCTGCGCGTTGATCGACGCCTGGCCCTTGCCGCTTTCCTCCACCGGCCCGCCCACTTCGATGCGATAGCCCACCGGCAGCGCGTGGCGAATCGCATCCAGTTTCTTGTCGATGGCCTGCGTCACGTCGATGCCCTGCGCGTTGCCTTTCACGTCGGACTGCACGGTGATGGTGGGCTGCCGGTCGCGTTCCCAGATCACGCCGTATTCGAGCGTATCGACGACGCGCCCGAGCGCGCCCAGCGGCACCGGGCCGTGCGGCGTCGGCATGGCGAGCGCGGCGAGGCGCGACGGATCGACACGCTCCTCGCGCGGCGCGCGCAAGTCGACACTGATGAGCTTGTCGCGCTCGCGATATTGCGTGACGGTGGTGCCGGTGAGCGTCATCGCGAGAAAGCTCGACACGTCCTGCGACGTGACGCCCGCATCGCGCGCCTTCTGCTGATCGATCTCGAAGCGCACCGATCGTTCCGAAGGCTCGTCCCAGTCGAACTGCACGTTGGTCGTGCGTGCGTCGGCGCGCATGTCGGCCGCGACCTGTTCGGCGATATGGCGCACCGTGCCGATGTCGTCGCCGCTCACGCGGAACTGCACCGGAAAGCCGACCGGCGGACCGTTTTCCAGTCGCGACAGGCGCGTGCGCACGGCGGGAAAGCGCTCGCGCAGCATCGGGTCGAGCCAGCGGGCGAGTTCCTCGCGCGCTTCCACCGACTTCGCCGTGACGACGAATTGCGCGAAGTTCGGCGTCGGCAATTGCTGATCGAGCGGCAGATAGAAGCGCGGCGCGCCGGTGCCGACGAAGCTCACGACATGATCGATTTCCGCCCGGCCTTTCAGCGCGGTTTCGAGGCGCTTCGCTTCGCGCAAGGTCGCGTCGAACGAGGCGCCTTCCTGCAATCTGACGTCGATCAGCAGTTCGGGCCGGTCCGAGCTCGGGAAGAACTGCTGCGGCACGAGCGTGAAGCCCGCCATCGCGATGACGAACAGCACGACCGTGATGACCAGCACGACGAAGCGTCGCTCCACGCACCAGCCGACCCAGCGGCGCAGGCGTCCGTAGAACTTCGTGTCGTAGATGTCGTGTTCGTGGTCGTCGGGCAGATGCGCTTCCTTCTTGCGCTCGGGCAGCAGCTTGTAGCCGAGCAACGGGATCAGCACGACCGCCGCGAGCCACGAAGCAATCAGCGCGATCGCCGAGACTTCGAAGATCGAGCGCGTGTATTCGCCGGTGCTCGACTTGGCGAGCGCGATCGGCAGAAAGCCCGCGACCGTGACGAGGGTGCCGGTGAGCATCGGGAACGCGGTGCTCGTGTACGCGAACGCGGCGGCGCGCGCGCGGCTCCAGCCTTGTTCGAGCTTCACGGCCATCATTTCGACGGCGATGATCGCGTCATCGACGAGCAGGCCGAGCGCGAGAATCAGCGTGCCGAGCGACACCTTGTGCAGGCCGATATCGAACAGGTACATGAAGAGCGCGGTGACGGCGAGCACGATCGGAATCGAGATCACGACGACCATGCCCGTGCGCACGCCGAGCGACACCAGACTCACGATCAGCACGATGATGACCGCTTCGGCCACCGCTTCGAGAAAGTCGTCGACGGAATGCGAGACCGCGTGCGGCATGCTGGACACTTCCGTCAGCTTCAGTCCCGCCGGCAGTTGCGCGCGCAACTTGAGCATGGCTTCGTCGAGCGACTTGCCGAGACGCACGACATCTTCGCCCGGCTGCATCGAAATGCCGATGCCGAGCACGGGCGTGTCCGCCGAGCGCATCTGCGTGGCGGGCGGATCGATATAGCCGCGTTTGATCGTGGCGATATCGCCGAGACGGAACGAGCGCCCGTTCACGGTAATGAGCGTATCGGCGAGTGCGTCGATGCTTTTGAACTGGCCGCTCGGGCGCACGAACACGCGGTCGTTGGGCGTAGTGAGCACGCCGGCGGGCGAGACGGCGTTCTGTCCGTCGATGGCCTGCGCGATCTGCTGCGGCGAGATGTTCAGGCGCGTCAGCGTCGTATTGGGAATCTCGACATAGACGCGTTCTTCCTGATCGCCGAAGTAATCGACCTTCGCGACGCCCGGCACGCGCAGCAGCACGGTGCGCAGGGCATCGGCGTAATCATGCAGTTGCGCGGGCGAGAAGCCGTCGCCTTCGAGCGCATAGATGTTCGTGTAGACGTCGCCGAACTCGTCGTTGAAGAACGGGCCTTGCACGCCCGGCGGCAGGGTCGCGGCGATATCGCCCACTTTCTTGCGGATCTGATACCACTCCTCGGGCACGTCCTTCGCGGGCGCGGAGTCCTTCATCTGGAAGAACAGCAGCGATTCGCCCGGGCGCGAGTAGCTGCGCATGAAATCCGTGTACGGCGTTTCCTGCAGTTTGCGCGCGATGCGATCGGTCACTTCCTCCTGCACCTGACGCGCGGTCGCGCCCGGCCAGAAGGTGCGGATCACCATCACACGGAACGTGAACGGCGGATCTTCCGATTGCGCGAGCCGCGTATACGCGAGGATGCCGAAGATCGTCGCCATCGAAATGAGGAACACGACGAGCGCGCGATGCCGCAATGCCCACGCGGAGAGATTGAAGCGGCCTTCTTCGTGGCGATGCGCGTTGTCGTCTTCGCGAGTGTCGCTCATGACGCGAAGTCCTCGGGATGCAGCGGCGCCACGACGCGCACTTTTTCGCCCGCCGAAACCGTATGCACGCCCTGCCACACGACGCGCTCGCCGGCCGCGATGCCGCTCGCGATCGTCACCGTGCGCTCGCCGTAACGCGCGACTTCCACGCGCCGAAGTTCGAGCGAATCGCCGGGCTTTTTCACGATCCACACGGCGGGATGGCCGTTGTCGTGGAACAGCGCCGTCGACGGAACCGTGAACGCGCCCTTTGCGCCGTTCGCACCGTTCACCGCGGCGAACGCGACGTTTGCTGTCATGCCGAGGCGCACGTCGGGCGTCGGCGCTTCGAGCGTGAGCTTCGCGCGCCAGGTGCGGCTCTGCGTGTCCGCTGCGGGGGAGAGTTCGCGCACCCGCGCCTTGAAGGTTTGCGCGGGGAGGGCCGCGAGCGTCACGCTGGCTTCGTGTCCGACGGCGAACGCGGCGAGCGCTGCCTCGGGCACGTCGCAGGTCACGTCGATGTCGCCGCTCCATGCGAGCGTGTAGACGGCTTGCCCCGACGTCACGTTCTGCCCGGTATCCGCCTGCTCGGCAGTGATGACGCCCGCGTGATCGGCGGCGAGCGTCGCGTAGCGCAACTGGTCACCGGCGAGTCCCGCCTGCTGCTGCGCCTGATTGCGCTGTGCGAGCGCGGCAGCGTAGGCGTTTTGCGTCTGTTCGAGTTGCGCGGGCGCGATGAGACTTTCGGCGGCCTGCGCGCGATCGCGGTCGAGCTGCTGCTTCGCGTAGACGAGCTGATGCTCGGCGGCGTCGAGTTGCGCGCGGGCGCTGGCGCTGTTCTTCTCGGCGTCGGTGGGGTCGAGCCGCGCGACGATCTGTCCTGCCTTCACAGTGTCGCCGAGCCGCACGCGGCGCTCGAGAATCTTGCCGTTGATGCGAAAGGACAGCGGCGTCGAATAGCGCGACTGGATCTGGCCCGGCAACGTCGACGTATCCGCTTGGCCGTCCGTTTTCGCCTCGACCGCGACGACCGGGCGCGGCGCGGGAGCGGCGGCTTCGTGGCGCTGGCAGGCGGCGAGCGAAATGCAGATGATCGGGAGAAAAGCCGCGCGCACGACAGCCGGCGCGCGTGTTGGGAAGAGCTTCACGGAAACCTCGGCGCCCGCAAGGGCATGCGTGTGCGCGCGCCGCGAAAACCGGGTCGCGCCATTCGTCAACGAAGCAGGGAAACAGCGGGTCCGGCGAGCATTTTCGAGAACGAGCCAAAACGGAGTGGGCCGTTAATCAGCCTGAAAGCCTCGTCTGACAAGGGTTTCGACAAACCGGACGCAAATACGACATGAATTCTAATACACACTTGTATCTGAATGCAAAGCCGGATTTGTAAGCTCGCCGATGCTACACTTCGGGCATGAAACCCGTACGCCTCACCCGCGAGCAGAGCCGTGATCAGACGCGTCAGCGCCTGCTCGATGCTGCGCAGGCGATATTCATCAAGAAGGGATTCGGCGCGGCGAGCGTCGAGGATGTCGCCGCCGACGCGGGCTACACGCGCGGCGCGTTTTATTCGAATTTCGGCAGCAAGGCCGAGTTGCTGCTCGAAGTGCTCAAGCGCGATCACGACACCATCATGCAGCGGCTCTCGACCATCTTCGAAGACGCCCAGGCTTCGCGCGCCGATCTCGAGGCGCGCGTGCTGCAGTACTACAGCGAGTGCTACCAGAACAACGCGTGCTTTCTGCTGTGGGTCGAAGCCAAGCTGCATGCGAGCCGCGACCCGGCCTTCCGCGCGAATTTCAACGCACTCATGCGCGAGTTGCGGCAGACGACAACTGATTACATCAAGGCGTTCTCGGAGCGCGTGGGCACGCCGCTCACGATGCCCGCGGAACAAATGGCGCTCGGCCTGATCGCGCTGTGCGACGGCGTGCAGTTCTTCTATTCGTCGGACCCGCAATCGGTGCCGGCGCAGTTCGCGCAAGACGTGCTCGCGCAGTTTTTCCGGCGCGTCGCGCTGGGCGGCAGCGCCGAATGACGCCTCTTCATTTGCTCGCGAGATAGCGCTGCGGCGACTCGCCGGTCACCTGCCGGAACATTGCGATGAACGCGCTCGCCGTGCTGTAGCCCAGATCCGCCGACACTCGCGCGACCGATTGGCCGAGCGCGAGACGCGTCATCGCTTCCGAGACGCGCATCTGCTGGCGCCACGCACCGAACGTCAAACCCGTCTCCAGCTTGAAACGCCGTGCCAGCGTGCGGCCGCTCGCGCCGAATTGCTCGCCCCAGAAATCGAGCGATTGCTCCGTCCCGGGCGCGTTCATCATGTGCTCGCAGATTTTCAGCAGCCGTGCATCGCGCGGCAGCGGCACGCCGGGCTCCTGCATCGCGTGTGTGTCGGCGAGCACCTTGAGCAGCAGCGGTGCCGATAACGCCGCGCGGCTGCCCGTCGCGTATTCCCAGCCTTCCGCGCTCAAGGTGATCGCGAGTTCGCGCATGAGGGCCGTCGCGCCGATGACCGCCGGTTCGCGCCATGGCCACGGAAACGCGCCGGGCTCGATATAGACGTTGCACAAATCCGTGTCGCCGACGGCGTGCAGTTCGTGATCGACATCCGACGGCAGCCACAGCGCGCGCGATTGCGGCAGCGTCCATGTGCGCGCGGGCGTGAGCGCGCGCAGAACACCGCGCACGGCGAACACGAGTTGTCCGTGCTGATGCTGATGCCACGTCGCGCGCTCGCCGTGCCGGTAGTGCAGCACGGACGCGACGACCTGCCGCGGCAGCGGATCGCGCGTCGCCGGATAGCGTCTGAGCAGGAATTCCTTCATCGCGGACACCGGAGCGCGGCTCGGTCGATATCGGGAAATGGCCTCATGTTGTCCAAAATTCGTTATCCGATGTCGGCCTTTCAGGAAGGTGAACCGCTATTCTCCTTGCCTGAAAAGGCGCAGCGCGAAATCATCGAGTTAATCAAGAATGCTTCTCATTATACGAGCGAGCAGGCTTGAACCGCGCGTCGGGCGAGATTTTCATCGAAGCAACACGCGGCTGTCGATCGATGCCGCGACCGAGCGCGCCGCAGCAGCGCGTCAAGACAAAGACCGTTCCCCAAAAAAGTACGGACATCCGCCACGTGCCGGAAGGATGCCGCTCAGCCTTTAACAACAGTGGGTTCAACGCAATGAACAAGACCAAAGACCAGCCCGGCGCCCGGCGCGCGTCATTCGCGGGGGTCGGGCATTTCACGTCGGCCCTGACGCCGCTCGCCATTGCGCTCGTCGCGGCGTGGCCGGCCTTCGCGCGGGCGCAGGCGGACGCGTCGTCGTCGGGGAATGCCTTGCCGCCTGTCGTCGTGAGCGCGCAGGCGGACGCGCTCACCGAGGGCAGTGATTCGTATCGCGCGAAGGTCGCGACCGTCGCCGGCAAGACGCCGCAGGCGATCCGGGAGATTCCTTACTCCGTCTCGGTGCTGACGCGCCAGCGCATGGACGACCAGAACATGTCGACGCTCGAAGACGCGCTGCGCTACGTGCCGGGCGTGCAGGCGGTCGATTACGGCGACGGCACCGCGTACTTCAAGGCGCGCGGCAATCTGCTCGGCATCGAGTTCGACGGCGTGTCGACCGTCGGTGGACTGCAATATCTCCAGCAGTTCGATCTCGCGATGTACGACCGCGTCGAGGTGCTGCGCGGACCGTCCGGCGTGATGGACGGCACGGGCGAGCCGGGCGGCACGGTGAATCTCGTGCGCAAGCGTCCGCTCGACCAGTTCCATGTATCGACCGAGACGCAGATCGGTTCTTTCGGCAGCGTGCGCCAGGTGCTCGACGTCACCGGGCCGCTCAACAAGGAAGGCACGTTGCGCGGCCGCGCGGTGATCGTCGGCAGCGATGCGCTGCAGTCGATCGACCGCAAGCGCGAGAAGGAAGCGATGGCTTACGCCGCGCTCGACTACGACTTCGCGCCGCGCACGACGCTCTCGCTCTCCGCGGGCTATCAGGTCAATCCGATCAACGGTCTCGACTACGGCGCGAGTGGCGTGGTGAACGACGACCAGACCGCGCTGATCGGCCGCGTGCCGAGTTCGTACTCGCAGAATTTTTCGCCGAGCTGGAACTACTCGTACACATCGATTCAGGAGGTCAACGCGAATCTCGTGCATCGCTTCGAGAACGGCTGGAAGTCGCAGACGAACCTGTTCTATCGACATGAATTGGCCAAGGGCGACTATGCGTATGCGGGTCCGGGCGCGACGGCCGACGGTCTCACGTTCTATGGCGATCAGCGGCAGCGCAGCACCTATGACTGGTTCGGCGCGGACACCAACGTGTCGGGTCCGGTGCAGTTGTTCGGGCAGACGCACACGCTGACGTTCGGCATGAACTATTCGCTGCTGACGAATACGCAGCAGTCGGGATTCGCGGCCGTCGACGGCCCGTTCGCGAACGGCACGTTCAGCCTGTTCGATCCCAACGCGGTACCGCACGTCGATGTGCCGTTCACGTACGGCGCGAACAATCGCATCGAGCAATACGGGTTCTATACGCAGGCGCGGGTACATCTGACGAAGCCGCTGTCGCTCGTGCTCGGCGCGCGGCTCGATTTCTTCCAGCAACAGGGACAAACCTTCCTTCCGGACGCGAGCGACTGGAGCACGCAGGCGCAGTTGAATCACCGCTTCCTGCCGTCTGCGGGCGTGGTGTACGACATCGTGCCGTGGCTCACGGCATATGCGAACTATTCGAAGTTCGTGGCGGCGCAGACGGCCGTGACGTTCGCGGGAATCGGGCTGCCGCCGCGCACCGGCGAACAGTACGAGGCGGGGCTGAAGGGCAGTTTCCTGAACGACCGCCTGTCGGCGACGGTGGCGGCGTTTCGCATCAACGACAACAATCGCGCGGTGACCGATCCGGATCATCCGACCGGCGCGATTCCAGGCGGCAAGTCACGCGATCAGGGTGTCGAATTGGAGGTGGCGGGGCAATTGCTGCCGAACTGGAATGTGTTCGCGGGCTACACGTATCTGAACGTTCACTACGACAACGACGCGCCGAATCTCAGCGACGGCACGGACCCGAAGCATCTCTTCAAGCTGTGGACGAATTACCGCTTTGCACAGGGCATGCTGAGCGGCGTTTCGATCGGCGGCGGCATGCTGGCGCAGACGCGGATTTCGCGCGGCGTGGAGCAGGGCGCGTACGCGATATTCAATGCGCAGATTGGGTATCGGTTCAACAAGCATATCGAGGCATCGCTGCAGTTGAACAATATCTTCGATCGCGAGTATTACGTGCGTCCGCCGGGGACGTTTTATAGCGTCTTCGGGGATCGGCGTAATGTGATGTTGACGGTGAGAAGCGATTTCTGAGTATCGGACGATGCAGCGATTCTCAAAAAAATCGCTGCATCGCAATATGACTGATTCAGGATATCGAAAGAATTGAAATCGGTTCGGCCACCGGAATAGTGGCTGATTTACCACGAAAATGACGATTAAATAAATCGTATCTCAATAAAGGAAGTATCCTGAACGCGTAGTGCCGGAAATCATTTGCAGCGTTTCGCAGGCATTCGATGACACGTCATATCGCGAGAATCTGGATCGCCGGCGTTATTTGTCTCGTCGGTGGCTTTGCTTCAGCCAATGAGCAGGCGCGTTTGCTTCCGCTGGAACGCGCGGCGGCCGGTATGGTGTTTTTCCCGTATCCCGCAGTCGTCTCGACCGCCGGCATTCGTTCCGTTCGCACGGTTCACGCCCGCTTTTCCTACGGCACCGGCGGGAAATCGACGGCGGTGACATCGTTATCGGGAGCGGAACTGGGTCCGCGGTTCGAGCCGGAAAATCGCCGATATCCGCAGGCGCTTTCTCCCTATTCCTTGCAGAATCCTGAAAAGTCCCGAAACGACCTTGCAAGCGAAGGCGACGAATGGCATTTTCAGGCTAATCCCCAACTCGGCGTGAATCACGATCGCGAAAAGGGCATGACCTTTCTCATGCGCCGCGGTTTCTGATCAGCCGACGCTTCGTTTCAATTCACTTCTCGGCATCTCCCGTCTGCGCCTGATCAGATGACGGACCGCGTTCCCGCCTCGATGTCATACGCGCGCTGAACCGGTCGAAGTGTCGCCGTCTCCGCCGGAACGGCTTCCTGATTCCGATATTTGCGACCCCATTCGGTCACCGGTTGCGCCTCGACGTTCGCGCAGAAATGCTCGAACTCGAACCACGTCTCTGCGTAATCGCCCGCGCGCGCGAGTTCGAACTGGCGGCCGTCCGTCGCGCACGATGCGAGGTGCATGAACCGTTTCAGGATCTCGCGGCACGCGTGGCCGACATAGGCATCCGCTTCGTCTCTCGGCCACTCGTTCGCCGCGTAGAGCATCTGCCGCCAGCCGGCTATCGTGTCGCGGCAGGCGTCGCACTTCGCGTGGCCCGCGATCAGCGCGCTCGCTTCGAGCACCGCGGTCGCGAGGTCTTCGAATTTCGCGAGCTTGATCCAGGCGGCACGCGTCAGCGAATCCGCCGTGTGATCGTCGAAGTCGAGCGACGGATCGAACGGTGCACCTGCGACATCGACGGGCAACTCAACCTTCATAACAATGCCGTCGTCGCGCAACATCACGCGCACGCCGAAATCGGCGACGAGCATGGCGAGGCGGCATCCCCAGCGCATGCTCATGTCCTGAAGCCACGCTTCGTCCGACGTTCGCAGCGCGGCGGCGATTTCCTCGCGTGCATCCGCGAGCCATCGGCTTTGGGCAAACCCTTCCATTCGACTCATGACGTCCTCTCGACGCGAGCGCATCGTTCTAGCTTAGCGCGCCTGCATGAAGCCTGTGCGCACCGACCTTCGGCCAACATGCACTGCATTTTCGCCAGCGCGGGCGCGCATCGGGCCGCCGCCGGCCGATGTGGCCGATGATTCGTCTAATCGAAAACCGCGTGAAGAGGGAACATGAAAACACGAGCCGCCATCGCCTGGGAAGCCGGAAAACCGCTGACGATCGAAGAAGTCGATCTCGAAGGCCCGCGCGCGGGCGAAGTGCTGATCGAAGTGAAGGCGACGGGCATCTGTCATACCGATTACTACACGCTCTCCGGCGCGGACCCCGAAGGCATTTTCCCGGCGATTCTCGGGCACGAAGGCGCGGGCGTCATCGTCGATGTCGGGCCGGGCGTCGGCAC